>NZ_MUYJ01000010.1 GCF_002155695.1 Erythrobacter tepidarius
CCGTGCTCGAGGCAGGCTGCTTCGCCCATGCGAGGCGCAAGTTCTTCGAGCTGGCCGATGTCGTAAGCTCGGCCCGCAAGAAGAGTCGCGGACAGAGCGCCGCCATGATCTATCCGATCGCGCTCGAAGCCGTGCAGCGCCTCGATGCCCTGTTCGACATCGAGCGCGGCATCAACGGCAAGAGCCCGGCCGAGCGGCTTGCAGTTCGCCAGGAACTCAGCGCGCCGCTCATGGCCGAGCTCCACACCTGGCTGACCGAGCAGGTCGCCAAGCTATCGCGCGGCCATGATCTCACCAAGGCCTGCTTCTACATGCTCAAGCGCTGGGACGCGTTCACCCGCTTCCTCGACGATGGCCGGATCTGCCTCACCAACAACGCAGCTGAGCGCGCGCTCCGCTGCATCCCGCTTGGCCGCAAGGCATGGCTGTTCTGCGGATCCGATCGCGGCGGCCAGCGTGCCGTCATCATCTACACCCTGATCCAGACCGCCAGGCTCAACGATGTCGATCCGCAGGCCTGGCTCGCCGATGTCCTCGCTCGCATCGCCGATCATCCCGCCACCAGGCTCGATCAGCTGCTGCCTTGGAACTGGCGCAAGAGTGAAGGTCTGCTATCGCAGGCGGCATGACCCGCCAAAGCGCCATCGACAGTTTTACCGAGATCGCCACGCTGCGTATCGAGCTGAACGATTCCGACCCGCTCATCTGGCGAGAGCTCGAAGTCCCAACCTCCATCACCCTCAAGGTGCTGCACGAGATCGTCCAGACCGCCATGGGATGGCTCGACTATCACCTCTGGGAGATGGTCATCGATCACCAGACCTACGGCCTGCCCATGGACGAGGACTGGGGGACCGCTCCCCGCAAGGTCGCCTCCCGCACACGACTGCGCGATGTGCTTGCTCCCGGCACTACCCGGATTCATTATGTCTATGATTTCGGCGATTACTGGGAACACAGTTTGATCATCAGGGATGTCCGAGCTGGGGATCGCTCCACGGCATATCCGCGTTTCATCGCCGGTGAGCGCAACTGCCCTCCCGAGGACTGCGGCGGCATCCCGGGGTTCTACGAAATGCTCGAGGCGAGAAACGATCCGGACCATCCAGATCACGCCGATGTCAGCGAATGGCTCGACGACTACGATCCAGACGAACTCGATGTCTTCCCGATCAACGGCATCCTCGGCCGGATCGCCGCTCGTCGTAACGCCGCAGCAAAACGCATCATCAAACCCAGTGACCGCTAACTGAAACGGGTGCGGCCTTCACCGGATGGATACGTTTTGATTGTGCTTTGCACAGCTTCGCTTCCAAGACTGCTTTTTGAGGAGCAGTCATGGGTGTGGGGACTTGTCGGATGCGGAATGGGCGCTGGTCGGGCCGCTGTTGCCGCCTGAGCGTGGTCGCTGGGCGCGTCCCGCTGGCGATAACCGGCGCTTACTCAATGGCATGCTCCACGTGTTGCGGGTCGGCTGCCCTTGGCGCGACATGCACGAGCGCTATGGCAAGTGGAACTCTGTCTATGTCCGCTTCCGGCGTTGGGCCGAACAGGGCGTATCCTCCCATACACCCTGCCTGCTCCAGCGGTTGAAGCGGTTGTAGATCCTTGTGTACGGCCCATAATCAGCCGGACAATCGCGCCACCGGGCGCCCGTCTTGAGCATGTGCATGATGCCCGAGATCACCCGCCGGTCATCAACCCGGTGCGCCCCGCGCCGACCGCGCGGAAGCAGCGGCTCAATCGCGGCCCAACTCGCATCGTCCAGCCAATAAACATGCTTGCTCATTCCAGATGTCTCCTCGGCAACCTTGAATCAGCAACTCTGCGCTTCCGCCAGCCCCAATTGAGTACTGACCCTAGGAGGCGGGACTGCCTTGTGACGATAGTCCAAGTTGGTTGACCTTCGCCTTAGCCGATCATCGAGATTGGCTTTCCGCATATCCCCATCGTCTCTCTGGGTTTGACCCGGAACCCCGGCTCAATCCCTGGGAGCCGGTAAGGATCGACCCCTAACACCACCGCTTCCTCGGCCCGCCCCATTGCTCGGCCAGACCCTCGCGCACCAGCATTGCGCCGATGCTCTCGCCGCCGCGCGTCACCAGCTTGAGGCTGCGGCCATATTTGTCCTCGGAGGGGCCGAAGGTGTTGGGCGCCAGCGTGAACGGCCCTGCGTTAAGCAGCGCCTGCAAGCGCAGCGTCGCCTTGCGGCCCAGCGCCGCCTCGTTGGCGCAGCCGGGGTTGCTCACCTCGGGCGTGTCGAGATCGGCGATGCGGATCTTCTCGCCGCGATACCAGATGGTGTCGCCATCGACGACGCAGGTCACCCGCACCGGGCCGGAGCACAGGGAAAAGTGCGCCTGCTCGCGGTCCCCGTCACCCGCCACCGGCAGTGTGCCGCCCGCCTCCTTCACCCCGCTGCCGAAGGGCAGCAGCAGCACCGCCGCGAACACCGCCAGTGGCAGCGCGATCAGCGCCACCGGAAACCAGCGCACCCGACCACGCTCACGCCCTGACGAAGCGGGCCGATAGGCCGACACGCGGGTCCAGGTCGAGGCGCTCCGCCGCTTGTGGAAGGGAATGATCTTACCCATCTTTCGAGCCTGCCGGGTGAGTGATCAAGATAACACTAACGCCCCCTTTCCTACATTCCGCCTCCGGGCATACCCTCGTGGCGATGCCCCAGCCGCCAGCCTCGCCTGTTACCCGCGCAAACCCTGCTGTCCGTCCGCGCCGGGTGTGGCGCATCATATCACTGATATCGCCTCACAAATCGAGCGGGCGCAAAGTTGACAGGGTGTCAACTTCGTCAACTTGGCCGCACAGGTCACCCGCCGCCAGCAGCGCCGAAGCGCCTGAATTTGACTGCGCTCAAACACCGATGGCGCGGGCGGCTCTAGGCTGGCCGCACACACCAAGGGAGACGATCATGTCCGCACATACCCCGCACGAGCTGCACGAGGAATTTCCGCAAGATGCCGAGGTGCTGCACCGGCTGAAGCGCGAGAACGCGCATTTCGCCAGGCTGGCCGAGCGACATCACGCGGTGAACCGCGAAATCCACCGCATTGCCGCCGAGATCGAGGCGGCGAGCGATGAACGGGTCGAGGCGCTCAAGCGCGAGCGGCTCCACCTGCTCGACGAGATCGCCGCGATGATCGAGCAGGCGCAGGAGAACCCCGCATCGGCCTGACGCGCTGTAAGTCGTGCGGGCGGGGCATTGGGCGATGTCCTGCCCGTCAGCCCCGCCTGCGCCTCGACCGCGCGGCGGTCAGCTTCGGGGCTTGGCCCGCCGGTCCTCGCCCGAGCGGCGCTCGCCCTTGCGGCGATCCGGCCCGTCATAGGGCTGCTGGCTCTGGCGTCGTTCGCCCTTGCGGCGCCCCCCTTCGGGGCTATCGGTATGGGGGCATCGTCTGGCATATTGACCTCTCTCTCGCCAGCACCCTAGCATCAAATGCCTGAAAAACCTAATCCTGCTGAACAGGCTATGCCAAGCCGCCTTGCGCTGCGCGGTGAAGGCGCTAGGGCGCCGGCAAAACCATCTGCCCAAGCGGCAAGGGAACCGACGCCTGTGACCGATACCAAGCTTTCCACCGCCAGCGGCCCGCTCCCCGATCTCGCCAAGGCCGAAGTGCTGATCGAGGCGCTGCCCTATTTCCAGCGCTATGCCGGACGCACCTTCGTGGTGAAATATGGCGGCCATGCGATGGGCGATCCGGCCGCGGCGCGCGACTTTGCCGAGGATATCGTTCTGCTCAAGGCGGTCGGCATCAACCCGGTGGTGGTGCATGGCGGCGGCCCGCAGATTGGCCAGATGCTCAAGCGCCTCGGGGTCGAAAGCACCTTCGTCGACGGCCTGCGGGTGACGGACGCGGCCACCGCGCAGGTCGCCGAAATGGTGCTGTCGGGCGCGATCAACAAGGAGTTGGTCGGCTGGATCGCGGCCGCGGGCGGCAAGGCGATCGGGATTTCGGGCAAGGATGGCGGGCTGGTTACGGCGCGCAAGGTCTCCCGCACCACCCGCGATCCCGACAGCAATATCGAACAGGTGGTCGATCTCGGCTTCGTCGGTGAGCCGGCCGCAGTCGATACCTCGGTGATCGATACCGCGGTGGCGGCGGGGATGATCCCGGTGATCGCGCCGATTGCCCCCGGCGCGGATGGGGCGACCTACAACATCAACGCCGACACCATGGCAGGCGCCATCGCGGCGGCGCTGGGTGCGGCACGCCTGTTCCTGTTGACCGACGTGCCAGGCGTGCTGGGCGCGGATGGCGAGCTGCTCACCGATCTCACTCCCGCCGATATCGAGCGCCTGCGCGCCGAGGGCGTGATCCGCGGCGGGATGGTGCCCAAGCTTGAAACCTGCGTCAGCGCGGTCGAATCCGGCTGCGAGGCGGCGGTGGTGCTCGATGGCCGGGTGGGCCACGCGATGCTGCTCGAATTCTTCACCGCGCGCGGGGCGGGCACGCTGGTGCGCGCGGGATGATCATCAGGAACTGAGGTGTGGCGCGAGGCGTATTAAGACGCTAATACGCCTCTCAGGGACATCACCGGGTAGCGCACATCGCGCGCCCAGCATGGGATACGGATCGCAATGCAAGGACTGGCTGTACTCGTCGACATCCTCGTGATGATCACCAATGTGCTGGTGATGCTGATCATCGTGCAGTTCGTGATCGGGCTGCTGTTTGCCTTCAACGTGGTGAGTGCGAGCAACGAGTTCCTCCGGCAGGTCTATGATGCGATCAACCGCCTGCTCGAACCGGTGCTGCGGCCGATCCGCAACATCCTGCCTGCCACCGGCGCGATCGACTTTTCGCCGCTGGTGCTGATCCTCGGCCTGCAGATCCTGATCCGCGTGCTGATCGGGCTGGCGGGAGCCTATTGATGGCCGAGGCCGCCCTGATCGACGGCAAGGCCTTTGCCCAAGCCCTGCGTGCGCGGGTGGGCGAATACGCCGCGGCTTTCGCGCATCAGGCCGGGCGCCGCCCGGGCCTTGCGGTGGTGCTGGTTGGCGATGATCCGGCCAGCCAGGTCTATGTCGGGGCCAAGGGCAAGGCCTGCGCGGCCGCCGGCATGGCGAGCTTCGAGCACCGCCTGCCCGCCGACACAAGCGAGGCCGCGCTGCTTTCGCTGATCGAGCGATTGAACCAGGACGAGGCGGTGGACGGCATTCTCGTCCAGCTGCCGCTGCCCGGCCAGCTCGACGAACAGGCGATCATCGCCGCGATCAACCCCGACAAGGACGTTGACGGGTTCCATATCATCAACGCTGGCAGGCTGGCGGTGGGGCAGACCGGATTTGTCCCCTGCACGCCATTGGGCTGCATCATGCTGCTCAAGGACCGGCTGGGCGACCTGTCGGGGCTGGAGGCGGTGGTGATCGGGCGATCGAACATCGTCGGCAAGCCGATGGCGCAGCTGCTCACCGAAGCCAACGCCACCGTCACCATCGCGCACAGCCGGACGCGGAACCTGCCCGAGGTGGTGCGCCGCGCCGATATCGTGGTCGCCGCCGTGGGCCGGCCAGAGATGGTGCGCGGCGACTGGATCAAGCCGGGGGCGACCGTGATCGACGTCGGCATCAACCGCTTGCCCCCCGAGCCGGGCAAGGACAGGGGCCGGCTCGTGGGCGATGTCGCCTTTGCCGAGGCGCTGGAGGTCGCGGGCGCGATCACGCCGGTGCCGGGCGGGGTCGGGCCGATGACCATCGCGGTGCTGCTGCGCAACACGCTGATCGCCGCTTATGCCCACGCCGGAATGCCCGCGCCGGAGGGGCTGTGAGGCACGTCGCCCTTCTCGTGGCGCTGGGCGCAATGGCGCTCGCTGCCTGCGCCAGCCCGCGCCCCAAGGGCCCGCCACCGGCGGTGATCAACCGCGTGCTGGCGGGCGCTCCGGGCGCGGCCCAGCCGAGCGCGATCGTCGCGGCGGAAATCGCCTTCGCCCGCGCCGCGCGCGAGCAAGGCCAATGGACTGCCTTCAAGCAGTTCGCCGCTCCCGGCGCGCTGCTGCACGGTGCCAGTGGCCCCTTCCCGATCGAACCCTGGCTTGCCGGCCAGACCGATCCGCCGCAAGCCGTGCAGTGGGAACCGCGCGCCGTGGTGATGAGCTGCGATGGGGCGCTGGCGGTCAGCCAGGGCCGCTATCGCGATCCCGAAGGCAAGGTCGGCAATTTCTTCACCGTGTGGGAACGTCAGGGCAATGGCCAATACCGCTACGTCTTCGATGCGGGCGGCGATGACGTGCCGCAACCCCCGCCGAAAAAGCCGGTTGCGGACGAAGGCGGGATTGTCGTGACGGCGATGGATGCGGTGCTCGGCATGGTTGCTTCATGCCCGCGCGGCGGGAGCGAAATCCCGCCGCCGCCGGCGATCCCCTTGGGCGAGGAAGGCAAGAGCGATGCCCGCCTGTCGCGCGACGGCACGCTGCGCTGGCGCTGGGAACACCGCGCCGACGGTACGCGCTATGCCAGCGCCGAATATTTCTACGAAGGCCGCTGGCTGACCGCCTTCGAGCAGAGCCTGCTGCCCGTGGGTGACGAGTGATGGTGCTGACCGAACTGTTCCTGTCGGCCTTCGTCACCCTATTCGTGGTGATCGACCCGCCCGGCTGCGCGCCGATCTATGCTGGGCTGACCAAGGGCGCCAGCGCCGCGCAGGCCCGCAACATGGCGCTCAGGGCGACGCTGATCGCCTCGATCATCCTCTTGATCTTCGCGCTGTTCGGGCAGGAATTGCTGGCTGCTTTGCATATCGAGCTCAATTCCTTCCGCATCGCCGGCGGGCTGATGCTGTTCTTCATCGCCTTTGACATGGTGTTCGAAAAGCGCACCCAGCGCCGCGAAAGCCGTGCCGAGAAGATCGCCGCCACCCCCGAGATCGAAGATGTCTCGGTGTTCCCGATGGCGATGCCGATGCTCGCCGGGCCGGGGGCGATCGCGGCGGTGATGCTGCTGATGAACGAGGCCGATGGACTGTCCGAATCGCTCGAAGTGCTGGCTGCGCTCGCCGCCGTGCTGGTCATCACCGCAGCCGCGCTGGTCGCCGCTGGCCCGCTGATCCGGCTGCTGGGCGACAAGGTCGAGGCGGTGATCACCCGCCTGCTCGGCGTGCTGCTGGCCGCGCTTGCCGCGCAATACGTGATCGACGGGCTCAAGGGTAGCTTCGGCCTTTAGCCCTGCGTCCGGCCCGGCGCTCCCGGGTTGAGCGTGTTGGGTAAAGGGGCTCGGCTAAAATTCGTGGCTAACGACTTCCTAACCATTGCCGCGTAACTGCCCTTAAGCATGAATACGCAGAATTGCAGATGCCCCGTGTCAACCTTGCTCACCGGCACCGCGCTGGCGCTGGCCGCCATGGGCGCTGCCCCCGCGCTTGCCGGGGGCGTGACGGCGGGCACCCTGATCGAGAACACCGCTGTGGCCAGCTATGAAGAGGCCGGTGTCACGCGCAGTGTGCAATCCAACACCGTGGCCGTGCGCGTCGACGAATTGCTCGATGTGACGCTCACCTCGCTCGATTCCGGCCCAGTCACCGCGCGGCCGGGCAATGCCGTGCTCGCCTTTGAATTGACCAATCAGGGGAACGGGCCCGAAGCCTTTCGCCTGATCGCCACCACCGCTGTCGGCGGCAATGATTTCGACGTGGCGCTGCGCGCCCTTGCTGTCGATAGCAACGCGAACGGCATCTATGACGAGGGGATCGACGAGATCCTCGCCGCGCCGCAGACCACCGCAGAGCTGGCCGCGGATGCAGCGCTGACCGTTTTTGTGCTGGTCACGGTGCCCGATGGCGTAACCGATTCGCAGATCAGCAATGTCGATCTTGTCGCCGAGGCGACGACCGGCAGCGGAACGCCCGGCACCACCTTCAGCGGCGCAGGCGCCGACGGCGGTGATGCGATCGTCGGCAATACCGGCGCTCTGGCTACAGCGCGCGGATCGCTTCGCAACACGCGTGCCAGCGTCGAATTGATCAAGTCCGTGTCCCTGCGCGATCCTTTCGGCGGCACCGGCGCGGTACCCGGCTCGATCGCCACATTCACGATCGAAGCACGCGTGAGCGGCACCGGATCGGTTGCCAATCTGTTGGTGCGCGACGCCATTCCGGCGGGCACGACCTACGCGCCCGGCACACTCGCGCTCGATACCACGCCCTTGACCGATGCCGCCGATGGCGATGCGGGCAGCGCTTCCCAGAGCGATGGGATCGCCGTCACGCTCGGCAATGTGCCTGCCGGCACGCGCCGCACGATTACCTTCAACGTGACCGTCAACCCCTAGCCTCGCCCGATATTCTGCTGCAAAATCAGATAGAAAACAGGATCACTGCCATGAAGTCGATAACCTCTATGATGCTTGCCCTTGCGGCAGCTTTCGCACTCGCCGGAGCCGCTCAGCCGCTGGCAGCCCAGACCGCCAACCCGATTGCACTCAATGGCGATGTCAAGGCGGTGAAGGTCATCACCGATCCCGATGGCAAGGAGCGCACCGAACTGGTTGACCCGACCACCATAGTCCCGGGTGACCGGCTGGTGTTTGGCACCGACTACACCAACAAGGGCAGCGAGGCGGTGACCAATTTCATCGTCACCAACCCTCTACCTGCCGCGGTGCGCCTCGCGCCCGATGCCGATCCGGCGCTTGAAGTCTCGGTCGACGGGGGCAAGACCTTCGGTGCGCTGGCCGCGCTGGCCGTCACCGCTGACGACGGAACCACCCGTCCCGCCACCCATGCCGATGTCACCCACGTCCGCTGGGTGCTGGCGAGCATCGAACCGGGCGGCTCGGGGCGGCTTACCTATCCCGCAATCATCCGCTGACAGGCGGGCGATAACCGCCACGTCCTGCGGGCGGCATTTCTGACGCGGGACACACACTCAGGACCAAAACCATGATGAACACCAAGCAGTTGCTCGGTGCGGTGAGCGCGTTTGCGCTTGTCGCAATGACGAGCGCGCCTGCTCTGGCCCAGGGGACCAGCGCAGGTACGATCATCACCAACACGGTGAATGTCACCTTCAATGTCAATGGCGTCACCCAAAACGCCGAATCTGCGACCGACAGCTTCACCGTCGACCAGCGCGTCAACGTGACCGTCAGCAATGTCGGTGCGGCGACCAGCGTCGCCCCGGGTGAAACCGACCGGGCGCTCGCCTTCGACGTCACGAACCTTTCGAACAGCAGCGTCGATCTGGAACTGACCGCGCTGCTCAACGCCGGAACCGCTGCGAATATCAGCAATATCCGCATCTATCGTGACACCGACGGCAACCGCGTGCTCGATGCGGCCGAACTCGCCGCCGGACCGATCACCTACCTCGACGAGGTTGGCAGCTCGGCGACGGGTGTGACCGTGGCGGTGATCGTGCTGGCCGATATCGGCCTCAATGCGGCCAATGGCGACACGTTCGACATCGCGCTCACCGCCAATGCCCATGCCGCTGGCGGCGCGGGCACGCTGGGTGCGGAACTGGTCGAATCGGCGACCAACACCACTGGCATCGACACCGTGCTGTTCGACGGCCAGGGCGTAACCGACGCGACGCGCGACGGCGCCTTCTCGGCGATCGGCACCTACACCGTGGCGGCCGCGGTGATCGACGTGGCCAAGACGAGCCGCGTTATCAGCGATCCGGTCAACGGCACCACCAACCCCAAGGCGATCCCCGGCGCGACGGTCGAATATTGCATCACCGTGTCCAACGCGGCGGGTGCGGCGACCGCGACCGATGTCGACGTCACCGACGATCTGCCCTTCGATGTGACCTATGACAACGCCTTCGGGATCTTCGTCAACGGCGATGCGACCTGCGCCAACGGCACTGCCGGCGGCAACTTTGCTCCTGCCGGTGGCCCGGGTGGCGCAGACCGGGTGACGGGCGACCTCAGCGACATCGCAGGCGGTCAGACCCGCTCGCTCTACTTCCGGGTCGTGATCGACTAAGCCTCTGATCCGGAACACAGGTCTTGCGTGTTTTCCCCTCCTTGCGGCAGATGGCAGCAGCACTGCTTGCGGTGCTGCTGGCGCTTGGCGTGCCGCAGGGAGGGGTTTGCGCACAGACGAATGATGGCGCGGCGGTGCGCACCATCACCAACATCGCCGAAGCCACTTGGGAGGCTAACGGATCGAGCCACCGGATTGCCAGCAATCCGGTCCGGTTCGACGTCAGTCTCGCCCCGCCTGCCCCGCCGGCTATCCGGGTGTTCCGCCGCGCGTCGGGTGCGGGCTCCGAACTGGTCTATCGCGCGCCGGTCTGCGGTGCCGGGCGCAGCCCCGTGCAGGCCCGCCGCCAGTCCGCCAGCGTTGCAGGCAGCCCCGATCAGGGGGCGACCGCGGCACTCACCACGTCGATCGTCCGCCCGGTTGACCGGCTGCGCGGGGGCGAGCCGCTGTTTTTCGAAGTGACCGCGGCCAGCGCCAATCGCAATCCGGACGTGATCGACAGCCTCACCGTGGTGCTCACCAGCCTGGAGGGCGACCGCGAGACCATGACCGTGTTCGAAACCGCCCCCGACAGCGGCGTGTTCGCCGGCGTGATTGAAACCTTCCGCATTCCCCCGCCGCTGGAGCAGGAAGATTGTCGCCTCAACGTCGGGCCGGATTCGCGCATCACCGTCGCCGCAATGAACCCCGGCGAGGACACGATTCTGGTGCAGACCGCGATTGCCGTGCTGGTCGACCCCTTCGGCGTGGTGTTCGACAGCGAAACCGGCGAACCGGTCGATGGCGCGCGCGTCACGCTGGTCGATGCCGATACCGGAGCACCCGCGACCGTCTTTGCCGAGGACGGCACCACGCTCTGGCCGTCGACGGTTATCTCCGGCAGCGACATTACCGACGCAAGCGGCCGCAGGGTGATGATGGGGCCGGGCGAGTTCTGGTTCCCGTTTGTCGCAGTGGGCCGCTATCGGCTGCTGGTCGATCCGCCCGAATCCTATTCCGCGCCTTCCCGCGCCCCGCGCGATTTGCTTGCGCGGGTTCTCCGGCCCGATGGCCGGACGCATCTGGTGCGCGAAGGATCCTTTGGCGATCCCTTCGTGCTCGAAGCCCCCATCCTTTACGAGATCGACGTTCCGGTCGATCGCCCAGGGCTTGACCTTGCGCTCACCAAGAGCGCATCGCGGGTCAACGCCGCGCCGGGCGATGCGATCTTCTACACGGTGACCTTGCGCAACGCCGATCCGGTGCGGATCAAGCGCGCGGTGACGCTGACCGACATGCCCTCGCGCTGGCTGAGGCTGCGGCCCGACACGATCCGCGTCAACGGCACCGCCCCTGCTGCCGGGGCCGTGACCTTGGCTCCCGATGGCCGGATGCTGACCATCGCGCTTGGCGATATCGCGGCCGGGGCAAGCATCCGCGTGACCTATGCGATGACCGTGCGCCCCGATGCGCAGCAGGGCCGGGCGCTCAACGATGCTCTGGCGCGCGACGGGCTGGGCCGCCAGGTGCGCGCCAGCGCCGCGGTCGATCTGCGGCGCGAGGGGATTGCCGACCGGATGACCATCATTGGCCGCATCACCGCCGGGGCCTGCACTCTGGACGAGAGCCAACGCACCGGGATTGCCGGCATTCGCGTGATGCTGGAAGACGGCAGTTTCGCGATCACCGATGCAGACGGGCGCTATCACTTCGAGGGCGTGGTGCCCGGCACCCATGTGGTTCAGGTTGCGCGCATGACCCTGCCCGATGGGGCGCGGATGGTCGATTGCTCGGCCTCGACCCGCAATGCCGGCAGCGCCGCGTCGCGCTTCGCGATCGGGCAGGGCGGAAGTCTGGTGGTCGCCGATTTTCACGCCGTGCTGCCCGAGGCCGGCCCCGTGACGCCGACACCGGCCACACCGCCTGAACAGCCCGCGCCGGTTGTCCGTCCGGCCGCCAATCCCGCCGCACCTTCCGCCCCGCCCGAGGATTATCTGGCCCTGGGCGATGGCGAGGACGGCTTTCTCAGCCCCACCGAAAATGCCAATCCGCGCGCGCCCGCCGTCCGGGTCGCGATCCGTCACCGCCGCGGGCAGAGCGTGCAGCTGCTGGTCGATGGCAAGCCGGTCGATCCGCTCGCCTTCGACGGCACCCAGACGCCCGAGCGCGGCAAATATGCCATCAGCCATTGGCGCGGGGTGCCGCTGGTCAACGAACGCACGATGCTCGAAGCGCACATCGTCAATTCTTTCGGCGAAGTCACCAAGACCTTCAGCCGCGAGGTTTTCTTCACCCGCACGCCCGCCAAGGTGGAACTCCTCCCCGAACTTTCCCGTCTCGTCGCCGACGGCCGCACCCGCCCGGTGGTGGCGATCCGCGTGCTCGACCGCAATGGCCGCCCCCTGCGCGAGGGGATTTCGGGCACCTTCACGCTCAACGCGCCCTACCAGAGCGCCGAACAGATCGATCGCCAGCAGTTGAACCAGCTCACCGGCACCGCGCCGATGGCTGCACGCTGGGTGGTCGAGGGAGAAGAGGGCATCGCCCGGATCGCGCTGGCGCCGACCATGGTCAGCGGCGCGCTGCGGCTCGATTTCGCCTTCGAGGACGGCACCATCACCCGTCGTCAGGAGCTTGAGACCTGGATCGAACCGGGCGACATCGCATGGACCGTGATTGGTCTGGTCGAAGGCACGATCGGCGCGCGCTCGGTCGCCGACAACATGGAGCGCGGCGGCCAGTTCGACAGCGACCTTGGCGATGATGCGCGGGTGGCGCTGTATGCCAAGGGCCGGGTGCTGGGCAAATATCTCCTCACCCTTGCCTATGACAGCGCCAAGCAGCGTGACGACCAGCGCGTGCTCGGCACGATCGATCCGGCCGCCTACTACACCGTGTTCGGCGACGCTTCGGCCCGCCAGTTCGACGCTGCCAGCCGCGAAAAGCTCTACGTCCGGATCGAAACCGCAACCTTCTACGCGCTCTACGGCGATTTCCAGACGGCCTTCAACCAGACCCGGCTTGCCAATTACAACCGCACCGCGACCGGCGCCAAGACCGAAGCGCGGATCGGCCAGATCAAGGCGCAGGGCTTCGCCGCAAAAATCGCCAGCCGCTTCCAGCGGCAGGAAATCCAGGGCCAGGGCATCTCCGGCCCCTACAGTCTCGCCAGCCGCCGGATCCTGCCCAATTCCGAGCGCGTGACCATCGAAGTGCGCGACCGCTTCCGGCCCGAGCTGATCGTGGCGGTGCGCGAACTGACCCGCTTCGTCGATTACGATATTGATCTGCTCTCGGGCACGATCCGCTTTGCCGCCCCGGTGCTGAGCCGCGACGAAAACCTCAACCCGCAGTTCATCGTCATCGAATTCGAAACCGACGGCGCGGGTCCGGCCGAATGGAACGCCGGTGTCCGGGCCGACTGGACCAGCGATGACGGCAAGCTGCGGATCGGCGCGACCGCGATCAGCGACGCCGGCCTCGAGGGGCGCAACGGCACCGTGCAACGCACCGATCTGGGCGCGCTCGACCTGCGCGCCCGTGTCGGGGACAACACCGAGATCCGGGCCGAACTGGGCATTAGCCGCCGCGACGGCGATGCCGCGACCGGCTGGCTCGTCGAGGCGCAGCACCAGACCGCCAGCCTCGATCTGCTCGCCTATGCCCGGCAGATCGACGCCGCTTACGGCATCGGGCAGCAGAACGCGGCCGAGCGCGGGCGGCGCCGGATCGGTGTCGATGGGCGGGTGCTGCTCAGCCAGCGCCTCGCCTTCACCGGCAGCCTGTGGCAGGATGACAGCCTCACCGATGCGCTTCGCCGCCGTGCCGCGCAGGGCCAGTTGACCCTGACCAGCCTCAACACCGATCTGCGCCTTGGCATCACCCATTTCGACGATCGCCTGGCTGATGGCAGCAGCGCCACCTCGACCGTGCTGGAAGCTGGCGCGACCCAAAGGTTGCTGGGCAATCGGCTGGAGCTTTCCGCCGGCACCGCCGTGGCCCTGGGCAAGAGCGAAAGCCTCGATCTGCCCGCGCGCCATCGGCTCGGTCTGCGCTATGCGATCACGCAGGACGTGCGCCTGGTGGGCACCTTCGAGCTGGCCGAAGGCGAGAACCTCAAGGCGCGGCAGCTGCGCGGCGGGATCGAGGTGAGCCCGTGGCATGGCGGGCAGATGGTTGCCACGCTGGGCGAGGAGAGCATCGGCGAGCAGGGCGCCCGCAGCTTTGCTGCCTTCGGCCTGTCGCAGACCTTGCAAGTGAGCCAGCATCTGACCATCGACGCGACGCTCGACGGCAATCGCACGCTTGGCCGCAACCCCGGTTCCCCCGGCGTGATCAACCCCGCCCAGCCCCCGGCCAGCGGTGGTCAGCTTTCCGGCGGGCTGCTGTTCGAGGACTTCACCGCCGTCACTTTCGGCGCCGCCTGGCGCAAGGACCGCTGGAGCGTCACCGCCCGCGGCGAGCTGCGCGATGGCGAGACGGCCGACCGCAAGGGCGTGCAGTTCGGTGCCATCCGCCAGCTGGGCGAAGGCAGTCTGGTGGGTTCGGGTGTCACCTGGACCTTGTCGCAAGCGGCCGGCGGGGCGCGCGCCGAGATCCTCGACGCCAGCATCGCCTTTGCCCATCGCCCCGACGGCGCTGCCCTGGCCATGCTCGGCCGGGTGGAGTTCCGTTCGGACCGGATCACCGGCGGCGTGGCCGGGGAAATCGGCGGTGCTGGCGGTGCAGGCCGCACGGCTCTGGTGGTTGATGGCAATGCCACCGCGCGCCGCCTGGTCGCCAGCCTTTCGGCCAATTTCACCCCGCGCGGGACCGATAACGGGGCCGAAGTGCGCCGCCACGAACTGGCTCTGTTTCTCGGCGCGCGCCACAACCTTGACCGCTTCGAGGGCACCGAGTTCTCCGGCACTTCGGTGCTGGTCGGCGCTGACGGGCGGATCGGGATCGGCGCGCGCGTCGAGCTTGGGGCGAGCGCCACGGTGCGTTCCAACCTCACCGACAAGGTCACCAGCTTCGCCTACGGCCCGACGATCGGGGTGGTGCCGGCCCAGGGGATGCTGGTGACGCTGGGCTATAATGTCGAGGGTTTCCGCGACAGCGATTTCCGCGCGGCGCGCAACACCGACAAGGGTGTTTTTGCCGCCGTGCGGATGGCCTTCGACGCGGACAGCCTCGGCTTTCTCGGGCTGGGGAGATAAGCAATGCGCACCCCCGCTTCCGCCCGCCTTGCTTACCGCGTCTTAACCATAAAGCGCTATGCCCGGCGCATGGCCTGCTCCCTGCCATGTGTCCGCCGGTTGCTGGCTGCGATGGCGCTGCTGTGCGCGCTGATGTGGAGCCCGGCGGCAATGGCGCAGAACTGCGGGCAGGCGGCCACGCAGGGCACGGCTCCGGCCAGCTGGCAGACCTATTGCTGGCTCAACCTTGCCAGTTACAACGACGCCGCCGCGCGCAGCGCGGCGGGCCAGAACCTCAGCTTTACTCTGCCCGATGGCTCGGTGCTGAGCTTCAACGCTCGGGTGACGGGGACAACCACGGCCTACAACGCCGTCGCTGCTCCGTCGTGGAGCGGCGCCGCGATCGGCAATACCGCCTTCATCGGCATTCCGGGCCGCCCAGTGCTCTACACCGCCAGCGCCGGCACGCGCACCATCACTTTGTCGAACATCACCGTCATCCCGCCAGCGGGCGCGAGCGCGACGGTCTATTCCTTTGTGGTGGCCGATGCCGAATCGAGCAACCAGGGCGAGGCCCTGCGGCTTTCGACCAATGGCGGCGCGTGGCAATTGCTCGATTCGGTCAATCCGATCAGCGGATCGAACTTCCCGCCGATTGACGGGGTCGGCACCGGCAATGTCGCCATCACCGGGCGTTCGGGCACGGTCGGGGCCTATATCCTCGCCAGCAACAGTCCCACCAGCGTGACGGTGGAGACCCAAGCGGGCGGCCTGCAGGGGGTGATGTTCGCGATCCGCTTTGCAACGATCCGGCTGGAAACCCAGATCATCGGGGCGCGTGTCAACAGCGCCGACCAGCTGCAATACCTTATCACCTCGAACACCACCGGCGCGACGCTGAGTGGCGGGACCACCAGCGGCAGCAGCGGCGGCCCCTTCACCGTCGCGCCGCTCAACATGGCCGCGGGTGTGCCGCTCAGCCTCGCGCTCAACATGGCGCCGGGCAGCGTCAGCCCGCTGTCGGCCTATGCCAGCAGCCTAACCTGCGTGAACACCGCCGGCGCGACCCGGCCAGGCCTTCCGGATGGTCTGGCAACCACCGGCGCCAACATCGGCCAGCTCCAGTTTGGCGAGTATCTGGTGTGCACCTTCACCGTCGGCGCACAGCCCCGGTTGCAATTGCGCAAGCTGCTCGGCAGCGGCGGCCGGCGCTTTTCCGGCGACCAGTTCACCATCCGCATCCGCGACGGCGAAACCATCATCGCCAGCCGCACGACCACCGGATCGAGCGGCACGATCAGCAATGGCGATACCGGGCCGGTGCAGGTCACCTCCGGCACGGCCTACCGCCTCGACGAAGTCGCTGCCGGAACCACGAGCCTTGCCAATTACGATGCCGTCATGGCCTGCACCAACAGCGCCAGCGGTTCGCCCACCGTGCTGCCGACCGCGGTGGGCGGGACGGTAACGCCGCGCCCCGGCGACGTGATCGTCTGCACCATCACCAACACGCGCAGCAGCACCGCCGAGCTGGTGGTCGACAAGTCGAGCACGGTGATCTCCGATCCGGTCAATGGCACGACCAATCCCAAGCTGATTCCCGGCGCGATCGTCGAATATGCGATTACCGTGCGCAATGTCGGGGTGGCGCGCCCCGACAACAACTCGGTGATCATCACCGATATCATGCCGGCCGAAATGGCCTTTGCGACCGGAACTCCGGTGACCTTCACCAATGGTTCGCCCAGCAGCGGGCTGTCGAGCTTCAATCCGGCAACGATGGTGGCTTTCTCCTCCAGCCCTGGCGGGGCCGGGCCGTTCACCTATACCCCGGTCGGCCCGTTCGATCCCAATGTCCGGGCGATCCGCATCACCCCGGGCGGGCGCATGAACGCCGCAACGAGCGGCACCAGCCAGCCCAGCTTCACGATCCGCTTCCGGGCGCGCGTCCAGTGACCGGCAATGCCGCGCCCGCCTGCGGCTGCGGCAGGACGTGGGATAGGCGCCCGCCACCGGCGCCCCCGGCGATCCCGGTCCGCGCGGTCTGACAGGCCCCGCGGCGCGGCCGTGCTCTACCTGCCGCGCGCGTGGGCGACGATCTCGCTGGCGAGGCGCGGGACCAGCGCTTGCGGAATGTCGTGGCCCCACCCGGGGATCGTCACCAGCCGCGCGCCCGCGATGTGCCGCGCGGTATCCTCGCCTGCCTCGACCTTCACCAGCGGATCATCCTCGCCGTGCAGCACCAGTGTCGGGGTGCGCACCTTGGCGAGGCGCGCGCGGCGGCAACCGTCGTCGATGATCGCGGCGAGCTGGCGCGGCAGGCCAGCGGGATAGACCGAGCGGCGAATGTTGCGCAGCACCCGCTCGCGCTGCACCTGCGGATCGAAGGGGAAGCCCGGACTGCCGATGTTCCGCGCGATATTCAGCCCGTGGGCGACGAGGCTTTCCTCATCCATGCTGGTGATCGGCGCGACGAGCGCCTGCATCGCGTGCTTCTCGGCCGGCGGCAGCTTGGGGTTGCCCGTGGTCGACATGATCGAGGTCAAGCTCATCAGCCGCTCGGGGAAATGTACCGCCATCAGCTGGGCAATCATCCCGCCCATCGAGGCGCCGACCACGTGTGCGCGCGCGATATCCAGCGCATCGAGCAGGCCGATCCCGTCATGCGCCATGTCGGTGAGGGTGTAGGGCACCTTGGCCGGAAAGCCGATCTTCTTGCGCAGCAGCTGGATCGGCAACGAGGGGGCGCGGGCGCCTTCCATCTTCTGGCTCAGGCCGATGTCGCGGTTGTCGTAGCGGATCACGCGGAAGCCCTCGCTCACCAGCGCCTCGACCAGCTCGTCCGGCCACAGCGTCAGCTGCGCGCCGAGGCCCATCACCAGCAGGATCGCCTCGTGCGCGGGGTTCCCGTGATCCTCGTAGAAGATGTCGATCTTGGTGTTGGGGGTGGTGACGGTGGGCATGGGCGTTATGGTTCCTCTCACGCCTGCGCGGCTATTTCCACGCGGGTCCGGCAATATCGAAGCCGCGCGCGGCCAATTGGTCAAGCACTCCGCCGCGTTCCGCCAGCACCCGCAAGGGAACCACGGCCAAAGTGGTGCCCTTCGCGGCGCTTGCTTCGGCGATGCGTTCGACCCAGATGGTCCTGAGTTCGCTGCCCAAAGTCTCGTCCGCCCAGGGCCAGCATTGGCCGAGCGCGCTTTCGAGCGGGTTGTGCATCACGGCGGGAATCTTGAAGCGCCGCCAGTTGGCCGCGCGCGCCTCGACGATTTGCGGGCCAGCCTCGACCGCATCCATCGCCGCGACGAGGCAAGGGATGTGGGCGGTGGGGGGCGCGTCGAACAGATTGTCGATCACATCCTCGCCCCGCAGCGTGGCGGCGCGGGTGATCGGCACATCGGCCTTCTCGGCCGCGTCCTTGACCACGTCCGAGGCATCGCGCGTGGTGTCGCGGTTGAAGCGCAGCTGCTTGCGCAGCATCTCGAAGGCGGTGAGCAGGAAGGACTGGCGGGCGTAGTCTTCCTTATGCGCTTCGCCCAGCATCGCCAGACGCTGCCATTGCGCCGATGTCAGGTAGTCGCGCGCCACAGTCTTGTCGGGCAGCTTGGTGAGCTTGCCGCCGGAGAACATCAGCCGCAGGACATCGCCGGGTGAAATCCTGGGTCGCGCGCCGAGGATCACGCGGTCGGCCGCGCGGGTCGCCTCCTCGAGCCGCGCGGGCTGCCACGGGGTGGTCTTGGGGATAGCCCGGATCTCGCCGACAAGGATGACGCTGCCGCTGGGCGTCTCGACAATCCACATCGGCGCGCCGGAACGCTGGGCGGTAACGACGATGCCGTTTTCTGGGGCCTTTTCTGGGGCGTTGTCGGATTCGGCGGGGGCAGGTTCCTGCCCGGCGAGGGGGGTAGCAGCGAGCGCGGCCCATCCGGCCAGATACAGGAAAGCTTGCGTCGCTACGCCCTTCGCTTTCGGCCCGCTCATTCGGCCAGCCAGCGCTGGATGAACCGCCGCCCGACCGACCGGTTCCAGACGCAGCATCACGGCACCAGCACCGTATCCTTCGCCTCGGCGGCCTGTTCAGGGTAATCGAGCGTGTAATGCAGCCCCCGGCTCTCCTTGCGGGCGAGGGCGCTTTTCACGATCAGCTCGGCCGATTGCAGCAGGTTTCTGAGTTCGATCAGGTCGGTCGTCACCCGGAAGGCGCTGTAATATTCGTGGACCTCGCGCTTCAGCAGTTCGATCCGGCTCGCCGCGCGCTCCAGCCGCTTGGTGGTGCGCACGATGCCGACATAGTTCCACATGAATCGGCGGATTTCGGTCCAGTTCTGCTTGATGACGACTTCCTCGTCGGAATCGGTCACGCGGCTTTCGTCCCACGGCAGGATTGCAGGGGGCGCCTCCAACGTGTCCCAGCGCGCGAGAATGTCCTGCGCCGCGGCCTCGCCGAAGACGAAGCATTCGAGCAGGGAATTGGACGCCAGCCGGTTCGCGCCGTGGAGGCCGCTTTCGGTGCACTCGCCCGCCGCCCACAGGCCGGGCACATCGGTGCGCGCATGCAAATCCACCACCACCCCGCCGCAGGTATAGTGCTGCGCGGGGACGACCGGGATCGGCTGGCGCGTCATGTCGATGCCCAGGCCCATCAGCTTTTCGTGGATGGTGGGGAAATGCCCGCGCACGAAGTCCGGGTCTGCATGGCTGATGTCGAGATGGACATAGTCGAGGCCGAAGCGCTTGATCTCGGCGTCGATCGCGCGGGCGACCACGTCGCGCGGGGCAAGCTCCATGCGTTCGGGATCGTAGAAGGTCATGAAGCGCTTGCCGGTGCGCGGGTTGATCAGCCGCCCGCCTTCGCCGCGCACCGCCTCGGTGATGAGGAAGTTCTTGACTTCCAGATGGTAGAGGCAGGTCGGGTGGA
Source organism: Erythrobacter tepidarius (assembly GCF_002155695.1). GTDB lineage: Bacteria > Pseudomonadota > Alphaproteobacteria > Sphingomonadales > Sphingomonadaceae > Erythrobacter > Erythrobacter tepidarius. The sequence continues at coordinate 20,019 of NZ_MUYJ01000010.1, forward strand.
ACTGCATCATTTCCATGTTGGAAACGCGCGCGCCCGCGCGCCAGGCCATCGCGATGCCGTCGCCCGTGGCGCCGCGCGGCGCGGTAGAGAACTGATACACGCGCCCCGCGCCGCCGGTGGCGAGGACGGTGGCGCGGGCGACATGGCGTTCGACCCGCCCGGTGGCCTCGTCGAGGGCATAGGCCCCCCAGACGCGACCGGCGGCCGAGAACTGCTCGCGGTGGCGATCGGTGATGAAGTCGATGCAGGTGCGCCCCGGCAGCAGGGTGATGTTGGGATTGGCCTCGGCTGCCTTGAGCAGCGCCGATTGCACCGCCCAGCCGGTCGCATCGTCGACATGGACGATGCGACGGTGCGAATGGCCGCCCTCGCGGGTGAGGTGCAGCGCATCGGCATCGCGGTTGAACGGTACGCCCAGCGCGCACAGCCGGTCGATCGAGGCGGGGGCGCGTTCGATCACGAATTCCACCGTTGCGCGGTCATTCAGGCCCGCACCGGCGATCATCGTGTCGCGGATGTGATCCTCGAAAGTGTCACCCGCATCGAGCACGGCGGCGATCCCGCCCTGCGCCCAGGCGGTCGATCCGCCGGTGAGCGAGCCCTTTGCCAGCACCAGCACCCGCCGGGTTTCGGCCAGCGCCAGCGCCGCCGTCAGTCCTGCCGCGCCCGAGCCGATCACCAGCACGTCATGCGCTTCAGCCATTCTATCCTCTCTCGCCATCCTCTTGCATGACGGGCAAATCACCCTGCCGCAAGCGCCTTGACCTGTCACCTGGGAGTAAGAGATATTCCCTAAGTCCCGAGCTGGCACCGTGGTTCATGGCGTGGCATGTCAGACGACTGGCACAGGCCAGTGCCCGGAGGCTGGCAGAGGGGCGCGGCCGTCCAATAACCGAAATCGTCTTTCTGGTCTGCATCAGGACACCTGGTCCATGTCCTTCATTTCCTTTGTCCATTGCACCTTCGATCGGCACCAGCCGGTGCGGCGCGAAGTCACGTGGGACGGCAGGCGATATGTCGGCCATTGCCGCCATTGCGGCGCGCCGATCGTGCGAATCGGGCAAGGCAAGTGGCGCCGGCGCAAGGATTGATCAGCCCGCGCTCGCCGTCAGCTGCACGAACACGTCCTCCAGATCGGCCTCGCGGGTGGTGACATCCGCGATGGTGACGCCCTGCTCCTGCAGGATCGCCAGCACCTGTCCGGCGCTCAGGCGGTCCTTGTCATAGGTGACCTCTACCCCGCGCGCCCCATCCCATTGCACCCGCCCGAAATCAGGGTGCGCCGGGGCCGCAGCGAGATCGGCGGCGGCGGTGACCGCGACGATCTTCTCGCGCGCCATGTCGACCAGTTCGCGGGTCGGCTTGTTGGCGATCAGGCGGCCATGGTTGATGATCGCGATGCGGTCGCACAACTCCTCGGCCTCTTCGAGATAATGGGTGGTGAGCACCACGGTCACGCCTTCGCGGTTGAGTTGGCTCACCAGTTCCCACAATTGGCGGCGCAGATCGACATCGACGCCCGCGGTGGGTTCATCGAGCACGAGGATCGGCGGCGCGTGCACCATCGCCTTGGCCACCAGCAGCCGCCGCTTCATCCCGCCCGACAGGGAGCGGGCATAGGCATCACGCTTGTCGGCGAGTCGCACCGCCTCTAGCAGCGCCTCGGAGCGCCGGAGCGCGGCGGGGATGCCGTAGAAGCCGGCCTGATTTTCCAGAACCTCATAGGGTGTGAAGAAGGGATCGAACACGATCTCCTGCGGAACGATGCCGATCGCGCGGCTGGCGTTGCGCCGGTCGCGGTCGATGTCGAAACCCCAGATCTCGACGCTGCCCGAGGTCTTGTTGACCAGCCCCGCCAGAATGTTGATCAGCGTCGACTTGCCCGCGCCATTGGGGCCGAGCAGCCCGAAGATCGCGCCCTCCGGCACCTCGAAGCTCACCCCGCCGAGCGCCAGCTTGCCCTCGATGACACTGCCCTTCGCGCCTTTGGCAGGGGCATAGCGTTTGACGAGGTTGTCGATGCGGATGGCGGGCTCGGATGGCATGGCCTTGGCCCTAATCGCGCCGGGCATGGCGGGGCAACCGTTATTCTTCGCCGCGCTTTCCCACCCGCGGCGGCAGTGGCAGCTTGGCCGGCGTGATCGCGCGCCTGCGCCCCTTGCTGCCACCCGCTTTGCCCCGGCGATCCGGGCGGAGGGGTTTTTGGCTTCAGGACCGTGTCTTATGTGTCTCCAACAGGCCCGAAGATGAACGGCAAGCGGCCTTGCCAAAGGCGATTGAACTGGCGCGCCGCGCCCTGTATCGGCAGCAGCCATGAGCATTGCCCCTCCCGAAGTCCTGCTGGTCGATACGCGGCGCGTGAGCTGCGACGGGGCCAGCGGCATCCGCGGCGGTGCGGGCTTTCGCCCGGCCGCGCTTGGCCATCCGCGCGTGTTCCTCGAAATCGACGAGCACGGCTATGTCGATTGCGGCTATTGCGACCGGCGCTTCGTGCTGCGCGGCGGCCCGGCCGATGGTGCCGATCAGGCCGCCCTGCCCGATATCTCGGCCGGGGCGAGTCCGGCGCGGACGGCCTTCCCGCTCAGCGGCGGTTAAGCCTAGCTTTGGCAAGAGCCGGCGCACCTGCTGTGGAGAATCGCCCGTGTCGAACCTGTCTGCCCCTTCCCGCCGCGTGATGGCCGGCCTTGCTGCGGCCCTCGCGCTCGCCTTCGCCCTGCCCGCCGCCGCGCAGGATCAGGGCAAGCAGGATGGCGAAACCAGCGCCGAAGCCGCCCCCATGACCAAGGGCGAAAAGCGCCTCGCCAAACTGCTCGAAGGCCGCGTTGCCGGTGAACCGGTGCGCTGCATCCGGACCTTCCCGAACATGCCTATGCAGACGATCGAGAAGACCGCCTATGTCTATGGGCGGGGCGACACGATCTATGTCCAGCGCACCCGCAACCCCAGCGATATCGACGAGAGCGACGCGCTGGTGACCCAGCGCTTCAACGCCAGCGAGCTGTGCAAGCTCGACCAGATGACCACGGTCGACCGGGTGCTGGGCTTCTTCACCGGCGCGGTGTTCTTCGACGATTTCGTGCCCTACACCCGCGTGAAGGACGACAAGGCCGGCTGAACCGGCCTTCGCCTATACCGGATCGCGCATGACATGACGCGCGCCCGGCATGTTCTGTCCGGCCCGCGCCGCGCATCCATCCCCGTGCGAACAGGCCAGCCGGGTCGTGGCAGGACAGGTCGGTATGCCGCTCAAGCCGATGAAGCGGCATCTTGCGCTCCGGGCCGGGCGATCGAGCACGATCAGCGCATCCGCCTCCGGCACATCGCCGAGGATCCGCGCCGCCCGGCGGATCGCGCTGGCTTCGGCGTGTAGCTCGGCCAGCGTGAAAGGCAGCGCAAGCGCGGCGCAGCGTTCCTCCAGCGCTTGTTGCTGGCAGGGTGCGGCGCGATCCGCGGCCAGCCGATCGTCAAGGGGCGGCGGCGCATCCCCAGATGCGCAATCAGGCTCCGCCTGAGCGGCTGCGGGAGTATCGCCATGATCGCGCCACTTCTCGCCCGCCAGCGGGCCATGCACACGACCGATCGCCCAGCTGGCGACGGCAAGCAGGCCGGCAAACCCGCCCAAGGCGGCCGGATCAACTAGCAGTACCATTACTCCCTCCGCCTGGTGCACTGTCGCCGGAGCCACCTTCGTCTGCGGGCAGATGTGCGAATCGCCTTGCCCGATACCGCGGGCTGGGCGTCCATGCGGGAAAGCATGGCGCACTCCCGTGGCGGCGGGAATGCGGGTGCCTACTTAGCTTACGCGCGGGCCATGGCCTGCATCCGGGCGATGATCTCCTCGGCCTGACGCATGATGCGGTCGATCAGCTCCTTGCAGGTCGGGATGTCGTGGATCAGGCCTGCCACCATGCCGCAGCTCCACGCGCCCTTGTCCATGTCGCCTTCGATCATGATCGAAGGATAGACGCCCGCGACTTCCTCGACGATGTCCTCGAAGGTGATCGCATCGCCAAGCGCCTTCTCCTTGGCGATCAGGCGTTCGACCGCCGGATTGGTCAACACGCGCTCGGTGTTGCGCAGCGGACGCATGATCAGGCGGGTGTCGAGTTCGCTCGCGGCAAGGATCGCCTGCTTCACGTTGTCGTGCACCGGCGCTTCCTTGGTGGCGATGAAGCGGGTGCCCATGTTCATCCCCTGCGCGCCCATCGCCAGCGAAGCCACGAGGCTCCGCCCGTCGGCCATGCCGCCGGAGGAGACGAAGGGTATCTCCAGCTCATCCGCCGCGCGCGGCAGCAGGATGAAGTTGGGCACGTCATCCTCGCCCGGGTGGCCACCGCATTCGAAGCCGTCGACGCTCACCGCATCACAGCCGATCTCCTGCGCCTTAAGCGCATGGCGCACCGAGGTGCACTTGTGGATCACCTTGATGCCCGCATCCTTCAGGGGCGGCAGCAGATCGATCGGGTTGCGCCCCGCCGTCTCGACCACCTTGACGCCCCCGTCGATGATCGCCTTGACCAGGCCCGGATAGTCGGGCGGGGTCAGGGTCGGCAGGATGGTGAGGTTCACGCCGAAGGGCTTGTCGGTCATGTCCTTGCAGCGCGCGATTTCATTGGCGAGTTTTTCCGGAGTGCCCTGCGTCAGGCCGGTGATGATCCCGAGACCCCCGGCGTTGGAGACGGCAGCGGCCATCTCGGCAAAGCCCACATAATGCATCCCGCCCTGGATGATGGGGTGCTCGATGCCGAACATTTCGGTGATCGCGGTCTTCATGGCGCGTGTCCTCTCCCGTCAAAACCGTGTTTGGCGGGGACACAAGCGGGTTTGCGTGCGCCTTTCAAGTCCGCTTTTGAGAGGGGCGGGCCGGGTTAGCGTGCCGTAGCGTCAGGGCTTGTTCTATGGCGAGAAGCGGCAACCGGGGGAAGGGATGCGGTGGGATCGAGTCGCTCCCAGCCCGCCCGGCGCGATCATTCATACCGCACCGGCGCGGGAAGACTTTGATCCGGCCCAAGATCGCTGCAATTGCGGCGAGGTTCGCGTCAGCTGCGGGTGAAGGCGAGCGCGAAGGTGACCGGCACGGCGGGCGTGATCGAAGGCAGCTGCGCCAGCGCGCGCAGTTCCCCCAGTTCGTCGGTGAGGCCGAACATATCGGTGGTGATAATGACCGGCGCAGTCGGCACCACGGTCACCCGGTCATCCGCGACGCGGGTAACGAGCACGTCGGTCTCGATATCGCTGGAGGCGCCCTTGATCGTCACCGTGGCCTTGAGCGGGCGGTTCAGGGTTTGGCCGACGGCAAGGCCGGCAAAGGCCGCCGGGTCGAGTTTGGCGGTCACGCTTGCCTTGGGGTTTTCGGCAACCTGAAAGAAGATCTCGCGCATCCGCTCGTTGCGGATATCGACCCCGGTGCTGACCGAGGCGAGATCGATATCGAGGCTCGCGGTGCCATCGGCGGACACGCTGCCGGAAAGCGTATCGAAGCGGTTGGCCTCGGCAATCTCGCCTGCCTTGATGCTGACATAGGAGAGGCGTGAACCCGCCGGATCGAGCGTCCAAGCGCCGCTCGTAACCGGTGCGGCCTCCACCGCAGCACCGCTCTTGGGCGCGTCGCCGGCGGGCTGGGCGCAGGCGGTAAGACCAAGCGCCAATGCGGCGGCAAGCGGGGCGAGCAGGGGCAGGTTCGTCACAGGCAGTACCCTTGATGAACAGGATGCGGCGGGATGGATAGAGGATTTGCGAGGCAGCCGGAAGGGGGGCCTTGAGCTACTCCCACTCGATCGTCCCCGGCGGCTTCGACGTATAGTCATAGACCACCCGATTGATCCCCTTGACCTCGTTGACGATGCGGGTCGCCACGCGGGTGAGAAAGCTGGCATCATAGGGGAAGACATCGGCTGTCATCCCGTCGGTCGAGGTCACCGCGCGCAGGGCGCAGACCGAATCATAGGTGCGCCCGTCGCCCATCACGCCCACGGTCTTGACCGGCAGCAGCACCGCAAAGGCCTGCCAAATCGCGTCGTAGAGGCCGGCGTTGCGGATTTCCTCGAGATAGATCGCATCGGCCTTGCGCAGGATGTTGCAGCGTTCCTTGGTGACTTCGCCCGGAATGCGGATCGCCAGGCCAGGGCCGGGGAAGGGGTGGCGACCGACGAAGGCCTCGGGCAGGCCCAGTTCACGCCCCAGTTCGCGCACCTCGTCCTTGAACAGTTCGCGCAGCGGCTCGACCAGCGCCATGTTCATGCGCTCGGGCAGGCCGCCGACATTGTGGTGGCTCTTGATCGTCACCGAAGGCCCGCCGGTGAAGGAAACGGACTCGATCACGTCGGGATAGAGCGTGCCCTGCGCGAGGAAATCCGCCCCGCCGAGCTTCTTTGCTTCGGCCTCGAACACGTCGATGAAGGTCTTGCCGATGAACTTGCGCTTGGCTTCCGGGTCGGTGAGGCCTTTAAGGCCCCCGAGGAACAGATCTTCCGCCTCCACGTGCACCAGCGGGATGTTGTAGTGATCGCGGAACAAGGTGACGACCTCAACGGCCTCGTTCAGGCGCATCAGGCCATGGTCGACGAAGACGCAGGTGAGCTGGTCGCCGATCGCTTCGTGGATCAGCACCGCGGCCACCGCCGAATCGACCCCGCCCGAAAGCCCGCAGATCACCCGCTTGTCGCCCACCTGTGCACGGATCTCGGCGATCTTGTTCTTGCGAAACTCGGCCATGGTCCAGTCGCCGCTGAGGCCGCAGACATGGCGCACGAAATTGGCGATCAGCCTGCCGCCGTCGGGCGTGTGGACCACCTCGGGGTGGAACTGGGTGCCGTAGAAGCGCCGCGCCTCGTCCGCGATCACCGCGAAGGGCGCGCCGTCGGAGGTGGCGACGATTTCGAAACCCGGGGCAAACCGGGTGACCTTGTCGCCGTGGCTCATCCACACCTGATGGCGCTCACCCACCTGCCACAGCCCGTCGAACAGCGCGCAATCGGCGGTGACGGTAAGGAAGGCGCGGCCGAATTCGCCGCCCCTCAATCCCTCGGCGCCCGTCTCGTGGCCAGGGCGCACTTCGCCGCCCAGCTGATGCGTCATCACCTGCTGTCCATAGCAGATGCCAAGGATCGGCACGCCGGCATCGAACAGCATCTGCGGCGCGCGGGGGCTGCCGTCTTCGGGGACGCTGGCGGGTGAGCCTGACAGGATGATGCCCTTGGGGCGCATCCGCCTGAAGGCGGCTTCGGCCTGGGTGAAGGGGACGATTTCGGAATAGACTCCGGCCTCGCGCACACGGCGTGCGATCAGCTGGGTCACTTGCGACCCGAAGTCGACAATCAGGATCGATTCGGGGTGGCTCTGGTGGGGCGGGGAATCGCCCGGGGCAGGGCTCCAAGGGTGCGCGCTCATGGCAGCGGATTACGAAGCGCACCCGGCGCTGTCCAGCATCGCCGCACCGCAATCGATGTTTTTGCGGCGCAGCAATTTATTCTCCAGATATATCATGAGGTTCCCGGATTTCTTGCGTCTTTCGGTTGCAATCTTTGGAACCATTTTCGCTCTTTTCGCATTTGCACAGCGCTCTTGTGCGCTGCACCATAGTTGCAAAGAGCAACCGAATGCCGACCAACGGCATCAATGCTCAAGACACCCTCTCAACTTCGGAGAATATCCATGCGTTTCATCCTTCCTCTGATCGCTCTCGCAGCCCCGGCCGTGGCGCTTGCCGCTCCGCCGGCTAGCGAAACCGTCACCCTGCGTATCGCCTATGGTGATGTCGACCTGACGAGCGCCGAAGGCCGCGCCGCGCTCGAAGCGCGGATCGACGCCAAGCTGCGCCAGGCCTGCCAGTTCGCAGGCGCGGCGCGCTACACCTTTGGCCGCACCCGCATCGACGAGCAGTGCCTGGCCGATGCTCGCGTAGCGGCCCGTGCCGAAGTCGAACGCGTCGCCGCTGCCGAAGCGCGTCGCGGCGGTGCGATCGCGGCCAACTGAGCCACGCCAATTTCCTGAAAACCGGGCGGCCGTCGGAGCAATCCGGCGGCCGCTTGCGTCTGAGGACGCCAATTAAATTGCATATTATGCAACAAACATTGGTGTTTTATCATTTGTGTTCGATGGTTTCGAACACCATAGAGCTGGCACGCAATGTGCGCCGGGCCCTCTCTCCTCCTTGGCGCTCCCCATGTGGGGCATTGCAGAGCAGCACCAGACCGAACACGGCTGGTCTGTCAGCCTGCCTGACCCGGCACGGACGGCCACCTCCCCCCCTCTGGCCCTCCTGCCCCTGCCGGGCTGCCCTCCCGCTGATGGCAGGGCAAGCAGCACGCGAGACGCGGCCACCCTTCCTCCCCCTATCATCGGTGGCCGCGTCTCCAGCGGCTGGCGCGCCGCCAGCGCGCCGGTTGCGGGGCGCGACATTCGGGCTTGGGAGGATGAAACATTTTCGTTCATCGCTGCGATTGAAAATTACGCCCCACACCCCATATGATGCGCCTGACCGGACGGCGATCTCTCCCCCCTCTCTCCCTCGTCGGACCGGGTCCCGAACCAAAAGAAAGCAAGGGAATCAAACCATGACCAGAATCAGCGAAAAGGCGATTGCCCTGTTACTCGCGGTTGCGATCAGCGGCACCGCGTTCAATACGTTCATCGTGTAAGCGCTCACGCGCCGGACACCAGCTGTTAGCGGCCCGGTTCCTCACGACAGGAGCCGGGCCGTGTCACATGCAGGCTCTGGCTATTCGACGCCGCCCAAGCGTGCAGCCCACTCGCGCAGCTCGCTCTTGAGCAGCTTGCCGATGTGGCTGCGCGGCATCTCCTCGATCGCGTGGAGCGCGGCGAGGCGCTGGGTCTTGCCGAGCCGGGCGTTGGTGGCGGCCATGATCGCGGCCGGGTGGGCTGCACCGTCCTTGAGCACCACGAAGCCGACCGGGCTTTCGCCCCACTTGCGCGAGGGCACGCCGACCACCGCGGCCTCGGCGACGCCTGGCTCTTTCATCAGTTCGGCTTCGAGATCGCTCGGATAGATGTTGAATCCGCCCGAGATGATCATGTCCTTGGCGCGGCCGACCAGCTCGACGAAGCCGTCTGCATCCACCCGGCCAATATCGCCCATCCGCTGCCACACCGCGCCGGTGGCCGGATCGATCCAGTAGCCCTCGCGCGTCTTCTCGGGCTGGTTCTGGTAGCCGCTCATCATCGTCTGGCTACGGCCGACGAGGTTGCCGGGGGTGCCGGGCGGGACTTCGCGATCCGCGTCGTCGAGCACCTTCAGCTCGCTTCCCGGCGCGGGGCGGCCGACGGTGTGGAGCTTGTCGGGAAATTCGTGGCACGCCAGCAGGCAAACCACCCCGCCTTCGGTCATCGAATAGATCTCGATCAGGCCGCCCGGCATCCGCCGCAGGACCTCGCGCTTCAATTCGGCAGAAAAGGGCGCAGAGGTGCAATATTTGAGCTTGAGGTTGGAAAGGTCGAAGTCGTCGAACCCGGCAAAATCCATCAGCCGCTGATACTGCACCGGCACCAGCATGGTGATGGTGGTGCGGTCGGCCTGCGCATGGGCCAGCCACCTGGCGCAATCGAATTTGCCCATCACCCGCACGCAGCCGCCTGCCAGCAGCGCCGGCAGGAAGGCGACCATCGTGGTGTTGGAATAGAGCGGGGTCGAGGCGAGCGAGCGGACTTCCAGCCCCGCGCCAAGATAGCTCAAAGCCGTCGCGGCGAATTGCCGCCAGCGCATCTGGTGCGAATGGATGATGCCCTTGGGTATGCCGGTGGTGCCGGAGGAATAGATGATGTTGAACGGGTCTTTCGGATCGGGCGCGAAGTTCGGGGCGCGGCTGCCCGGAGGGGCCATCCACTGGTCGATGCTCTCCAGTGGCACGCGGATCAGATCGGCCATGAAATCCGGCCCCAGTTCCGCCGCCTTCGCGGCATCGATGAACAGGTGGATCGCGCCCGAATCCTTGGCCATCCCTTCAAGCTGTTCGGGTGATGCGCTGGTGGTGAGCGGCGCAGCCACCCCGCCGGCGCGCACGGCGGCCAGAAACACCAGCGCATATTCGACCGTGGAAGTGCCGAGGATCGCCACCGATTGCCCGCGCTTCAGGCCCGTCTCGACCAGCCGCGCCGCCAGCCGCTCTATGAGGCCGACCAGCTCCGCCCAGTAGACCTCGCGCCTGTCGTCCACCAGCGCAAGGTCATCGCCCTTGATGCGGCTCCATTCGATCAGGATGTCGGGGATGCTGCCGAAGGGCTCGGCAAGGCGGTTCATCATCATCTCGGTGCTCATGGGGGACATGCATAATCGCCAAGGCTGGCTGCGCAAAGGATTTGCCAACCGGCTCGCACTAGTGGCAGGACGCGCGCGCAAGGAGAGGGGCGCGCAATGATCCGCAAGGCTACCATGATGGCGCTCGCCGGGCTGGCGATCGGCCCGGCGCAGGCCCAGAACCCGCCCGAACGACAGGCGGTGCTGGTTGTCGCCGCACACCCCGATGACGAGCTGTTCATGGCCCCCGCCATCGCCTCGCTGGCGCGGCAGGGGCGCGCGGTGACGATCGTCTTCGCCACACTCGGCGATCAGGGGCCGGGGGTGACCGACTTCGCTCGCGGGCCGCAGCTCGGCGCGATCCGCCGCGCGGAGGCGCAATGTTCAGCGAATGCGCTGGGGGCCGAGGCACGGTTCCTTGAAGGGCTGGGTGACGGCACGCTGGCCGAAAGCCCGCAGGCGCCGAAATCGCCCGCCCTGCGCTTTCTCAACCAGTTCGCGAAGGCCTATGTCGAGGTCGACCCGCAGCTGGTGCTGACCTGGGGGCCGGACGGCGGCTATGGCCATGCTGACCACCGCATGGTGAGCGCGCAGGTGACGACCGCCCTGCAATCGCTGGCCGACCAATATCGCGCGCGCCTGCTCTATGTCGGCATCCCTGCCGGCACCCTGCCCAAGGTGCCGCAGATGGCCGGCTGGGCCGAGACCGACCCCGCGCTTCTGACCGAAACGGTGCGCTACACCCCCGCCGATCTCACCGCCGCCAAGGCTGCCGCGATGTGCCACGCGACCCAGTTCGACGAATCCTCGCGGCAAAGCATGATGGGGCTGTTCGACGCCACCATCTGGCGCGGGAAGGTGCATTTCCGTCCAGCTTTCTGAAGGCCTCGACAAGCTGCGCCTAACACTCGTGGAAAAGCTGTCCTCGGGGCCCTCCCCCAGTTGGGTTTCCGCGTCCCAGCCCCTATATGATGGGCCATGGACGATAATACCAGTCAGACCCCCGCAAAGCGGCCCAACACCAACGAATATGGCGCGGATTCGATCAAGGTTTTGAAGGGCCTCGATGCGGTTCGCAAGCGCCCCGGCATGTATATCGGCGACACCGATGACGGCAGCGGGCTGCACCACATGGTCTTCGAGGTTTCGGACAACGCGATCGACGAGGCGCTCGCGGGTCATTGCAATCTCGTGCTGATTGAACTCAATCCCGACGGCTCGGTCTCGGTCGAGGACAATGGCCGCGGCATCCCGACCGATATCCACCCCGAGGAAGGCGTCTCGGCGGCCGAAGTGATCATGACCCAGCTCCACGCGGGCGGGAAGTTCGAGAACACCTCGGACGACAATGCCTACAAGGTTTCCGGCGGCCTCCACGGCGTGGGCGTCTCGGTGGTCAACGCCTTGTCCGAGTGGCTTGAGCTCACCATCTGGCGCGAAGGCAAGGAGCACTGGATGCGCTTCGAGCATGGCAACGCGGTCGCGCCGCTGATCGTCAGGGGCGATGCGCCCCCCGGCAAGAAGGGCACGCGTGTCACCTTCAAGGCCAGCCACGAGACCTTCAAGAACGTGACCGAGTTCGATTTCGAGAAGCTCGAGCATCGCTACCGCGAGCTTGCCTTCCTCAACTCGGGCGTGCGCATCAAGCTGCGCGACAAGCGTCACGAGGAACAGCTTGAACACGATCTCTACTACGAAGGCGGGATTGCGGCTTTCGTGAAGTATCTCGATCGCAACAAGCAGGCGCTGATCGCCGAGCCGATCGCGGTCAGTGCCGAGAAGGACGGCATCGGCATCGATGTCGCGCTCGAATGGAACGATTCCTATTACGAGAACGTGCTCGCCTTCACCAACAACATCCCCCAGCGTGACGGCGGCACGCACCTCGCCGCCTTTCGTGCTGCGCTCACCCGCACGCTCAACAATTATGCCGAACGCTCGGGGATGCTGAAGAAGGAAAAGGTCAGTCTGTCGGGCGAGGACATGCGCGAGGGGCTTACCGCGATCGTCTCGGTGAAGCTGCCTGACCCCAAGTTCTCCAGCCAGACCAAGGACAAGCTGGTTTCTTCCGAAGTCCGCTCGCCGCTCGAAACCCTGATGGGCGAGAAGATGACCGAGTGGCTCGAGGAAAACCCCAATGAAGCCCGCGCGATCATCCAGAAGGTGATCGATGCCGCCGCCGCCCGCGAAGCCGCCCGCCGCGCGCGCGAGATGAGCCGCAAGGGCGCGATGAGCGTCGCCAGCCTGCCCGGCAAGCTCGCCGATTGTCAGGAACGCGATCCGGCCAAGTCCGAGCTGTTCCTCGTCGAAGGGGACTCCGCAGGCGGATCGGCCAAGCAGGGGCGTGACCGCAAGACCCAGGCGATCCTGCCGCTCAAGGGCAAGATCCTCAACGTCGAGCGCGCGCGGTTCGACCGGATCATTTCCTCAAAGGAAGTCGGCACGCTCATCCAGGCGATGGGCACCGGCATCCGCGACGAGTTCAACCTCGAAAAGCTGCGCTATCACAAGATCATCATCATGACCGACGCGGATGTGGACGGCGCGCACATCCGCACCCTGCTGCTGACCTTCTTTCATCGCCAGATGCCCGAGATCATCAGGGCCGGGCACCTGTTCATCGCTCAGCCGCCGCTGTTCAAGGTCTCCAAGGGGCGCAGCGAGGTCTATCTCAAGGATCAGGCCGCGCTCGATCGCTATCTGATCGATGCCGGGCTTCAGGGGCGCGTGCTCGAGACTCAGGGCGGTGCCCGCTCGGGCGCGGATCTGCGCGCGATCGTCGACGGGGCGCTGCGGCTCAAGAACCTGCTCGGCTTCGTGCCGCGCCGTTACGATCCCGGTCTGGTCGAGCAGATGGCGCTGACGGGCGCGCTTGAGCCGGGCCTGGCGGGCGATGCGCTCGCCGCTGCTTTGCAGCGCACCGCCGCACGGCTGGGTGCGGGTGACCGCGAAGCGCGCTGGAGCGCCGCGCAGCGCGAGGACGGCACGGTAGTGTTCCAACGCCTATGGCGCGGGGTGACCGACAACCACGAAATCGACGCGCGCTTCCTTGCCAGCACCGAGGCGCACAAGCTTCACGGCCTCGCCATAGCGCAGGCCGAGACCTATGCCGCCCCCGTCAAACTCGTGCGCACGGGCGATGTGGGCGAAGCTCCGGACGCCGAATCCGCCACTCCTGCCGATCCGCTCGCGGGCGAGGCCGAAGAGGCGGCGCCGGCTTCGGCAATCCCGGTCGATGCTTCCATCAGCCGGCCGACCCAGCTGCTCGAGGCGATCTTCGCCGCCGGGCGCAAGGGCCTGTCGATCCAGCGCTATAAGGGACTGGGCGAAATGAATGCCGAGCAGCTCTGGGAAACCACGCTCGATCCGGAAAACCGCGCGCTGCTCCAGGTCAAGGTCGAGGACGCCGATGTCACCGACGAGATCTTCACCCGCCTGATGGGCGATGTGGTCGAACCTCGCCGCGAATTCATCCAGGACAATGCCCTCAACGTGGCGAACCTCGATGTCTGATCGCATCTTCCATCGACAACCGATGGGCGGATTCACCCTCGCTCCTCCCGACGTCTAGTCGCACAAGGACATCTGCCCTGCCCATGGCCCACAAGCCGCACCGCACCGACGAATTGCAGCACGCCAGCTTCCTGCTGATTCTCGCGCTCGTCAGCCTGATGATGGCAGTGATCGTGTGGCCCTTCGCCACTGCACTGCTGTGGGCCGCGTTGGCGGCGATCATGTTCCAGCCGCTCTACCGCTGGATGCTGCGCAAGATGCGCGGACGACGCAATCCTGCGGCGATCAGCGCGCTGCTAGTGATCTTCTTCGCGGTGCTGGTCCCCGGTCTGTGGCTGGCGACGCTGGTGGTGCAGGAAGCGCTGGCACTGGTGGCGGCGCTGCAGGCCCAGCCGCTCGATCTCGCCGCGACCTTCGACACATATTACGGCATCCTCCCGCAGCCCGTGCAGGAGGCAATCGACCGTTCGGGCTGGGCAGACATGTCGAGCATCCAGACCAAGCTCCAGGAACTGCTTGCTGCCAGCGCCGGGATGCTCGCCAGCCAGGCGGTCTCGATCGGCAGCGGCGCGCTCAGCTTCCTGCTGTCCTTTGCGGTCGGGCTCTATGTGATGTTCTTCCTGCTTCGCGATGGCGAGCGGATCGGGCGCACGCTGCTCAACACCGTTCCGGTCGAACGCGCGATCGCCGAAAGGCTGGCCGAGCGCTTTCTCGGCATCGTGCGCGCGACGATCAAGGGATCGGGCGTGGTGGGTCTCGTGCAGGGCGTGCTGGCGGGAATCAGCTATCTCATCGTCGGGCTGGAATCCGCGCTGTTCTTCGGGGTGCTGACCACCGTGTTCGCATTGGTGCCGGTGATCGGTGCGGGCGCGGTCTATATCCCGGTCGGGCTGTGGCTGCTGCTGACCGGGGCGATGTGGCAGGGCGTATTCGTGCTGGTGGTCGGGGTGGTGATCATCTCCTCGGCGGACAATGTGCTGCGCCCGATCTTGGTCGGCCGCGACACCGGCATTCCCGACTGGATCATCCTCGTCACCACGCTGGGCGGGATCAGCCTGCTGGGCTTTTCGGGGATCGTGCTCGGACCGCTGGTGGCGGGCCTGTTCCTCGCGAGCTGGTCGATCCTGCAGGAATACCGCGAGGAGGACGCGCGGGCCGGTGAAGCAGCCCATCGGATCACGGTTGATGCATCGGGTCGTGCGCCCGATACCGGCGCAGGCTGAGCCGCGATGCAATCGCTCGTGCGGCCCGGCAGCCAGGCCGAACAGGCCGGACGGTTGCTGCTGGCCGGGCTGGTGGTGGTGATGCTGCCCTGGCTGCCTTTCGGCAATTACCTGATCTACCCCTTCGCCATCCTCACCACATGGTTCCACGAGATGGGACACGGGCTGACCGCGCTGGCGAGCGGGCAGGATTTTCGCCAGCTGATGATCTTCGCGAACGGATCGGGCGTGGCCGAAAGCCGGGTCGCCGCCGATGCACCAGTCTGGGTGCCGGCCGCGATTGCCGCGGGCGGCCCGCTTGCCCCTTGTGCCGCCGGTGCGCTGCTGATTGTCGCGAGCGCTCATCGGCGGTTGTGGCGATCGGTGCTGTGGCTGACGGCGGCGGCGATTCTGGCCAGCGTGATCGTCTGGGTGCGATCGCCGGTGGGCTATGCCGTGCTGCCGCTGGTCGGCGCATCTCTCGCGCTGATGGCATGGCGCGCCAGCCCGGCGCTGATCCGCTTCATCCTGCAGTTTCTCGGTGTGCTGGCGGCGATGAGCATGTTGCGCGACTTCGGTTACCTGTTCACCGAACAGGCGGTGATCGAGGGGCAGACGGTGCTCTCCGACACCGGTCAGATCGCGGCGGTGACAGGCCTGCCGCACTGGTTGTGGGCTGCGCTGATCCTGCTCGTCTCGACGGTGATGGTCGGAGGAGCGCTCAAATATGCGCTCGCCGAGAAGCGCTTCGGGCCGCCTCCACCCAGGCGGCCGGCCAATGTGCTTCAGTTCCGGCGAGACTGATTTCTATGCCAGTTCGCAAGCGCAAGCGCAGCAGTTAGGCTGACCTGCATGGACCTGACCGAAGTCGCCGACCGGCTTGCCATTGCCGAAACCCTCGCGCTCTACTGCCGCGGGATCGATCGCTGCGATGCGGAGCAGCTCAGCGCCGTGTTCACCCCAGATGCCCGGATCGACTATGGCGACGGTGCGAAACCGATCGCCGAGGCCATCCCCTCGCTGATGGCGGGGCTGGGCGCAATGCGGCTGACCCAGCACAACATCTCCAACACGGTGATGCGGATTTCCGGAGACACCGCCAGGGCCGAGACCAACTGCGTCGCGCTGCACCTGATCCCAGCCCCCCAGGGCGAGATCGAAGTGGTGGTCGGCGGGCGCTATCTCGACCGGCTCGAAAAGCGCGAGGGCCGCTGGCGGATCGCCGAACGGCTCTATGTGATGGACTGGAACCGCACCGCGCCTTCGACCATGGCGTTGCACGGGGGGTTGTTCGATGGCTTGCAGCGCCGCGGTGCGCGAGGCGACGATGATCCCGCCGCGGCCTGGTGGGGGGAGGGTTAGGAAGCGACTTTGAGCGTGTTCACACCCGAGGCATCGGCCCCGGCCTCGCCCGACAGGCCGATGAACATCGTGTCAATGATGCGCGCCAGCTTCTGCTCGGTCAGCTTGGGGCCGAGATAGATCAGCGCGTCAGGCAGAGTGTAAGGCGAGACCATCTGGTTGATCAGCGACAGCGCCTCGTCGATCTCCAGCCCGGCGAAGAAGCCTTCGGCCTGCGCCTCGGCGATCAGTTCGCACAGGTAGTGATCGGCCAAGTCGACATAGGATCGCACCCGCTCGAAATTGGCCGCGCCCATCTCGCACAGGATGGTGAAGAAGTGCGGATCGTCCTGGAAGCGCTCCCGCGAGATCACAAAGCGGCGGCGGAAGAACTCGAACATCTTGCGTTGCGGTGGCAGGGCCGAGGCCAGCACCTCTTCCATCACTGCCATATGCGGGGCGAGCCACAGCTGCGCCACGGCATCGAACAGATCGTCGTAATCTTCGAACAACGCTTCGAATCGTGCGCGGGTGAGGCCGCTTTCCGCCATCGCCACGGTCCACGGGATCTCTGCCCCGCGTTCCCTGACGAGGTCAAGCACATGGCGCGCAACGCGTTTGCGCTCCTGCTCGCGCAAGGTGGGGTTGAGAGCCATGGGCAAGCGCGTCTCCTTGATCTTGCGCAACATAGGCCAAACAGTGGCAGGCTTAAAGGGCAACTCGTCGATTCTTGTGCGACGCACCAAGGCCGTTCGTCGATTTGCCCTGCGTGAGGAGTAAATCAGCGGCGGGGAAACCACGGGAAAAACACTGGTGTGCGACGCTTGTAATCGGCGTATTTTTCGCCCTTGGACTTGTCCAAACCCTTTTCCAGCAGCGCCACCCCCGACCATTTGGTAAGGGTGAAGCTGAGGAACAAGGGCCCGATCACGGTCGCTGCGGCATAGCCCCATCCGGCCGCGGCGCAGGCGAGCCAGATGCCCCACCAGACAGCGAAGTCGCCGAAATAGTTGGGGTGGCGGGTGTAGCGCCACAAACCGGTGTCGAGCACTTTACCCGCGTTCGCCGGATCACCCTTGAAGCGCGCGAGCTGCCCGTCGCCCACCCATTCGAAGAACACGCCGACACACCACA
The DNA here is from genome assembly GCF_002155695.1 of Erythrobacter tepidarius. GTDB lineage: Bacteria > Pseudomonadota > Alphaproteobacteria > Sphingomonadales > Sphingomonadaceae > Erythrobacter > Erythrobacter tepidarius. The sequence continues at coordinate 37,461 of NZ_MUYJ01000010.1, forward strand.
GCGCGAAGCCTGCCCATGCCAGCGGCGGGATCGGCGCGGGCGCACCGCTCGCCAGAATGCCGACCTGTGCAGGGGACGAGACCATGAACAGCAGCACCGCCTGCATCAGCCACACCTTGGTCAGCGCGGCGGAGGCGAAGCGGCCCTTCTCACGATCCTTCTTGAGGATCAGGGCATAGCGCTTGTCCTCGCCGTGACTGCGCCAGCGCAGGAACAGATGAATGCCGAGACGAAAGCCCCAGACGGCGGTCATGGCTGCGATCAGCGTGGCGAGCGCGCCGGGGCCACCGGGCACGTTTAGCCAGCTGGTCACCGCCAGCACCCCCATCCCCGCACCCCAAAAGGCGTCGATGAAACTGACGTCGTTGATACGGACCGAAATCGCCCACTGGACCAGCACCAGCGCAATCAGGATGGCCGCGTTGGCCGCCAGTGCTTCAAACATCGTTCTTGCCAGCGATGATGTCGCGGGCCTGCTGTTCCAGCACCTTGAAGCGCTCGTAATCGGGGAGCTTGGAACGGAACCATTCGGCGATCTTGAGCAGATCCTCGCCGTAATTGCCGCTCGGAATCAGCGGCGGGCCGAAGCTGAGAATCTTGCGGGCATTGTCGGCAAAGGCTGGAACAATCGGCACATCGGCGGCCCGCGCGATGTGGTAGAAACCCGACTTCCACTTGCCGTCGGACTTGCGCGTGCCCTCAACCGCGATCACCAGCGCCAGCTCGTCGCGCCGCGCGAATTCGGCGGCGATCTGCTGGGTGGCGTTAAAACGGCTGCGGCGGTCGACCGGAATGCCGCCCATGTCGAACATGAAATTCTTCATGATCCCCTGAAACAGCGTGTGCTTGCCCATGAAGTTGGGGCGGATGCCTTCTTCGTGGGTTGCGCCGGTGAAAAACACGAAATCCCAGTTCGACGTGTGCGGCGCGCCGGCGATGACATATTTCTTGAGATGCTTGGGCAACCTGCCGTCGATCTTCCAGCCGTTCAGGTGATAGATCGCCAGAATGATCCGCCGCACGATGCGCGAGAGCAGCGTGGGCTTGCGGTTAAGGTCGTGCGGCACTTTATCTGGTCCCCCCCTCTCCACTGCGTTCCTGCTCACAACCGGGTGAGTTACGCAAGGGAAAGTTCGAGGGTTTCAGGCCGCAACAATCACATCCGGAACACGCCAAACGCAGGCCGCTCGGCAATAGGCGCCTCAAGACAAGTCGCCAGCGCAAGCCCCAGCACGTCGCGGGTCTGCACCGGGTCGATCACGCCGTCATCCCACAGCCGCGCGGTGGCGTAATAGGGGTTGCCTTCGTCCTCGTATTTCTGGCGGATCGGTGCCTTGAAGGCCTCTGCCTGTTCGGGGCTCCAGCTGCCGGCATCGCGGTGGACGGTGGCGAGGACGCTGGCCGCCTGCTCGCCGCCCATCACCGAAATGCGCGCGTTAGGCCAGGTAAACAGGAAGCGGGGCGAGTAGGCGCGCCCGCACATGCCGTAATTGCCCGCGCCAAAGCTGCCGCCGATCACCACGGTGACCTTGGGCACGGTGGCGGTGGCGACCGCGGTGACGAGCTTCGCGCCATGCTTGGCGATGCCTTCCGCCTCGTATTTCCCGCCGACCATGAAGCCGCTGATGTTCTGGAGGAACAGCAGCGGAATGCGGCGCTGGCAGGCAAGCTCGATGAAATGCGCGCCCTTCTGGGCGCTTTCGGAGAACAGCACGCCGCTATTGGCGAGGATCGCCACCGGCATCCCCCAGATGTGGGCAAAGCCGCAGACGAGGGTGCTGCCATAATGGGCCTTGAACTCGTGGAACTCGCTGCCGTCGACCAGACGCGCGATCACTTCCTTCACATCGTAGGGTGCGCGCACGTCCTGCGGGATGAGGGCGTAGAGGTCGTCCGCGTCGAACTTGGGCGGACGCGGGTCCTTGAGCGCCACGTCCTTGGCCGCCCCGGTGTTCGCACCGAGATGGCTGACGATATCGCGCACGATGGTCAGCGCATGCTCGTCATTCTCGGCGAGGTGATCGACCACGCCGCTCTTCTTCGCGTGCAGATCGCCGCCGCCCAAGTCCTCGGCGCTGATCTCCTCGCCCGTTGCGGCCTTCACCAGCGGCGGGCCGGCGAGGAAGATCGTCCCCTGGTTGCGGACGATCACGGTCTCGTCGGACATGGCGGGGACGTAGGCCCCCCCGGCGGTGCAGCTGCCCATGACACAGGCAATCTGGGGGATGCCGGCTGCGCTCATGTTGGCTTGGTTGAAGAAGATCCGGCCGAAGTGGTCGCGATCAGGAAAGACCTCCGCCTGATGCGGCAGGTTTGCCCCGCCGGAATCGACGAGATAGATACATGGCAGGCGATTTTCTGCTGCGATCTCCTGCGCGCGCAGGTGCTTCTTCACCGTCATCGGGTAATAGGTGCCGCCCTTCACGGTCGCATCGTTGCACACGATCATGCACTGCCGCCCCGAGACCCGCCCGATGCCGCAGATGATCGAGGCGCCATGCACATCGCCTTCATACATGCCATAGGCGGCAAGCTGGCCGATCTCGAGGAAGGGAGAGCCTGGATCGAGCAGACGTTCCACGCGCTCGCGGGGGAGCAGCTTGCCGCGCGCGACATGACGTTCGCGCGACTTCTCATTGCCGCCCAGCGCGGCCTCGGCCACGCGGGCGCGCAGTTCCTGCGCAAGGGCATGGTTGTGGGCAAACCGGGCCCTGGCCTCCGGGCTTTCGCGGTCGAGCTTGGTGGTGAGGGTGGGGGCGGTCATGTCAACGTTTTCTGACGAATTCGGCCCTGAGTACGAGGCCGTTGATCCCTGGATATTTGCAGTCGATCTCCTGCGCGTCGCCGGTCAGGCGGATCGACTTGATGAGCGTGCCTTGCTTGAGCGTCTTGCCCGCGCCCTTGACTCCAAGGTCCTTGATCAGCGTCACCGCATCGCCATCGGCGAGGATGTTCCCGACCGCGTCGCATACCTCGATCACGTCCTCCGCCGCACGCCGAGCGGCAAGTTCGGAGGCGGGCATCGATTCGCCGCTCACCTCGTCATAGACGTAGTCTTCGTCTTCGTTGCTCACCCCGCCGCCCCGATCAATTCCCGCCCGATCAGCATCCGGCGGATCTCGTTCGTCCCTGCGCCGATATCCAGCAGCTTCGCGTCGCGCATGTAGCGCTCCACCGGCCAGTCGGTGGTATAGCCTGCGCCGCCCAGCGCCTGCACGCTCTCGGCGGCGACGCGGAAGGCGTTCTCGCTCGCCAACAAGATCACGCCCGCCGCATCGAAGCGGGTCGTCTGTCCCGCGTCGCAGGCCTTGGCCACCGCATAGGCGTAGGCGCGGGCCGATTGCAGCGCGACATACATGTCGGCGACCTTGGCCTGCATCAGCTGGAAGCTGCCAATCGGCTTTCCGAACTGCTTGCGCTCACGCAGGTAGGGGATCACCGTGTCGAGGCACGCCTGCATGATGCCCAGCTGCAATCCGGCGAGCACCACGCGCTCGTAATCCAGCCCGCTCATCAGCACGCCGACCCCGCCATTGACCGGCCCCATCACCCGGTCTTCGGGAACGAAGCAATCGGTGAACACCAGCTCTGCCGTGGGGGAGCCTTTCATCCCGACCTTGGAAATCTTCTGGCCGATGGCAAAGCCCTCGTCGCCCTTTTCGATCAGGAAGGCGGTGATGCCGCGCGATCCGGCGTGGCCATCGGTCTTGGCATAGACCACCAGCGTATCGGCCTCGGGCGCGTTGGTGATCCAGAACTTGGTGCCGTTCAGCACATAGCCACCCTGGACTGCGTCGGCTTTCAGTTTCATCGAAACCACGTCCGAGCCGGCCCCGGCCTCTGACATCGCCAGCGAGCCGACATGCTCGCCGCTGATCAGCTTGGGGAGATATTTCGCCTTCTGCTCGTCATTCCCCCAGCGGCGGATCTGGTTGAGGCACAAGTTGGAATGCGCGCCATAGCTGAGGCCGACGCTGGCGCTGGCGCGGCTCACCTCCTCGATCGCGATCACGTGCTCGAGATAGCCAAGCCCCAGTCCGCCCCATTCCTCTTCGACCGTGATGCCGTGCAGCCCCAGCGCGCCCATCGGCTTCCACAATTCGCGCGGAAAGCGGTCTTCGCGGTCGGTGCGCTCGGCGAGCGGCGCGATCTGCTCGTCGGCGAAGCGCGCGGCGCTTTCGCGGATCATGATGGCCGCTTCGCCAAGCTGGAAGTCGAAATCGGGGGTGGCGCGCATTATGTGTCCTGCGATTGTAATGATTTTTCTGATCGGTCGCATAGCAAGGCCTCGGGCAAAGGCCAATCGCCCGCACTGGCCCCGCGCGGATTTGAGGGTTAGGGATTGCGGCAATGACCAACCCCCAACCCTTGCTCGTGTTCGAGCGCGCGGCGCGAGCCTATGGCGCGAGTGTGGCGGTGGCGGGCGTGGACTGCGCGATTGCGGCGGGCAGCTTCGTCGCGCTGGTGGGGGCCTCCGGCTCGGGCAAGTCGACGCTGCTCAAGATGGTCAATGCGCTCGTCGAACCGACCGGCGGGCGGGTGCTGTTTTCGGGCGAGGATGTGACCCGCCTCGCGCCAGCACGCCTGCGCCGCCGCGTGGGTTACGTGTTTCAGGGAATCGGGCTTTTCCCGCACATGAATGTCGCGCAAAACATCGCCATCGGCCCGCGCTTGACGGGCGAGAAAACCACCCCTGAACGCATCGCCGACTTGCTGCGGCTGGTCGAACTTGAACCGGGGCTTGCCAGCCGGATGCCGGACGAACTCTCGGGCGGGCAACGCCAGCGGGTCGGCGTGGCGCGGGCGCTGGCCAGCGCGCCGGAACTGTTGCTGATGGACGAGCCCTTCGGCGCGCTCGATCCCGTCACCCGCGATGCGCTGGGCCGCAAGGTGCGCGAGCTGCATGAACGCCTCGGTCTGACCACGGTGATGGTCACCCACGACATGGCCGAAGCACTGCTGCTTGCCGATCGCGTGCTGGTGATGGACCAGGGCAAACTGGTTGCCGATACGACTCCGCGCGCGCTGCTGGCGGGCGAAGGCGGGCCGGTCGCCCAGCGACTCGTCGCGGTCCCGCGTGGGCAGGCCGAGCGCCTTGCCGCGATGGAAAGGTCGGCCTGATGGCGCCAGTCTGGGACATCCTGCCCGGCCTTGGCGACAAGCTGGCGGCGCATGTGGTGCTTTCAGCCAGCGCGATCGGGCTGGCGATGCTGATCGCGCTGCCGCTGGCGGTGTGGGCGAGCCGATCGCAGGCGGTCGCGCGCCTGTCGCTCAGTCTTGCCAGCCTCGTCCAGACCATCCCTGCCCTCGCGCTGCTGGCGCTGTTCTTCCCGCTGCTGCTGAGCTTGAGGGCGGTGTTCGGCGAAGACCTGCCGACGCTTGGATTTCTCCCCGCGCTGATGGCGTTGACGCTCTATGCGCTGCTGCCGATCCTGCGCAACACGGTAACGGCGCAGGCCAATCTCGATCCCGGCGTGCTCGAAGCCGCCGACGGGGTGGGCATGACCAAGTGGCAGAAGCTCACTCTGGTCGAGGCCCCGCTCTCGGCCCCCTTCATCATGGCGGGCATCCGCACCGCGAGCGTGTGGACCATCGGCGCGGCGACGCTGGCCACCACCATCGGCCAGCCGAGCCTCGGCGATCCGATCTTCGCCGGGCTGCAAACGCAGAACTGGGCGCTGGTGGTTGCCGGCTGTCTGGCCAGCGCAGGCCTCGCGCTGGTGGCGGACTGGCTGTTGTGGTGGGTCGAGCGCGGTATCCGCCAACGCCGGCGCTGGCAATGGGCGGGTGCCCTGCTGGCGGTGGTGGCGGGCGTGAGCGCGGCGCTCTGGGCGCAGACCGACAGCGCCGAAGGACGCCGCATCGTCATCGCCGCCAAGCAGTTCTCCGAGCAATACATCCTCGCCCGGCTGATCGGTTCGCGGCTGGAGGCGGCCGGATACAAGGTCGAATATCGCGACGGGCTGGGCAGTGCGGTGGTGCATGGTGCGGTCGCCGCGTCGAGCATCGACATCTCGGTCGATTACACCGGCACGATCTGGACCAACTATCTCGGGCGCAAGGACAATCCGGGGCGTGAGGCGATGTACGAGACGATCCGCGAATGGGAATGGCGCGAAAACGGCGTCAGGGTGCTCGGGCGGCTGGGGTTCGAGAACGCCTATGCCTTCGCCATGCGCGAAGACCGGGCGCGCGAACTGGGGGTCAGCTCGCTGATCGATCTCGCCGCGGTCGCCCCGAGCCTGACGGTGGGCGGCGATCCCGAATTCTTCGAACGCCCCGAATGGATCGCGGTGCGCGATGCCTACGGGCTGAACTTTGCCAAGAGACGCAATTTCGCGCCGACCTTCATGTACAACGCGCTGGCCTCGGGCGAGGCCGACGTGATCAGCGCCTATACGTCCGACGGGCGGATCGCGGCGGACCGGCTCGTGGTGCTCGAAGACCCGGAGGGCGCGCTGCCGAGCTATGACGCGATGATCATGCTCTCGCCCCGCATCGCCGGGGATGAAGGCGTGGTCGCCGCGCTCACGCCCCTGCTTGGTGCGATCGGTGTCGAGGCGATGCGCGCAGCGAACCTCGCGGTCGACCGCGAGGATGCGCATAAGTTGACGCCCGAGCAGGCGGCCGCGTGGTTGGCGAGGCAGGCGGGTCTGGCGAAGTAGGCCTACCCCGCTTTCTTCCACACCTGCGTCTGGCACAGCAGGCCGAAACAGCCCTTCACTTCCAGCGTGCCCGAATCGTTGCGGCGCACTTCGGAGGCGTAGGTGCGGCCGGACTTGGGATCGTAGACCTGCCCGCGCCACACGCCCTCGTCCGCGGTCAGGCCGGAGAGGATTGCCGTGCCGATCAGCTTGCGGTTGCGCTTGGCCGGATCGGCGTTGTTGACATCGCGCTGGTCGTTGCCGTCCGGCGGCGGGATGAGGAACTGCGCGATCCGGCCACACAGCACCTTGCCGCACTTGGCGATCACCACCACCGCATCCTTTTCCGCCGTCACCCAGCGCCCGGTGATCGGGTCGGCCGCCATTGCCGGAGCCGCACCGGCCAGCGTGAGGGCAAGCGCGATTGCCGCCTTTTGCATTCTCGTCATGCCTGCCATCCTCACTGGAATCCTGCCCCGAACGGCCAGCGCCGCCCGCAGATCCCGAGCACCTTGAACAGCGTGCCCATCTGATTGTCCTCGACCAGCCGGTCACGCTGGCGCTGGACCTTGTCCTTTTCGCCCGGGTTGCGCCGCTGGAGCGCCTCAGTGCGCACGTCGATGCCCATCTGGCGCAGCCATTCGCCCTGATATTGCAAGCCCATCACGTCGGCGCCCTGCTCCTGCGCGACATGGGCGAGCAGCTCGAAATCGACATGGGCGGTGATGTCGGCCTCCCCCGGGTGATCGAAGATGTCGACCTTCCTGTGCGCCTTGAGGGCTTGCAAGGTGGTGCCCGAGGCCAGCTCCTTGTGGCCGTAATCGATGATCAGCGCTGCGCCGCCCTGTTCCTTGAGGCGCCGGGCGATCTCGGTCATCACCGCCACCGCCGCAGGGCTGGTCTCGATCGTCGCGCCCTGCGGGCCGGTGCGCCAGCTGGGCGGAACGATATGGTCCATCCGCTCCTTGCCCGGCTTCAAGACAAACCTGTCGCCCTCCAGCCCGACCATCCGTTCAAACCAGCCATCGGCCGAGCGCACCAGGTGATGGATCGGCAAGGCATCGAAGAACTCGTTGGCAACGATCAGCAGCGGGGCATCGTCGGGCAGGGTCGAAAGATCGTGGTGGTGGTGGCAATCGGGAAAGGCTTCGCGCTGGATCGCCCGCAATGTCGGCGAGGTCTCGACGAAATGCACCTGCGGTGCGAAATCGTAACGGCCGGCAGCGCCCAGGGCATCCTTCGCGAGCGTCCCGCGACCGGGGCCGAGTTCGACATAGTGGATGCGCTTGCGACTGCCCATGCGCACCCACAGATCGGCAAACCACAGGCCGATCAGCTCGCCGAACATCTGGCTGATTTCCGGAGCGGTGATGAAGTCGCCCTGATCGCCCAGCGGATCGCGGCTGGCATAGTAGCGCGCATTGCTTTCGGCCATGTAATGGGCAAGGCTGATCGGGCCGGTCTGTCTGATCAGGCGGCGCAAGCTCTTGCCAAGATCGATCTTCGCGCGCGCGGCGGCTTCGGCCTTGGCCTTCCTTTCCGCTTCGGCCTTGGCCTTCCTTTCCGCTTCGGCCTTGGCCTCGGCCTCGGCGGCGAGACGCGCCTTCTCCTCGGCTTCGGCCTTCTTGCGGGCTTCGGCCTCGGCCTTGGCGCGGGCCTTGGCTTCGGCTTCGGCGCGGGCCTTCTCCTCGGCCGCACGGCGCGCGGCTTCTTCGGCCGCGGCCTTGGCGGCGGCTTCGGCTCTGGCCTTGGCTTCGGCGGCCAGACGCGCCTTCTCTTCGGCCTTGGCGCGGGCTTCGGCCTCGCGCCGGGCCTTTGCCTCGGCGAGCGCCCTTTCCTTGGCCTCCTTGCGCGCCTTTGCCTCGGCTTCGGCCTTGGCCTTGGCCTCAGCGGCGAGACGCGCGCGTTCGGCGGCTTCGACCTCGCGGCGGGCGCGGGCTTCGGCAGCGGCTTTCGCGCGCGCTTCGCGCTCGGCCCTGGCACGGGCTTCGGCTTCGGCCTTGGCGCGTTCGCGCTCTTCGCGGATCAGCCGCGCGCGCTCTTCGGCTTCCGCCTTGGCTTTGGCGAGGGCTTCGGCCTTGGCGGCTGCCGCGGCTTCGGCGCGGGCTTGCTCGCGGGCTTGGGCTTCGGCGCGCGCCTGCGCTTCGGCGACGGCCCGTTCGCGCGCGGCAGCGGCCTGGGCTTGCGCGGCCATCTTCGTTGCGGCGTCAGACGCGGCTTTGCGGCGCGCCTGATCTTCCTCATCCTGCGTGGGATCGATCAGCCGCAAGGCCGGGCGCCAGACGGCTGCGCCGGTCAGGCCGGATGCCTTGTCCCCGCCGCCAGCGGCTTCTGGCGCAAGGCGTAGAGCACGACAATCAATCCAGTCAGGATAAGCGGTATGGTCAGCCATTGCCCCATCGATAGCCCGGTCCGGGCCGCAAAGTCAGCCAGTTGTGCATCGGGCTGACGGAAAAATTCGTTGACGAAGCGTGAAATCCCGATGCCGAGTGTGAATATGCCCGCGAGCAGTCCGGGCCGATAGCGCGCGCGGGTTTTCCAGAACAGCAGCATCATCACGATCAGCAGCGCCAGCCCTTCGAGCCCGGCCTGATAGAGCTGGCTCGGGTGACGCGGTTGATCGTCAGCACCGGGGAACACCATTGCCCACGGCACATCGCTCACCCGCCCCCACAGCTCGCCGTTGACGAAATTGGCCAGCCGCCCGAGCAGCATCCCCATCGGCACGCTGACGCTGACATAGTCGGCCACACGGATGAATCTGAGCTTGTCGCGCCAGGCCACGTAAGCCATTGCCACAATCACCCCGATCAGCCCGCCGTGGAACGCCATCCCGCCGTCCCACAGCCGCAGCAGCTTCCACGAAACGAAGCCATCGCCCGAGAAATCGGTGAAGGCTGAAGGTATGCCGGTCTCGCCCCCGGTGTAGAAGGCGGCATAGCCCAGCCGCCCGCCGACGATCACGCCCAGCGTGCAGTAGAAGAACAGATCGTCGGCATGGCGCTGCGCCATCGGCGCGCCGGGCTGCTTGAGCATCTTCGAGGTGTGCCAATAGGCGAAGATCACCCCGATGAGATAGGCGAGCGAATAGAACCGCAGCGTGAAAAAGCCGAGATCGATGCCCGGGCGCAGGCCGAGATCGGTCCAGTGGATCGGATCGGCGGCGCCGCTTGCGGCAAGTAGTGACAGCACAGGGCGAACCTCTTATTGACAATGAGATGCCGTATCGGCGGGCCGGATCCGGCCGTGTCGCGTGGGTGCTTCTGGCACAGCGCGCCGGACAGGGGAAGGGGCGCGGAACTGCCGAGGCGGCTTGGGATCGGATGACGGGCAGGGCGAAACGCGCGCCGGTCTTCCAGCAATGAGAGAGGAAAGGATACCGCATGCCCACCCAGCTGGACAATGCGCTTGATGCGATCATCACCGCGCTGACTGCCGAAGGACAGCCCTTTGCCACCGTGCCCTTCATCCGTGATGGTGTGGAAATGCCCGCCTTCGCCAGCGCTCCGCCGAGCCTTGCACATTACTTCGCGCATTTCTGCAACGAACACCGCGACGTGCCTTTCCTCGTCGATGGCGAGATCCGGCTGACCTTTTCCGAAACCTATGCCGCGGCGAGCTGCGTCGCGGAAAGCCTTGTCCACGATCACGGCATCACCAAGGGCGACCGCATCGGTATTGCCGCGCGCAATTCGGCCAACTGGATGATCGCCTATATGGGCATCCTGATGGCGGGCGGCTGCGCGACCTTGCTCAACGGCTTTTCCAGCGGAGAGGAACTGGCCTACGGGATCGACCTGGTCGAGGCGAAGCTGGTGCTGGCGGATGCCGAACGCGCAGCGCGGCTCGAAGGCCATGCCCATCCGGCCAAGGTGGTGCTGTTCGATCACGGCAGCGCGCCCTCGGCCGGGCTGGCCAATGTCTGGCGCCTGCCGCAGGGCACCAGCGCGGCGATGGCGATGCTGGGGCAGATCGGCCCCGACGACATCGCCACCATCCTCTACACCTCGGGTTCGACCGGCAAGTCCAAGGGCGCGTGGTCGGATCACCGCGGCGTCGTCCACGGGGTGATGAGCTATGTCGCCCAGAGCGCGATGGCCAAGGTCCATATCGAAAGCAGCGAAGGGCCGATCACCGATCAGCCCTGTGCGCTGGTCGCCGTGCCGTTGTTCCACGTGACCGGAGAAGTGCCGCTGTTCCTCCAGAGCTTCGCCATCGGGCGCAAGCTGGTGCTGATGCCCAAGTGGGACGCGGGCCTGGCGATCCGGCTGATGGCCGAGGAAGGCGTCACCTATTTCGTCGGCGTGCCGCTGATGAGCTACGAAATCGCCAATCACCCCGACCGCGAGAAATACGATCTGTCGAAGTGCAAGAGCTTCGCCGCGGGCGGGGCGCCGCGTCCGGTGGAGCACGTCACCCGCATCAAGGAAGCCTTCCCCGGCGGGTTCCCGCTGCTCGGCTATGGCCTGACCGAGACCAACGCGGTCGGCTGCGGCAATTTCAACGAGAACTATCTCGCCAAGCCCGGCTCGACGGGCCGCGCATCGAAACCGATCGTTGATCTCGCCATCCTCGACGATGCCGGCAATCGGCTGCCCAACGGCCAGGTGGGCGAGGTGTGCATCCGCTCGGTCGCCAATTTCCGCGGCTACTGGAAAAACGAGGAAGCGACCAAGGCCGCCTTCACCGCCGATGGCTATTTCCGCACCGGCGATCTCGGCTATCTTGACGCGGACGATTACCTGTTCATCGTCGACCGCAAGAAGGACATCATCATCCGCGGCGGCGAGAACATTTCTTGCATCGAGGTGGAAGACGCAATCTATGCCCATGACGACATCGGCGAATGTTCGGTGTTCGGGCTGCCCGACGCGCGTTTCGGCGAGGTGCCCGCGGCGGTTTACCGCATGAAGGAAGGCCGGCCCGCGATCACCCCGGGTGAGCTGCGCGCCTTCCTGCTCGGACGGATCGCGCCGTTCAAGGTGCCGCTCGAACACCAGATTTGGATCACCGAGGAAGCTCTGCCGCGGCTCGGCACGCAGAAGATCGACAAGCGCACCGTCAAGGCGCGCTATGCTGGCGAGAACCTGGCGGCGTGAGCCTCCGGCGCATCCCCGGACAGCGCGCGATCATCAACCGGCGCGCGCTGGTCGAGGAGATCGCCGAGCTGCACGCGGCGCACGGGTCCGCTGCGCGCGCCACGATCGTCAAGGCGCTGCGCGGCGCGATGAATGCCGGCCGGGCCGAACTGGTGCGGCGACTGGCCGATGCGCCCTCGGCCGGTCACGATGTGACGGGGGGCTATTCCTTCCTCACCGACCAGCTGCTGCGGGTGATTCACGATCATGTGACCACCCACATCTATCCGGTGCCCAATCGGACTCAGGCCGAGCGGCTCGCGATCCTTGCGGTCGGCGGTTACGGGCGGGCCGAGATGGCGCCGCATTCGGATGTCGACATCGCCTTCATCACCCCGATGCGGCGCTCGCCGTGGTGCGAGCAGGTGATCGAGGCGATGCTCTACATCCTATGGGACCTCGGCCTCAAGGTCGGCCATTCGAGCCGCACCGTTTCCGACGCCATGCGCATGGCCAAGGAGGATCTTACGATCCGCACCGCGCTGCTCGAAAGCCGGCTGGTTTGGGGCGACCAGCAGCTCTACGAAGAGCTGCGCCAGCGCTTCTGGAGCGAAGTCGCCAAGGGCTCGGAACGTCAGTTCCTGACCCAGAAGCTCGCCGAGCGCGATGCCCGGCACAAGCGCATGGGCGACAGCCGCTACGTGGTCGAACCCAATATCAAGGACGGCAAGGGGGGATTGCGCGACCTGCAGACGCTGTACTGGATCGGCAAATATGTGCACCGTGTCCAGAACGCCGCCGAGCTGGTTGATGTCGGACTGCTCACTGCCGGTGAATACCGCAGCTTTCGCCGTGCCGAGGGTTTTCTGCTGGCGGTGCGCTGCCACATGCACAACATCACCGACCGCGCCGAGGACCGGCTCACCTTCGATCTCCAGCGGCAGGTGGCCGAGCGAATGCATTTCGCCGATCGCCCAGGCAAGAGCGCGGTCGAGCGGTTCATGCAGTATTACTTTCTGCAGGCCAAGCGCGTCGGCAGTCTGACCGGCGTCTTCCTCGCTCACCTCGACGAGGAATTCGCGAAGAAGCGCACCCGCAGCGGGTTCTTTGCCGGCTGGACCCAACGCCCGCGGGCGTTCAAGGGCTACATGGTCGATGGCGGCCGCATGCGGGCACCGGGCGATGACTGGTTCCGGGCCGATCCGGTGCGGCTGATCGAGGTGTTCCGGCTGGCCGAGTCCGAAGGGCTGGAGGTGCACCCTGAAACCATGCGCCAGGTCGGCCGCGATGCGAAGCTGATCGATGCGGGCGTGCGCCGCGACAAGCGCGCCAATGCGCTGTTCCTCGAACTGCTTACCGGCCGCAAGGATCCGGAAACGGCGCTGCGCTGGATGAACGAGGCGGGCGTGTTCGGCCGCTTCGTGCCGGACTTCGGCCGGGTCAACGCGCAGATGCAGTTCGACATGTATCACCACTACACGGTCGACGAGCACACCATCCGCGCGATCGGCCTGCTCAGCCAGATCGAGCGTGGACTGCTTGCCGCCGATCACCCGCGCGCCACCCGCGAGATCGGGCGGGTCGCCTCGCGCCGCGCGCTCTATGTCGCGGTGCTGCTGCATGATATCGCCAAGGGACGCGGGGGCGACCATTCGGTGCTGGGCGCGGAGGTGGCACACCGCCTGTGCCCGCGCTTCGGGCTTGACGAGAAGGAGACCGATCTGGTCGCCTGGCTGGTGCTGCATCACCTGCTGATGAGCCGCACCGCCCAAAAGCGCGATCTCACCGATCCCAAGACGATCGAGGATTTCGTCGCCGAGGTGCAGAGCCTCGAACGCCTGCGCAATCTCGCGATCCTGACCGCCGTCGATATCCGCGCGGTCGGGCCGGGCACATGGAACAGCTGGAAGGGCCAGCTGCTGGGCGAACTTTACGACGCCGCGCAGGAGCGCCTGCGGCTCGGCCACAAGGGGACGGGCCGCAAGCAGCGCGTGGCAGCCAAGAAGGACGTGGTGGCGCGGCTCTTGGGCGAACGCGCGGCTCTGGTCGATACGGCCGGGGCGCTCCTGGGCGATGCCTACTGGATCGCCGAGCCGGAAGACATCATCGCCAGCAACCTGCTGCAATATGACGCGGCGCTGGCGGCGGGCGAGCCGCTCTCGATCCAGTGTGAGCCCGACAAGGTGCGCGGTGCGACCCGCGTCAGTGTCATTGCGGTCGATCATCCCGGGCTGTTCTACCGCATGGCCGGCGGGATCCACCTCGCCGGCGGCAACATCATCGACGCGCGCATCCACACCGCCAAATCGGGCTATGCCTTCGACAATTTCCTGGTGCAGGACCAGCACGGTCAGCCGATGGGCGAGGAGGCGCAGATCGCCCGCATCCACAGGGGCATCCGCGATGCCTTGTTGGCCAAGGTCGAACTCGTGCCCAAGCTTGCCGCGCGCCCGCTCGCCCATTCGCGTGCCAAGGCTTTCGATGTCGCCCCGCGCGTCGGGTTCGACAATGATGCGTCAAACCACTTCACCGTGATCGAGGTCACCGCACGCGATCGTCCGGCGCTGCTTAACCGGCTGGCGCACGCGCTCTACAAGGCCAACCTGATCGTCCATTCGGCCCACATCACCGCCTATGGTGAGGCGGCGGCGGACACGTTCTACGTCACCGATCTTACCGGGGCGAAGGTCAAGGCACCCGAACGGCTCGCGGAGATCGAGGCTGCGCTGCTCGCGGCGGCGAGCGATCACCGGCAGCAACAGCTCGAAAAGGCATGATTACAACGTTTTGAATCCAAGAACCTTTGCATGCTCGACTTACCCCGGTCGGCAGGTTGCAATTGCGTGACGTCTTGCTATTGCGGCCGCCCTCAACTCAGGGAGAGCCATAAGATGACCACCAAAACCCTCGCGTCGAGCCCCCTCTGGCTCGGCAAGATCGCGCTGCTGCTCGGTACCGCCGCGCTGACCCCGTTCGCGGCCGCGGCCCAGGACAGCGAAACCCCCGCCACTGAAGAGCGCACCAGCACACTCGACGCGATCAACGAGATCCTCGTCACCGGCACCAAGAAAAAGGATGCCGAGAACGTCCAGGACATCCCGCTCGCCGTGACCGCGTTCAATTCCGGCACACTCGAGGCCTTCAAGATCCGCGATATCCAGGGCCTTTCCTTCCAGGCGCCGACGGTCAGTCTCGACCAGGTCGGCACCAGCCGCGGCACTGCCAACTTCACCATCCGCGGCCTCGGCATCAACTCGTCGATCCCCTCGATCGACCCGACCGTCGGCGTCTTCGTCGATGGCGTCTATCTCGGCATCAACGCCGGCGTGGTGTTCGACCTGTTCGACCTTGAAAGCGTCGAAATCCTGCGCGGCCCGCAGGGCGTGCTGTTCGGTCGCAACGTGACCGGCGGCGCGGTGGTGATCAACACCGGCAAGCCGACCGAAGACTTCCGCGGCAAGTTCCGCGCGGCGGTCGATGGCCCGGCGCTCGATGGCGGTCGCGGCGGCCCCAACTACACCGTCAGCGGTGTTATCAGCGGCCCGATCGTCGAGGACGTGCTGCTGTTCAAGGTCGGCGCCTATTACAACAAGGACGAAGGCTATTTCCGCAACCTTGCCTCGCTGACCAACCCCAACATTCCGGAAAACCACGGCAAGGCGGAAACCAAGATCCTGCGCGGTGCGCTCGAAGCGCGGCTCGGCGGTCTGACCCTGCTCGGCAAGCTCGACTATTTCGAGAGCGACGGCGACGGCCCGTCGGCCCAGAACCGCGCCTTCTTTGATCGCAACAGCTTCGACTTCGCGATCGACGAACCGGGCTTTTACGCCAACGAGATCTGGACCGGCTCGCTCACCGCGACGCTCGATATCGGCCCCGGCACGCTCACCAACGTGTTCGGCTACCGCGATTACAGCGCCAGGACCCGCGGCGACATCGATGCCACTCCGCGGTTCCTGTTCCACTCGGGCACGCAGACCCAGCAGGACCAGATCTCGAACGAACTGCGCTATGCGATGTCGTTCGACCGGCTCGATCTCACCCTCGGCGGGTTCTACTTCCAGCAGGACCTCGCCTATGACGAAAGCCGCGAACTGCGCCGTGACCTGCCGCCGGCCCTCCAGCCCCCAGTATTCTACGGTGGCGGGCGCCAGGATCACGAGGTGATCGGCCTTTTCGCCAGCGCCCAGTGGGAATTCATCGACAATCTCTCGCTGATTGCCGGGATCCGCTGGAATCAGGAAACCAAGGACGCGGCGGTGACCTACATCACGCCGCGGGCGGCCTGTTCGGTTGTTGCCGGCACCTGCCCGACCGGCACCCAGCCGTTCAACCCGGCGACCGAGACCAACGGCTTCACCGACCGCGTGCGGTTCAGGAACCTCTCGCCCAAACTCGGCCTGCAGTACGAATTCGCCAACAGCCAGGTCTATGGCCACTGGAGCCGCGGCTTCCGTTCGGGCGGCTACAACTTCCGCATCACCAACGTGCCGGTATTCAACCGCGCCTTCCTCGCCACCGGCTCGCTCGGGTTTGATGAAGAGAAGGTCGACAATTACGAAATCGGCGGCAAGTTCCAGACTATGGACGGCGCCTTCACGCTCAATGCCGCGGCCTACATCACCAAGATCGGCAACATGCAGCGCGAAGTGAACCTCGCCGATCCGGGCGCGGGGGTGGTGCAGAACATCCTCAACACCGCCGATGCGACGATCACCGGCTTCGAAGCCGAAGCGCGGATGCGGGTGTCGGACAGCCTCGCCTTCACCGCCAATATCGGGATCGTCGATGCCGAGTATGACCGGGTGCTGTTCGACATCTCCGGCGATGGCCTGATCACCGATGCCGATCTGGCGCTGAGCCTGCCGCGCGTTCCCCCGATCACGGTGGGTGCGGGCCTGATCCACGAGCTGGATCTGGGCAGCAGCAACATCCTCACGCGGATCAACTACCAGTACCGTGACGAGGCAGCCTATACCGATGACAACCTCGGCTGGCTGAACGCGCTGTCGAACCTCGAAGCCAACATCACCTGGAACACCCCGATCCAAGGCCTGTCGCTGTCGCTCTACGGCCGCAACCTGCTCGACGAGGTCCAGGAAGGCGGCGACACGCAGGTTCCGTTCGGCGGCCCCAACTCGACCGGGGTGCGTCGTCCCTTCGCCCCGAATCCGACCGCTGGCACCTTCTCGCCGCTAATGCGCGGCCGCAACGTCGGCATCGAGGCGATGTTTGAATTTTGAAGTTTTTAGGCGATCGCCCCTCCTGGCGATCGTCCTCGCTAGTCGCGCAGCAAAGCTGCGCCCGCTGCGGGCGGCCGGTCGGCCTTGCGGTCGCTTCGCGACCGGTGCTCGTGACGAATGAAAGGGGGGCGCTCCGGGAACGGAGCGCCCTATTTCTTACCCGCGCGCCCCGAACAGCGCGGTGCCGACCCGCACGTGGGTCGCCCCGAGCATCACGGCCGTCTGATAATCGCCGCTCATGCCCATGCTGAGGCCGGAAAGGCCGTGATCGGCGGCGAGCTTGGCCAGCAGCGCGAAGAAGGGTGCGGGTTCGGTGTCGGCCGGGGGGATGCACATCAGCCCGGCTACGGGCACGTCGGCGGCGCGCACCTGTTCGAGAAAGGCGGGCAGACCGGCAATCGGACACCCGCCCTTCTGCGGCTCGTTGCCGATATTGACCTGCACGAAGCACGGCACCTGCCGCCCGGCCTCGTCCATCGCCTTGGTGAGCGCGGCGAGCAGGCTCGGCCGGTCGAGCGAATGGATGCAGTCGAACAGCGCCACGGCCTCACGGGCCTTGTTCGATTGCAGCTGGCCGATCAGGTGTAGCTCGATTTCGGGATGGGCCGCCTTGAGCGCGGGCCATTTGCCCTGTGCCTCCTGCACCCGGTTCTCCCCGAAAACGCGCTGGCCTGCATCGATCAGCGGTTGGATCGCCTCGGGGCCGTGGGTCTTGCTGACCGCGATCAGCGTTATATCTTCCGGCGCGCGGCGGGCGGGCTTGCACACGCGGGCGATGTTGGCGTGCACTTCGGCAAGGCGGGCTGCTGCATTGTCCATGCCGCGCGCTATAGAGAGGCGGTGACGCAGATAAAGACCCTTCCCGGCCTGTGGCTGATCTCCGATGCGCGCAATGACGCCGGGCTCGAGCGCGCGCTCGCCCGCCTGCCGCGCGGTTCCGGCTTCATCTATCGCCACTACCACCTGCCCGATGCCGAGCGGTTCCGCCGGTTCCGACAGCTTGACCGCATCGCACGGGCACGGGGACACAGGGTGATTCTCGCCGGCGGTGCCCAGACTGCCCGAAAATGGGGGGCCGACGGGATCTATGGCGCGCCGCGGAGCCTCTGTCCGCGCCGGGC
Source organism: Erythrobacter tepidarius (assembly GCF_002155695.1). Classification (GTDB taxonomy): domain Bacteria; phylum Pseudomonadota; class Alphaproteobacteria; order Sphingomonadales; family Sphingomonadaceae; genus Erythrobacter; species Erythrobacter tepidarius. The sequence continues at coordinate 55,547 of NZ_MUYJ01000010.1, forward strand.
TGGGCTACTCCACTTGGCGACCGCGCACAGCCTCGCCGAACTGGGCCTGGCGGCCCGGCTGGGGGCGGATGCCGCATTGCTTTCGCCGGTGTTCCCGACCCGCACCCATCCCGGCGGCAGGGTGCTGGGCCCGGTGCAGTTCCGGCTGCTGGCGCGGCAATCGCGGCTGCCTGTCATCGCGCTCGGCGGGATGACGGCGCCCCGGGCGCGGCGGCTCGGCTGGCGCTGCTGGGCGGCGATCGACGGGTTGAGCGAGTGTTAGATGACAAGACCTTCTGGAGTGGCGGTGAGCGGGATTTTTCGGGATTGCGCGGGGATATCCGGGGAAAAAGCCACGGTTTTCTGCGGGGTTCCGAGGAGGGTCATCAAAAATTGGCGGTCGGTTCCTGTGTCAAGAGTCAGGGGCCATTTAGACGATAGATTGCCAAGACCGGCTGGAGTGGCGTGATCTGATGGATCGGCCTTCTGAAGCGCGGAATTCTGCCGTTTATGGCCCCATAACGGGCCGCTGAAGAGCCCCTGAGAGGTAACCCAAGCGCCTCCGAACTAGGACACAACTTGGACAACAGCCGGTGGGTGTATAGATCAGACGAAAACGCGAGGAAATCGAACGTATTAGGGCTGAAATAGCCTCTTACTTACATTCGTGAAAGTGGGCGCGAATTTCAGCCTAGATCGAACTCCCAGGTCCAGTTGCAGGGGCACCATTCTTGCCCGCAATCAGGCAACGGCAAGGACCACTTGCCGGCCAGCGGGACTATCGACTGGTCCAGCTGGCGCGCTGCGTCGCAATGCCGACCCGCGCTCGCCCAGAATCTCACCCCGGAAACGCCCTCAGGGTTCTGGCGATCAAACTCCTCGCGGAGCAGATTGAACTCGGCTCTAAGCGAGGTTGCCTTCTGGGCGTGGCGGGGATCGGAGAGCCCCTTCTCGCTGAGCAGCGGCCGGATCTCGGCTTCACGGAACATCGTCGAGGAGAGGCCCTTTGGCCACTGTTCGCGGTACATGGCCAGCAGCTGGTCGAGCGCGTCGATCCTGTAGTATCCGAGAGCCTCGTTAGCCTCGCGCAGGTGGTGCTCGAAGCGCTCTGGCATCGGCCCATGTATGACCAGACTTGCCATCGGTGTCAGCCCGGTTTCCGCCGAATGTCATCGATGATAACAAGGCCCCCTTGCTGAACCGAGCGCGCCTTCTCGTCGCCGCAACGCTCGTAGATTGCAGTGAGCTGCATCTGTTGCAGGCGCAGGCTCATGTCCTGCATCTCCTTCTGCTTTTCGCGATCGAACTCCACGCCAACGGCACCTGCCAGAGCGCCTGAATAGACGTTTGAGGTATAGCCATCGATAGTGCGGAGGTAATCGCTTTCGAGGCTTCGGCAAACCCACCACTGATTGCCGAAATAGGCTCCAACGCCGATTGCCAGTGCGCCGACGATGCCTGCCATGATGAGGGCTGGGCGTGCCGCCAATTCAGATCCTCCTCACCACGGCGATGACGCGGCCAAAAACGTGCAGCTCGCCATCGTGCGCCACCTCGGGCGGGACGGCTGGGTTGTCGCTCAATATCTTGATGCTGCCGTCGGGCATTGGTCGCAGGCGTTTGACCATTCCGGTCTGCCCGAAGGCGATGGCCCAGTAGAGATCGCCGAACTTTGAGCCTTCGGCGGAGCGATCGATCAGGATCACATCACCATCGCCGATGGTCGGCTCCATCGAGTTGCCCAGGCCTTTGGCCCAATAGAGCTGTTCGGGCGGGCTGCGGGTGATCGAGCGGAGCCAATCACGCGGGAACAGCAGGGTGTCTGCCTGGTGTTCGAGTATCTCGCTGTCCATGAAGGCCGGGCCGAGGCCGAAATTGAGGTCGATGGAGGCGATCTCGACCATATCGGGTTCGACGCGGCTGACGAGCGCGGCCGCACCGGCCCGGGTCCAGCCTGGGAACTTGGGGAAGGCTGCACGGAGCTTCTCGATCGTGCGCTGGCTGAGGCGAGTGTCCGCTGAACCATTTGCAGGGCGTTGCAGAGTGGAAGGGGCTATCCCGGCCTTCCGCGCGATCGCGGCCAGATCCGTGCCAGCGTAATTTTTCAGCGCAAGCACCAGCTCGCGATCCTGTTCGAGCCCCTCCATACCAGTCAGGTAGCAAAGGGGGGGCTGCAAATATAACTGCATTTCTGCACTTGCGCGGCTGAAAAAATGCGGTTACTGCAAACGACATGGACCAGCAATCGACCATCCGGGACATCGAGCGGCGCGCGAAAGCGGCCCGCGTGCCCATCGCGCAGCTCTGCCGCAGGGCAGGAGTGCACCCGACCACGTTCTTCAGATGGCGGCGGGGTCCGAAGAACCCTGACCCCGTTGGGGCCAATTTCCATTCTATCGAGGCGCTTTATCGCGAGCTCGACAAGATCGAGGCGGAGGATGCCAAGCGGCTGGCGGGCCGCGGGAAGGCGGTGGCGGCATGAACAACTGGCCTTGGCCTGTCGACAAGTTTGTCGGCAAAGACGGATCGATGCGGTTTGGCAATCGCCGCTTCTGGTCGAAGGACAGCGCAAAGTTCGCTGGCCAGTGTGTTTCGGTGCGCCTGCCCAAGGAAGCCGACCAGATGGTGACCTTCTGGATCGGCGATGAAGAGAAGGCGCGCAAATATGTCGCGCATCTGACCGCTGACACAGACTTTGTGGTGCCGAGCTACGCCGCCAGGATGATGGCCGAAGCGCGCGCCGAGGGCGAGGCGCGGGCTGCATCAATCGTTCGCTTGCAGGCCGAGCTGCTGATGCAGCTGCTGGACGATCTTGTTGAGGACCGCCGCGCTGGCGCGCTCGCCCGCGTCTTTGGCCAGGCGATGCGCCAGATCGAGCTGGTCAAACAGCGCTTCGGAAAGGGCGGGATCGGTGCGGATCAGGGCCGCGCCGATGGCGATCTGGAACGCGCCGAGCGCGTCGAGGCGCGCCTGCGTCTGGCGCAGCGCATCTTTGAGGTCGGCAAGTTCGGTATCGATGCTCAAGGCGGGTCTCCTGCTGTTGATGCCGGAGAGGCTAGCGAGGCCGAAGCGGGCGCGCATCGTCTAAGTGGAGGTGCGCAATGAACGCTCGCCCGCTATTGACGAGCGCCCAGCTGCTCGAGCTTGACCCGAACGACATCTTCATCCCCGCGCGGATCGGTTTCCTGCACGAGGACAAGGCGGCTGCGCTTGGCCGGCTGATGGCCGTGGATGGCCAGCGCGATCCGATCAAGGTGACGCGGGTCTTCCCGAGCAAGAGCATCGAGAAGTGCAAGGCGGAGGGCAATCGCCCCTGGCGGCTTGTGACCGGGATGCATCGGCTGACCGGTGCCCTGATGGAGGGCATCACGGTCTTCGCGATCGAGGTCAAGGGCAAGCCCGAGGACCTCGCCGACCTGGAGGCCTCGGAGAACCTGCACCGCCGCCCGCTGGGGCCGATCGAGCGGGCGAAGTTCACCGCCGCGCTGGTGACCGCCGCGCAGGAGCGCATCGCCCGCGCGCATGGCGATCTCGACCAATACCAGCGCGGCGCGAAGGCGCGCTGGGACCGTGTGAAGCACTTCGAAGAGACCGCTGAGGCGGCTCTCAGGGATGAGACCGAGGATGCTTGTGCAAAGATTGCACAAGCATACAGCTGGGAGGAATCGGTCGGCGAAGCGCTCGGGATGTCGCGGCGCACGATCCACAATGATCTGGCGCTCTATCGCCTTGTGATCGAGCCCTTTCCCGATCTCGTCGAGCAGCTCGCCAAGCATCCGGTGGTGGGGGAGAACGGCGCGCAGCTGAAGGCGCTGACCCAGCTCAAGGATGAGAGGGTACGCCGCAAGGTGATCGAGGCGCTGATCGCCGATCCCGAGATTGGCGTTGAGGATGCCAAGATCGCGGCAGGGGTCGGTGGCCCAGTGCCGCTGGCGGCGCCGGTGGCGCACCAGAAGCATTACGACGCGATCACGGGCGCTTGGTCGCGCCTCAGCCTCGAGCAGAAGCGCCAGTTCGTGCCGAAGCTCGTCTCGATGCTCACGCCCGAGATGAAGCGCGTCCTGCGCGACCGGCTCAATGAGGAGCTGGGCGAGTGAGGGGTGAAATTTCCTCGGGCCGGCATTCAAAGCGCCATCCGCTCGACTGGTATGTCGACGAGTTCTGGTGCGCCGAGCAGCTGGCTCTCGTGCTGGATGATCTGGCGCTGGAGCAGGCCGAGGGACTTGCGATCTGGGATCCGTGCTGCGGCATGGGCAACACCCTGCTCGCCGCGCACGACCGGAACTTCCTCACCTACGGATCGGACCTCGTCGAGAACGTCGCCTACCAGAACTTCGGCGGCGGCGCGCCGATGATCTTCACACCGGGCGACTTCCTCGAGACCAAGGCCGCACCCGCGCCCTGCAGCCTGATCTTCAATCCGCCCTATTCCTACCGGAAGGGCATCCTAGAGGCCTTCGTGCGGCACGCGCTTGTGCTCACGTCGCGGCGGGTTTGTATCCTCGTGCCGAGCAAGTGGCTTGCCGGGAAGGTGCGCTTCCAGTTGTTCACTGACCACCCGCCGCAGGCGGTGCTGCACCTGTGCCAGCGCCCCTCGATGCCGCCGGGCGACCTGATCGCCGCGATGGGCAAGCGCGCCTTCCGTGGCGGCATGGTCGATTACTGCTGGATCGTCTGGGACGTGAAGCGCCCGACTGCGCCCGGCCAGACGCGCACGATCTGGCTGCCGCCGCTCTCCCGAAATTCCGAAATCCTGTCGCTTGAGGAGGTGCTGTGATGCCCGGCGAACCAGATGACCGCGCCAGCCTGACCGAGATCATGCTCGGCATCGCCATTGCCCTGATCATCGCGCCCGGCGTGATCTGGTAGGCGCTGACCTTGTGGGAGCTGCTGACATGAGCCGCAGCCAACAGCGCCGGGTGCTCAGAGAGCAACTGCGCCGCCCCGGTCGGAGGGCAGCGCGATGATCGGTTTGACCCAGCGCCAGCAGGACGTGCTGCGCTTTATCATCGGCTTCCAGCAGGCGCATGGCGGCGTCTCGCCGAGTTTCAATGAGATCGGCGCTGGCCTTGGGTTCTCGAGCACTGCCACAGTCGCGCGCCACCTGGACGAGATCGAGCGCAGAGGTGCGCTGCGGCGACTGCCCAGGAGGCAACGTGCGATCGAGGTTCTGGCGCAGGTGCCGATCCCGCGCGCGCCCGATGGCGAGCCGCTGTTCTTCGTTCGCGCGGGAGGGCCGCTGTCATGATCGGCCTCACGCCCCGCCAGCAGGACGCGCTGCGCTTCATCGTCGGGTACGAGGAAAGTATCGGCGTACCTCCGCTGATGAAGGAAATCGCCGAGGGCATTGGCTGCCGCAGCCTGAATGCGGCGTTCCAGCTGGTCGAAGGACTGGAGAGGCGCGGCGCTGTCCTGCGATCCGGTGCGCAGTGGCGCGGGATCAACGTGCTGCGCCCGATTCCCATCCCGCGCGCGCCCGATGGCGAGCCGCTGTTCTTCGTCCGCATCGGGGAGGCGGCGGCATGACATCCTACAGCCCCACCAACGAATGGAACGAGCTCGAAGCCGCGATGCGCTCGGAGGTCGAGCTGGCGCGGATCATGCGCGAAGGCGCAGACAAGGTCACCGCGCGCGAGCTCGAGTTGACGCGGCGCGATGCGCTGCGGGCGATGGTCACCGGCCTGCCCGATCCGCGCGATGTCGCCCGAACGCTGGAAACGGCTGATCCCGAGGCTGCCGAGGTGCTCAAGCAGGCATGGATCAGCAGCAAGCAGCCCTACGCGGGCGCGTGGCGGGTGGCCGACTGCGAGCACACTGCGGTGCTGCGCGCGATGGGGCTGGTCGGCTGGATCGGCAAGGAGCGCGGGATGGGATGCGCGGTTGGCAGCTTCGGGCTGCTGGTGCGCAAGGTGATGCTCTTCGACTTCGACAGCCAGCAAGGAGAGGTGTGATGCCGCGTTTTGCCAGCCATGCCGAATACTGCCGCCACCATCGCAAGGTGATGGAGCTGGCGCTGGAACTGGGCGTCACCCCGATCGAGGCAGAGGCGCGGATGAAGGCGGTCGAGATGCGCGAGCAGCACCGCGCGAAGATGGCCCGGCGCGGGCTGCGTTCGGCGCTGCCGCCGATCCCGCTGATCCCCGAGCAACCCGCCGCGCCGCGCTTCGACGATTTCGATACGCGCTGGATGATGAGGGACTGAGCCATGGCTGAGCCCTTTCTCACCCGCCATGCAATCCAGCGTTATCGCGAGCGGGTGGCCGATTTGCCGGCCGCCGAAATCTGGCGCGCGCTCGACGTTCCGGCGGTGCGGGTCGCCATCGAATTCGGGGCGCGGTTCGTGCGCCTCGCAGGAGGGCAGCGGGTGGTGCTGGAGGAAAACCGCATCGTCACGATCCTGCCGCGTGATCACTGCCGCGGCTCGCTTTCCCGGCGGCTTGACCGGCGCTTGGGCGATGGAGAGGCCGATGCCCAAGGCTAAAGCCCATCCCAACCAGCTGCCCTTCGACTTCGCGCCGCCTGCGCCCGCCAAGGGCGTGGCCGAGCTGGCGGGACTGGAGCGGCAGGTGTGCGAACTGGTCGGCACCGTGCTCGCCAGCGATCCGCGCAGCCGGGAGGAGATCGCGGGCGCGATGTCAGCCGTGCTCAACGACACCGTCAGCAAGGCGATGCTCGATGCCTATGCCAGCGGCGCGCGGCCCGATCACAAGGTGCCAGCTTCCCGCCTGTTCGCGCTGCTGGTGGTGACCGACCGGCAGGACCTGCTCGATCCGATCATGCGAAAGATCGGTGCCGCCCTGCTGGTGGGCGAAGAGGTCAAGACCGCGCGGCTCGGCCAGATCGAGACCCTGATCAACCAGCTCAGGGAGGAGCAGCGCCGCCTGCGCAACGAAGCAACCCCTATCCGCGATAGGTGAGCAATAAATGGCCAGTAGAGCCCAATCACTGATCCCGCTGGAAGACGATGCGTGGTTCACCGCGGCCGAGCTTGAGGCGCTGGGCCTGCCCGGTCTGCCCGGTGACAAGCGCTCGATCAACCGCCGCGCGCAGGCCGAGCGCTGGGCCACGCGCGTGGGTGCCGATAATCGCCTTCTGGTGCGCAAGCGCTGCGGTCGCGGCGGCGGGGTGGAATTCCACGTCAGCCTGCTGCCCGGCGAGGCGCGGATCGCGCTGGCGCGGCGCGGCCTGATCCGCACCCGTCCGACCGCCGCTGGCATCGCGCAGGAATCGGCCTGGGCGTGGTTTGACCGGCAGAGCGCCAAGGTGAAGGCCGAAGCGCAGCGCCGACTCGACATCGTCAATGCGATCGCGCTGCTGTGCGAGGCGGGATCGACCCGCAGCTCGGCTGTTGCCACCGCGTCCGACCAGTTCGGCGTCGGCCGGTCGACGTTGTGGAACTGGTTGCGCGCGGTCGAGGGCATCGGGCGGGCCGACTGGCTGGTGGCGCTCGCCCCGCGCCGCCAGGGCGGCGGGGCCGAGGCGGAAATCCACCCCGATCTGTGGCAGGCCTTCATCAGCGACTATCTGCGCGCCAGCGCACCCACGCTCACCAGCTGCTACTACCGCGTCGCCCGGATGGCCGAGGCGCGCGGCCTCTCAATGGCGTCTGAGCGCACCTTCAGGCGGCGCGTGGAGCGGGAATATCCCGCCGCCGTGCTGACCCTGAAGCGCGAAGGCGAGGAGGCGCTGCGCCGCTCGATTCCCGCCCAGCGCCGCAGCGTGAAGGAGCTGCGCGCGCTCGAGTGGGTCAACATCGACGGGCACAAGTTCGATGTCTTCGTGAAGACCGCCGACGGGCGGGTGATCCGCCCCATCATGCTGGCCATCCAGGACATTTTTAGCCGAAAGATCCTCGCCTGGCGGCTGGGCGGCGAGGAAAGCGCGATCCAGACCCGGCTCGCCTTCGCTGACCTGTTCAGGAACTTCGGCATCCCGGCCAACTGCGTGCTCGATAACGGCCGTGCCTTTGCCTCGAAGTGGATCACCGGCGGGGCGAAGAGCCGCTTCCGCTTCAAGATCAGGCCCGAGGAGCCGACCGGGTTGCTCACCGCCCTCGGTGTGCGCATTCACTGGGCGCTGCCGTTCCGGGGCCAGTCCAAGCCGATCGAACGGGCCTTCCGCGATCTGTGCGACTGCATCGCCAAGCATCCGGCCTGCGAGGGCGCCTACACCGGCAACAGCACCACCGCGAAGCCCGAAAACTACGGCAGCAAGGCGGTTGAATGGGATCGCTTCGTCGCCCTGGTCGACCAGGAAATCGCCGCCCACAACGCCCGCCCGCGCCGCCGCACCCAGACCGCGAACGGTCGCAGCTTCGACGAGGTGTTCTTCGAAAGCTACGCTGCCAGCACCATCGGCAAGGCCACCCCCGAGCAGCTGCGGATGGCGCTGCTCGCCGCCGATCAGAAGCTGATCAACCGCCAGACCGGCGAGATCGAGCTACACGGCAACCGCTACTGGCACCCAGAGCTTTCGAGCCGCCGGGGCGAGCGGGTGACGGTGCGCTTTGATCCCGACAACCTGCATTCCGAGGTCCACGTCTACGATCTGGAAGGCCGCTACATCACCGCTGCCGATCTGATCGCCGACACCGGCTTCACCGATGCCGCCGGCGCGCGCGAAACAGCCAAGCGTCTCGCCGCCTACAAGAAGCAGGTCAAGGCGATGGCCGAGGCCGAGGAGCTGATCTCGGCCGAGCAGCTCGCCGAGCTGCAGGCCGGTGTCGCGCCCCCGCCAGCCCTGCGCGCCGGTGCGGTCCGCCCGGTGCGCCCCTCGGGCAAGGCGGTGGGCCTGCCGCGCGCCGCGCGCGCCGCTGACAACCCCGGCCCCGCCGAGCCGACTCCGCTGAGCGCGCTCGAACGGATGCGCCTCGGCCGCGCGAAGATCGCGGCAGCCAACAACTGAGCCAGGAACAAGGAGAGCAAGGGATCATGATCAACGTCAAGGACATCCCGGTCGATGTCGAGGAGATGCGGCTGTGGCTCAACGGCTACCGCGAGCTGAGCGATCCGCCGATGCCGTGGAGCCAGGTCGCGCAGCAATCGGGGATCCCGGTCGGCACCATCACCACCTTCGCCGCGGGCACCTACGGCGCGAAGGACGGCGGCAGCAATGTCGCGCGCCGGGTGTGGCAGTTCCGCCAGATGGTCGAGGCGCAGTCGATGCGCCAAGCGAAGCTGCCGGCCGACCCGGGCTATTTCGACACGCGCACCAGCCAGAAGATCCTCTACCTGCTCGAAGTCGCGCACTCGGGCCGGATCACCGTGGTCGGCACCGGGCCGGGCACGGGCAAGACCATGACGATCGACGAATACGCCGGCCGCGCAGGGCCGGTCTGGAAGGCGACGATGAAGCCCTCGAGCAGCAGCCTGCTGTCGATGATCCAGGCGGTGCTCAAGGCCCTCGGCGTGGAGCAGCGCCGCCTGTCGACCGCCGATGCCTCGGCCGTCGTCGTCCAGCGGGTGACGGGGCGCAAGGGCCTGCTGGTGATCGACGAGGCCAACTGGCTCAGCCTCGAGGCGATCGAGGAGCTGCGCTTCTGGCACGACACCACCGGGGTCGGGATCTGCCTGCTCGGCAACGAGGAGCTGGTCCAGTCGATCAAGACCGGGCGGCGGCGCGACCAGCTCGCCCGCCTGATGAGCCGCCTCGCCCACATGCACGAGCAGCGCACGCCCGAGCGCGAGGACGTGGTCGCCTTCTGCGATGCCTGGGGGATCGAGCAGCCCGACATCCGCCGCTACCTCGAAAGCATCGCGCTCACGCCCGACAGCGGGGGTCTGCGCGAATGCAAGCAGCTGATCGAAGCGGCGACGATGCTGGCGGTGGCCGAGGATCGCGGCCTCTCGATCGCCGACCTGCGCGACGCCCAGAGCGAACGCGCCACGCGCTGGATCCGCGCGTGACCCGCCTCCTCGCCCTCTACCGCCACACCGCGCGCGCGCTCGATGCCGCCTGCGGCCCCGGCACCGCCCGATCGGAGGCGATCGGGATGGTGATCACCCTCGGCCTCGCCGCGATCCTCGCGATCGGGCTGGCCGCCATCACTGGAGAATCCTGATGGGACTTGCGCTCCACGCCAATGCCGCGCCCGCCACTTTCGACCGGTCGGCCACCCGCCGGCGGGCGATGCTGGCCAAGGTTCATCTCGCCAAGAAGCAGCTGATGCTCGACGAGGACGACTATCGCCAGATCCTGCTCGAGGAGACCGGCCGACCGAGCGCTGCCGATTGCACCGAGGCCGAACTGGAGCGGGCGCTGCGCCGCTTCGAGGCGCTCGGCTTCAAGCCTCTGCCCAAGAGCGGGACGAGCCGCCCCGCGCAGCACCCGGTCGCCCGCAAGGCGCGCGCGCTGTGGATCAGTCTCTACCACCTCGGCGCGGTGCGCAGCCCGGACGAGAAGGCGCTCGAGGCCTTCGCCAGGCGCCAGCTCGGCTGCGAGCGGCTTGTCTGGGCCAACCAGTCGCAGGGCTACCGTCTGATCGAGGCGCTCAAGGCGATGGCCGAGCGGCATGGCTGGTCGCAGACCGATGCCAACGGCAACGCTTGGACAGTGCTGAAGCTCAAGGAGCGGCTGTGCGAGGCGATCGTCGCCAAGCTGAAGCGCGCCGGCGAAATCCCCGACAGCTGGACGCTGAACGACGCCGCCTTCCGGCTGTGCGGGATCGAGCTCGGGGTCGGCGGGCCGGTGACGGCTGAAGGCTACGACACGATCGCTCACGCCCTGGGCCGGAAGCTGCGCGCAGCGGGAGGGGGAAAATGAACGCCCGCGCCACCTTCCTGCGCCCCGCGCCGCAGCTCTACTGGCCCGGCGAGACCAACCGCTGCCCCTGCTGCGGAGGCAGGGCCTGGCATGTCGGCCGCATCACCGCCGAGTGCGCCGCCTGCGATGCCGCCCTGCCGCTGGCCCACGCACCACAGGCCGGGGAAGCGGTCTGGGAGAGCCCCGAGCCGGCCGGGCGGGGCACCGAGACCCAGTGACCATCCGCGCCGATCCTCTCCCCCAGGTGCTCGCCGATATCGCCCGGATCGCGGGCGAGGAGGCAGCGCGCCGGGTGGCGGGGGCGGTCGGCGGCACCCGCGTTTACATCCCGCCGCACCCCGGCCCCGATCACTGGCTCAGCCAGCTCGTCGGGCAGGAAGCGGCAAGGCGGATCGGCGAGCACTTCACCGCCGGGCTGGCGGGCGCGCGGGTCGATATCCCGCTCGGCGAGACGGGATTCATCGCCAGCCAGCAGGCCCGCATCGACGCGATGATCATGGCCGGGCGGTCTGATCGTGACATCGCTCTCGCTTGCCGATACACCGAGCGGGGCGTCCGCAAACGCCGCGCGCGGTTGAAAGCGATGCGCGATTCGCGGCAGGGCAGGCTCTTCTAGCCGCTCCGGCCCGGCTAGGCCGGAACGCGTTCCGGGGCGCAGCGCACACCGATTTCCCCCATCCAGCGGGGCATGACCAGCGCGCATCTCACCGAACGGATCCTGCTCGAGATCGCCGAGCACGAAGGCCTCGTGCTCGAGGCCTATCTCGACAGCGTCGGCGTGTGGACCTGGGGGTTTGGGGTGACGGACAAGAGCGGGCACCTGGTCGGTCGCTATCGCGGCCGCCGTTCCACCGTCTTGCGCGCTATCGAAGTCTATGAATGGCTGCTGCGCACCCGCTATTTGCCGCAGGTGCTGGCCGCATTCCGCGGCCGCGAACTGACCGAGGCCCAGTTGGGCGCGGCGCTGAGCTTCCACTGGAACACCGGGGCGATCGGGCAGGCCGACTGGGTGCAGTCCTTCCTGTTCGGCCGGCGCGCGCGCGCCTGGAGCGAGTTCCTGAACTGGTCGCGCCCGCGCGAAATCATCGCCCGCCGCAAGGCCGAGCGCGATCTGTTCTTCGACGGGCGCTGGTCCGGCGATGGCGTGGTGGTGATGTACGAGCGTGTGCGACCGAACGGCACGATCGACTGGAAGAGCGCCCGCGCTATCGACATTCGCGACGAAATTCGCGCCGTGCTCGCCAAGGCGGGCGAAGCCTGATGTGGCTCGGGCTGAAATTGTTCGCCGCGGGTGCGTTTGAGTGGCTGGTGAGGGGCCTCTCAGCGGCCGGCAAGTGGCTCGCCAGCGACTGGCGCAACCTCGCCGTCGCAATCGTCTTTCCGGCCCTGCTGTGGTCGCAGCTGGTCACAGTCCCCGGCCTGCGCGCCGATCTGGCCGAGGCCGAGGCCGGCCTCGCCGCCGAGCAGGCTGCGCATCTCGGCACCGTCAACGCTTTCCTCGCTGCCGCGAAGCAGGCCCAAGCCGAGGCCGAGGCCAATGCCCGGCGGGTCGCCCGCGAACAGGAGACCATCACCGATGCGATCACCTCTGATTACCGCAGCGCTCTGGCTGGCCTGCGCGCTCGCTTTGACCGCCTGCGGGCGCGTAACGCCGCCCCAAGCGATCCCCGCCACGCCGACGCAGCTGGTCTGCCCGGCCTTCCCGATTCCGCCGGCCGAGCTGATGCGCCCGCCGGTGAAGACCGATTTCCTGCCGGCGGAGCCCTTGGCCTCGACGACGCGCTGATCGCATCCGAGCAGGCGCTCCAGCTGCAGGCGCTGATCGACTGGGTGAAAGCGCAGTCCGCCGTCCGCTTCGTGCCGGAGGAGCCGCGGTGATGGATATCGGCGAGCGCGGGCTGGAGCGGGCCGAGGCCTGGGAGCGCCTGTCGAAGGAGGCGGCGCTGGCGCGCTTGCGCGGCGCGCTGGCCCTGCCGGGCGCGGCCTGGTGCATCGAATGCGGCGAGCCGATCGATCCGGCGCGCCGCCAGGCGATGCCTTCGGCGCGGCGCTGCATCACCTGCCAGAGCCGGCGGGAGACGCGCCGATGACCGAGCCGCTCTCGCTCTCCAAGTTTCTCGCGCTGTGGGTGCCCTCGCTCGCGCTTACGGCGGTGGCGCCCGATGCGCGCCTGCCGCTGGGCGAGCGCTTCCTTGTCGATCTGTGGGGCCTGCCGGTGCCGATCGTCACCTGCATCCTCGGGGCGATCGGCGTGATCGCGGCGCGGCCCTTCACCCGGCGCAGCGAGGCCGCGCTCGGCCTGCCGCTTCGCCTCTTGGTGAGCGCGATCATGCTGATCGTGGTCGAGCTGTGGATCATCGAGAGCCGCCCGGGCTGGCTGTTCGCCTTCGTGGTGGCGGTGGGCCTCGGCTTTTCGGGCTATTCGCTGCTCGAGCTGTTCGGCCAGCAGATCAAGGATTTCATCAGCCGCGTCTTCACCGGCGCGAGCGGCACGATCAAGGGACCAGGCAAAGAATGACCAGCGGCGATTTTCTCGAGCTTGCGATCATCGTGTTCATCCTCTTCGGGATCGCGATCGCCGCCTGGCGCGGCGGGGCGCACAACCCGGTGGGCACCGGGGGGCTCGAGCGCAAGTTCGCCGCGTTCGACAACAAGCTCTCCGGGGTCGAGGCCAAGGTCGGCGAGATCGAGCAGCGCCTCGGCAAGTTCGAGGACGCGGTGGCGAGCGTCGCCGAAATCAGGCGGATGGAAAAGGCGATCGAGCGCCTCGCCAAGGCCCTGCCCGATCTCGAAGGCCGGCTGCGCGCCCAGGCCGAGCGGCAGAGCGAACACGCCGCCATGAGCGCGGCGACCGCGGCCAAGGTCGATCACATCGATCGCAATCTCACCCTGATCATGTCGGTGGTGGTGCCCAAGGGGATGGAGCGATGAGCCTTGCTGCCGAACTGGCCGTGCAGATCGCGCGCGAGGCGCGCCTGGCGATGCTGCGCGCCCTGGCCGATCAGGCCGATGGCCGGCTTTCCGATCTGCTCTTGAAGCGCACGCTCGACATCTACGGCTATCGCCGCAGCCGCGAGTGGATCCGCACCCAGATGCGCGCGCTTGCCGAGCTTGGCGCTGTCAGCCTGATCGAGAGCGGCGAGGTGCTGTTTGCCCGGCTCGAGACCCCGGGGCGCGAGCACCTCGAGGAACGCCGGGTGATCGATGGGATCATGCGCCCGGCCGAGGCGCGCTGAGATGGCGCGCAAGCCCAACCGCCGCGAGGGCCGCGGGCACCTGTCTTCGATCGACATGCTGCCCGACGAGGCCGAGGCCGCGATCGTCTGGGCCAATGACTGCCTGCGCGAACGCAAGCTGCCGACCGCGGTGATCCACGCCGAGTTCAACGAGAAGCTGGCCGATCTCGGCCTCGGCCCGATCAGCAAGAGCGCCTTCGGCCGCTATGCCGTGCGCAAGGCGATCCAGTTCCGCCGCCTCGACGAGATCCAGCGGATCGGCGGGGAACTGGCCCGCACGATGGAGGCCAAGGCCCCGGATGAAGTCACCGTTGCCGTGGCCGAGCTGGTGAAGGTCGCTGCCTTCGAGATCCTCGAAGAAGGCGAGGTCTCGACCGCTGGCCTGATGCAGATCAGCCGCGCGCTGCAATCCGCGGTCGCTGCCCAGAAGACCAGCGCCGAATACCGCGAGCGGCTGGAGAAGGAAGTCCAGGCGCGGCTCGCCGAGGCGGCGAAGGAAGCGGGCGAGATCGGCAAGAAGAAGGGCGTCTCCCCCGAGGCGCTGGCCGCGATCAACCGCGCACTGATGGGGCAGGGCTGATGGGCGCCCAGGGAAAAGGACGGGCCAAGCGCATCCCGGCTGCGCCCGAGGCGATCTTCCTGCCCTACCAGGCGCGGTGGATCGCGGACACCTCGCAGCTCAAGCTGATCGAGAAGAGCCGTCAGATCGGCCTCAGCTGGGCGACTGCCTACGCCACCGTCTCGCGCACCGCGCTGGTGACCGCGCGGTTCGACCAGTGGATCAGCTCGCGCGACGATATCCAGGCGCAGCTCTTCCTCGAAGACTGCAAGTTCTGGGCGGGCAACCTCTCGCTTGCCGCCGAAGACCTCGGCGAGATCGTGCTCGATCCGCGCGACCGACAGACATCCTACACCCTGCGCTTCGCCAACGGGAAGCGGATCAACTCGATGAGCTCCAATCCCAACGCGCAGGCCGGCAAGCGCGGCGGGCGGGTGCTGGACGAGTTCGCGCTGCACCCCGATCCGCGCAAGCTCTGGGCGATCGCCTATCCGGGGATCACCTGGGGCGGGTCGATGGAGGTGATCAGCACCCACCGCGGCAGCGCCAACTTCTTCAACCAGCTGGTCCGCGAGATCAAGGAACAGGGCAATCCCAAGGGGATTTCCTTGCACACCGTCACCCTGCAGGACGCGCTCGATCAGGGCTTCCTCTACAAGCTCCAGCAGTCGCTGCCCGACAGCGACGAGCGCCAGGCGATGGACGAGGCCGCCTATTTCGACTTCGTCCGCAAGGGCGCGGCCGACGAGGAGAGCTTCCAGCAGGAATACATGTGCCGCCCGGCCGATGATGACGCGGCCTTCCTCGAGTACGACCTGATCGCCCGCAGCGAATATCCCGAGGGCACCGACTGGCGGCAGATCGAGGGCGGCACGCTGTTCGCCGGGATCGATATCGGCCGCAAGAAGGACCTCACCGTCATCTGGGTGGTCGAGAAGCTGGGCGACGTCTTCTACACCCGCCACATCGAAGCCCTGCAGAACATGACCAAGCCGGAGCAGGAGAAGGTGATCTGGCCGTGGATCGGCCGGGTGCTGGAAAGCGGCGGCCGGGTGGCGATCGACAACACCGGCCTCGGCATCGGCTGGGTGGACGATGCCCAGGCGAAGTTCGGCAAGTACCGGGTCGAGGGCGTCAACTTCACTGCGCAGACGAAGGAGGCGCTGGCCTATCCGGTGCGCGGCATGATGGAAGACCGGCGCCTGCGGATCCCGCACGACGGCCGGATCCGCGCCGACCTGCGCAGCGTCACCAAGCAGGTGACCGGCAGCGGCAACGTCCGCTTCACCGCCGAACGCACCCCCGACGGCCACGCCGACCGCTTCTGGGCGCTGGCGCTGGCGATCCACGCCGGCAGCGACGGCAAATCCCCGCCCTGGCGACCGCTGGCAGGCATCACGCCGCAGGGCAGCAGCTCCGTCCTCGACCTCGACGCAAACTGGATCCCGGCATGAAACCACCCGCAAGTACCTCGGGCACCGGCAATGGCGGCAACTTCCTGACCAAGGCGCTCGCCCGCGTCGCCAGCTCGCTGACCACGATGCGCCACGCGGCGCAGTCGCTGTTCTTCGGCGGGCTGCTGCGCCGCACCCGGTTCGATTACGCCCGCGAAGTCGGCGACATGCTCGACGCGAGCGTGGTGATGGCCCCGGTGATGTGGCTCCAGCGGGCGTTGCCCGAGGCGCGCCTGGCGATGCGCGCGCGGCTGGATGGCGGCAAGCTGGAGCCGGTCGAGGAGCATCCGCTGCTCGAGCTGATCCGCAACCCCAATCCCCACTATGGCGACATCGCGCTGTGGAACGGGGTGATCGCGGATTTCTGCATCTGGGGCGATGCCTATCTGGTCAAGGTCCGCGATCTTTCGGGCACCGTGCGCGAGCTGTGGTACGTGCCCCAGTTCATGATGGAGCCCAAGGCAGGCCTGGACGGGAGCGCGTTCCTCTCGCACTACGAATATCGCCCCGGCACCGGCTACGGGACGATCTCCCTCGATCCGGCTGACGTCGTCCACTTCCGCAACGGCCTCAACCCGCGCGATCTGCGGCGAGGTTACGCTCCGATGCGCAGCGTGATCCGCGAGATCTTCGCTGACATGGAGAGCTCCAACTTCGTCGCCAGCCTGCTGCGGAACATGGGCGTGCCCGGCGTGGTGATCAGCCCGAAGGCCGGTTCGATCCCGAGTGCGGAGGATGTCGAGGCGACCAAGACGTGGTTCCAGCAGACCTTCAGCGGCGATGGCCGGGGCGGCACGCTGGTGATGGGCGCGCCGACCGACGTCCAGCCCTACGGCTTCAACCCGCAGCAGATGAACCTGTCAGAGGCGCGCGATGTGGCCGAGGAGCGGGTCTGCGCGGCGCTCGGCATCCCGGCCGCAGTTGTCGGCTTCGGCGCTGGTTTGCAGGCCACGAAGGTCGGCGCGACGATGGAGGAGATGCGCAAGCTTGCCTGGTACAACGGCGTGCTGCCGCTGGGCCGCGCGCTGGCGGATGAGCTGCAGCGCAGCCTGCTGCCCGACTTCGAGAAGCCCCGGCGCGGCGCGGGGCGCCTCGAGCTGTTCTGGGACACCGACGCGGTGCTCGCCCTGCAGGAGGATGAAAACAAGCAGATCGAGCGCAAGCTGAAGGAGTTCGAGGCGGGCGCGATCACGCTCTACGACTATCTGGTCGAGACCGGCCGCGATGCGGACGAGAGCCACAAGTACTACCTGCGCCCGATCGCCAAGCTCGAGGTGCCGCTCGCGCAGGCAGAAAAGGCGTCTTTGCGGCCTACTGCTCCGCTGCTTGCGGCCGATCTCGCCCGACCGATCACGCAGGCCGAGCTGCGCGCTGCGGCCCAGCGCAAGGCGCTCGCCGCAGCGCAGGCCAAGACCCTGCCCGAGGACTGGTTGCCGGCCGACGCGCGCGACGCGGACGAGGCGACGATCAAGCGCAGCCAGCGGATCGCCCTGCGCCTGTTCCGCGAAGCGCGCGCCCACGCGGAGGCCTTCACCGCCGCGCTGCTGCCGCTGTTCGGCGAATGGGGCGACGCCGCCGCGCGCGTGGCCGAGCAGGTTCTGGGCGCGCGGGGCTGGGAGCCGAAGTCGAAGGCCTTCACCAAGAACGATGACCTGATCCAGCAGATCATCGATCTGCTCAACCTCGAAGCCTGGCAGGAGGGGCTCTCCTCGCGCTACCAGGCGCAGTATCTGGCGATCGCCCGCAAGACTGCCGAAGTGCTCGAGGAGGCGGGTTTCGGCACCGGCCTGCCCGATCCGGTGCTGCGCGAGATTGTCGCCGCGGGGGGCCGGCGCGCCGGGCTGATCGATCTGCCTGGCCAGACCCGCGACGCGATCTTCGCCGCGCTGGCCGAAGGGCTGGAGGAAGGCGATGGGATCCGCGCGCTCGCCAACCGCATCGCCAACCAGGTGGAAGGCGGGATCTGGAACAGCCCCGAAACCCGCGCCCGGGTGATCGCCCGCACCGAGACCCAATTCGCGCAGAATGTCTCGACGCTGGAGATGGGGCGCGCGGGCGGGGTGGGCGAATATGTCGTCTCCGACGGCATATTCGGCGAACCGCGATCCGAGCTCAGCCACATCGCCCGCAGCGGCAAGATCGTCTCGGCCGAGGCCGCGCGGTTGATGACCGACACCATGCGCCCGAACTGCACGCTGTCCTTCGTGCCGAACTTTACCCTCTGACGGGCCTACCGCTTTGCTACTTGAGGCCCGCCAGAGATTGTCTTCAGGAGACCTTCGATGCTCACCAAGAACCTGACCGTCACCGAGATGGGCGAGACCGGCAAGGGCCTTGCCATCATCGCCCGCCTGTCCGAGGTCGACCATGACGGCGACACCTACGCGCCCGGCGCTTTCGCCTGGAAGGACGGTGGCGAACAGTGGTGCCCGCTGATCCATCACCACGATCGCTACCAGATGCCTTTCGGCAAGGCGCGGGTCTACGAGGAGGGCGACGTCGCCTATGCCGCGCTCCACCTCAATCTGGAGACGCAGGCCGGACGCGACTGGCACAAGGCGCTGCTGTTCGATCTGCGCACCGGCAAGTCGGTGCAGGAGTATTCCTACGGCTTTGAGGTGGTGGAATCCGACTTCACGCAGCGTGGCGAGACGCGGGTGCGGGTGCTCAAGCGGCTCGATGTGCACGAGGTGTCGACCGTGATCCGCGGCGCGGGCCGGGGTACCGGGACGCTCAGCATGAAGGCGCTGAAGGAAGCCGGCTTCGCGCCGCTGATCGCTGGCCTGGGCGCGCTGGCCGAAGCCCTGGGCAGCGATCCGGCCAGCCTGTCGGCGACCGGGCGCAAACAGCTGGAGGCAATCCACACCGCGCTGGGCAAGGCGTTATCGTCGCCTGCCGCTTCGCTGCTCGAGGCGGCAGGCGACGATGCCCAGGGCAAGGCGATCGATGCGATCCGCAACCAGATCGCCCATCACGAGACCCGGGCGGCCCGGATCCGGCTGGGTTTCTGACACCCGCCGCTGGAGCCGCCAGAACGCCACGCAACCGCTTGCAGGCACTCTGGGAGCCAAAAGGCCCTCGGATGGCTTCTTATGGCCTCTGAAATCGCGCTGAAAGGGTTTTCAGAGGCACCAGTCCTTGCGGCCTGGCCAGCGGGTAGCGTGGCCTTCGCGCAAAAGCTGCTCGCCGATGCTTGTGCCGCTGCTGGTGATCTGCGCCAGCGTCCTGCCGAAACGATCGGTGCCGGTGCGGCGGATCACCAGCTTGTGGCCGTCGAGCAGCGCGACCAGACGATCGCGCGCGGCACGTGCTCGGCGGCGCTCGGCCGCGCACCGGCCAGTCAGTTCGGGGGCGTCGATCTCGGCGATGCGGAGCTTTTCGCCATGCCACCACAGCGTGTCGCCATCGACGACACAGTGCCAGCGCCGGGCCGGTGGTGGCGGGCAGACCGCGATCGCGCTGGCAGCGATGAGGGCGAGGAGCATTCCTGCATCCTAGCAGCGCGCAGCGCATTTGCCGAATCGCGTTTTTGGGTTAGGCAGAGCGCATCCCCAAATCGCCGCAATCGCGCTGCGTCGGAACGCGTTCCGGGGCGCACGAGACGCGGTTGTGATCGCATTGCGTCTCCACCGGTTTTCGTCGGGCTGATCGGCCCGGCTCCAGTGGAGAAAACGCAATGTCCGATATCAAGAACCTCAGCCGCAGGGAAGCGGAGGAGAAGCTCCAGGCCCGTCAGGCCGATCTCGCCAAGGTGTTCGAGGCGGCCAAGACTGACGATGGCCAGTACGACTACAGCAAGGCGATCGGCGTGGTGTCCGGCGCGAAGGATGCGATCGCCGTCGCCGAGCACGTCAAGGCGCTCAACGCCGAGGCCGACGCGATTGCCACGCACCTTGAAACTTTCCTCGAGGCCGACAAGGCGGCCGCCGCGCTCGAAGGCCGGACGAAGGGCCTGCGCGGCTTTGTCCATCCCGGCCAGGGCGGCCAGCCGGCCAACCGCAACCAGTTCAAGTCGATCGGCGAGCAGCTGGTCAACGCGCCCGAGTTCAAGAGCTGGTACGAAGCGCGCACCCCGGAGGGCGCGACCGTCCGCTTCGGCGAGATGCTGCCCTCGGAGTTCCTCGCCAAGGCGGCCGCCTTCGAGACGATGGGCAGCAAGGCGTTGCTGGCGACCACTGCCGGCTTCGCGCCGGAAAGCATCCGCCTGCCGGGATTCGTCGAAGCGGTGACCCGGCCGATCCAGCTGCTCGACATCCTGCCGATGGGCAATGTCAGCCAGGCGGCGGTGCCTTACATGGAGGAAACCACCCGCACCCACGCCGCGGCTGAAACGGCGGAAGGCGCAGCCTTCGCCGAGAGCACCTTCGTCTTCACCCAGCGCTCGGTCAGCGTGGTCAAGATCACCGACAGCCTGCCGGTGACCGACGAGCAGCTCGAGGACGTCGCGCTGATCGAGAGCTATGCGAACTCGCGCCTGGCATTCGGCGTGCGCCAGCGGCTCGATCAGCAGGCCATGACCGGCAATGGCACCGCGCCCAACATGCGCGGCATCCTCAACACCGCCGGCATCCAGACGCTGGCCCGCGGTTCCGATCCGCAGATGGATGCGCTCTACAAGGCGATGGTCCGGATCCGCACGATCGGCCGCGCCATGCCGACGCACCATGTGATCCACCCGCTCGACTGGCAGGACATCCGCCTGACCCGCACGGCGGACGGCATCTACATCTTCGGCTCGCCGATGGAATCGGGGCCGGAGCGTTTGTGGGGTCTGCCGGTGGTGCAGAACGAGGCGATCGCCGAGAACACCGCGCTGGTCGGCAGCTTCGAGCCGAGCTGGATCACGCTGTTCGAGCGCCGCGGCATCGACATCCAGGTGGGCTATTCCGGCACGCAGTTCACGCAGGGGATCCGCACCATGCGTGCCGACATGCGCGCCGCGCTGGTGGTGTTCCGGCCGGCAGCGTTCCACACGGTCACCGGCATGTAGGGCTCTCTCGCGGCCGGGCCGATCCCGCCCGGTCGCATCCCTCCGGGGCCGGTTGGAGCGTCCCCCCAGCACCGGCCCCGGCTTTCCCGGCGGCTTTTTGTCCCATCGAGCCGCCCGGCAAGCCCCATCAGGAGAAACCGATGTCCGTCACCCAGTCAGGCTTCCCGCGCACTGTCGCCACCGCCGTCGTTCCCGGTGGGCCGATCGGCAACATCGCCGTCCCCGGCATCCGGGCAGGTGATCAGCTGCTGAGCGTCGTCTCGGTCACCAGCGCGCTGGTCCGCACCGATCGCTTCGCCAACGCCTCGATCCCGGCGGGCAGCGAAGGACGCATCGCGATGGCCACCGTCGACACCACCGGCGCGTGGCTCGTCATCACCTGGCTCAAGGCCCAGTGATTTCCTTCAACCTGATTTCTTTCAACCAGGAGAACCCGATCATGTCCCAGAACCAGATCTGCGCCGAGCGCCTCTATCTCACCGCCGACAAGAGCGCGCTGGTGGGTGAAGGCGATGCCCGCGCTGCCACGCTCTACGCTGTGCCTGGCGACGAGATCCCCGCGAGCGCGGCCGCGCAGTTCGGCCTGGTGGACGGCAAGCTCGCAGGCAAGGCCGCAGCCAAGCCCAAGAAGGCAGCCGAGACCAAGCCTGCTGCCGGCGAGACCGAAACCAAGGCCTGATCCGATGACCACCCGCGTCCGCGTCATCACCGAGGCTGCCCCGGCGATCGTGCTCTCCTATCCCCGCGATAGCGATCCGGTGTTCGGGGCGGAGCTGAGCGAAGTCGCGCAGCTCCCGCCCTATTTCGCGCAGGAGTTCCTTCTGGACGCCGGCTGCGATCTGCTGGTCGCCGAGCTGACGGGCACCGCCTCGCCCGCGGGTGAGGCCGTGGAAACGGGTGGCGAGGCTTCGCCGATCGTCGCCGGCCCGATCCCGACCGAGGAGGCGGCCTGATGGCTTTGCTCGATCGCGTCAAGCTGCGGGTCCCCACCGATCTGCCCGACAGCGAGCTGCTGGCGATGATCGATGCCATCACCGCCGAGCTAGATGCGCGCTTCGGCGTGGCGGGCGCGCTGACGGTCGAGCTGGGCGATCCGCTGGCGCCCGCCGACCGGCTCAAGACCACCCTGCGCCTCCTGCGTCCGGCCGACACGGCGCAGCCGATCGCCATCACCGAGATCGATCCCGGCGACACCGGCCTCGCCAGCCACGAGACCGAGCTGGCTGCCGCCGATTTCCGGGTGCTGCACGGCGGGCGGACGCTCCAGCGGCTGATCGGCGGACCGAACCCCCGCGCGCACTGGGCCCCGCTGGTCCGCGTTGCCTACACGCCGGTTGGGGTGGCGGCAGCGCGCGACGAGGTGACGATCAAGCTGATCGCGCTCGATCTGTCCTATCGCGGCGCGCTGCGCAGCGAGCGGGCGGGCGATTACCAGGTGACGCTGAGCGGCGACATGGCCGCCGATCGCGAGGCGATCCTGCAGACGCTGGAAGACCGGCGCGGGATGGTGATGGCGTGATTGGTTTTGCGCCATCAGACGCCGGGCGGAGGCCCGCCGCCCGCCTTGGCTTCCTGCGCGCAGGGCGCTCCTGGGGCGGGTTCGCGCTCGCGGCGCTCGCTGTGATCGTGGTCGAGCTGCTGCTCGACCTGCGGAGGCTGCCATGATCGCCGGTCGCCTGATCCACCGCGCCCGGGTGGAGCGCAACACCGCCACCGGCACCGACAGCTGGGGCGGGCCGGTCGAGCCGGTCTTCACCGTGCTGCACAATGCGCTGCCCTGCTTCGTCTATTCGAACAGCAGCCGCGAGCTGGTCGACGGAGCCAAGACCGCGATGATCGAGGATCTGCGGATCATGATCGCACTGGGTGCCGATCTGGCCGAGGGCGACGAGATCGCCGCGGTCAGCGACCGCCTCGGCCGGACCATCATCCCCGGCCGCCTCAAGGTCGAGGGGCCGGTGCAGTTCAAGCACAACCACCGCGAAGCCGCGCTGCAGAGGATCGGATGATGGCGTTTCCCGTCGCTCCTGCCGCTTCGCCACCTGAGGTGCAGCCATGACCTCGCAGTCTCTCCGCTGGGAAGGCGATGCGCTCACCGCCCGGATGCGCCAGGCGCAGATCCTCGGCGTCAACAAGACGATGCAGGATGCCGTCCTGCACGCGCGCGCCAACCACACCTGGCAGAACGATCAGGGGCGGCTCGAGAACTCGATCAACATTGCCGAGCTGGCGCGGCCCGATGGCACGGGCGTCGTGGGCACCTGGGGATCGAAGGGCGTGCGCTATGCCCTGATCCACGAGCTGGGCGGAGTGATCGTGCCGGTGCGGGCCAAGGCGCTGAAGATCCCGATGCCCGACGGCAGCTTCCGCTTCGTCAAGAGCGTCACGATCCCGGCGCGCCCCTACCTGCGCCCGGCCGCCGATGCGGTCTATCCGCAGCTGGCGGGCAACATCCGCAAGGCCTTCGAAGGCGCGTCTCAGGGAGGTCTTGGCGATGCCTGAGGCAGCCGATATCGAGGCCGGGCTGGTCGCCTTCCTCAAGGCCGATCTCGCCACCAGCACGGCGACCGCCGGGCGGATCTTCGGCGGCGAGCTGCCCGAGGCCGAAGCCGCAGCGATGCCGCGGGCTGCGATCGTGCTGCGCGCGTCGGGCGGGGTTTCCCTGACCGGGGAGAGTTACCTCGAACACGACACGCAGCGGGTCGATGTCTTTGCATTCGCCGCCACCCCGCGCGCGGCCGCCGGTGTGATGCGCGCCGCCGCGCGCGCCCTGCGGTCCTTGCGCCGCTCGGTCCACGCCGGGTGCCTCATACACTGGGCCAATTCCGCCAGCAGCGCGATCGCGGGCCGCGAGCCGGTGACCGAGTGGCCCCGCCAGTTCCAATCGTTCCAGGTCATGCACGGCCTGGTCGCCATCGAGGAGTAAACAAGCATGACCCCTTTTGAAATCATCGGTGCGCCGCTGACCCTCTGGGTCGCCCCGGTTGGCACCGCCTTTCCGACCATCACCGCTGCCCCGTCTTCACCCTGGGTGAAGATCGGCACGAATGGCGATCGCAACTATGAGAACGGCGGCGTCACCGTGACCCACGCCAAGAGCTATGACAAGGTGCGCACCGCCGGTGCGGCGGGGCCGGTCAAGGCATTCCTCAGCGAGGAAGACCTGATGTTCGGCGTGACGCTGCTCGATCTGACGCTCGAGCAGTACCAGCTTGCGCTCAACGGCAACACGATCACCACCGTGGCCCCGGCTGCCGGCCAGCCCGGCACCAAGAAGATCGGGCTTAGCGAAGACGTCGGCCGGACCAAGGAATACGCCCTGCTCGCGCGCGGGCTTTCGCCCTATAATGAAGCGCTGGCGATGCAGTATTGCGTGCCCCGCTGCTACCAGTCGGGTGCGCCGGCCCTGGTGTTCCGCAAGGGCGGGACGGGCGCTGGCCTTCAGCTCAGGTTCGAGGCGCTGGAGGATCTCAACGCCACCAACGCCCAGGAGCGCTTCGGCTACATCCTCGCCGCCCACCTGCCGGCGCTCTGATCGGAGAAGGCGGGCATGGCCGAGGCAACCAGGGGCGCGCTGCTCGATCTCGACACGCTCATCGAGCGGCCGTTCATCACCATCGATGGCGAGCGGGTCGAGATCCTCCACCCGGATGAGCTCAGCGTGATCGAAAGCCACCGTTTCGGTGTGTGGGGGCGGCGGATCGAGGAGCTGGCGCAGCAGACCGGCGAGGAGGCGGAAAAGGAGCTCGACGCGCTCGTCGCCACGGTTGCCCGCAAGATCTGCGTCGGCGCGTCAGACGCGCTGTTCGCCAGGCTGCCCGGAACCCAGCGATGGGCCATCATCGACCTTTTTACCGCGCTCCGGCTGCGATCGACGCTGAAGGTGGCCGGAGCGATGGAAGCAGCACGGGGCGAGCTGCCGGCGTGGATTGGGGCGAGCTCATCCCCCGGCTCCAGCGGTTCTACGGCGGACGGCCGCAGGACTGGCTGGAGGCGGTTCCTGCCGGGCTGGTGAGGGCCTTCGTGCGGATGATGCCCCGGATCGATGCGGCCGAGACGCTCGCTGCGGTGAACCGGGCCGCGCTGGGCAACAATCGCGGTTTCGCCAGCGAGCTGGATCACCAGCGCGCCATGGACGCGATCAGGGCGGCGGCTTCCGGCGAAGCCGCACCCGCTCCGGCCAAGGCCGATCCGGCCGATCTGGCGGCGATGGGCATCGGCATCGCCAATTCGGAGGAGCTACCGGCAATCACCGATCTGGACGCGTGGCTGGGAGGAACCGATGGCTGAGCGGCGTCCCTTGATGGCGGTCCTACCGCTTCGCTGCTTGAGGACGCGCCATGGCTGAGCGGCTTGGTGAGGCGCTGCTCGAGCTGCGCACCAATGATGCGGGGTTCAATGCCGGCATCGCGCAGGCCGAAGGGCGCGCCCAGAAGCTGGGCAGCACGCTGGATCGCACCAGCGGCAGCTCGGCCAAGCTGGCGAGTGAGATGGCCGCCGCCGGCCGGAGCGCGCAAGTCATGGGGGCGGGCGTCGAACAGGCCGGCCAGCGCGTCGAACAGGCCGGCAAGCGCGTCGTCCAGTCGGCCAGCGCCCAGCTCGCCGGGATGCAGCAGCTGAGCTCCCAGCTCGGCGACATCGCCACGATGTACGCACTCGGCGCGCGGCCGATGCAGATCTTCGCCTCGCAGAGCGGCCAGGTGATCCAGGCGATCCAGATGATGAGCGGCGGCACCAGCCGCCTCGCCGCCTTCATGGGCGGGCCCTGGGGCATCGCGATCACCTCGGCAGCGGTGGTGCTGGCACCCTTCATCGGCAAGCTGTTCGAGGCCGAGGATGCGCTCGAGGGCGTCGCGTTCGCGAGCAGCAGGCTGGGCGATGCGCAGAGCATCCTTGGCAGCGTGGTTGATGAAACCACCGGCAAGATCAACGTCCAGTCGCAGGCGATGCTGGCGCTGGCCCGCGCGCAGGCCGTGGCCGGGATGGTCGGCGCAATGCAGCGGCAGGCGGCGGCGGGGGCCGAGATGCAGTCGATCCGCCAGGGCGGGCTCGGCGATCTCAGGGCCGAATTCTCGATGGGCGGTCTGCACGTCACCCGCGCCAACAAGGGTCAGGACGTGGTCGATCTGGTGATGCGTGGCCGGCTTTCCGCCGCCGAGGCCGAGCAGCAGCTGCGCGCGCGGATGGAAAGCGGCGTGATCTCGCAGGAGGCCTATTTCCGCGCTGCTCAGGCGATCACCGCTTTTGATGCCGAAGGCGCGAACGTGGTGCTCTTCCGCGACACGCTGGCCGGCCTCGATGGCGACAGCGCGGCCGCGCGGCGGATCCTTGGCGGTTCGGGCGGCGGGCGCGGTGGCGGTTCGGGCGGCGGGCGCGGCGGCGCTACCCGGGCGGGCGTCAACCAGGCGGGGGCCGATGCGCGCTTCGAGAGCGATCTGATCGCCGTCACCCAGCGCATTCTGCAGGCCCGGTTGCAGATCGCCACCAGCGCCGAGGAGCGCGCCGAACTCGCCGCGCGCGGGGTCGAATGGGACCGGCGCGATGCGCTGGCCGCGATCGCAGCGCGCGAGGACCTGTCCGATGCCCAGCGCGTGGAGCTGCGCGCGGCCACCAACCGGCTCGCGGATGCCGAGCTCGAAGCGATCGAGTTCCGCAAGCGCGTCGAGCAGGCGCGCGCCGCCCAGGACCTCGCCGACGAGCGGTTCAGGGGCGAGGCCGAGGCGCTGGAGAATGCCCGGGCGCTGGCCGATACCGAGGCCGAGCGCAAGGCGATTGCCCTGCGGCTGCTGGAGGCCGAGGAGCGGCTGGAGCGGCTGCGGCTGTCCACCATCATCGCGGCCGCCGAAACCGACGAGGCCGAACGCGCGCGCGCCCAGCAGGCGCTCGATAACCTCAACGCCAATTCCGAAGGCCGCCGCGCCGCTGTCGCCCGCCAGAACGAGACCGAGACCGAGCGCTATCTGCGCGGGCTCAACGCCACGCCAGGCATGATCAACGAGGCGATCGACGGCATCAAGATCGACGGGCTGGAAGCGCTCAACGATGGTCTGACGCGCGCGATCATGGGGGTGGAGAGCCTCGGCGACGTCTTCAGCCGGGTGGCCGACCAGATCATCGCCGATCTGCTGCGGATCGCGATCCAGCAGGCGATCATCAAGCCGCTCGCCGGTGCGCTGTTCGGCGGTGGCGGCGGCGGCCTCCTGGGCGGGCTGTTCGGGGGCGGCGGCCCCAGAAGCAGCCTGCTCGGCAGCGTCAACAGCCTGTTCGAGGGTGCGTTCGCCGGCCTCTTCGCCAAGGGCGGGACCATCCCGACCGGGCAGTTCGGCATCGTCGGCGAGGAAGGGCCTGAGATTGCCTTCGCCGGGCCGGGCGGGCTGGGCATCCTGTCCAACAGCGACAGCCGCAAGCTGATCGGCAGCCCGGGCGGGCCGAGCATCGCCATCCCCATCACCATCGACGCCACCGGCGCGGATGCTGCCGCGATCGCGCGGCTCAACGCCCGGCTCGACCAGCTGAGCGCCGAGCTGCCCGGCCGCATCGTCGCCACGGTGCAGGAAGCGCGCGAGAGGAGAGTGATCCGATGATCCTGACCCAGCCCGACACCCCCAGCGGCATCGCCCGAGTCCGGTTCGACATCGAGCGGGTGGATTATGCCGCACCCGAGGCGAGCGGCCGGCAGGGCGGCGTGCAGGCGGGCTGGCCGCTGTGGGCGGCGCGCTTCGAGATCGACCGTGCCGACCCCGAGAGCGCGGATCTGTGGCAGGCCTTCTTCGACCGGCTGCGCGGGCGGATCAGGCGGTTCTACGCGATCGACCCGACGCGCCGGCTCCCCAAGCTCTACCGCTTCGGCTTTGCCGGGCTGGTGCGCGCCGGCACGGCCACGCCCTTCACCGGCCCGGCCACCAGCTGGAGCCAGGCGATCGACGCCAACGGCAACGCGCTGCTCATCCTCAACGGCCTGCCAGCCGCTTTCCAGATCTCGGTCGGCGACCAGATCGGCTTCCGCTGGGACGCGGCGGGCGCGGGCGCGGGCAACATGATGCGCCGCACGATGGCGCGCGCCGTGCTGCCGGCGACGTCCACCGGCGCGGGGCAGGCGCAGGTGACGATCGAGCCGCCGCTCAACACCGCGCTGGTGCCTTCGGGGGCGATCGCGCACCTCGATAACCCGGCCTGCGTGATGCAGCTGGTCCCCGAGGACAGCCAGATCGGCCCGATCGGCGCGGGCGGCGCTCTGGCCGGGGCGACGATCACCGCGATTCAGGATCTGCGCGCATGAAGACGATCGCGCCTGCCGCGCTCACAGCGCTCGAGGCCGGAACAGCGATCGTCACCGGCGCGGTCGAGATCGCCTGCGATCCGGTGGTACGGATCTGGGGCGGGTGGCACGAGATTACCTTCGACGGGCGCACCTTCCTGCCGATCGGCGATCGCGGGCTGGTGCAGGTGGCAGGCGGGGCGCTGGGCGATGCGGCGCAGAACATCACCCTCACCCTGTCGGGCGTGGACGCCGAGACGCTGGTGCTGCTCGATGCGTCCGGGATCGCCGGGGCGCCGGCGGTGCTGTGGCGGCTGATCTTCGACCAGACCGGCAACACGCTGCTCGACTTCAACGTCTGGGCGCGCGGCCGGCTCGACACGCTCGCGCGCGAGGAAGAGATCGGCGGCACGGCCAAGATCACTGCGCAGCTGGAGACCGCGGCCAAGGGCCTCGGCCGGCGCGGGGCGCGGATGCGCAGCGATGCCGACCAGCGCCTGATCGACCCAGCCGACGGCTTCTTCAAGCACGTCTCATACGCCGGTGAGAAGACGCTCTACTGGGGTGGACGTCGCCCGGCGCGGGCCGGATCGTCACTGCCTGGCGCCGGGAGTGGCTTCGGCGGCGGGGGCGGCGGCTCCGGCGGGTTCGGCAGCCCTTCGGGCGGGGTGGCCCGATGAGCCGCGACCTCGCCGCCCTGATCGCCCTGATCGAGGCGCGCCAGGCGCGCGGGTTCCGCTGGCGGCGCGGGCGGGATTGCGTGAGCTTCGCGGCCGCCTGCGTCGCGGCGCAGACCGGAGTTAATCCGCTCGCCGATCTGCCGCGCTGGCGCACCCGGCGCGAGGCGCTGGAGCTGGCCGCGGCTGAGGGCGGGCTGATCGCCGGGATCGACCGACGCCTTGCCCGCATCGCTCCGGCGATGGCCCGGCGCGGCGACATCGCCGGACTGCCTGACCGGCTGCTGGGCGTCCGGCTGATGGTGGTCGAAGGCGAAACGCTGGTGGGGCCGGGTGCGCGCGGGCTGGAGCGCCTGCCGCGCGGCGCGATGACGATGGCCTGGTCGGCGAGCGGAGGCGAGGTCGATGGGTAAGGTCGTACGCGCCATCGTCGGGGCGGGGCTGGTCGTCGTCGGCGCGGTCACTGGCAATTTCCAGCTGATCCTCGCAGGCGTGTCGCTGGTGGGAGGGGCGCTGCTTCAGCCCTCGGTAAACCGCAACCGCGCCGCCGCCGCCGCGCAGCTCCAGCTCGGCGAGCAGCCGCGGCAGGCGATTTTCGGCCGGGCGGCTGTCGGCGGGAGCCTCGTCGATGCGTTCAACTACGGCGGCAAGTACGGCACCGACTGGGAGGTGCTGGTGATCGCACTGGCGGATCACCGCTGCGATGCGCTCGAAGGCTTCTTCGTCGACGATGCCTACGTCGCCTTCGCCGGCGACGGCAATGTGGCCGGGTTCAACAACCAACTCCAGGTGTTCTGGCGCGATGGCCAGTGGGACCAGACCGTCCCCTCGATCCTCACCGCCAACGGGCCGGGCTGGACCGCGAATGATCGCGGGCGCGGCGTGGCCTACGTCGTCGTCGCTTACAAGGCCGACAAGGCGGATGCGAAGAACCCCGTCTGGCCGAGCGGCCGTCCGCGCTTTCGCTGGGTGGTGCGCGGCCTGCGCTGCTACCAGCCGCGGAAGGACAGCACGGTCGGCGGCAGCGGGGCGCACCGGCGCGACAACCCGGCGACCTGGGAGTGGACCGAAAACCCGATCGACATCCGCTACAACTGGGTGCGCGGGATCTACGCCGGCGATCTGGTCGACCAGCCGGGGATGCTGCTGCTCGGCCGCGGCCTGAGCGCGATCGAGGCGCCGCCCGCCAATGTCTTTTCCCGCGCCAACCTGTGCGACGAGCTGGTCGGCGGGCAGCCGCGCTACCGGGTCGGCGGGGTCGTGGCCGCGAACGAGCCCTTCATCGATGTCGAGAGCGATTTCGCGGCGGCGGTGGCCGGGACGATCAGCCAGCCGCAAGGCGCGGTCGAGGTCGATCCGGGGCAGGCCAAGGCCCCGGTCGCGCATTTCACCGATGATGATCTGCTGATCGGCAGCACGGTGCGCTGGAACGAAGGGATCCTCGGCGCGGCTGACGAAGGTTGGGTCAACACCGTCGCGCCGCGTTTTATCGATCCCGCGCAGCGCTGGACGGTCCGCAGCGCCCCGGTGCAGCGCGATCTGGCCGATGTCACGGCCGACGGCGGGCCGCGCGAACAGCAGCCGCAGCTCGACTTCGTCACCGATGGCGCGCAGGCCCAGCGGATTGGCCAGATCATCCGCCGGCTCGGCCGGCTGTGGGGCAGGGCGACCGTCACCCTGCCGCCGCGCTTCGCCTTTATCGAGGAAGGCGACTGGGTCACCTGGCAGAGCAACCGCCGCTTCGGCGGGGCGACGCTGACCTTCCGGGTCGAGGCTTGGGGATCGGACAAGGCCTGGCACCACCAGCTGACCCTGCGCCAGATATCGGCCAGCGCCTTTTCGGACACCGCGCCGCTCGATGATGGCTCGATCGCTTCCGACCAGCCCGAGCCGCCCGTGGTGGCCGCGCCGGGAGTAGGGGCATGGAGTGCGGCGGCTGTGCTGCTGGGCGCGGGATCGGTGCGCATCCCCAATCTTCGCGTGGGAGGGGCGACCGACGATCCGGCCGCTTCCTTGGTCGTCTTCGAATACATCCAGCAGGTGGAAGCGCCGGGCGTCGGCTCGATCTGGACTTTCGCCGCGAGCTCGCGCCCCGAGGTCACCCTGCTGGACATCCCGGTGCCGGAAGGCGGCACGTTCTGGGTGGCGGTGTCCTATATCGTCGACGGCATCCAGGGCGAGCGCCGCGTGCTGGGGCCGATCTCGACCAGCGGCCTGTCCTTCAGCGATGGCAGCCCGGTCGCACCGGTCGCCCCGGCCAACGCCAACCGGGTGCCGTTCTCCAGGATGGAGGGCGATCGCGGGTATGCGGTGTTACACAATCCGGTGCCGCTGTCGATTGCGACCGACTACAACGCCAACTCAATCGGCATCCGGTTTTTCCGCGGATCGACCACCATCACGGCGGCAGGCCAGCAATTCTCGATCGGCAACAGCAGCCGCAGCGCAGTGAAGGTAACACCGGGCGAGCGGCTTTCGGTGCAGGCGCGGGTGTCGCGGCAGGGCACGGCCGCGGGCACGTGGCAGTTGGAGCTGTGGACCTATCAGGCTGACGGGGTGACAGGTTCGGGAACGGTGATCGCTTCTGGCACCGGCTTGACCAGCCTCGGCGACGGCATCCAGCGCGGCTTTGTGACCGTGCCATCGGGCCGCTACTTTGCCCGGTTCGAACTGCGGTTCATCAGCACCGCGGCGGGCACGGCGCAGATTGCCATTGCCGAACCGATGGTTACGGAGGCCGCGCCCGACCAAAGCGTGCATCCGTCCTTCTCGCCCGGCCCAAATGCTGTCGATGGCGCAGATGTCACGGGCGAAAATGTCGCCGCGGCGATCACCGGGCAGAGTGCGTGGGCCACGACAACCATTCCGACCTCGCGGCTCGATTACCTCGACAACTCCGGCAACCTGTCGTCTCTGGACAGGGTTACGACCCGCAATCTCAACCAGCTCAACAACCGGGCGTGGACCAACCTTTACCGCGCCGATGGGACCACGCCGATCACCGATGCCGACGCGATCACCTCGCTGGGGACGGCAGCGGCGATTACCGGGCAGGGTGCGCTGGCGACGGCGAACAGCGTCAACTACGCGACACAGGTGGTAGGCTCCGGTCGGCCGGAGACCTTTGTATTTGGGTGCAGAGGAAACTCCGCGACTGCGCCCACAGGCTACTCCGAAGGGTTGTTCGACGGCGCAGGCAACAGCATTGGCGGTTTTGTTCGATCCTATCGTGTCTTTTACCGCACGTTCGGATCGACGACGTGGGTGACGCAAGGTTTCGACGTGTTCGGGACTGCCGGTCAAGACACAGCGATGGCCAATTACCTCAACGCCATTCCGACAGGCGCGGTCGTCGTGGTCCTCTCGTTCGATGAACCTAAAGGCAACCGGCTCGGCGGCGGCCTGCCCAATGCCATGTATCGCTGCGGTGCGAGCCGCTCGGTGTTCGGTCGGAATAATTTTGCCTTCCGGTCCGCTTACGCTCTTATCGGTCGCGCGGGCATTGGCGAGGGCATGGGCACAGAATATTATCGGGGCGACGGCGACAACGATCCGAATGCGTGGATCAGCGGGACGTTCACTATCGTCAATGGAGTTCCTATCACGGGTCTTACCCCGATCCGAGGGGCGCAGGATATCGCCTATCCGAACGGTGTCCGCCTCGATGAACTTCAGCCTTCCGAAGCGGGTGCAAACATCACCGAGACGAGGGTCGCCGCCGCGATCACCGGTCAGTCCCCCTGGGCAACCACCGCTATCCCCACGTCGCGAGTGAACAACCTCGACAACTCGGGCAACCTGTCCTCGCTCGCAAACATTACCACTCGCAACCTCAATCAGTTGAACAACCGCGCGTGGACCAACCTTTACCGCGCCGATGGGACCACGCCGATCACCGATGCCGACGCGATCACCAGTCTCGGCACTGCCGCCGCGATCACCGGTCAGGGCGCGCTGGCGACGTTGAACAACATCGACGCTGGTGGCCCCTATTTTGTCGGCACACTGCCGGTTGAGCGAGCGGACGTTGCGCTTAGAAACGAGAACTTGGCACTTGGTAATGCCAACCGCGTGCCGTTTTCGCGGATGGAGGGGGACAGGGGTTGGGCGGTGTTGTTCAACCCGGTGCCTATGGCGTTCACGACCTCTTTTGGCACTTTCGCTGGGATGCGCTTCTTCCGAGTGGATGCCACGGCCACGGCGGCAGGACAGATCATTTCGATCGGAAATGCCGGCGCAGCGGGCCCGATCTTCCGGCTAACGCCGGGTGAGCGGGTTTCGGTGCAGGTGCGCACCGAAGCTCAAGGCCCGGCAGCAAATGGCTGGCGTCTTTCGTTATGGGGATACCGAGCCGACGGGACTGCGGATCGCATTGCCGAGCACTTCGGCGCGAACCGTCAGATCGGTGACGGCTTCATCCAGTTCTTTTCCGATGTGCCGAGCGACATGATCGGCGGATGGCTTGAGCTTTACGTTTACAGCAGCGCCGCTGGGTCGCTCGTTGCGGCGATTTCCGAACCGATGGTTACGGAGGCCGCGCCCGGCCAAGGCGTGCATCCGTCCTTCTCGCCCGGCCCAAATGCCGAGGATGGCGCAGATGTTACCGCCACCGCCCAGCGCACCATTGTGCCGCAGTTTCCGGTGATCGAGATCAAGCAGGGCGAGGCGGGCCATACCGGCAACCGCACCGTGACCCACACGGCCAAGCGCGGCACGGCGACGCTGACGGGTGGCACCTGGTCGCTCCCCTCGCAGAACCTCGGCGCAGGCTCGGCCAGCATCAACAGCAGCACCGGCACGGTCACGCTGTCCGGCATCGTGCAGTCTGGCGCCTACGCGATCCGCTACACCCACAGCGATGGGTTCGCGACCGAGATCAACGTCAACGTCACATTTGTGCCACTGGTGGCTGCGGGTGTCGGAAATACCGCCAACAGCATCACCAAGCCGTTTTCCTCGACCAGCTTCACCGCGATCAGCAACGAAATGACCATCGCCCTGCCTTCTGGCGTGACCGTGGCGAACCTGCTGGCTAATGGCATCACGCTGGAAGTGCCGAATTCTTTTCCGGCAGGCGTCACCAATGTCGAAGTCAAGTGGCAGCGGGAGACCTCTCCCGGAACCTGGGCCGATGTCGGGTCTGTCGCCACCTCCTCGCCGCACCCAGGCGTGATCGACGAAGGCGGATTTCCGAGCGCCGAAATCGGCTTCGTGACCTGCAACCGAACAGCAACCGGGTTGACCGCCGGATCGACACAGAAATTCCGTCTGATGGCCCGGATCTCGGGCGGACAAACGCGCACCGTGACGCCGTTCGGCACGGTGACGGCGGGAGGGTGAGGAATGCCCATCGCCGATTTAAAACCGCTTTTCCGACCCTTGAAAGGAGTTATTCATGGTTAAGTTCACAGGACTAGACGCCCGAACTGCTTTGACGAATTTCGGCTTCGCCCACGGTGCCGCTCACCCAGAGTTGATCGAGATTATCGCGGAGCCTGACTGGCTCGGTTCCGTCGTCAAGGGCATCGAGTATCTCTATGCGCGGCGCGCCGACCTGACGCCCGATGGGCTCGCGCTGCTGCGCGATCTCGCGCAGTTCATCGCGACGCACCACTTCTATGGCAAGGGCGTTCGCTGCGCGCAGATAGCCGGCGTGGCGGCGCGGATCATCGAAGGCGGCCCGGCCGAGGATCAAGGCGATCCCGAAATCGACTCCGCCCTTCTCCCCGCCGAAAGTCCGTCAATCTCTTAAGCAGTGGAGCATCGAATATGGCCCGTTGCAAACAGGTAGCCGCTCCAGCTCCGGCCAATGCCGCCGAAGCCATCCTTATGATTGGCGAGTTCGTCGCGATCGAGCGTGACAAGGCGCTCGCTCGGCTCGCGGCCGAGGCGGCGATCGATCGCGTGAAGGCCCAGCGAGACAGCGATCTGCGCGAGCTGGAGGCGCGGGCTGCGCCGCTGTTCGCCGGGCTCAAGGCCTGGTGGGAGGCTGGCGGCAAGGACGAGCTGGCCAAGGGCAAGCGCTCGGCCGAGATCGTCGGTGCGAAGATCGGGATCCGCCTCACCCCGCCCGCCGTGAAGCTGAAACGCGGCGTGAAGCTGGGCGATGTGATCATCTGGCTGAGCGGCCTGCGCTGGGCGCGTGCAAAGGACTTCCTTCGCACCAAGATCGAGCTCGACAAGCAGGCGGTGATCAAGGCCGTGCAGGCCGATGCCGAAATCGCCGAGAAGTTCGCGGCCTTCCTGACGATTGAACAGACCGACGAGTTCTTCATCGACACCGGCCTCGACGAGGACGCGGTCCGCAAGGAAGCGGCGGCGTCCGTCCAAGCCAATTGATCTCTCTCGAAAGGAAACGACCATGGTTTTCAATTCAGCGACACCGTTCGTAACGCCGCTCTCGACGCGATGGAAACCGCGATCGGGGGCTAGCCCGACGCTCCGCATCCGCTCCGGTGCTGCCCCTGCCAACTGCGCTGCTGCTACTGCCGGGCACCTCGGGATCATTTAGGGCGTTACCTGAGGAGATACTGCCCATGTCCCTGCAGACTGTTCGTCCCGTCCAGCCCATCGCCCCGTGGTTGGGCGGCAAGCGTTCCCTTTCGCGCCGGATAGGCGAGCGCACCGCCGAGATCCCGCACACCCGCTACGTGGAGCCTTTCGTGGGCATGGGCGGGGTGTTCTTCCGCCGCCCGGTGCGGCCGAAGCTGGAGGTGATCAACGACGTGAATCGCGATGTCGTCACGCTCTTCCGTATCCTGCAGCGGCACTACCAGCAGCTGCTCGATGTGCTGAAGTTCCAGCTCTACAGCCGCGCCGATTTCTACCGGCTGCGGGCCACCCCAGCCGACCAGCTCACCGATCTGGAGCGGGCGGCGCGCTTCCTCTACCTGCAGAATACCGGCTTCGGCGGTATGGGACGCACCTTCGGCGTCGATTACAGCCGGCCGCGCTGGAGTCTCGGCAAGCTGGAGCCGATGCTCGAGGCGGTCCACGAGCGGCTCGAGGACGTGCTGATCGAGTGCCTCGACTTCGGTGCCTGCATCGAGCGCTACGACAGCCGGCCAGGGACGCTGTTCTACTGCGATCCGCCCTACTGGGGGCACACCGATGACTATGGAAAGGGCATCTTCTCAGAGGCCGATTTCGAGCGTCTGAGGCGCATCTTGGGCGGGCTTCAGGGGCGCTTTATCCTCTCGCTGAATGACCGGCCCGAGGTGCGCGAGCTGTTCGCCGGCTTCGAGATCGAGGAAGTTTCCCTCAACTACAGTGTCGGCGGCGGCCCGACCCCGGCGCGGGAGTTGATAATCTCGGGGCCATGAGTGAAGATATCGCTGCCCGCGCCGACCGCCTTTTTGAGGCCGCAACTGCACTTTGCCGCGAGGATGCGAAAGCAATTCTGGCAGAGCACTCCGCATGAGGAGTTCTGCGCTCGATCGGCACCATCAAGAAGGCAACAGGGGCATTTGCTCAGCGGTCTATTGAGGCCCTCGATGAGACACTTTCATCGATTTCAAAGCGTGTGGATCATCGCGGACGGAAGTGGCGAGGCGCGCCAGACACCCCCATCACCGGCCGCTCCTGTCCCTGGCTAGACTTCAGAGAAGTGCTCTAACTTCTCTTGTCAAAGACTCCAAAAGCTTGTGTCCCGCTACAGCGAGGCCAACGCCCTGTCGCACATCGCTTGACCCGGACTCGCCGAGGATTCATGATGTGTTCCACACAGGAGACATCCCCATGGCCAGCCGCGCCGTCACCCCCAGAAGCACGAATGGCCGCAAGCCTGCCGTCAGCAAGTCCGATGCCGAATGGCGCGCGGGGCTGCGGCGGGGGCTGCGCCGCCTTGCACAGATGGCGGGGGCGGCTGTGCTGCTGGGTGCGATGGTGTTCCTTGCGCTCGCGCTGTTGAGCTACACCCAGACCGATCCCAGCCCCTCGACCGCCGCCGATCCGGCCGAAGTCGCCAACTGGATGGGTGCGGCCGGCGCGTGGGTGGCGGATCGGGTGCTGCTGGTGTTCGGCCTGCCCGCTGCGCTGCTGCTGCCGCTGCTCTATGTCAGCGCGCGCAAGCTGTGGCGCGATGTCGAAAACGGCGACGCGGCGGAGACGACTCCCTGGTGGCTACCCACCGGGCTCCTGCTGATCGCCATGACGCTGCTTTCGACCGTGCTCAGCCTCGCCTTCGAGGGGCCGGGCGGTACGCTCCCGGCGCAGGCGGGCGGGCTTGCCGGCCTGCTCGGTGCCGGTGCGGTGCAGGCGCTGGCCGCGCGGATCGGGGGCGATGCGCAGGGCTGGGCGATTCTCGGCATGGCGCTGGTCTGCCTTGCCACCGGCGTAGGCCTGTTGACCCGCGTCTTCGCGATCGACTGGCGCGTGCTGCTGAGCCTGCCCGAGTTCCTTGGCGGCGGCTCGCTTGCCGGGCTGGTGCGCCGCCTGCCGCTGCCGGGCCGAAAACGTCCCGCCGCCCAGGCGCTGGCCTTGGCCGACGAAGAGGACGAGGACACTGCCCCGCGCCCACGCCGTTCCGTCAAGGGCGAGGTTGCCCCGGTCATGATCGACGATCGCCCGCGCCGCGCGCCCGAGATTTCCGATCCTTCCGCCCCGCCCAGGCGCGCCCAGACGCCCAGAACCGCCCAGGGCGATATGTTCGCCGCCTTCAAGCTGCCGAGCCTTGATTTGCTGGCCGAGCCGCCTGCCGACAAGGCGCCCAAGCTCGACAAGATCGCGCTCGAACGCAACGCCCGCCTGCTTGAGAACGTGCTCGACGATTTCAACGTGAAGGGCGAAATCACCGCGGTGCGCACCGGCCCGGTGGTGACGATGTACGAGCTCGAACCCGCGCCCGGCATCAAGGCCAGCCGCGTGGTGGGCCTTGCCGAAGACATCGCCCGCAACATGAGCGCGATCAGCGCGCGCGTTTCGCCCATCCCGGGGCGCACCGTCATGGGCATCGAACTGCCCAATCAGGATCGCCAGATGGTGGCGCTGAAGGAACTGGTCGCCTGCGCCGCTTTTGCCGAAGCCAAGGGCAATCTGCCGATCATCCTCGGCAAGGATATCTCGGGCGAACCGATCATCGCCGATCTCGCCACCATGCCGCACCTGCTGGTGGCCGGCACGACCGGCAGCGGCAAGTCGGTCGGATTGAACGTCATCCTGCTGAGCCTGCTCTACCGCTTCACTCCGGCCGAGCTGCGTCTGATCCTGATCGATCCCAAGGTGCTCGAACTCAAGACCTATGACGATATCCCGCACCTGCTCTCGCCGGTGGTGACCGAGCCGGCCAAATCGGTGCGCGCGCTGAAGTGGGCGGTCGAGGAAATGGAGCGGCGCTACCGCATGATGAGCGCAATTTCCTCGCGCAACATCAACAGCTTCAACGAAAAGGTTGCGGCCGCGATCGCCAAGGGCAAGCCCTTGGGCCGCCGGGTGCAGACCGGGTTCGACCCGGAAACCGGCGAGCAATTGTTCGAGGAAGAACAGCTCGATTACCAGCCGCTGCCGCAGATCGTGCTGATCGTCGACGAACTCGCTGACCTGATGGTGACGGTCGGCAAGGAAATCGAAGTGCTGATCCAGCGCCTCAGCCAGAAGAGCCGCGCGGCGGGGATCCATCTCATCATGGCGACCCAGCGGCCCTCGGTCGACGTCATCACCGGGGTGATCAAGGCCAACCTGCCGACCCGGATCAGCTTCAAGGTGACCAGCCGGATCGACAGCCGCACGATCCTGGGCGAACAGGGCGCCGAGCAGCTGCTGGGCAAGGGCGACATGCTCTACAAGCCCAACACCGGTGCGATGGTGCGCGTTCACGGGCCGTTCGTTTCGGACGAGGAAGTCGAGGCCGTGGCCGATTTCTGGCGTGCCCAGGGCAAACCCGAATATGTCGATGCCGTCACCGAGGAACCCGAGGAGGGTTTCGGCGGCTTCGGCTTCGAGGACGATCTCACCGCCTCGGACAACCCCGAAGAACGCAAGTATCGCCAGGCCTGCCAGATCGTGTTCGAGAATCAGAAGGCTTCCGGTTCCTGGCTCCAGCGTCAGATGGGGGTGGGCTACAACACCGCCGCCAAGTGGATTGAGCGGATGGAGGCAGAGGGGCTGGTCGGTCCGGCCAACCACGTCGGCCGCCGCGAGATCTACCGCGACAAGGACGGCAATCCGCTATAGCGCTCCCAAGTGCGGTGGCGCGGGCGGAATGTGCCTGCCAAGGCGGGTGCCGGATGGATGCATATCGGCAACGTCCCGAAGCCGTAAAGGGATCGTAACCGCTGCTTCACGCGTCCGTCGCGGCAGTGTCACCGTCGCCTGTCAGGGGCGGGTTCTCTCTCCGCCAACAGGGAAGCCCACCATGCTCCGCACCACTTTGTCGCACGTATCGCCGATCGCGCTTGCCAGCGTTCTTGTTTGCACGTCGCAGGCTGCCGCCGCGCAAGAGGCCTTAGCCCCGGCCGAGGAACAGCGTGCCGGCAATCAGATCATCGTCACCGCCCAGAAGATCGAACAGCGCGCGCAGGACGTGCCGATCACCATCTCGGCCGTCAGCGGCGAGCAGATCCGCGATTTGGGGGTCAATGATCTCGACGAGCTGTCGAACTACATCCCCGGCCTCAACATTCAGGAGCAGAGCGCCAATAATCCCGGCGTGGTGATCCGCGGGATCACCTCGGACTCCGGCTCGGCGCAGCAGGGCCCGCGCGTCACGCTCTACTACAACGGCGTCGACATTTCGCGCTCGCGCGGGTCCTATCAGGCGATCTATGATCTCGATCGGGTCGAAGTGATCAAAGGCCCGCAGGCGACCCTGTTCGGCACGGCCAGCACCGTGGGCGCGATCAGCCTTGTTTCAGCGCGTCCGCGCGAGGGCTTTTCCGGCCAGATCACCGGCGGCTACGGCAATTTCGAGCAGACCCTGCTGTCGGGATTCCTCAATGCCGGCTCGGACGTGCTCGCCGGGCGCATCGCCTTCGAATGGCGCACGCGCGAGGGCTATGCCGAAAACCTCAATCCCAACCAGCGCGAGGAACTTTACGCGCAGGACCAGCTCGGGGTGCGCGCCTCGCTGCGTTATACCCCGACGAGCGACATCACGCTCGATCTGATCGGCACCTATGACCAGCAGCGGAACGGCGGCACGCCCTTCATCTCGGGCCGTTTTCCGGCTTTCCTCGGCGCGCCGGGCGGGGCGGCCAATGCCTTCCGTCCCGCCAATCTGGGCGGCAACCCCGGCGCGGCCGCGGTGCTGGGCGACGACCAGCTCGGCCTCAACCGCGAGGTCTATGATCTCAACCTCACGGTCGAATATGCCTTTGCGGACGACTGGACCTTCTCCACCGTCAACGGCTACCGCGAATTCGACAGCCGCGAGGTATTCGATGCCGACGGCTCGGCCGCGCCTTTTCTCGAATTCGCCGAGATCGCCGATGGCTGGCAGATCAGCCACGAAGGCCGCTTTACCTATTCCGGCCGCAGCCTGCGCGCGCGTGCGGGGTGGAACGTGTTCATCGAGGACGGGCGCCAGAACGTGCCCTTCGCCACCGAGGAAGGCACCTTTCTCCAGTGCCTCAGCTCGCTGTTCGGCGCGCCGCTGATCCCCGGCATTCCCTGCGTGGCGCCCGACGGCAGCGTGCCGGCCGCCGGCGTGACCGCGATCGCCACAGGCGGGGCCTTGCAGGCCATCCCCTATGCCTCGGTGTTCGAGAATCAGGGCCGCAACGAGGCCTATTCGGTGTTCGCCGATGCCACCTGGCTGGCGAGCGACGCCTTGGAACTGACCGCGGGCGTGCGGTTCCTGTGGGAATATCGCAAGTCCGGCTTCTTCGCCAACGTGCCCAATTCGGTGCTCAGTCGTGCGCCGCTGATCCCCGGGCAGATCGACACCGGCGGACGCACCTTCACTGCCGACAAAAGCTTCACCGCCGCGCTGCCGCGTTTCAATGCGCTCTACCGCATCAGCGACGACGTGAATGTCTTTGCCACTGTCTCCAAGGGCCGCCGTTCGCCGGTGGTGCAGGTCAATGCCGCGCGCCGCGCCGGCGTGGTGGAGCCGAACGTGGTCGATGTCGCGCAGGAAATCGTGTGGAACTACGAAGGCGGGGTGAAGCTGGCAAGCGGCCCGGTGTCGGGTTCGCTCGGGGTCTATTATCAGGTCTACAACGACTTCCAGGTCTCGATCGCCCAGCGCGATGCCAACGGCAATCCCACCGGCGCCTTCGTCACCGCGAGCGCGGGCAAGGCCAGCAACCTCGGGATCGAGGCTGAAGTCGCGATCGAAGTGGCCGACTGGCTGCGCCTGTTCGGCAATGTCGGCTTCATCGACGGCGGGATCGACAAGGACGGGGCCTTCTCGCCCGCCTTCTCGGGCGCACGCTTCCGCCTGCAGCCCGAATGGCAGGGCGCGGCGGGCTTTACCATCGACAAGGATCTGGGCCGGGGCGTGCGGCTGTTTGCCACGCCGAGCGTGACCTATCGCAGCAAGATCTTCTTCGAGGTGCCCAACAACCCGCTGATTTCGCAGGATGCGGTGACGCTGGTCAACGCGCGCGCCGGGGTGAGCCTTGCCGATGATCGCTACGAGATCGCGGGCTTCATCCGCAACGCCACGGGCGAGGACTACCTGCTCGATGCGGGCAACACCGGCGGGGCCTTCACCATCCCCACCTTCATCCCGGCCGAGCCGCGCTTCTACGGCATCCAGCTGACCGCGCGCTTCGGCAACTGAAAGCAGGCTATTCGGCCATGATCGGGGGTGGGGGGCGCATGTCCTCTGCCCCTTCGTCTTGCGCCTCGCGCGCGGCGATTTCATCCTGCGTGAGCGGGCGGAAGCGGATGCTGACAGGCGTGAAGCTGCCGTCCTCGCGCAGGCGGATCGTCACGATCCCGCGCTGGTCGGGCTGCTGGAGCCGCTGCTGCAACGCCATCGCCCGTTCCTGCCCGACATAGAGCCGCCCGCGCTCCAGCGCGCTTGCGCCATAGACGTGCCCCGGATGGGCGATCAGGCGATGGGCGCAGGCGGCATCGGCTTTGAGCAAGCTCACGCGCGCGATCCGCGGTGCGCTGCCCTCGATGCAAAGCGCCTGCGCCCCTTGCCCCGGCACCCCAAGGTCGAGGCCCGGCCAGTCATAGCTGAACTCGACATAGTGTCCGCGCAGGAAGTCGCGCGGGTCGTAGCCCATGATCGGCACCTCCCACTCGGTGCCGCTGCGGTAGTGGCGGTCGCGGTGCACCCACAGCCCGGCAAGACCGGCAAGCGGAAGCAGGGCGGCCAGCAGGCGGGCGGCGCGCATCATGCCTCACCCTCGTGCTCGCGCGGGGCAAAGCGCTTCGACACCCGCACCGCCGCCCAGGCGACACCAAGGATCATCACCCCAGCCAGAATCAGCCCGAAGCCGCTCATCAGCAGGTCACCGGCCAGCTCGAAGCTCAAGATGATCAGGCGCAGCGCAATCACGCCCACGGCCAGCTGGAATACGCCGCGCCAGTGGGCAGCGAGCGCGGCGGCGGCGATCCCGACCCACAGCGCCATGAACAGCAGTGCAGGCGGCAGGGCGGCATTATCGACGGCATAGGCCAGCGGCGGCACCAGTCCGGCCCCGCCAATGATCGCGCCTGCCATGCGCCCCGACACCCCCGGCCGCACCAGCGCCACGCCCAGCCCCGCCACCAGCGCCACCGCGCCGCTTGTCGCCATGCTCGCCCATTCCTGCGTCAGCCCGGGCCCGCCGAAGCCACCGAACCCGGCGATGATGGTGGCGAAGCAGGCCCCGGCAACCGCATAGGCCAGCGCGAGCTGCTCCAGCCGCCGCCAGAAATCCTGGCGCGCGCTGTGGGCACGACACCATGCGGCCACGGGCGCGAACAGCACCGGCAGCGCGATGACCAGCGCCAGCCACAAAAGCAGCGCCATGTCTGGCGTGGCGCTGCCATCGCCGGTGGTTT
The DNA here is from genome assembly GCF_002155695.1 of Erythrobacter tepidarius. GTDB lineage: Bacteria > Pseudomonadota > Alphaproteobacteria > Sphingomonadales > Sphingomonadaceae > Erythrobacter > Erythrobacter tepidarius. The sequence goes on from NZ_MUYJ01000010.1 coordinate 98,399, forward strand.
CGGTGGCATATTCCCACGTCGTCCACACCGCTCCGCCCAGCACCGCGAGCGCAGCGGGCCAGCTGCGCCCGGTCAGCAGCAGCAGCGGCGCGAACAGCACCCACCACACGCTCAAAGGCTGCCACAGCGGCGAGGCGGTCTGATAGACCTGCCCCAGATGCCCGAAGAAGGTGAGGCCCAATGCGGCGGCGATGAACACCAGCGCCTCAACCGCCCACGGCGAGCGCTCCGCCAGCGCGCCCTCGCGCAGGAACAGCACCGCCAGCACCCCCGCAATCAGCGCAAGATGCACGCCGAGTCGCAGCTGGCCGGGGATGTCCTCCCAGTTGGCGGCGATCAGCGACACGAGGCCGAGTCCGATCGCCAGCGCCCCGATGCCGAACACCGCCCACAGCGCGAGCGGCCTTGCATGGGCGGCTTCATAGGCCAGCAGCCGGTCGCGCGTTGCCGCGTCGATCAGTCCGGCATCGTGCCATGAGGCGATCTTGCGGGCGCTCATGACGGGCAGGCTAACCCGTCACGGTGCCAACAGCAATCGCGTTACTTCTGGGCGGCGAGTTCCTCGCGGGTCAGCACGGTCTGCTCGCGCACCTTGGCGGCGTTGGCCGCCATCGTTTCGGGCGGCATCGTCACCATCCCGATCTTGGCCAGCGGGCCATCCTTCCCCCAGCTCTTGATCCATTCGTCAAGGAACGCCGACAGGCCCGGGATTGCGCGCATATGTTCCTTCTTTACATAGACATACAGCGGACGGGCGCCGGGATAGGCGAAGCTTGCGATGTTCTCGTAAGTGGGCGCGACACCGTTCATCGGCAGGCCCTGCAACTTGTCGAGGTTCTCTTCGAGATAGGAATAGCCGAAGATGCCGACGGCCTGCGGATTGGCCTCGATCTTTTGCACGATCAGATTGTCCTGCTCGCCCTGATCGACATAGGCGCCGTCATCGCGCACTTCGGTGCAGATCTGCTTGAACTTGCTCTCGTCGCTGTCCTTGAGCGCCTTCATCGCCGGGTCGGCCTTGCACCCGACTTCGAGGATCAGCTCCTTGAGCGCATCGCGCGTACCCGAGGTGCTTGGCGGGCCGTAGACGAGGATCGGCCGGGCCGGCAGGGCCGGATCGACATCCTTCCAGGTCTTGGCGGTCTGCGGCTTGCCGTAGGGTTGCGCGGCAAGCGCCTTGTAGACCGTCTCGGGCGAGAGGTTGAGCATGATGCCGCCCTTGGCCGAAGCGAAGGCGATACCATCGAGGCCGACCTGCACCTCGATGATCTCATCGACCTTGTTGGCCTTGCACGCGTCAAACTCGCTCTCCTTCATCCGGCGCGAGGCGTTGGCCATGTCGGGCGTGTTGGGGCCAAGCCCCTTGCAGAATAGCTGGATGCCATTGCCGGTGCCGGTGGATTCGATCAACGGCGAGCGGAAGTCGGTGTTCGAGCGGGCAAAGCTCTCGGCCACCAGCTTGGCGAAGGGATAGACGGTGGAAGATCCCACCGCGTGCACCGAATTGCGGGTGCCGCCGCCGCTCTCGGAGCTGTCGCAGGCGGAAAGGGCAAGCGCTGCCAGAGCGAGCGTGGCGGTGGTGCGGCCGAAAGCGGCAAAGGTCGTGATCATGAAGGGTTCCCGAGGTTGTCCGATGCCGCGCGCTAGTGCGCTTCCATGACAAGCATATGACAAGCCCTCCAACTATCGATCCAGTCTTGTGGCCGACCTCGGCGCCGCCCCGCTGCCTGCGTGCCAAGTCGGTGAGATTGCGTGATATTCTCGCCGCGACCCAAGTCCAGGCTTAACAGCATCGTAAGGGGTTGAATGCTAGGCCTAGCCGCATGGTTAGGCTGTGCCTCGCGATCTGGCTGTGGCTGGGCGCTGCGCTATGCGCGGCGGGGCTTGCCGTGCCGGCCCGCGCCGAGGCGCATCAGGGCCTGGTGGCAGCCCCGCGCTGCCATGCCGCAAGCCCGGCAGACCGCAGCCCGGTGGCGATGATCGAGCGTGCGGCGTGGAACTGCAATGACAGCGATTGGCGCGCGGATCAGCCTGTCGCGTGGCTGCGCTTCGAGGCCGACAGCTGGCAGGGCGCGGCTGTCCCGCGCTATTTCTTCACCCGCACCGCGCGGCACGCGGCGATCACCTTCTACGCGCTTGATGCCGATGGCACCCTGCGCGCGCGCCGCTTTGCCGAAAGCGAGGGCAAACCCTTCGCTGCCGGGCCGGTATTCCGCCTGCCGTTGCCCGAGATCACCCCCGCTACACAGGCCCTGCTGGTGCGGATCGAGCGCCCCCATTCGATCCCGCTGCTGACCGAGGCCGGCATCGCGCGCCATAACGAGGATGCCGGCCGCAGCCTTGAGGAGATGATGCTGCTGTCGCTGATCCTCGGGATGCTGCTGCTGCCGCTGCTGTTCGACATCAGCTTCTACCTCGTGCTGCGCGAACGCTTCGTGCTCTACCACGCGACCATGGTGGTGGCGATGATGGGCTATGTCCTGTTCGCAGGCGGACTGGTTTCGGTGGTGGCGAGCCTGCCCGTGGCTTTGCTTGCGATCATGGCGCCGCTGTTCTGGGCGCTGGGCTGCGGGGCGGCGCTGCTGTTCCTCAGCGCGTTCCTCGAACGCGGGGCGCTGTCGCGCGGGATGCGGCGGCTGACCTTCGGGACCGGGTGCTGGACGATTGCCGTGCCCGGCTTCTTGGCGCTGCAATTGCACGCCACGCAGGGCTTCGACGATATCGGCTACTTCCTCACCATCGCGCCGGCTGCGGTGGTGGTGAGCGCCGCGCTGGTCCACGCGATTGTGCGCGGCAGCCGTTCGGCAAAGTTCGTCGCGGCGGCGTGGTGCCCGCTGATCCTGACCTCGATCGAGCGGCTGGCGCGCGGGCTGGGGCTCTATTCCGGCCCGGCGCAGCTTGATCTGATGATGTTCATCGCCACCGGGATCGAAGTGGTGATCATCAGCCTCGCGATTGCCGACCGTTTCCTTGCCATCCGCCGCGAACGCGACGCGGCACTGACCGAAGCGCGCATGCTGGAACAGATATCGACCCGGGATTCGCTCACCGGCCTGATGAACCGCCGTGCGATCGAGGCGCGTTTCGACGATTTGCTGGCGCAGGGCTTCGATACCTTCGCGCTGGTCGATCTCGACCGGTTCAAGGCGATCAATGATCTCCACGGCCATCAGGTCGGCGATGCCGCACTGGTCGCCTGCGCCAACGCGATCCGCAGCATGGGCGACCGCGATGCCATCGCGGTGCGGCTCGGCGGTGAGGAATTCGTCGTGCTGCTGCGGGGGCAGCGCACGCTCGAACGGGCCGAGGCGCTGCGGCAGGCTATCCCGATCCGCATCGCGCAGGACGTGCCGGGGCTGGAGCTGCCGGTGACTGCCAGCATGGGGGTGATCGTGCTGGCGCAGGCGCAGCGCCCGACAATGCAGTTTGCCGAGTTCTACGCCCGCGCCGATGCGTTGCTGTACGAGGCCAAGGCGAGCGGGCGCAACCGGATGGCCTATGAACGTCTGACGGTGTTCAGCCAGCCCCCCGCCGGACGGATGCGCAGGCGCGAGAAGGCGGCGTAGCCTGGTTGCCCGCGCGCACTCGCGCGAGGCAGGCCTTCAGATAAAAGGCTCCAGCACCTCGGGCCGCACGCGCGCCAGCCGGCCGGTGGCGCGGTCGAGCATCGCCCAGGTCGTCGCCGCGCTGACGAGGCGCCTGCCGGACGCATCGGTGAACTCCACCCGCCGCAAGGATTTCGCGCCCTGCGCCGGGCCTTCGATCCAGGTTTCGGCCTGAACGCTCTCGCCCTCGGCAACATTGCCGCGATAATCGATCTCGTGCCGCACTACGACCCAGAAGAACGCCGCTCGGTCCTCGGGCCGGGCGATCGCGTCCCAGTGGGCCGTGGCCATGTCCTGAATCCACTGCACCCACACGGTATTGTTGACGTGGCCGAGTTCGTCGATGTGCTGCGGCAGAGCAGTGAAGGTGCGGGTGAAGTGGTGGGTCACTTCGGCTCCGGGTTGTCCGCCATCCCCACCTGCCACAGGATGAAGGCATATTCCTCTGCCGTTTCCCTGAGGCTGTTCCAGCGCCCCGACTGCCCGCCGTGGCCTGCGCCCATGTTGGTCTTCAGCAGCAGCAAGTTGTCGTCGGTCTTGAGTTCGCGCAGCTTGGCGACCCACTTGGCCGGCTCCCAATAGGTCACGCGCGGGTCGTTCAGCCCGGCCGTCACCAGCAGCGGCGGGTAGGCCTTGGCGGTCACCTGATCATAGGGCGAATAGGACAGCATGTAGGCGAACGCTGCCTTGTCGGTGATCGGGTTGCCCCATTCCTGCCACTCGCCCGGGGTGAGCGGCAGCTTCTCGTTGAGCATGGTGTTGAGCACATCGACGAAGGGCACGTGCGCCACCACCGCGCCATATTGCGCCGGATCCTGGTTGATCACCGCCCCCATCAGCTCGCCGCCCGCCGAGCCGCCGCTTGCCGTGACCATGCCTTCGGCGGTGTAGCCCTTGGCAATCAACCCGCGGCCAACATCGACGAAATCATTGAAAGTGTTGGTGCGCGCGAACAGCTTGCCCTGGAGATACCAGCGCCGCCCGAGATCATCGCCGCCGCGGATATGGGCGATGGCATAGGCAAAGCCACGATCCACCAGGCTGAGGCGCGCGGTCGAGAAGCCCGGCGGCACGGCATAGCCATAGGCGCCGTAGGCATAAAGATGCAGCGGCCCCGGCCCCTTGATCCCGGCCTTCTTCAGGATCTCCGCCCGGTCCTTCCTCATCATGATGCTGACCGGCACCATCGTCCCGTCGCGCGCCTGTACGCTCACGCGTTCGGCCACGTAGAGCGAGGGGTCATAGCCGCTCGGAATTTCCTGCGTCTTGAGCGTCTCCAGCTTGCCGGAGGCGACGTCGTAATCATAGACTGTGCTCGGCGTGACCATCGATTGATAGGCCAGCCGCAGCTTCTTCATGTCGTATTCGGGGTTGTTGGCAAGGGCGGCGGTATAGCTGGCCTCCGGGAAGGTGATCGGCGTGATCTTGGCCGGATCGGCGTAGGAGCGCAGCTGGATCTGGTCGAGGCCGTTGAGCCGGCCTTCGGTCACGAAGAAGTCCTTGAACAGGTCGAATCCGGTCAGATAGAAGTCGTCCGAACCGGCGATCACCGTCTGCCACTCGCCCGGGCTTTCCAGCTTGGCCTTGGCAAGGCGGAAGTTGATGTGATTGTCGTTCGTCCACACCCACACCTCGCCGTCACGCACATCGACTGCATATTCGACGCCCTTCTGGCGCGCCTTCACCAGAATGGGTTCGGCAGTGGGGTTGGCGGCGGGCACGAGGCGCACCTCGCTCGTCTCGTTGTCGCCGGTGGCGATGATCAGCCAGTCTTCCTGGGCGGTAAGGCCGGTGGCGACCCCGAAGGACTGGTCCTCCTCCTTGTAGAGGGTCACATCCTGCTCAACCGGCGTGCCGATGACGTGGAGCTTGGCTTCGAGCGTGCGCCATTCCTCGGTCGAGGGACCATAGACCAGCGCGGTGTCGTTCGCGACCCACACCAAATCGCCGCGCAGGTTTTCCAGCACATCGGGCAGCAGCGCGCCCGTGGCCAGATCCTTGATCCGTGCGGTGTAGCGTTCCGAGCCGTTGGTGTCGGTCGAATAGGCCAGATAGCGCCCGTTCTGGCTGATCGCGACCGCGCCGAGACGGAAATAGTCGTAACCTTCGGCCAGCGCGTTCTCGTCGATCAGCAGCTCGGCTTCCCCCCCGGCGACGGGCTTCCTGTAATGCTTGCGATATTGCGCGCCTTCCTCGAACTCGGACCAGTAGAGGTAATCGCCGTCCTTCTGCGGCACGGTGGAATCGTCCTCTTTGATGCGCGCGCGCATCTCGCTGAACAGCGCTTCGATCAGACCCTTCTGCGCGGCCATCTTGGCTTCGAAATAGGCGTTTTCAGCCTTGAGATGGCTGAGCACATCCTCGTCGTCGACGGTCGGATAGGACTTGTCGTAGAGCCAATCATAGGGATCCTCGATGGTGATCCCGTGATGGGTGTAGCTGTGCGGGCGCTTCTCCGCGACGGGGGGCTTGATCTCGGTGTTCGCGGCGGAAGTGGTCACGCGGGTCGGTTCCTCTCGGGTGGTGGCGTGTGCGGGCACGGGTGCAAAGGTGGTGGCGGCAAGCGCGCTGGCAAGAGCGCAGGCACTGACACGTGTGATCATGGATGGTGATCCCTTCTGTCAGCCGGGGGCAGCGGCTCCGGGTGGAAAGACGCGCCGCATCGGCCTATGTTGGCGATACTAACGAGCCATTGTCGCGCGGCAAGGGTCCGCGCCGCTATCCGAGGATCCGCCCATGCTGATGCAGACCCATGAAGCCCGGCTGGCCGCCCTGCGCGAGGAACTGAAGCGCCGCGGCTTGGACGGGTTCGTCGTGCCGATCAGCGACGAGCACATGAGCGAATATGTCGGCGACTATGCCCAGCGCCTGCGTTGGCTGACGGGCTTCGGCGGCTCGGCAGGGTTTGCCTGCGTCACGCTCGTCCACGCGGCGATCTTCGTCGACGGACGTTACACCGTGCAGGTGCGCGAGCAGGTCGATGGCAAGCTGTTCGACTACAAGAGCATCCCCGCCGACACGCTGGCCGGCTGGCTCGCCGAGGTGTGCGCCGAGGGCGCGCGGATTGCCTATGATCCCTGGCTGCACACCTGGGCCTGGGTCGAGGCACTGGAAAAGCAGCTTGCGCCCAAGGGCATTGTGCTTGTCCCTGTCGACAGCAACCCGCTCGATGCGGTGTGGGCCGACCGGCCTGCCCCCTCGCCGGCGCCAGCGATAATCCATCAGGATGAACTTGCCGGCCGTTCCTCAGCCGACAAGCGCGCTGCGGTGGCCGACTGGCTGGCAAGGGAAGGCCACGATGCGGTGGTGATTCCCGCGCTCGATTCGATTGCCTGGTTGCTCAACATCCGCGGCAGCGACGTGCCGCACACCCCGGTCGCGCTGTCCTTTGTCATCGCCCACAGCGACGGCAGCGCCGAGCTGTTCATCGCGCCCGAGAAGGTGACGCCCGAACTCGCCCGACATCTCGGCAACGCGGTGACGATCCGCGACCGCGCCGCCTTTGCAAAGGTGTTGCGCGGCGAGCTGGCGGGCAAGAGCGTCGCGCTCGATCCCGATTTCGCGGTGGTCGGGATCGCGCAGGCGCTGCGCTCGGGCGGGGCGCGGTTCACCTTCAAGCAGGATCCGACGATCCTTGCCAAGGCGATCAAGAACCCGGTCGAACAGGCCGGCCATCGCGACGCGCAGACGCGCGACGGGGCGGCCGTCACGAAGTTCCTGCGCTGGCTGGAGATCGAGGGGCCGAAGGGCACGGTCGACGAACTTGCCGCCGCCGCGCGCCTGCAAGCCTTCCGCGCGGAAGACGCAGGCCTGCGTGACCTCAGTTTCGACACCATCTCCGCCGCCGCCGGCCACGCCGCGCTGCCGCATTACAAGGTGGACGCGGACAGCAATATCCCGATCCCTCCCGGCTCGATCTATCTGGTCGATTCGGGCGGGCAATATCCCGGTGGCACCACCGACATCACCCGCACGGTGTGGGTTGGCCCCGGCGAGCCGACCCCGGAAATGCGCGATCGCAATACCCGGGTGCTCAAGGGCCACATCCAGCTCGCCCGCGCGGTCTTCCCGCAGGGCACGTGCGGAGCGCAGCTCGACGTGCTGGCGCGGCAATATCTGTGGGAGGCGGGGGTCGATTATGCCCATGGCACCGGGCACGGGGTGGGCAGCTTCCTCGGTGTGCACGAAGGCCCGCAGCGCATCGCCAAGCCCGGCGGCGGACAGGCCGGCACCGCGCAGGAGCTGTTCGCGGGCATGATCCTGTCGAACGAGCCGGGCTATTACAAGCCGGGCCATTTCGGCATCCGTATCGAGAACCTGGTGCTGGTCGAGGAGCGCCAGATCGAAGGGCAGGAGGGCAAGTGGCTCGGCTTCGAGACGCTGACCTTCGTGCCGCTTGACCGCAAGCTGATCGACAAGTCGCTGCTGACGGCGGAGGAGATCGCTTGGGTCGATGCCTATCACGCCAGAGTGCGCACGCTGCTCGCGCCGCGGCTGGAGGGCGAGGACCTCGCCTGGCTGGAGCGGCAGACGGCACCGCTCTGAACAACCTCCGACAGCGCGTGCCTGAAACGGGGCCAGGCTATCCTTCTTCCCGCTGGCGATTGAAAAGAAAAGCCAAGCCCCGGATCAAGCCCAGCGCGACGAGTGTGAGGTTTGTGGCGCTTGTTGCTGTCCCGATGTTCTAATAATGTTCCCGCATTGCGAGTCGCGGTAAGGGAGGAATTCACATGATCGGCTACGTCACCTTGGGCACCAATGATCTGCCCCGCGCGGCGGCGTTCTATGACGCGATCGCGGCTCATTTCGGTGTGGGGCGGATGATGGAGTTCGAAAGCTTCATTGCCTGGGGCGAATGGGGCGGTGCGCCGGGGATCGCGGCGACGGTGCCGTTCGATGGCCAGCCGGCCACGGTGGGCAATGGGGTGATGGTGGCGCTGGAGGTGAAGACGCCGGAGGATGTCCACGCGCTCTATGACATCGCCCTGGCCCATGGCGGCAGCGACGAGGGCGCGCCCGGCCCGCGCGGCAATGACGGATTCTACGCGGGCTATTTCCGCGATCCCGATGGCAACAAGCTCAATGCCTTCTGCATGGTGGCACCCGAGAAGCCCGGCGCATGAACACCCCCCGGCTCGAAGAGCGCTTCATTCACCTGGGCCTCGGCGCGAAGGCGGTGGAAGAGCCGCCCTTTACCGGGATGGCGTGGTATGAAGGCTACGGCGCGCGCCATGCGGCAGACGGCGCGCAAGGGCGGCTGGTGTCGCAATACACCTTCACCGAAAGCTGGAACTCGTGGGAAATGCACCCCGCGGGCGACGAGGTGGTGATCTGCACCCACGGCACCATGGTGCTGGTGCAGCAATTTCCGGACGGCCGCGTGGTGAAAACTCCGCTCGCCGCCGGGGAATATGCCATCAATCCGCCCGGTGTGTGGCACACCGCCGACGTTGCCGAGAGCGCGACGGCGATCTTCATCACCGCGGGCGAAGGGACAAAGCACCGGGAGCGGTGATGTTCCGCAAATGTTTCACGTGAAACATTTTGCGCAAATCACCCTTCCGGACATGCTTGGGCGCTAGCGCATCAACCCGCCGAGGATATTGCGCACAAATGCCGTCGCCCCGGTCTTGAGCGGATCGGCGCTTGACTTCTTGCCCAGCACCATCGCCACCGCCATCGAGGCGAGCGAGCCGCTTGCGGCAGTCAGCGCGCTCTTGCCCGCCTTCTCCCACATCGAAGGTGTCCTTCGCTCGCGCTTGGCCACTTCCTCGCGGCCCCTTTCGGCCACTTCCTCGGCGGTGGCTGCCGCATCGGCAGCCTTGGCGGCGAGCACTTCGGCCGCGCTTTCGCGGTCGACGCGGGTGTCATACTTGCCCTCGACCGGGCTGATCGACTGGATGATCGCCCGCTCCTTGGGAGTCACCGGCCCGAGCCGCGAGCGGGGCGGCTTGATCAGCGTGCGCTCCACCACCGTCGGCGCACCATCCTCGTCGAGCGTCGAGACCAGCGCCTCGCCCACCTTCAGTTCGGTGATCACCGCCTCGACATCGAGCTTCGGGTTGATCCGGAAGGTCTCCGCCGCGGCCTTGATCGCCCGCTGGTCGCGCGGGGTGAAGGCCCTCAGGGCATGCTGCACGCGGTTGCCCAACTGCCCGGCGACCTCCTCGGGAATGTCGATCGGATTCTGGGTGACGAAGAACACCCCGACACCCTTGGAACGGATCAGCCGGACGACGTTCTCGATGGTGTCCTGCAGCGCCTTGGGCGCATCGTCGAACAGCAGATGCGCCTCGTCGAAGAAGAACACCAATTTTGGCTTTTCCGGATCGCCCACTTCGGGCAACGATTCGAACAGTTCGGCCAGCAGCCACAGCAGGAAGGTGGCATAGAGCTTGGGGCTGCGCATCAGCTTGTCCGCGGCGAGCACGTTCACGTACCCGCGCCCCTGTTCGTCGACCTTGAGGAAATCATTGATCTCCAGCGCCGGCTCGCCGAAGAAATTGTTCGCCCCTTGCGCCTCGAAGCTCAGCAATTGCCGCTGGATCGCCCCGACCGAAGGCTTGGTGACATTGCCGTACTTGCCTGACAATGCAGCCGCGTTCTCGTTCGCCCAGGCCAGGAGCGCGGCGAGATCTTCGAAGTCGAGCAGCAGCAAGCCGTTCTCGTCGGCGTAACGGAATATGATCTGCAAGACGCCTTCCTGCGTCTCGTTGAGGTCGAGCAGGCGCGAGAGCAGCAGCGGCCCCATCTCCGACACCGTGGTGCGGATCGGGTGGCCCTGTTCGCCGTAGAGATCCCAGAAAATCACCGGATTGTCGGAATAGGTATAGTCGGTGATGCCCAGTTCTCTTGCCCGGGATTCGAGCTTGTCGGCGTGCTTGAAGGTGGGTGAGCCCGGCATGGCGATGCCCGACAGGTCACCTTTCACATCGGCCACGAACACCGGCACCCCGGCCGCCGAAAAGCTCTCGGCGATGCCCTGCAGGGTCACGGTCTTGCCGGTGCCGGTGGCGCCGGCGATCAGCCCGTGGCGGTTCGCCCGGCCGAGCAGCAGCCTCTGCCGCGATCCGTCGGCCCCGAGCCCCAGATAGATTTCGCCCGCCTTGTCCGCCATCATTCGTCCTCTTGTCCAAGTTCGGCTCCGATGTGCAGGTGACCGGAGAAGCGGTCAAGTTCTCGACAGGGGCGCAGGTTTCGGCCAAGGCTCAAGCGATGGGTCAGCCAACGCCATTTGTCCTGCTCGATGATGCCCGCGCCGGGGAAGGCGCGGCCGATGCCCTGCTTTACGAGGCCCCTGAGGCCCTGTTTGTCGCGCACCGGGCGGGCGAGGTCGAAGCCGCGCTCGCCGCTGCCGAGGCGGCGCGACAGGCGGGTGGCGGGGCGCTGGCGGGCTATGTCGCCTACGAGGCCGGCCTTGCGCTCGAACCCCGGCTTGCTCCGCTGGCCGCCCAGCGCAGCGGCGCGGCCGGCCCGCTGGTGTGGCTCGGCCTGTTCGGCGCGCCGAGACGCATCGCAGCGGCCGAAGTGCCTGCCTTTCTTGATGCCCGCGCCTCCGGCCCCGGCACGATCGGGCCGCTCGAACCGCAGCTCTCCCCCGGCGGTTATGCTGCGGCCTTCGCCGCCCTCACCGAGGCGATCCGCGCGGGCGATATCTACCAGGCCAACCTCACCTACCCGCTGGCGGGCGCGTTTCGCGGCGATCCGGTGGGGCTTTATGCGGCGCTGCGCGCGGCGGCGGCGGCGAGCTATGGCGGGCTGATCTTCGATGGTTCGCACTGGCTCCTCAGCTTCTCGCCCGAGCTGTTCGTTGCGCTCGGCGGCGCCGAGGCCAAGGTCAAGCCGATGAAGGGCACCCGTCCGCGTATGGCCGATCCCGCAGCCGATCGGGCGATGGCGGAGGACCTCGCCACCTCGGTCAAGGACCGCGCCGAAAACCTGATGATCGTCGATCTGATGCGCAACGATCTGTCGCGCGTGGCCGAAGCGGGGAGCGTGCGCGTCGATGCGCCCTTCGCGGTCGAAAGCTACCCGACGCTGCACCAAATGGTTTCGACCGTGCGTGCGCGGCTCAGCCCCGGCAAGGGCGCAATGGAACTGGTGCGGGCGCTGTTCCCCTGCGGCTCGATCACCGGCGCGCCCAAGATCCGGGCGATCGAGCTGCTCGCGCAGGCGGAGCGCGATGCGCGCGGGCCCTATTGCGGCGCGATTGGGCGGATCGATGCCAGCGGGGATGCGGCGTTCAATGTCGCGATCCGCACCTTGCGCCTGACCCCGATCGAGAACGGGCAGGGCTTGGCGGTGCTCGGTATCGGCTCGGCGATCGTCGCCGATAGCGAGGCGATGGCCGAGCGGCGCGAATGCGAGGTCAAAGCCGGCTTCGTCCGCCGCGCCGTGCCGGGGTTGACGGCGCCGCAATGCGATCTGATCGAAACCATGCGGTTCGAGCCAGAAAGCGGCATCGCACTGCTCGAATTGCACCTCGCGCGGATGAAGGCCAGCGCCGCCGCGCTCGGCTTCGCCTTCGATCGCCATGCCATGCGCAACCAGATCCAGGCGCTGTGCTTCGAGCTGGAGGCTCCCGCCAGAGTGCGGCTGGTGGTGTCGCGCTCGGGTGCGAGCGCATTGGAGACCGGGCCGCTGCCCGCACCGCCGCCCGCGCCGGTGAAGGTCGTCGCTTTGCCCCATCCGCTCGACCCTTCCGACTGGCGGCTGATGCACAAGACCTCCGACCGCGGCTTCTACGAGGACGCGCTGGAAGCGGCCCGCTCCTGCGGCGCGGCCGAGGCGGTGCTGGTGCGCGCTGATGGCCTCGTCACCGAAGGCAGCTGGACCAACGTCCTCGTCGACGGCCCCGAGGGCGTGCTGCTCACCCCGCCCGCGCGCCTCGGCCTCTTGCCCGGCGTGCTGCGCGAACACCTCATCACCGGGGGCCGTGCGCGCGAGGCGAATCTCACCCTCGATGATCTCGAACGCGGCTTCTGGCTTGGCAATGCCCTGCGCGGGATGATGCGGGCGGAGCTGATATGACCATCCCGATCCTCTACGAAGACGGCGAGGCGCTGGTGATCGACAAGCCTGCCGGCTTGCCGGTCGATCGCCCACGCAAGGGCGGGCCGTGCCTCGATGATCATCTCGATCGGCTGAAACTCGGCTTCCAGCGTCGTCCGGTGGCGGTCCACCGGCTCGATACCGACACAAGCGGCTGCCTGCTGCTGGCGCGCAATCCCAAGGCGCTGGCCCGCTTCAACAAGGCGTTCGAGGAGCGGCTCGTGAGCAAGACCTATCTGGCGATTCTGGCGGGCCGCCCTCCGGGGACCGGGGGCACGATCGAATTGGCGCTCTCGAAGATCAGCTCGGCGGACAAGGGCTGGCGGATGATCGCGGCGAAAAAGGGCAAGCCGGCGGTGTCGCATTGGGAACTGGTGCAGGAATTGGGGCCGCACAGCCTGATCCGCTTCCGCCCAGAAACCGGCCGCACCCACCAGCTGCGCGTCCATGCGCTCAAGGGGCTGGGCGCGCCGCTGCTGGGCGATCCGGTCTATGGCGCCGGGCCGGTGGCGGGGGCGAAGCGCACCATGCTCCACGCCGAAAGCCTCACTGTCACCCGTCCTGGCAAGACGCCGATCGAGGCCTGTGCGCCCCTGCCGGCGGACTTCCTCGCCCTTGGGGCGAAGGATGGATGAGGACGCGCCCGAACCTCTGGTGAGCCGCGCGCTTAGGCTCGCCAGCGAGAGCTTTCTCGCCGGTTCCGGTCCGGGCGGGCAGAACGCCAACAAGGTCGCCACCGAAGTCGAGCTTAGGGTCAATATCTACGCCCTGCGCCTGCCGGTGCCGGTGTTCGCGCGGCTCAAGGCGCTGGCGGGCGGAAGACTCGCGGGCAATGGCGATCTGATCCTTACCTCCAAGGCCCACCGGACACAGGACGCCAACCGCCAAGACGCGCGCGCCAAGCTGGCGGCGCTGCTGGAAGAGGCCCAGCGCGCGCCCAAGAAGCGCGCCAAGTCGCGGATCAACCTGGTGGGCAAGACCGCGCGGCTCAAGGTCAAGAAGGCGCGCGGCGCGGTCAAAGCCAATCGCGCCAAACCCCGCGCCGGGGACTGGTAGCGCCCCCGCGAGCCGCCTTGACTTTTTCCCCTGAATCGCCCAATGGCCCGCGCATGTGCGGTGTGCCGGGCCATCCGGGCGCGCCGCGTTTGTTTTTTGACGCCCGCTTCGATCCGTCTTGTGGGCCAATCGTTTGACAGGAAACCGCCATGGCGAAGCCCACCACCGTCAAGATCCGCCTCGTCTCGAGCGAAGGCACCGGCTTCTTCTATGTGACCAAGAAGAACCCGCGCAACATCACCGAGAAGATGAGCTTCCGCAAGTATGATCCCGTCGCGCGCAAGCACGTCGAGTTCAAGGAAGCCAAGATCAAGTAAGCGCGGTATTGCCCGCCCTCCCCGCGGGCGGGTGCGATAATTCATCGACAGTTCAAGCCTTCGGCCCTAGGCGCTTGGGGATGATCAAGCACCCTATGTTCGCCCGTGCGCTGCTGCTCGGCCTTGGTTCCGGCACGCTGGCGCTCGGCCTCGTTCCCGCGCTTCCCGCCGCCATCGCCCCGGCGCCGCTTGCAGAGCAATCGGGCGACCAGCTCGACGCGGTCGTCACCGCCCTGCGCGCGATTACCACGATGCGCGCCGATTTCACCCAGACCGACCGGCAGGGCAATGTCATGACCGGGGTGATGACCTTGAAGCGCCCGGGCAAGATCCGCTTCGATTACGGCAAGGATTCCGACTTCCTCGTGGTGTCCAACGGCAAGTCGCTGTTCGTGGTCGATTACGAAGTCAACCAGGTCGAACGCTGGCCGATTGGCAATTCGCCGCTGGGCGCGCTGTTCGATCCCGAGCGTGACGTGAAGCGTTACGGCAAGCTGGTGCAGACCGGGAATCCCGACGTCATCAGCGTCGAGGTGCGCGATCCCAAGAAGCCCGAGTTCGGGATGATCAATCTGATCTTCGTGCGCCAGCCCCTGGCCCCTGGCGGGTGGCAGCTCACGCACTGGGTCGCACTCGATGCCCAGAACAACCGCACGCGGGTGCAGCTGTCGAATCAGCGCTACGGCGTGCCGGTGGCCGACAGCACTTTCACCTTCCGCGATCCGCGCCGTTCGGCCCGTCGCCCAGGGTGAACGGAGCTTCGACGAACGGTTGTATGAAGGCGACAGAATCTTATCGCCGTTCATGTGACGGAAAGCCTCTTTCGGCTAATCATTCTCAACAAGGCGCGGCTGAAGGGCGGTTTCCCCCCTGTTGCCCACCCTTCGCAAGTAGCCGGCGCCTTGTGCATAGCGTGACGAACGCTCCATGGAACCCTCGACCCACCGCCCCCGGGTCGAGGGTTTTTTGTTTGGGTCTTGGCATTGCCGGCTGGCTCAGCGAGAACCGCGTTATCCGTTTGCGCCCGCAAGCGCCGGGCGCGGGCCGTTCGTCCCGCTTGGCCTGCGCGCCAGCAGGCGCCACGTCCAGTCGGTTTCGCGGCGTGGCTTCGCCCGCCGATTGGCCCTGCTTGTATGCCTCGCCTCGTGGGGGACGACGCCAGCGTCGGCGCGAAACCTAATCTTCCCAGCCCAGGGCCTTGCGGATGATGGAATAGACTAGGTTCTGCTCGATCACCCCGTGCGCGCGCTCGGCGCCGGGGCCGGTGGCGAACAGGGCGACATCCTCGCCGCCGTGGGTCTCGATGCCGGTCGGCACCAGCGATTGCTGGCGGGCGGCAAGGCCGGTCTGCGGCACGGGCCGCTCGCCGCTCACCGCGCCCGGGCCATTGGCATAGCCCAAGGTGGTGTAGGGCTTCCCGTCGGCGGCCAGCACCGGGGTGATGCCGTCGCCGCCGTCCTCGCCGCTGCCTTCGTGGGCCACCACCAGCCCAAGGATGTCGTTCCCGCGCCTGGGATAGCCGGCGATGGTGAAGACATGGCTGTGATCGGCGGTGACGAGGATCAGCGTCTCGGCCGGATCGGTGTGATCGATTGCCCATTGCACCGCGCGAGCAAACTCGACCGTCTCCTCCAGCGCGTAGCCGGCCTGGCCAGCGTGGTGCGCATGATCGATCCGCCCGCCTTCGACCATCAGGTAGAACCCATCGGGATCAGCCGCGAGCCGCGCGATCGCCTGCGCTGTCATGTCGGTCAGGGTCGGTTCGGGGGAATCGGGCCGACGCTCGGCCATGAAGCCCATGTGGCTTGGGTTGAACAGCCCGAGCACCGGCTTGTCCATGGGCGCGGCGGCGAGTTCGGCGGCGGTCTTTACCACCACGCCGCCGTTCTTCGCGGCCCATGCGGCGGCGAGGTCGGCGGCCGCATCGCCGCGCCGTCCGCCCGCCTTTTTGCCGTAGAACATTGCCGAACCGCCGCCGAGCGCCACGTCGAAGCGCGCCTCTGACAGCTGGAGCGCGATGTCCTTGCAGCCCTGCCCCTGCTGATCGGCCGGGATGTTGGTATCGCTCTCCCAGTCGCGATCGGCACTGCGCGCATAGACGCTTGCCGGCGTGGCGTGGGTGATACGCGTGGTGGTGACGATCCCGAGCGCGAGGCCGCGCGCCTTCACTTCCTCACCCAGCAAGGGCAGCGGGTGCTCCAGCGCGTCCTTGCATACGCCCTTGACCGCTTCCGGCCCGATCCCCAGCACGCCGATGCGGGTCTTGCGGCCCGAATGTATCGCGGTTGCCGTGCCCGCAGAATCGGGCACCTGCGCGTTGGTGTTATAGGTCTTGACCAGCGCGACATTGGGGAAGGTCTCGAAGCTGAGCCGGTTTTCCTCGCCGGGTTCCCCGCGCTTTTGGGCCTCGTAGATGCGCGCCGCGGTGATGGTGGAGATGCCCATGCCGTCGCCGATGAACAGGATGACATTCTTGGCCCGCGGTTCGGCGGGCGCTTGCTCGGCCCATGCGGGCACGCAGGCGCTGGCGAGCAGCAGGGCGGCGAAGATGGTGCGGGTCATGCATGTCTCCGGGAAATCTGCCCCCTCATATCGCTGCGGAATGCGACAATAAAGTGAAGGCTGGAGAGAAGTCCTTGCCGCCCTACCGCTTCGCTGTTTGAGGGCATGCTTGTTGCCCTACCGCTTCGCTGTTTGAGGGCGTGCTTGTTGCCCTATCGCCTCGCTGTTTGAGGGCGTGCTTGGTCCCCTGCCGGTTCAGCCTTTGGGCTGTCCTTCGCATCCGCTACTTGAGAGCGGGGGCTTCGTCCCCTAAGTCCGCCGCGATGCTGTCTGTTGCCACCTGGAACATCAACTCGGCCCGCCTGCGCGTCGGCCTGATCGAGAAGCTGCTCGTCGAAGCCGCGCCCGACATCCTCTGCCTGCAGGAAATCAAGTGCGAAAGCCACCTGTTCCCGGCCGCGGCGCTGGCGGCGCTCGGCTACACCTATCAGGCGGTGAGCGGGCAGAAAGGCTATCACGGCGTGGCCACGGTCGCCCGCGTGCCGATCCGCGAAGTCGCCCGCCACGACTGGCAGGACAATGGCGAGGCGCGGCACATCGGGGTCGAGGTGCCGGGCAAGGATCTCGTGATCGAGAACGTCTATATCCCCGCCGGCGGCGATATTCCCGATCGGGAGGTGAACCCCAAGTTCGGCCAGAAGCTCGATTTCCTCGAACGGATGACCCGCTGGGCCGATAAGCTCGATCGTCCTACGCTGATCGTCGGGGATTTCAACATCGCGCCCTTGGAAAGCGACGTGTGGAGCCACAAGCAGCTCTTGAAGGTCGTCAGCCACACGCCGATCGAGGTCGAGACGCTGGGCCGGTTCCAGGACGCGCATGGCTGGGTTGATATCGGGCGCCAGCACATCCCCGCGCCGCAGCGCTACTATTCCTGGTGGAGCTACCGCAATCCCGGCTGGCAGGAGAACGACAAAGGCCGGCGGCTCGATCATATGTGGGCCTCGCCAGAAGTCGCCATGCAGGCGCGCGCGCACCGCGTGCTGGAAGATGCGCGCGGGTGGGAGCAGCCTTCCGATCATGTGCCGCTGATCACGGAGTTCGAACTCTGACGCCCGGACCATCCCCGCAACGCCGCGCCGCGCAGGCGGTCGACGCGCTGCGCCACGGGTGGCCGCTGGCGTTCGCGGGCGGGCCGGTGCTGCTGCCGGTCGAGACCGCGATTGCGAGCGGGGCAAGCGCGCCGCAGATGCTCATCTCTGCCGCGCGCGCCGTCACGCTCAAGCTCGCCAACCAGCGCGAGGCGGCTGTCCCGCACGCCCCCGTGCTGATCGCCGCGGCTGAAGATTTCACCTTGCGCGAGGCGCTGCCGATTGCCGATCCTGCGCTCGATCTCGGCAATCCGCTGAAAGGCCCGTTCAAGGCGGTCAGCCTCGCCTGGGGCGAGACCGCTGCCGCGGCGCTCGAGCTGGCGCGGATTGCCGGAATCCTGCCCGCCTTCCTGGTCGATCCGGTGAACGCGGGCGAGGCGGCGCCGGTCGCCGCGAGTGACCTTGCCGCCTATGCCGATGCTGGCGCCCTGCAAATCGTCACCCGCGCGCGCCTGCCCGTCTCTGCCTGTGAGGAGGCCGAGATCATCGCCTTCCGCTCGGCCGCCGACCTGCGCGAGCACGTCGCGCTCGTCATCGGCAAGCAATCGGGCGATCGTCTGCCGCTGGTACGGCTCCATTCAGAATGCCTCACCGGCGACATCCTCGGCAGCCTCAAATGCGATTGCGGCCCGCAGCTCGACGCTGCGCTCCACGCCATGGCGCACGAGGCGCGGGATAGCGGCGGCTGGGGCGTGCTGCTCTATATGCGGCAGGAGGGGCGCGGCATCGGCCTCGTCAACAAGCTGCGCGCCTATCGCTTGCAGGATCAGGGCTTCGACACGGTCGAGGCCAACCAGCGCCTCGGCCTGCCCGACGAAGCGCGCGATTTTCCGGTGGCGGCGAGGATGCTCGAATTGCTGGGGGCAACCACCATCCGGCTGCTCACCAACAACCCGGCCAAGGTCGCGGCGCTATCCGCCGCCGGGATCACGGTCAGCGAACGCGTGCCCCACCAGCTGCCTGCAAATCCCCACAATGCCCGCTATCTGGCGACCAAACGGGATCGCTCAGGGCATCTTCTGCCCTAGCGCCGTTCGTATTGCTTGATCCCGCTCGCCAGGCGGTTGCCCTGCATCACCACGCGCTCGCCCGTCCAGTCGGCAAGGAACACGCTCTGGCGCGAGAGGCCGGGGACGAAGCGCGCTTCGTTGTTCTCGATCCTCAAGCCAGCCGAGGGGTGGAGGATGTCCTCTGCCCCCAGAGCGATGAAGGCCGAGTAGTTCTCCTTGTCGCGCCCCTGCACGAACCAGTTGTTGGCTATCCGGCCGCGCGTTCCGGCGGGCAAGTCGATCATGTAGTTGGTGGCGTGCCCGGCGGCGTCGTCGAAGCTGTTGCCCTCGATCACCACCTCGGCAGCGCGCGCCTTGAGGTAATGGCCGCCGGTGCCGCGCTCGAACCGGCTCTCGCGCACGGTGAGCGAACCGATGTCGCCGATATAGATCGAATGGGCGCAGCCCGCATCGTTCTCGCAGGTGCCCAGTCCCGAGAAGGTCGAGCGGGTGATGAACACCCGGATTGCCGGATCGGCGGCGGTGAGGATGCCCTGCTGGCTGTTCTCGAATCGGGCATAGGCGATGTTGAGCGCGCCCTTTTCGAGCCTGATCCCTGCGCCGTTGCCGTCGGCGACCTTGATGCCGCTAAAGCTCAGCCCGCGGATCTCCGCGCCGGTGCCGCGCAGCACCAGCGCCGCCTTGCCCTCGCAAGCGCGGCCCGAAAGGGTGGCGGTGCCGGGGGTGGCGGCTTCATAGACGATCACGCCCTGCTCCTGCACCGCGCACTGGCGCCAGGTGCCCGGAGCGATGCGGATGGTGGCCCGCGCATTGCCGATCGCGTTGATCGCGTCCTGCAGGCTGGCATAGCTGCGCCCTGTTTCGACCACGGTGAAGGGCGCTGTGGTGCTCTGGCCGGCCACGGCGGCGAGCGGCAGGTTGAGAGCGGCCAGCATCAGGGCCGGGCAGAGGCGCAGCGAGGGGCGGTGGTGGATCATGCCGTGCAGTGTAGCGCATAATCGTTAAGGCGCCATTTGGCGCTTGGCCTTGCCCCCCCGGCTTGGCTAAACCTGCGCGCGTTGCCGCCGGACGATGCGCCGGCGCCGTCACGGGAATTGAGGAGAGACAGTGATGAACACCCGCGCCACTTTTGGCACCCTCGCCTTGGCCGCGCTGATGCTGGCCGCTTGCGGCAGCTCGGACGACGCTTCGACCGAGGCCACCGCCGACACCGTCGAAATGCCGGCTGACGAGGCGCTCGAGGCGATCACCGACGAACCCGCGGCCGACCCCGAAGCCACCGCCACCGACGCCCCCGAAACCGAGGCTGCTACCGAGGCCACTGCGGAACAGGCTGCCGAGGCGGCCGCAGATGTTGCCGCACAGGCTGCTGCTGCTGCCGAAGAGAAGAGCGAATAGGCGTCAGGCGGTGCCCCGCGCTCCGGTGGTGCTGCTGGCTCTCGCGCTGCTCCCGGCGCTCGTCGCCTGCGGCCGCGCGGGAGCGGACGCGCCGGGCGGCGTCAGCCCGGGCGAGGCCGAGGCGCTCGATGATGCCGCCGAAATGCTCGACCAGCGCCGCCTGCCGCGCGAGGCCCTCCCGCCCGAATCGGCCCCTGCCGAAATGACAGGCGACACCGGCGGCCCGACCCGCCAGTGACCGCGCTGCCCCTTTAACGATCCGTCAGCTTGGCCGAGCGCCAGCGCGCCGACGCAAGGATAGTGTCTGCCATGAATGCCCCCAGCACCATGTCCAGCCCCCGCAATCCCGGCATGGACGAGGAAACCTTTGAACAATTCGCCGCGCAGCTGACCCGTTACGTGCGCGAGCGGCTGATCCCGGCCGAGCCGGAGGTGATTGCCAAGGATCGCATCCCCGACGAGATCCTCGCGGAAATGCGCGAAATGGGCCTGTTCGGCCTGACCGTGCCCGAGGAGTACGGCGGCGCGGGGCTCAACATGACGCAATATGCCCGCGTGGTGAATATTATGGCCTATGCCGCCCCGGCCTATCGCTCGATCTTCTCGATCAACGTCGGGATGTTCGCGAGCGCGCTCAAGAACGGTGCCACGCAAGCCCAAAAGGCCGAGTGGTATCCGAAGATTGCCGAAGGCAAGATCGCCTGCTTCGGCCTGACCGAGCCGGGTTCGGGCAGCGATTCGGCCGCGATGGCCACCACCGCCGTTCCTGACCCCGACGGCAACGGCTGGATATTGAACGGCACCAAGCGCTACATCACCAACGCCCCCCACGCCGATGTCGCGCTGATCATGGCGCGCACGAGCAAGGAGGCGTTGCCGAAAAACGCCCATGTGTCCGCCTTCATCGTGCCGATGGACACGCCGGGCATCACGCGCGGCAGTCCCGACAGGAAGATGGGGCAGGCAGGCTCGCACATTTCCGACATCATCCTCGATGACGTGCGCGTGCCGGGTGACGCGCTGCTCGGCGGGGAAACCGGCAAGGGCTTCGTCTTCGCGATGAAGAGCCTCGATAATGGCCGCATCAGCGTGGGTGCCGCGGCAACCGGCTATGCTCGCCGCGCGCTGGACAGCGCCATGCGCTATGCCAATGAGCGCAAAGCCTTCGGCGAACCGATCGCCAATTTCCAGCTGATCCAGCAGATGCTGGCCGACAGCGAGATCGAGATCTACGCGGCCGAATGCATGATGAAGGACGTCACCGCGCGCGCTGACGCGGGCGAGAACATCCTCGTCAAGGCCGCCGCCTTCAAGGTCTTTGCCTCCGAGATGTGCGGCCGGGTGGTCGACCGCGTGGTCCAGATCTACGGCGGTGCCGGGTATCTGGCCGAATACGACGCCGAACGCTTCTTCCGCGATGCGCGCATCTATCGCATCTACGAAGGCACGACGCAGATCCTGCAACTCCAGATCGCCAAGCATATGCTGCGCGAATGGAGAGATTCTTGATTTTCCGCACACCCTCCGGCGCGCGAATTCCTCGCTCATGCGACCAGAAGGTCGCATCGCTGCGGGCGCGCGTTCCCGCCTACGGCTCGCAAGCGCGCCGGTTGCTGCGGCAAGCATGATAGGTTTCCAATTGGATGTACAACCTTCTCAATGATCTGAGCATCATCGAAGTCTCGAGCTTCGTCGCCTCGCCCACCGCCGGCCTTTATTGCGCGCAGCTGGGGGCGGAGGTGATCCGGGTCGATCACAAGGCGGGCGGGCTCGATTACAAGCGCTACATGCTCACCCGCGAGGGGCGGAGCCTGTCGTGGGAAAATCTCAACCGCGCCAAGAAGTCGGTCGCGCTCGATCTGCAATCTCCCGAGGGGCGCGAGCTGCTGGTCGAACTGGCGAGCGCGGTTGGCCAGTGCATCACCAACCTGCCCGAACAAAGCTTCCTCAGCCATGCGGCGATGGCCGCAAGGCGCGCGGACATGATTTCCCTGCGGATCATGGGCTGGCATGACGGGCGCCAGGCGATGGACTTCACCGTCAACGCCGCGGTCGGCTACCCGTTGATGTGCGGGCCTGAGGAGTGGGATCCGGCCACGGCTCCGCCGGTCAACCAGGTGCTGCCTGCGTGGGACTTCATCACCGGAGCCTATGGCGCCTTCGCCATGCTCGCCGCGCTTCACCACCGCAGCCGCACCGGCGAGGGCAGCGAGGTGCGCCTGCCGCTCGGCGATGTCGCGATCGGCACGCTCGCCAATTCGGGGACGATGGCGGAGATGCTCTATCGCGGGGCCGACCGTGAGCGGCTCGGCAATGCGATCTGGGGAGCGTTCGGGCGCGATTTCCGCGCGAAGGACGGCAAGCGCTTCATGGTCGCCGCGCTCACGCCCAAGCAGTGGAGCGGGCTGGTGAAAGCCTTTGGGATCGCCGCGCCCATGGCCGCATTGGAAGCCGAACTCGGCGTGCGTTTCGCCGATGGCGACACCCCGCGCTTCCAGCACCGCGCGCGGCTGTTCGCGCTGTTCCAGAGCGCGGCGGAGACGATGGATTATGCCACGCTCGAAGCGCGCATGACCGCCGAGGGCTGCACCTTCGAGCGCTATCGCACCGCCCATGAGGCCGCAACCGACCCGGCGCTGGTGGCGGAGAACCCGCTGTTCGGCCCCTCGCCCGCCAACCCTTCCGGCTTCGCCTATCCCGCCACCCGCAGCTTCGCCAACTTCCCGGGCCGCGAAGTCGGCGACCCCCGACCAGCCCCCTATCTCGGCGAGCATTCCGAGGAAGTGCTGGCCGACAAGCTCGGCCTGTCTTCCGGTGCGATCGGCAAGCTGGTCGATGCCGGAACGGTGGCGCTCTCTGACAAGGACAGGACATGACCAGACGCTCAGAATCCCGCAGGGTCGCGATCTGCACCCCGCTTCGCACCCCGGTGGGCAAGTTTCTCGGCGGGCTTTCCAGCCTCAACGCCGGACAACTCGGCGCGGTTATCCTCAAGGCGCTGATCGCGCGCAGCGGGATCGATCCGGCGCGGGTCGATGATGTCGTCTTCTCCCAAGGCTACGGCAATGGCGAAGCGCCCGCGATCGGCCACTGGAGCTGGCTGGCGGCGGGGCTGCCGATCGAGGTGCCCGGCTTCCAGCTCGACCGGCGCTGCGGTTCGGGCGTGCAGGCGGTGGCGACTGCGGCGATGATGGTCGAAACCGGGATGGCCGATGTCGTGGTCGCGGGCGGGGTGGAATCCATGTCGAACGTCGAGCACTACACCCTCGCCGCGCGCGGTGGTGTGCGCATGGGGGACATGGTGCTGCATGACCGCCTGTCGCGCGGGCGGGTGATGAGCCAGCCGGTCGAACGCTTCGGGGTGATCACCGGCATGATCGAGACCGCCGAAAATCTCGCCAAGGATTACGGCATCACCCGCGAGGAGGCCGATGCCTACGCGGTGCGATCGCACCAGAATGCAGCGCGGGCCTGGGCGGAAGGCAAGTTCGCCGAGCAGCTCGTCCCCGTCACGATTCCGAGCCGCAAGGGCGATTCGCAAGTTTTCGACCATGACGAGGGCTACCGCGCCGACGCTTCGATGGAGACGCTCGGCAAGCTCGTGCCCATCGACCTCAAGCGCGATCCGCAAGCCATCGTCACCGCCGGCAATGCCAGCCAGCAGAACGACGCGGCGGCCGCGTGCCTGGTGGTGGCCGAGGACAAGCTGGAGGAACTGGGCCTTGAGCCGATGCTATGGTTTGGTGGCTGGGCGGCGGCGGGATGCGATCCTTCGCGCATGGGGATCGGCCCGGTGCCTGCGGTCGAACGCCTGTTCGAGCGGCGCGGATATTCGTGGGACGATATCGGCCTCGTCGAGCTCAACGAGGCCTTCGCCCCGCAGGTGCTCGCGGTGCTCAAGGGATGGGGCTGGAGCGCGGACGACAGCCGCCGCGCAATTCTCAATGTCAACGGCTCCGGCATCAGCCTTGGCCACCCCATCGGCGCGACCGGCGGGCGCATTCTCGCCGACATGGCTTACGAGATGCATCGGCGCGACGTGCGCTATGGCCTTGAAACAATGTGCATCGGCGGCGGCCAAGGCATCGCCGCAGTGTTCGAGCTGGCCAAGTGACGAACAGCGCCATGGTTTACCAGGCCTGGATTGGCCGCGAGGCCCGCGCAAAGGACCGGCTCGACGAGGGGCTGGCGACGCGCTGGCTCGCCACGTTCGACCTGCCCCGCCCGCACCCGGCGATCATGCCACAGGGCATCCACTTCGCGCTCTGCACCCCCGAAGCCCCGACCGCCGCGCTGGGCGAGGATGGTCACCCGGCGCGCGATGACAGCCCCGACAGCTTCCTGCCGCCCTTCCCGATGCCGCGCCGGATGTGGGCTTCCTCGAAGATCGCCTTTTACGCCCCGATCACCATCGGAGCGGCGGTGGAGCGCACCAGCCGGGTCGCCTCGGTCAGCGAGAAGGAAGGCGGATCGGGTCGCCTCGCCTTCGTCGATGTCGAGCACGTGACCCACGCCAACGGCAGCGTTGCGGTGATCGAGACCCAGACGCTGGTTTACCGCGAGGCGGCCGCGCCCGATGCGCCGCTCAGCCCGCCACCGCCGGGTGAGAGCCGGTTTTCGCCCCAAGGCTGGGACGCGCACCGTGCGATCACGCCGGATACGCGGCTGCTGTTCCGCTACTCGGCTTTGACCTTCAACACCCACCGCATCCACTACGATGCGCCCTATGCAGGCGAGGTGGAGCGTTATCGCGGGCTGGTGGTGCATGGCCCGCTCACCGCGAGCCTGCTCTTGCAACTGGCGGCAAGCGAACTGGGCGAGAACCGGCTGCGCACGTTCCAGTTCCGGGGCCTTTCCCCCGCTATCGCGGGCGAGCCGCTGCATCTGGTGATGCGCAAGGGCGGGGCGGGCTACGAACTTGCAGCTTTTGCCGATGATGGCCGACAAGTGACTGCGGCGAGCGCGAGCGTTTAGCTCTCGGTCCAATCGGGGATCGGCTTTAGCACCTTGTACCTTTCCTTTGCAGGCTTGCGGCCCAGATCGGGGAAATCGATCTTGTCCGGCTCGGCGTGGGTATCGGGAATGCGGCTGAGCAGATCGCGCACCAGCGTCAGTCGGCCGCGCCGCTGGTCGTTGAAATCGACGATGGTCCAGGGCGCGTGCTGGGTGTGCGTGGCCTTGAGCATCGCTTCGCGCGCCTTGGTGTAATCGTCATATTTCGCGCGTGCGGCAAGATCGATCGGGGAAAGTTTCCAGCGCTTGAGCGGATCCTCCAGCCGTTCGCGCAGGCGTGCTTCCTGCTGTGCCTGATCGGCGGCAAGCCAGTATTTGAACAGCAGGATGCCGTCATCCACCAGCAGCTTCTCGAAGGTCGGCACGGCCTTCAGGAAAGCCTCGACCTGGCGTTCGCTCGCATAGCCCATCACCTTCTCGACACCCGCGCGGTTGTACCATGATCGGTCGAACAGCACGATTTCCCCGGCGGTCGGCAGGTGGGCAACGTAGCGCTGGAAATACCATTGCCCCATCTCCGCCTCGGTCGGCTTGGAGAGCGCCACGGTGCGGCATTGGCGCGGGTTGAGCTTCTCGCGCACCGCGCTTATCGCGCCGCCCTTGCCCGCGGTGTCGCGCCCTTCGAACAGCACCACGATCCGTGCCCCCGTGGCCTTGACCCAGCGCGCCATGCTGACCAGCTCCAGCGTCAGCGGCTTCAGCGCCTCCTCGTATGCCTCGCGCTTCATTCCCACCGGCATCTCCTGCATTTGTGCTGGCGGCGCGAAAGTAGTATCATCTGCAACGACATGGTCACGCTCGCAGACCCCCAGCCCGACTTCACCACCCTGCCAGAGATGACGGCGGATGTCTTTACCGCACCGCTGGTGCGCCCGGCACACGTAGGCGAGGACTGGCTGGAGCCGAAGCAGGCCGACTATTCGGCCGAGGAACATGCCATCTGGAACGATCTGTTTGCGCGTCAGATGGAGGTGTTGCCCGGGCGGGCGTGCTCTGCCTTCATGGCCGGGCTGGACAAGCTCGATCTGGGGCGCGGGGGCATTCCCGAATTCGG
The DNA here is from genome assembly GCF_002155695.1 of Erythrobacter tepidarius. Lineage (GTDB taxonomy): Bacteria > Pseudomonadota > Alphaproteobacteria > Sphingomonadales > Sphingomonadaceae > Erythrobacter > Erythrobacter tepidarius. The sequence continues at coordinate 124,556 of NZ_MUYJ01000010.1, forward strand.
TGCTTTGTCGGAGGAACTCGGCGCGCTGACCGGCTGGAGCGTGGTGCCGGTGCCGATGCTGATCCCTGATCACGTGTTCTTCTGGCACTTGGCCAACCGGCGCTTTCCCGCGGGGAACTTCATCCGCACGCGCGAGAGCTTCGACTATATCGAGGAGCCAGACGTGTTCCACGATGTCTTCGGCCATGTGCCGATGCTGACCGATCCGGTCTATGCCGACTACATGCAGGAATATGGCCGCGCCGGGTGGAAAGCGATGCGCTACAACCGGCTCAAGGCGCTCGGCGCGCTCTACTGGTACACGGTCGAATTCGGGCTGATTGAGGAAGCCGGGGGCATCCGTGCCTATGGCGCGGGGATCCTTTCAGGTCCGACCGAAGCGCGCTTCGCGGTCGAGGCGCAGAGCCCCAACCGCATCATGCTCAATGTCGACCGGGTGATGCGCACCGACTATGTGATCAGCGATCTGCAACCAACCTATTTCGTCATCGAGAGCTTCGCCGACCTTTACCGCCAGACGGTGGAGCGCGATTTCGACCGACTTTACCGCAGCCTGCCGGCCGGCTTCACCTATGCCAATTCGGCGGTGATCGACGTCGACAATGTGTTGCACCGCGGCACGCAGGAATATCACCTGCGCGGCGGTCGCGGCAGCGGAGCGGTTCCGGTTTAGCCCGTCGATCCCGCAGGCCCCGCAAGTCCGAAAGGCCGCCCGAGCTTTTGCGCGCAAAGCCAAGGCGCAAAGATGTCAGCCTTCCGGCGCTCGTGGGCGCAGCCAAGCAGGTCTAGGCCCGCGCCTTGCGCCGGATGATGGCGTGGTAGAGCACCAGCGCGACGAGGCAGGATACCAGCGCAACGCCGAGGCCAAGGAACGACAGGCTGCCGATCATCGTCCCGCCATTGGCCAGCCCACCGGCAACCACCGAGACCGCAAGGCCCAGCGCGATCTGGCGCAAGATCGCACCCGGCGCTTCGGTCCGGGCGAGGATCGAGGCCAGCCAGCCCATGGTCGCCCCCAACACGATCAGCACCAGCATCGCCATTGTCTCTGCAATCTCCACGAAATACCGGCGCGCTAGAATCGGGCCGGTCCGACTCTCAAACCGGCCAGCTGCCGGGTGGTTCCGGCAAAAGCGCGCTCCTATTGCAGCCAGAGCCAGGCCAGGCCGCCGGCACCGATCACGATGCGGTACCAGGCGAAGGGGGCAAAGCCGATGCGGGTGATGATCGTCACGAACAGTTTGACCACCACCAGCGCGGTGACGAAGCTGATCGCCGAGCCGATCGCGATCAGCTCGAAATCGCGCCCGGTCAGATCGGAACCATATTTGGCCAACTGATAGACGGTTGCGCCGCTGAGCGTCGGAACCGCAAGGAAGAAGCTGAATTCAGCGGCCGTCTTGCGATCCACCCCGAAGGCCATCGCGCCCAGGATCGTCGCACCCGAACGGCTGACGCCCGGGATCATCGCGAGGCACTGGACTGCGCCGATCAGCGCCGCAGTGCGCAGCGGCACGCCCGCCACGCCCGGACCTTCGGCGGGCGGATTGGCCCAGCGTTCGACGGCCAGAATCGCCACCCCGCCGACAATCAGCGACCAACACACCAGCACCGCATTGCCGAGCATCGTCTCGATGATGTCGCCGAAAGCAAGGCCCAGCAGCACCGCCGGAAAGAACGCCACCAACAGGTTGCGCAGGAAGGCGAGCGCGCCCGTCTCGAAGCCGAGCAGGCCCTTGGCCACACCCCAGAAGGTGCGCCAGTAGAGCACCACGATAGCGAGGATCGCGGCCGGCTGGATGGCGATGTTGAACACTTCCCACTCGGCCTGGTTGAAGCCGAGGAATTCGGTGGCGAGGATCAGGTGTCCGGTCGAGGATACGGGCAGGAACTCGGTCAGCCCCTCGAGGATGCCGAGCAGGATCGCGGCTAAAGTGTCGGTCATGGGGGGACCGCTTCGACGAGCAAAGACGGCAAGTCAAACCAAAAGGTCCGCCAGGAACGCCTGCGGGCTTGTGGGGCCTATGCTGCATGGCGCCTCAGCGGACCGATCGCGCCGCAGGATGCGCGCCGCCGGCGCGCTTGGCCAAGCCAGCGAAAAGCACCGAAGTGCTGCTCGCGGACTGCGGGCAAGGCCAGCAAGAAATCTCACCAGATGCGCACGCGCTTTTCCGGGGGCAGGTACAACGCATCGCCGGGCTTCACGCCGAAGGCCTCGTACCATTCGTCGAGGTTCCGCACGACGCCGTTGACCCGGTATTCCTCCGGGCTGTGGCTGTCGGTGCGCAGGCGGGTGCGGTAGTTCGCCTCACGCTGGGTCGAACGCCATACCTGCGCCCAGGCAAGGAAGAAGCGCTGATCGCCCGTCAGCCCGTCGATCACCGGCACCTGCTTGCCCTTGGTCGCGAGCTTGTAGGCGCGGTAGGCCATCGACAGCCCGCCGACATCGCCGATGTTCTCGCCCAGGGTAAGGCGCCCGTTGACGCAGGTCTTGCCCTCGTCGAGCGGGCAGAAGGCGTCGTACTGCGCCACCAGCGCATCACCCAGCGCGTCGAAGGCCGCACGGTCGGCATCGGTCCACCAGTTGCGCAAGCGCCCGGTGGCGTCGGACTTCGAGCCCTGATCGTCGAACCCGTGACCGATCTCGTGGCCGATCACCCCGCCGATCGCACCATAGTTTACCGCTATGTCGTTGGTCAGCGCGAAGAACGGCTGCTGAAGGATCCCGGCGGGGAAGACGATCTCGTTCTTCACCGCGTTGTAATAGGCGTTCACCGTCTGCGGCAGCATGCCCCATTCGGTGCGGTCGATCGGCTGGCCGAGCTTGGCGACATTGTCGGCCCGCTGCCAAGCCGCAGCCGCCATGCGGTTGGCAATCGGATCGCCGCGGGTAATCGCCAGGCCTTCGTAGGTTTCGAGATTGGGACGATAGCCGATCTTGGGATCGAAACTCGCCAGCTTGGCGCGGGCCTCGGCCTTGGTTTGCTCGCCCATCCATGTGATCTCGTTGATCGATTCGGCCAGCGCGAGCCGGAGGTTGGCGACCAGTTCGTCCATCGCCGCCTTGTTCTCGGGCGGGAAGTAGCGCGCGACATATTCCTTGCCGACCAGCTCGCCCAGCAGCGCCTCGACCTCGTCGATCGCGCGCTTCCAGCGCGGGCGCTGTTCGGGCGTGCCGCGCAGGGTCTTGCCGTAGAACGCGAAACTCGCCGCGTCGAACCGCTTGGGCAGCACCGCCGCGTTGCCCGAAAGGAACTCCTTGATCATCCACGCCTTGAGCGTTTCGACCGGGGTTTGCTCAAGCAGCGAGAACATTCCCGGCAGGCCGCTGCCGATCTTGGCGAGGGTCGCCGCGTCGAGCTTGAGCGCGGCGATCTCCTCGGCGGTCGGCGGCATCTGGCGCACGATATAGGTCGGGCTCTTGTCGAGACCGATGGCGCTCAGCATGGCCAGCGCCGGCACCCGCCCTGCGATGCGCGCCATCTCTTCAGCCGACACCTGATTATAGGTCAGATCGCGGTTGCGGCTGACCGCGCGGTCCCACGCCACCTCGCGGGCGATGCGCTCTTCAAAGGCATAGACCTGAGCGGCCTGTGTTTCCGGGTCTTCGTAGCCGGCTTCGGTCAGCAGAAAGACGAGATAGGCCTTGTAGGCGTCCCGAATCGCCGCGCCCTTCTCGCTGGTGTCGAGGTAGTAGTCGCGATCCGGCATCCCGAGGCCGCCGAAGCCGACATAGGCGACATAGCGATCAGGCTGCTTGGCATCGACGTTGACTGCCCCCCCGATCGGGCTGGCAAAGCCGGGCTCGGCCCACAGCTTGGCCAGATCATCAAGCGAGCGCGCGCGCTTGATCGCATCGAGATAGGGCTGGGCCGGGGCAAGCCCCATGGCCTCTATCGTATCGGTATCGAGGAAGGCGCGGTAAGTATCGAGAATCCGCCGCTCGTCTTCCGAGAGGCTGGCGGGGTCCTTCGCCCCGAGCTCGTCCATGATCGCCTTCACATCCGCGGTGCTCTTTTCATCGAGCAGGGTAAAGGCGCCGATGCGGCTGAATTCGGCCGGCAGCGGGTTGGCGTCGATCCATTTCTTGTTGGCATAGGCGTTGAAGTCGTCGCCCGGCTTGATGTCGGTGGCGAGCAGCGTCGGATCGAAGCCCCAGGTGCCGAAGCTCATGGTGGGCAGGGGGGAACCTTCGGTCTCGCCCTCGGCCAGCAGCATTTCGCTGCCGTCCTCACTGATGTGGGCATCGTCATCGGCGAAGGCAGGCGCGGCGAGGACAAGCAGGCTGGCGCCGAGCAGGGCGGCGGTTCTGGTGATCATATCTGGTGTCCCCGAAAAGCTGTTGCAGGTGGACTGCGCTGCGCCACCCTAGCGCAGGATGTGCGAAAGGGTTGCGGTTCGTCCGCCGGGCGCGGCCATTTGTCGAAAAAACCGGGAGGGATTACGCCGCATCGGCGGCAAACTGGAGCCTGGCCAGACGCGCGTAGAGACCGCCGGCCTTGATCAGCGCATCATGGGTGCCCTGTTCGACGATCCGGCCCTCGTCGAGCACCACGATCCGGTCGGCCGCGCGCACCGTGGCAAGGCGGTGGGCGATCACCAGCGTGGTGCGGTCTTTCATCAGGGCTTCCAATGCCTGCTGGACGAGCTGCTCGCTCTCGGCATCCAGCGCGCTGGTGGCTTCATCGAGCAGCAGAATCGGTGCATCACGCAGCAATGCGCGGGCGATCGCGACGCGCTGCTGCTGCCCGCCGGAAAGCTGGGTGCCGCCCTCGCCGAGATGAGTATCAAGGCCGTTGGGCAGCGCGCGCAGGAAGGCTTCGGCATTGGCGGCGCGGGCGGCCTGCCAGATCTCCTCGTCGGTGGCGTCCCACTTGCCGTAGCGCAGGTTGTCACGGGCATTGGCGCTGAACAGCACCCCGTCCTGCGGCACCAGTGCGAGGCGGGCGCGGATCTCGGCGGGATCGGCGCTGGTGAGCGGCACTCCGTCCAAGCGGATGGTGCCAACCTGCGGATCGTAGAACCGCTCGACCAGCTGGAAGATGGTGCTCTTGCCCGCGCCCGAAGGCCCGACGATGGCAACGGTCTCGCCCGGCTCGATCTCGAGCGTGAAGTCCTTGAGCGCGGCGACTTCGGGGCGGGCCGGATAGCGGAAGGTGACGTTGCGGAAGCTGAGGCTGCCGCGCGGCGGCTGGGGCAGACGCTCGGGCCGCGCCGGGGGGGCGATCTCGGGCTTTGCCTCAAGCAGTTCGGCCAGCCGGCTTGCCGCGCCCGCGCCGCGCAGCAGATCGCCATAGACTTCGGTGAGCGCGCCCAACGCCCCTGCCACGAGGCCACCGGTGAGGACAAAGGCGGCGATGGTGCCGCCACTGATCTCGCCCGCAGCCACTGCCAGCGCGCCGCGCCACATCACCAGCACCACCCCGCCGAACACCAGCAGGATCACCACTGTCGTCATGCTCGCGCGCAGCAGGATGCGGCGGCGCGCGGTCTCAAAGGTGTTCTCGACCACGCGTGCGAAACGCTCGGCCTCGCGGCGCTCCTGCCCAAAGCTCTGGACGATCTTCATCGCCGAGAGCACCTCGGTGATATAGGCGCCGACATCGGCGATGCGATCCTGGCTGGAGCGCGATACCGCGCGGATCTTGCGCCCGAAATAGACGATCGGGACGACCACCAGCGGAATCCCGATCAGCAGGCCCAGCGTCAGCGAGGGCGCGAGGTAGAGCAGAAAGCCGATTCCGCCGATGCCCGTCAGCGTGTTCCTGAGCGCGACCGAGACCGTGGTGCCCACCACATTCTCGATGATCGCGGTGTCGCTCGTCATCCGGCTGGAGATTTCCTTGGGGCTGTTGACCTCGTAGAAACCGGGCGAGAGGCGCAGCAGGTTGGCCTGCACTTTCAAGCGGATGTCGGCCACCACCCGCTCGCCAAGCCAGCTGACGAAATAGAACCGCATCGCCGTGCCGATGCCGAGGATCACCACGATCATCAGCAGGTACTCGAAGGCGTGGGCGATGCCCTGTTCGGTGGCGTTGCCGGTGAAGGCTTCGTCGATGATCACCTTGAAGCGATAGGGAATTGCCAGCGTCGCCGCAGAGGTGATGACCAGCGCGATCAGCGCCAGGGCAATCTGGCGCGGGTATTGTATCGCCGTGCCGAACACCATCCGCAAGGGCGCGAGCGAGCGCGATCGGGGCTTGGGTTCGGCCGTGTCATCGGCCGAAGCGATAGCCTCGATCGCGGGGCTCGCTGCATCGGAGCGATTGCCGAGGGGCAGCGCCGCGTGCGCATTGTCAGGGGCTTCAGCGTGCATCGTGCCGCCGCTCTAGCCGCGGCGAACGCGAATTTCACGTGCAAAAAGCAGCAGACAAGCGTCAGACCGGGGCGGGGCGCGATATTGTGCATTGCACAAAGCTGCATGAAAGCGCATCTGTGAAGGTAAGGCGCCCGCGCGATGAGGTGCCGGAACGTTCGTCGCTTGAGGTATCTTGATGCTCTACCACGCCTACGAGCTGCAGCGCAGCTGGATGAACAGCGCCAGCGCACTCGCTTCGATCAGCGCCAATGTGCTGTCCAACCCTGCCAACCCGCTCGCGGCGTTCGGCATGGGCCCGCTCGCCGCCAGTGCGCTCGATGTCTTCGCCCATGCAACCGCGCATTACGGCAAGCCCGAATTCGGCATCACCAGCGTCGAGATCGATGGCCAGACACACGCGGTGGTGCAGGCGACCGTGATGAAACGCCCCTTCGGCGATCTCGTCCGCTTCCGCGTCGAAGGCGCCCCGGCGGATCGCCCGCGCCTGCTGATCGTCGCCCCGATGAGCGGGCACTACGCCACCCTGCTGCGCGGCACGGTGGCACGGATGCTGGAAAGTGCGGAGGTGTTCATCACCGACTGGGCCGATGCCAAGATGGTTCCGCTCAGCGCGGGCAAGTTCGATCTCGACGATTATATCGACTACCTGATCGACTTTGCCGAGCACGTCCACGGCGAAGCGAACGGCCAGCGCATCCACATGATGGCGGTGTGCCAGCCGAGCGTTCCGGCCTTCGCCGCGACCGCGCTGATGAATCTCCACAAATCGCCCGCCACCCCGGCTACCTTGACCATGATGGGCGGCCCTATCGACACCCGCGAATGCCCCACGGTCGTCAACAACATGGCGATGCAGCGCCCGATCGAATGGTTTCGCCAGAGCGTGATCGCCACCGTGCCGGACAAATATCCGGGGGCCGGCCGCCGGGTCTATCCGGGCTTCATGCAGCTTTCGGCATTCATGAGCATGAACCTCTCGAGCCACATGATGAGTCATTACGAGATGTTCAAGCACCTCACCGTCGGCGACGAGGCGAGTGCGCAGGCGACCAAGGCCTTCTACGACGAATATCGCGCGGTGTGCGACATGACGGCGGAGTTCTATCTCCAGACGGTGGAGGAGGTGTTCCAGAAGCACTCGATCCCCAAGGGCGAGTTCCGTCACAAGGGCGAGATCGTCGATCTTGCCGCGATCACCGACACCGCGCTGCTGGCGATCGAGGGCGAGCGCGATGACATTTCCGGTCTCGGCCAGACCCGCGCGGCGCTGAAGCTGACCCCGAATCTCCCGGAGACGATGAAGCGCTACTACATGGCCGAAGGCGCCGGGCATTACGGCATCTTCAATGGCAGCCGCTGGCGCACCAAGGTTGCGCCGGTGGTCGAGCAATGGATCGCCACCCACCCGGGGTGAGACCTGCCGCTACGGCGCGCTTGGGCTGACGTAACGGCACCTTCGCGCGCCGGTAAATATGCTGCAGATTTCGCAAGCCGCGCGCCGCAGATTGCCCCTTGCCGCTTGGGCTTTTGTCGTGACAAGAGGCTCGCCAAGAGACGCGCCAGGTGAGGAGAGCACAGCCATGAACCTCGATTTTACCCCTGAAGAACAGGCATTCCGCGACGAGGTGCGCGCTTTCATCGCCGAAAACCACCCGAAGGAGCTTGCCGACTTCGGCATGCGCGAGGACATGACCCGCGAGCAAATGGTCGCGTGGCACAAGATCCTGGGCAAGAAGGGCTGGTCGGTTCCGGCATGGCCCGTGGAATACGGCGGCACTGGCTGGACCCCGACCCAGCGCTACATCTGGTCGGAAGAAAACGCCCGCGCCAACACCTTCATGCCTTTGCCCTTCGGCGTGTCGATGGTCGGGCCGGTCATCTACACCTTCGGCTCGGAAGAGCAGAAGGCCAGGCACCTGCCCGGCATCCGCAGCGGCGAGGTGTGGTGGTGCCAGGGCTATTCCGAGCCGGGCGCGGGTTCGGACCTTGCCAACCTCAAGACCACCGCGGTGCGTGATGGCGATCACTACATCATCAACGGCCAGAAGACCTGGACGACGCTCGCCCAGCACGCCGACTGGGGCTTTTTCCTGTGCCGCACCGATCCCACCGCCAAGCCGCAAGAAGGCATCAGCTTCATCCTCATCGACATGAAGACGCCGGGCGTGGAAGTGAAGCCGATCAAGCTGCTCGATGGCAGCTATGAGGTCAACGAGACCTGGCTGACCGATGTGCGCGTGCCGGTCGAGAACCTCGTGGGCGAGGAGAACAAGGGCTGGACCTACGCCAAGTTCCTGCTCGCCCACGAACGCACCGGGATTGCCGGTGTCGCCCGTTCCAAGCGCGGCATCGAGAAGCTCAGGGCCATCGCCGCCAAGGAGATCGCCAATGGCGAGCCGCTGATCACGGACTTCGATTTCGCCCGCAAGATAAGCCAGCTCGAGATCGATCTTGCCGCGCTCGAAATCACCGAACTGCGCACCCTGGCGGGCGAGCAGGCGGGCAAGGGGCCGGGTCCGGAAAGCTCGATCCTCAAGATCAAGGGCACCGAAATCCAGCAACGCCTGACCGAACTGACGCTGGAGGCGGTCGGCCATTACGGCGCGCCGTATATGGGCGGCGTGTCGAACGACAACGGCGCGAACGCGCACCCAGTGGGCCCCGACTATGCCACCCACGCCGCAGCGACCTATTTCAACATGCGCAAGACCAGCATTTATGGTGGATCGAACGAGATCCAGCGCAACATCATCGCCAAGATGATCCTCGGCCTGTAAACCGCCGGGACGGGAGAGAACACGTGGACTTCAACTTCACCGAAGAACAGGACATGGTGCGCGATGGCCTCTCGCGGCTGGTGCGCGAGCAGTATGACTGGGAAACCCGGCGCAAGGCGATCGCGTCACCAGCCGGCTGGCGGCCCGAGATCTGGGCGCAGCTGGCCGAACTGGGCATCCTCGGGATGCCCTTCAGCGAAGCCGACGGCGGCTTTGGCGGCGGCGCGGTCGACGCGATGGTGATCATGGAGGAGTTCGGCAAGGGCCTGGTGGTCGAGCCTTTTGTCCCCACCGTGGTTTGCGCCGGCGGCTTCCTCAAGCACGCCGGCACCGCCGCGCAGAAGGAGGAACATATCGGCGCGATCGTTTCGGGCAGCGCGGTCTTCGCTTTCGCCTATGCCGAGCCTAAGGGCCGGTTCGACTATGCCGATCTTGAAACCACCGCGAAGAAGGACGGGGCAGGCTATGTCATCAATGGCCACAAGGCAGTCGTCATCGGCGCGCCCTGGGCCGGCCACCTCATCGTCACCGCCCGCACCGGCGGCGCGCGGCGGGATCGCGGCGGCGTGTCGGTGTTCGTTCTTGCCAAGGACACGCCCGGCGTCACCACCCGTGACTATGTGACGGTCGATGGCCGCCGTGCTTCGGAAGTCTATTTCGAGAACGTCGCGGTCGGCGCGGACGCGCTGATCGGGGCGGAAGGCGAAGGCCTGGCGCTGATCGAGTTGGTCACCGACGAGGCTATTGCCGCGCTGTGCGCCGAGGCCTGCGGGGCGATGAAGGTCGCCCACGCGATGACGGTGGAATACAGCCGTCAGCGCAAGCAGTTCGGCGTGCCGATCGGCAGCTTCCAGGTGATCCAGCATCGCTTGGTCGACATGTATACTGCCTACGAAACCGCGGTTTCGCTGACTTACCTTGCGACCTTGCGGCTCGGCGCCGACGAGCGCGAGCGCAAGCGCGCGGTCTCGGCGGCCAAGGTCGGCGTCGGCCAGTCGGCGCGGCTGATCGGTCAGGAGGCGGTGCAGATCCACGGCGGCAACGGTGTCACCGACGAATATGCCGTCGGCCATTACTTCAAGCGCCTGACGATCTTCGATTCGGAATTCGGCAACGTCGATCACCACCTCAAGCGCCACGTCGCGCTGGCATAGCCGGACTTGGGGGCGGGAGCATGTCGTTCCAGCACGCCGCGCGCAGTCTGGTGGTGGTCCTGGTGGCGAGCGCCCTTGGGCTTGCCTTCGCCTGGTTCGCCGGCAGCGGCTCGGTGCCGCTGGCGGGCCTGCCGGCGGTGTTCGCCTGTGCCTTGATCGCCTTCGGGGTCAACTGGCTTGCCTTCATTCCGGCGGCTGCCTTCCAGTCGGACCGCTTCTATGACACTACCGGGGCGATCACCTATCTTTCGGTGATCTTGGCGGCCTGCGCCGCAGCCCCTTCGCTCGATGCCCGTTCGCTCGCGGTCGCCGCGATGGTGGGTGTCTGGACCATTCGCCTCGGCGCCTTCCTGTTCTTGCGCATCCACGCGGCCGGTGGCAGCGATGTGCGGTTCGAGAAGATCAAGGTCAACCCGCCGCGCTTTCTGGTGGCGTGGACCTTGCAGGCCTGCTGGGTGATCTTCACCGCATCGGCGGCGCTGGTGATCATCACCGCGCCCGAACCACGGCCGCTCGATGTTTTCTTTTGGGCGGGCACGGCCCTGTGGGTGATCGGCTTTGCTTTCGAGGTGATCGCCGATGATCAGAAGCGCCGGTTCAAGGCCGATCCGGCCAATCACGGCAGGTTCATCACCACCGGCCTGTGGGCGTGGTCGCAGCATCCCAACTATTTCGGCGAGATTACGCTGTGGGCCGGCATTCTGGTGATCGCCCTGCCGCAGCTCGCGGGGCTGAACTGGCTGGTGCTGTTCTCGCCGGTCTTCGTCGCGCTGCTGCTGACCAAGGTGAGCGGCATCAATCTGCTCGATGCCATCGCGAAGAAGCGCTGGGGCGATGATCCGGCGTGGCAGGCCTATGTCGCCCGCACCCCGGTGCTCTTCCCCCGCCCGCCGCGCGCCTAGCTTTCCAGCCGCTTCGCGCGTTCAAACAGCGGCATGAACGGGAACAGCCACTGTTCCCTGATCGACAGCCGCCTGCGCTCGTCCTGGCCCACCACCGCGCTTTCGCCTTCCTTGTAGGTGCCGAACACGCGATCCCAGAAGATCACCGCGTTGCCATAGTTGCAGCGCGTGTCCTCATAGCTGAGCGCGGTATGGTGCAGGCTGTGGTTGCGGATGGTGGTGAGGAAGAAGCCATACCAGATGGGGGGATCGGCCCTGACGTTGGCATGGGCATAGGTGGTGATCACGAGGCCCGCGGTGATCGCGGCGAACAGCGCGTTCCTATCGACATCGAGCAGGGAAATCACCCCGATGCTGATCAGGAACAGCTCGATCGGATTGCCGATGAAGCCCTTCATCGCGTTCAATTGCGTCACGTGATGATGCGGCGCGTGGATCAGCCACAGCGGATACCAGTTATGCATCGCGCGGTGCATCCAGTACTGGCCGAATTCGAAGGTGAACAGCACCACCAGCACCTGCACCAGGAAGGGGCTGGCTTCGAGCCACGGCGTGGCGATGCCCCAGGCCTGCTTCAATTCGCCCAGCGGGCCGTCGATCAGCGTCTCGGTGAGGAAGCCGATCACGCCGTAACCGAAGGCGACGTAGAACACGTCGGTGGCAAGCTCGCGCCGGTTGATGCGCCAGTCCTCGTGGCGTTCGCATAGCAGCTCGAGCAGCTGCACGAAGGCAATCACCACAAGCCCGACGATCATGAGGGTCCACGGCGCTTCGATCCACGCCTGCGGCGCGAGGCCCCAGAAGGCGATCACCGCAGCCAGCGTGGCGGGGGGCAGCAGGTTGACGAGCGATTGTTTCACCGGATGTTCCTTCGCAAATGGCGCGGCCGGTTTTAGAAGTGCGATCGGCAAGCCAGAATACGCCATCTTGCGCAGTCCGCAGAAAGCGGTGCGCCTCGTTCAGCTTCCCGCCTGTAGGAGACACAGGAGATACTGTCCTGAAGCGAAAAACGCAAACCCGCCTCAGCACCGCCCGACGGGCTGGTTTTCACCGGACGAGCGCGCGGATCGCTCATGCCCGCACCCTGCCGCGACACGGCAAGGTAGGAAAGCGGCCTTGCGGCACATGAAAACGGCGCGGGAGGAAGCCCCCCGCGCCGTCTGATCTGGTTACCCGCCCCGGCCTCAAGTAGCGTCAGCGGTAGGCCGCAAAAGACTCATCAGAACACCTCGAACAGCCCCGCCGCGCCCATGCCGCCACCCACGCACATGGTGACGACGACATATTTCGCCCCGCGGCGCTTGCCTTCGATCAGCGCGTGGCCGGTGCAGCGCGCGCCGGTCATGCCGTAGGGGTGGCCGATCGAGATCGAGCCGCCGTTGACGTTGAGGATGTCGTTGGGAATGCCGAGTTTGTCGCGGCAATAAAGCACCTGCACCGCGAAGGCCTCGTTCAGCTCCCACAGCCCGATGTCGTCCATCTTGAGGCCGGTGGCCTTCAGCAGCTTGGGGATCGCGAAGACCGGGCCGATGCCCATTTCGTCAGGCTCGGTGCCAGCGACTGCCATGCCGACATAGCGGCCGAGCGGCTGAAGCCCGCGCCGTTCGGCGATCTTCGCTTCCATCAGCACCGCGGCCGAGGAACCGTCCGACAGCTGCGAGGCATTGCCGGCGGTGATGTTCATGCCCGGGCCCATCACCGGCTGGAGCGCCTGCAGGCCCTCCAGCGTGGTTTCGGGGCGGTTGCCTTCGTCCTTGGTGAGGGTCACCTCGACTTCGCTGACTTCGCCGGTTGCCTTGTCCTTGACCTGCATGGTGGCGGTGACGGGCACGATCTCGTCGTCGAACTTGCCGGCGGCCTGAGCGGCGGCGGTGCGCATCTGCGACTGGTAGGCGTATTCGTCCTGCGCCTCGCGGCTGATATTGTAGCGCTTGGCGACGGTCTCCGCCGTGGCCAGCATCGGCATGTAGATATCCTTGTGCATCGCGATCAGCGAGCGATCGGGCGCGACGCGCATTTCCGGCGTCTGCACCATCGAGATCGAATCCTGACCGCCGCCGACGACGATATCCATGTTGTCGACGATGATCTGCTTGGCCGCGGTGGCGATCGCCATCAGGCCCGAAGAGCACTGGCGGTCGATGGTCTGGGCCGAAACGCTCACCGGGCAGCCCGCGCGCAGCGCGACCTGCCGGCCGATATTGCCTGCCTGGGTGCCTTGGGTCAGCACCGCGCCCCACACCACGTCGTCGATCTCGCCGGCTTCGATGCCGGCGCGTTCGATCGCCGGAGCAAGACTCAGCGCGCCGAGCGTGGCGCCGGGGGTGGCGTTGAAGGCGCCCTTGTAAGCGCGCCCGATCGGCGTGCGGGCGGTGGAGACGATAACGGCGTCACGTGCCATGTTGGGGTATCCTTGATTCGATGCTTGCCTTGCCGGTGCAGCGCCGATGCGGCGCGGGCGAGAGCTATGGTGTCAGACGAAGAACAGCGTCATCCATTCGCAGATCAGGGCGGGCTTGTCCTCGCCCTCGATCTCGATCGTGATTTCGACGGTCTGTTGCCACTGGCCGGGGCGCTTTTCGACCATTTCGAGCAGCTTCCAATGGCCGCGGATGCGCTTGCCCGAGCGGACAGGGGCGATGAAGCGGGTCTTGTTCCCGCCATAGTTGACGGCCATCTTGATCCCGTCGAGGCGCGGCATGTCGCTGTTCGCGCTGAGGTAGGGGATCATCGACAGCGTCAGGAAGCCGTGGGCGATGGTCCCGCCGAACGGGGTCATCTTGGCCATCTCTGGGTTGACGTGGATGAACTGGTGGTCACCGGTCGCATCGGCGAACTGGTTGATGCGCTCCTGGCTCATCTCGACCCATTCGCTGGTGGCGAAATGCTCGCCGACCTTGGCGGCGATCTCTTGCGGACTCATGCGGCTCCTCCTCGTGCTGCGACGGCGAGATCCCGTGCCCGCCGCGCGCTTTGTGCGCTGGCGTCATGGCGCAACAACAGGGCCAGTGCAACACGCTCGGCTATGCCGCTACGGCACCGCGGAGCTTGTCGTCGACAGCCGCGCGCCGCGCCGCGCTGCGCCGGTGCAGCGCGCGGGCCGAATCGATCCGTGCACAATAGGTGGCCAGCCCGGTTTGCAGCCCCACCAGCATCAGCATCACCGGCTGGTAGCCGATCCCCTGGAAGGTCGCACCCACGAGATAGACCAGCGCGCCCATCTGCAGGGCTGCGGCAAAGGGCGCGATCCACGCCTCTGCCTCGGCCTCGACCCCCTTCCAGCGGCGATAGATGCGCTCCATCTGGATGAGGCCGAGTCCGTGCAGCACCAGCCAGATCGCCAGCCCCGGCCAGCCCTGTTCGCCCAGCAGCTCGAAGAAGGCGGAATGGAAGGCGCGGCCCCTGTCCTCGACCGGCTGGTAAGTGACCGTGGTGGTGTTTCCCGCGACCTGCTTGACCGGCATCACATAGGTGAAGCGGTTCGAGCGATAGGCGTCGAACCCGCCGCCGAAGGGCTTTGCGGCAACGTAATCGAGCGTCCATTTCCACACCGCCACGCGGGTCGAAGCGCTTTCGTCGCCCCCCGGTTCGGCCAGGGTTGCCATGCGCTCGTAATAGGACTGCGGCAGAAACGGCAGCGCCGACAGCCCCAGCACGCCCGCCCCGGCGAGGAACAGCAGGCGCCTTCTGGTATAGCGCAGCAGCAGGATGCCGAGCGCAGCGATGCACAACAGCCCGGTGCGCGCCTCGGTGCCGATAGGCACCAGCAGGCAGGCGAAGGTGAGCGCGATGGCGAAACCCGTCACCAGCCAGTGCGGGCGGAATACCGTGCCGTGGCGGGTGAACCACCAGATCAGCGGGATCAGCCCGATCGCCACCGTCGCGAGGGTCGAGCTTTCATAGATCCCGCTGTTGTCGTTCACGAAGAATTTGAGGTTCTGGTAGCCGCCGCCGCCGAAGATCGTCTTCATTCCCGTTCCGATCACAATGGTGGCGATGGTCAGCACCAGCATCAGCGCCAGCGCCTCGATCCGGACGCGGGTGGTGAGGGTGAAGGGCAGGAAGATCGCGAACAGCAGCGCCTTCCACACCCAATCCCATTTGGTCGCGGCATCGAGCGGGAAATCGGCGCGGCCGGTGGTCCACCAGCAATAGAGCAGCAGCGCCAGCATCAGCCCCTGCCGGACCGAGAATCGAACGCCCTCCTTGCGATCGAGCACCAGCCAACCGCCGAAGGCTGCGGCAAAGGCGATCAGCGAAACCGGCAGGCTGGTGATGAGCGAATAGCCGATCCGCTGCGGCGCGAGGATGTCGATATAGACATAGAGCAGCACCCATAGGAACGGCCGCTTCAATCCCAGCAGCAGGATATAGCCGATGAAGGCGAGGAAGGCGAGATCGCGCATCTTCGTCGCGCTACCGCGTCGGCCTGCGGCTGGCCCGCCTGTCCGCGCCGAGAACGCCAGGACTGACACCTGCCCCGCGTTCCGCCGCCTTCGCACGTGCGCGCCGTGCGGCGTTGCGCCCGGAAGTGCTGGCCGCCATGCGGTTGTCGGCGATGTCCTTCTTGAGTTGCCCGATCAGCGGATCGGCATCGAGATCGGCGCGCAGCACCAGACGCAGCAGCGCGATGGCCATCAGGCCATGGCCAAGCGCGAGCGCGAAATAGTCGATCATCCCATGCGCCTCCGGGGGTGGACGGTCAGGCAGCTTTACGCCTGTCGAGTTGACGCGGCGTTAAGCACACCCGCGCTAGGGCTTAGGGCCATGATCCGCGTGCTTCATGTTCTCGACCATTCGCTGCCGCTGCACTCCGGCTACACCTTCCGCACCCGCGCGATCATGAAGGCGCAGCAGGGCCACGGGCTGGACGTGCGCGGGATCACCGGCCAGCGGCACAATCGCCAAGCCGCGCCCGGCCAGTCGCCCGAGCACGCTGAAGGGCTCGACTTCCACCGCACCCCCGGCACTCCGGCAGGCCCGCCGCCCTTGCGCGAACTGGGCGAGATCGAGGCGCTCGACGCGGCGATCCATCGCGTCGCGCGGGACTGGCGGCCCGACATCATCCACGCCCATTCGCCCGCCCTTTGCGGCGTGGCGGCAAGCCGCGCGGCGCGCGCGCTGGGCATCCCCTTCGTCTATGAAATCCGCGCCTTCTGGGAAGACGCGGCGGTCGGCAACCTTTCGGGCACCGAGGGCAGCCTCAAATATCGCCTCACCCGCGCGCTGGAAACGCAGGTGGTGAAGCAGGCCGACGCGGTGTTCACCATCTGTCACGGGCTCAAGGCGGATCTGGTCGCACGCGGCATCCCGGCCGAGGCAATCGCGGTCATGCCCAACGGGGTCGATCTGGAGCTGTTCGGCGCGCCGGTGCGCCGGGACGAAAACCTGGCGCGCGATCTCGGTCTCACCGGCGGCGCGCCGGTGATCGGCTATATCGGCAGCTTTTACGCCTATGAAGGCGTCGATGATCTGATTGCCGCGATGCCGCGCTTGCGGAAAACGCACCCCGGCGCGCGGCTGCTGCTGGTGGGTGCCGGGCCGATGGACGCAGCCTGGCGCGCGGCGGCTGCCGCGCTGCCCGAGCCCGAGGCGGTGATTTTCGCCGGCCGCGTGCCGCACGCACAGGTCGAACGCTACTATTCGCTGATCGACGTGCTTGCCTATCCGCGCAAGGCCCAGCGCCTTACCGATCTGGTCACGCCCCTCAAGCCACTCGAAGCGATGGCGCAGCGCCGCCTGGTGGCCGCATCGAGCGTCGGCGGACACCGCGAGCTGATCACCGACGGTGAAACCGGCACGCTGTTCGCGCCAGACGATCCCGCCGCCTGCGCCGCCGCGCTCGCCCGGCTGATCGATGCACAGGATCAATGGGAGGCGATCAGGGACCGCGCCGTCGCGCACGTGCGCGCCCACCACGACTGGGCAGCAAATGCGCGTGATTATCTCTCTGTTTACCATCTCTTGCTAGCCCGCCAGCAACGACGCAAGGCAGGATGAGGCGGCGCATGGGACGTGGGCGAGGCAAACCGGCGAACAGCGCGGCAGGCAGCAAGCCGCTTCGCCGTCCTCTGGCGCTGCATCCGCTGTTCGGCGCGGTACTCGGCCTGTGGGGCGCCGCGCTCGGCGGTCTGGTGGTGCTGGTCTTGCCGCGCAATCTGCTGCTCGAAGCGGCCGCCCAGGCCCGACTGGCCGCGATCGGAGCCAAAGCGCCCTTGGCGCTCGCCGCGCTTGCCGCGCTGGTCCTAGGAGGGGCGATGCTGGCCATCGCCGGTCTGATCACCCGCCGCACATCGCGCCGGGTGAAGGACACGACCTCGCTCGCAGCGACGCCGCTGCACCGCGTGCAGACCATCGATCCGGCCAACGACCTCGGCAGCCGCTGTCTCGATGATCCGATCGAGGCCGTGCCCTTTTCCGAGCTGAAGCCTGCATTTGCAGCCGAAGCCGAGGCCGAAGCAGAAGCCGAAACCAGGGTGAGCGGGGAAATCCCGCCACCGCCGCTCGAGCTCGATCTCGCCGCATTCGCCGCCCTGCCGGGCCGCAACGCGGTGTGGGTGGAAGACCGCAGCGATCGCGAGGCTGGCCGCGCAGCTGTCGCTGCGCCGCAGGCCGGGGCTGAGGTGGCCGCTGCTGCCGACGTTCCGGAAGCGGTGGCCGGGCCGGACGCGCGCGCCGCGACACCCGCTCCGCACCCGCTCGGCGCGAGTGCGATCGCACGTCTGCGCGCGGTGCCGACCAGCGAATTGAGCCTCGTGCAGATGGTCGAGCGGTTTGCCGCCGCGCTCCAGGAACACCAGTCCATCGGGCCGGGCGCGAGCGACCACCGCGCCGATCAGGCCCGCCGCGATGCCGCGCTGGCCGAAGCGCTCAGGGCGCTCGCTGCCTTCGGGCCGGAGGCTGGCGCACCGGTGCATAGCGAGCCGCTGCGCGCGGCGCTGACGCGCCTGCGGGAACTGCGCGGGGCCGCCTGAGGCGGCACTGATTCCCGCAAATCCTGCAAGCCCTTGGCCGCGTATGATGCGGTGAGCGCAATCTATTGATAGTCTGAATAGGTCTGCGAGAAATAATACTTCACGCAAGGCCATTGCCAAAACCTCTTCCTGTCGGCATGAGGGGCCCGAAACCGGGGAAGGCAGGCCGCCTGCGCTGACCCTTGCCCGGAACAATCGTCGCCATGCGCCCGTTAGGCCCGCAACTGCCACAATGCGCCTGTCGGCATCTGACAGATCGGACTTTTGCCATGGGATACCCCGTCTCCCAGGGTCTTTATGACCCCCGTAACGAACACGATGCCTGCGGCGTCGGCATGGTCGCGCATATCAAGGGCGCCAAGAGCCACGCGATCATCACGCAGGCGCTGGAGATTCTCGAAAAGCTCGATCACCGCGGCGCGGTGGGGGCCGATCCGCTGCTGGGCGATGGCGCGGGGATTCTCATCCAGATTCCCGATCCGCTGATCCGTCGCTGGGCGCAGGGCAATGGCCATGACTTGCCGCCCCCGGGCGAATATGCCGTGGCGATGTGCTTCCTGCCGCAGGACGAGGCAGCGCGCGCCTTCGTCAAGGCGCGGATGGAGACCTTCACCGCCAAGGAAGGCCAGCGCTTCATCGGCTGGCGCGCGGTGCCGACCACCAAGGACGGGCTTGGCGCGGCGGTGATCGCTTCGATGCCGGTGATCGAGATGGCAGTGATCGCGCGCGGGGAAAACTGCGCCGATCAGGATGCCTTCGAACGCAAGATCCTCACCATCCGCAAGCAGGTGCAGAACCCGCTCGCGCAGTTGGCCGAAAGGCACGGCCTGCCCGGCGTGACCGAGACCTACATCCCCAGCTTTTCGACCCGCACGCTCGTGTACAAGGGCCTGCTGCTGGCGACGCAGGTGGGCAGCTTCTACGACGATCTGCGCGATCCCGAATGTGTTTCGGCCTTGGGCCTAGTGCACCAGCGTTTCTCGACCAACACCTTCCCCAGCTGGCGGCTTGCCCACCCTTTTCGCTTCATCGCCCACAATGGCGAGATCAACACGGTGCGCGGCAACGTCAACTGGATGAATGCGCGCCGCCGGACGATGGAAAGCGATCTGCTCGGCCCCGATCTCGACAAGATGTGGCCGATCATCCCGCATGGGCAATCGGACACCGCCTGCCTCGACAACGCGCTCGAATTGTTGATCGCGGGCGGATATTCGCTGGCCCATGCGATGATGATGCTGATCCCGGAAGCCTGGGCCGGCAACCCCTTGATGGACCCAGACCGCCGCGCCTTCTACGAATATCACGCCGCGCTGATGGAACCGTGGGACGGCCCGGCGGCGGTGTGCTTCACCGATGGCCGCCAGATCGGCGCGACGCTTGATCGCAACGGCTTGCGGCCCGCGCGTTTCTGCGTGACCAAGGACGACATCGTCTGCCTCGCTTCGGAAAGCGGCGTGCTGCCGTTTGCCGAGGATGACATCGTGCGCAAGTGGCGGCTCCAGCCTGGCAAGATGCTGCTGATCGACCTCGAACAGGGCCGCATCATCGAGGATGACGAGCTCAAGGCCGATCTCGCCAGGGCCGAACCCTATGCCGAATGGCTCAAGCAGGCGCAGTACAAGCTCACCGACATCACCGACGTGGTGCCCGAACTGGCCGCGATCCCCGCGGAAGAAGGCACGCTGCTCCAGCGCCAGCAGGCCTTCGGCTATACTCAGGAGGATATTTCCCGCTTCCTCGAACCGATGGCGCTGGAGGGCGACGATCCGGTCGGTTCGATGGGCACCGACACGCCGCTTGCGGTGCTGAGCAACCGCCCGCGGCTGCTTTATGATTATTTCAAGCAGAACTTCGCGCAGGTTACCAACCCGCCGATCGATCCGATCCGCGAAGAGCTGGTGATGAGCCTCACCTCGATGATCGGCCCGCGCCCCAACCTTCTGGGCCGCGATGCCGGGACGCACAAGCGGCTCGAAGTCGATCAGCCGATCCTCACCAACGAGGATCTCGCCAAGATTCGCTCGGTGGAAGAGGCGCTCGACGGCGCGTTCCGCTGCGCCACCATCGACATCACCTGGGACGCTTCGAGCGGGGCCGAGGGCATAGCCCTGGCGATCAAGGAAATGTGCTGGGCCGCCACCGAGGCGGTGCTGCAGGATCACAACATCCTGGTCCTGTCCGACCGTGGCCAGAGCGAGACCCGCGTCCCCATGCCGGCGCTGCTGGCGACCGCTGCCGTCCACCACCACCTCGTGCGGCAGGGCCTGCGGATGCAGACCGGCCTCGTGGTCGAAACCGGCGAGGCGCGCGAGGTGCATCACTTCTGTGTGCTCGCGGGTTACGGCGCGGAAGCGATCAACCCCTATCTCGCCTTCGAGACGATCGAGGCCCTGCGCGCCAAGCGCCACCCTGATCTCAGCCCCGCCAAGGTGCAGCAGAACTTCATCAAGGGCGTGGGCAAGGGCATCCGCAAGGTGATGTCCAAGATGGGCATCTCGACCTACCAGTCCTATTGCGGCGCGCAGATCTTCGACGCGGTCGGGCTATCGTCCGCCTTCGTCCAACAGTACTTCACGGGCACCGCCACCACCATCGAAGGCATCGGCCTGACCGAAGTCGCCGAGGAAGCGCTGCGCCGCCACCGCCAGGCCTACGGTGACAACCCGCTTTATGACGGGATGCTCGATGTCGGCGGTATCTATCAATTCCGCCTGCGCGGCGAGGAGCACGCTTGGACACCGCAGAACGTCGCCGCCTTGCAGCACGCGGTGCGCGGCAATGATCCCAAGAACTACGCGGAGTTCGCCAGGTCGATCAACGAGCAGTCGGAACGCTTGCTGACGATCCGCGGATTGCTCGAGTTCAAGAAGGCCGACAAGCCGATCCCGCTCGAGGAGGTCGAACCTGCGAGCGAGATCGTGAAGCGCTTCTCGACCGGCGCGATGAGCCTGGGGTCGATCAGTCACGAAGCCCATTCGACCATGGCGATCGCGATGAACCGCATCGGCGGGCGCTCGAACACGGGTGAGGGCGGGGAGGAGCCGTTCCGCTTCAAGCCGCTTCCCAATGGCGATTCGATGCGCAGCCGGATCAAGCAGGTCGCGAGCGGCAGGTTCGGGGTGACAACCGAATACCTTGTCAATGCGGACGACATCCAGATCAAGATGGCGCAGGGCGCCAAGCCGGGCGAGGGCGGGCAGCTGCCTGGGCACAAGGTCGACAAGCGGATCGGCGCGGTGCGCCATTCGACCCCCGGCGTTGGCCTCATCTCGCCGCCGCCGCACCACGACATCTATTCGATCGAGGATCTTGCGCAGCTGATCCACGACCTGAAGAACGTGAACCCCGAAGCGCGGATTTCGGTCAAGCTGGTGTCCGAAGTGGGTGTCGGCACGGTCGCCGCGGGGGTGTCAAAGGCGCGCGCAGACCATGTCACCATCGCTGGCTATGACGGCGGAACCGGCGCCTCGCCGCTGACCTCGCTGACCCATGCCGGCTCGCCGTGGGAGATCGGCCTTGCCGAAACCCAGCAGACCTTGCTGCTCAACGACCTGCGCGCGCGCATCGCGGTGCAGGTCGATGGCGGCCTGCGCACGGGCCGCGACGTGGCCATCGGTGCGCTGCTGGGCGCGGACGAATTCGGCTTTGCCACCGCGCCGCTGATTGCGGCCGGGTGCATCATGATGCGCAAGTGTCACCTCAACACCTGCCCGGTCGGTGTCGCCACGCAGGATCCGGTGCTGCGTGCGCGCTTCACCGGCCAACCCGAGCATGTCATCAACTACTTCTTCTTCGTCGCCGAGGAACTGCGCCAGATCATGGCCGAGATGGGCTTTCGCACCGTCGCCGAGATGGTTGGCCGGGTCGATCGGCTCGACAGCCGCCGGATGGAGCGCCACTGGAAGGCGCGCGGCGTCGATCTGTCGCGCATCCTCCACCAGGTGCCGCTCAAGGCGGGGGCATCGCTGCGCCAGACCAGCACGCAGGATCACGGGCTCGAAGCCGCGCTCGACAACCGGCTCATCGCCGATTGCCGCACCGCCATCGACACCCGGCAGCCGGTGCAGCTCGCCTACGAGATCCGCAACGTCAACCGCACGGTGGGCGCGATGCTCTCGGGCGAGATCGCCAGGATCTACGGCCATGAGG
Source organism: Erythrobacter tepidarius (assembly GCF_002155695.1). Taxonomy (GTDB): domain Bacteria; phylum Pseudomonadota; class Alphaproteobacteria; order Sphingomonadales; family Sphingomonadaceae; genus Erythrobacter; species Erythrobacter tepidarius. The sequence continues at coordinate 146,834 of NZ_MUYJ01000010.1, forward strand.
GGTTGCCGATCGACACCATCCGCATCAACTTCACCGGGGTTGCCGGCCAGAGCTTCGGTGCGTGGTTGGCCCATGGGGTGACGCTCGATCTGGTCGGCGATGCCAACGACTATGTCGGCAAGGGCCTGTCGGGCGGGCGGATCATTGTGCGCCAGCCGGAGTCCGCGCCGCGCGCCTCGAACGAGAACATCATCGTTGGCAACACCGTGCTTTACGGCGCGATTGCGGGCGAGGCCTATTTCAACGGCGTCGCCGGCGAGCGTTTCGCGGTGCGCAACTCGGGCGCGATCGCGGTGGTCGAGGGCACCGGGGATCACGGCTGCGAATACATGACTGGCGGCGTGGTGGTGGTGCTGGGCAAGACCGGGCGCAACTTCGCTGCCGGCATGAGCGGCGGGGTCGCCTATGTCTATGATCCCGAGGGGACGTTCAAGGACCTCGTCAATCATGCGCAGGTCGATCTGTTGCCGGTTTCCTCCACCCCGGATGCCGAGGAAGGAACGGGCCGCCCGGCTCAGCGCCCGCGCTCGGTCAATGATTTCGGCATGGGCGACATGCTGCGCCACGATGCCGAGCGGCTGCGCATCCTCGTCGAGCGGCACCAGCTCCACACCGGCAGCAAGCTCGCGGGCGCGCTGCTGGCCGACTGGGAGACGGCGCTGACCCGCTTCGTCAAGGTCATGCCGCGCGACTATGCCAGGGCGCTCAAGAAGCTCGAGACGGAACGCAACGAAGCCGCCAGCGTCGCCGCGGAATAGAGATTCAGGAACGAGACGACAGACATGGGCAAGGAAACCGGATTTCTCGAGCTGGACCGCCGCGAGCGGGACTATCTCGATCCCAAGGAACGCCTGAAGAATTATCGCGAATTCGTCATTCAACCGGATGATGCGACGCTGACGGGGCAAGCCTCGCGCTGCATGAATTGCGGTATTCCCTACTGCCACAACGGCTGTCCGGTGAACAACCTGATCCCGGACTGGAACCATCTCGTCTACGAGGCGGACTGGAAGCGTGCGCTCGACATGCTCCATTCCACCAACAACTTCCCGGAATTCACCGGCCGCATCTGTCCCGCCCCGTGCGAGGCAGCGTGCACGTTGAACATCATCGACCAGCCGGTCACCATCAAGTCGATCGAATGTGCGATTGTCGATCGCGGGTGGAAGGAAGGCTGGATCACGCCGAAGCTGCCCGAGAAGAAGACCGGCAAGTCAGTTGCCATCGTCGGCTCCGGCCCGGCGGGGCTGGCCTGCGCCCAGCAGCTGGCGCGTGCGGGCCATTCGGTCACCGTGTTCGAGAAGGCCGACCGTGTCGGCGGGCTGCTGCGCTACGGCATCCCCGACTTCAAGATGGAAAAGCACCTCATCAACCGCCGCTGCGTGCAGATGGAGGCGGAAGGGGTGACCTTCAAAACCTCCAAGGAAGTCGGGGTCGACATCTCCTTTGCATCGCTGCAGGAGAATTTCGACGCGGTGGTGCTGGCGGGCGGTGCGGAAGATGCGCGCCAGCTGCAGATCCCCGGGGCGGAGATGCCGGGGGTGCGGCTGGCGATGGAATTCCTCACCCAGCAGAACAAGCGGGTCGCCGGTGATGACGAATTGCGCGCCGCGCCGCGCGGGTCGCTGCTCGCCACCGGCAAGCACGTGGTGGTGATCGGCGGTGGGGACACCGGCAGCGATTGTGTCGGCACCGCGAACCGGCAGGGCGCCAAGAGCGTCACCCAGCTCGAGATCATGCCCAAACCGCCCGAGAAGGAAGACAAGGCGCTGACCTGGCCCGACTGGCCGCTGAAACTGCGCACCTCGTCGAGCCATGAGGAAGGCGTCGAGCGCGACTGGGCGGTGCTGGCCAAGCGCGTGCTCGGCGACGGCGAGACCGTGACCGGTCTCGAATGTGTCCGAGTCGCGTGGCAGGGCGGACAGATGCACGAAATCGCCGGCAGCGCGTTCACCCTTCCGGCCGATCTGATCCTGCTCGCGATGGGCTTTGTCGGGCCGAAGAAGGCCGGGCTGCTCGAACAGGCGGGCGTGGCGCTCGATGCGCGCGGCAACGTCGATGCCGACACGACGCGCTATGCCACCAGCGTGCCCGGCGTCTTCGCCTGCGGCGACATGCGGCGCGGGCAGAGCCTTGTCGTCTGGGCAATCCGCGAAGGCCGCCAATGCGCGCGCAGCGTGGATGAAGCGCTGATGGGGGTATCCGAACTTCCGCGCTGAGGGGAAGGTCTGCTTTTGCCCAAAGCTCGCGCGACGCGGGCCTTCGGCTCTCGAGCCACAAGCGGACCTTTATCAATTCATGAATGGTTCAAAATGAATCACTCGCCAGGAAAGATTACAACGATCTTGGTATCAGGACTGATTTCTGAGTATTGATCTTGATTGAACGCCCAAGTCCGAAGAAATTGAGTTACAGTCTTTCTAGCTTTCTCTCTAGCAAAATCTTTTGTTTTGCTACTATTGGCAATACGAGCCAACGCGGGACTGATCGATTTGAGAGCCTTTTGGCGGGTCCCCAAATCCGGAAAAAACCAACAACTTTCGCCAGCCCCCTCGGTTAAGCCTTTGGAATCTATCGCTACAGGAAGTGAAGGTTCTAGTTCGGGCACGCGTGCGATCAAGGTGCCATTACGATAACGAATAGGCCACCGCTCTCCCAATCGTAAGCGATAAGTGATCTTATAGGGAGCTATCCAACTTGCCTTCTCTCGACAATATGAAACTGATTTCCCAAGTATTTCAGGATCTTGAGATTTTGGGAAGACTTTTCTGCCGGTCACGTAAGCAACTTCAAGCATTCCGCCCTTAACCTCTACAGCTACAGGAAAGTCAACGTCAGCCGGTATTCCTTCCTCCGGAACATCCTCCTTTCCTAGAAGGCTTGGAAAATCTGGCTCTTTTAGGCGGAAAAGAAGAAACGCCAGTAAAATGGCAGCGATAGCGACTATAGCCCATTTTTTCATTGCCATATCTTCCCCCTGCCTAACCAAGGCAAGGTAATCCCTAACTCACCTGGCCTCAGCTGGGAAGGTGTATTAACCTAAAGAGTTAAGGCAGCCTGCCACCCACTTGCGCTCGTAGGCAGCGCATGCAGATCGCCGCCAGAAACGGAACGTCCGCTTCCGTTCCGGAGCTAGCTTCTGTCAAGTTCGACCGGCGCGCTTCGCGAACCGCAGACGCGCCTAGTCGTCCACCCGCTCGATATCCGCGCCGACCAGCTGGAGCTTCTCCTCCAGCCGCTCGTAACCGCGATCGAGGTGATAGAGCCGGCGCACGGTCGTTTCGCCCTCGGCCGCCAGCGCAGCGATGACGAGGCTCATCGAGGCGCGCAGGTCGGTCGCCATCACTTCGGCGCCGGTGAGGCGGTCAACACCCTTGACGATCGCGGTGCGGCCCTGAGTGGTGATGTCCGCGCCCATGCGCGCCAGTTCGGGCACGTGCATGAAGCGGTTCTCGAAGATCGTTTCTTTCAGCACGCTGGTGCCTTGCGCCCTGCACAGCAGCGCCATGAGCTGCGCCTGCATGTCGGTGGCGAGGCCGGGATAGGGCGCGGTGGTGAGGTTGGTGGCCTTGAGCGGGCCGCTCGCCCCGACGGTGACGCTCTTGGCATCCCATGACACGTCGCAGCCAATCGCCTGGAGCGCGTGGATCGTCGCCATCATCTCGTCGGCGCGCGCGCCTTCCAGCCGCACTTCGCCGGTGGTGATCGCTGCGGCACAGGCGTAGGAGCCGGCCTCGATCCGGTCGGGCATGACACGGTAGGTCGCGCCGTGCAGGCGCTTCACGCCGTGGATGGTGAGGTTGGACGTGCCGATGCCCTCGATCTCTGCGCCCATCGCCACCAGCATGTTGCACAGGTCGACGATCTCGGGCTCGCGCGCGGCATTGAACAGCCGGCTGGTGCCTTTCGCCAGCACCGCTGCCATCAGCGCGTTTTCGGTCGCCCCGACGCTCACCACCGGGAAGTCGAAATCGCCTCCGGGCAGTCCGCCATCGGGCTGGGTGGCCTTGACGTAGCCCGCCGCCAGCTCGATCCTTGCGCCGAAGGCTTCGAGCGCCTTCAGATGCAGATCGATCGGGCGGTTGCCGATCGCGCAGCCGCCGGGCATCGAAACCGTCGCCTCGCCCGCGCGGGCCAGCATGGGCCCAAGCACGAGAATGCTCGCCCGCATCTTGCGCACCAGATCATAGGGCGCGATGGTCGAGGTGATCCGGGGCGCCTCCAAGCTCATCACCCGGCCGAAATCCTCAGGGCGCGTGCCCTGAATCACCGTTGTCACCCCGAACTGGTTCATCAGGTGCTGGAAGCCGTCGATATCCGCCAGCCGCGGCAGGTTGCGCAGGGTCAGCGGCTCCTCGGTCAGCAGCGCGCAGGGTATCAGCGTGAGCGCGGCGTTCTTGGCGCCGGAAATCGGGATCGAGCCGGAAAGGCGGTTGCCGCCGCGGATGATGAGTTTGTCCATGGCTCACGCCTTAGCGAAAAGTGCCTTTCGCGCAACACGCAGCCGATAGAGCGCGATCAATGATTGACCTTGCCCTGCGCTCGCGGCACGGCGGCAAGCGAACCCGCGGTCGGTCGACGTTCTGATCTGAGCAAGCAAAGGCGCAAAATGTCTCCCAAGCCGATCCGTAAAGCCGTGTTTCCCGTTGCCGGGCTGGGCACCCGGTTTCTCCCGGCCACCAAGGTTGTCCCCAAGGAGCTGCTGCCGGTGGTTGATCGACCGCTGATCCAGTACGCGGTCGACGAGGCGCGCGAGGCGGGGATCGAGCAGATGATCTTCGTCACCGGGCGCGGCAAGACCGGGATCGTCGAGCATTTCGACATCGCCTTCGAGCTGGAAATGACCATGTCCGAGCGCGGCAAGGACCTGTCGGTGCTCGAATGCACCCGGGCGACCCCAGGCGATGTAATCGCGGTGCGCCAGCAGGTGCCGCTGGGCCTTGGCCATGCGATCTGGTGCGCCCGAGCGATCGTCGGTGACGAGCCTTTCGCGATCTTCCTGCCCGATGAGTTGATGGTTGCGCGCGAGGGCGGCACCGGCTGCATGAAGCAGATGGTGGAGGCCTACGCGCAAGTCGGCGGCAACCTCATCTCGGTGCTCGAGGTGCCGATGGAGCAGGTTTCGTCCTATGGCGTGATCGACCCGGGCGAGACGCGTGGGAACTTGATCGAGGTGAGGGGGCTGGTCGAGAAGCCGCCGGTTTGCTCAGCGCCATCGAACAAGATCATCTCGGGCCGCTACATCCTTCAGCCCGAGGTGATGCGGGTGCTGGAAAATCAGGGCCGGGGCGCGGGCGGCGAGATCCAGCTGACCGACGCGATGGCGCAGATGATCGGCACCCAGCCGTTCCACGCCGTCACCTTTGACGGCGCGCGCTACGACTGCGGCAGCAAGGTCGGCTTTGTCGAGGCAACGCTGGCGATCGCGCTGGCGCGCCCCGACATGGGCGCCGAGCTGCGCGCGATCATGCAGCGGATGCTGGATTAGGCGGATTGCGTCTGCGAGCGCGCCTGCCTTGGCAGTCAACTCGGCAGTCAACCGTGCCGGAGGCACATGCGGCACTGGCCCGAAACATGCAGGCCTGCCGCCGGGAAAGGTGCATCCTGAGAGCGGCAAAGCGGGCGAGCAGGGCGGATCACGCTTGCGATCCTGCCACCTCAGGCGCATCCGGGACAGCGGTCTTTCAAGCGCGTTTGGTCGCAGCCCCGCGCCAGCGTGGCCGAAGGTGGCCGCAAGCACCACGGGGGGCAAGTTAGGCCGCGCTGAACCGTCGGAGCACAAGGGGTGATTGCAATGAGGAAGCGGCCCGGCCTTACATGCCGCGCGGGACGGCGACCTTCGCGCAAGCCATCGGCATCATCCGGCCGACCGTCCACATCGCCTCCTCGCCCTTGTTCCAGAACTGGTGCGTGGCGCTGGTGTATTTCGCGCCCGAGGCGGACTTGTCGGCGGGGATGGTGACAGGCGGGTTGTCGTTCATCTGCACTATGACGCTGCCCGCATCGACATAGTCGACCTTGAGCCGCGTGCCATTGCCGCAATCGTAATAGGTGCTCGCACCCGGGCCGCCGACCTTCTGGTTACAGCCGGTCAGCGCGAGGACTGTCGCGGCCGCGACGATAAGACCGGATTTCATATCTTTTCCTCCCCCCGTTACGCTAGGCAGGATAGCCGATCGGGCCCGCGCGGGAAAGCCCGCTTCAGCCTGCCCGTCCATCCAGCCAGCGCGCAGTGCGCACGCCAAAGGTGATGAGCAGGGGCACCAGCACCACGCTGAGGAACACCTTGGCCAGCACCTGCCCGATCATCAGGTCGGTGATGTCGAACTCGCCGTAGAAGGCGAGGGTAATGAAGATCACCGAGTCCACCGCCTGACTGAGCGCCGAGGCAATCGCGCCGCGGATCATCAGGCCCAGCGTGCCTTCCCCTTCTCCTCTGCCGCGCAGCCGGTCGAAGATCCAGATATTGAGCAAGAGCGAGACGATGTAGGAGGCCGGGCCTGCCATCCACACCCGCCAGGTCGACTGGTGCACGCGTTCGAAGGCGGCGAGATCATCCGGGCGGAAGGCGATCATCTCCGGCGAGGCTGGCAGGGCCAGCACCAGCTGCATCAGCAGCGCCGAGAGGCCCAGCGGCAGGAAGCCCCACCACACGATCCGCTTGGCCGCCTCGCGCCCGTAGAGCTGCGACAGCGTACTTGAAATCACCACGAGGAGGAGGAAGGGGAAGATCCCGCTCTCCACCGCAAGGCTTGTCGGCCACAGCTGCACCTGCTTGAAGGCGAGCACCCCTGCCAGCACCGTCATTCCGCCATAAAGCAGCGTGTAGACGAACATCGCCAGCGGCATGGAAAGACCCCGCGGCGTGGTCACGGCGAAGGGAGCGGCGGCGGGCGGGGGATCGTTCATGCAGCAAGCTGCTACCCAGCGCGCGGGCAAATGAAAAGCGTCTGGCGCACGGCTGTCACCACAATGTCGCACAGGCCCTTTGCATGCCGACTTGCAACTCGCCGCGCAAACTGCCACCCCTCGGCACTGCACGCGGGGGCAGGTGCTCTGGTGGGCAACAAGGGTCACATCGCTTCCTCACAGTCGAAGGGCATCCGCTGCCGTGAACGAGAGTATCACGCCCATCCTGCTGAGCCTTGCAGGGGTCATCGCCATACTGGCCATCGCCTTCGCGCTGTCCTCCGCGAAGCGCCGGATCAATCTCAGGGTGGTCGGCTCGGCCTTTGCGCTGCAGGCCTTCACCGCGCTGGTGGTGCTGCGCACCGATATCGGCGTGGCGGTGATCGGCGGCCTGTCGGGCGGGGTGATCGCGCTGCTCGATTTCTCCAAGATCGGGATCACCGCGGTGTTCGGGCCGATGGAGAGCAATCCCTTCGCCAACACTTTCGTTATCGCCGCGCTGCCGGTGATCGTGTTCTTCGCCGCGATCGTCTCGATCCTCTATCACCTCGGCATCATGCAGCGGCTGGTGCGCTGGGTGGGCGGGGCGATCGGCTGGTTCACCGGCATCAGCAAGGTCGAGGCGCTGGGTGCAGCGGCCAACATCTTCGTCGGCCAGTCGGAAAGTCCGCTGGTGGTGCGGCCCTATCTCGCCGCGCTCCCGCCCGCGCGGCTGTTCACGCTGATGGCGGTGGGCATGGCCGGCGTGGCGGGAACGATTCTTGCCGCCTATGCCAGCTTCATCGGCGAACAGGCCGTGCCCTTCCTGCTGGCGGCGGCCTTCATGTCGGCGCCGGGCGGGATCCTGATGGCCAAGATCATCATGCCCGACGATGCCCCCTTGGCCGAAGGCCGCGATCTCGGCATCGCCACCGCCGCGGTGCAACGGGTGCGGGGCAAGGCCAATGCGCTGGCCGAAGCGACCCGGGTGGTGATGTATGACGAAAACGGGCAGGAGATCGAACTGCCACAGGCGCGCATCAGTGCGCTCGGCCCGGCCGCGCTCACCGAGACCGGCAAGGCCGAGGAAGTCACCGCGGCAGAAACCTTCGAGGCGGGCCAGCGCCCTGCCAACATCATCGAAGCCGCCGCGCAGGGCACCCAGACCGGGGTCAAGCTCGCGGTGGCGGTCGGGGCGATGGTGATGGTGTTCGTCGCGCTCGTCGCGCTGGCCAACGGGATGCTCGCCGGGATCGGCGGCGGGATCGTGAGCCTTGCCGACCAGATCGGCGCGCCGCTGCCGCCCGCGGCGGCGACCTGGCTGGCCGGGATCAGCTTCCAGAAGCTGCTCGGCTATGTGTTCGCGCCGGTCATGTTCCTGATCGGGATCGCCGACTGGGAGCAGGCGCAGATCGCCGGTGGGCTGTTCGGCACCAAGATCGTGCTCAACGAATTCGTCGCCTTCATCGATCTGGGCGCGATGACCGATGGCCAACTGACCGAGCGCAGCCGCGCGATCGTGACCTTCGCCCTTTGCGGCTTTGCGAATTTTTCCTCGATCGCGATCCAGATGGCGGTGACCGGCGGGCTTGCGCCCAACCAGCGTCCGGTGATCGCCAAGCTGGGTCTCAAGGCGCTTGCCGCCGGGAGCCTCGCCAACCTGATGAGCGCGGCGCTGGCGAGCCTGTTCCTGCCTCTCTAGAAGCGCTTGGCAGTCACGCGGGCACGGGTGTAAGGCCGCGCCCATGACTGACATTGCCTCCGTTTCGCTGGCCCAGCCGCTGGCGACCATCGCCGACGAGCTGGGTCGCAGCTTTGCCGAATACGGCTTTGCCGTGGTGCGCGATCACGGCATTCCGCAAGATCTGATCGACGAGGCGGAGGCTGTCTCCAAGGCCTTCTTCGCGCTGCCCGATGCGGTCAAGCGCCGCTACAGGATCGCAGGCGGCGGCGGCGCGCGCGGCTACACCCCCTTCGGCACCGAGAAAGCCAAGGATGCCGAGGTGTTCGATCTCAAGGAATTCTGGCACGTCGGCCGCGATCTGCCCGCCGGCCACCCGCTGGCCGCGTTCATGGCCCCCAACATCTGGCCCGAGGAGGTCGAGGGCTTCAAGGAAACCACCACCGCGCTGTTCGCCGCCTTCGAGCAGACCGGCGCGCGGGTGCTCGAAGCGATCGCGTTGCACCTCGGCCGGCCGCGCGATTTCTTTGCGGCCTCGGTCAAGGACGGCAATTCGGTGATGCGGCTGCTGCATTACCCGCCGCTCGCGGATGATGCCCCCGAAGGCGCGATCCGCGCTGCGGCGCATGGCGACATCAACACCATCACCCTGCTGCTGGGGGCCGAGGAAGCGGGGCTTGAGCTGCTGACCAAGCAGGGCGAGTGGCTGCCGATCCCGGCAACCAAGGGCGCGCTGGTGATCAATGTCGGCGACATGCTCGAACGCCAGACCAATGGCCGCCTGCGGTCCACCACGCATCGCGTCGTCAATCCGCGCGGCGAAGCGGCGAGGCGCTCGCGTTATTCCATGCCGTTTTTCCTGCATTTCCGGCCCGATTTCCTGATCGAGCCCTTGCCGGAATGCGTTTCAGCCGACGACGCGAATCCGCCGCCGCCGCCGATCACCGCGCACGATTTCCTGATGCAGCGCCTGCGCGAGATCAATCTCGCCTGATTCGACCCGCGTCGGGCCGTCGATTAGCCCGGCTGCACGACCGGTTTCGTTGCGCGGATGCAACACCTTGCTCAAGAACCGCCTTAAATCCGGCGGATTTTGTGTGCGTCAGGTCACGCCTGCCGAGGAAAGGCGCTATCGGCCCGCCCGGTTTCATCAATATGTCACACAACAGTCGCTTTTCCGCAGTCACGCGGGTCTAACCTAACCCGGCACATAGCTCTCTCTCCATCGTCTCCAGGGGCTAGTTCCATGAAGCTTAGGTATCTTCTTGCTGCAAGCGTCGTCAGCCTTGCCGCCACCACCACCTTCGTCGCCACCCCGGCCTTCGCGCAGGAAACCACTTCCTCGGTGCGCGGCGATGTCGTCGATCAGGATGGCAACCCGATCGCGGGCGCGACCGTCGTTGTCACCCACGTGCCTTCGGGCACGACCTCGACCCAGACGACCGATTCGGCGGGCGGCTTCAACGCCTCGGGCCTGCGCTTGGGCGGCCCGTTCACCGTCAGGGTGACCGCGGAAGGCTACGAAAGCGCCGAGCAGGAAATCGGCTTCCTGACTGCTGGCCAGGCCCAGCGTATGAGCGTCTCGCTGGCCGATATCGGCAAGACCATCGTCGTCTCCGGCGCGCGCACCCGCTCGGCGATCACGCTCGGCACCGGCGCGGCCACCGTGCTGACCGCCCGCGACATCGCCGGCGTCGCCAATATCAACCGCGACATCCGCAACCTTGCGGCGCGCGATCCGCTCGTCACCCTTGACGCAACCAATGGCGGGGCGATCAGCATTGCCGGGCAGAACAATCGCTTCAACCGCTTCACGGTTGACGGTGTCGCCTTTGGTGATCCCTTCGGTCTCGAATCCGGCGGCCTCGTCTCCTCGCGCGGCCCGGTGCCGATCGACGCGATCGGCGAATTCTCGGTCGAAACCGCGCCGGTCGATATCCAGCAGGGTTTCTTCCAGGGCGGTGCGATCAACACCCAGCTCAAGTCGGGCGGCAACAACTTCACCTTCCTCGGTGCGGCCTATTATCAGAACGACGATCTGCGCGGCGATCAGGCGCGTGAACTGCAGCGCATCGGCGCGTTCGATTCGCAGGTCTATGTCGCGCAGGTCACCGGCCCGATCATCAAGGACAAGCTGTTCTTCGCGGTCACCTATGAACGCACCCGCGACACCGTCCCGGCCGACATCGATCCGAGCCAGCTTGGCATCACCCAGGCGGACATCGATCTGGTCAGCACCATTGCCAAGAACACCTACAACTTCGACACGCTGGGCGTGGCCAAGGACATCGTCGAAAGCGACGACAAGCTGGTAACCAAGCTCGACTGGAACGTCGCTGACGGCCACCGCCTGTCCGCGACCTACATCTGGAACGAAAACACGGCGCTTGCCGGCCAGACCGGCGTCAATCAGATCAACGCGATCGGCAACGGCAACCCGACCTTCAATCTGCTGTCGAACAACTACACGCAGGGCGCGAAGAACCACTTCGGGATCATCCAGTCGAACAATCAGTGGACCGATTTCTTCTCGACCCAGCTGCGCGTGTCCTATGCCGATTACACCCGCCTGCAGGTGCCGGTGGGTGGCAACCGCGACTTCGGCCAGTTCCTCGTCTGCCTTGATCCCACCAATCCGACCACGGGCACGGGTGCCTCTCCGGCGGTCTGTTCGCCCGGTCAGGAGCGTATCCAGTTCGGTCCGGACATCAGCCGTCAGGCCAACGAGCTGGAAAGCCAGTCGCTGGCGATCGAATTCCAGGCGACCCTCAAGCTCAACAACCACACCGTTAAGCTGATCGCCGAGCGTCGTCGTCAGGATGTGCGCAACCTCTTCGCTCAGCGCGTGTCGGGTGCGTGGCTGTTCGACAGCCTCGCCGACTACCAGGCCCAGCGCGCCAACGAACTCGACATCGCGATCCCGCTGCGCGGCGGAATCGACACCGTGACCGCCGACTTCCAGAATAATAGCTGGACCTTCGGCATCATGGACACGATCGACGTGACCGACACCCTGACCGTGGTTGCCGGCATGCGTTACGACCTGTTCGACACGCCGGATCGCCCGTTCTTCAACCAGTTCTTCCTCGAGCGCTTCGGTTTCCCGAACACCGGGACTCTCAACGGCCGCGACCTGTTCCAGCCGCGCTTCGGCCTGAACTGGAAGCCGACCGATCGGCTGCAGATCCGCGGTTCGGCCGGTCTGTTCGGCGGCGGCAACCCGCTGGTGTGGATCTCGAACAACTATTCCAACCCCGGGCCGACGCTGCAGCGCGTCCGGATCCGCCGCAACGCCAACGGCACCTTCTCCTCGCCCGAGCAGGCGGTGCTGGGCCTGACCACGGCCCAGTTGCAGGCCATTGGCGCGGCCACGCTCAACAACGTCACCGGCGGCACCGGCGTGCCGCAGAGCCTGATCGACGCGGTGCGGCAGGCGGGCTTTGCCGGTTCCCCGACCAATGCGCTCGATCCGAACTTCAAGGTGCCCTCGCAGTGGCGCTTCTCGGGTTCGGTCGATTACGAGGCCAACCTGGGCCCTCTCGGTGACGGCTGGAACCTCGGCGCCGACGTGATTTACTCGAACGTCAAGAACGCGCTCGAGTGGACCGATCTGCGTTCGGTCGCGCAGACCGGCACTCTGCCGGATGGCCGTCCGCGCTACAACGTGCTGACTGGCTCTGCGGGTGAAAACACCGACATGCTGCTCACCAATACCAGCTTTGGTGAAAGCTGGAACCTGGTGGCGCGCTTCAGCAAGGTCTGGGACGCGGGCTTCTTCCTGAATGGTTCCTACACCTTCCAGGATGTGACCGATCAGAACCCCGGCACTTCCTCGGTGGCGTTCTCGAACTACACCAACACCGCCTTTACCGATCCGAACTTCGCGGCGCAGGGCACCGCAAATTATCAGCGGGATCACCAGTTCCGCCTGGTCGCAGGCTATGATGCCGAGCTGTTCGGTGACAACAACACCCGTGTCGAGCTGTTCTACAACGTCCGTTCGGGGCAGCGTTACAGCTACACCTTCAACGATCCGACCAATGGCCGTTCAGCGGTGTTCGGGGTCAATGGCCGCGGAAACCGCGGGCTGATCTACGTCCCCGATGTAAGCAGCATCACCGCCGACCCGCGTGTCACCTGGACACCTCGAAGAACCTGCTGTTTTCGGCCTGATGAGGGCGCGGATGGTCTGATCGCGGTCTTTTGTGCGTGAAGGCTGGCCTTTTCGGCCTGGTTTCCGCGGTTTTCGGGGCCTGAGTGCCGCTCAGCAGTCCGTTTTCGCGCTATGCAGGCGCACCTTGCCCCTCGAGCCAGGCGAGGCGCTGGAAGTTATAGGCAAGGTTGGCCATGCCGATCTTGATCCGGGCTCTGGCGATGCCGATGGTGCGGATGAACAGCCCCATGCGGTGCTTCTGACATGCGAACACGTGCTCGACCGCCGAGCGCACAGCGGAGCGCTTGGCATTGGCTCTGGCGATGTGTTTGGGCAGCGGCCGACGCGGCGTGCGCTTCTGGTGGATGTGGCTCTTGAACATGCCCCGCTCGAGGAACGCCTCGTTCTTCTTCGAGCGATAAGCGGTGTCCGCCCATACGCCCGAACCGGTATTCTGCTTGCTGATGAGGT
>NZ_MUYJ01000011.1 GCF_002155695.1 Erythrobacter tepidarius
GGCCAGCTCGAAGAACTTGCGCCTCGCATGGGCGAAGCAGCCTGCCTCGAGCACGGGGCCGGGGTCGCGTCCTTCGCGATAGAGGTCGTTGTAGCCGCTATAGGCATCGGCCTGTAGGATCCCGGACCAGCCTGCGAGATGGGCTTGCGGGTGCTCGCCGCGCCGATCGCGCGAGTAGTGGAACAGCGCCGCCGGTGGATCAGACCCGGCGAACGGCCGATCATCGCGGACGTAGACCCATAATCGGGCCACATCGGTCTTGCCCTTGGCCATGACCGGCACGGTGGTATCGTCGCCGTGGATGCGGTCTGCAGCCAGAACGTGCGCCTCGATCAGCTTGTAGATCGGCATCAGCGCGTGAGCAGCGGCGCCGACCTGATCGGCCAGGGTCGAGAGACTGAGCGGCACGCCTTCGCGAGCGAACCGCTCGGCCTGACGGTTGAGGGGCTGATGCTGCCCATACTTCTCGAACAGCAGCATGGCGAGAAAGCTGGGCCCGGCCCATCCGCGGGGCACCACATGGAAAGGAGCGGGGGCCTGAGCGATCTTCTCGCAGTCCCGGCACGCAAACTTCTCCCGGACCGTCTGGATCACCTTCCACGAGCGCGGGATGACCTCGAGCGTCTCGGTGACGTCCTCGCCGAGCTTGGACAGCCGGTCCCCACCGCAGGCCGGGCAGGAACAGGGGGCAGGCACCACCACGCGCTCGCGGGGGAGGTGCTCGGGGAACGGCTTCCTTGCCGGGCGCTTGCGCTCGAAGGCAGTGACCGTGGTGGTCTTCGCTGCCGCTTCCTCGGCAATCAGATCGTCCTCGGTGGCGTCAGCCTCGAGCTCTTCGAGCTGCAGCTCCATCTGACCCAGCAGGCGTCGGCTGCGCTCGGCGCTGGGGCCATACTGCTCGCGCTTCAGCTTGGCGATCTGCAGCTTGAGGTGAGCGATCAGCGCCTCGATGGCGCTCTGGTGGGCCATGGCGTTGGCGAGCTTGGCCGTGGCAGTGGCAGCGTTCTGCTCGGCCTCCTCGGCTCTGCGGGCCATCGTCGCCACCAGCGCCTTGAGCGCTTCAACGTCGTCTGGCAGGGGCGAGATGGCGGCTTCCACAGGAGAGATGGAATCATGTTCCACCCTCTGCCGCAAGGGCAAAACACCGCCTTGCGACGATTATCCTGCGCTCTGCGGCCGCCACGTATACTGGGGGTTCCTCCAGTCGATCCCCTCCAGCAGGCAGGCCAGCTGCGAGGGGGTCAGCGACACCGTTCCCTCCTTGGCCGACGGCCATACGAACCGGCCCTTCTCGAGCCGCTTGGCGTAGAGCGACATGCCGATCCCGTCGTGCCATATGATCTTGATCAGCGAGCCCGCGCGGCCGCGGAATACGAACAGATCCCCGCCATGCGGATTACGCTTCAGGCCCTGCTGCACCAGCAGTGCCAGGCCCTGCATGCCCTTCCTCATATCCGTGTGGCCCAGCGCGATCCACACCCGCGCGCCGGAAGGGATCATCGCAGAGCCTTCAGCGCGGCAGCGACCAGCGCCGGCGATGCCGCAGCGAAAACGCTCAGCCGCTTGCCGCGTGGCAGGTCGATGATCATCGCCGGGTGCTCGGCAGCGCTGACCGGCACCGCGTCCCCGTCGATCACCGCTTCGGCGAATACCGGCGTGGGAAGCGCATCCGGCGCCTCGGCCTCCTGCGCCGCGCCTGCATCGAGCAACTTGCGCCGCCAAGTGTAGATCAGCGCCGAGGAGATATCGTGCCGCCGACACACCTCGGCAACGCAGGCGCCAGGCGCGAACGCCTCGGAAAGGATCCGCAGCCGTTCTTCCTCGCTCCACCGGCGCCGCCGCTCCGGCCCCGAAAATACCGTCACCTGACCCATCGACCACTCCTAAGCGCGCTCAAAAGAGCACGCTAAAGAGCGCTCGCTACCTACCCGCGCAAGGCGGCCCCGCTAGCGTCCGCGCTCGTGGTGTAATTTCTGGTGTAGATTGAGGTGATCGCATGGGGTGGGGCATGCCCCACCCCATGCGATTTCGATCTCGGTGGCCACCGGGCTCATTGGTAAGGTGGAGTTTCCAGACTTCACACCAACCAAGGAGTTGATCCCGATGACCGAAGACAGACTACCGCTTGCCGAGCTTTTGGCGAAGAGCGGAGATGGAGATTTTCTGCGCACCATTGCCGAGAGCGTATTGCAGATCATCATGGAGGCCGACGTCGAGGGCCTGGTCGGCGCCGCCCGGCACGAGCGCTCCTGCGAGCGCACGACCTGGCGCAACGGCTACCGCGACCGCAGCCTCGATACCCGGCTCGGCACGCTCAATCTGAAGATCCCCAAGCTGCGGACCGGCGCATACTTCCCGGGCTTCCTGGAGCCGCGCAAGACGGTGGAGAAGGCCTTGGTCGCGGTGATCCAGGAGGCATGGATCGCCGGCGTCAGCACCCGGCGCGTCGATGATCTGGTGCAGGCGATGGGCATGACCGGCATCTCCAAATCCTCGGTCTCGAAGCTGTGCAAGGACATCGACGAGCGCGTCCATGCCTTCCTCAAGCGTCCGCTCGCAGGCGACTGGCCCTATCTCTGGCTCGATGCCACTTACCTGAAGGTGCGCCAGGGCGGCCGGATCGTCAGCGTTGCCGCGATAATCGCCGTTGCCGTCAACACCGAAGGCAAGCGCGAGATCGTCGGCCTGCATATCGGCCCTTCGGAGGCCGAGGTGTTCTGGTCGGACTTCCTCAAGGACCTCGCCCGCCGCGGGCTGACGGGGGTCAGGCTGGTCATCTCGGACGCCCACGAGGGCCTCAAGGCCGCGATCACCCGCGTGCTCAGCGCCACCTGGCAGCGCTGCCGCGTCCACTTCATGCGCAATGCGCTGGCCTACGTTCCCAAGGGGCAGAACACGGTCGTTGCCGCCGCCATCCGTCAGGTCTTCCTCCAGCCCGATCATGCCGCTGCGACACAGGTCTGGCGTCAGGTCGCCGACCAGCTGCGCGCCCGCTGGCCGAAGCTTGGCACCTGCATGGATGAAGCCGAGCATGACGTGCTGGCCTACATGACCTTCCCTGAGCAGCACCGGGTCAAGCTCCACAGCACCAATCCGCTCGAACGGCTGAACAAGGAGGTCAAGCGCCGCGCCGATGTCGTCGGCATCTTCCCCAACGAGGACAGCATCATCCGCCTCGTCGGCGCCGTCCTGCTCGAGCAAAACGACGAATACCAGCTCCAGCACCGCTACATGCAGATCGAGGGCATGGCGGCGCTCGCCACACCAACAATCGAGGAGGCTCAGCCGCTACAGGTTACACAAAAGGCCGCCTGAAAATGCCGCCCGCTGGCCACACCCGAATTTACACCACATTGACGGACACGACCGCGGCCCCCGCCGGATGGATACGATACAGGCTCTTAGCCATAAGGACTTCGACACATAACGAAGTCCTTATGTGCGGCGCATGGCCCCTGATTGTGGGTAGGGTGGTGGGCGAATGCCGCGCCGCTATCTCAAGCATCGGTAATGCCGATGGGATCTTGCCGAGTTGGGCGGACGGGGCAGCGAACACATTCAATTCTGGCTATCGAACCGACGTCGATCAGTCCAATCATCTCTCGCGAATGCTGCCTTGTAAGCGTCCGATCGCCAGTGTGTGAGATGATGGCCGCTTTTGGGACCGCGCGCGGGCTCCGCTTATGGCCGCACATGGGTGGTTTGCTGCCGCTTCTAGCGGGAGCGATAGGATTGCACTGCCTCGGCCACCAAGGCTTGCTCGGTCTCTTCCATGTTGGTGCCGATGTAGGCTTCCATGCGCCACGTTCCGTCGAGGTAGTGCTGCCCGACCGCGGAGTCGAAAAAGGCGATCATTTGCCTAAGCTCGTCCTCTGTGAACTCCCAGTTCAGGTGTTCCTCGTATTCGCTCTGGTAGGCGGGACGGTATCTCTCATAGACAGCTTTCAGAGCCTCGATCCGTCCGGCGAAACCATCCAACAGGTTGGATTCTGCCCTGTTATCTGACCCAATCTCGTGCCAGCCAAGCTCGGGCACAAATGCGTATCGTTCCAAGAAGCTGCCGCTGTCCAAGCGGCTCTGGATGCCGACAACTGTCATGAATCGCCGGACCAGCTCAAGCTTCTCCGCAGTCGGGGGAGTTTCAATGCGAGCTGATGGGGCAAGCGAGGTTCTGTGGTTAGGGGCTTCGGCCATTGCTGGTGACAATGGAGCACCAAGTAGCGCGGCTGCCAAGACGATCTTTTGCATCGTGAGAGCTTAGCGCGTGGATGTATGACCACAATGGGGTCGCTTGCTGAAGGGCAGCATTTTTTCGCCGATGGGGCAAAGCGGACATGGACAGAGGCCACCGCCACCCGCCGCTGAACGAATGCCGAAGCGGCTGGCAGGCGACCGGATCCGCGAAACAAGCGGGCCGACCGCGTCCACCAATCGCGTTCGCCGATCAGCGCACTACCTACTTGTATTCGGCCCTTGCAGTGGGATTCGTCGTGTGTCACATGCTGGTCCACACGCCCTTCTTGGCGTGCTGCAACCCGCGGTTTTCCGGGCTTTGCGAGTGGTCGGAAAAGTGGACTCGCATCCTGTCTCCCCGACCATTTTTGCCGCCCGCGTTCGGGCTAGCATTACTTCTCCATAATCGCCGGTGCAGCCGGGATAGGGGTTCCGGTGAGGATTGCGGTCTCCTCGCTGGCGAGCAGCCCGACGACCTGCGTCCACACCGCGACATTCTGGCGCAGCTGGGCGATGTCGATCTTGTCGAGCGTGTCATCCGGCGTGTGGTGGAGATCGAAATAGCGGGTGCCGTCCTGCTGCAAGTCGATCAGCGCCCCCTTCTGGTCGCGCACGATGTTGAGGTCCGCCCCGCCGGTGGCGACATCGCTGCCACTCGACACGCCGAAACGCGCGACGGCAGAGGCGATCTTCTTGTGCAGCGCGGGATTGGTCTCGCGGAAATTGCTGTCGAAGCGCCAGATGCGATCGGCACCGAAATCGCTCTCGAGGCCGACCGCGATCGGCTCGTTGATGTGCGCCGCGCTATAGGCCTTTGAACCCCACAGCCCGGTTTCCTCAGCCCCGGCCAGCAGCACCCGGACGGTGCGCAGCGGGCGACCTGCATTGGCGACCCTGCGAGCAGCGGCGATGATGATGCCGCAGCCTGCCGCATCGTCGAACGCCCCCGGCCCATTCCACCAGCTGTCGAGATGGCACGCGAGCAGCACTGGCGGGAGCGAGGGATTGCGCCCGACGATCTCGCCAACCACGTTGCCGCTCTCGGTCATCCCGAGCCGGCGGGGATTCATCTCGAGCCGCATCGTGATCGGACGCCCACGGGCGCGGACGAACATGCGTTCAAGGTTTGCGGCATCGGGCAGGCTCAACGCGCCTGCCGGTATGGCCGCGACACCATCGGGAAAGCTGGTGCTGCCGGTGTGCGGATTGCGATGATTGTCGGTGCCGACCGATTTGATGACGGTCGCCACTGCGCCCTTGCTCGCCGCAATCCCTGCCCCGACCCAGCGCGCGGGACCGGCAAAGCCATACTGGCTGCCATCCTGCGTGCGCGACATGGCGTGGCTGATGTAAGCGATTTTGCCCTTGAGGCTGCCTTCAGGCGCGGCGCGCAATTCGTCGACCGTGCGGAAGAACACCACCTCCGCCTCGATCCCGCCCGCAGGCGTTGCCGCGCTATCGCCCAGCGGTAAAACCACAAGATCCTGCGCGAAGGGAGCGGTTACCCGCGCGCGCGCAATATCGCCTGGCACCCAGGTGTCCATCATGAAAGGCTCGATCGCGATGTTCTCGAAGCCATACTGCTTGAGCCATTCCACCGCCCATGCCCGCGCCCGCGCCTCGGCCTCGGTTCCGGCCTGACGCGGGCCGACCTCGGTGGTGAGCCCTTCGACGAAGGCATAGGCATAATCATCGCTCGTCAGCGCCAGATCGGCCTGCTGCGCCAGGTCGAGCGGCGGCGGGGGAAGGTTGGCGGCGGCGGGGACACAGAGCGAAAGAGCGGCCAGCGCGGTCAGGGTGCGGTTCATGGGCCGTGTTGCTATCGGGCCAAGGCGCGCAAGTCTAGCCGCTTGCCCTTGCCCCGCCGCTTGCCTATCTGCGCACGCAAACATCCCACCCAATTTCACGATCCCGAAGGACCCATCCGATGGCCGCCCAATACGCCTATGTCATGAAGGGCATGACCAAGACCTTCCCCGGTGCGCAGAAGCCGGTGCTGAACAATATCAACCTGCAATTCTATCAGGGCGCGAAGATCGGCATCGTCGGCCCCAATGGCGCGGGCAAGTCGACCTTGATCAAGATTATGGCCGGGATCGACAAGGATTTCACCGGCGAGGCCTGGCCGGGCGAGAACATGACCGTCGGCTATCTGGAACAGGAGCCGGAGCTCGATCCGACCAAGACTGTGCTCGAAAACGTTCGCGAAGGCGCCAAGGAAATTGCCGACCTGGTCACACGTTTCAACGAAGTCAGCGCGCTGATGTGCGAGCCTGACGCCGATTTCGAGGCGCTCGGCGCGGAGATGGGCGAGCTTCAGGACAAGATCGACGCGGTTGACGGCTGGACGCTCGACAACCAGCTCGAAGTGGCGATGGAAGCCCTGCGCTGCCCGCCGGGCGACTGGCCAGTCACCGACCTTTCCGGCGGGGAAAAGCGCCGCGTCGCGCTCACCCGGCTGCTGATCCAGAAGCCCTCGATCCTGCTGCTCGACGAGCCGACCAACCACCTCGACGCCGAGAGCGTCCAGTGGCTCGAAAATCACCTCAAGGATTACCCCGGCGCGGTGCTGATGATCACCCACGACCGCTATTTCCTCGACAATGTGGTCGACTGGATCCTCGAGCTCGATCGCGGCTCCTACTACCCCTATGAAGGCAACTATTCGACCTATCTCGAAAAGAAGGCCAAGCGTCTCGAGCAGGAGAGCCGCGAGGAAAGCGGCAAGCAGAAGGCGCTCCAGCGCGAACTTGAGTGGATCCGCCAGACCCCGGCCGCGCGCCAGACCAAGTCCAAGGCGCGTATCCGCAAGTTCGAGGAGCTCCAGAACAGCCAGGAAAACCGCCAGATCGGCAAGGCGCAGATCGTCATCCAGGTGCCCGAGCGCCTCGGCGGCAAGGTTATCGAAGCCAAGAACATCTCCAAGGCCTATGGCGACAAGCTGCTGTTTGAAAATCTCTCCTTCACCCTGCCCCCGGGCGGGATCGTCGGGGTGATCGGGCCCAACGGCGCGGGCAAATCGACCTTGTTCAAGATCCTCATCGGCAAGGAAAAGCCCGATAGCGGCACGATCGAGATCGGCTCGACCGTGCGGCTGGGCTATGTCGATCAGAGCCGCGACCAGCTCGATCCGACCAAGAACGTATGGGAGGAGATCTCCGACGGGCTCGATTACATGAAGGTCAACGGGCAGGATGTGTCGACGCGGGCTTACGTTGGGGCGTTCAACTTCAAGGGCGCCGACCAGCAGAAGAACGTCGGCAAGCTCTCGGGCGGCGAGCGCAACCGCGTGCACATGGCCAAGATGCTGAAACAGGGCGGCAACGTGCTGTTGCTCGACGAGCCGACCAACGATCTCGATGTCGAGACGCTGGCGGCGCTCGAAGACGCGATCGAGAACTTCGCCGGCTGCGCGGTTGTGATCAGCCACGACCGCTTCTTCCTCGACCGGCTGGCGACCCACATCCTCGCCTTCGAGGGCAACAGCCATGTCGAATGGTTCGAAGGCAATTTCGCGGCCTACGAGGAAGACAAGCGGCGCCGTCTAGGCGACGCGGCCGACCGCCCGACGCGCCTCGCCTACAAGAAGCTGACGCGATAAATGGCCGGAAAGACGGGCGTTTGTGACAGCGCCCGCCGCTCCTTTACGATCCCCTGACGTGGGCCGTGTCATTCTGCCGCCTGACAGCGGGTTCGCAGGGGACATCGGGGGCGTGATAGCTGGAATCGCAGTGCCGCGCGAAGCGGCGACGACGGCGACTCTGGCGTCTTTGTCGCCCGGCATCCTGGTAGAGCAGGAACGCAAGAGGCGCAGCCTGCCCGATCCGCTCCCGGGCCGGTTCGCCCCGGCCAAGCTCGCACCATCCGGCAAGCACGCCGATCGCCGCTTTATCCGCCGCATCGCCACGCAGGCGGTGCGGCACGCGCAGATCGACCAGATCGCGAGCCTGCGCCCCGGCCGGGACGCGCAAACCCGCGAAGAGGTGCTAAGGCGGATCGCGGGGGGGGTGATACGGGCCGGGATCCGGCGCGAAGACAGCTGTGCCCGGATCGAAGGCGACGCGTTCACCATCGTCATTCAGGGCGCCGACGAGCGCGCCGCAATCGGCGTGGCCGAGCGCTTGCGCCGCGCGCTGGCCCGGTTCAGACTGCCGCGGCCGGGCACGAATAATCCCTTCACCACCAGCTTCGGGGTTGCCGCCGGACGGGTGAATGACAGCCGCGACAATCTCGTCTCCCGCGCCCGCGCCTGAACGTTCGGTCGACTGCGCCTAGTCGAGCGGGTTCAGGGCGCGACCCAGCGCCCTTGCCAGGCTCGGTCAGCGCGAACGAACTGCGCGCGGACATGGCCGGTATGTGCCAGATAAAGCCAGTCGAGCGATTCGATACTGATCAGCAGCACGGCGAAATTCGCGCGCGCGGGGACAAGCTGGGCATCGTCCGGTTCCACCCCTTCGAATTCGGGCGGCAGGCCCGAAGTGGCGACCGGCGAAGCTGCGCCCGGCCCTTCGCCGAGATAGCAGCGCCGGGCGAAATTGGTGCTCGCCGCCCAGGCGGCATCCGCCACCGGCCCGTGCGCCTCGATCCGGCCGCGCCCGCGCACGCGGATCTGGATCTTCGCACCCTTGTCGTAGAACACGCCGGCCACGCGCGGATCGGCGATCACCGCCTGCGCCTTGGGCGCGCGGGTATCGGTGTGCAGCCGCAAGGTCCATGTCGTCGGATCGAAGGCGCGCAGCACCATCACCCGCGCATCGACATCGGCGGTCGCAATCACCGGCGTGTGCATCGGTGACTTGCGATCGCGCGCTGCGCGGATCAGGCGACTGGCACAATCGGCGCAAATCTCGTCGAGCGTTTCAAACATTTCAATCGCCTTTGGCTGCTCTTGGTCCGGCGTCAAGCCAGGGCATTTTCATTCACATTGATCGCTTTTTTTCTGAACGTCGGCAAAGCGGTTCATCCCTGCGACAGTCTGCGGCGGTTAATTCCGTTCTATCAACAAGCCGCTTGTGGTGGGCGGGCGACACTGGAGGCATTGATGACCAAGACCCTGATTGGCAGGGGCGGTGCGCTTTCGGCTCTCGCCCTTGTGCTTGCCCTTGCCGCACCCCTGGCTCCCGCCGAGGCCCAAAGCCGCGGCGAAGCGCGCGCCGAGCGGATGCAGATGCGCGGCGAGCGGGCGCAGGTGCGTTTCGAGCGCCCCGCGCCGCCACCCCGAGCTGAACGCGCCGACCGGGCCGAGTCCCCCTTCCGGGTCGAACGTCCCGCTCACGCTGAGCGGGCGCCGCGGCACGACCGCTTCGGGGCCGAGGTCATCGGCCGGGCCGAGCGTGCCGGCGAACCCGATGCCCGCCCGGTCGGGATGCTGCGCGGCGATGCCCCGGCGCGCCGCGCCGAGCAGATCGATCGTCGCAGCGAACGCCGGGCTGACCGGATCGACCGCGGCAGCGAGCGCCGGGCCGAGACTGTCGAGCGCCGCGGGGAACGCCGCGCCGAGCGGTTTGAATGGCTGGGCCGTGACCGTGCGGCGGAGCGCCTCGAACGCCGGGCCGATGCCATCGAGCGTCGCGGCGATAGCCGGGCCGAAGAAATCGCGGGTCGCGGTGATCGCCGCGCCGACCGCGTCGAACGCCGCGGCGAGCGGTGGGGCGACGGCGTGCGCGAGGCCTATCGCGATAGCCGCCGCGATGGCGACTGGCGCGACGCGCGCCGCGATGGCGACTGGCGTGATGACCGGCGCGACTTTCACCGCGATCGGCGTAACTGGCGGCGCGATGACTGGCGCTGGAACTATGGCGGCTGGGCCGGTTGGGACAGCCGCGACTTCCGCCGCTGGGACCGGCGCTGGCGCAGCAACCGCAACTATGACTGGTGGTATTACCGCAACGCCAACCGCTTCCATTATCGGCCCGGCCCCTATTTCGCCCCCTATCGCAGCCACCGCTACAGCCGGCTGGAGATCGGGTTCTTTCTCGATAGCCTGTTCTTCCAGCCGCGCTTCTTCATCAACGATCCGTGGGACTACCGCCTGCCGCCCGTCTACGGCCCCTATCGCTGGGTGCGCTACTACAACGACGTGGTGCTGGTGGACGTCTATACCGGTGAAGTGGTCGATGTGATCTACGACTTCTTCTGGTGATTGCCGGCGGACGTGCGGTGCGGGATTGCACCGCACGCCCGGCTTGCTAACAGGCAGGGCATGACCGCCGCCGATACCGTTCCAGACCAGCAGGCCCTCGCCCGCGTAGGTAGGCAGGTGCGCGAGCGGCTGGCCGCAGATCCCGGGGTATATCGCATCGAGAACGATCACTGCGAGCTGTTCGCGGTGGGCGATTTCCTCACTCTTGCCGAATGCGCGAAGCTGTGCGCCATGATCGACGCGGTCGCCCGTCCCTCCTCGCTGCACGAGCTCGACTACGCCAGCGGCTTTCGCACCTCCTATTCCGGCGACCTCGATCCTTGCGACAGCTTCGTCAAAGGCATTTCGCGCCGGATCGACGATCTGCTCGGCTTGCCGCCGGAAATCGGTGAGCCGGTGCAGGGCCAGCGCTATCTTCCCGGCCAGCAGTTCCAACCGCATAATGACTGGTTCTACACCTCTGAGAAATACTGGAAGCTCGAACAGGCGCGCGGCGGGCAACGCAGCTGGACGGCGATGGCCTATCTCAACGAGGTCGAGCAAGGCGGCGCAACCCACTTCACCGAAATCGGTATCCAGATCGAACCCAAGCCCGGCGTGCTGCTGCTGTGGAACAACGCCCTGCCCGACGGCCGCCCCAACGAAGGCACGATGCATGCCGGAATGCCGGTGATCCGCGGGGCGAAATACGTCATCACCAAATGGTATCGCACCCGCAAGTGGCGCTAGGATAAACCCAGCGCCCTATTTCTCCTGGGCGGTCCGCACTGTCTCGCAGTCCCGCCTGATCGCCCGCACGTCCTGCGCGAGACGCTCGACGCGGTGCGCCAGCCGCAGGATTTCCAGCTGGGTGCGCAGATTGACCTCGTAATCGTGGCGCGCGGTGATGCGGTCCTTCATCGCCTGCCGGTTCTGGCTCATCAGGATCACCGGCGCCTGCACCGCCGCCAGCATCGACAGCATCAGATTGAGGAAAATGAACGGATAGGCATCAAAGGGCCTGAAGCCCATTGCCTGCAACACCCCGCTGTTGAGCACCGCCCATGTCGCCATCACCAGACCAAAGCCGAGGATGAAGCCCCAACTGCCGCCCACCGCGGCGACCCGATCAGCCAGCCGGTCCTTCCACGTCTCTTGTGCCTGCGCTAGCTCGTCCGCATCGCGCCCGGTAAAGGTGCCCGCCGCCACGCGCTTCAGCACCCGCTGTTCGGCCGGATCGAGCTCGTCGAAGGCACGCCCCAGAAGATCGTGGGCCAGTTTGTGCGGATCGGCCTCGCGGGTCATGCTGGCACCCTAGGCTTTCGCCAGCGCCTCGGCAATCAGCTGGCGGGTGGGCGCGATGCCGTAGAGCGCGATGAAGCTGCCCATGCGCGGCCCCTGCGCGCTCCCGAGCAGGGTCTCGTAGAGCGCCTTGAACCAGTCGCGCAGGGATTCGAACCCGAACTGCTCCTGCTTGCCGATCTCGTAAACGATGGTCTGCAAGTCCTCGGCGCTCATGTCCGCCGGCGCCTCGGCCAGCGCCGCATCGAGCGCCCGCAGTGCTGCCACCTCGCCGCCGACAGGGGCGCGCTTGGCGAGCGTGAGCGCGATGAAATCGCGGTTATAGGCAAGCGCCTTCATCACCAGCACATCGAGCGCGGGGTGCGATGCCGGATCGGCATCGGCGACATAATTGCCGAGATAGGACCACACCGCCTCGCGGGTTGCCCCCGCCCCCAGCACGCCGACCAGATTGAGCAGCAGGCTGAAGGGCACGGGCAGCGTATCGCCCTGCCCTGGCGCATCGGCGCCCTCGTGGTGCCGGTTCGCGCGCAGCAGGTGCCACACCGGATTGCCGAGCCGCTTATCGATATCCTGCGAAGGGATCGCGGCGCGGAACTGCCAGTAATCGTCCACCGCCTTGGGGATCACGCCGGCGTGCAATTGCTTGGCGCTCTTGGGATTGGCGAAGATATAGAAGCCGAGGCTCTCCTCGCTGCCATATTCGAGCCATTGCTCGATCGACAGACCATTGCCCTTGGACTTGGAGATTTTCTCTCCGCGCGCATCGAGGAACAGCTCGTAGATCAGGCCTTCGGGCTTGTTCCCGCCGAGCACGCGGGCAATCTTGCCCGACTGGATGCCGCTGTCGGTCAGGTCCTTGCCGTACATCTCGTAATCGACGCCAAGCGCCACCCAGCGCATCGCCCAGTCGACCTTCCACTGGCACTTGGCCATCCCGCCCAATGCTGATTGTTCGATGATGCTGCCGTCCTCGTCGGTGAAGCGGATGATCCCGGCGGCCGCGTCCACCACCTCGATCGGCACCTGCAACACCGCGCCGGTGGTGGGCGAAATCGGCATCACCGGGGAATAGGTGCGGCGGCGCTCCTCTCCGAGGGTCGGCAGCATGATGTCCATGATCGCGCCGAAATTGGCGAGCACACCCTTGAGCGCTTCATCGAACCGGCCCGAATTGTAACAGTCCGAGGAGCTGACGAATTCATATTCGAAGCCGAAGCGGTCGAGAAAGTCGCGCAACATCGCGTTGTTATGCGCAGCGAAGCTCTCGAACTTGCCGAAAGGATCGGGGATGCGCGACAGCGGCTTGCCGAGGTGCTCGGCCAGCATCGCCTGATTGGGGACGTTGTCGGGCACCTTCCTGAGGCCATCCATGTCGTCCGAAAAGGCCACCAGCCGCGTCGGCGCGCCGCCGGTCAAGGTCTCATAGGCGCGGCGCACCAGCGTGGTGCGCAGCACTTCCTGAAAGGTGCCGATATGCGGCAGGCCCGAGGGGCCATAGCCCGTCTCGAACAGCACCCCGCCCGGCTTGCCTTCGGGCAGACGTCGGGCAAGGCGCTGCGCTTCCTGGAACGGCCAGGCCTTGGAAGTTCGGGCAGCGGCGATAAGGGCGTCTTGGGTAATCGTCATGGCAGGGGGGCTATTAGGGATGGCCGTCAAGCTTGCAAGCCCAATGCCGAGGGTAGGGTTGACAAAGGTGACAGCTTGTCAACTTTGAAATGAAATTACGTTCTGTGAAAAATCAGAAGGTTACATTGCATTTTTGCTCGGTTTGTTGCCCGGACGGACATCACGACTACGCGCAGAAATGGCGCGCGGCCCTGATTGGTGCAGACTTCTAGCGGGCTGGCCGCCTGTAGGACAGACTGCGGGACACAGCCCGATCGCAGTGCGTTTACATCGGCGCGCGGCTCGCGCATCGTTCTGGCTGTGACTCTCCCCGATCCTCTCCCCCTTCCTGCGCTCCATGCCAGCCATGGCGGCCACTGGCTGCGCACCGGATCGGGCGCGACCCAGGCCGTGTCGAAGGGCGATGCGATCATGGCTGCCGCCGATACCCCGGTGTTGCTGATCAACGCCCCGCTGGTGGCCAGCCGGCTGGGATACCCTGACCTTTCCGGGCTCGATCTGCTCGAAGCCTTCGCCTTCATCCACCCCGCGCGTTTCTGCGTGCCCACACCGCGTGGCCTTGCCGAAGCGCTGGGCCTGCCCGTGCCTGAAACCGACGCTGCGGTGCCCGAACTGCTCCAGCGCGCCGCCGGGGCGCTGATCGCGGCGGTGCGCGATCCCGCATGGTTCGCGCGCGAAGGCGCATGGAGCGCGCTGCAATCGCTGGAGCGTCTGCGCTGGCCCTGGGCGCAGGTGCTCAAACCTCACATCGCCAGGCCCGAGAAGGCCGAACGCTGGCTGTTCGCACGCCTGCCCGAATGGGAGGAAGCCGGCGAGCGCCCCGCCCCGCGGCAGGTGGAACTTTCGCCCGAGGCGGTGCAGGCGCAGCTGGCACGGCTCACCGGCGAAGGGGCCGAGATCCGCGAGGGCCAGCGTGCCTATGCGCAGGCCGTGTCGCGCATCTTCGCCCCACGCTCTGCCCCCGGCCGTCCGCATCTGGCGCTGGCGCAGGCGGGCACGGGGATCGGCAAGACGCTGGGCTATCTCGCCCCTGCCTCGCTGTGGGCGCAGCGCAGTGGGGGCACGGTGTGGGTTTCAACCTTCACCAAGAATCTGCAACGCCAGCTGCGCAGCGAAAGCCGCCGGGCATGGCCCGCAAGGCGCCCTGACGGCACCCCGCCGGTGGTGGTGCGCAAGGGGCGGGAGAATTACCTCTGTCTGCTCAATCTGGAGGACGCGCTCCAGGGCGGGTTCGCGGGCCGGGCGGCGGTGCTGGCGCAGCTGGTGGCGCGCTGGGGCGCCTATACCCGCGATGGTGACATGATCGGCGGCGATCTGCCGGGCTGGCTCGGCACGCTGTTCCGCAAGCGCGCGATCGCGGCGCTGACCGACCAGCGCGGCGAATGCATCTTTGCCGGGTGCCCGCATTATCGCAAATGCTTCATCGAGCGCGCCGCAAGGGACAGCGCGCAGGCCGATCTGGTGATCGCCAATCACGCGCTAGTGATGATCAACGCGGCGCGTGCGCGTGACCCGAACCAGCGCCCCACCCGCCTGATCTTCGATGAAGGCCACCACGTGTTCGAAGCAGCGGATGCGACCTTTGCGGCCACTTTGTCGGGGCAGGAGGCGATCGAGCTGCGCCGCTGGCTGATCGGCCCCGAGCGCGAGGCACGCGGGCGGCGGCGCGGGCTTTCGGCGCGGCTCGCGGATGTGGCGAGCTATGACGAGGCGGGCGCAGAAGCGATCGCGGCGGCGTGCAAGGCCGGGCAGCTGCTTCCCACCGACGGCTGGCTCCAGCGGCTTGCCGACAATAGCCCCTTCGGTCCGCTCGAAGCCCTGTTCGCGGCGGTGCGCACCGCCACCTATGCTCGCGACGAGAGCGGCGGGCATGAGGCTGGCTACGGCCTCGAGACCGAGGCTTCGGGCCTGCCAGGCGCGGTAATCGAGGCGGCCAGCGCCGCGGGCGAGGCCCTCGCCAGCATCCGCGTGCCGCTGATCCGGCTGGGCGGGCGGCTTGAGGCCATCCTCGCCGAACCGCCCGACTGGCTCGACGCGCAAGGCCGCGCGCGGATCGAGGGGGCGCGGTTTGCCCTGGCCTGGCGGATCGAGCTGATCGCGGCGTGGGAGGCGCTGCTCGACCGGCTGGGCGGCCCGGCGGACCCGCAATTCGTCGACTGGCTTGCGGTCGACCGCTCCGAGGCGCGCGAATTCGACGTCGCCATCCATCGCCGCTGGCTCGATCCGATGAAGCCCTTCGCCCGCGTGGTGCTCGAACCGGCGCACGGGGTGCTGCTGACCAGCGCCACGCTCACCGACCGCACCCTGGAGGAAGACCGCTGGGCCAGCGCGATCGCGCGTTCGGGAGCGGCGCATATCGAGGTTACCCCGCAGCTCTCCACCGCCGACAGCCCCTTCGACTATGCGAGCCGCGCCGAGGTGCTGATCGTCACCGACATCGCCAAGGGCGATCTGCCCGCGCTGGCGGGGGCCTATGCCCGGATCATCGAGGCGTGCGGCGGCGGCGTGCTGGGCCTGTTCACCGCGATCCGCCGGCTGCGCGCGGTGCATGGCCGCATCGCCGACCGGCTCGCGCGGGCCGGGCTGCCGGTCTATGCCCAGCATGTCGATCCGATCGACACTGGCACGCTGGTCGATATTTTCCGCGACGATCCGCGCGCCAGCCTGCTCGGCACCGATGCCCTGCGCGACGGGGTGGACGTGCCCGGCCACAGCTTGCGCTGCGTGGTGATGGAGCAGGTGCCCTGGCCGCGTCCCGACATCCTGCACAAGGCACGCAGGCTCGCCGCCAGTAAAGCGGGGGGTGGCGGCAGCGCCTATGACGACCGCATCATCCGTGCGCGGCTGGCGCAGGCATTTGGCCGGCTGATCCGCAGCAAGGAGGATGCCGGCCATTTCATCGTGCTTTCCCCTGCCTTCCCCTCGCGCCTGCTGTCCGCTTTCCCGCCCGGCACGCCGGTCTTGCGCGTCCGGCTTGATGAGGCTTTACAACGCGTCGCCAGTGGTGTTCTGGACAGGCAGTCCGATCCCCAGCCAGGAGCCTTGCAGCCTTGAAGATCCTCGGTCTCCTGCGCCACGCAAAATCCGACTGGGACGATATGAACCAGCGCGATTTCGACCGCGGGCTGAACGCGCGCGGCAAGAAGGGCGCGCAGCTGATCGGCGCGCATATCCGCGATCACGGGATCAAATGGGACAAGGTGATTGCCTCGCCCGCGGTGCGGGTGAAGCTGACGCTCGAAGGCGCCCTGCCCGACGTCGCCCCGGAATATGACCACAAGCTCTATCTCGCCAGCTACGACACCATCATCGAGACGATTGAGGCCCATGCTGGCAGCGGCGATGCCGAAGCGGACGCGATCCTCGTCGCCGGGCACAATCCGGGCTTGCAGGACGTGCTGCTCGAACTGGTCGCGCCGGGCAAGGAAAACGCCCTGTTCAAGCAAGCGGTGGTGAAGTTTCCCACCGCCGCCTACGCCGTGCTCGAATGCGATATCGACCACTGGTCGCAGCTCAAGCGCTACTGCGCGGGGCTGGTGCACTTTGCCCGGCCCCGCGATCTCGATCCCGCGCTGGGGCCGGAAAATTAGGCCGCCGCCGGGCGCAGGGCGGGGTTACTCGCCCTTGCCCTCACCCTCTCCGCCTTCCAGCCCGCGCGCCGCGAGCAGCGGCTGGATGTCGGGCTGGCGACCGGCGAAGTTCTGGAACATCTCGAAATAGTCCATCGTCCCGCCGCGGCTCAGCACGGTCTTGCGGTAGTGATCGCCGTTGGCCCTGGTCAGGCCGCCGTTGTCGCGGAACCACTTGCGGCTGTCGTGATCGAGCATCTGGGTCCACAGATAGGAATAATAGCCCGCCGAATAGCCCGCCGGATCGCTGAAGATGTGGTTGAAATAGGTCGAACGATAGCGCGGCGGCACCAGCCCGACTTCCAGTCCCAGCTCCTCCAGCGCCTTGCGCTCGAAGGCATCGACTTCTTCCGGGGTGTCGATCGCGGCGGCGGCTTCGGGGGTGAGCGCGGCCCACTTCATGTCGAGCAGCGCGGCCGCCACGACCTCACCGAACTCGTAGCCCTGGTTGAACTTCGAGGCTGCCTCGATCTTCTCCACCAGCGCCATGGGGATGGTCTCGCCGGTCTTGTAATGCTTGGCGTAGTTCTGGAGCACCTGCGGATCAGTTGCCCACATCTCATTGATCTGGCTAGGATATTCCACGAAATCGCGGGCTGTGGCGGTGCCCGAGATGCTCTCGTAGCGCTGATCGGCAAACAGGCCGTGGAGCGCGTGGCCGAATTCGTGGAAGGCCGTGTTCACGTCATCGAAACTCACCAGCTGCACCTCGCCCGGCGCGGCCTTGGGGATGTTCAGCACGTTGTAGATCACCGGCTTGGTGCCCCACAGGTGGCTCTGCTCGACGAAATTGCTCATCCACGCCCCGCCGCGCTTGGAGGGGCGCTGGAAGGGATCGAAGTAGAACAGGCCAAGCTCCGAGCCATCGGCATCGAACACGGTATAGACCCACACGTCGGGGTGATAGACCGGCAGATCGGTGCGCCGCTTGAAGGTGAGGCCGTAGAGCTTGTTGGCGGCGTAGAACACGCCGTCTTCCAACACCTTGTCGAGCTGGAAATATTGCGCCACCTCGTCCTCGTCGAGGCCGTAGCGTTCGGCCTTGATCCGGCTCGCATAGCGATACCAGTCCCATGGCTGGACGGTGTGATTGCCGCCATCGGCCTTGATCGCCGCGTTGAGCATCGCCGCTTCGCGGCGCTGGGTCGCGGCGAGCGCGGGGACCAACTGCTCCATGAAATCGAGCGCGACCTTGGGGGTCTTGGCCATGCGATCATACATGGTATAGCTGGCCCAGTCCGGCGCGCCGAACAGCGCCGCCTTCTGCGCGCGCAGCGCGGCGATCTTCGCCAGCAGCATGCGGGTATCGTGTTCGGCCACCGTCCCGTCGGCGCGATTGTAACTCAGGCGGAACAGCTTCTCGCGGGTGGCGCGGTTTTCCAGCGCGGGCAGCTGCGGCTGCTGCGTGGTGTTCTGGAGCGCGATGGCATATTTGCCCGGATGGCCCTTTTCCGCCGCCAGATCGGCAGCAGCCCTGATGTCAGCTTCCGACAAGCCTGCGAGTTCGGCGGCGGTATCGACGATCAGCGGCTGGCTGTTGGTCGCCGCGCGCACCTTCTGGGCGAATTCGGTGGTGAGCGTGGAAAGCTGGCTGTTGATCGCCTTGACCTGCTCGCGCTCGGCCTCGGTCAGCAGCGCACCGGCGTGGACCATGCGCTTGTAGGTCTCCTCCAGCAGCCGCGCGTCCTCGGTGCTCAGCGTCATCGCTGCGCGCTTGTCATAGACCGCCTTGACCCGGGCAAAGAGCGCCGGATCGAGAAGGATCGAATCCTGATGGGCCGAAAGCTTCGGGCTGATCTCGGTGTCGATGGCGTCAAGCCGGTCGGTGGTGTTGGCTCCGGTCAGGGCATAGAACACCCGCGCCACGCGGCCGAGCATCCGGCCCGAGGTCTCCAGCGCGACGATGGTGTTCTCAAAGCTCGGCGGTTCGGGGTTGGCGATGATGGCGGCGACTTCGGCCTTCTGGATCGCCATGCCCTGCTCGAAGGCGGGGATGTAGTCGTCTTCCGAAATCTTCGTGAAATCAGGAGCGAGGAAGGGCAGCGTGCTGTCCGCGGCGAAATAGCCGGTGCCCTGCGGGATCGTGGGCGCGGCGGCGGGCATGCTTTCGCCGAGCGCGGGCTGCGCGGCAGGGCCAAGACCGATCACCAGCGCGGCAGCAGAAACGGTGGACAGGACAGGGATAAGGTTACGCGGGATCATGTCGTGGCTTTCTCTCGGTTCGGTGTCGCAGGCCTCGGCTGGGGGCAGCGGTGCGACAGGCTCATGCATGGGCGTCCTTGAACAGTGTCTGACCGGGAATTGCAAGGTCACCGGTCGAAAGCCCCCGGCCGATCAGCTTGCGTAGCCCCTGCCCCTCAGCGCCGATCCGGCCCTGCGGTGTCGCGGTCGGGAAATACGCAAGGCTGCGGCAACCGCAACCGGGCGGTGAGACGCTCCCTTTCGGCAATGAGCGGGACGACATCGCGCGCGACACCAAGCGCGCTTCTGCGTCTTCGCCTCGGACTGGATCGCGTTCGAGAAGGTGAGCCAGGCTCAAAGCAGCCCCGGCTGCCAACTTGCGCCTTTGGCCCAAGGCTCGTCGGTGCGGTCGATGGCGATCGACCCGTTCCACGGACGGCACAGCGCCAGCGCATCGCCAGGCGGGCCGCCAGTCCAGCTTGCGTAGTCGTCAGGCGCAAGCAGCACCGGCATGCGTTCGTGGACATCCGCCGCAGCGGTGCCGGCGCTGTCGGTCATCACCATCGCAAAGCATGCGCCCCATTCGTCCGATTGCCGCCAGACCCCAGCGGCGGCGAAGATCGGCGTTTCGGGGAGCGAGAGCCACGTGCGGGTCATGCGGCCTTTGGCTCCCTGCGCCTCGGCCCAGCCGGTGAGCGGGATCAGGCAGCGGCGCTGCGCGAAGGACGGGCGCCAGAAGAAGGTCTCCAGCTTGTCAGCCCGTGCGTTGTTGACCGGCTTGGGCTTGAGCTTCTGGCCCTGCTTGCCGGTCAACACCAGCGGGAAGCCCCAGGTCATGGCGCGCACCTGCCCTTCGGCGACCACGAGGCCGGGATAGCCGGGATAGACCTCCTCGGCGAAATTCGCGCCCTGTGTGGCTTCCACCGCATCGAACCACGCCGCCACTTCGGCCGCGTTCTTCGTCATGCGGTAGAGGTTGCACACCGGCTAGGCTCCCGCGTTGCCGACCACGAAGCACGCCGCCGCCATCAGCGCCCCCGCCCAGCGGTTGGAGCGGAAGCGGGCGAGGGGGTTCATCGGATCATCGGTGTCGAGCGTTGCCACCTGCCACGCCAGATGCCCCGCCACCGGCACCAGCGCGGCGAGCGCGACAGGATCGGCGCGGTAGAGCCAGAAGCCCAGCCCCCACAGGCCGACAGCCGCGAGATAGAACCCCGCGATGCCTGCCTGCACCCGCGCCCCCAGCGCCAGCGCCGAGGAGCGGATGCCGACCATTGCATCGTCCTCGCGGTCCTGCAGGGCGTAGATCGTGTCGTAGCCGATCACCCAGCACACGCAACCGGCGTAAAGCGCCGCGAGCGCATCCCAATTGTCCCAGCGCAGCTCGGCCCAGGCGACCAGCAGACCCCAGTTGAACACCATCCCGAGCCATGCCTGCGGCCACCAGGTGATGCGCTTCATGAAGGGGTAGGCGGCGACCAGTGCCAGGCTGCCGAGCGCCACGACCTGCGCCTCCCCGCGCAGTTGCAGCAGCACCACCAGCCCGACGAGGCACAGGCTGACGAGCCACGCCCACGCCGCGCGCTTCGACACCCGCCCGCTCGCGACGGGGCGCAACGCGGTGCGCGCCACCTTGGCGTCGAGATCGGCATCGACGATGTCATTATAGACGCAGCCCGCCCCGCGCATCGCGATGGAACCGAGCAGGAGCCAGCCGAGCAGCGCGAATTGCGGGCCGGACCCTGCCAGCCATACACCGAACACACAGGGCCAGAACAAGAGCCACCAGCCGATCGGCCGGTCGAAGCGCGCCAGCAGCGCAAGATCGCGCGGGAATTGCGGCAGGCGGGCAACGATGCCGCGATGCTCGCTGTCGGGGACGATGTGCTCGCTCACGCCCGTCCCTCCCGCAGCCGCAGAAACACGGCGGCGATCAGGAATTGTGCCGCAACGGTCAGGCGGCGCGCAGCAAGCCCGCCCGGGGCACAATCGGTGGAAGTAGAGGCAGTCACCCGCCCCCACTAACCGACCGCAATCAGAAATTCATTACCGAAACGCTGAGCTGGTAGGGATAGGCCTTGCCCGAGGTTTCGGCGGCGCCCATCAGGTAGACGCGGATGGTGTAGTCGCCCTTGACCGTCTTGATCCCGGTCGCATCGCGTCCTTCGACCGAGCTGTTGAACACGGCCTCGCCCTTGCTACCGGGCGGCAGGATGTTGAAATTGACCGAGTTGCTGCCCGTCAGCGACACCGCCATGGTCTGACCATTGCCGACACCCAGCTTGTAGTCGCGATAGGCCTTGCCCTTGATCGTGCCCTTGACCGATGCGTTGTCGTTGCCCTTGGCAAAGGTGATCCGCGACACGCTCTGCGCCAGCAGCGGCGCAGCAACCACACCCCCCACGAGCGCAAGGCAGGCCAAGGGCATCAGGAACTTGTTCTTCATAAGATTTCTCTCCCCCGTCAGCGAATGCGAATTGCCTTGGCAGGACTATAGACGTGCTCCTTGTGGCGACCTACAGCTTTGACCTGAAAAGAATGACCGAGCCGCCCCGCCCCCGCACCCCCGCCTGGCCACCCAGGAGCGCCCCGCGCCTGTTTGTGCCTGACGAACTGGCCGAGGGCCGCACCGTCGCGCTCGAAGGGCCGCAGGCGCATTACCTCGGCAAGGTGATGCGAATGCGCACGGGCGACAGCGTGATCCTGTGCGACGACGTGAACGGCGAATGGGCCGCGTGGGTGATCGCGGCGGGCAAGCGCGACATGGTGCTCGAGGTGGCGGAACTGCTCCGGGAGCGCGAGGCCGTGCCCGATCTGTGGCTGTGCCCCGCCCTGCTCAAGAAGGACCGCTTCGATTTGGTGCTCGAAAAGGCGACCGAACTCGGCATTGCCCGGATCGCCCCCGTCATCACCCGCCGCTGCGTCGCCGACCGGCTCAATCCCGAACGCGCCCGCGCGATCACTATCGAGGCCGCCGAGCAATGCGCCCGCACCGCCCTGCCGGCGCTGGCCGAGCCGGTAAAGCTCGACGCGCTGCTGGCCAATTGGCCTGAGGCCCGCGCGCTGTATTTCGCCGACGAGGCGGGCGGCGAACCGGCGGCGGCCAGCTTCGCGCGGCATGAAGGCCCCGCCGCGATCCTCACCGGCCCCGAAGGCGGGTTCGACGATGCCGAGCGCGCCGCCATCCGCGCCCATCCGGCGACGCGCCCGATCAGCCTCGGCCCGCGCATCCTGCGCGGCGAGACCGCCGCCATCGCCGCGCTCGCGGTGTGGATGGCGCAAGCGGGCGACTGGTAACCGCGGTTCGTCCACCCCAAGGCGTTTTCGCTTTCCACCGCCAATTCGGTTTTCTATGGCAACCGGCCAGAGAAGGGCCCCCTTGCAATGAGCACACGCGAAGCATCCAGCGCCGATGATCCGGTGATCGAAAGTTTCGACCAGCTGGTCGCGCCGATGATCAAGGGCGAGAAGCCGCCCGAGCGCTGGCGCATCGGCACCGAGCACGAGAAGCTGGTCTACAAGCGCGACGATTTCCGCGCCCCCTCCTATGCCGAACCTTGCGGCATCCGCGATCTGCTCAAGGGTCTCGAAGCCTTCGGCTGGACCCCGATCGAGGAAGGCGGCAATGTCATCGCGCTGAAAGGCGCGGACGGGGCTGTGAGCCTCGAGCCGGCCGGCCAGCTCGAACTGTCAGGCGCGCCGCTCGAAAACCTGCATCAGACCTGCGCCGAAACCGGCCGTCACCTGGCGCAGGTGAAGGAAGTGGGCGAGAAATGCGGGGTGGGCTATCTCGGCCTCGGCATGTGGCCCGACAAGACCCGCGAAGAGCTGCCGATCATGCCCAAGGGCCGCTACGACATCATGCTGCGCCACATGCCGCGCGTCGGCTCGATGGGGCTGGACATGATGCTGCGCACCTGCACCATCCAGGTCAACCTCGACTATTCCTCCGAGGCCGACATGGTGCAGAAGTTCCGCACCAGCCTGGCGCTGCAACCCCTGGCGACCGCGCTGTTCGCCAATTCGCCCTTCACCGAAGGCAAGCCCAATGGCTACCTGTCCTACCGTTCGCACATCTGGTCGGATACCGATCCGGCGCGCACGGGGATGCTGCCCTTCGTGTTCGAGGATGGCTTCGGCTATGCGCGCTGGGCGGAATATATGCTCGACGTGCCGATGTATTTCGTCTTCCGCGACGGGAAATATATCGACGCGGCGGGTCTTTCCTTCCGCGACTTCCTCGACGGCAGGCTCAGCGTGCTGCCCGGCGAACGCCCGACCCAGAGCGACTGGTGGGACCACCTCTCGACCGCCTTCCCCGAAGTTCGCCTGAAGAGCTTTCTCGAAATGCGCGGTGCCGATGGCGGGCCGTGGAGCCGCATCTGCGCGCTGCCCGCCTTCTGGGTCGGGCTGCTCTACGACCAGAGCGCGCTCGATGCGGCCTGGGATCTGGTCAAGGGCTGGTCGGTGGAGGAGCGCGCACGGCTGCGCAACGAAGTCCCGCGCCTCGCATTGGCCACCAAATCGCCCAGTGGCGGCACCTTGCAGGATCTGGCGCGCGAGGTGCTCAAGATCGCGCACGCGGGGCTGAAGGCGCGCGCGCGGCTCAATGCGGCAGGCGACAACGAGACCGGCTATCTCGATACCCTCGACGAAATCGTCGCCAGCGGCAAGGTGCCGGCCCAGCGCCTGCTCGATGCCTATTATGGCGAGTGGAACGGCGACATCACGCGGGTCTATGAACAGTCCTTCTGAGAAAGGACAATGATATGCTGATCGTTCTGGCCAAGGCTAGGCTGGGTGGGGGTGTGAGCGTGGCGGCGCGCGCCGCGATTGCCGCCATGGTGGCCGCTTCCAATGCCGAGGAAGGCTGCATCGCCTATGCCTTCACCGAGGATTTGCTGGAGCCGGGGGTGATCCACATCGTCGAGAAATGGCGGGACGAAGCCGCGCTCGTCGCGCATTTCGCCACCCCGCACATGGCCGCCTTCCAAGCCGCGCTGGCGGGGCTCGATTTCCAGGTGATCGAGGCGCTCAAGTATCACGCCGATGATGGCGCGCCGGTGATGTAATCCCTATTCGGCGGGGAAGGCGTGAAGGCTGTCGCCCTGCGTCGTTCCGCCGCCGCCGGTGATCATCCGCTTGAGCCTCGCCAGCGGCGCGGTGATGAGGCCGTGCTGCTCCATCCATGCGTGATAGGCGGCATATTTCGGATCCTCGGCGAGCAGATGCGCCTCCTCGGTGCGCGCGCGCCAGTAGTAGATGCCATTGACCACCGCGAGGAACACCGTGTTGCGCACCGCGTCGACGGTGGTGCCGCTGGTGACGAGGAAGGGCAGCACGCTCGCCCACCAGAACAGGTTTTTCGACAGATAGGCGGGGTGGCGGGTGAGGCGATAGGGCCCGTGGGTCAGCACCCCGCGATAGGTGAGGTTGGAAAAGCGGATGCCGAACACCACCGTCGCCCAGGCATAGATCGCGGTCAGCAGCACCAGCAGCGCGCCCCACGCCCACAGCAGCACCGGCGATCCGGCAAACCAGTGCGACCAGCCGGGGGTGCCGAACTCGTAGCCGAGCACGAGATTGTCCGGCCCGATCAGCCCCCACACGAAAGGCGGATAGCACAACAACGCCGCCAGCCAGCCGGCGAGGAAGGGATTGCCCGAACGGATGTGCGAATCCAGCGGGCGCAGGGTCAGCAGATAGCCCACGGTGCCGATCTGCACGTCGATCACGAACAGCAGCGTCACCAGCATCATCGCCAGATCGACCGGATTGGCAAGCAGGCGCACAGGGTCTGCCTCGACCACCTGGGCAAAGCCGGGGGGCAGGATCGAGATCATGAAGGCGCCGAAAAAGCCCTTGATCGTCCACGCCCGCCAATGCTTGGCGATTTCCTCGTTCCGCCAGCCTTCGCGCCCGATCACGCCGAAGCCGAGCACGAAGGCGCCGAAATGCCAGCTGCCGTCACGCGGCTCCACCATGTGCCGATCAAGCCAGATGACATAGGGGATCGACAGCGCCACCAGCGGCGCGACAGCGAAGCTCAATACCTCCATCGCGAACAGGTAGGATCCGGTCCAGTACCAGCGCGCAAGCCCGTAAAATGCCGCGAGGATCGCCCAGGTCGCCCACAGGCCCGACAGCTTGACCACCGAGATCGGCAGGGATTGATCGAGCGGACGCTTGAGGCTCCAGTCGATCCCGGTCGAGGGGCGGCGGTGGACCTTGTCGACCAGCACCGACCACAGCGCCATCGGCACGGCGGTGAACAAGAGCGCGGCAAGCGCGGCATATGGCCCGGACAGCACGCCGCGTTCGGGTGAAAGCGGGCCGCCCAGCCCGATCATGGCAGCGATATCGGGATAGGTTCGGCACACGGCGATCCACGCGAACAGCCCCGCAAGGCCCGCAAAGCCAACGCCCGCCGACACGTCGCTCGGCGGCGGGGCGGGTCTAGCAGCGGGACGGGGCGAAGCGGCGGGGCACATCAGACCTGCCGCCTTAGCGCAAAAGGGTTAACGCCCTGCTCAGCGCCGCAAGCCTCTTACGGGCGCCTCAGCGCCAGGCGTGCACCGTGCCGCTGTCGTCGAGGATATAGAGATAGCCGTCGGCCACCACCGGCGCGAGGCTGACCGGCTGGCCAAGATCGGCGAACAGCGCGGCCGAACCCTCGCCCACGCTGACCTTCCACACTTCCCCGCGCGAGCTGGCCACCCACAGCTGGCCGCCCGCAAGCACCGGGCCGGTCCAGAAGATCGGGCCCTTCTTGTCTTCCTCGTCCTTGTAGCGCTGGAGCTGGGTGATCCAGCGCACCCGTCCGCTCGAGCGGGCGATGGCGAGCAGGCGCGCATCGTCGGTGAGCGTGAAGATCCACTCACCCGCGATCGCCGGGGTGGAGATGCCCGCGAGGTTCAATTCCCAGATGCGCTGGCCGGTAAGCAGTTCGTAGGCGGCCATGCGCCCGCCCTGCCCGAGCGCATAGACGCGGCCGGAATCGATGATCGGATCGGCGTCGATATCGGTGATCGAGCCGACCGTGGTCGAGATATTGGTGCGCGCCAGCGCGTCCGACCACAGCGTGCGGCCGTTCTCGTAACGGTAGGCGCTCAGCTCGCCGCTCGAATAGCCGGCGATCACCGTGCCTTGCCCGGCGGCGGGCGCGGCGACGCCGAACACGCCCGACTGCGTGGCCGAGCCGCTTTCGTCCCACACGAGCGAGCCATCAGCGATGCTGAGCGCGATGATCTGGTTGTCCTGCGTCATCACGAACAGCTGCCCGAAGGCGATCGTCGGCGAACCGCGCAGCGGGCCGGCGGGCGTCACCTGCCACAGCACCTCGCCGGTTTCGGCGTTGAGCGCCTTGACCATACCCACCCCGTTGGTGGCGTAGAGCTTGCCCGCATCGTAGCTGACCCCGCCGCCGAAGGCCGACGGCGCCTGGTCCTTGGTGATGTCGTCATCGCCGCGGGTCCACAGCCGCGCGCCGGTGTTCTTGTCGAAGGCGTGGATCACCCCGTCGGTGCCCTCGACGAACAGCTTGTTGCCGCCGATCACCGGAGCAGCGGCAAGGCGCCGGCGGTTGTTCGAACCGGCGATCTGCGCGGTCCATACCTTGCTCGGGTTCTCGGCCAGCGCGAGGTGGCCGTAGGACTTGCTCGCCGAGCCGCCGGCCTGCGACCATTCGGGATTGAGCCGCGCGGGCGGCAGGACCACGGCGATCGCGGCCAGCGCCGGATCGACCTCGGTCCCCCTTTCGATGCGCGAAAGGATCGGCATCCGGTTGCCCACGGTTGGCGTGGTCTTGTCGCCGCCGCCGAACAGGCCGCCCTTGCAGCCGGTCAATCCGGCCGCCATGATCCCGGCCAGCAAGGCAGCGCGCGCGATCTTCGTGTGTCTCATACCCGTCCGTTTCAAGCTCTCATCCTCATTCGGCGCTAGCAGTAGCCGCTGCCGTTGCAGCCGTCCCTCCAGCGCGCATGCCGGCGGACGAGACCCCTTCATCCTCCAACAGCTTCTTGACATCGACAACCGCATCAACCCCAAGCAGGCCCGCCATCTGCCGCGCGCGCGAGCGCAGGGTGTCGGGCTGTTCCTCGTCCTTGGCGATCTGCGCGAACAGCTTGCCGGCCTCGGCCCGGTTGCCCGATTCCAGATATGCCATCGCCACCAGCTCGCCGGCGCTGCCGAACCATGGGTTGTCCGGCTTGGCGAGCGGGCCGAGCTTTGCGATCACATCGGCGGGCTTCATGCGGTCATAGCGGGCAGCGACATCGCGGATCGTCGCCAGATCGCGCAGCGCCGGCGGCGCATCGGCATCCGCTGCAACCTGCTGGTAGAGGCCCGAGGCCTTGTCCACCTCACCCTGTTCGAGCGCGGCGGCCGCCTGCAACATCCGCGCCGCGGTGCGCGCGCCGGCCGAGCCATCGTCGAGCAGCGGCGCGACCTTCTCGCTCGCGCCTGCAAAATCGCGCTGGTTGGCGGCATCGAGCGCGGAGATCAGCGTTTCGGACTGCGTCTCAAGCTGGCCTTCGCGGTAATTGTCCCACACCATATAGCCGCCCAGGCCCGCGATCAGGGCGATGATGCCGCCCAGCAGCTTGGGGCCGTGGTTGCGCAGGAATTCCAGCGCATCGTCCTGCCGCACCGCCTCGTCGATCTCGCGGATCAGGATGTCGTCCTCGGCCGGAACCGCAGGCGGTGAGGAAGGGGTGGTCGGAATGCGCGCCATGCCGGCTGTGTATCCTTTGTGCGTGTAGGGCCTTGCGTTTGCCGCAGGCGGAACCTGCCGCGCTCTTTAGGCAGGTGTGCGGCCTTCCGCAATGGCGCGCGCAGCCCCGTCTGCCAATCTGCGCAGATCTGTGCAGCGCCTCGGTTGAACCGTCGATGAAGCGCGCCCGCCCACCACCGACCGTCACAATGGCCGGCCCAGCGCCCCGCTATAGGCCGCGCGATAGGCGGCGATCATCTGCGCCGCATCGTAATGTGCCACAGCGCGGGCGCGGTTGGCCGCGCCGATCCGCGCGCGCAAGGCCGCGTCTCCGGCCAGTTCCTCCAACATCATCGCGAGCGCGTGCGGATCGTGCGGCGTGGCGATGAAAGGCCGGTTTTCCTCGGCCACCATCTGGCGCACATCGCCGACATCGGGCGCGGCCACCGGCAGGCCAGCGGCCATCGCCTCGATCACCGAAAGCGGGAACTGCTCGCTCGCCGAGGAGAGGGCGAAGATGTCGAACAGGCCGATGATCTTCGCCGGATCGGCGACCGCGCCGGGCAGGTGGACGCGGTGGCTGACCTCCAGCGCGTCGGCCCGCGCGGCGATCGCCTCGCGCTCTGGCCCCTCGCCGCAGATCACGAGATGCCATGCCTCGGGCAGGCCAGCCATCGCCTCGACCAGCATCGGCAACTGCTTGACGGGACGCAGGCCCGCAAGCGTGCCGATCCACCGCTCGCCCCCGCGCTTGATGAGCCGCAGCGCACCCGGCTGGGGCGGGGCGGCGAAGGCGGCAGTGTCGATCCCGTTGGCGATCCGCAGCACCTTTTCGGGCGGCTGCCCCCAGGGGCCGGTGGCAATCGCCTCCAGCCCGGTCGAAGGCACGATCACCCGCGCCGCGCCGCGCAGTGCCGCGCGGCGATAGAGGTTGCGACGGGTCTTGAGACCGCCTGCCTCGTCCTCGTTGAAGCCGTCCTCGTGATGCACCAGCGGCGGCAGGCCGAAAACCTTGGCGAAGGCGGTGTGCGCCATGGCCACATCCATCGCGCCCCAGTTGTAGGTGAAGATCAGATCATAGGGCTTGAGCGCCTCGGCCATCGCCGCCAGCCGCCAGGGCGTGGGCAGGCCCTTGAGCGGGGGGAAATCCTTGGGGAAACGCACCTTGATGCCGGGGGCGATCAGGCCGCGCGCGCCCGTGGCCTCGGGTTCGGCAGAGACGATGGTGTGCTCCATCGCCGCCCCGAAAGCGTTCATCAGCCGAACGCTGCGCACTTCCTTGCCCCCGGCGGAAAAGGTGGAATGACAGTGAAGGACGCGCAAGGGTGCCCCGGCGTGCGCGCTCATGCAATCCCGTCCAGCAGCGCGTGGATCGCGGCGCGCACCTCCGGCTCGTCGAGCGTGGGTGCATGACCGACCCGCGGCACGGCGATCGTGCGCATCGCCGGGTTGCGCGCGCCCATCTGACGCACGGTTTCCGCGCTGAGCAGATCGGACAGCTCGCCGCGCACCAGCAACATCGGCACATCACGCAGCGCCTCGAAGGCGAGCCACAGGTTGGGCGGCGCCGCATTGCCCGGCTTGGCGAAAGGCTCGGCAATCGCCATGTCGTAATCGAACCCGATCCGCCCGTTCTGCGTGACCACCATCGTGCGCTTGGCCATGTCGAGCCACTGGTCGAGATCATAATCGGGAAAGGCCGCGCCGTGGATCGCCTGCAACCCGCGCGCGGCGTGGACCCAGGTCGGATAGGAGCGGCCCTGTCCGACATAGCTGGAAATCCGCTCCAGCCCTGCGGCTTCAACCTCCGGGCCGATATCGTTCATCACCACCGCCGCGATCCGCCCCGGCTGGTTGGCCGCCATCAGCATCGTCATCAGCCCGCCCATCGAGGTGCCGATCGCGATGAAGCGGGTGATGCCTTGCTCGGCCAGCAGCTTTTCGACATCGCTGACATAGACCAACGGATTGTAGGTATTGGAATCGGGCGCATAGTCGCTGAGGCCGCGCCCGCGCATTTCCGGCACGATCACGCGCCGGCGGGCGCACAGATCATCGGCGAGCGGGCCGAAATCCCGGGCATTGCGGGTGAGACCGTGCAAGCACAGCACCGGCAGCGCGGCGGTGCCTTCGGGGCCGGGATAGTTGCGGTAATGGAGGTTGAGGCCGTCGCTGCTGGTCCAGTAGCGATCTTCGTAATGTGCAGCCATGAACGGCGATATTCCCTTGGTGCGAAAGGCAAGCGCCCGAAGTGCGGTGAAGCCGCCTTGCGCGCTTGCGTGCTTGCGCCCACTATCGCGGCATGAGCTTGGCCATGCAACACCCGACATCAGCCGTCCCCTATCGCGGCGATCCCGCCAT
This sequence comes from Erythrobacter tepidarius, assembly GCF_002155695.1. GTDB lineage: Bacteria > Pseudomonadota > Alphaproteobacteria > Sphingomonadales > Sphingomonadaceae > Erythrobacter > Erythrobacter tepidarius. The sequence continues at coordinate 30,167 of NZ_MUYJ01000011.1, forward strand.
TCTTGCGCTCGCCGACTGGCTGGCCAGCCCGGTCGCCGCGGCGGATTTTCCCGAGGCGCGGCTGCGGTTTCGCAATGATCGCGCCGCCGCGAGCGTCGGCCTCGCGAGCCTTGAGGATGATGTATGGACCGCGCATTTCGGACGCTTCGTCCCGCTCGAGGCCAATCTGCCGCAGCCGCTGGCGCTGAAATATCATGGCCACCAATTCCGCGTGTACAATCCCGAAATCGGGGACGGGCGCGGGTTCCTGTTCGCGCAGCTGCGCGATCATCGCGGGCGGCTGATGGACCTGGGCACCAAGGGTTCGGGCACCACGCCTTACAGCCGTTCGGGCGACGGACGGCTGACGCTGAAGGGCGCGGTGCGCGAGATCCTCGCCACCGAGATGCTCGAAGCGCTCGGGGTGAACACCTCGCGAACCCTGAGCGTAATCGAGACCGGCGAGCAGCTGTGGCGCAACGACGAGCCCTCGCCCACACGCTCGGCGGTGCTCGTGCGGTTGAGCCATTCGCATATCCGCATCGGCACCTTCCAGCGGCTGCTGGCGATCGAGGATAGGGATGCCATGGCGGCGCTGGTCGACTATTGTCTCACCAACTTCCCCGGCCCGCTCCCCCCCGCCGACGCTCCGGGGCGTGATGAACCGGCGGTTATCCTGATGCACCAGGTGACCGAACGCATGGCCGATCTGGCCGCCAGCTACATGGTCGCAGGCTTCGTCCACGGGGTGCTCAACACCGACAACATGAACATTACCGGCGAGAGCTTCGATTATGGCCCGTGGCGCTGGCTGCCTGCGTGGGATCCCTCCTTCACCGCCGCCTATTTCGACCACGCGGGGCTTTATGCCTTCGGCCGCCAGCCCGAGGCGCTGCACTGGAACTGCGGCCAGTTCGCCGTGGCGCTGCGGCTGCTGGCCGACTCCGCGCCGCTGATCGCTGCGCTCGAACGTTTCGGCCCGCTCTACATGGAGAACGTGGCGCGCCGCTGGTGCTGGCGGCTGGGCGTGGAGCCGCGCGGGATCGAGGAGGACACCCGCCTCGTGGCGCTGTGCGAGCAGGCGATGCGCGAGGGCCGCCTTCAGCCAGATGCCTTCTTCTTTGCCCACCGCGGCGGGCGCGGCGCAGCGCAAGGCGCTTTGGCAGAGGCGCTGGCAGACTACACGCCCTTGCCCTCGGCACATGCCTATTGGAGCGATGCCAAGCCGCAATCGCTGCTGATCGACGAGGTCGAGGCGATCTGGGCCGCGATCGACCAGAGCGATGACTGGCGCCCGCTTTACGCCAAGGTGGAAGCCCTGCGTCGGATGGGAGCGGCCCACGGCCCCGCACCGCTCGCCGCGGGCCACAGGGCTAACACCTAGACAGAGGCCGAAAGGCGTTCACCCTATCTTTTTGTCCTCAGGCACATTACCTCTCGCGCCCGCCAGACGGATCATGCAGTTCAAGAGGGAGGAGAGGCACCGTGACCGACAATATCCTCGTATCCTTCGAACCTGCCAGCGGCGAGGAAATCTGGCGTGGCATGCACGGCGATGTCGAAGCTGCCGTTGCCAGCGCGCGCCGGGCCTGGCCGGCATGGGCCGCACAGCCGCTCACCAACCGCATCGCCCTGCTGCGCGCCTTCGCCAACGAAGTGCGGCGCGAGAGCGAACCGCTCGCCGAGCTGATCGCACGCGAGTCAGGCAAGCCCCTGTGGGAAGCCCGCAGCGAAATCGATGCGGTGGTGAACAAGGTCGATATTGCGGTGCAGGCCTATGCTGAACGCACCGGCAAGAAGAAGTTCGACGCCGGGATAGGCGCGAGCGCGGCGGTGCGCCACAAGCCGCACGGGGTGATGGTGGTACTCGGCCCCTACAACTTCCCCATGCATCTGCCCAATGGCCACATTGTCCCCGCACTGATCGCGGGCAATGCGGTGCTGTTCAAGCCTTCGGAAAAGACCCCGGCCGTGGGCGAGGCGCTGGTCGCCTGCCTGCACCGCGCCGGCGTTCCGGAGGATGTGGTGCAGCTTGTCATCGGCGGGCCGGAAGAAGGCAAGGCGCTGGTCGCCCATCCTGGGATTGACGGGGTGCTTTTCACCGGCTCGGTCAATGCCGGCATCGCGATCAACCGCAAGCTTGCCGCCAATCCGGGCAAGATTGTCGCGCTGGAGATGGGCGGCAACAATCCGATCGTGGTGATCGACACGCCCAAGCTGACGGATGCCGCGACACTTATCCTCCAGAGCGCCTTCACCACCGCCGGGCAGCGCTGTACCGCCGCGCGGCGGCTAATCGTCAAGGACAGCGTTTATGACGACCTGATGGCCGAGCTGGTGCCGCTGGCGCGCAAGCTGATGATCGGCGACCCGCTCGGCGAACCGCAACCTTTCATGGGGCCGGTGATCGACAACGAGACCGCAGACCGCCTGTCGGTAAGCTTCGTCGCGCTGATGACAGCGGGCGGTCGGCCCCTGCTGCACATGCGCCGCACCATCCCCGATCTGCCCTTCCTTACCCCAGGCATCATCGATGTCACCGATATTCCCGAACGTCCCGATATCGAGCTGTTCGGACCGCTGCTGCAAGTGATCCGGGTGCCCGATCTCGATGCCGGCATCACCGAGGCGAACAACACCCGTTTCGGCCTTTCGGCCTCGCTGATCGGTGGGACGCCGGAGGATTACGGGCGGTTCTGGGCCAATATCCGCGCCGGGATCATCAACTGGAACGGGCCGACCAACGGCGCCTCGTCCAAGGCCCCCTTCGGCGGGATCGGCCTTTCCGGCAATCACCGCCCGGCAGCCTATTACGCGGCCGACTACTGCGCCTATCCCGTCGCCAGCACCGAGATGGATCAGCCGCGCGCCACGATCGGGGTCGGCCTGCGGCCCTAGCCTGCCCTATAGTAGAGATCGACGGCAGTAAGCCCGCCCGCGGCCTTGCGCACCGTCACCAGCAGCGCCTCGCCCGAGGCACCACGCGCCGTGATGCTCGCGCCCGGGCCTTCCCCGGCGCGGCGATGGCGCTGCGGCGCAAGCCCGGCACGCCCCGCGCGGACATAGTGATATTGCAGCACGTCCTCGTCCGGGGCAGCGGTGTAGTAGCGGATTACCCGCAAACGGCAGCCGGCGGCATCGCGCCCACCAGCCTGCACCACCATGCCCTGCGGCATGATCGCGGCGGCCTGCGGCAGCTTCGCGGCCCAGCCGAAACCCTCCTCAAGACCGGCGATGCAGGTTTGGGGTGCGCCGATGGCGGCAAGCGCGTCCTGCGCCTTGGCGCCCGGCACCGGGAGCGCGAAAGGCGCGGCAACGGGCGAAGGCAGCGGCATGATCGGCCCCTCCGATAGCAGTTCGAGCCGTCCCGCCTCGCGCGCCGCCTGGGCGGCCTCGGGGGTCGCGGGAAGCAACGGCAGCGCGGTGTCGGAAAAACCGAGGAGCGCATTGGCCTCGTTGCGGGCCGACAGATCGGGATCGCTCATCAGCGGATCGTGGAGCACGGCGGCGACCAGCGGGTCGGTGGCGAAGGGCTCGTCCGGGACGCCGGCCGACGGCGCATCCGAACAGGCAGCGGCCAGCAAGGCAGGCAGGAGAGACAGGGCAGCGCGACGCATATGCCGAAGATGGCACAAGATGGTTAACAAAGGCCGCGCGCGTCCGGTTGGAGGCGCCCCCGGCAAGCCCGAAGACTGCCGGAGGCGCTTCCCGCGAAGCCCGAAGGATCCGCGCCGGCGACCGCTTGGTGGGAACGGCCGCAAGGGACAGGAAAGCCGCGTCAGAGAGAGGGGAGAATCGGCGGCCCCATTGTCTTTGTTCATTTATAGATGGATCTACATGAACGAATCCGCAGCGCGCGTGACAGCAAGCGTTCATCGGCGGTGCGCGGCCTTGCCGTGTGCCGGCCGCTTGCGCAGGGATGGCGCGGGGCCTAACGGCAGCGCTCCATGACTGCCCCGGCTTCCTCCTCGCATCCCCCCTCCGGCCTGCTCCCGGCGGTCGGAGCCTACCTCATCTGGGGGTTCCTGCCGCTTTACCTGATGCTGGTAGAGACCGTGCCGGCCTTCGAGTTCGTCGCCTGGCGAATCATCTGGACGCTGCCGCTGTGCCTCGTCATCCTCGCCTTGCGCCGCCAGTTCGCCGACCTGTTCCGCGCGCTTCGCAGCCCGCGCGCGATGCTGGCCCTGATGGCTTCGGCGGTGCTGATCGGGATCAACTGGTTCGTTTACATCTGGGCGATCATGGCGGGGCAGGTCTATGCGACCTCGATCGGCTATTACCTCAACCCACTGATCAACGTGCTGCTCGGCACGCTGCTGCTGGGCGAAACCCTCTCGCGCCGCCAGTGGATCGCCGTCGCGATCGCTGCGGCGGCGGTGGCGCTGCTGGCGGCAGGGGCGCTCACCAGCCTGTGGATCAGCCTCACGCTCGCTTTCACCTTCTCGCTCTACGGTCTTGTCCGAAAGCAGGTGGCTGTCGATTCGCTGCCCGGCCTGACGATCGAGAGCGCGATCCTGCTCGTGCCCGCCATCGCCATCGCCGGGTGGTATGCGATCGGCCCGCAAGGCTCGTCCTTCGGGCAGGAGTGGGGGATGAGCGCCCTGATCGTCTTCTCGGGCGTGGTCACGGCCGTGCCGCTGCTGCTGTTCGCCATCGCCGCGCGGCGGATGGATTATTCGGCGCTGGGCTTCATCCAGTATCTCTCGCCCACGATCGTGTTCCTTCTCGGCCTGTTCGTCTTCGGCCAGCCGCTCGCACCCGCCAAACTGGCCAGCTTCGTGCTGATCTGGATCGCGGTGGGGGTGTTCGCGTGGGATCTGTGGATGAAACGACGGACGGCGTCAGCCTAGGAACCGCCACCCCAGCGTCTGCCCGGCGTGCCACGGCACGATCTCCTCGCCGGTTACGTAGAGGCAGGCAGGCACCGCCACTTCGGCGCGTTCGAGGGTCACCGTCGTCTCGTTCACGGGCAGCCTGTAAAAGGCCGGACCGTGCAGCGAAGCAAAGCCCTCGAAGCGGTCGAGCGCGCCTTCCTCGTCGAACACGGTGACATAGCTTTCGAGCGCAAAGGGCGCGCCGAAGATGCCCGCGCAGCCGCAGGCCGATTCCTTGGCGCTGCGCAGATGCGGCGCCGAATCCGTGCCGAGGAAGAATTTCGGGCTACCACTGGTGGCGGCCTTGCGCAGGGCCAGCCGGTGGCTCTCGCGCTTGGCAACCGGCAGACAGTAATTGTGCGGCTGGATCCCGCCCACCAGCATCGCGTTGCGGTTGATGTGCAGGTGTTGGGGGGTGATGGTCGCGGCAACCTGCGGCCCTGCCGCCAGCACGAAAGCGACCGCATCGGAGGTGGTGATGTGCTCGAACACGATCCGCAGCTTGGGAAAATTCGCAACAATCGCCTGCAAGTGCCTGTCGATGAATTCTTTCTCGCGATCAAACACGTCGACCGCATGATCCGTCACCTCGCCGTGGATGCACAGCACGATGTCCTCGGCCTCCATCCGCGCGAGCACGGGATAGAGCTTCTCGACATTGGTGACGCCCGCGGCCGAATTGGTGGTGGCATTGGCCGGATACATCTTGGCGGCGGTGAACACGCCCGCGGCCGCGCCGCGCGCGAGATCATCGGCATCGGTGTCGTCGGTGAGGTAGCAGGTCATCAGCGGGGTGAAGTCCATGCCTTCGGGCACCGCCGCGAGGATGCGGTCGCGATAGGCAGCCGCAAGCGCCGCGGTCGTCACCGGCGGGGTGAGATTGGGCATAACGATCGCCCGCGCGAACTGGCGCGCGGTGTAGGGCACGACTTCGCGCATCACCGCGCCGTCACGGAAATGCAGGTGCCAGTCATCGGGGCGGCGGATGGTGAGGCGGTCAGTCATGGCTTCCCCTTAGCGAGGCCCGTGCCTATCTGTCACGCATGATGGCAACGCAATTGACTGAGCGGACGATCATCCGCCTCTCGCCTCTCGACAAGGCCGAGGATGTGGCCGCTTTTCTGCAAGGCCTCGTCACCAATGACGTGAAGGGGCCGCTGCCCTGCTACGCCGCGCTGCTTTCCGCCCAGGGCAAGCATATGTTCGACTTTCTGGTTTGGGCAGACGAGGCCGACCTGCTGCTCGACTGCGAGGCGGCCCATGCCGACGAACTCGTCAAGCGGCTGTCGATGTATCGGTTGCGCCGCAGGATCGCGATTGCCCGCGACGACAGCCTTGCCGTCCACTGGAGCCGGCAAGCGCGCGAAGGCGCCCTGCCCGATCCGCGCCTGTCCGAACTCGGCTACCGCTGGCTCGCGGCGCCTGGAGGCGAGCCTGCCGACGCGGCATGGCGCGCTCACCGTCTCTCGCTCGGCGTGGTCGAGGGCCGCGCTGAGCTGGGCGATGTCCTGTGGCTCGAAACCAATGCGGTCGAGCTGAACGGGGTCAGCTTCACCAAGGGCTGCTACGTCGGGCAGGAGAACACCGCGCGCATGAACTGGCGTCAGAAGGTCAACCGTCGGCTGGTGGTGGTTCCGCTGGCGGAATCGGACGAGGCACGGCGGCAGGCGGCCTACCCTGACCTCGGCCTCGCGGTCGATCACTTACGGGTGGAAAGCCTCGATCCCGCCCGCCTGCCCGCCTGGCAGCGCGCCGGCGTGGTGGCGGGCACGCCCTAGTCGGCGGCGGCGTAATCGGCGAGGCTGGCTTCGAGCATTGCGGTCGCCCGTTCGCGCGCCGCATCCCGCGGCAGGCCGAGCGACTTCGCCAGCGCCGCCCCGATCAGCGCATCGCCGAGCGCCATCAGCACCAGAGTCAGCGTGTCGCGGTGGATATTTTGCGCCCCGCCGGATGGCCCGGCCTCGCCTGGCGCGAGTTCATCGACCAGATCGTGGATGGTCGAGATGATCGGATCGAGCGCGTCCTCGTTGCCGGTCAGCAGCATCCAGCTGGTGAGCGCGCCCGCCCCCTCGCGGTCGAAGGCGTCGAAGGCGAGATCCACCACCTCGCGCGGCGAACCAAGCCCGGCACGGCTGGCATGGACCGCCTCGATTATCGTCTCGCACACCGAGCGCGCCAAATGTTCGGCAAGCGCCTTCTGCAAGCCCGAAGCCGAGCCGAAATGATGCAGCAGATTGGCATGGGTGCGCCCGATCCGCGCCGCGACAGCCTTGAGCGTGACCGATTGCGGCCCTGTCTCGATCAGCAGGGCGCGCGCCGCCTCCAGTGCGGAATTGCGCGACTCCTCGGGGGATAGCCTCTTGCGAACGATCATAGGCGCCTTGCCCTAGGGCTTTTTGGAGGCGTGAACAAGCCGCGCGCCGCAACGGCTCATGCGGCGCGCTGGCTTATCCCGACGCTCGCATCAAGCAGCTTGCGATACTGCACCGCATCCGCATAAGCGCCCCGCCCGCACGACCAGCGCGGAGCGATCCGCCCGGTCGGCTCGAAGCCGAGCTTGCGCAGCACCCGGCCCGAGGCGGGATTGTCGAGGAAGTGGGAGGCAACCAGTTCGCGGTGGCCCAGCGCCGCCGCGATCTCGAGTACCGCCGCGGCCGCCTCGGTGGCATAGCCCTGACCCCAATGCGGGCGCGCGACCCAGTAGCCCAGTTCGGGCGTCCCGCAATCATTCGCGGCCTCGCCAAGGGGGCCAAGGCCGATGCAGCCGATCGCCCGCGCGTCGGCGGCGCGGGTGATCAGGAAGCGGGGGTGGAGCGGATCGACCGGCAGGGCGGTGAAATCGCGCGCGTCCTGTTCGCGATAGGGCCACGGGATGCCGGCAAGATTGCGCACCACCCCCTCGTCGGCGATGCCGTCGAGCAAGGCCTGCCAGTCTTCCGGCCAGATCGGCCTGAGCAACAGTCTTTGGCTCCGATGGAACACGGGTTCTCCCTTCCTCGCCCCGCGCCTGCCCCTAGGGCAGACGCATGACAATTTCATGGCCGCGAAACTTTGTAATTCCGCGAATTGCGAGGGAGAACGCAAAAAGGGAGACGGACTCCCTCTGGCGAGGACAGTCCCGTCTCCCTCATATGGCGGGCCTTTCACCCACCGGGACCATCCTTGCCGGACGATCCCTTTAGCGAATCGTCGGCCTATTCGGCGGCTTCGGCCATGGCATCGACCGACACATATTTGCGGCCGAGCTTGCCCGAGTGGAAGCGCACCACGCCTTCGGCGAGCGCGTAGAGGGTATGGTCCTTGCCCATGCCCACGTTGACGCCCGGGTAGACCTTGGTCCCGCGCTGACGAATGATGATGTTGCCGCCGACCACTTCCTGGCCGCCAAACTTCTTCACGCCAAGGCGACGGCCGGCCGAATCACGACCGTTGCGCGACGAACCGCCTGCTTTCTTGTGTGCCATGGTTCACTCGCTCCTTATTCTGCAGCCGCTTCTGCCGCAGCATCGGCCTTGGTCTTCTTGGCAGCGGCCTTCTTCGGCTTCGCCGCTTCGCCCGCGCCCACGGCGGTGATGCGCAGCAAGGTCATCTGCTGGCGGTGGCCGTTCTTGCGGCGATAGTTGTGACGGCGACGCTTCTTGAAGACGATCACCTTCTCGCTCTTGGCCTGGGCGATAATCTCGGCCGAAACCGTCACCGACTTGGCATCGGCCAAGGTATCGCCTTCACCGGCCAGCAGGACATCGCCCAGCGTAATCGTATCGCCGGCCTGGCCTGCGAGCTTTTCAACGGCAATCTTGTCTCCGGCGGCAACCCGATATTGCTTGCCGCCCGTGCGCACTACAGCGAACATGGCTTTTTACTCTCGATCTTGAGCTGTGTCCGGCAGAGAATGGCGAGCCATGCCAACCGAACGTCAGTGCGAGGCTGACAAAGGTGCAGCCCCGGAAAGATGGGTGCCGTTAGGGGAAAGGCGCGGCCAAGTCAACGCCCTCGCCCAGCAAAAATCATGCGTCGGCCGGTCGCGGCGCGATTTGAGGGGTGGCTTTGCCATTGGCGCGGGTGCATGGTAACGAGACGTGGGGTCAATATGGTTGTGCCATCAAAATTCCGGGTTTTGCTGCCGCTGATGGCGGGCCTTGCGGCCTGCGCCAGCGGTGAGCCGCGCTATCCGTCGCTGGCGCTACGCCCGTTCGAAACCGCGCCGCCCGCCACCACGCCGTCCTCCCCCGCCGAAGCGACTCGCCCGCTAGCCAGCCCCGCCGCGCTTGCGCAACTGGCCGCCCGGGCGATCGCCGCCGACGCGGCCTTCACCAGCCAGCAACCCACTGCATCCCGGCTCGCCCGCGCGGCCTATCGCCAGCCGGTCGAAAGCGATGCGCGCGCCCGCGCGCTGGTGGCGATGGCCGATCTGGCGGCGCAGCGCGCGGCGACATCGGCGGTGCTCGCCGAGCTGGACCAGCTCGCGGCCGACAGCGCCATCAGCTTCGCACCGGGGCAAGAGATCGAGGCCACCCGTTCGCGGGTGCTGACGCTCGTTCAAGCGCAAGACGCAGCGATGGCGCGTCTGTGGGAGGAAATGGGACAATGAACCTCACCTGCAGCACCTGCCCGGTGAAGGAACATGCGGCCTGCGCCGTGCTTACCCCGGAGGAACGCGATGCGATGGCCGCCGCCGGGCGCACCCGCACGCTCAAGCGCGGCGAGATGTTGTTCGCCGCCGGTGACGAGGACGCCGCCTGCGCCACGCTGCTCAGCGGCGCGCTCAAGGTGTCGGCGGTGGACGTGGAGGGCAACGAGCAAATCCTGGCACTGGTCCATCCCGCTGGCTTCATCGGCGAACTTTTCGCCCCCTTTGCCCATCACGACGTGGTCGCGCTGACGGAGAGCCGGCTGTGCACCTTCGCCAAGGCCGATATCGAGCGGGCGATCGAGGATTACCCAGCGCTTGCACGGGCATTGCTGCGCCGCAGCCAGGCCGATCTGCTGGCAACCCGCACGCTGCTCGAACTCACCGGCCATGCCAGCGCCGAGGCGCGGCTGGCCGCGCTGCTGCACGATTTCGCACAGGCCGCAAGCGACACCTCGTGCCATCCGGCCAAGCGCTTCGACCTGCCGCTGACGCGCGGCGAGATCGCCAACATGCTCGGCCTGACGATCGAGACGGTGAGCCGCAAGCTGGGCGAACTGGAAGGCACCGGTGCGATCCAGCGCGAGGGCAAGCGCGGGATCATCATCCGCGATCTGGAACTGCTTCAGGACATCTCGGGACGATAAGGAAGGCGGGGCGGCAAGCGCGCGCCTGCCGCCCCGCCTTCGGTAAGATGTCCCGTCAAGCGGTGATCAGGCGACAATCGCGGCGATCACCGCGACCGCAATCCCCCAGCACACCAAAAGCACCGGCAGGATCAGCACCTGTGTGGCGGCATCGCGCGCGCTCAGGCGACCGGTATTGGTCATCACTCCGCGGGCCTCGAATTCGCCCAGCGTTTCCGGCTCGGACGCATTGTCCTTGAGGCGCGTCCAGATCGCCGGGACGCCGAAGGCGGCGGCGATCAGCAGCACGATGATCGCCAGCGGGATCGCCAGCACAGGATTGGCGAAGGCGCTGCCGACGACTGCCAGAAAGCCGAGATAGCAGGCGATGGTCGTCGCGTAGAGCGCGGTCGGCAGGCCGAAATTGCGGTCCGCCTCGACCTGATGGCGCACCGGGGCAACAGCGCGATGATCGACAACCCGCGCCTCGCCGCGGGCGATGAGATCGTGGACAATATGGCTCATGGGTGATCCTCCGGATGTGCACAGGGAGATTATCCCCGTCCGGCCCGATGTGCTTTGACCCGGATCAAATCAGGCCCGCCAGCGCGCCAGATCGGCGTGGTCCTGTTCGCGCGGCTCGATCCAGTGCCACACACCGCCACGCTTCTCGCGCTTCCAGAACCAGGCGGCGCCTTTGAGATGGTCCATGCAGAAATCGACCGCGTCGATCGCGTCGCGGCGGTGGATCGCGGCGGCAGAGACGCAGACGATCGGCTCGCCGGGCCGCATCAACCCGACGCGGTGAACCATCAGCAGGCCCATCAGTTCAAAGCGTTCGAACGCCCGGTCAGCCAGATCATGCATCCCCGGCAGGGTCAGCGGTTCGTAATGGGTCAGCTCGAGCGCCTCGACCCCGTGATCATGGCGCACCTCGCCCACGAAGGTGCATACGCCCCCAAGCCCCGGATTGGCCTGCGTGAACGGGCCGATCAGCGTGCCGGGAATGAACATTTCGTGGAGCAGGCGGATGTCGCGCATCGGCATGGGTCACCCCCCCGACACCGGCGGCAGCAGCGCGATCTCGTCGCCTGAGCGCGCCTGCAGGCCCGCCTTGTCGGCCAGCAGCGCGCCGTTGAGCGCGACGCGGTTGCGCGGATCTTGGATGGCTTCGGCCAATGCGGGCGGCAGCGCGGCCCTGAGTCCGGTCCAGTCGAGCGGGGCTGCAAGCTGGAGCGATGGCGCCCCGGCAAGGTCGGCGAGCTTGCCGAGCAGGACGATGGTGATCACCTCACCCCCCCGTCATCGACATGTGGCGCGCAACAGCCGGGGCCGCGCCGCGTGCGTCCATGCGGAAGTGGTGCTTTTCCGGCTTGATCCGCAGCGCCTCGTCGAGCGCAGCGGCAAGGTTCGCTTCGGGTGCCTCGGACCGCAGCGCGGCGCGCAGATCGACCCGCTCGCCCCTGCCAAGGCAGGGGTAGAGCTGCCCCGTTGCCGTCACCCGCAGCCGGTTGCAGCCCGAGCAGAAATTGCCCGTGTGCGGGGTGATGAAGCCGAGCCTGCCGCCGGTTTCGGCGATCTCGACATAGCGTGCCGGACCGCCGGTGGCGTAGGCAATGTCCTTCAGCGTCCAGCACGCTTCCAGCGACCGGCGCACTTCATCGAGCGGGAGATACTGGTCGAGCCGCTCCTGCTCGACATCGCCCAGCGGCATCACCTCGATCAGGGTGACATCGTGGCCCTGGGAATGGCCCCAGGCGATCAGATCGGGCAGCTCGTCCTGGTTGACGCCCTTGAGCGCCACCACGTTGAGCTTGACCTTCAGCCCTGCCGCCTTGGCCGCCGCGATCCCCTCAAGCACCTGCGGCAGGCTGTCGCGGCGGGTCAGCGCGGCGAACTTCGCCCGGTCGCGCGTGTCGAGCGAGACATTGACCCGCCTGACACCCGCCTTGGCCAGCGCCTCGGCATGGGTGGCGAGCTGCGTGCCGTTGGTGGTCAGCGTCAGTTCCGCCAGATCATGCCCCAGCCTGCGGCCCAGCGCGCTGAACAGGTCGATGATGTCGCGCCGCACCAGCGGCTCGCCCCCGGTGATGCGGATCTTGGTGACCCCGCGGGCGATGAAGCCGGTCGCCAAGGCGTAGAGTTCCTCAAGGCTGAGCACCTCCTTCTTGGGCAGGAAGCGCATACGCTCGGGCATGCAGTAGGAACAGCGCAGGTCGCAGCGATCGGTGACCGAGAGGCGCAGATAGGTGATACGGCGCTGGAAGGCGTCGATCAGCGGACGTGCCGCGCCCGCTTGGGCAAGCGGGATCGGCTGGGGTTGGCGAGGTAGGGGCGCGCGCACGGCATCATTCATGGCACATGAGATAATGGCCTGTCACCCCGGGGGCATCTGCCAAAAAGCGTAAGGCCGCCGCGCGGGCCGCGCCCGGCTTACCGGCAAGCACATTGACCCGCCTGGGAGCCGCCTCGCGCGCCAGATCGCGCGCCAGCGCGAGCCGCCAGTCGCGGTGGTCATGTCCTGCTGGCGGCAGGAGGATGACGAGCGCAGTGGTCGCGGGATCGGCCAGCGCGGTGCGGGCGGCTGAAAGATAGAACGCCATGAAGGCCCCGGCCGCATCGAGCGGGGCATCGGGCAGCGTTTCGATCTCCAGCTGCCGCATCATCGCCTTACGCCCCGTGATCGGCCGGACGTTCGCGGTGGAGCGTGATGCCGATCTGCTCGCCGGCCTCGGCAATCGCCAGCTTGACGATCTTGACCGTCACGGCCTCGACCCGGGCATCCTGCACGAACAGGGTCTGGCAGATATGGTCCGCCACCGCCTCGATCAGCGTAAAGTGCACGCCTGGCGGCAGGCCTTCGGAAGCGGCGAACTTCAGATCCATGTAGTTCTTGGAGGCATCGAGCGGCGTGTCCGGATCATAACGCTCCGCCACCTTGTAGCGCGCCGCGACCGAAATGCGCAGCGGCTGGGGCCTGCCGGTCTCCTCGGAATAGATGCCGGTGAGGACATCAACGACGAGATCGTTGACTTCGAGGGTAAGCGAATCACTCATGCGCGCGGGCCTTAAAGCATTGCACCGCAAAGTGGGCAGCGGTTTTCGGCCTTGCGCGATGCGACACGAACTAGCGGGGATTTGACCAGCGCGCGAAAATGGCGGTGGGCAGCAGCCGCCCGCCCTCGCCCTCCTCGCGCACGGCAAGGTCGCCGTGCTCGATAATGCCCGGCAGCGCGGCAAGTGCCTCGGCCAGCAGGCCGGCGATCGCAAGGCTGCTCATGCGCACAGCATAGACGGTGAGGAACAGAAAACGACTGTCCGCATCGAGCAGCTTGGCGCAATCGGCGATCAGGCCGGGCAGGTGCTCTTCCAGCCGCCAGACCTCGCCCTCGGGGCCGCGCCCGAACTTGGGCGGATCGAGAATGATCCCGTCATAGCGCCTGCCGCGCCGCACCTCGCGCGCCGTGAACTTCGCCGCATCGTCGGTCAGCCAGCGGATCGGGCGCCCGGTCATGCCGGAAAGCGCCGCATTGGCGCGCGCCTGGGCGACGGACTTCTTCGAGGCATCGACATGGGTCACCTTGCCGTGGCGCGACAAGGCGAGCGTGCCCAGACCGGTATAGCCGAACAGGTTGAGGGTTTCGGCCGCGTCCATCCCTTCCAGCTGCAAGCGCATCCAGTCCCACACCGGGGCCATGTCGGGGAAGAATTGGAGATGGCGAAAGGGTGTCGGGCGCGCGGTGAAGCGCACCTCGTTCCATGCCAGCTCCCAGCCCTCGTCGGGCAGGCTTTGGGTGAATTTCCAGCGGCCGCCGCCATCTTCGTCCGAGCCGGGGATGAACTCGCCCGCCGCCGGCCAGTCCACCGCGCGCGGCTGCCACAGGGCCTGCGGTTCGGGACGGATGAAGGCGTGGGGCCCGAAGCTCTCCCACTTGCGCCCCGCCCCACTGTCGAGCAGGCGATAGGATTTCCAGCCGGCACATTCCATCACCAGCGGTTGCTGGAGGAGGCGCGCCATCAGCCTTGCGATCCGACCGCTTTGTCAAGCACGTGATCGCGGGTGGCGGCATAGTCGCCCGCCAGATGGGTGACGCTCTCCGCGCGGCCGAACAGATCGCCCACGCGCGCTGGCAGCGCGGGCCGAACCCCGATTGCACGTTCGACCGCGTCGGGGAACTTGGCCGGATGCGCCGTGGCGAGCGTGACCAGCGGAATACCGGCCGGAACAATTCCCGCCGCCGCCACCGACAGCGCGCCATGCAGGCCGACCCCGGTGTGCGGGTCGATCACCTGTCCCGCCGCACGATAGGCCCATTGCATGGCCCGCGCGGTTTCGACCTGATCGGCGCGCGCGCTGGTGAACAGGGCCGAGGCTGCTTGCGCCTGCGCCTCGGTCAGCCGCATCGCCTTGGTCGCTTCGAAAGCGCGCATCTGCTCGGCCAATGCCGCCCCGTCGCGCCCGCCGGCATCGAACAGCAGCCGCTCGAAGTTGGAGGAAACCTGAATGTCCATCGAGGGGGTGATCGTCGGCGTCACCCCACCCGCCGAGTAATCGCCGCAAGACAACGCGCGGTGGAGAATGTCGTTGATGTTGGTGGCGACGATCAGGCGCTCGATCGGCAGTCCCATCCTGGCCGCGATATAGCCCGCGAACACGTCGCCGAAATTGCCGGTGGGCACGCAGTAGGCCACCGTCCGCTCGGGCGCGCCGAGTTGCAGCGCGGATGCAAAATAATAGACCACCTGCGCCATCAGCCGCGCCCAGTTGATCGAATTGACCGCGCCGAGGTTGAGCCGGCCCGTCACCTGCGGATCGGTGAACATCAGCTTCACATGGGCCTGTGCGTCATCGAAGCTGCCGTCGATCGCGAGATTGTGGACGTTGGGGCTGAGCACTGTCGTCATCTGACGACGCTGCACTTCGCTCACCCGGCCTTTGGGGTGGAGCATGAAGATTTCGACCCGCTCCAGCCCCGCGACCGCCTGGATCGCGGCAGAGCCGGTGTCGCCGCTGGTCGCGCCGACGATGGTGAGGCGCTCGCCCCGGCGTTCGAGGAAGGTTTCGAACAACCGTCCGAGCAGTTGCAGCGCAACATCCTTGAACGCCAGCGTGGGGCCGTGGAACAGTTCGAGCAGCCAGTGCTGCGCATCCAGCTGCACCAAGGGGGTGACGGCAGCGTGGCCGAAATCGCCATAGACATTGTGGCAGATAGCGAGGAGTTCCTCCTCTGTCAGGCTGCCGGCAACGAAGGGTGCCATGATGCGCGCTGCGAGATCGGGATAGGCAAGCCCGCGCAGGGCGCGGATCTCGGCCTGGGTGAAACGCGGCCATTCGGCCGGCACATAAAGGCCGCCGTCGCTGGCTAGGCCTGCGAGCGTTACCCCTTCGAAATCGCGCGCGGGTGCGCTGCCCCTGGTCGATACGTATTGCATAGGCGCGCGGGTTAGCGCCCTCGCCGCCTTAATGCCAGCACGTAGATGACAAGGGCAGTGGCGGCGAAGAAGAACCACTGCACGGCATAGGCGAGGTGGTTGTTGGGCAGACCGCCGGGGTCGGGCGCGGCCATCGGCTGGAGCCCGGCCACCGGCGGATCGGCGACAAGGCGCGGGCCAGGCGCGATGATGCCGGTGATGGTGCCGCCCGCAAAGTCGGGCGGGGCGATATCGCGGGCATAGCCGAGATCGACACGCACCCCCGAACGGCAGGTCGCCCGCTGGATCCACCCTTTCTGGCCCGTGGCCGAAGTGCCCGACACGGGTTCGATCGCGGCAAGGCCGGCGCAGTCGATCTGGCTGCGACGAAACAATACGTCCTCGCCCTTGCCCGCGCGCGGGAAGATTACCGGGGCGCTGTTCCCGGCCGCTGCCTCGTAGCGTGCGATCAGCGCTTCCTTTTCGGCCTTGCGTCCGAGCTGCCACACGCCAAGCGCGATCATCGTCACGACCGCCGCCAGCACCAGAATGGTGGGAATGACCGGCCAGCGCGGCTTCACCACCGGCGCTCCCTATATCCGCGATAGACCCACATCGCCTTGTAGAGCCGCAAGGCCAGGACAACGCTGCCCACGGTCACCGGCCCCCAGATCAGCAACGAGGCCCACAATGGCGGCCCGAGCCACTCGTCCACGGCGAGCGCGGCGAGGATCAGCACCAGCGCCAGCAGCATCGTCACCACCCCGACAAACCGCCCGCCGCGTTCCAGCGCGAGAAAATCGAGCCCACAGACGCGGCAGGCATCGGCCAGCTGCGAAGCGGCATCGAACAATGTCTTGGCGCCGCAGTGGGGGCACAAACCGGAAAGGGCAGCCGGAACGAATCCCGACTGCCCCTTGTGTTTCCTTGGCCGTTCATCCGGCGTCATCAGTGGTATTCGGCGCCCCATCCACCCCAGACGTAAACGGCAACGAACAGGAACAGCCACACCACGTCGACGAAGTGCCAATACCACGCCGCTGCCTCGAAACCGAAGTGCTGGCGCGGGGTGAAGTGGCCGAGATAGGCGCGGTAGAGGCACACGGCGAGGAAGATCGTGCCGACCAGCACGTGGAAGCCGTGGAAGCCGGTCGCCATGTAGAAAGCGCTCGAATAGGTATTGCCACCGAAGCCGAACGGCGCAGCCGAATATTCATAGGCTTGGATCGCGCTGAACAGCACGCCGAGCGCGATCGTCGCCCACAGGCCCTGCTTGAGCCCGGTGCGGTCGCCATGGATCAGCGCGTGATGCGCCCAGGTCACGGTCGTGCCCGAGCACAGCAGGATGAGCGTGTTGAGCAGCGGCAGCGAGAAGGGATCGAGCACCTCCATGCCTTCGGGGATGAAGCTGGCGATCGCGCCCTCGGTGCCGAACAAGCTCGTGGTCGCGCCGGTCTCGTGGTCGAACTGGAGCGCGGCCGGGAACAGGGCGAAGTCGAAGAAGCTCCAGAACCAGCCAACGAAGAACATCACTTCCGAGGCAATGAACAGGATCATGCCGTAGCGCATGTGGAGCTGCACCACCGGGGTGTGATCGCCGCGTTCGGCCTCGATCACGATGTTGCGGAACCACATGAAGAAGGTCGCCAGCAGACCGGCAAGACCCGCCCACATCACGAAGGAGGCGGCCTTGCCGAACAGATCGGGGTGCCAGCTCAGCACCATGCCGCTGGTGAAGGTGAGCGCCGAGATCGAGCCGACCAGCGGCCAGATATCGGGTTCAAGAATGTGGTAATCGTGATTTGCGGTGCCAGCCATGTGGTCGTTCCCGTCCCTGGGTTGCTTTGATCGTCAGTTGGTGCCTGCAAGCGCCGGTTGTACCGGGTCTGCGGCGCGGTGGAAAGTGTAGCTCAGCGTGATCTGCTCGACCCCCTTCATGCCCGGATCATCCAGCATGGCCGGATCGACAAAATAGAGCACCGGCATGGTGACTTCCTGACCTGGTTGCAGGGTTTGCTCGGTGAAGCAGAAGCACTGGATCTTGTTGAAGTATTTGCCAGCCTGCTCGGGCTCGACATTGAAGGTCGCCACACCGGTGATCGGCCTGGAGCTTTCGTTGCGCGCGACATAGGTGGCGATGTCGCGCTCGCCGATGGTGATGGTGTCGGTCACCTGCGAGGGGCGGAAGGTCCACGGCACATCACCGGCGGTCGAGGCATCGAAACGGATCGATATGGTTTGCCCCGTGGCCCTTGCCGCCGCACGCGCGGCCTGGGTTTCGGAGGCGATCATGGTCGTGCCACCGAAGCCGGTGACCTGGCAGAACAGGCGGTAGAGCGGTACCGCAGCATAGCCGAGGGCGAGCATCGCCAGCGCGCCGGCAAAGGCCATCAGCCCGACACGCAGGTTGCGGCGCGCAGTCTGCGCATCATGGCTGACGGGCGGCAAGGTAGCCATCAGCTGCCCCCACCAATGCGTACGATGGTGATCGCGTAGAACAGCAGCACGAAAAAGATCAGCACACCGGCCACGACATAGTTGCGGCTTGTGCGGCGGCGCTTGAACTCGGCCTCTTCCTCCGGGGTCATGCGATCCACCCCTGATAGGCTGCCAACCGGTCCACCACCAGCGCCGCGAACAGTGCGAAGAGATAGGCGATCGAGAACTTGAACAGCCTCTTTTCGGGCAGCATCTTGTCGTCCTCGGGCGCGGCGAGGCGGCCAACGACCGGCCAGGCGAGCCAGAGAAACAGGCCCGAGAGCGTCACCGCGGTCATGCCGTAGATCCAGCTCGTGCCACCGATATACCACGGCGCAATCGCCACCGGCGCGAGCAAAACGGTGTACCACCAGATCTGGCGACGGGTTGACTTCTCGCCCGCGACCACCGGCATCATCGGGATGCCGACCTTGGCGTAATCGGCTTCGACGAACAGGGCGAGCGCCCAGAAGTGCGGCGGAGTCCACATGAAGATGATCGCGAACAGCAAAATCGGCATCGCGGTCAGCTCGCCGGAGACAGCCACCCACGCGATCAGCGGCGGAAAGGCCCCCGCGCCGCCACCGATGACGATGTTCTGCGGGGTGCGCGGCTTGAGCCACATGGTGTAGATCACCGCATAGTAGATGATGGCCACCAACAGCAGCGCGGCCGCCAGCCAGCCGACCGCAAGGCCCATCAGCACGACCGAAGCCGCCGACAGGAAAATCCCGAAATCGCGGGCATCCTCGCGGCGCATACGGCCGCCGGGCAGGGGCCGGTTCCTGGTCCGCTTCATCCCGGCGTCGAGATCGGCCTCCCACCACTGGTTGAGCACCGCCGACCCGCCCGCGCCCATCGCGATGGCGAGGATTGCGGTGAAGCCCAGCACCGGATGGATCGTGCCGGGTGCAGCGAGCAGGCCGCAGACCGCGGTGAAGATCACCAGCGTCATCACCCGCGGCTTGGTCAGCGTGAAGAAATCACGCCATTGCGCAGGCATCGCCGTGCCGGTTTGTGATGCGGTGCTTGCCATCGTCTCCTGCGTTCCATCGGCAAGGAGCGCAGGCCCGCGCCTACGCTCCCGCCAGCTTTCTCATGCCCCTGCCAGGGGGCCGATCCCGTCCGGTGCCCTAAGCCGTGAGCGGACGGTGATCGTGATAGTCGTGCGCGTCGGTGATCACCGGCAGCGTTTCGAACTGGTGGTAGGGCGGCGGGCTCGGCAGGGTCCATTCGAGCGTCGTCGCGCCTTCGCCCCACGGGTTGGCTTCGGCCTTCTTGCCCGCAACCAGCGCGTAGAGAATGTTGACGAAGAAGAACACCATCGAACCGGCCATGATGTAGTAGCCGTAGGTGCTGATCTCGTGCCAGAAGGCGTAGGCCTCCGGATAGTCGGGATAGCGACGCGGCATCCCCTGCATCCCGAGGAAGTGCTGCGGGAAGAAGATCACGTTCACGCCGACGAAGAAGGTCCAGAAGTGGATGTGGCTCAGCAGTTCGGAGTGCATCCGCCCGCTCATCTTCGGAAACCAGTAGTAGAAGCCGGCGAACATCGAGAACACCGCCCCCATCGACAGCACGTAGTGGAAATGCGCCACCACGTAGTAGGTGTCGTGCAGGTTGTCGTCGATCCCGCCGTTGGCGAGCACCACGCCGGTCACCCCACCGACGGTGAACAGGAAGATGAAGCCCAGCGACCAGACCATCGGCGACTTGAAGGTCAGGCTACCGCCCCACATCGTCGCGATCCAGCTGAAGATCTTCACGCCGGTGGGCACCGCGATCACCATGGTCGCGGCGGTGAAATACATCTTCGTGTTCACGTCGAGCCCCACGGTGTACATGTGGTGCGCCCAGACGATAAAGCCGACCACGCCGATCGCGACCATGGCGTAGGCCATGCCGAGATAGCCGAATACCGGCTTTTTCGAGAAGGTGGCGACGATCTGGCTGATCATGCCGAAGCCCGGCAGGATCATGATGTACACTTCCGGGTGGCCGAAGAACCAGAACAGGTGCTGGTAGAGCACCGGGTCACCGCCGCCGGCCGGATCGAAGAAGGTGGTGCCGAAGTTGCGGTCGGTCAGCAGCATGGTGATCGCCGCGGCCAGCACCGGCAGCGCCAGCAGCAGCAGGAAGGCGGTGACCAGCACCGACCACACGAAGAGCGGCATCTTGTGCAGGGTCATGCCCGGCGCGCGCATGTTGAAGATGGTGGTGATGAAGTTGGTAGCACCGAGGATCGAGCCGGCACCCGAAAGGTGCAGCGAGAAGATCGCGAAGTCCACCGCCGGGCCGACCGAACCGCTGGTCGAAAGCGGGGCATAGACCGTCCAGCCGGTGCCCGCGCCGGGGCCGGAACCGCCGGGGACGAACAGCGAGAAAAGGAGGCTGAAGAAGCCCGCCACGGTCAGCCAGAACGAGACGTTGTTCATGCGCGGGAAGGCCATGTCCGGCGCACCGATCATGAGCGGCACAAACCAGTTGCCGAAGCCGCCGATCATCGCCGGCATGACCATGAAGAACACCATGATCAGGCCATGGGCAGTGATGAACACGTTCCACATGTGGAGCGCGGTGTTCAGATCATTGCCGCCCCCCATGAACTGGGCCCACCATTGCAGGTACTGGATGCCAGGCTCGGCGAGTTCGATCCGCATGATCCCCGAAATCGCACCACCCACGATCCCCGCGATGATCGCGAAAATCAGGTACATCGTGCCGATGTCCTTGTGGTTGGTCGACATGAACCAGCGGGCGAAGAAGCCCGGCTTGTGATCCGCGTGATCATGGGTGTCGTGCCCATGACCGTGGTGGATGTCGAAGCCTTCTGCGGTGGTTGCCATGATCAGCTACTCTTTTCTGGTCAAATCTCGTTGGTTCAGCCGACGGTGGTCGCGGCGGCGGGCTCGGCAGCAGCGGCAGCCGCAGGCGCCGCAGCCTCGCCGGGCATCGTGCCGCCCTGCGCCTTCACCCAAGCGGCGAATTCGGCCGGAGGCAGCGCCTCGACCACGATCGGCATGTAGGCGTGACGCGCACCGCACAATTCCGAGCACTGGCCGTAATAGACGCCCGGCTCCTTGATGGTCAGCATCTTTTCGTTGAGCCGCCCCGGCACCGCATCCATCTTGAACCACAGCGAAGGCACCGCGAAAGCGTGGATCACGTCTGTCGCGGTGGTCTGAATGCGCAGCGGCACGCCGGCTGGCACCACCATGCGGTTGTCCACCGCCAAATGGGTCGGCTCGCCGCGCTTCAAGGCTTCGGCATTATCAAGCATGTTGGAGATCACTTCGATCTCGCCGTGATCGGGGTAGGTGTAACCCCAGTACCACTGATAGCCGGTCGCCTTGATCGTCACGGCATCGGCCGGCGGGGTCTCGTACTGGCGCGCCAGCAGCGTGATCGAGGGCACCGCGATCACCACCAGGATGATCACCGGAACGATCGTCCACACCACCTCGATCATGGTGTTGTGCGTCGTTTTCGAAGCGACCGGATTGGCGCGGCGGTTGAAGCGCACGATCACCCACAGCAACAGGCCAAGCACGAACAGGCTGATCGTGGTGATGACGGGCAACAAGACGTAGTTGTGCATCCCCAGCGCATATTCGCCGTTGTCGGTGTACTGGTCCTGGAAGGTCAGGCTCTTGGCCATCGCGCCCGGCTCACCGGATCGCGGATCGGTCGGCATGCCTTTGCCCTCAGTCGGGGCCATCGGGGTGTAAGTGCTCGCCGGCGCCTCGACCGCGGCCGCAGCATCGGCCGGCGCCGCGGCGACATCAGCCGCCGGCGCGGCGGCGGCAGGAGCAGGCGCATCGACAGCGACCGCAGCAGGAGCGGACGCGGCCGGATCCTGTGCGGCAGCCGCCATCGGCGCAATCGCCGCCAGCCCAGCGGCAATCGCCGCGAGGAAAGCCAATTTCATACGGGTGTGCCTTTGACCCATGTCTGTGCCCAAGTGGTTCGATTCTGATCCCGTGCCGCCCGCCGCGCGCCCCTTGAGGCTGATGGCTGACAGCGTCTGGCCTACCCCTTAGGGTCGGCATGTTCTCCGCCCTTAGCGATGCTTGCCGAGGGCCTCAAGCGCTTCTAGGGAGAATTTTATGCAAACCCCCATGTTGCCCGCGCAAGTTGGCGCTTTGCGCCATATTTTTGCTGGAGTTCGCGCGTGACCGAAGATGAAGTGTTGGATGAATTCCGTGCTGCCGGCGCCCTGCTGGAAGGCCATTTCAAGCTTTCCTCTGGCCGCCACAGCGGTCATTACCTGCAATGCGCAAGGGTGCTGATGAACCCCGCGCGGGCCGCGCGGCTGGCCGAGGCGGTGGTCGCGGGCATCCCCGCCGCGGTGCGCGAGGCGGTGGATGTGGTGGTGTCCCCGGCGATGGGCGGGATCATTATCGGCCATGAAGTCGGCCGGGCGCTGGGCAAGGATGCGCTGTTCCTCGAACGGCCCGACGGTGTCTTTGAGCTGCGCCGCGGCTTCGCGCTGGAACCGGGCGCGAAGGTGTTGATGGTCGAGGACGTGGTCACCACCGGCCTGTCCAGCCGCGAAGCCATCGCCGCCGTGACAAGGCAAGGCGGCCAGGTGATTGCCGAATGCGCCATCATCGACCGATCCTGCGGCTCGGTCGATCTCGGCGTGCCCTTCTATCCGCTGCTCGCCATTGATTTTCCCACCTATGGCGAAAACGACATCCCGCCTGCGCTGGCTGCCGTAGAAGTGACAAAGCCCGGTAGTCGCAAGGAATGACCCTGCCCTCCTCCCGTCTCCGACTCGGCGTCAACATCGATCACGTCGCCACCATCCGCAACGCGCGCGGGGGCGACCATCCCGATCCGGTGCGCGCGGCGGCGATCGTCGCAGCGGTCGGCGGGGACGGGATCACCGCGCACCTGCGCGAGGATCGCCGCCACATCCGCGACGCGGATCTCGCGCGCATTCAGGCCGCGACCGACCTGCCCTTGAACCTCGAAATGGCCGCGACCCGCGAGATGCTCGCCATCGCCTTGCGCCACCGGCCCCATGCCGCCTGCATCGTCCCCGAAAGGCGCGAGGAGCGCACCACCGAGGGCGGGCTGGACGCGGCGGGGCTGCACAACACGCTGGTGCCGATCATCGAGGAACTGAAGGGCGCGGGCATCCGTGTCTCGTTGTTCATCGAAGCCGACGAGCGCCAATTGGATGCCGCGCTGCGGCTGGGCGCGCCGGTGGTCGAGTTCCACACCGGGGAATATGCCCATGCCTGTCTCGATGGTGACCGCGAAAGGGTCGCCCGCGAGTTGAAGCGCATCACCGACATGGCCGCGCTCGCCGCCAAGAACGGGATCGAGCCGCACGCCGGCCACGGCCTGACCTTCGACAACGTCCAGCCGATCGCCGCGATTCCCCAGATCGCCGAGCTCAACATCGGCCACTTTCTGATCGGCGAGGCGGTGTTCGTCGGCCTCGCGGGTGCGATCCGCCGGATGCGCGAATTGATGGATGCAGCCCGATGAGCAAGCCCGATCTCCCCGCCCTGTCGGCCGAACAGAAGCGCTGGGCGCTGGGCGCGGCGGCGCTCTTCCTGCTGGCGGTGGGCTTCCTCGGACTCTCGCTCGGCACCGGGGTGATGCAGGTCTTCGCGGTTGGCTGGCTGATGCTGATGATCTTCGGCTTCGTCGGCGCGATTCGCGTCGCCAAGGGCGATTTCGCGCATCCGCTGTTCAAGGCGCAGGTGATGCTGCACCTGGTGGCTGTCGGCCTGTTGGTGGCCGTCATCATACGGGCATTCAAATGATTATCGGCATGGGCTCAGACCTCTGCAATATCGAGCGCATCGGCCAGTCGCTTGCGCGCTATGGCGAGCGGTTCGAGAACCGCGTGTTCACCGCGGTCGAGATCGCCAAGGCGCGCCGCCGGCCCTACACCATCGCCGGGACCTATGCGAAACGCTTCGCCGCCAAGGAGGCCTTTTCCAAGGCGGTCGGCACGGGCTTTCGGCGCGGGGTCTTCATGAAGGACATCGGGGTCGTCAATGGCCCTTCGGGCGCCCCGACACTCGCGCTGACAGGCGGGGCGGCTTTGCGGCTTGAAGAAATCACGCCGAAGGGCCATGAGGCGCGCATCCACCTCACCCTGACCGACGATCATCCCTGGGCGCAGGCCTTCGTGATCATCGAAGCCCTCCCCTTGGCCCTGAACAGCAGCGAAACCACACCTTGAACCATTCCGAGCCCCCCCGATCGCCCGAGGATGAAACCACCGCTCTGACGCGCGCGGAGCACGCTGCGCCCGTGCGCGAGGCGCAGGACCACCTGGCCAAAGGCGAGGTCGCCAATGGCGCATCGGCCGCTGCGGCGGGTGACAAGCGTGGCGGAGCGGACAAGATCGACTGGATAGCCGAGATCCGCGGGCTTGCGCTGATGCTGCTGGCGGTGCTCGCATTCCACAGCCTTGTCGCCAAGCCGTTCTACATTCCCTCGACCTCGATGATGCCGACCCTGTGGGTGGGCGACCGGCTGGTGGTGAGCAAATATCCCTATGGCTGGTCGTGGGCCTCGGCGAGCTTCCACCTCCTGCCGCGTTCCAGCACCCGCATCTGGCCCGCGACCCCTGAATATGGTGACATCGTCATCCCGGTGCACCCGACGCGCGACGAGGATTACATCAAGCGCGTGGTGGCGTTGCCGGGCGACACGATCGAGGTGCGCGGCGGGCAGATCATCCTCAACGGGGTGCCCATCAAGCGCGAGGTGGTGCCACCGGTTCACCTGCCGTTCGAGCCCCACCTCTTGTGCCGCGGTGCGCCGTGCCTCGATGCCTTCGAGGCCTATCGCGAGACCGGCCCGGACGGGAAGGACTACTTCGCCCCGCCGACCTGGCGCGAGACCCTGCCGAACGGCGCAACCTATCTCACGATCGATTACCGCGACCAAAGGCTCGATAATTACGGGCCCTACACCGTCCCTGCGGATAGCGTGTTCGTCATGGGCGACAACCGCGACGAGAGCGCCGACAGCCGTGCCGAGGTGATCGAGAGCGGGTTGGGCGGCGCGGTGCCGCTCGCCAATATCGGCGGGCGCGCGGAGTTCATCACCTTCAGCCTCGACGGCTCGACCACCTGGAACCCGGTGACATGGTTCTCCAGCCTGCGCCCCGACCGCGCATGGCGCACCTTGCGTCCGGCCCTGGCCGAAAAGGCGCCGGCCGCGAAATAGGCGTGGATCAAGGCTGAGACATGGCCCGCAAGTTCCTCTATTTCGTCGCTTTCTGCATCGTCCTGGTGATCGGCGGACGGATCGCCTACGAACTGTTCCAGCAGGAGCTGGCCGAGATCGCGCTGGTGCCTTCGGGCGAATTCAAGCCGGTCAAGCCGCTCGAGGCGAATGCCTACGAAAGCCCCTCGCTGTGGTATTCGCGCCCCGGCATCGGGCTGAAGGATCCGGCGCGCTGGCAGCCGGCCTATGCCGCACACGCCAAGCCGATCGCTGCGCCGAGGCGGCGCTTTGCCGTGTTCTTCGTCCACCCCACCAGCTACCTCAACCGTTCGCGCTGGAATGCGCCGCTCGAAAATGGCGGCGATGCCGAGGCCGAGCGGATTGCCCGCATCTATCTGCGCGGCATGGCAAGCCCCTTCAATGCCGCCTCCGAAATCTGGGCGCCGCGCTACCGTCAGGCGACGATGGGCGCCTTTCTTACCGACGCGCCCGAGGGCAGGCAGGCGATCGCGGCCGCCTATGCCGATGTGCGCGAGGCGTTCCGCTATTTCCTCTCGAGCATCGGTCCGGACACGCCGATCGTGCTCGCGGGCCATTCGCAAGGGTCGCTGCATCTCAAGCGCCTGCTGGCCGAGGAGGTAAAAGGCTCGCCCACCGCGGTGCGGCTGGTGGCGGCCTACATCATTGGCTGGCCGGTCTCGAAGCTGCATGATCTGCCGGTCATGGGGCTGCCCGCCTGCGCCGCGCCCGACCAGACCGGCTGCGTCATCAGCTGGTCGAGCTTTGCCGAACCGGCCGAGCCCGCGCCGCTGCTCGACGCCTTTGGCAGCACGCCGGCGCTCGACGGCCAGAAGCCGGGCAATGAGCCGATGCTGTGCACCAACCCGCTCACCGGCACGCCCGGCGGCAGCGCACCGGCCAGCGCCAATCTCGGCACGCTTGTGCCCGAGGACTCGATGGAGCAGGGCACACTGCAACCCGGCCTGGTGCCCGCCCGATGCGACAGGCGCGGCCTGCTGCTGATCGGTCCGCCGCCGCAGATGGGCAGCTATGTCCTGCCGGGCAACAATTACCACGTCTATGATCTGCCGCTGTTCTGGGCCAACACCAAGGCCGATGTCGCGCGCCGGGTGGATGCGTGGAAGCCGGCCAGTTGATCTTCGAGGACGCGCGCGGCTTTGCCGATGCGGTGGGGCATGGCGGGGTGCTGCTGGGCCTCGACCTCGGCACCAGAACCATCGGCACCGCCACCTGCGATGCCGGCTGGCGCTTTGCCACCAATGGCACCACCATCCGGCGCGGCAAGTGGGGCAAGGATCGCGAAACCATCGCCGGCATCATCACATCCCGCGGCGTCACGGGCCTCGTGCTCGGCCTGCCGCGCAACATGGACGGCTCCGAAGGCCCGCGCGCCCAGGCCTCGCGTGCCTATGCCCGCAACCTCGCCGAAGCCTTTGCCCTGCCGATCCTGCTGTGGGACGAACGCTGGTCGACCCAGGCTGCCGAGGCGGCGATGATCGGCATGGACATGAGCCGCGCCAAGCGCGCCGCCGTGATCGACAGCCATGCCGCCGCGGTGATCCTGCAGGGCGCGATCGACCGGCTGGCCGGCGGCGTGCTCTGACAGCGCAGCCCGCCGCGTCCGCACCGCGCCGGCCAGCGCCTGCAAGCCTGCCAGCCCCGCGAAATTAAATGATTGTAACCGCCCCGCGCGCGCCCCTATGCACCTGTGCATGATAATGCCCCCCGCCCTGTTTGATGCGCGCGAAGCTTCGAAATGGTTCTTTCGTCACGGCCACACCGCCTGGCTTGGCCTGCGCTTCACCGATCAGGGAGAGAACTGGGTCGAACTGGAACTGCCCTGGCGGGCGGATCTGGTGGGCGACAGCCAGAGCGGCGTGCTGGCCTCCGGCCCGATCATCAGCCTGATGGACATGGCCAGCGGCATGGCGATCTGGCAGGCGAGTCGCACTTTCAATCCGGTCGCCACGCTCGACCTGCGCGTCGATTACCAGCGCCCAGCGCGCGAAGGGGCGAGCGTCAGGGGACGGGTCGAATGCTACCGCCGCACCCGTTCGGCCGCATTCGTCCGCGGCATCGCCCATGATGGCGATCCGGGCGATCCGGTGGCCCATGTCGCGGGCGTCTTCATGACGATCGGCGCCGATCCGCGCAAGGACAACCCGGCACTGGCGAGGGCGATGGGGAATGGCTGAGACAATCCTGTTTCCCGCCTATGCCCGCTCGCTCGGCATCACGATCGTCGGCGAGGAAGCCGGGATGCCGCTGCTCTCGGTCGATTTCGGACCCAACGTCGAAGGCCGCCCGGCGCACTTCCACGGCGGCGCGACCGCTGGCCTGCTCGAAACCGCCGGCTATGCCGCGCTCCACACCGCGCTGCTGGCGGCGGGGCGCGATCCGCAGCTCAAGCCGATCAACATCACCGTGCAATATCTTGCCGCGGGCAAGTCGCAGGCGAGCTTCGCGCTCGGCCGCATCACCCGGCTTGGGCGGCGCAACGCCAATGTCTCGGTGGAAGCATGGCAGGATGATCGCACCCGCCCGATTGCCACCGCGGTGATGAACATCCTGATGGTGTAGAGCGCTTTCCTACGCGGCAGCGGGATGACAGGCTTGGCCGATGGCCCGCTGTCCGCCCATGCCGCTACGCCCGTTCAGCGATGCGCAGCGGCCCGGCCGTTTTCTGTCTCTGGACAGTGTCTCATGTGTCTCCAACACGGGGTGTGCGCGTTCACGGAAATCCCTCAGGGCGGCGGCTGCGCGCTCGGGCTTGGCGCAGGCTGGACCGTCACCCCGCCCGGATCGACCCGCACTTCGACCGGCACGCCATCCTGCTTGATGGTCACGCCATTGCCGTCGATGCTGAGCGTCGCCCCGTCCTGACCGGGCAGCACCTCCCCACCTTCGATATCGAGCTGCTGCACCGGCCCTTCGGGATCGGGCGATGCTTGGGTCTTCGGCCTCGGTGCGGCTTCGAGCTTCAATGCCCCGCGCATGAAATCGCGCCAGATGCGCGCGGGCGTGCTGCCGCCGGTAACACCGTTCAGGGGCGAGTTGTCATCATTGCCGATCCACACGCCCACCACCAGGTCCCCGGCATAGCCCACGAACAGCGCGTCGCGATAATCCTGGGTGGTGCCGGTCTTGCCGTAATTGGCGATCGGCAGCACCGCATTGCGCCCCGTCCCGCGGTTGATTGCGGCGCGCAGCATGGCTTCGATGTCCTCATGCTGCGAGCGCGAGAGGCTGTCCTTGCGGGTCGTCAGCCATTCCCACCAGCCCGGCTCGCCGCGCGCAAAGGGGTGGGGTTCAACCGGGAACTCGTTGGCGGCAATCCCGGCATAGGCTGCGGTCAGCTCCATCAGCGTCATTGCCGAGGTGCCAAGCGCGAGGCTGGGATCGCCCTCGGCCATCGGCGCGGTGATGCCAAGCGCACGCGCGGTGCGGATCACCTTGTCGCTACCCACCGCCTGGAGCAGGCGCACGGCGGCGACGTTGCTCGAACTCGCGAAGGCATCCTCGAGCGTGATCCGCTCGGAATAGGCCCCGCGCGCGTTCTTGGGGCGATAGCTGCCCTGGGTGATCGGGGTGTTGGCAATGGTATCGTCCGGCTCCCAGCCGGCCTCCAGCGCGGCGAGATAGACGAAGGTCTTGAAGGTCGACCCCGGCTGGCGGCGGGCTTGCGTCACGCGGTTGAACGGCGACTTGCGGTAGTCGCGCCCGCCCACCATCGCCACCACCTCGCCGTTGCGCCGCATTGCCACCAGCGCGACCTGCGCCCTGCCCAGCGGCGCGCGCGAGACGACCCGGTTGGCCAAGGCTTGCAAGCGCGAATCGAGTGTGGTGGTGAGCACCTGCTTGGAATAGCTCGCCTCCATCCCCTCGCGCGCCAGAGGCAGCGCCCAGTCGGCAAAATAGGTGCCGGTCGGCAGATTGTCGTCGCGGGTGCGGACATCGAGGCGCGGATCGGGCAGCGCGCGGGCCTCGGCCTCAGTCAGATAGCCTTCCTCGACCATCGCCTTGATCACCAGCTCCATGCGCGCCTTGGCCTTGTCGTAATGCTTGGTCGGCGCATAGCGCGAGGGCGCCTGCAGCAGCCCTGCCAGCATTGCCGCCTGCTCGGGCCGCAGCTTTTCGGGCTGGCGGTAGAAGTAATGCAGGCTCGCCGCGCGCAGCCCGTATTGGTTGTCGCCGAAATAGGCATTGGAGAGGTAGCGTTCGAGGATCTCTTCCTTGGTCAGCCAGCTTTCCAGCCAGAAGGCGATCAGCGCCTCGCGCGCCTTCCGGCTGAGGCTCTGCTCGGGGGTGAGGAAGGTGAACTTGGCGAGCTGCTGGGTGATGGTCGAGCCGCCGCCATAGCCGGTCCACAGCGCCCGGGCGATGCCGCGCGGGTCGATGCCCCAGTGCGAATAGAACCGCCGATCCTCGATCGCGATGAAAGCCTGCGCCACGTGGGGCGGCAGGTCCGCGACCTTGACCGGCGCTTCGACAATCGCGCCCTGCCGAGCGATCGGCGTGCCATCGCTGGCAAGCAGCGTGACCTGCGGCGGGGCGATGGGTTCGAGGCTTTTCGACAGCGGCGCGGTGATCGTCAGCCAGCCGATCAGCGCCACGAACAGCGCGAGGCCGGCGATGATCGCGCGTCCCGTCCACCACAATTTCGAGCGCGCGCGCCAGTAATCGCGCTGCCACCAGCCGAGACGGCGCCTTTCCTCGCCTTCGAGCGCCTTGTCGATGCCCGCGAGCTTGGCATCCCAGGCGGCGAAATCGGGCTTGGCCGAAGGGTGCGGACGCGGGGGAAGATCGTCCTCCTCCTCGTCGAGATCGGCGCTCCGCATCGATTCGTAAAGCGGATAGAAGCCGGCCGACCTGCCCGCATCGGGGCCGGGACGCCCATCGGCCTCGGCATCGCCGCGAGAGGCTTTCCAGAGTCGGTCGAACAACGCCATGATCAGCGCTGTATTATCAGCCTATGACACTGCGGGGCAAGCGGCGAGATTAGCGCTTCCTCGCTGCGCCTTCCGGCAAGTCTTCCCCGAACACGCGCTGGTAGTATTCGGCCACCAGCGTGCGCTCGGCCTCGTCGCACTTGTTGAGGAAGCTGAGGCGGAAGGCAAAGCCGACCGAATTGAAGATCGCCGCGTTCTGCGCCCATGTGATCACGGTGCGCGGGCTCATCACGGTCGAGATGTCGCCGTTGATGAAGCCCTGACGGGTCAGCTCGGCGACCTTGACCATGTCGGCAATCAGCTTGTCGTCGGCCTGCGGGGCCTTGGACTTGACGATCTGCTCTTCGACCTCGGGTTTGAGGTAGTTGAGCGCGACGACGATGTTCCAGCGGTCCATCTGCGCCTGGTTGATCGCCTGCGTGCCGTGATAAAGCCCGCTCGTGTCGCCAAGGCCGACGGTGTTGGTGGTCGCAAACAGGCGGAACCACGGGTTGGGCGTGATTACCCGGTTCTGGTCGAGCAGGGTAAGGCGGCCGTCGAACTCGAGCACGCGCTGGATCACGAACATCACATCGGGGCGGCCCGCGTCATATTCGTCGAAGGTCAGCGCCACCGGGTGCTGGAGCGCCCAGGGCAGGATGCCTTCCTTGAATTCGGTGACCTGCAGCCCGTCCTTGAGCACGATCGCATCGCGCCCGACGAGATCGATGCGGCTGATGTGCGCATCGAGATTGACCCGCACACTCGGCCAGTTGAGGCGCGCGGCGACCTGTTCGATATGGGTCGACTTGCCGGTGCCATGATAGCCCTGCACCATCACCCGGCGGTTATGCGCAAAGCCCGCAAGGATCGCCAGCGTGGTGTCCGGATCGAACACATAGGCACTGTCGGTGTCGGGCACGTGTTCGTCCCGCTCCGAGAAGGCGGGCACCTTCCAGTCGACATCGATGCCGAACACTTCGCGGACATCAACCGTGGTGTCGGGCTGGGTGGGCATGGCGTTGTCGCCGGCGACAGTGGAGCGGGAGGATGAAGTCATTGCCGCGACCGGTTAGAACGCATGGGCGCAGCCTGCAAGCGGTGGTTTGGCGGCAAAGGCTGGCATTTTTGGCGAGTCCGGTTCCGCAGGCTCGCCTGCCGGCCTATAGTTCGCCGCATGCCTGACCCCGTCGAATCGCTGCGCCTCAAGCTGGTCGGCCAGGTGCGCGGGGTGTTCCATGATCGCGCCGAGGGCCAGCAGCCGACCGCGCCTTCGGACGAAGCCCTGTTTGAACGCGATACGCCGATCCGGCTGGTGCACGCCGATATCGTCGGCATGATGACCGGCGGGGTGCGCGCTCTGCTGCTCCAGATGCTCCATCCCGCGGCGTTGCAGGGCGTGCTCGACCATTCCAATTTCCGTAACGACATGCACGGTCGGCTGCGCCGCACCGCGCGCTTCATCGCGGTGACGACCTTCGGCCACCGCGATGAGGCGATCAAGGCGATCGACCGGGTCAACCGCATCCACGCCAGGGTCGGCGGCACGCTGCCCGACGGCACCCCCTACAGCGCCACCGATCCGCGCACCTTGGCCTGGGTCCATGTGACCGAGGCGCAGAGCTTCCTGGCCGGCTATCTGCGCCACGTACGGCCGGGAATGCCTGCCTGCGAGCAGGACGAATATTACCGTCAGTTCGCGGTGATCGCGCGGATGTTGGGGGCCGATCCGGTGCCCGAGACCCGCGCCGAGGCGGATCGTATTTTCAGGATGTTGCGGCACGATCTTGCTACCTCGCCCGAAGCGCGTGAAGTCGCGCAGCTGGTGCTCAGCCAGCGCCCCGAAGGCACGCCGCGCAGCGTGCAGGCGATGATCACCGCCGATGCCGTGGCGATGCTGCCCGAATGGGCCCGCACGATGCTGCACCTCCAGCGCCCGGTGCTCACCGCCCTGCCCGCGCGCGCGGCGACATGGGGCATGGGCCGGACTCTGCGCTGGGCGTTCCGGCAGGCACCCGCGCGCAGATAGTCGTCCCAAGGGAGAGGATAATGGCCGAATTCACCTTCTACACCGTCGCCTTGAGCCGCGGCCAGATTGCGCGCTGGGCGCTGCACGAGACGGGCGCGGATTACACCCATGAGGTGTTCGATTGGGCGACGCGGCCCGCGACCTTCCGCGACATCAACCCGATGAACAAGGTGCCCGCGCTGGTCCATCATCTGCCGGGAGGCGATCA
Organism: Erythrobacter tepidarius; assembly: GCF_002155695.1. Lineage (GTDB taxonomy): Bacteria > Pseudomonadota > Alphaproteobacteria > Sphingomonadales > Sphingomonadaceae > Erythrobacter > Erythrobacter tepidarius. Next base: position 62,552 of record NZ_MUYJ01000011.1, read on the forward strand.
GGTCATCACCGAATGCGCCGCGATCAACCACTACCTCGCCCAGACCCACCCTGAGGCAGGGCTATTGCCCGAAGCGCATGAGCAAGCCGCCTATTTTCGCTGGCTGTTCTTCGCCGCCGGGCCGCTGGAGCAGGCGATCATCGCCCGCTCGCTCGGCTGGGAGGTGCCCGAGGGCAAGAGCGGCACGGCGGGCTTCGGCAGCCTCGAGCTGGTGACAGACACGCTCGACAAGTGGCTGTCCGCCCATGACTTCATTGCCGGAGACCGCTTTACCATGGCGGATACCTATGTCGGCAGCCAGTTCATCTGGGGCCTGCGCTTCGGCTCCATCCCCGAGCGCCCGTCCTTCCGCGCCTATGTCGAGCGGATCACCCAGCGCCCGGCCTATGCCGAGGCCAACGCCATCGATGCGGCGATCATCAAGGCGGGGCAGGCAAGCGCATGAGGATCAGACCCGCCGCACCCGAGGACGTGCCGCAATGGGCGGCGTTGCGCGCGCAGCTCTGGCCCGATGACGACGCGGCGACCCATGCCGAGGACATCGCCGAAACTTTTCTGTCGGGCGATTCGGACCAGGTCGCCTTCGTTGCCGAGAACGCGCAGGGCGGGCTTGTCGGCTTTGTCGAGGCGAGCATCCGGCGCGATTATGTCGACGGGTGCGACACCTCGCCCGTGGCTTTCGGCGAAGGCGCCTTCATCCTCCCCGAAGCGCGCGGCATGGGCGTGGGCCGCGCGCTGGTCGAGGCGGTGGCGCAATGGGGCCGCGCGCGAGGCTGCACCGAGCTCGCCTCCAACGCTCTCCTCGACAACATCGCCAGCCACGCCTTTCACGAAGCCGTCGGCTTCAAGGAGACCGAGCGGGTGGTGTTCTTCCGCCGGATGCTGTGAAGGGTCAGGCCAGCGCGGCGCTCTTGCGCAGCAGCTGGTAGGCATCAACCACCGCCGTCAGCTGCGCCTCGTGCCGCCGATCGCCGCCGTTGCGATCGGGGTGGTAGCGGCGCACCAATTCGGAATAGCGGCGCCTGAGGCGCGAGCGGTCGGTGTCCGACCCGAGGCCCATCACCTCGAGCGCCAGCGCCTCCTCCTTGGAGAAGCGACCCGACATGGCGGTGCGCGCGGCGCGCTCGGCGCGGGACTTGATTCCCCGCGCCCGCGCCGCGATGGCATCGAGCGGATCGGCATAATCGGCCCAGCGCGGGGCATCGGCGATCCCGGCGGTCGGGCGGAAGGCGCGGCTTTCGCTGCGCCAACCGGCGATCGGCGACTGGGCTTCGAGGATTTCCTCGGCGCTCATGCCGGCGAACCAGTCATAGCGCGCGTTAAATTCGCGCACGTGATTGAGGCAGAACCAGCGCCATTCGCCCGGCCCGTCAAACCCGTGCGGACGGCGCCCGGGCGCGCGGAATTCGCCGGGCTTGCAGCAGCCGGGAGCCTCGCAGCTGCGCCCCTGGCTCTCGACGCGGCCGTGGAATCGTGGTGAAGCCATGGCGCTGGAACATGGCAATGGTGCTGCGAAGTGCCAAGCCGGAATTGCCGTTCGATGCTTGCAAAGAAGGAAAGACCCGATGCCCCTCGCCGAGGAAATGCACGCGCTGCTGACCGCCGCCTTCGCCCCCACCCGCCTCGTGATCGTCAACGACAGCGCGAGGCACGCAGGCCACATGGGCGACGATGGCTCGGGCGAATCGCACTTCACCATCGAGATCGAATCCCCCGCCTTTGCTCCGATGACCCGCCTCGCCCGCCAGCGCGCGGTGATCGCGGCGCTGGGTGATATCGTCGGCCAGCGGGTGCACGCGGTGGCAATCAAGGCGAGCGTGCCCGCGCTATGACCCGCCAAACCGCCCTGCGCCTGCGCCGCGCGGCGCGGTTGATCGTGCTCGATCCCGAAATCCGCGCGCTGATGTTCCGCTTCGACGTGCCCGGCCGTCCCCCCTTCTGGGTGACGGCGGGCGGCGAGTGCGACCCCGGCGAGAGCTTCGAGGATGCGGCAAGGCGCGAGCTGTTCGAGGAGACCGGCATCACCGCCGATCCGGGGCCGCAGATCGCGCGCATGACCCCCCAATTCGTCACCGTCGAAGGCGAAGCGGTGCAGGCCGATGAGCGCTTTTTTCTCGTGCGGGTGGCCGAGGCTGAGATCGACACCAGCCGCCACACCGCGCTCGAACAGGCACTGATGACGCAGCACCGCTGGTTCACGCTCGCCGAGCTGGAAAACTGGCCCGAGGCGGTGTTTCCGGTGAACCTTGCCGACATGATCCGGTCTGCAATCGCAACCTGATTGCGCCGCGCCGGCCTGCCCGCTAGTCCTCTCGGCAAAGGGAGAGAGAGAATGGCTTACACGGGCAAGGTGGCGTGGGTCACCGGGGCATCCTCGGGCATCGGCGCGGCGCTGGCGCGCGAGCTGGCGGCACGCGGGAGCCATGTCGTCCTGTCGGGGCGCGACGAGGCGCGGCTGGCCGAAGTGGCGGCGGATTGCCGCGAGGCTCTGATACTCGCCTTCGACGTGCGTGACGCGGCCGCGCTGGCCGAGGCAACCGCCAGGGCGATTGGCTGGAAGGGGGGTGTCGATATCGCCTTCGCCAATGCCGGCATCTCGCAACGCAGCCGCGCGCTCCAAACCTCCATGCAGGTCTATCGCGACATCATCGAGGTCGATCTCGTCGCGCAAATCGCCTTTGCCCAGGGGTTGATCGGCCACATGGCCGAGCGCGGATCGGGGGCGCTCGGTTTCATTTCCTCGATCGCCGGCAAGGTCGGCGTGCCGATGCGGACCGCCTATTGCGCGGCAAAATTCGGCCTCGCAGGCTATGCCGACGCGCTCAGGGCGGAGCTTTCGATCAACGGGGTGTCGGTCCACACCATCTACCCCGGCTCGGTCGCCACCAATGTCTCGCGCAACGCGCTCACCGCCGATGGCAGACGGCGCGGCAGGTCCGATCCGGCGATCGATAATGGCATAGCCGCCGATGTTGCCGCGCGCGAGATGCTCGATGCCATCGCCTTGGGCACACGCGAAATCATCATTGCCGAGGGCGCCGAGAAGGCGATGGGCGAGCTGCGCCGCACGCCCGAAGCATTGTTCGATCAGGTCGCGGCGATGGTCGCAAGTGGTTACATGGAAAAGCTGGAGGCTGCCGAATGAGCGGGTTCGAACAGAAGCGGGTGCAGTTGCCCAACGGCATCAGCCTTGACATCGTCGATGAAGGCCCGACGCATGCGCCGGTGCTGATCTTCCTCCACGGCTTTCCCGAAAGCCACCGCACCTGGCGCCACCAGATCCGCCATTTCTCCGATCGCTATCGCTGCATCGCGCCCGACCAGCGCGGCTATCGCGGCTCGTCCAAGCCGCAGGAGGTGAACGCCTACACCCCCGACAAGCTGATCGGGGATGTTTTCCTGCTGGCGGATGTGCTGGGCATCGCCAGCTTTACCATCGTCGGGCACGACTGGGGCGGCGCGATTGCCTGGGGCGTGGCGCTGGGCGGGCAGCATGCGCGGGTAACGCGCGCGATCATCGCCAATGCGCCACATCCGGCGATCTTCCAGAAGCTGCTCTACACCCACCCCGGCCAGCGCGCGGCGAGCCAGTATATCCGGGGTTTCCGCGATCCGGCCAACGACGTGCTGGTCAAGGAGCACGGGCTCACCGCGTTGCTGCTGAAAGAGGTCAAGTGGGATCGCCCGAGCGCGATGGAGCCGGAGGAACGCGATGCGCTGCTGCGCGACTGGCAAAACCGCGATGCGGCTTTCGGGATGCTCAACTACTACCGCGCCAGCCCGATCGACGTGCCGAGCATGGACGCGCCGTTCAAAGTGCCAGCGGACTATGCGCCCCCTGCCCTGCCGAAGCTGACCATCCCGACGCTGGTGATCTGGGCAATGGACGACCTCGCCCTGCCCCCTGAGAACCTCGACGGGCTGGAGGAAATCATCGACCCGCTCACCATCGTGCGCGTGCCCGATTGCGGCCATTTCGTTCCGTGGGAGGCGCCGGAGGCGGTGAACGCGGCGATGGAAAGGTTCCTCGCGGATTAGCCCGCAATCCACTCCACCCAAGCGCCGTGCGGATGGGCGTGGGCGAGGAGGTGCTCTTCGCCGCGATGGCCTGCACCATCCCACAGGCGCACGCGCAATTCGTGGCGGAAGGTTGCGGGGTCGGTCTCGAGCGCGATCCAGCCGAGCGGGCTGTCCGCGGTCGCCGCCGCACCTTCGGCCGCGAAGGCGGCGGCAATCCGCGTCTGGGTGGCGGCAGGCAGATATTGCCACATGATTGAATGGAACATCACCCGGGCCAAGCCAGGCTGCTGCGACCGGTTGAGCATCTGTGCGGCAAAGTCGCCCACATCGGCCGCGACCAGATCGGGGGGCTTTGCGCCCGCCAGCGCAATCGCCGCATCGATCCGCGCCATGCGTTCCCCGGCGTCGGGCCAGACATAGGCTTTCAGGCGCAGCGCCGCATCGGGATCGGCGAGGTTGATGGGGGCGATGTCGCAGCCCTTCAGGCCCGTGATCGCGAAGCCGGAGGGCGGCGCGGGGGGCGAGGCACCGCGCCACTCTGGCACGATCCGCATCGGCGATTGCGGCGGGCCAAGCTCTTTGTCCCCCAGCCGGAAGAAGTAGCGATCGATCATCGTGTTGACCCCGGCACTCGCGCCCAGTTCGAACAGGTCGAAACGCGGCACCTGCACCCGCTGCGCGAGCCACAAGAGTCCGGCCATGATGCTCGCGGCGCGGCCTGCCTCGTTGGTCTGCGGCGGGCGATCGAGCCACGGCAGCAGCCGCGCGTCGAACCTGTGTGTCAGATCGAGCACCAGCGCGTCCACCGCGGCCTGATCGGTGATCCGCCCCGCATAGATTTCCGCAAGCCGCGCGTCGGCGCCCGTCAGCACGAGATGGTGGAAGCCCGCGGCAATCCGCAGCGGCATCGCGTCCTTGAGCGTCAGTCCCGGCCAGTTCGCGATCCGGCGTCCGGTCGCCGTATCGCTCGCCCGAACCTTGGCGAGCGCACGGATCACCCGTGCGGTGGCGGGGGCACCATTTTCCTCGGCATGCCGCGCTTGCCATTCAAGCGCGGCGGTAAAGTCTGCCAGCCCCATGATTGCCGCCTCGCTCGTCGCCATTGCCATTGCCCTTTTGCCCGCTCGCCCCTATTTGCGCGGCCAATCATGAACACCGCCGGCCTTCCCGACAACAGCATCTTCCGGCCCGGACAGCTCACCTTTGCTGTCCCGAAGGGGCGCATCCTCGAGGAGGCGCTGCCGGTAATGGCGCGCGCGGGCGTGGTGCCGGAGGCGGAGTTCCACGATCCCAAGAGCCGCGCGCTGGCCTTCGCCACGACCCGCGAAGACATGCGGATCATCCGCGTGCGCGCTTTCGATGTCGCAACCTTCGTCGCCCACGGGGCAGCGCAGGTGGGCATTGTCGGCTCGGACGTGATCGAGGAATTCGACTATGCCGATCTCTACGCGCCGGTCGATCTCGGCATCGGGCTGTGCCGCCTTTCGGTCGCGCGGCTGGCCGAGGACGTCGACGCGCCGGCGGGGGCAAGCCACCTGCGGGTCGCGACCAAGTATCCCAACCTCACCCGCCGCCATTTCGAGGCCGCCGGGGTGCAGGCCGAATGCGTCAAGCTCAACGGCGCCATGGAACTGGCGCCCTCGCTCGGCCTTGCGCGGCGGATCGTCGATCTCGTTTCGACCGGCAAGACGCTCAAGGAAAACGGGCTGGTCGAGACCGACGTGATCCTCGAAATCTCGGCGCGGCTGATCGTCAACCGCACCGCCTTGAAGACCGATCCGCGCGTCGCTGCGCTGGTGGCCGCCTTCCGTCGTGATGCCGATCTGCGCCAGGCGGGGTTGGCCGCATGATCCCGATCCTTTCCACCCTCGCGCCCGATTTCGAGAAGAAGTTCGCGCGCATCGTCGATTCGCGGCGCGAGGCCGATAGCGATGTCGCAGCGCAGGTAGCGGACATTCTCCGGACGGTGAAGCTGCGCGGCGATGCGGCGCTGGCCGAATACACCCAGCGCTTCGATGGCTATGCGCTGGCCGATGATGCCGATTGGGAGATCCCGCGCGCGGCCTGCGAGGCGGCCTACGCGGCGCTCGCGCCGGAACTGCGCGAGGCACTCGAACTCGCGGCGGCGCGCATCCGCGCCTATCACGAAGCACAGCTGCCGCAGAACCGCGACTACACCGATGCAGCGGGCGTGCGCCTCGGCGCGATCTGGCGACCGGTCGATGCGGCGGGGCTCTACGTTCCGGGCGGGCGCGCGGCCTATCCTTCCTCGCTGCTGATGAACGCCATTCCCGCGCGCGTGGCGGGGGTCGAGCGGCTCGTGGTCGTCACCCCCACTCCCAGAGGCCAGACCAACCCGCTGGTGCTCGCCGCGGCGCATATCGCGCAGGTGGACGAAATTTGGCGTGTCGGCGGGGCGCAGGCGGTGGGCGCGCTGGCCTATGGGACCCAGCGCATCAAGCCCGTGGACGTGATCACCGGCCCCGGCAATGCCTGGGTCGCCGAGGCCAAGCGCCAGCTTTACGGCGTGGTCGGGATCGACATGGTCGCCGGCCCGTCCGAAATCATCGTTATCGCCGACGGCAAGAACGATCCCGACTGGATCGCCGCCGACCTGCTCAGCCAGGCCGAGCATGATCCCACCTCGCAGTCGATCCTGATCACCGACGATGCCGGCTTCGCGCGGCAGGTGGAGGATTGCATCGACCTGCAACTGAGCCAGCTCGCCACCGGCAAGACGGCGCGGGCCAGCTGGGAGGCGCACGGGGTGATCATCGTCGTCAACGATCTCGCAGCCGAAGCGCCGGCGCTGGCGAACCGGCTGGCCGCCGAGCATGTCGAACTCGCAGTCGACAACCCCGACGCGCTGATGCACGCGATCCGCCACGCCGGCAGCATCTTCCTTGGCCGCATGACGCCCGAGGCGGTCGGCGATTACGTCGCCGGGCCGAACCACGTGCTGCCGACCGGCCGCCGCGCGCGCTTTTCGAGCGGGCTGTCGGTGCTCGACTTCATGAAGCGCACCAGCTTCCTCGGCCTCGATCAAGCCTCCTTCGCCGCGATCGGCCCTGCCGCGGCCACCCTCGCCCATGCCGAGGGGCTGCCGGCGCACGCCAAATCCGTGGAACTGCGAATCCGATGAACCATCCCGCCCGTTCTCAGGCCCGCTCGGCCGCGCGCCTTGCCGCCGTCCAGGCGCTCTACCAGCAACATATGGAGGGCACCGCGCTCGCCAGGCTGCTCGATGAATTCCACCGGCACCGGCTGGGTCGCGGGATCGACGAGGACGCTTTCGGCGAGGCCAGATATGCCGAGGCCGAGGTGCCGTTCTTCGATGATCTCGTGCGCGGGGTGGATGCCCGCCGGGACGAGATCGATGCGCTCGTCGCCGGCAAGCTCGCCAGCGGATGGAGCCTTGCGCGGCTCGACAAGGCTATGCTCCAAGTTCTGCGCGCCGCCACCTACGAGCTGCTCGCCCGCGCCGATGTGCCCGCAGCGGTGGTGATCAACGAATATGTCGAAGTCGCCAAGGCGTTTTTCGATGACGGGCAGGCCAGGTTCGTCAATGGCATTCTCGATGCCGTGGCCAAAGAGGCGCGCGCGGGCTAGACTTGGCCCCGCATCATGAACGAGACCGAATTCGTCGCCGCCCTGCGCAAGCTGCCGCTCCATCCCGGGGCGCGCGGGCTGGAGGATGATTGCGCGGTGCTGCGCGTGGGTGGCGAGACCCTGATCATCACCCATGACATGATGGTGGAGGATACCCACTTCCTCGGTGATGCCGACATGGCCGATGTCGCGTGGAAGCTGCTGGCCGCGAACCTTTCCGATCTGGCCGCGAAGGGCGCCGAGCCGGTCGGCGTGCTGCTGGGCTATTCGCTCGGGGGTGACGATGCCCGCTTCCTCGCCGGTCTCGACGAGGGCCTGCGCACCCACGGAGTGGCGCTGATGGGCGGCGATACCGTCGCCACCACCGGCACCAGCACCTACGGCCTGACCGCGATCGGGCGCGCCACCCATTGCCCCGTGCCCTCACGCAAGGGCGCGCAGGCTGGCGATGCGATCTACGTCACCGGCCCGATCGGGCGGGCGATGCTGGGCTACGAGGGCGATGCGCAACACCTTGTCGCCTTCAACCGGCCAGTGCCGCGCCTTGCCGAAGGCATCGCGCTGGCCCCGCTGGTGAGCGCGATGATGGACATCTCCGACGGGCTGCTGCTCGATTGCTGGCGCATGGGCTGGGCCAGCGGCGTGACGCTCGCGATCGAGAGTGCCGCCGTTCCCGTGGCCTGCCGCGCGCGCGCTGGCGAATGTTTGCGCTGGGGGGACGATTACGAATTGTTGTTCACCGTGCCGGAGAGCACCCGTGTGCCCGTGCCGGCGACCCGCATCGGCACGGTGTGCGCGCGCGAGCGCGCCCCCCTCTGGCTCGACGGGACCCCGCTCCCCGATCCTGCCGACCTCGGCTACTGCCACGGCTGACCTGCCAAATCTGGTGAAAGCCCAGCAAAAGCCCGCTTTCGCGCGCCCCCGAGGCTTGCCAGCCGGAATCGAGCGCCTATGAGTAAGCGCCCTCGCGCCCGCGGGATGTCGGACGCGCGCGGGGCTTCCCGTCAGGGACAGAACACAAACGAGAGGGGATAACTCGTGAACCTATTGCTGATTTCCATCGGGCTGGGATTGCTCGCCGTTGTCTATGGGGTGATCACCGGCAGCCAGGTGCTCGGGGCGAGCGCCGGCAATGCGAAAATGCAGGAGATTGCCGCAGCGATCCAGGAAGGCGCAAAGGCCTATCTCAACCGCCAGTACACGACCATTGCCATCGTTGGCCTCGTCGTTGCGGCTGTGGTCGCGGTTGCGCTCGGCGTGATACCGGCGATCGGCTTCGTTACCGGCGCGGTCCTTTCGGGCGTCGCCGGCTATATCGGCATGAACATCTCTGTGCGCGCCAATGTCCGCACCGCGCAGGCGGCGAGCACCGGCCTGCAGGCGGGCCTGACCCTGGCCTTCCGCGCGGGCGCGATCACCGGCCTGCTGGTCGCCGGGCTCGCGCTTCTGGCGATTGCCGTGTTCTTCTATGTGCTGGTCGGCCCGATGGGCCTGAGCCCGTCGGCGCGCACCGTGGTCGATGGTCTTGTCGGCCTTGCCTTCGGCGCCTCGCTGATCTCGATCTTCGCGCGCCTTGGCGGCGGCATCTTCACCAAGGCCGCCGATGTCGGCGCTGACCTCGTCGGCAAGGTCGAAGCGGGCATTCCCGAGGATGATCCGCGCAACCCCGCGGTGATCGCGGACAACGTCGGCGACAACGTGGGCGACTGCGCCGGCATGGCCGCCGACCTGTTCGAGACCTATGTCGTCACCGTCGGCGCCACCATGGTGCTCACCGCGCTGCTGCTGACCCAGCTCGGCGATCTGCTGCTGCCGCTCATGACGCTGCCTTTGCTGATTGGCGGCGCGTGCATCGTCACCTCGATCCTCGGCACATTTTTTGTCCGTCTCGGAGGCGGCACCAATGTGATGGGCGCGATGTACAAGGGGTTCATCGTCACCGCCGTTACCTCAATCCCGCTGATCTGGTTCGTGACGCAGTTCGCGCTGGGTTCGGTCGGCATGGACATGAACACCATCATCAACCCGGATCAGGGCATGGTGGAATTCAACGGCCGCGAGTTGTTCTACTGCGCGCTGCTGGGTTTGGTGATCACCGGTCTGATCATCTGGATCACCGAATATTACACCGGCACGGGTTATCGTCCGGTGCGCTCGATCGCCAAGGCCTCGGAAACCGGCCACGGCACAAATGTGATCCAGGGCCTTGCCATCAGCCTCGAATCCACCGCGCTGCCGACCATCGTGATCGCGGGCGGCATCATCATCGCCTTCCAGCTCGCCGGTCTGATGGGTATCGCCTATGCGGCCACCGCGATGCTGGCGTTGGCGGGGATGGTCGTGGCGCTCGACGCCTATGGCCCGGTCACCGACAACGCCGGCGGGATTGCCGAGATGTCGGGGCTGGAAGACAGCGTGCGCGAGAAGACCGACCTGCTCGACGCGGTGGGCAACACCACCAAGGCGGTGACCAAGGGCTACGCGATCGGTTCGGCGGGCCTCGGTGCGCTGGTGCTGTTCGCCGCCTACACCACCGATCTGCGGGCGTTCTTCCCGGCCTTCCTCGACGGCGATCCCGGCAATGGGGAAATCTCGTTCAGCCTGGAAAACCCCTATGTCATCGTCGGCCTGTTCCTCGGCGCGCTGCTGCCCTACCTGTTCGGGGCGATGGGCATGACCGCGGTGGGCCGTGCGGCGGGCGACGTGGTGGTCGACGTGCGCGAGCAGTTCGCCAATGATCCGGGCATCATGGCCGGCACCAGCAAGCCGAACTACGCCAAGACCGTCGACCTCGTCACCAAGGCGGCGATCAGGGAGATGATCATCCCCTCGCTGCTGCCGGTGTTGACCCCGGTCGTGGTCTACTTCGTGATCACCCTGATCGCGGGGCAGGACAATGGCTTTGCCGCGCTGGGCGCGCTGCTGCTGGGCGTGATCGTCGGCGGGCTGTTCGTGGCGCTCTCGATGACCGCCGGAGGCGGCGCGTGGGACAACGCCAAGAAGTATATCGAGGACGGCAATCACGGCGGCAAGGGCAGTGAAGCCCACAAGGCCGCGGTGACAGGGGACACCGTCGGCGATCCCTACAAGGACACCGCTGGCCCGGCCGTCAACCCGATGATCAAGATCACCAACATCGTCGCGCTGCTGCTGCTGGCGGCGCTGGCGCACAGCGCGGCGTAAGCCACCGCCGATGGTGTAAACCTTCACCCCGCCGGAGCGATTCCGGCGGGGTTTATCTTTGCTGCTTTGCTTGTCCCCCCATCGGACAGGCCCGCAGGCCGCTGAGGCTTTCTTAATCGCTGTGTGGCATAGCGCCCGCGAAACGCGCGGTTCGGTGCGGCAAGGCAGGGTTAACGGCAATGGACATGGCAGGCGCGGACAGGTTTCGCAACCGCAGCGCGTCTGCCGCGCCCGGCACGCAATCCGGCATCGTCCGCCTGCTCTCGCTCACCGACCTCACCGAACCCGCCTTCATCGCCGCCTGGGAGCAGCTGGTAAAGCGCGCGGCCGAGCCCAATCCCTTCTTCGAACCGTGGTTTCTCGTCCCCTCGCTGCGGCATCGCGGCGCGGCTGGCCCGGTGACCGTCAAGGCCTGGTTCCACGCCGGACGCCTTGCCGGACTGCTGCCGATCGTCCGCAGCGCGCGTTACTATAGTCATGTCGTCACCCATGCGACCGTCTGGCTCCATGCCAATGCCTTCTGCGGCGTCCCGCTGGTGGCGGCCGGACTGGAGCAGGAGTTCTGGCGCGCTCTGCTCGCCCATTTCGACCGCACGGCCCGTCGCGCGCTGTTCCTGCACCTGCCGCTGCTGCCCGCCGATGGCCCGGTAAACGCCGCGCTCGAACGCGTGCTTGTCGGCGGAGCGCGCGCCTATTACCGCGTGGCCGAGGAAAACCGCGCCCTGCTTGGCGGTGAGGCGACGGCCGCCGAATATCTCGCAGCATCGCTGAGCGCCAAGAAGCGCAAGGAACTGCGCCGCCAGCACAATCGCCTTGCCGAAGAAGGCACGCTTGTCTTCGAGCGGCTGGAGGGCGCGGCCGGGCTGGCCGACTGGACAGCAGAATTTCTGGCGCTCGAGGCGGCCGGGTGGAAGGGCAAGGCCGGCTCGGCGCTGGCCTGCGCGCCCGAAACCACCGCGCTGTTCACGCAGTCGCTTGCGGGTGCGGCCGCGGCCGGACGGCTCGAGCGGCTGGCGCTGCGGCTCGACGGGCGGGCGATTGCGATGCTGGTCAATTTCATCACCCCGCCCGGCGCCTACAGCTTCAAGACCGCCTTCGACGAGGCCTATGCGCGCTTCTCGCCGGGGATGCTGCTGCAACTGGAAAACCTCGCGCTGCTCGAACGCCCCGATGTGCAGTGGGCCGACAGCTGCGCGATCGAGGGCCACCCGATGATCGAACGCCTGTGGCGCGCAAGGCGCCGCATGGTCAGCTGCAACATTGCCATCGGGGGTGCGGCGCGGCGCGCGCTGTTCCACCTGCTGATGGCCTATGAAACCCGCCCGAGGAAGTCCGCATGAACGCTCCGACCCCTTTCACCGACGCGCGGCCCGCGAGCGTGTTCGGCCCGTCTGCCCGCGCCCGCTTTGCCGCACATTATCCCGAGCGCCCGCATATCCTGACGCACAGTCTTACCAGCCATCCGCTGCTGGAAATCGAAGCGCTGGCGCAGCTCGCCGAGAAGCTCCCGATCGCATCGGTCGAATACAACCGCGGCGATCTGCCGATCGGGGTGGACGGCAAGCCGGGTTCCAACGGCCTTACCATCGCCGAAACCATCCGCCGCATCGCCGAAGCGCAGAGCTGGGCAGTGCTCAAGAACATCGAACAGGTGCCGGCTTACGAAGACCTGCTGCTGGGCCTGCTGGAGGAAATCCGCCCTGAAATCGAAGCTGCCACGGGCGCGATGCTGACACCACAGGGCTTCGTCTTCGTCTCCAGCCCCAATTCGGTCACGCCCTATCACTTTGATCCTGAACACAATATCCTGCTCCAGATCAGAGGAAGCAAGGTGATGACCCAGTTTCCGGCGGGCGATACCCGCTTCGTGCCGGACGAGGCCCACGAAATCTACCATTCGGGCGGCCCGCGCGAATTGAAGTGGGATGACGGCTTCCTCGCCCATGGCACTGAATTCCCGATCGGCCCAGGCGAGGCGCTGTTCGTGCCGGTGATGGCGCCACACTTCGTAAAGAACGGCCCGGCGCCCTCGGTCTCGCTGTCGATCACCTGGCGCAGCGCGTGGAGCTACCGCGAAAGCGACGCGCGCGTGTTCAATGCGATGCTGCGCCGACGCGGGCTGTCCCCCAAGGCTCCGGGGCGCTGGCCGCGTCAGAACTATGCCAAGGCCTATGCCTTGCGTATCATGCGCCGTCTCGGCTTGACGGGTTCCTAAGCCGAACGCATGGCCTTGCGCCATGACTGATACGACCGACCCTGAAGAGCTCCTCACCAGCCTGATCCGCCTTTTGACCGTCGAAAAGCGTGCCGCCGACGTTTACGCCGGGCCACCCCAGGCCGACGGAGTCGGGCGCGTGTTCGGCGGGCAGGTGCTGGCCCAGGCGCTCCAGGCGGCGCAAGCCTCGGTCACCGACGGCAAGCGCGCCCATTCACTGCACGCCTATTTCCTGCGCGGCGGGCGCGAGGGGGCGCCGATCGAATATCGCATCGCGCGCGATTTCGACGGACGCAGCTTCGCCAACCGCCGGGTGGTCGCCAGCCAGGAGGATGAGCACGGAATGCCGGTGCCGATCCTCAACCTCACCGCCAGTTTCCAGAGGCCCGAGGAGGGCCTTGAGCACAATGATGCGCCGATGCCCGATGTGCCCCACCCCGATGATCTGCGCCCGGATATGGAGCAGCGCCGCGCGCTCGTCGAAGCCTGGGGTGACCGTCTCGGCGAAAGCCAGCGCCGCCTGATGCTGCGCCCGCGCCCGATCGAGATGCGCACCTGCGATGCGCTCCACTGGATGAGCCGCGAGCCGCGCCCGCCTCGCGCGCATACGTGGTTCCGGGTCTGTGCGCCGATCACGGGCGCGGACGACACGCCCGAACTCCACCGCGCGATCATCACCTATGCCAGCGACTACACCTTGCTCGGCACCAGCGCCCTGCCGCACGGCCTGAGCTGGATGCGCGGCGAGCTGGTCGGCGCGAGCCTCGATCACGCGATCTGGTTCCACCGCGATGCGCGCGCGGACGAATGGCTGCTTTATGCCACCGACGCGCCGTGGAGCGGCGGCGGGCGGGGGTTCAACCGCGGGCGGATATTCAATCAGGCGGGCGAGCTGGTCGCGAGCGTCGCGCAGGAAGGGATGATGCGAAAAAGGCTTGCCCGGCCCTAACCCGCCCGGCGCCCGAGCGCGCGAGCGACTAATGCGCCAGAAGAATGGGCATGGCCGGCTTGGTCAGCATCTTGCGGGTCACTCCGCCGAGCAGCAGTTCCGCCAGCCGCGAATGGCCATAGGCGCCCATCACCATCAGCCCGCATTCGCGCATCCGTGCCGCAGAGAGCAGCGCGTCGGCGACACCGGCCGCGCTCTTGGGCACCTCGACCACTTCGCAGGCGATCCCGTGGCGGCTGAGATATTGCGCCCCTTCGAGCGAAGGAAAGTCGAAACGCGGCTTATCCTTTTCCTCGGCCACGCTCACCAGCCATACCTTGCGCGATGCCGCCAGCAGCGGCACCGCCGCGCGCAGGGCATGGGCGGCCTCGGACGAGCCGTTCCAAGCCACCATCACCGGCGCGCTGACATCGTAACGGGCGGTGTCCTGCGGCACCACCAGCACCGGCACCGGGGCGCGCAGCGCCAGATCGCCGGCCAAGGCCGACGGCCCGCGTCCGCCCGATCCGGAATCCGATGGGCCAACGATCACCAGATCGGCCAGCGGAGAATGTTCCAGCAGACGATCGGGCGCGATCCCGTAGACGAAGCGCCAGTCCCAGGCGACATCCTCGCCCGCCAGCCGCGCTTCGGTTTCGGCGCGCAGCTTTTCGGCGTTCTCCTTGATCACCGGCATCGCGGCGGCAATCGCCGAGCCATAGAAGTCGCCGGGGGCGAAGACTTCGTAGCTGATCGCCTGCAGGCAGGTGATGTGGCCATTGGTCGCCCGGGCAATGTCCAGCGCCACTTGCAGCCGCGCGATCATCGCCGCGTCGTGATCGATGTGCAGCAGGATCGATTTCATAACTGTTCTCCTACAGATGAGACCGAAGATGGCCAGGGAATGTTACGCCCGCCTTGACCCAGATCAATTTTCGCGCCGCGGCTTGCACGGCACGCCTTGCCGGTTCATTTTCCTGTCTCATGGGAGAGCAAGCATGCAGATCACGCGCCATCCGCCAATAAAGACCAGCCTCGAGCCGTCGAACCACCCCTATCTCACGGGTCCCTGGACGCCGCTGCACGAGGAAGTCGACGTTGCCGAACTGCCGGTGCTCGAAGGCGCGATTCCCCCCGACATCGACGGCATCTACCTGCGCAACACCGAAAACCAGGTGCATCAGCCCTTGGGCCGCCACCACCCCTTCGATGGCGATGCGATGATCCATCAGGTCAATATTTCCGGCGGCAAGGCAAGTTACCGCAACCGCTTCGTGCGCACCCATTGCTTCGAGGCCGAGCAGATCGCAGGCCAATCGCTGTGGGGCGGGCTGATGGATCCGTGGGGCACCTCGAAACGTCCCGGCTTCGGCGCGCATGGAGGCCTCAAGGACACCGGATCGACCGACATCATCGTCCATGCCGGGATCGCCTATGCGACGCTCTACCAATGCGGCGAGGCGTGGATGCTTGATCCGGTGACACTCGCGAACCTTGGCAAGGCTCCATGGGTGCCGCTCGATGGCATCTCGGCCCATCCCAAGGTGGATGAGGAGACCGGCGAGCTGATGTTCTTCAACTACGCGAAATATCCGCCTTTCATGCATTACGGCGTGGTCAACCGCGAAGGGCGGCTGGTGCACTACGTCCCCGTCCCGCTACCGGGGCCGCGCCTGCCGCACGATATGGCAATCACCAAGAACTGGTCGATCCTCAATGACATGCCGCTGTTCTGGGACGAGGCGCTGCTCACCCGCAATATCCACGCCGCACGCCTGCATCCGGACCTGCCGACCCGCTTCGCGCTGATCCCGCGCCACGGCGGCACGGCGGATATCCGCTGGTTCGAGGCGGCGCCAACCTATGTGCTGCACTGGACCAATGCGTGGGAAGAAGGCGACGAGGTGATCCTCGAAGGCTACCATCAGGCCAAGCCCATGCCCGATCCGCTCGAGGAGATGGGTCGATACAGCCACATGATGGCCTACGTCGACGAACATTCCTTCCAGAGCCGCCTGCACCGCTGGCGCTTCAACTTGCGCACCGGCGAGACCCGCGAGGAGCGGCTGAGCGAGCGCATCGTCGAGTTCGGCATGATCAATCCAAAGTTCGCTATGCGCAAGAGCCGCTATGTCTGGTCCACCACCACGCGGCCCGGCTGGTTCCTGTTCAACGGCTATGTCCGCCACGATACCCAGACCGGCGAGGAACAGGTCTATCGCCTGCCGGAAGGCGTCTATGCCAGCGAAAGCCCGATGATCCCGCGGAAAGGCGCCAGCATGGAAGACGACGGCTATCTCGTGACCTTCCTCATCGACGAGAATAGCGGCACGTCCGAATGCGCCATCCTTGATGCCAGCGATGTCACCAAGGGTCCGATCTGCCGCCTCGCGCTGCCGCACAAGATCTGTTCGGGGACGCATTCGGTGTGGGTCGAACATGATCAGCTGCGCAAGGATGCTGCCTTTCACGCAAGCCGGTTCGCGGTTGCCTGACTCAGCCTGCCGCCAGCCGGAGGCATGACATCGGTCGAAGCGCCTCGCGCGCTCGTCGCCCGCACGCTTGTGCAGGCATGGCTGCCGTCCTAGCGGCTGGCGAGAATTCCGATCCCCGGGGGAGCACCAATGAATCTTCGCCTTGTCCTCGCCGCGTCGAGCGCGCTGCTGCTTGTCGCTACCCCTGCGCTGGCTGGAAGCGCGCCGCCAGATGCCGCAGCCGCCCCGATCGCCCAGAGCGAGCACGACAAGCTCTTCGCGCTGTTCGACGATGCCGACGCGCGCGAACTGGCGCTCAATCCGCTCAACCGCCTGTTCCGCGGCGACGACACGAACGCCCGGCGGCTCGGCGACTTCCTGACCGACTCTGCCTTCCTCGCCGCGCGCACCGACACCCAGCTCAATCTCGCGCTGCTCGCCCAGATCGATCGGAGCAAGCTTTCGCCCACCGATCAGCTTGCCTATGACGTGTTCAAATATACCGAGCAACAGAAGCTCAAGGGTGCGAGCGACGATATCCGTGCGCTGACCGAGGTGCGCCCGCTCAACCACTTCTTCGGGCTGCACACCTTCTATCCGACCTTTGCCAGCGGCAAGGGCGTGGCGCCCTTCAAGACCCTTGCCAATTACGAGGACAATCTGGCGCGCCACGACGACTATATCGCCTTCATCGAC
This sequence comes from Erythrobacter tepidarius, assembly GCF_002155695.1. Classification (GTDB taxonomy): domain Bacteria; phylum Pseudomonadota; class Alphaproteobacteria; order Sphingomonadales; family Sphingomonadaceae; genus Erythrobacter; species Erythrobacter tepidarius. Next base: position 79,677 of record NZ_MUYJ01000011.1, read on the forward strand.
CGGGCGATCGCCAAGTTCCGCGAAGGCATGGCCAGCGGCGTGGTCGAGACCAAGCTCACGGTCGGGATCATGATCACCCAGCTCGATACCCAGCTGGCGATCCCGCTGGCGGATTCGCAATACATGGCGCCGACCAAGGCATACCCCGAAGGCATCAGCGAACCCGACAAGGCGCGCCTGACCGCCGCCTACGAGGCCAAGACCCGCGAGCTCTATGCCGCCAACACACGTCTGCGGGACTTTCTCAAGAACGAATATCTTCCCGCTGCGCGCGACAGCATCGGCCTTTCCCAAATGAAGGGCGGCGCCCGGCTCTATGCCCAGCTGGTCGAGGAATCGACCACCCTGCCGCTCGATCCCGAAACCATCCACCAGCTTGGCCTGTCCGAGGTGGCGCGGATCAAGGCGGAGCTGGAAAAGGTCAGAAAGGAAGTGAAGTTCAAGGGCACGCTGGCCGAGTTCTTCGACTATGTCCGCACCGATCCCAGGTTCCAGCCCAAGACCCGCGAGGCGCTGACGCAGGACTATTACCGGATCGGCCGTGCGGTCGATGCCAGGATCGGCGAGCTGTTTTCGCTGATCCCCAAGTCGCCGCTCGAAATCCGGCCCTATGATCCTTCGACCGAACAGTTCGAGGCGGGCGGCTCCTACCAGGCGGGCTCGCCCGACGGGTCGCGCCAGGGGGTGTTTTACTTCAACGCCTATGACCTGCCGAGCCGCCTGACGCCGGGCAACGTCACACTTTATCTGCACGAAGGCGCGCCGGGGCACCACTTCCAGATCAGTCTGGCACAGGAAAACGAGGCCCTGCCCGCTTTCATGCGCTTCGGCGGCACCACCGCCTTTGTCGAAGGCTGGGCGCTCTATGCCGAGACGCTTGGCAACGAAATGGGCTTCTACAAGGATCCGTGGAACCGCTACGGCACCTTGCAGGACGAGCAGCTGCGCGCCATGCGGCTGGTGGTCGATACCGGCATCCACGCCAAGGGCTGGACGCGCGATCAGGCGATTGACTTCATGATGGAGAATTCGGGCATGACCCGCACCGAGGTGGTGGCCGAGGTCGATCGCTACATCGCCATTCCTAGCCAGGCGCTGGCCTACAAGATCGGCGCGCTCAAGATCCAAGAACTGCGCAAGCGGGCCGAGACCAGACTTGGTCGGCGGTTCGATATCAAGGCCTTTCACGAACAGGTGCTGAGCACCGGCGGCTTGCCGCTGACGATCCTCGAAGAAAAGATCGACCGCTGGATCGCCAGCCAAGCGGCGCGCTGATCGCCGCCTGCCGGGCGCCTGCACCAATCAGCTTATCGCATACTGTACTCCGGTTGCCCGCTCCGGCGGGTGCCGAGGCTTGCGTGTTCATTTGCCAGCAAGGATCGGATGAACACCTCTGCGCGGGCAACACGCCAACAAGGGCCGAACCGCAAGGGATCGCCGGCCCGAACACAGGAGCAGTGCCACCATGATCACCCCTGCCCCCGGCATTCGTCGCAGCCGTTTCGCGCTCGCGCTGTTGGCCGGTACCCTCGCCCTTTCCGCCACACAGGGGCTTTGCGCCCAGAACAGCGATGGGGGCGAGGTGCTGACCACCGTCTATGGCAACCTGCCCGCCATGGCGGAGATGAACGAAGGCCCGCGAATCGAAGGCATCATATCGGCGCGGCAGGGCCAACGCCTTCAGGTGACCAGCGAAGACGGCACCAGCACCATCCTCACGCTTCACCCCGATACCGAGATCCGCACCCGCGGCGGGTTCCTCGGGATCGGCAACAAGACCTTTGACCAGAGCGCGCTGATCAACGGCCTACCGGTCAAGATCCGCACCCGCCAGTATGGCGAGGGGCTGGTGGCGAGCGAAGTGCGCTTTACCAGCGACGATCGGCTGATCGCGGCGATGATCCGCGGCGGCACGGCGCAGAAATTTGCCGAACAGGGCGCGGCGATCCAGCAGAACGCCGCCGCTACCGAAGCCCTGCGGGGCCGCCTCGGCGATATCGACAAGTACAACCTCAAGAGCACCACCAACGTCTATTTCGAGGTTGGCAAGGCGGTGCTTTCGCCGCGTGCCAAGAGCGAGCTTTGCGCTGCCGCGCAGGCCGCCAGCGCGAATGAGAACGCGCTGATGCTGGTGCTGGGCTACACCGATTCCACCGGCTCGGCCGAGGTCAATCAGGCGCTTTCGGAAAAGCGCGCCGCAGCCGTGGTCAACCACCTGCAGCAGGTGTGCAAGTGGAAGCCCTATCGGATGCTCACCCCGACCGGCATGGCGACCGCCGATCCGGCCGCTGACAACGCCACCGCCGCCGGCCGGGCGCAGAACCGCCGCGTTTCGGTCAACGTGCTGGTCAGCAAGGCGCTCGACGGACAGTAGGACAATGGCGGGGCAGGCTATTTCGCTCCTGCCCCGCCGGCCCCGTCAATAGCCCGTGTTGGAACACAGAACGTCGGCAAGATAGACCTCGCGTCGTACCGTCTCCATCATCTGCCGCACCGAACGCCGCCAGCCCATCGCCACGCAGAAATCATTGGCGGTGCGTGCCGCGCAATTGCTGCTGGGATTGCCATTGGGGCAGGCGAGCACGCGGTAGCCCCCCCGAGCCGGGGCCGGATAGAACTCCGCGGCCATTCCGCGCAGCGACGGATTGCGGCCAGGTTCACCGCCCGGCGGGCTCCAGCCGAGCGGGCGCATCGACTGCACCATCAGGCCACGCAGCGGTCGGCCCAGAATAGGCCGGTCGCTTTCGATAATCTGGCAGTTTCCGCGATAATTGATCCGCTCGCACAATTCCCACCGGCCTGCGCGCACGCGGATGGAATTGACCCGCCATGCAAGGCCCAGATTGGGCTGCGGCTCGCTGACATTGACAGCTGGCCCCTGATAGCCCGCATCGCGATAGATGATTGCTTCCGGTGCGGGATCGGGCCGCCACATCTTGTCTTCCTGCGCTGCCGCGCCGGTCATTCCCATGCCTGCAATGCCAGCCAGCGCCAGCGCACCGATTGCCAACGCAAATCCTTTGCCAATCATGGCATTCTCCCCCCCATTGCCGCGCCTTGGCGCATCCAGAGGCAAGAGTGACCGACATTGCGGGACACTGCAAGCTTTTGCAGTCAGCCGCCCGCGTGATAGAAATCATAGACCTTTCGCGCGACGGCGGCGCTGACACCGGGTGCGCGCTGGAGATCTTCGAGCGCGGCGGCGCGGACTTTGCTGGCGGTGCCGAAATGCAACAGCAGCGCGCGCTTGCGGGCCGGGCCGATGCCGGGAATCTCGTCGAGCGGGCTTGCGGTGATCGCCTTGGAGCGCTTGGCCCGGTGCGCGCCGATCACATAGCGATGCACCTCATCGCGCAGGTTCTGGAGGTGGAACAAGAGCGGTGAACCGGGCGGCAGCATCTTCTCGCGCCCGTCGGGGAAGTGGAACACCTCGCGCGCTTCGCGCCCATGATGCGGCCCCTTGGCGATGCCGATCACCGCGATCTCGTCGGCGATCCCGATCTCCTCCAACACCGCCATCACGCTGGAGACTTGCCCCTTGCCGCCGTCGATCAGGATGAGATCGGGCAGTGTCGTTTCGTGCCCGCCGGGCTTGGCCCCGGGGTTTTCCGCGCCTTCCGCGAAATTGCGGAACCGCCGCGTCATCACCTCGCGCATCATCGCGAAATCGTCGTTGGTCTGCGCCTCGCGGATGTTGAACTTGCGATACTGGCCCTTCTCGAAGCCCTCTGGCCCCGCGACCACCATTGCGCCGACAGCCTTCGCCCCCTGGATATGGCTGTTGTCATAGACCTCGATCCGCTGCGGGGGCGCGTCGAGCTCCAGAAACTCGGCCAGCTCGCGGTTGAGCTTGGCCTTGGTGCCGGTCTCGGCCAGCCGCCGCTCCAGCGCCTCGACGGCATTGCGCTGGGCCTGCGCCATCAGCTTGCGCCGGTCGCCGCGCTCGGGGATCGAGACGCGCACCTTGCGGCCCGCCAGTTCGGACAGTGCCGCCTCGATCAGCTCGGCCTCGGGCAGTTCGCGGCCCACCAGAATGGTCGGCGGCGGGGGCACCTCCTCGTAGAATTGCAGCATCACGTCGGCCAGCACCTGCGCCTCGTCCACATCCGCGGTGTGGCGCGGGAACAGCGCGCGGTGGCCCCAGTTCTGCCCGCCGCGGATGAAGAAGGACTGGACGCTCATCTGCCCGTTCCTGGCCGCCAGTGCGAAGACATCGGCATCGCCCAGGCCTTGCGCATTGATCGCTTGGCTGCCCTGGATGAAGGTCGCCGCGCGCAGCCGGTCACGCAGTATCGCCGCGGTCTCGAAATCGAGGTTCTCGGCCGCCTCGGCCATCTGCCGCTCCAAGTCAGCCTGCACCGCACTGGACTTGCCGGAGAGGAAATCCTTCGCCTGCCGCACCAGTGCGTCATAGCCGGCTGCATCGATCCGCCCGACGCAGGGTGCAGAGCAGCGCTTGATCTGGTAAAGCAGGCAGGGCCGGTCGCGGTTGTTGAAGAAGCTGTCGGTGCAGCTGCGCAGCAGGAACAACTTCTGCAGTGCTTTCAGCGTAGTGTTGACGCTGCCCGCACTAGCGAACGGCCCGTAGTAATTGCCCTTCGCTCGCCGCGCGCCGCGGTGTTTCTGGATGCGCGGGAAAGGATGGTCTGTGCGCAGCAGGATGAAGGGGAAACTCTTGTCGTCGCGCAGCAGCACATTGAAGGGCGGGCGGAAGCGCTTGATCAGCTGCGCTTCGAGCAGCAGCGCCTCGGCCTCGGAATTGGTGATGACGATTTCCATGCTGCGGGTCTGGCTGACCATGCGCTGGAGCCGCCCGGAAAGCTGGGCGATCTGCGTGTAATTCGCCACCCGCGCCTTGAGCGAGCGCGCCTTTCCGACATAGAGCACCTCACCCCGCGCATCGAGCATCCGGTAGACGCCCGGCACCGGCTTCAAGACCTTCACCGTCTCGCGGATCGCCCGCACCCCGCCCTCCAGATCGGGCTGGGCCGAGGCGACGGTATGGGCGGCGCGCTCCTCGTTGAAGCGCTCCGCGCCGCGCGGATCGTGGGGGGTGCCTGCGGGGGTTCGGGCCATGGGGGCCAGATAGGGATGATGGGGGACGATTGGCAATTGCCGAGCGGCGCCCTATCGGCAGGTTCGTGGAAACGAGCGATGTCATCATTCTCGGTGCGGGCGCCGCCGGACTGTTCTGCGCCGGACGGGCCGGCCAGCGCGGGCTCAAGGTCGTGCTGCTGGAGAAAACCGATGCGCCGGGGAAGAAAATCCTGATTTCGGGCGGCGGGCGCTGCAACTTCACCAATCTGGGTGCAGGGCCGGGCAATTACCTCTCGGCCAATCCGCATTTCGCCAAGAGCACGCTCGCCCGCTACACCCCGGCAGATTTCATCGCGCTGGTCGAAAAGCACAGGATCGTTTGGCACGAAAAGACGCTGGGGCAGCTGTTCTGCGACGGTTCGGCCAAGCAGATCGTGGCGATGCTGCTGGCCGAATGCCCGTCAGAGCAGGTGGCGCTGACCTGCGGGGTAGAGGTGGCAAGCGTGGCGCGCGGCGAGGATGGCAGCTTCACCGTCACCGCCAACGATGGCCGCCAATGGCAGGCCCCCGCGCTGGTGATCGCCACCGGCGGGCCTTCCATTCCAAAAATGGGTGCAAGCGATTTCGCCTACCGCCTCGCCCGCCAGTTCGGATTGAAGGTGGTCGAGCCCCGTCCAGCCCTTGTGCCTCTTACGCTCGGTGGTGAGGAGGCGCTGTTCCGCGAGCTGTCGGGCGTCGCCGCGCCGGTGCTCGCCCGGGCCGGGAAAGCCCAATTCGCCGAGGCCGCGCTGTTCACCCACAAGGGCCTCTCCGGCCCGGCGATCTTGCAAGTTTCGTCCTATTGGCGCCATGGCGAGGCGGTCGGCATCACCTTCCTTCCCGATGCCGCGACCGACTGGCTGATCGACGCCAAGCGCGATCGCCCCCGCGCCCAGCTTCGCACGCTGCTGAGGGAGCGCCTGCCCGATCGCTTGGCCGATGCGCTGGCTGAACGGCTCGGACTGGAACGCGCGTTGGGGAACCTTGCGGACAAGGAACTGCGCGAAGCACAAGTCAGGCTGGCCGACTGGCGCTTCCATCCCAACGGCACCGAAGGCTATGCCAAGGCCGAAGTCACCGCAGGCGGCATCGCCACGGCGGAGCTTTCCAGCCGGACGATGGAAGCGACAAAGGTGCCGGGCCTTTATGCCATCGGCGAGGCGGTGGACGTCACCGGCTGGCTGGGCGGCTACAATTTCCAATGGGCCTGGGCGAGCGGCCATGCCTGCGCCGAGGCCTTGGCCGAGGCAAGCACCTGAACCCCGCCGAGGCACCGGCTGCCGGGCCGCGCCTAGAACAGCTTTCTGAGGTCGATGCCGAGATAGAGGCCCACCGGATCAATCACGAAGGGCTGGTAGTTGATCGGCGTGTCGCCGTTCGAATCCCGAACCTTGCGCTGCGCATCGAACAGGTTGTCAGCGCGCAAGGATACCCGCGTGTCCTTCAGGAAGCCCTGGTTCTTGCCGGTGATCTCGCCGATATTGGCAAAGAGGCGCAGGTTGAAGGTGACAATATCGTCGAAGAACAGATCGGTGCTGCCCGGCAGACCTGAGCCATCGAGGCGCGTCTTGCCAGTATAGATTCCCGACAGGCGCACACCCATGCCCTTGCCGAACAGACCCGCTTCGAGCCGGCTCGAATAGCGCGGCAGGCCGAAAGCGCCGGTCGCCTGCCCGTCGAGCTGATCGAGCGGGGCCAGGCCGTCGGCGATGAGGATCTCGTTGTCGAGCTCGATCGTGTGGGTCAGGTTGACGAAGTAGCGGAAGCCGGGGAACTGGCGGCCGCCCAGCGGGTTGAACGCCGACCCGCCCGTGGGCGCACCGCCGCCGGTCGCCGCAGCACCGCCGGCACGGGCCTGCGCCGGCGCGGGCGCCATCGCGCAGAAGCGCTGCTTGAACTGCTCGAGCGCTTGCGGAGGGATGGTGCCATCAGGCGCGCGCGAACGATCCAGCGCCATCTTGATGAAGGCGGGATCGACACCCGGAAGCTCGGCCGAGACATCCTCGCCGCGCTCGATCTTGCCGACCAGCTCGGCAATCGCAGCCGTGCCGTCAGGGCCGCAAGCGCGTTCCCGGAAGGCGGCGAATTGCGGGTTGGCCACCGGCGCACCGCCCTGCCCCGGCGCTCCGCCGGGAGCGCCGCCGCCCTGACCGCCACCCATGATCATCGCCGGATCGAAGCTGCAGATGCGGGTGCGCAAACCCGCAAGGCGCGCAGGATCGATCTTGCCGTCCTCACCGCGCTGGCGCGCAAGCATCGGTGCAAGGCGCGCCGGATCGATGCCGGGAAATTCGGCGGAAATATCGGCCCCGCTTTCGATCGCGGCGAGGAGCTTCTCGAGGAAGGAAAGCCCGTCATCGGCGCACAGCCGCGCGCGGAAGGCCATGAACTGCTCGCGCTGTTCAGGCGTGGGCATAGCCCCGTCGCCGAAACGCGGCGGACCGCCTGGCGGTGCCTGCACCGGGGCCTGAGCGGGGCCGTTTGTCGGCGGCGCCGCCACCCTCGCCGGAGGCCCGCCGGCACCCGCCGGACGGCCGCCGTCTGGTCCGCCGAACCCGCCGCCCGCCGGCGCGCCGATGCTGCCATTGGTCGAGAAGATGAACTGCACCCGGTTGGCGCGGGTCTTGGCAAAGCTCACCGCACGCCGGTCGACCGCGATCAGGCGGCCATTGGCATCGCGTGTCACCCGGCCGGGGAAGGCGGCCTCGATCTCGGGAGTGATCTGCGGAAAGGCGCTGACGACATTGTCCGAACGGTTGCGGATATATTCGACCGTCAGCCGGGTGTTGTCCCAGAACGGCAGCGACCAATTGGCAGCGAATTTCCAGTCGCGCTGCGTCTCCGCCGGAAGCGCCGGATTGCCGCCGGTGATGACATCGGCCAGCACCGTCTCGCCATTGGTGAAGTCGAACACCGGCACGTTGAAATTGGTGATGATCGGATTGCCAAGCGCCGCCAGCCCCGGCGCGACTTCGCGCCAGATATAGGTTGCCGACAGATCGAGGCCGTCAACCGGCGACCAGTTGAGCCCCGCGTTCCAATCGCCCAGCAAACCGAAATCGCTCAGATCCTCCACGCCCGCCTGCACGTTGAGCGTGAAAGTCCCCAGAGCATCGGCCACCCCGGCGCGGCGGCTGGTGAGCGGGATCACGACATTGGCCCCGGTTGAAAGATTGCGCCGGGTCAGCGTCGTATTCTGGTTGCTGCGGGTGTCGCCGCTTTCGATCCGCTGCCAGTCGATCCCGACATCGAAAGTCGCCAGCACCTCGCCTGCAGGCAGTTCACCGAGCGGTCCTTCGAGCGTGGTGCGTGACTGGCCGGTGATGTTGCGACTGCGCGCGATATCAAACCCGGCATCGGCGCTAGTCGGCAGCGGGCCGGTGGGCGCGAGCGTCCCGGCGAGCGCCGCCGCGCGCAGCGCAGCCGTATCGAAACGCCGGTCGATCCGGGTCTCGGTTTCCGAAAGGCTTGCGTCGAAGGTGGTGGTGAGGCGGAAATTGTTGACCGGCCTGTTCAGCGATCCGGCGGTCGAGACGGTGTCGGTCGCGCTGCGGCGTTCGAGCGGCGTGTCGGCACCGAAGGTGCGCAGGATGCCCGGCACCGACGGATCGGCGGTCAGCACCACGGTGTTGAGCCCGTCGAGACTGCGGCTTGCGTTGCGCTGGTAACTGAGGTTGGCGCTAAGCGAGGTGCCGCTGTCGATCAGCGCCTTGGCCCAGCTGAGGTTGCCCTCGAAGCTGAAGGTGTCGGCGGTGAGGCTGCGGAATTCAGCCTGCGCGGGATCGCCCGGCACGGTGCTCACCGAACCCGGGGTCTGGATGATGTCGCGCTCGGCCTCGGTCAGCAGCGAGGCGTCGGAGAGTTCGAAATCGAGGTTGAAGCGGCCGCCATCGGCGATGCGCAGGGTGCCGAAGTCCTGTTCGGTGCGCACGAACCCGCCACGCGAAGGGGTCTCGAACTCGAACTCGACTTCCCGGTTGGAGTAGTTTTCCTTGAGAATCAGATTGATCACCCGGCGATCGGGCGGAAAGCCAAAGCGCTGGGCGACTTCCTCCGGGAATACCTCGACCCGCGCCAGGGCCTCGGGCGGATAGGAGGCGAATTCGCGGAAAGACCCGATGCGGATACCGTTGACGAGGATCACCGGTTGCCCGCCGCCGCGCCCGCGCGCCGAGCCGGTCTGGGCGCTGATCTGGGCGATGAGATCGGTGATCGAGGTCACCCCCTCGGCCGCGATCGCCTGCTCGTCGAGCTGAAGCAGCGGGGCCTGATCGACCATGAGCTGGCCGCGGATACGCTTGCCGCTGACGACGATCTCGTCCGCGGAGACAGCCACGCCGCTGGCGCTCTCCGGCTCGTCCTCTTCGGTCGTCTGCGGCAAAGCGACCGGTTGCGGCTGCGCGGTTCCGGCAGTGCGGGCCAGCACCGGCAGGGCCGCGGCAAGGCTGGCAGCGCAGGTGCCTGCGCACAGCATGGCGCGGAAAAGCGGGGAGAGGTTCATGATGTCCCTTCGATCTTGGTTTTGGTTATGGTGCAGGCCACTCTTGCGGTGATTGCGGTTTCGCCCGGCTATCCGGCTTACAGCCGAAAAAGCAGAGGCTCGCCAACAGTGAGACAGAAGGCCCGAACCGTTTTGCCCGCGCCGCTTAAAGCTGGAGCCTTCCCTTTTGGTTCCCGCATCGCTAAAGCGCGCTAGCTTTTCGACCGGCGCAATGTGCGTCGCACCAGTACCAGAAGGGATTTCATGGCCAAGGAAGAACTCCTCGAAATGCGCGGGCGCGTCGTCGAACTGCTGCCCAATGCGATGTTCCGGGTGGAGCTTGAAAATGGCCATGAAGTGCTCGGCCACACCGCAGGCAAAATGCGCAAGAACCGCATTCGCGTGCTGGTGGGCGATGAAGTGCTGTGCGAGCTGACGCCCTATGATCTCACCAAGGCGCGCATCACCTATCGCTTCATGCCGGGTCGCGGCGGCCCCGGCCCGCAATAAGCGGCAGCGCCGCTGATGGGCGCGCCCCTCCATCTGACGCTGGCTTCGGCCTCGCCCCGGCGGCGTGAATTGCTCGCGCGGCTGGGCCTTGCGCCCGATGCCGTGACCCCTGCCGAAATCGACGAGACCCCGCTCAAGGGCGAAAGGCCGCGCGCCTATGCCTTGCGCATGGGGCGCGAGAAGGCGTGCGCGCTCGAGGCTCCGGGCTTTGTGCTGGCGGGCGATACCGTGGTGGCGGTGGGGCGGCGCATCCTGCCCAAGGCCGAAAGCGAAGCAGAGGCCCGCGCCTGTCTCGAACTGATGAGCGGGCGGCGGCACCAGGTGCTTTCCAGCGTGGTGCTGCGCACGCCTGATGGCCGCTTGCGTGAGCGGCTCGACGTGACGGTGGTGTGCTTCAAACGCCTCTCCGCCGAGGAGATTGCGGCCTATCTCGCCAGCGGTGAATGGCGTGGCAAGGCGGGCGGCTATGCCATTCAGGGCAGAGCCGAGGGGCTGATTGCATGGATCAGGGGCAGCCATTCGGGGGTGATGGGCCTGCCGCTCTACCATACCCGGGCGCTGCTCAAGGCGGCGGGGTTCCCGCTTGGCTGAGTGGCTGATCGAGGAAGGGATTGCGGAGACCCGCGCCCTGATGGTCCAAGGCGAGCGCGTCCTTGCCGCCAAGCTGATGTGGCCGGGCGAACGCGCCGCCGGCACCCGCTGCACCGGCCGGCTCGCGGCCAAGCTCACCGGCACGCGGCGCGGGGTGGCGCTGCTCGATGATGGCACCGAGGCGCTGGTCGATCATCTCCCCCCGCAAGTGACCGAGGGCCAGAGCCTCGATCTCGTCATCACCCGCGCCGCCCTTGCCGAACGCGGGCGCTTCAAGCGGGCGCAAGCGCGGGTCGCGGCCGCCGATGCGCCCTCCCCCGCCCCGGTCTGGCCGGATGGGCGGGTGGTTCGCCGCTTCCCCAGCGGCCTGTGGGACGAAGTGTGGCACGCCGCCTCATCGGGCAGCATCGCCTTTCCGGACGGCGAAATCCTCGTCAGCGTCACCCCCGCGATGACCGTGATCGACGTCGACGGCATCGGCACCGCACGCGCGGTGGCGCTGGGAGGCGTGCCCGCGATTGCCCAGGCGCTGGCGTGGTTCGACCTTGGCGGTAGCATCGGGATCGACTTCCCGACCTTGCCGAGCAAGCAGGATCGCCGCGCTCTCGACGAGGCGCTGGGAGCAGCGCTCGATCACTGGCCGCATGAACGCACCGCGATGAACGGCTTCGGCTTCGTCCAGCTGGTCGCGCGGCTCACCGGCCCTTCGTTGCTCCACCGATTTGCCACCGCCAGGCTCGGCATGGCCGCCCGCATGGCGCTGCGCCGGGCGGAGCTGGCAAGCGATGGTGGCACCGGACGGGTGCTGGAACTGACGATCCACCCCGCGCTCAACGCCAAGCTCAAAGCGCCGTGGCTCGCCGAACTCGCCCGCCGCACGGGGCGCGAGGTGCGCGTCGCACTCGATCCGGCCCTTGCCATCGAAGCGGCCCATGCCCAACTTCGGAACGCATGACACTCGCCTCCAAGCCCTGCCCGATCTGCCGCAAGCCCCGCCAGCCGGAGCACGCCCCCTTCTGCTCCGCGCGCTGCCGCGACCGGGACCTGGCGCGCTGGTTCTCGGATTCCTACGCCGTGCCCGGCCCGCCGGCCGACCCTGAGGAACTGGCGCGCGAGGAATGGCGAGATCCGGATTGACGCGAGGGCGCAATTATCCTGCCGGACAGACGCAAAACCCCCTTGCCAACCCCTGCCGCCTTCGCCATAGGGCCGCTCTCATTTGCTCGCCGGGCTGTTCAAGGCCCGTCGCTTGCAGCGAATGCCCGAGTAGCTCAGGGGTAGAGCAGCGGATTGAAAATCCGCGTGTCGGTGGTTCAAATCCGCCCTCGGGCACCATTCGCTGAACAGGGCTGATCGCCCAGAGGGAAAGTGCCAATGTCCCGCCGCACCAAGCTCTATGAAGGCAAGGCCAAGATCCTCTACGAGGGGCCAGAGCCGGGCACGCTGATCCAGTATTTCAAGGACGATGCGACTGCCTTCAACGCCGAGAAAAAGGGCACGATCGCCGGCAAGGGGGTGATCAACAACCGCATTTCCGAGCACGTCTTCACGCGCCTCGGGCATATCGGCATCCCCACCCACTTCATCCGCCGGCTCAACATGCGCGAGCAGCTGATCCGCCAGGTCGAGATCATTCCGCTCGAAGTGGTGGTGCGCAATGTCGCGGCCGGTTCGCTCTCCAAGCGCCTCGGGATCGAGGAAGGCGAGCCGCTGCCGCACACGCTGATCGAATATTATTACAAGGACGATGCGCTGGGCGATCCGCTGGTGGCCGAAGAGCACATCGCCTGCTTCAACTGGTGCAGCCACGAGGAAATGCACGACATTTCCTCGATGGCGATCCGCATCAACGATTTTCTGTGCGGGATGTTCGCTGCGATCGACATCCGGCTGATCGACTTCAAGCTCGAGTTCGGGCGGCTCTATGATGGCGATTACAGCCGCGTGATCCTGGCGGACGAGATCAGCCCCGATGGCTGCCGGCTGTGGGACATGGCCACCGGCGAGAAGCTCGACAAGGACCGGTTCCGCCGCGATCTGGGCGGCGAGGAGGAGGCTTACCGCGAAGTCGCGCGTCGGCTCGGCCTGCTCAACGGGGAGGATAACGGCCCGGGCGAGGTGTTCGACCTGTCCCACGCCCGCAGCCGCCTGCGCGGCCCGCCGCCGCTCAAGAAATAGGCTGACACACCGGTTTCAGCGGTTAGACTCGCTTGCGATGATCGGCGGTGATCGAAGCGAGAGACATCTGAAATTCATGCGAAACTTCCCCCTCGCCGCTAGCGTGCTGCTGGCGCTCTGTCCGCCTGTCTTCAGCACCGCACTGGCGGCGCCGGAAACCCTGCCTGCGGTCGAGACGGCAACGACAGCGCCCGCCCCGGTCTGGGCCTTCGAGACCAGCGACTTGCCGGTCGATCCCGGCTACGTTTTCGGGCAGCTCGACAACGGGATGCGCTACATCATCCTCCGCAACGCCACGCCCCAGGGCACGGCGCTGGTGCGGATGCGGATCGATTCCGGCAGTCTCGAGGAGCGCGACGACGAGCGCGGCCTTGCGCATTATCTCGAACACATGGCCTTCAACGGCTCTGCGGGCATCCCCGAGGGCGAGATGATCAAGCTGCTCGAACGCGAAGGGCTGGCCTTCGGGGCGGACACCAATGCCGCGACCGGGTTCGAGAGCATCACCTATATGCTCAACCTGCCGCGCAATGACGCCAAGCTGCTCGACACGGCGCTGATGCTGATGCGCGAGACGGCGAGCGAGCTGACCATTTCCGAGGACGCGGTAGAGCGCGAGCGCGGCGTGATCCTCGCCGAGCGGCGCGACCGGGCAGGCTTCCAGCAGCGCAATTTCGAGGACAATGCCGCCTTCCTCGCGCCCGGCGCGCGCTACACCCAGCGCCTGCCGATCGGCGCCATCGAGGTATTGGAAAGCGCGACGGCCGAGCAGATCCGCGGGCTTTATCGGCGCACTTACACCCCGGCCAACACCGTGCTGGTGGTGGTCGGCGATTACCCGGCCGACCAGGTCGAGACGGCGATCCGCGCACGCTTTGCCGACTGGGCCCCGGCGCCTGCTCCGGCCGATCCGGTCACTGGCCCGATCGACATCACCCGCAAGGGCCTCACCGACATCCATCTCGATCCGGCGCTGGCCGAGCAGGTAACGCTGTCGCGCCTTGCGGCATGGCGCGACGAGCCGGACACCATCGCCAACCGCGATGCCGCGCTGGTGCGAGGGATCGGATATGCCATCATCAACCGTCGCCTCGCCCGCCTCGCCCGCGGCGAAAACGCGCCTTTCCGCGGGGCGCGTTTCGGCACGGGCGACCTGTTCGAGGATGCGCGCATCACCAGCCTCGCCATCAGCAGCGCCGATGGCGAATGGAAAAAGGGGATGCTCGCCGCGCTGCGCGAGGTCAACCAGGCGCTCACCTATGGCTTCACCCGTGCCGAGCTCGACGAACAGCTCGCCAACCTGCGCACCGCTGCCGAAAATGCGGTCAAGGGCGCTGAGACGCGCAACCACGCGGTGTTCGTCAACGCCGCGCTCGCGCTGGCGAGCGACAAGCGTGTTCCGACCACTCCGCAATTCCAGCTGGCCGCGTTCGAGCGGATCGCCCCCACCCTCACCCCCGAAGCCGTGTGGCATGCAGTCAAGGACGATGCCGCGCCGCTCGTTGAGCCGCTGATCCGCTTTGAAGGCCGCACCGCGCCCGAAGGCGGCGAAGCCGGCCTGCGCGCCGCCTTTGCCGAAGCCATGGCGCTGCCCATTGCGCCACCGGCCGAAGATGCCCCGCTCGCCTTCGCCTACAGCGATTTTGGCACGCCCGGCACCATCGTCTCGGACACCACGGAGCCACGCCTCGGCCTGCGCATGATCCGCTTTGCCAACGGGGTGCGACTGACCCTCAAATCCACCCCAATTCGCGAGGACCGGATTGCCTATCGCCTGTCGCTCGATGGCGGCGATCTGATGAACACGCGCGAAGCCCCGATGCGGGTGGCGCTCACCGATGCGCTCGCGCTGGGCGGGCTTGGCAAGCATTCGCAGGACGCGCTCTCGAGCGTGCTCGCCGGACGCAATGTCGGTCTCGGCCTTGCCAGCGGTGCGGACGCCTTCAGCGCCTCCGGCAACACCACGAGACGCGATCTTGCCTTGCAGATGCAGGTGCTGGCCGCGCTGCTGACCGACCCAGGCTATCGCCGCGAGGGCGAGGAGCGGTTCCGCAAGAGCATCGAAAATTACTTCGCCACGCTCGATGCAACGCCGCGCAACGCGCTCAGCACGGCGATCGGCGGGATCCTGTCGGACAATGATCCGCGCTTCACGCTCCAGCCCAAGGAGGCCTTCCTTGCGCTGGATTACGCCGGATTGAAGGACGCGATCGGCGACCGGCTGGCGCGCGGCGCGATCGAGCTGGCGCTGGTAGGCGATCTGGACGAAGCCGAGGCGATCGCCGCGGTTGCCGCGACACTCGGCGCGCTGCCGCCTCGCGAGCCGGAGTTCAACCGGCGCGAAGAGGCGCGCGCCCGCAGCTTCACCACCACCCGCGGCCAGCGCATCCTCACCCACAAGGGCGAGGCTGATCAGGCGCTGTTGCAATGGACCTGGCCGACCACCGATGACAGCGATCTGGCCGAGACCCTGCGCCTCGGCCTGCTTGCGCGCGTGGCCCGCATCGCCCTGACTGAAAAGCTGCGCGAGGAGCTGGGACAAGCCTATTCGCCTTCCGCCGGGGCGGCGAACAGCCGGGTCTATCGCGGTTACGGCACCTTCAGCCTCTCGGTTGCGGTGGACGTTGCCCAAGTCGATGCGACCCGTGCGGCTGTGCACGAAGTGCTCGCCACGCTGCGCAATCGCGGGCCGAGCGCGGACATGATCGAACGCGCGCGGCGGCCGCTGTTGGAGGAATATGACAACGCCTTGAAGGATCTCGACGGCTGGATGGGCCTTGCCGCCCACGCGCAGAGCGATCCCGAACGGCTCGACCGCTGGTTTGCCGCACCCGATCTGCTCCGGGCGATCACCCCCGCCGATTTGCAGGCGACCGCAGTCCGCTGGCTGCCTGCCGGCGAGGCGGTCGAGGTGGCGGTGGTGCCGCAAGCCGCAGCTGCCAGATAGGCACGAAAAAGGCCGGCAGGATCGCTCCTGCCGGCCGGCACTGCCACCGCGGATGCGGATCAGTATTTTACGCCGAACGACACGCCGATCACGCGCGGATCGTTGACGAAGGCCGTGTTGTTGTTGAAGTCCACCACGCCCAGCACATTGTCTTCATTGGTGATGTTGCGGGCGAAGGCCGCCACTTCCCACTCGCCGTTGCCGCCCGAATAGCCGATCCGCAGACCACCTTCGATGCGGCTGTCGGCGTTGAACTCCTCGCTGGTGTAGAGCAGGAAGTTGGTCTGGCCGAGATAGGTCCAGTCGGTGAAGATGAAGAACTCGCCGCTGTCGCCCACCGGAATGGCATAGCGGGCGGTGAAATCGCCGCTCCACTCGGGCGCGTTGGGGAAGGGGTTGCCGTCGATCAGCGCGCGGGTGCTGCCGCCGATCACGCGGGTCGGATCGGTGACGGTACACTGCGCACAGATCCCCACCGCCAGCGTATCATCCTGAATTTCCGTATGATTATAGGCAAGGCCGAGGGTGACGAGGAAGTTCGGCGTGATCTGGAACGCCGAGTCCAGCTCGAAGCCATAGGCCTCGCCCTTGTTGGCGTTGATCAGCTGCACCAGATTGCCCGCCCCGCCCACTGCGGTGAACTGCGGATCTTCGACGGTGTAGTAGAACAGAGCGCCGTTGAGGCGGATGGTGCGATCGGCCAGCTCGCTCTTGAAGCCCACTTCGTAGGAGGTGATGTTCTCCGACTGGGCGACCGACGGGGCCGAGAAGAAGGCGACGTCACGGCCCTGGATGGTCGGCGCGCGGAAGGCATTGGCGATCTTGGCATAGACGCTGACGTCATCCGACACGTCCGCGAACAGGGCGATGTCCCAGTTGAGCTGGCTGTCGCCCACGCTGACCGGCTGCGGTGCGGCGCCCGAGCGGACGAAAAAGTCCTTCTCGTCGTCGGTGTAGCGCAAACCGCCGGTGAGCTTCAGCATATCGTTGAGCTGGTAGGACAACTGACCGAACAGCGCCCAGGCATCGTTGGTGTGATTGACGGTGACCGGCGGCGGGAAGTTGAAGCCGACCGTGGTGACATCGAAATCGCTCTCGAAGTAGAAACCGCCGATCTGCCAGCCGAGCGGGCCTTCGCTGTTCGAGGCAAGCCGGATTTCGTGGGTATATTGTTCAAGATCGATCGAGTCCTGCGTGTCCGCAGGGAATGGGATGAAGCCCGGACCCATCACCGGCAGGAACGAGGCGCCGAAGCCGCCGTCGATATCGCCGCGGCTCGAACCCTCGCTGGTCCAGTAACTGCCGATCGAGGTCAGCGTGGCGAAGTCGAATTCATAGGCCGTGGTCAGCGTCAGCCCGAACTGCTGGTAATTCGCCTTGTTGCCGCCGCCGCCGTCATAGAACACCGTGCCGCGATCATAGTTGTCGTTGAGCTGGTTGGTGTTGTTCGGGCGGGCGGTCGTCGGGCCGAGCACATTGGCGCGGAAGAAGGTCGAGGAACCGTCGAGGTCGCGGAAATTGACCGAGGCGTTCATGCTCAGGCGCTCGGTCGGAGTAAGCAGCAGCTGGCCACGGATGGCGAAATCGGTGAAGCCGCCCAGCGCGTTCCGCTGATTGGTGAAGCCGTTGTCGATCCAGTCGCCGCGCCTCTGGAACTGGGTGGCGAGGCGGAAGGCGAGCACGTCCTCGACCAGCGAACCGCCGACCGCACCGTTGAGCGTGATCGTGTCGAGGCTGGCGAAAGAGAACGAAGCGCGCACGTCGGTCTCGTGGCTCGGCTTGATCGAATCGACCTTGACGATGCCCGCCGGGGTGTTGCGGCCGAACAGCGTGCCCTGCGGGCCGCGCAGCACCTCGACGCGCGCGACGTCGAAGATCGGGAAGCTCTTGAGCGTGACATTTTCGAGCACCACGTCATCGAGCAGCACCGAAACCGGCTGCGAGGCGGCAAGGTCGAAGTCGGTGTTGCCGAGGCCGCGAATGTAGAACCGCGGCGCGACCCGGCCATTAGAACTTTCGATGTTGAGGCCCGGAACCGAGCCGGCCAGCGCGGTGACATCGCCGGCAGCGCTGAAGATCACGTCGACCCGGCCCTGATCGAGGATTTCGGCCGAGACCGCGACATCCTGCAGGTTTTCCTGACGGCGGTTGGCGGTGACGATGATGGTGTCGAGCTGGCCGCTGTCGCTGGCGGCAGGCGCGCCCTGCTGCGCGGCGGCAGGGGCGGCAAGGGTGCAGGCGGCCGCCAGGATGGTCGAACCGGCCCATGCGGCACGGATGGCACGGAAATGCTGAGACATCGAACGAACCCCTTTCGGATTGATCGGTTCAAGGAGGGAGGGTGCGCCCGCGCGCTGGCACCTTTCGGCGATTCGGGCGAGATTGGCCGCGGCAAATCTCGCGGGAAATGGCCCGTTCGACGACAGTCTGTTTGCAGTTGTTGCACAAAGGTTACAGATTCGTGCGGGAGGCGAAGCGACTACGACAAGCGCGGCATGACGGCCCGTTCCGCAGCATCGTGAACAACCCTTCGCGCTGCGATTGCGCCTTGCCCTGCACACGCTATAGCGGCGCCTGTTGTCCGCCCATCCGCCTGCGCGAGGAGCCCCGCCCATGAACGTCCGCGTCCTTGTCCGATTGAAGCCCGGCGTGCTCGACCCGCAGGGCCGCGCCGTGCATCATGCGCTCGAAGGCCTCGGCTTCGAGGGCGTGGCCGATGTCCGCGTCGGTCGCCTGATCGAACTCGAAGTCGCCGAGGGCACCGACCATGCCGCGCTCACCGAAATGTGCGAGAAGCTGCTCGCCAACACCGTGATCGAGGATTTCACGATCGAAACCGAGGGAGCCTGAGATCATGGCATTGCGCGCCGCTGTCATCACCTTTCCCGGCTCCAATTGCGACCGCGACATGGCGAGCGCGCTGGAGGCGGTCTCGGGCCAGCCGGCGATCCGGGTGTGGCACGGCGATGCCGATCTTCCCTCCGGTCTCGATCTGATCGCCCTGCCCGGCGGCTTTTCCTATGGCGACTATCTGCGTTCCGGCGCGATGGCCGCGCAAAGCCCGATCATGCGCGCGGTGATTGCAGCGGCGCAGCGCGGGGTTCCGGTTCTGGGCGTGTGCAACGGCTTTCAGGTGCTGACCGAAGCCCGCCTGCTGCCCGGCGCGCTGATGCGCAATGCCGGCCAACGCTTCATCTGCCGCACCGTGCGGCTGACGGTCGAGAACACCTCCTCGCCGTTCACCCATGGCTTTGCCCAGGGTGAGGCGCTGCGTATCCCGGTCGCCCATCATGACGGCAATTATTTCGCCGATGC
Source organism: Erythrobacter tepidarius (assembly GCF_002155695.1). Classification (GTDB taxonomy): domain Bacteria; phylum Pseudomonadota; class Alphaproteobacteria; order Sphingomonadales; family Sphingomonadaceae; genus Erythrobacter; species Erythrobacter tepidarius. The sequence goes on from NZ_MUYJ01000011.1 coordinate 98,774, forward strand.
CGAAACGCTTGACCGGCTCGAAGGCGAAGGCCGCGTGGCCTTCCGCTATGCCGAAAGCGTCAACGGCTCGGCGCGGGACATCGCCGGGGTGCTGAGCGCGAATGGCCGGGTGCTCGGCATGATGCCACATCCCGAACGCGCGATCGAACCGGCAGCAGTGCCGGCACTGGGCGGAGCAGACGGTCGGCGGCTGTTCGAGAACATTCTCGCGGCGCTCGCCAGCGCCTGACACCAAGGCCCGATGAGCTTGGCTCATCGCGCCTCGGTTAAGCCCGCCCGGCGCTTGAGCAAAGCCAGCGCGTGATGCGTCAGCATCGAGGCGCGCTGGAAAAGGCCTCAGGCGCGCAGCCGCTGCGGGGTGCTGAACAGCCGCCTGGCTTCGTAGCCCGCCATCGGTCGGCCGAAATAGTAGCCTTGGATCTTGTCGCAGCCGAGGTTGCGAATCAGTTCGGCTTCCTCGGCGGTTTCCACACCTTCCGCGGTGGTGGTCATGTCGAGGCTCTTGGCCATCGCCACCACCGCGTTGATGATCGCCAGGCTTTCGGCACTGCCTTGCGCTGCCCCCTGCACGAAGGTGCGATCGACCTTGATGGTCGAGAAGCGCAGCTTGCGGATGTAGCCGAGCGAGGAATAGCCGGTCCCGAAGTCGTCGAGCGCAACCGAACAGCCCAGCGCCATCACCTGCTCGAGCGCATTGCGGGCCACGCTCGCGTCGCGCAGGAAGATGCTTTCGGTCACTTCCACTTCGAGCCGTTCAGGCTTGAGGCCGCTGGCCGCCAGCACTTCGACCACTTCCTGATGAAAGCCAGGTTCGAGCAACTGTTCGGGTGAAACGTTGACATTGACCTTGACATGATCGGGCCAGTTGCGGGCTTCCTCGCAAGCCTTGCGCATCACCCATTTGCCGATCGGCACGATCAGGCGGGTGTCCTCGGCCAGCGGGATGAACTTGCCGGGGCTGACGAAGCCGTGGTCGGCGCTGTTCCAGCGCACCAGCGCCTCGAAGCTCACGACATTCTCGCTCCGCGCGTCGACCACCGGCTGGTAATGCAGCTCCATCTCCTCGCGGCCCAGCGCCTTGCGCAGCGCAACTTCTAGCCGGCGGCGCTCTTCGGCCGAGACGTGCAGCAGCGGCTCGAAGCGGCAATGTTCGCCGCCGCCGGAATCCTTGGCGCGATAAAGCGCAAGGTCGGCACTGCGCATCAGCTCCTCGACCGTCTTGCCATCGCGTGGCCCCATCGCCGAGCCGACGCTTGCACCGACGTAAAGCGTGTGCTCATCGACCTGGTAAGGCTCGGACAGGCGGTCGATCACGCGCCTGGCGAGATGGCTGATCTCCTCGGCCTTGCGCAGATCGCGGATGACGATGGCGAATTCGTCGCCGCCGAGCCGACCGCACAGCTGGTTCTCGCCCATCAGCGACCTGAGCCGCGCTGAAACCTGCGCCAGCAGCTTGTCGCCGGTCATGTGGCCAAGCGAATCATTGACCGACTTGAAGCGGTCGAGATCGACCATCAGCAGCGCGCAGCGTGTGCGCCACTGCTCGGTGTAACGCAGCGCCTCGCCCAGCGCCTCGGTGAGCTGCAAGCGGTTGGGCAACTGCGTCAGCGTGTCATAGCGCGCCAGATAGGCGATCTTCTCGGATGACTTTCGCTGCTCGGTGACATCCGAACCAACACCGCGGAAGCCGGTGAAGCGCCCGCGATCATCGCGCATCGGCGTGCCCGAAAGCTCCCACCAGCGCTCCTCGCCGAGGATCGAGACCTGCACCAACAGGTTCGAGAAGCTCTCCCGATCCTTGAGCTTTTCGGCAAGGTCATGCAGGCTCGGCGGGAATTGTCCGGTTTCCCAGCTGCGCCCGGCCACCAGTTCGAGCAGCGGCATCCCCTCGACTTCGGCCTGCGGACGGCCGAGCGCGAAGGCAAAGCGCGGCGAAACAGATCGCACGCGGCGGTTGGTGTCGATCTCCCACAGCCAGTCCGCCTCGTTCTCCTGGAATTCGCGCAGCAGCAGCGAGACGACCTCGTCCTTTTCGGCGACGAGCGCTTCGGCCAGCCGCCCCTTGAGGAAGATGGTGCGGACCTGGATGGTGGCGACGAGGCTGGCGATGGTGAACAGCACCGCGCCGCCCATCGCCTGCCATTGCCCGAAAACCGCCAGCGACGCGACCGCGCCCATGCCGAGGATCCCGATGTAGAGCAGGACGCTGAGCGGCGAGGTCGAGAACACGAAGGTGGACGCACCCATCAAGGTCAGCACGGCCAAGAGCAGCGTGACATACTGCTTGCCGTCCGACAGGTAAGGGAACACGAACAGCCCAACCACCCAGCACAGGGCCGCGGCCACCGCGTTGGCGACCTTGCGACGCTCGAGCTGTGCGGTGCCGACCGGGGCTGCGCTATTGACCAGTGTGAGATCGGTCTGGCGCGTCCGGTAGAGAATCATGGCGAGCACCGCGGCCCATGGCCCGACAACCGCCATGCCGACCAGCGGAACGAAGACGGCTACCACCAGCAGCGCAACGATGCCATTGGCGAACATCCGGTTGCGGGTCGCTCGCGCCAGTTCGCCGTGTTCCTCACGACGCAGGCGCATGGGATCGAACGCCGGATTGCTCGACAATCCGAGCACATCGGCGATCGATAGACTGGTGGGGGACAAAGGCGGATTACTCACGCGGGCAAGCTAACCGACAAAGGTTAGATCACAGTAAATTCCGACCTTGCCCGAAGGGCGCGAGGGTTACCGGCGCCCCTGTCCCGTCATTCGACGGTCACCGACTTGGCAAGGTTGCGCGGCTGGTCGACATCCGTGCCCTTTATCAGGGCGACGTGATAGGCCAGCAGCTGCACCGGAATGGCATAGACCAGCGGCGCGATCAGCGGATGGACGACCGGCATCTCGATCGTCGCGATGCATCCATCGCCCGCCACTTCCAGCCCCTTGGCGTCGGAGATAAGCACCACCTGGCCGCCGCGTGCGCGCACTTCCTCCATGTTGGAGACCGTCTTCTCGAACAAGGGGCCGGAAGGCGCGATCACCACCACCGGCACCGCCTCGTCGATCAGCGCGATGGGGCCATGCTTCATTTCTCCCGCAGCATAGCCCTCGGCGTGGATGTAGCTGATCTCCTTCAGTTTGAGCGCGCCTTCAAGCGCCAGCGGAAAGTCCTGCCCGCGCCCCAGGTAAAGCACATCGCGCGCCGGGGCGATGAGGTGCGCCATGGCGGCAATATCGTCATCATGCCCCAAAGCGGCGTTGAGCGCGGCTGGCGCTTCGAGCAGGTGGCGCACGATCTCGGCCTCCTGATCGCGGGTCAGCCGGCCTTTCCTGACCGCCATATGCGCGGCCAGCGCAGCGAGCACCGCGAGTTGGCAGGTGAAGGCCTTGGTCGAGGCGACGCCGATCTCCGGCCCGGCGTGGGTCGGCAGCAGCAGATCGGCCTCGCGCGCCATGGTGCTGGTGGGCACGTTCACCACCACCGCGATGGTCTGGCCGTTCGCCTTGCAATGCCTGAGCGCCGCGAGCGTATCGGCGGTCTCGCCGCTCTGCGAGATGAACAGTGCCAGACCGCCCTCCTCGAACACCGGATCGCGGTAGCGAAACTCCGACGCGACATCGATGTCGACCGGCACGCGCGCGAATTGCTCGAACCAGTATTTCGCCACCATCCCCGCGTAGAAGCTGGTGCCGCAGGCAACGATCGTCAGGCGGCGCACCGCCGACAGATCGAAATCGAGCTGCGGCAGCGCCACGGAATTGTCCGACCGGCGCAGATAGGAAGCAAGCGTCTGCGCCACCACGGTGGGCTGCTCGTAGATCTCCTTCTGCATGAAGTGGCGATAATTGCCCTTCTCCACCGCCGCCGCCGAGGCGCCCGAGGCGCGGATCTCGCGGGTTACAGGGTTGTTCCCGGCGTCATAAATCTGCGCACCAGTCCGGCGTAGCACCACCCAGTCGCCTTCTTCGAGATAGGCGATTCGCTGGGTCAGCGGCGCGAGCGCTAGGGCGTCGGAACCGAGATACATCTCCGCTTCCTCGCCTTGGGGACCATAGCCGAGCACCAGCGGCGAACCGAGCCGCGCGCCAATCAGCAGGTCGGGATGCTGGCGGAAGGCGATCGCCAGCGCAAAGGCGCCGCGCAGGCGCGGCAGCACGCAGCGCACCGCTTCCACCGGATCGGCCCCGCGCTCGATCTCGACGGAAATCAGATGCGCGACGATTTCGGTGTCGGTCTCGCTCTCGAACGCCCGGCCCAGGGCGGCCAGTTCGGCGCGCAGTTCCTTGTAGTTTTCGATGATGCCGTTGTGGACGATCGCGACTTCGCCGGTAGCGTGGGGATGGGCATTGGCCGCGGTCGGCGCGCCGTGTGTGGCCCAGCGGGTGTGGGCGATGCCGACGGTGCCGGGCGCGGGGTCGCTGGCGAGCACACGGGCGAGATTGACCAGCTTGCCTTCGGCCCGGCGCCGCACCAGCTCACCGCCGTGCAAGGTGCAGATCCCGGCGCTGTCATAGCCGCGATATTCCATGCGCCTGAGGCCATCGAGCAGCCGTTCGGCCACGCTCGAAGAGCCCACAATCCCGATGATTCCGCACATAGCCGCCGCCGTCCCAGATTGTCGATGCTGCCGCTCTAGCCGCTCGGGCGGCCGGGGCAAGGGCTCGCGTGCTGCGCTGCCTCGCGCCGCCCGACAAGTGTCCGGATGCGACACGCGGCTTTAGGGAAAAAATAAGCTTTCCTGCCTATTCACCATTCTTCGGAAGATACCCTTCGTATCCATGCGACAGAGATTGAAGATATGATGAAAACCCTCGGGAGCCTGGAATGAGCGCGTTCGGCAAGAAGGGCAATGTTGGCGCGTTAAAGCCCGGCGGCAGGCCGGCCTTCGGCGTCGCTCGGCCGATGAAGGGTGCCGGCGCGCCCCCGCCGCGCGGTGGCGAGCAGTTCCCGCCGATTCCGGGCGAAGGCAATGCCGAACGCGTCGCGCCCATCCCCACGCCCGCGCCCTCGCGCCCGTCGAGCAGTGCCGAGGCGATCGACCGCCTGAACGAACGCATGACCGCGGTCAACCCGGTCGAATCCGAAGTCGGCGGCTTTGAAGCCAGCGTCCACAAGATCAAAGAACAGGTGCTCCCGCGCCTGCTCGAACGGGTCGATCCGGAAGCGGCGGCGACGCTGTCGAAGGAAGAGCTGTCGGAAGAATTCCGTCCGATCATCATGGAAGTGCTGGCCGAGCTCAAGGTCACGCTCAACCGGCGCGAGCAGTTCGCGCTGGAGAAGGTGCTGATCGACGAGCTGCTCGGCTTTGGCCCGCTGGAAGAACTGCTGAACGACCCGGACGTGTCCGATATCATGGTCAACGGGCCGGACCAGACCTATATAGAAAAGAAGGGCAAGCTCCAGCTCGCCCCGATCCGCTTCCGCGATGAGCAGCACCTGTTCCAGATCGCCCAGCGGATCGTGAACCAGGTTGGCCGCCGGGTCGACCAGACCACCCCGCTCGCGGACGCCCGCCTGAAGGATGGTTCGCGCGTCAACGTGATCGTCCCGCCGTTGAGCCTTCGCGGCACCGCGATCTCGATCCGCAAATTCTCCGAAAAGCCGATCACGCTCGACATGCTGCGCGATTTCGGTTCGATGTCGGACAAGATGTGCACCGCGCTCAAGATCGCCGGCGCGTGCCGGATGAACATCGTCATCTCGGGCGGCACGGGTTCGGGTAAGACGACCATGCTCAACGCCCTCTCGAAGATGATCGACCCGGGCGAACGCGTGCTGACCATCGAAGACGCGGCGGAACTTCGCTTGCAACAGCCGCACTGGCTGCCGCTCGAAACCCGCCCGCCGAACCTCGAAGGCCAGGGTGCGATCACGATCGGCGACCTGGTCAAGAACGCCCTGCGCATGCGTCCCGACCGCATCATCCTAGGCGAAATTCGCGGCGCGGAGTGTTTCGACCTCCTCGCGGCGATGAACACCGGTCACGATGGCTCGATGTGCACGCTCCACGCCAACAGCCCGCGCGAGTGCCTTGGCCGCATGGAGAACATGATCATGATGGGCGACATCAAGATCCCCAAGGAAGCCATCAGCCGCCAGATCGCGGAAAGCGTCGACCTGATCGTGCAGGTGAAGCGCCTGCGCGACGGTTCGCGCCGCACCACCAACATCACCGAGGTGATCGGGATGGAAGGCGACGTGATCGTGACGCAGGAGCTGTTCAAGTTCGAATATCTCGACGAGACCGAAGACGGGAAGATCCTCGGCGAATTCCGCTCTTCGGGGCTGCGCCCCTATACGCTGGAGAAGGCGCGCCAGTTCGGCTTTGATCAGGCCTATCTGGAAGCCTGCCTGTAAGCGGCGCGCCTCCAAGCGCCGGGCGGCGGCCGTCAAGCCGCGTGAGCGAGGATGTCGCACGGCGGATGCCGTGCGGGCATCAAAGATTCCCCAGCACCACAGGCAGGCTGACGGCCAGCATCCCGCCGCCGATGATCGCCGCGCCGATGAAAAGGCCGAGCCACGGCACCCAGCCGACCTGTTCCAGCCGCACCAGATCGCGGCGCTTCATCCGCCGCCGCTCCATGTAAGCGGCAAATCCGGCGAACAGCCAGAACAGGCCACCGGCCAGCGCGAGCTGCGCGGCATCGCTGAGCAGGGCGAAACGGGTGATCGGATCCATCGCGCGCTGATGTAGGCCCGATCGCGGCTTGCGCAATGCCCGTCGCTGCGCCAAGCGCCGCGCGATGGATGGCTCGATCGCCCGCCCCCGGCCGCTTTTGGCGCTGTTCGTGCGGCTGTTGACCGCGCTCGCGCTGGCGACCATGGCGATGCTGGTCAAGCTCGCCGGGGAACGCGGCGCGCACCTGATCGAGCTGATTTTCTGGCGCCAGGCCATCACGGCCGGGGTGATCGGCGCGGGGCTCGCGCTCACGGGCCGCAGCGCGTTGCTGCGCACCACCCGCCTTGGCTCGCACGCGATGCGCGCGGCCAGCGGCCTGTTCGGGATGATCTTCACCTATGGCGCGGTGCTGCTGCTGCCGCTGGCCGAGGCGACCACGCTGGGCTTCACCGCCCCGGTCTTCGCGGTGCTGATCGCGATGATCCTGTTCCGTGAGAAAATCGGCCCCTATCGCTGGGCGGCGGTGGTGATGGGCTTTGCCGGAGTGGTGTTGGTAATGCAGCCAGGCAGCGGGCATCACGAAGGCGTGACGCTGGCCGGGGTTGCGGTTGGGCTGATGGCACCGCTGATGGTGGCGATCATCAGCTTCCAGATCCAGGATCTCAACCAGACCGAGAACCCTTGGAGCATCGTGTTCTGGTTCGCCGCCCTGAGCACGCCGGTGGCGGCGCTGGCGCTGCCCTTCGTGAGCACCGCCCACGATGCCCAGACCTGGGGCATCATCATCGCCATGTCCCTGATGGGGGTGCTGGCGCAGATGCTGCTCACCACCTCGCTGCGTTTCGGCTCGGCGGCGGTCATCCTGCTGATGGACTACACCGCGCTGCTGTGGGCGAGCATCTACGGCTATCTTGTGTTTGACCGCGCCGCGCCCGCCAGCCTGTGGCTGGGCGCGCCGCTGATCATCGCCGCCGGGGTGCTGATCGCCTGGCGCGAACGGCAACTGGCGAAGCAGCGCATCGCCGCTTCACGCGCCGGTCAGGAATAGATTTCCATCCTCTTGCGTTGGTATCGCAAGGCAAAGGAGACCCCGCATGATTCGCAAGACCATGATCGCCATCGCGCTCGCCGCGCTCAGCCTCGCCACTGCCGCCTGCAACACCGTCGAAGGGCTGGGCGACGACATCAAGTCGGTGGGCCGCGCCGGCAAGCGCGCGATCGACTGATCGCGATCGCGCTGAAGCGCGATGCAGACCTCCCGACCCGCCTCCCCACCCGGCCACCAATGATACCATCAGACCATGGGGGCCGGGTGGGAAGGCCGGGCTGCCAGAGAGCAGCGATGTCTGCGCCAACCTGGCTGGCCAAAAACTAAACCGCCCGGTAAACTAGCATGATGTTGTTGGCCGGCATTGCGTGGCGCGCGCTGCGGGCCATGCCGTGCCGGCTGGCGAGGGCATCGAGCGCCTCGGCCTCGCGCAGACCCCAGAGCGGATTGCGCGCCTTCAGGCTGGCATCGAAATCGCGGTTGGAGGGCGCGGTTTCCACCTCCGCCTCGATGAAGGGGCCGTAGAGGATCAGCGGCCCCCTGCTCTCAGCCAGCACCCGCTCTGCCCCCGCGAACAGCCCCAGCGTTGCCTCCCACGGGCTGATATGGACCATGTTGATGCAGACCATCGCCTCGGCGGCGGCAACTGGCCAGCTATCGGGGGCCGAAGCATCGAGCCGCAGCGGCGCGGCGAGATTGTGCCCTGCATAATCCTTACGATAGGCGGCGATCGAGGCGAGTGCCTCGGGCGAGGGATCGGTCGGCTGCCATGCCAGTGCCGGGAAGGTTTGCGCAAAGAACAGCGCATGCTCGCCCGTCCCCGCCGCCACTTCGAGCACCGTGCCGCTGGCGGGCAATTCGCGCGCGAGCACCGCCGCGATCGGCTCGCGGTTGCGCAGCGTGGCAGGGGCGTGCTGCTTCACCTCACGAAACCTGCCGCTCCTGCCCCTCCCAATAGGGCGCGCGCAGCTCGCGCCGGAGAATCTTGCCGCTGGCATTGCGCGGCATGACGGGGATGACATCGACGCTCTTGGGCGCCTTGAATGCGGCAATCCGCGCGCGCGCCCAGGCGATCACGTCGGCCTCGTCGACCACCATGCCCGGCTTGGCGACGACGCAGGCCTTCACCTCCTCGCCCCACTTGGCGCTCGGCACCCCGATCACCGCGACCTCGGCGATGGCCGGATGGCCGTAGATCGCGCTTTCGACTTCGGCGGGATAGACGTTTTCGCCGCCCGAAATGATCATGTCCTTGATGCGATCCTGGATATAGACATAGCCGTGCTCGTCCATCACGCCCGCGTCGCCGGTGTGGAGCCAGCCATCGGGATCGATGGTCTTGGCGGTCGCCTCGGGCAGCTTCCAGTAGCCCGGCGTGTTGGTGGGTGAAAGGATGCAGACTTCGCCGATCTCCCCGCGCGGAAGCTGCTTGTTGTCGGGACCGCGAATTTCGATCTCCACCCCAGGACAGGCCTTCCCCGCCGAGCGCATCCGCTGGTTCCCTTCGATCGTGTGATCCTCGGGCGGCAGAACCGCGATCGTGCCGCTGGTCTCGGTCATGCCATAGGCCTGGAGAAACTTGGTGTTCGGCATGGTCCGCACCGCTTCCTTGAGCAGTTCAAGCGGCATCGGCGCGGCACCATACATCAGGTATTTGAGATTGCTGAAGTCGGTGCGCGCCGCGCGCGGGTGCTGGACGACCATCTGCAACGCCGCGGGCACGATGAACAGGTGGGTCGCGCCCGCCTCGATCGCCTCGATCACGCCGACTGGGGAGAACTCGGCCTGCACGAGGCTGCGCACCCCGCTTGCCACCGCGATGTTTACCAGCCCGGTCCCGCCGATATGCGCACAGGGCATGGCAACCAACATGCAATCGCCGGGCTCGTAGAACTGCCAGTCGAGCCCCGCCGCGATACCCGCATTGCGCAGACCGAACAGGTTGGCGTTGGTCAACTGTGCGCCCTTGGGGTTGCCGGTGGTGCCGCTGGTGTAGAGCTGGAGCACCGGATCATGCGGGCCGGGTGGCGTGTAGTCGGCCGGCGCGAAGCCGCTCGCGGCCCTGCGCGCGGCCTCGCCCTCGATCACTTCGGGATTGGCCGGAACCGCGCCCGCCACCTCGTGCGCCACCGCGACGAATTCGGCGTCGGCGAACAGCAGCTTGGCCTCGGTATCGCCGAGGATATAGGCGATCTCGCGCGGGGCGAGCCGCCAGCCGATCGGCACCATCACCGCCCCCATCCGCGCAGCGGCGATGTAGAGCAGGAAGTAGATATCACGGTTCTTGCCGAGCCAGGCGATGCGATCGCCCGGCGCGATGCCGCGCGCCTGCATCAACGCGATCAACTGGCGCGTGAGGACATCAGCCTCGGCATAGCTGGTCACCCGCCCATCCTGATCGAAGGCCGGCCCATCAGGCCGCTCCCTCGCCCAGAAATGCAGGATTTCATCGAAGGTCTGGTAATCGTGATAGGCCTCGCGCGCCATGGCGGTTGCTCTCTCCCGGAAAGATTTGGCGCAAGGTTAGGCAAATCCGCGCCAGCGTCCAGCCGCGATTTAGCGAAATCGCCCCTGCTTGCGCGCGGCAGGCTCGCGGATCAGCAGCCACAGGCCAAGGCCGAGCGGCCCGGCCATGAAGGTGGCCAGCAGGACCGGGGCCTGAAGCAGGCGCGAGATATTCTTGGCATCGCCATCGCGCGCGATCCACAGGCCGACGAACAGGTCGAAGGCAAGGTAATGCGTCCAGCCGATGGTAACCCCGGCATCGCTGGCGAAGATCGCGCGCACGCCTGCGATGGAAGTAAAATCCGTTCCTCCCCCATCGGGGTTGGGGATCAGGCCGCTCAGCAATCCCATGAGGCCGGCAGCGTAGATCAGACACAACAGGCCGACGCCCAGGTAGAGCACCCCCGACAGCAGTGCCGGCCAGCGCGGCAGCAGGATGAGCCCGGCCCAGGCGATCAGCGCCAGCAGGTTGACCATGCTGAACCATGCGTTCCAGTCGATCATGCCGCCGCTCCCGTCTCGCTCGTGCGTCGCCACTCGCGCGCCGCGCGGCGAATCGCCTCGTTGTCATGCGTGAACCGCCCGCCCGCTCGGCGCAAGGCAAGGCCCAGCGCCGCTTCGGCCACCAGCGCGGCATCGATCGAGCGAAAGCGTTCCCACGAACCCGACAGCAGCGGATCGATCAGCGGCGCAGCGATGATCGCGGCGCGCTCGGCCAGGCGCAGGTCGTCCACCCGCTCGCCGCGCAGCAGGCCGGGGCGGAGAATGTCGAGCCGCTTGAAGCCGACCTTGGTCAACGCCTCTTCGGTTTCGCCCTTGACCCGCATGTAGAAGCTGCGCGAGCGGCTATCGGCCCCGGCGGCGCTAACCACCACCATGTTGGGCACGCCCACCGCCTGCGCGGCCTGCGCCGTGGCCAGCACCAGATCCTGATCGACCGCGCGGAAGGCTTCCCGGTCGCCCCCGGCTTTCTTCATCGTCGTGCCAAGCGCGCAGATCAGCGCGCGCGGACGCACCGCGGCCATCACCTCGCCCCACTTGTCGGGCTCGGCGACGAACATCTCCATCCGCGCACCGGGGGGCAAACGCGCCTCCCGCCGGGCAATGCCGACGATTCGCGCCTCGTCGCCGGCGCTCGAAATCTCGATCACCTTGCGCCCGACCAGGCCGGTCGCCCCCACCAGCGCGACGCGGACGGGGCCACGGACCGAAGACCGCGCCTCAGACATTGATCAGCCCCGCGGGCCGCTCGCCATAGATTGCGGTGCAGGCCTGGATCGCAAAGCGATCCGACATGCCGGCGATGAAATCGGCAATCATCCGCGCGCGGGCCGGATCGCTCGCGGGCAGGCGTGCCTGCCAGTCGGCGGGCATCAGCCGCGCTTCCTGCGCATAGGCCGCAAACAGCCGCGCCACGACATCGCGGGCGCGCTCGGCGGCGGCGACCTGTTCGGGGTGGTAGTAGAGCCGCTCGTACATGAAGCTTTTCAGCCGCCGCTCCTGCGCGGCCATCGCCGGCGAGAATCCGGCCAGCTGGCGCCCTGCCTCGCGCACTTCGGCCACCGAATGCAGGCCCTTCACCTGCGCCGCCGTGTGTTCGAGCACGTCGTTGACCATCAGCCCGATCTGGTCGCGCACCAGCTCGCGCAGCAGCCGCTCGCGCGGGGCATGGGGGAAGCGCTTCTCGAGAGCGCGCCACTGATCGGCGAGGAAATCGAGGCTCAAGAGATCGTCGAGTTCGAGGAACCCGGCGCGCAGGCCATCGTCGATGTCGTGGTTGTCATAGGCTATGTCATCCGCCACCGCCGCCACCTGCGCCTCGAGCGATGGCCAGGAGCCAAGGTTCAGCGGAAACGCCTCGTCAAGCTCGGCCAGCGCCCAGTTTGGCGCAATCACCGGGCCATTGTGCTTGGCCAGGCCTTCGAGCAGATCCCAGGTGAGATTGAGCCCGTCATGCTCAGGGTAGGGACATTCGATCCGCATCACCGTGCGCAGCGCCTGCGCATTGTGATCGAACCCGCCATGACGCTCCATCGCCGCCGACAGCGCCGCCTCGCCTGCATGGCCGAAGGGCGGATGGCCGAGATCATGCGCAAGGCACAGGGCCTCGGTCAGATCCTCGTCGAGCCCGAGGGCGCGGGCGATCACCCGGCCGATCTGCGCGACTTCGAGGCTGTGGGTCAGACGGGTGCGGTAATGATCGCCGAGCGGGGCGATGAACACCTGAGTCTTCGCCTTGAGCCGCCGGAAGCTCATCGAATGGATGATCCGGTCGCGGTCGCGCTGGAAGGCGGTGCGCGGCCCGCGCTGCTCCCCACCTGACGCGCAGCTGAATTCTCTCGGGCCATGAGCGGCGGGATCGGCAGCGTAAGGGGCGCGGGTCATCACGGCTCGAGCGATTAGGTCAGCACGGGCTGCGGCTCAACCGGAACGGACGAGGAACGGGGTGCAAAACCGGGAGAAATCCGGGCCAGCTGCGCCCGGACGAGCCTATTATGGGGCCGCCTACCGGTGATTGGGGGGGGGGAGGTAGGTCGGCCCCAAGGGCCAATCGGTGCGACCCGAGGACCCGGAGCATGCCAGGCATTCGCCATGACAATCTCTGCGGCGGCGCTTAGGCGAAACGTTAACAACTTGCATCCCTTGCAAGCCAGTCCTGCGCCGGAACGTTTCAGATTAGAGACGAGCCGGTGACATGGCCACAACAAGACGGACAGAGGCGCTCCGCCTAGAGGGGGCAAACAGGGGCTAATGCAGACCTTCCTGTTCGAGGATCCAATTCGCCGCTGCCTCGCAATGGATTCGCGTGCTGTCGAACACGGGCAGGATATTGGCATCGACATCGACCACCAGATCCAACTCGGTGCAGGCCAGCACGATCGCCTCGGCGCCTTCCTGCGCCTTGCTGGTGATGATCGTCTTCATCGTGCGCTGCGCCTCGCGCGTGACCTTGCCGACCATCAGTTCATCATAGATGATCTTGTCCAGCATCCCGACGAATTCCATGTTGGGCGGCAGCAGATCGATGCCGTGGGCGACCAGCCGCTTGCGGTAGAAGCTTTCGGTCATGACATTGCGGGTGCCGATCAGCGCGGCGTTGCGATGGCCCGCGCGCTTGATTGCCAGGCCGACATATTCGGCGATATGCAGGATCGGGATGTTCACCGCAGCGGCGACATCGTCATAGAGCCGGTGCATCGAATTGGCGCCGATGATCAGGCCTTGCGCCCCTGCCGCTTCGAGCCGCCGCGCGCTGTCGATCAGCACGCTCGCCGCGCGCTGCCAATCGCGTTCCTCGACAAGCGCGTAGAGCTGACAAAAATCGAGGCTTTCGATCAGCAGCGGCGCCGAGGCCATCGGCGCCGCGCGTTTCTGGACGATGCGGTTGATGCGATCATAATACATCGCTGTCGACACCCAGCTCATGCCGCCGATGATCCCCAGTTTGCGCAAAGGCATGCCCCTTCAAATCGTTTGCACTCGCGAACGGGTGTAGCGAGGAAGCGTTCCTTGCGTCCATAGGCCGCGCAAGCGGCACGTCTCACCGGACGGGCGGACCAGCGGTCAGCCTGGCCAGCCACGGCTTGAGATCGCCCAGCGTTGCCGCTGCCGCTTCCTCCTGCGGCAGGTGGCCGATCTTGGGATAGACCACCAGCGTGCTCGCCGGCATGACCTTGTCGAGCCAGCGCCCGGCTTCGACCGGGATCAGCCGGTCTTCCTCGCCCCACAGGATCAAGGTGGGGGTTGTCACCTTGGCGATCTCGGCTTCGGTAAGCGGATCATAGGGCAGCGCAAAGCGCCTGAGCGTCGCCCGCCGGTTGCCGGGATAGCGCAGCAGTTCCCAGTAGCGGTCCACCGCCGCCTCGCTCGCCACCGCCTTGACCGACACCGATTGCTCGAGGCTCCGTGCAATCAGCGCACGCGGGGTGATCTGTTCAATCAGCAGGTTGATGCCGGGGGTCTGCGCGATCCGGAAGCCGATATTGCCCGAGACCCTGTTGCTGTCCTGGTCGGGCCTGCCCTTTTCCCGCTGGGGCATCGGCGCGCCGCTGCCATCGACCAGCACGAGACCCACAAGCCGCTCGGGATGGGCCACGGCGAAGGCCAGCGCATGCTTGCCGCCCATCGAATTGCCGCCGAGGACGAAGCGTTCGAGGCCTAGCCTATCCGCCACTTCGGCGATATCGGCGACGTAGTTGTCGCGGCTGTAATTGTCCTTGGGGTCAGGCCCGGTAAGGCCGTGGCCGACCTGATCGAAGCGGATCACGCGGTAGCTGTCCTTGAGGCCCTCGACCCACGGATCCCAGGTGTGCAGATCGGCGTTGGAGCCGTGCAGGAGAATGATCGCGGGGGCATCCCTCGGCCCCTCGTCGCGCAGGTGCACCCTCACCCCGTCGCCGATCTCCACGAATTGCGAGGGCGGCCCGCCATATTTGGCGCGCATTTCGGCAGCGTCGGTATCGGGCGTGCGGAAGATCAGGAATGCGATGACGAGCAGCGCCAGCAGCGCCAGAAACCCGCGACCAAGCCGTTTCATTACTTGCCCATCTCCGCAATCCAGCGCCGCACCAGCGCGACCCCATCCGTGTCCACACTGGCCTTGCCCAGTTCGGGCATGGCGATCCCCGGCTCGGCGCTGTCCATCCGGTAGAGCAGGATCGAGGCATCGGGCTGTCCCGGCAGGATCGAGAAATTGTGTCCACCCGCCCCGCGACCGGCAGCCACCGGCCGCTTCATGATGCCAATCGCGTGGGGATCGGACTGCTCCCAGCGCAGATCGAGACCGGAGTTCGAAGCGCCCCCGCCCGGCTGATGGCAATGGGCGCAGTTGACATCGAGATAGGCGCGGGCGAGCGGTTCGGCGGGGCCGGTGGCGCGGGTGCGCCAGTCGGGCAGGCTGCCGCCGCCCGCGGGCACATGGTCAAGCTGGCCCGCCTTCCACATAGCCCCCAACCATTCCCGCGACAGATTGCGCGCCTTGGGGCCGATCGGGATCACCTTTCCATCCCGCGAATGGCAGGTCTTGCACTGGTTCTTGTTGGGGATGGCATAGGAGATCGCCTCACCCGCGGGCGTCACCAGGTCGAGCCGCCCGCCCGCCAGCGCCAGCGTCGCTTCGGTCTGCTCCTCGTTCCAGCGATAGGGCAGCGCCACCCAGCCATCGGCGCGGTGCAGCAGCACGCGGGTTTCGATCAGCCGCCGCGCCGCGCCCTCGCCAAAGGCAAAGGTCTTGATGATCGCCGCGCCCACCGGGAATTGCAGCAGGCCCTCGCCATCGGCGGCAAGCTGCGAGCCTTCGGGCAGATAGATGAAGCGCAGCTTCTCCGCCCCGTCAGACCACAAGGGCACCTTGAGCGCATAGGGGATCACTCCGCGTGCCGGACGTTGCCGCGCGCCATCGGCGAAGAAGCCGAATTCGGACAGCTTGCCCGGAAAGGCCGGGCCGGCCACGGCTGCGTCCGACACGCGCGGCGCGGCGAGTTGGGCATGGGCGACCGCCCCGCCAAGCGCGAGCAGAGCCGCCACCAGCAGACCGCGCGCGAAGCTCACTTCAGCCGCGCCTCCAGTTCCGCAGGCGCGCCAACCGCGGGGAATTGCCAGCTTTCGAGCGGGGTCAGCATCAGCGGCCCGGGCTGGGCCTCGGCAAGGCTCTGGCCGGGTTTCGAGAGGTTGAGGCTCCACCCGGTCACGCCCTCGGCGATCCTCAGCCCGTTGCCGTCCTCGACGATCCCGTCCCACAGCACCGGCGGCAGCGCCCCGCCGAAGGCTTCGAGCAGCGCCTCCTTGCCATCGAGCTGCGGATCGTCCCCGCCGCGCCCGAAGGCATTGGGCCCGACGATCACATTGCGCGCATAGGGATTGTAGCGGGCATCGTCATAGGGCTGGGGATAGGCGATCACCATGACATGGGCGGTGGCGTTGCCTTCGAAGGCATTGTTCTCGATCAGCACGCCGTCATTGGCCATCACCAACACGCCGGTGCCGCGCCGCACAGAGGCGACGATATTGCCCGGCGGGGCGAAATTGGGGGTGTCGTTGTCCTTCACCACATTGCCGCGCAGGATCACGTTGCCGCCGTTCATCACCGGCAGGCCCGGCAGATCGAACACCAAGAGGCCGCCGGTATTGCGGGTGGCGATGTTGTTTTCGACCAGCGCGTTGCGGCTGTTCTCAATCTCGATCCCCGCAACGTTGAATTCGACCTGGTTGCCGCGCACGGTGATGTCGCGGCTCTGGCCGACATAGATCCCCGCGTCCGACGCGCCGATCACCCTGGAGTGCGTCACCAGCACCCCGGTGCTTTCGACCGGATAGATGCCATAGGCCCCGTTGGTGGCCTTCGGCCCGCCGGTCCATTCGACGCGGATGGCATTGTAGATGATATTGTCCGCGCCCTTGGACTTGATCCCGTCGCCCTTGGGGTTCTCGATCGCAAAGCCCTGGAGGGTGACATTGTCGCTGGTCACCAGCAGCCCTTCGCCCGCGCCCTGCTGGCCGGTGAAATCGAGCACGCTCTTGTCCATCCCTGCGCCGCGCAGCGTCACGCCATCGACATCGAGGCTCAATCCGTCGGTGAGCGCGATGCGCCCTTCGCCCAGCTCGATCACGTCGCCGGGCCGAGCGAGGATCAGCGCCTCCTGCAGGCGGGTCGCCGCGCCCTCGCCCGCTTCGATGCGGTGGGTTTCGGCGGCAAGCGGCGCGGCGGTGGCCAGCAGCGCGGCGGCAAAAGCGATGCGGTTCATGATGGTCTCCCTCTCCGCCGCGCATAGTGGCGCATCGGGGGGAGGGAAGGCAAGCGCCTCAAGCAGCGCAGCGGTAGGCGAACAAAAACGCCTCAAGCAGCGCAGCGCCAAGCGGACAGAAAATCTCAGCCGATCCCGATCGCGCACAGCCCGGCAGAGGTGGTCAGCACGGCTACCGCCTCGCCATCGCCGACCCGGTCGAGCCGCTTGATCAGCTCGCCCAGGCCATAGCCGCTTTCCGGCTCGCCCTCCTGCGCCGCCATGCCCTGCCGGAGCTTCCACAGCTGAACGATGGAGAGGCGCTTGACCATCCTTTGGGCCATGCATTCGGCGCGTTTGTCGCCGATGCCGGATTCGACCAGCGCGGCTTTGACCTGCATTTCCACCAGCGGGTTGGCGAGGCCGCTGAACAGCGCCCCACCCGCCAGCAGAATCACAAGCAGCAATCCGACGATCAGCTTACGCATCAGAAGTCTCTTGGTAATCTGGTAATCGCATCAACTTGTCCGAAAACCGGTGCCCACTTTTCGGGTTGATGCGCATCTGTAATCGCATCAACCTGTCCGAAAACCGGTGCCCACTTTTCGGGTTGATGCGATCAATCGAGCGCCTTGACGATGTCCTCGACCATCTTCTTGGCGTCGGCGAGCAGCATGACGGTCTGGTTCATGTAGAACACATCGTTATCGACCCCGGCATAGCCCACCCCGCCCATCGAGCGCTTGATGAAGAACACCTGCTTGGCCTTGTCGACGTCGAACACCGGCATCCCGTAGATGGGGCTGGACTTGTCGGTCTTGGCGGCCGGGTTCACCACGTCGTTGGCGCCTATGATGAAGGCGACATCGCACTGGGCGAATTCGGAATTGATGTCTTCGAGTTCGAACACCTCGTCATAGGGCACGCTGGCTTCGGCCAGCAGCACGTTCATGTGCCCCGGCATACGCCCCGCGACGGGGTGGATGGCATATTTCACCTCCACGCCCTTTTCCTTCAATTTGTCGGCCATCTCGCGCAGCGCGTGCTGCGCTTGGGCGACCGCCATGCCATAGCCGGGGATGATGATGACCTTCTCGGCCTGTTCGAGCATGTAGGCGGCATCTTCCGCGCTGCCCTGCTTGTAGGGCCGCTGTTCACGCGCCCCGCCGGCGCCGCCGGCGCCCGCGTCGGCCCCGAAGCCGCCCGCGATCACGCTAATGAAGCTGCGGTTCATCGCGCGGCACATGATGTAGCTGAGGATCGCGCCCGACGAGCCGACCAGCGCACCGGTGATGATCATCGCCGTGTTGCCGAGCGTGAAGCCCATCGCCGCCGCTGCCCAGCCCGAATAGGAGTTGAGCATCGACACCACCACCGGCATGTCGGCCCCGCCGATCGGGATGATCAGCAGGAAGCCGATGGCAAAGGCGAGCACGGCGATCCAGATCACCAGCTGGCCCTCGCCCGCGCCACCCGCGCCCGAGAGCGTGTAGGCACCGATGAGAGCGAGAATCGCAACCAGCGTGCCGAGGTTGATGACATGCCGCCCCGGCAGCAGGATGGGCGAACCGCTCATCCGGCCCGATAGCTTGAGGAAGGCGATGACCGAACCGGAAAAGGTGATCGCCCCGATGGCGATGCCGAGGCCCAGTTCAACGCGGCTCACCGCGATGATCTGCCCGGCCGCATCGGTGATCCCGAAAGCTGCCGGGTTGAGCCATGCGGCAAGGCCCACCACCACCGCGGCGAGACCGACGAGGCTGTGGAAGCCCGCCACCAGTTCGGGCATCGCGGTCATGGCGATGCGCCGCGCGATGGTAACGCCAAGCACCGCGCCGATCGCGATGGCAATGCCGATCTCGACAAGGTTCGTGCCGTGCATCACCAGCGTGGTGCCCACGGCAATCGCCATGCCGACCATGCCGTTGCGGTTGCCCGCCCGGCTCGAGGCAGGGCTCGAAAGCCCGCGCAGCGCGAGGATGAAGAACACGCCCGCGACAAGATAGGCGAGCATCGCCCAGGCCGGCGTCGCGCTCCCATGGGTCGCGGCGGAAAGGAGGGAGAAGGTCATCGCTTACTTCTCCTTCTTCTTGTACATCGCGAGCATCCGCTCGGTAACGGCAAAGCCGCCGAAGATGTTGATGCTGGCCATCACCACGCCCGCGAGCGCGAGATATTTCGCCACCGGGTTTTCCGCCTCGGCTGCGGCGATCAACGCGCCAACGATGATTACCGAGGAGATCGCATTGGTCACCGCCATCAGCGGCGTGTGCAGCGCCGGGGTCACCGACCAGACGACGTAATAGCCCACGAAACAGGCCAGTACGAAGATGCTGAGAATTGCAATGAAGTCCATGAATTGCCCCTCTTTGCCGATCTATTTGCCGGGCGCGAGATATTCGGTGAGCAGCGTCACCAGCCCCGGCACATCGGCACCGCGGCTGAGGTTGAATGCAATCGGCGCGGAGCCCGAGACGGTGAGCGAGACTTCCGTATCGAGATCGAAATGCCCCGCGCTCTCGAGCGTAAAAGTGGTGATCGCGCGGTAAGGGATGGTCAGAAACCGCTTCTTTGTTCCTGTCAGCCCCTGCACGTCGATCATCAGGATGCGGCGGTCGGTGAAGATGATCGCGTCCCGCACCAGCTTGAAAGCAAGGCGCACCTGCTCGCCATGCGCGAGCGCATAGGCGAGATCTTCGGCGGCATCCTCGGCGTCCCAGACCGTCGCGTTGATCAGGCCCATCGGTTCAACCAAGCAGCCGCGCGTTGACGACCTTGCCGCCCTGCGTCAGGCGGATCGCATTGCCGATTTCCTCGTCGAGCACGGGCCGCTTCGCCTCCTTGTCCCAGAAGGCGCTGAGGAAGTTATAGTGGTTGCGCGCGAACAGCGCCGAAGCGTCGGCGGGCAGATGCGCGGGCGTGTTGGAATAGCCCATGATGGTGACGCCGTGCCTGACCACCACCTCGTCGGCGACCGAGCCTTCGACATTCCCGCCCTGCGCCACCGCGAGATCGAAAATCACGCTGCCCGGCTTCATCGTCGCGATCTGCGCGTCGGTGACGAGGCGCGGGGCGGCGCGGCCCGGGATCAGCGCGGTGGTGATGACGATATCCTGCTTGGCGATATGGGCGGAAACCAGTTCGGCCTGCGCCTTCTGATATTCCTCGCTCATCTCGGTGGCATAGCCGCCCGCGCCTTCACCTTCGATGCCGGCGACCTTCTCGACGAAGATCGGCTTGGCACCCAATGACTGGATCTGCTCCTTGGTGGCGCTGCGCACGTCCGTCGCAGAAACCTGCGCTCCCAGCCGCCGCGCGGTTGCGATCGCCTGAAGCCCTGCCACGCCCACGCCCATCACGAACACGCGCGCGGCCTGCACCGTGCCGGCCGCCGTCATCATCATCGGGAAGGCGCGGCCATAGGCATCGGCCGCTGCCAGCACCGCCTTGTAGCCGGCAAGGTTCGATTGCGAGGACAAGACGTCCATCGACTGCGCGCGGGTGATGCGCGGCATGAATTCCATCGCCAGCGCCTCGAACCCGGCCGCGGCATAGGCATCGACCAGATCGCGCTTGCCGAAGGGATCGAACAGCGCCGCCACCATCGCGCCGGGCTTCGCGCCCGCCAGCAAGGCCACATCGGGCGCCTGAATGCCGAGCACGATGTCGGCATCCTTCACCGTCGCGGCCGCATCCCCGACGCTCGCGCCGGCTTCGGCATAGGCCGCATCCTCGACCGAGGCGGACAGGCCCGCCCCGGCCTCGACCGCGACCGCGCAGCCTAGCGCTGCAAACTTCTTCACCGTTTCCGGGGTGGCGGCAACGCGCGTCTCCCCCGCGGCGCGCTCCTTGAGGATGGCGATCTTCACGCGCGCGCCCGCTCAGCTGGCAATCGCTGCGATAACGGCGAACACGATCACCGCGATCACCGGCACCACCCATTTGAGCGTCGCCGTGAAGCCGCCATAGGTGGCCTGCGCCTTTTCCATGTCGTGAACAGTCATGTCCTGTCTTTCCCTTCGGGTTCCTGAACACCGCAGGCGGCATTTGGTTGCACCAGCACGGCCCTGCCGCCGCTCCTGCCTGCCCCCGTATCGAAGCACGGCCGCGCGCTCAAGTCACCTTTAATGAGAGGCTGAGGGTGGCATCCGGCGGGCATCGCGCGCGCACCGGCAACAGCCTTAATCGCGTCTTTACCCATCTCCCCTATGCAGAAGCCTGTGTCACGCCGGGACACAACCGCCCGGCGCAGGGAAAGACGAGCGGCAAGGCTGATGGCGGATATTGATTGCCACCCCGAAGCGCAGGACGATGCGCGAATCGTGATGCTGATCGATGATGAGCCCGCACAGGGCCGGCTCATCTCGGCGATCGCCGCACGCGATGGCTGGCGCACCATCATCGCCCCCGACGGCGAAACCGCGATCGCCATGCTCGGCACGCGCGAGGGGATGCAGCTGTCGGCAATCCTGCTCGATCAATGGGTGCCGGGCGATGATGCCTGCACGCTGATCGCCGAACTCAAGGCCCGCCGCCCGGCCCTGCCGATCCTGATGCTCACCACCAGCGCCTCACCCTTGCTGGCGGTGGAAGCGATGCGGGCAGGCGCGAGCGATTACCTCGTCAAGCCGGTCAGCCCCGAGCGGTTGATGGAAGCCCTGCGCAGCGCCACCACCCGCAAGACCCCGCGCGACGAGCTGGCCCCGCTCACCGAAAAGATGTCGGCCAGCCTCGATTTCGATGCGATGATCGGCACCGCGCCGCCGTTCCGGGCCGCGCTGGCGCAGGCGGCCAAGGCCGCCCGCGGCCAGGGCCATGTGCTGATCGAAGGCGAAAGCGGCACCGGCAAGGAAATGCTGATGCGTGCGATGCACGCCGCCTCCCCGCGCGCCAAGGGCCCGCTGCGGATCATCAACCTCGCCAGCATTCCGCCCGGCTCGATCGAATCGGTGCTGTTCGGCCATGAACCCGGTTCCGTTCCCGGCGCCTTCGACCGCCAGATCGGCGCGTTCCAGCATTGCGACGGCGGCACGCTGATCCTCGACGAGATCGATCGGCTCACCCCGGTGGTCCAGCAACGCCTGGGCGAGGCGCTCGACAGCGGCATCATCCGCCCGGTCGGCGCGAGCTATGGCTTTCGTGTCGATGTGCGCCTGCTGGTGACGAGCAATGTCGGGCTCGACGCGATGGTCGAAGCAGGCCAGTTCGACGCCGCGCTCGCCGCAAGGCTGGGGGCAACCCGCATCCGACTGCCCGCCCTGCGCGAGCGTACCGGTGACATCCCCGCGCTCACCCGCCACTTCCTCGCGCGCATCGGCGAACAGCCGGGGCTCAATCACCTGTCGATCTCGGAAAGCGCGCTGGCCTTGCTTGCCGCCTATGACTGGCCGGGCAATGTCCGCCAGCTGCAATCGGTGCTGTTCCGCGCGGCGGTCTATTGCGAGGGCAACACGCTCACCGCCGACAGCTTCCCGCAGCTGTCCGAAATGCTCGGCGAACAGCGCGCCAGCCGCGCGCTTGCCTCGCACGAAGGCGTGGGCATCATGCTCTATACCGAGGACGGCAACCTGCGTCCGCTCGAAGAGATCGAGGCCGATGTGATCCGCCTCGCCATCGGCCACTATCGCGGCCGCATGACCGAAGTGGCCCGCCGGCTGGGAATCGGGCGCTCGACGCTCTACCGCAAGCTCAGCGATCTCGGGATTGACAACGCGGCCTGATCTTCGGCAAGCGTACGCCACCGGGTCAGGAGTGGGTCAAGTGAACCAGCATCACCGCTAAGGCGGCCACCGCATCATCCGGGACACGGGGCCAAGCGCCCATCCCGCCGGTTCACTGCGATATCACGAGGTTCCCCATGCCAAAACCGCAAGGCGCGTTTTGCGTCGTCACCGGCGGCGCGCGCGGCATCGGCCGCGCCATTTGCGCCGCTTTCATCACCGAGGGCGCACGCGTCCTGCTGACCGACATCGACGCCGAAGGCGGCGCCGCGAGCGCGGCCGAACTCGGTTGCGATTTCCTCAAACTCGACGTGCGCTCGCAAGCCGATTGGGAGGCGCTCGCCGCGCTCCACCCCCAGGCCGACGTCGTGGTCAACAATGCCGGGATCACCGGGTTCGAGCACGGGCACCCACCCCACGATCCCGAACACGCCAGCCTGGCCGATTGGCGCGCGGTTCATGCGGTCAACACCGATGGCACCTTTCTCGGCTGCCGCTATGCGCTGCGGGCAATGCGCCAGCGCCGCAGGGGTTCGATCATCAACATCTCCTCGCGCTCGGGATTGGTCGGCATTCCCGGCGCGGCGGCCTATGCCGCCTCCAAAGCCGCGATCCGCAACCACACCAAGTCGGTTGCGCTCTATGCAGCTCAGCAAGGCTGGCAGGTGCGGTGCAATTCGGTCCACCCCGCCGCCGTGCTCACCCCGATGTGGGAGCCGATGCTGGGCAATGGGCGCGCGCGCGAGGCTACCATGGCCGCGCTGGTCGCCGACACCCCGCTCAAACGCTTCGGCACCCCGCAGGAAGTCGCGGCCCTGTGCGTCTATCTTGCCAGCGAGGAAAGCGCCTACATGACCGGAGCAGAGCTGACGCTTGACGGCGGACTGCTGGCGGGGAGCGCCGCATCGCCGGGCTAGGTGCGTGGGTGATTGCCAGGGCCGCGCACATGGCAGCGTGGCCGATGCGCGATTGGCGCAAGACATGGACGGATCGTTGGCGGGTCTTGACCATGGGGCTGCCATTTCCCGGAGCGGCGCGGGCGGGCCTGCGCGTCAACGCCATCGGCCATGTTATGGTTTCGGACGGCGGCTTTACCCTCTTATTTTCAGGAGGTAATTTCCGCCAATCCAACACCGCCCGCAATGTTTCACGTGAAACATTTCGGGAACATCACCAGCCGAACACCTGCTCTGCAAGCGTTTCGCTGGTGCTGTCCTTGAGCGTCAGGGTGAGCTTTTTCGCCTTCCAGTCGATATCGACCAGCCCGTAATTCTCGACCGGGAAAAACTTCGTCACCCGTGCGGGATCGGGTTCGCGCGCCGTGCTGCGCTCGATGTCGCTGCCGAAGGCGAGATTGAGCGAGGAACTGGTCAGCTCCCAGATGGTCTCGCCCTTGTGCCGGGTCTGGTAGATGCCCGCCGCGTGGCGATCGCCCGACAGCAGCACCAGCCCGCTCGCCTCGCGGCCCGCAAGTGCATCGAGCAGTCGGGTGCGTTCGGCCGGGAAGTTGGTCCAGCCTTCGAACTGGTGGGCCTGGGTGATGACCTGGGTCGAGGAAACCACGATGCGCAGGTCAGCCGGCTTGGCCAGCTCGGCCTCGAGCCACGCCCATTGCTCGGCGCCGAGGATGGTCTTGGCCGGATTGTCATCGGGCACATAGCTGCCGAGCGGCGGGCGGTCCTTGGTCCATGCGGCACGCTTGAGGTCGGAGCGGAAGAAGCGCGTGTCGAGCAGGATCACCTGCACCCGCTTGCCTTCAGGGCCGGTGATGGTGCTCTCGTAGATCCCGTCGCGTCCGCGCACTTCGGGCGAGGAGCCCCAGAAGGTCTCGAACAGCGCCTCGCTCCAGCGCCGGAAGGGAAAGCTGGCGCCAGCATCGTTGAGGCCGAAATCGTGATCGTCCCAGGTCGCCAGCATCGGGAACTTCGCGCGAAAAGCAGCAAATTCCGGGTGCGAGGCCTGCAAGGCATAGGCGCTGCGCAGGCTCTCCAGCCCGGCATCGGCATCCCAGGCGCTGTCGCCATAGACATTGTCGCCGATCATCAGGAACAGCTGCGGGTTCTGGGCGGCGATCTGCGCCCACATATGCTGCGAGGCGTTCTGGTGGTTGCAGCTGCCGAAGGCGATACGGGTAAGCGTGGTCGCAGGCGCCAGCGCCGGGTTCGGCCCGGCCTCGGGCATCACCACCTGCTTGCGCAGCTCGGCATAATAGGGCGCGAGCAGCTGGTCGGGCGCGAGGCTGACGCGGACCGGGACATCCTCCCCCGCCGCATGATCGTCCGCCAGCAGCGGTGCGGCAGCCAGACCGGCGGCGGCAAGGAAGGTGACGGCAATCAGCGAGCGGCGCATGGGATACTCCTCAATGGAATCGCGGGGGGATCAGCCTTGTGGCCGTGCCCCATGACAGAACCGGGGCAGCGGGAAAACCCCGCCTAGAGCGGCGGGAGCTGGCTGAAATCGGTCAGTGCCGCATCCCTGAGGCCGCGCCAGACATTGCGGACCTGCACCGTTTCCGCAACATCATGGACACGCAGCAGGTGAACGCCCGCCTCCATCCCCTTCACCGCCAGCGCGATCGAGCCTGCCAGCCGCGCATCAGCGCTTTCCTCGCCCGAGAGCGCGCCGATCAAGCGCTTGCGGCTCACTCCGAGCAGGATCGGGCTGCCGAGTGCGTGGAACAGCGGCAGGGCATTGAGCAGCGCAAGGTTTTCCGAGAGCGACTTGCCGAAGCCGATGCCCGGATCGCAGATGATCCGCGCCTCGGCAATGCCGGCCGCAATCGCGCGCGCGCGCGCCAGCTTGAGGAAGTCGAACACCTCGCACACCACATCGCGATAATGCCCGCCGGCGTGGAGATCCTCGCCCGCGCCGGGCGCGTGCATCAGCACCACCGGGCAGCCACTGGCGGCCACCAGCGCGATGCTGCGCGGATCATAGCGCAAGGCGGAAACGTCATTGGCCATGTGCGCACCCGCCGCCAACGCCGCCTCGAGCACGCCCGCGCGGCGGGTATCGACGCTGATCGCAGCGCCCATTCTTGCGCAATATTCGACCGCGGGAATGACCCGGCGGATTTCCTCGTCCTCGAAGGTTGCCGCAGCACCCGGCCGGGTGCTTTCCCCGCCGATATCGATGATCGCCGCCCCCGCTTCGAGCATCGCTGCCGCCGCATCGCGCCCGGCCTGCGGATCGATATTCTTGCCCCCGTCGGAAAAGCTGTCGGGCGTGACGTTGAGGATGCCCATCACCTGCGGCTGATCGAGCCGGATGGTGCGATTGCCGAGCTGGAGCGGCCCGTGGACTTTGCGCAGATTGTCCCACTGCCGCGCCGCCTCGCGCGCCGCCAGATCGGGCAGGCGGGCAATGGCCTTCTCCATCCTGGCGGGCGTGGTGATGATCCGCTCGGCCACTTCGCCGGTCGCATCGCGCAGCACCAGCGCGAATTCGCGGGCATAGGCCATCGAGCCGCCGAGCCGCACCGCATCGCCATCCACGGCCTGCGGGCCGGAGACGAGGGTGACGGGGAACAGATAGACGCTATCGCTCACGGGCCGCGATCAATCCTCGGCTGCGAGCAGGTAGAGCTGGCGCACGGCGTCGATCGGCTGCACCTCGCCGCCGCTCTCGAAGTGCCAGAAAGTCCAGCCGTTGCACGAGGGCGCGCCCTGCAACGCCTTGCCCAGCCCATGGATCGAGCCGGTTTTCCCGCCGCATTCCAGACTGCCATCGGCCCGCACCGTGGCGATCCAGCGGCGCTTGCGATCGAACAGCTTGCTGCCGGCCGGGATCAGCCCGGTTTCGACCACCGCGCCGAAGGCGACCTTGGGCGCGGCGCGAGGGCTCTGCATTGTGGTCAGAGCGCTCTCATCGAGCGGCAATTCCTTGGCGATCCGCTTTTCGGCAACCGAGCGGTAGAAAGCCTCACGCTCGCAGCCGATCCACTCGCGGCCCAGCCTTTTCGCGACCGCGCCGGTGGTGCCAGTGCCGAAGAAGGGATCGAGCACCACGTCACCCTTCTCGGTGGTGGCGAGCAGCACGCGGTAGAGCAGCGCCTCGGGCTTCTGGGTGGGATGGGCCTTCCTGCCGCCTTCCTTCAGCCGCTCGGCCCCCGAACAGATCGGCAGCACCCAGTCCGAGCGCATCTGGAGCTCGTCGTTCAGGGTCTTCATCGCCCGGTAATTGAAGTGGTAGCGCGCCTTCTCGCCCATGCTCGCCCAGATCAGGGTTTCATGCGCATTGGTGAAGCGGGTGCCCTTGAAATTGGGCATCGGGTTGGTTTTGCGCCAGACGATGTCGTTGAGGATCCAGAAGCCCAGGTCCTGAAGGATCGAGCCGACGCGGAAGATGTTGTGATAGGAGCCGATCACCCATAGCGCACCATCGGGCTTCAGGACGCGGCGCGCCTCGGTCAGCCATTCGCGGGTGAACTTGTCATAGGCTGCCATCGAATCGAACCGGTCCCAGTGATCGGTCACCGCATCGACATGGCTGCCGTCGGGGCGATTGAGCTCGCCGCCGAGCTGGAGATTGTAGGGCGGATCGGCAAAGACCAGATCGACGCAGGCCGAAGGCAGCGCGCGCATCGCCTCGATGCAGTCACCCGGCAGGATGCGACCAAGGGGAAGATCGGGCGCGCGCACCATTTTATCCGTTTTTTCAACGGTCTTTGTGCGCGCCTTCACCTTCTCTATGACACTCACCGGACTGGCCCCGCTGTTCTGGCTGTTGCCTTATCCACAGGCATGAGTCCCTGAAGAGTCCGCGTCAAGCACCTAATTTTGCGGGAAACATGGTTAACTCATCGTAAAGCCCCGGAACGAAACGGGATCGCCACAAGATGTTGAGTCCTGCCCGCGCTTGGGGACTCGATATGCAGCGGTGTGGCCGCGAGGACTCACATGCACGCCGATCCGCCAATCCAGCGCAGGCCGGGGTGATGCGAGAATGGGTCAGATCAGCGTCAGCTGCGCCACGGGGGCAAAACTGCGGCGGTGGAGCGGGCTAGGCCCGTGCACCCGCAGCGCCTCCATGTGTTCGGCGGTGCCATAGCCTTTGTTGCGTTCCCAGCCGTAGTGGGGGAAGGCCTCGGCGGCCTCAAGCATCAGCCGGTCGCGCCATTGCTTGGCGATGATCGAGGCGGCGGAGATCGCCGGCTCGATCCCGTCACCGCCGACGATCGCGCGCGCCGGCCAGCACCAGTCGGCACAGCGGCCCGCCGGAGTCATGTTGCCGTCGATCAGCACCTCGCACGGCCCCGCGCCGAGCGCGCCCGCAAGGCGTGCCACCGCGCGGGTCATGGCCAGCATCGTCGCCTGGAAGATATTGATCCGGTCGATCACCTCGGGCCCCACCACCGCCACCGCCCAGCAGCAGCTCGCCCGGATCGCCGCGTCGAGCAGAGCGCGGCGCGCGGGCGAAAGGCGCTTGGAATCGTCGAGCCCTGTCGGTATCGCCGCCCCAAGCACGACCGCCGCGGCCACCACCGGCCCGGCGAGCGGCCCGCGGCCGGCCTCGTCAACCCCGATGACCACCGCCTTGTCCTGCGTCGTAAAGCCCGGAGTGAGCCCCAGCATGTTCCTCTCGTCCCGATTGCTCGCCGCTCTTTCCCTGTCCGCGCTCGCGCTGGCAAGCTGCGCGAAGGCCGAAACCGGGGAAAGCGAACCGATCGTGGCCGGCACCGGCCCCGCCACCCCCTTCACTTCGCAGGAAGTCGCCACTTTTGACGAGCCCTGGGCAATCGCCTTTGCCCCGGGCACCAACGTGCTGTTCGTCACCGAAAAGGCCGGCGCGCTGAAATTCATCGACACCGCTAGCGGCACTACCGGCACGGTCAACGGATTGCCGCAAGTCGCCTATGGCGGCCAGGGCGGGCTGGGCGATGTCGCCTTCCTGCCTGGCGAAGCCTCGGCGACGCTGGGCGGGCGCACGATCTATCTGAGCTGGGCCGAAGCGGGCGAGAACGACACCCGCGGCGCAGCGGTCGGCAAGGGCAGGCTGGAATGCGACGCGCCCACCGCCTGCACCATTGAGGGCCTCGCGGTGATCTGGCGCCAGACCCCGAAGGTGACGGGGCGTGGCCACTATTCTCACCGCCTCAGCATCTCGCCCGATGGCCGCTATCTCTATGTCGCCAGCGGCGAGCGGCAGAAGATGACGCCTGCGCAGGATACCAGCACGACGCTCGGCAAGATCGTCCGCCTCAACCTCGACGGCACGCCTGCCGCGGGCAATCCGATGGCGGAAATGGCGAGGCAAACCGGAAACCCCGTCACGGCAGAGATCTGGTCCTACGGTCACCGCAACATTCTCGGCATGGCTTGGGATGCCCAGGGGCGGCTGTGGGAGGTCGAACATGGCCCGGCCGGGGGCGATGAACTCAACCTCGTCAAGCCGGGCGCCAATTACGGCTGGCCGATCCGCTCCAACGGCGATCACTACAACGGCGATGCGATCCCCGATCACGCCGAAGGGGACGGCTTTGCCCGGCCCGCCGCGAGCTGGACCCCGGTGATCGCGCCGGGCGACATGCTGATCTATTCGGGCAGCATGTTTGCCGACCTGCAGGGCCACGCGCTGATCGCCGGGCTTGGCAGCATGGCGCTGGTCGATGTCGCCTTCGAGGGCGAAAGCGCGCGCGAAGTCACCCGCTGGAGCTTCGAACGCCGCCTGCGCAGCCTTGCACAGGGGCCAGACGGGGCGATCTGGGTGGCCGAGGACGGCAAGGGCGCGCGGCTGCTGAAGCTCATTGCCCGCTGATGGTCACCGCCACCGCCACCCTGATCCCGCTCGAAGCGGTCGATCCCGCGATGATCGAGGAAGTGCTTGACCGTGCCTTCGGGCCGGACCGTCACGCGCGCACCGCCTACCGCATCCGGGAAGGAATGAACTGGCTGCCCGGCCTCAGCCTCGCGGCGCTCGATGCCGATGACATGCTGGTCGGCACGATTCAGTGCTGGCCCATCGGCTTGCAGACCAGACAAGGGCAAGTGCCGCTGGTGATGGTCGGCCCCGTCGCCGTGGTGCCTGAACGGCAGGGTGAGGGCTTTGGCATCGGCCTGATGAGCGCGATGATCGCCGAGGATGCACGGCTGGCCGCGAGCGGAGGCCCTGCCCTTCCGCAGGTGCTGATCGGCGATGCCGAATATTACGGGCGCTGGGGCTTTTCCGCGGCGATGACGGGCGGCTGGCGCTGCCCCGGCCCCTATGAACCACACCGTCTTCTGGCGCGCGGCCATGGTCTGGCGGCGATGCCGGCCGAAGGAATGCTGGGGCCGTGGGCGGGATAGGAGAAGGTAACCCCTTCACCTTGCGCGCCCCATCTGCCATCCCTTGCCTGCGATGCCCTACGAACCGCCTCCGCACCTTGCCGGACTGACGCTCGCCGAGATCGCCGCGCTGGTCGACGCGCGCAAGCTGCCGCCGGTCGAAAGCTGGTCGCCGCAGCAGGTAGGCGAAAGCCACATGGTGATCGCCGCCGATGGAACGTGGTTCCACGAGGGCGGGGTGATCCGGCGCGAGGCGATGGTGCGCGCCTTCGCCAGCCTGCTCACCCGCGATGCGGCGGGGCATCACTGGCTGGTGACCCCGGTCGAGAAGCTCAGCATCGAGGTCGAGGATGCGGCCTTCATCGCCACCGACTGCGTGCGCAAGGACGATGCGCTGGTGTTCCGACTCAACACCGATGAACTGGTGATCGCCGGGCCGGAGCATCGCTTGCGGGCCGCCGGCACCGCCGAAAATCCGGCGCTCTATCTCCATGTCAGGCGCGGCTGCGAGGCACGGCTCAACCGTTCCACCTGGGCGCAGCTGGCCGAGATCGCGCTGGCCGAAGGGGCCGAAAGCAACGGCTGGCGCATCGCCAGCCAGGGCATGAGCTTCGCGCTTCTGCCATGACGCGCGCGCCCCGGCCCAGCCTCTACGAACCGCTCGCGCGGCTCTTTGCCGAAGGCCACGCGCGCGACATTCCCGATCTGCTCAGCGATGCCCAATTCGCCCGCGATGGGCGCGCCACGCCCGCAGCCGTGCTGATCGCGATCACCGACGTACCGGATGATCCGCAGGTCATCCTCACCCAGCGCCCCCGGTCGATGCGCGATCATCCCGGGCAAGTCGCCTTTCCCGGAGGCAAGATCGATCCGGGCGAGGACGCCGTGACCGCCGCCCTGCGCGAGGCCGAGGAGGAACTGGGCCTGCCGCGCACGGCGGTGCGGGTGATCGGCACCAGCGATCTCTACCACACCGGCACGGGTTTCATCGTCACCCCGGTGGTGGGCGTGGTGCCGCCGGGGCTGGACCTGCGGCCCGATCCGGTCGAGGTCGCCGACTGGTTCGAGGCGCCGCTGGCACTGCTGCTCGATCCGGCCAGCTGGACCGCCCATGAAACCTTCTGGCGCGGGGCCAATCGGCGCTATCTCGAACTCGAATGGCAGGGGTTCCGGATCTGGGGTGTGACCGCGGCGATCATCGCCAACCTGTCACGCCGGATTGCGCTGGAGGGGCTGAAGAATGCTGCGTGATCTGGCCGAGGCGCAATGGCCGGCCCGCGCGGGGCTTGCCGCGCTGACGGCGGCGCTGGGCGCAGCCAATATCCGCTGGGTCGGCGGGGCGGTGCGCGATGGCCTGCTCGGGGCCGAAGTGCATGATGTCGACTGCGCGACGCGGCTGCTGCCGGCCGAGGTGATCGACCGTTGCCGCGCCGCCGGCATCCGCACCGTGCCCACGGGGATCGCGCATGGCACCGTTACCGCGATCCTCACCGATGGCCCGGTCGAGATCACCACGCTCAGGCGCGATGTCGAAACCGACGGGCGGCGCGCCACCATCGCCTTCGCCTCGGACTGGCGCGAGGATGCGGCGCGGCGCGATTTCACCATCAACGCGCTCTATGCCCATCCGGTGACGCTGGAGATCAGCGATTATTTCGGCGGGCTTGATGACCTGCGCGCCCAGCGGGTGCGCTTCATCGGCTCGGCGCGGCAGCGGATTGCCGAGGATCACTTGCGGATCCTGCGCTACTACCGGTTCCAGGCGCGCTTCGGTGCGGCGCTGGATGACGAGGCCGAAAGTGCCTGCGCCGCATTGGCGCACACCCTGAAAGGTCTCAGCCGCGAGCGGATCGCGGCCGAACTGCTCGCACTGCTGGCCCTTCCCGATCCGCACGCGACGCTGGCGCGGATGCGCAAGAATGGCGTGCTCGGCGTGATCCTGCCCGAAGCCTGCGCCGCGCAGCTCGCCGCGCTTGCCCGGCTGATCGCAGCCGAGCGCGAACAGGGCTTTGCTCCCGATCCCGTTCGGCGACTGGCCGCGCTGCTCCCGCCCTCGCCCGAAGTGGCCGAGACCGTCGCCGCGCGCCTGCGCCTTTCCAAGGCCCAGCGCATCAGACTCGTCACCGCTGCCGAGCGCGGCCCAAGCGATGCCGAAAATCCCCGGATGCTTGCCTATCGCCTCACCCCGCCGTTGGCGATCG
This sequence comes from Erythrobacter tepidarius, assembly GCF_002155695.1. Taxonomy (GTDB): domain Bacteria; phylum Pseudomonadota; class Alphaproteobacteria; order Sphingomonadales; family Sphingomonadaceae; genus Erythrobacter; species Erythrobacter tepidarius. Next base: position 130,855 of record NZ_MUYJ01000011.1, read on the forward strand.
ACCGGCTGCTGCTGGGCGGCAGCGATGCGCGGGTGCTCGAAGGCTGGAGCGTGCCCAGCTTCCCGCTCAAGGGCGGGACAATCGTCGCCCGCGGGGTCAGCGCCGGCCCGGAGGTTGCCCGCATCCTCCACGAGGTCGAGGCGCGCTGGGTGGCCGAAGGCTTCCCGGATTCGGCCCGCATCGGGCAATTGCTCGACGAAGCGCTCGCCAGCCGGCCCCGGACAGGGTGAAGCGCGCCTGAGGAGCGACGGATGGCCCTGCAAGCCCGCCTGCGGGGGTGGCCATGCCGCCGCCGGGTGCTCTAGGAACCTTCCGCGGGTCTGATGCATTTATTGCACACACGTTCCCATCGAACCGGGCCGCCTTGGTCGGCTTCAAATTGTGGTCTTCGGGCCATGCGGACGCGTGTCTCCCGCCGTTGCTGCCACCTCCCGGCAGTATCCTGTCGAAGTGCAAGAATGGAGAGAAGATCGATGAACACCGTTAAGCGTGCGCTGCTGGCCACCCTCCTCGCTGCCGGCCCTGCCCTCGTTCCTGCCGCCGCGCTGGCGCAAGATGTCGGCGCCACGATCTACGGCAATGATGGCAATCCGATCGGCACGGTCGAAACCGTGGCCGACGGCATCGTCACGATCGACACCGGCAAGCACAAGGCCCCGATCCCCGCCGACCTGATCGGCACCAGCGCCAGCGGGCCAAGCATCAATGCCACCAAGGACCAGATCGACGCGATGATGGACGCGCAGGTCGCCGAGGCGAATGCCAAGCGCGATGCCGCGCTGGTGGTGGGTGCGGCCGTGGTTTCGGCCAACGGCAATCCGGCCGGCACGCTCGCCAGCGTCGATCTCGCCGCGGACAAGATTGTCCTCGAAAGCCCGGAAGGCCCGGTCGCGCTCAAGAAGGAGCATTTCGCGGTCAGTCCCGAAGGCCGGCTCATGGCGCTGTTCACCCGCGAACAGATCGCCAGCGCCGCCGCCAGCGCGCAGGCCGCCAGCACCGGCGGCGCGGCGCAATAAGCCAGGCCCAGCCCGCCAGGGGCCGCGCGCGTTCCGCCTGCGGCCCCGATCGTCAGTCGAAGCGGTTCGACTTGGGGAAGCCCTGTGGCGGCATGCGTCCGGCCGCCCCGCGCGCAACCTTCCACATCCGGATTTCGGTTTCGGTGCGGGTGCGTTCGCCCGATCCACCCATCTGCCAGCTGAGGCCCTCGGCCAGCACGAAGGTGGTCGCGTCCGACAGCCCGCCATCGCGGTAGCGCTGAAGCTGCACCCCCTGGCCGCGCGTCATCACCGGCAGTTCCTCGAGGTTGAACACGACCAGCTTGCGGTTGTCGCCGACGCAGGCGACGTGATCGTGACCCTCGCCAATGCGTCGCACCACCCGCAGCACCGCCCCGTCCTTGAGATTGACCACCTGCCGGCCTTTCCGGGTTTCGGCCAGCAGCTCGTTCATCTCGGCAACGAAGCCCTTGCCGTGGCTGGAGGCGAGCAGCAGCCGCCCGCCGGGCCGGTGCACCATCATCGCGGCGATCGAAGCCTCGCTTTCAAGGTCGATCATGCTGCGCACCGGCTCGCCGAAGCCACGCGCGCCGGGCAGCTTGTCGCAGCCCAATGTGAAGAAGCGCCCGTCCGAGGCCGCGAGCAGCAGCTTGTCGGTGGTCTGCGCGTGGCAGATGAAGGCGAGACCGTCGCCCTCCTTGTATTTGAACTCCTGATCAAGCGGTACATGGCCGCTGGCCGCCCTGATCCAGCCCTTCTGGCTGAGGATCACCGTCACCGGCGCCTTCTCGATCATCGCATCCATGCTGAATTCGACCGTCGCGGCGGCCTCGGCAATCAGCGTGCGGCGCGCACCGATCGCGGTGTCCTCAGCATAGTCCTTGCGCAGCGCCTTGAGATCGCGCTTGAGCCGGGTGCGCTGGCGGGCCGGGCTTTCGAGCAGCTTTTCAAGCTCGTCCTGTTCGGCCAGCAGCTCATCCTGCTCTTTCCTGAGCTGCATCTCCTCCAGCTTGCGCAAGCTGCGCAGCCGCATGTTGAGGATCGCCTCGGCCTGGCGGTCGGTGAGCGCGAATTCGGCCATCATCACCGGCTTGGGCTCGTCCTCGCTGCGGATGATGGCAATCACCCGGTCGAGGTTGAGGTAGGCGATGATGTAGCCGCGCACCAGCTCCAGGCGCTTTTCGATCTGGTCGAGTCGGTGGCGCGCGCGGCGCTGGAGAATGTCGATCTGCGCCGCCGTCCAGTGTTCGAGCAATTCCTTCAGCCCCATCACCATCGGCGTGCGCGTGGCATCGAGCACGTTGAGATTGAGGCTGAAACGCGTTTCCAGATCGGTCAGCCTGAACAGGCTTTCCTTGAGCAGGTCGGGATCGACGTTGCGGCTCTTGGGCACCAGCACGATCCGGATCGCGGTATCGCTTTCGTCGCGCACGTCTTCGAGGATCGGCAGCTTCTTGTCGGCAATCGCCTGGGCGATCTGCTCGATCAGCTTGGACTTGGGCACCTGATAGGGGATTTCCGAGATCACCAGCTGCCATTGGCCGCCGCCGAGGCGCTCGATCCCCGCCTCGACATCGGCCGGATCCTTCGCCTCGGGCGCGCGGAACCGCCCGCGCAGGCGAAAGGCGCCGCGCCCGGTACGGTAGGCCTCGGCAATCACCGCCGGGCTATCGATCACCTGCCCGCCGGTGGGAAAGTCGGGGCCGTGGAACAGCTCCATCAGCCTTTCGTGGGTGACGTGGGGATTTTCGATGAGTTCAAGCGTCGCATCGATGATCTCGGCGACATTGTGGCTGGGGATGCTGGTCGCCATGCCCACCGCGATCCCGCTTGCGCCATTGGCGAGCAGGTTGGGGAACAGGCCGGGGAAGATCTCCGGCTCGACTTCCTCGCCGTTGTAGGTCGGCAGGAAATCGACCGTGCCCTCGTCCAGCCCCCCCATCAGTTCGAGCGCGGTCTTGGTCAGGCGCGCTTCGGTGTAGCGGTAGGCCGCGGCGTTATCGCCATCGACATTGCCGAAGTTGCCCTGCCCCTCGACCAGCGGATAGCGCAGCGCGAAATCCTGCGCGAGGCGCACCATCGCATCATAGACCGACGCATCGCCATGCGGGTGATACTTGCCGATCACGTCGCCAACGACGCGGGCGGACTTCTTGAAGGCACTCGAAGGATCGAGCTTCAGCTGCCGCATCGCCCACAGCAGCCGGCGGTGCACCGGCTTCAGCCCGTCGCGCAGATCGGGCAGGCTGCGCGCGGTGATGGTCGAGAGGGCATAGACCAGATAGCGCTCGGACAGCGCGGCATCGAAGGGCGCATCGACGATCGCGTCGAAGCCGTCGTCAGGGGTATCGGTGATGGTGGGATCGGACATGGCGCCCGTCTAGCAACCCGCGCCGCGACGAGGGAGAGGGGTTTCCACAGGGTTGAGCCGCTCTACATCTTCCTGAGGTCATTGCTGGTCGCGGGGACGGAGACGGTCAGCCCGTCCATCTGCGCGGTCAGCTCGATCTGGCACGACAGGCGGCTGGTGCGCCGCGCCCCGGCGGCGAAGTCGAGCATGTCCTCCTCCTCCTCGCTCGCCGGGGGCAGGCGGTCGAACCATTCGGGCGCGACGATCACGTGGCAGGTCGAACAGGCCATCTGCCCCTCGCAGGTGCCTTCGAGCGGCAGTCCCGCCGCCTGGCCGACGCGCAGCAGGTTGTCGCCCGGCGCGGCGGTCGTTTCCACCTGCTTCCCGCGCGGATCGATGAAGGTGACACCAATCTTTCCCTTGGGGATGCTCACAGGCCTTGCTCCTGCGCCGCGGCCTTGATCGCGGCGGCGGCGGTTTCGATGTCCTCAAGGCTGGTATAGCGCCCGAATCCGAGGCGGATAGAGGACTTTGCCTCAGGCTCGGTGAGGCCGATGGCGCGCAGCACATGGCTTGGCCGACCCGAACCGCTGGCGCAAGCCGAACCGGCCGAGAACATCACGGAGCGGCAGTCGCTCATCAGCCGGGCGACATCGAGGCCATCCCTGCGGAGGTTGAGATTGCCGTGCCAGCGGTGGGTGTCGCTGCCGTTCAGCGTCCAGCCGTCGAACAGTTCGCGCGCGCGCTGCCACAGGGCTTCGACATGGGCCGCGTCCTCGGCCATGCGCTCCGCCGCCAACCGCGCCGCCGCGCCGAAGCCCGCGACCAGCGCCGGGCTAAGCGTCCCCGAGCGCAAGCCCTGTTCCTGTCCGCCGCCATGAATCTGCGGCTGCAAGTCCAGTCCGTCCCTGACCCACAGCGCACCGATGCCCTTCGGGCCGTGGAGCTTGTGCGCGGAAACCGCGATCATGTCGGCATTGGCCGGCGGGGAGAGCTTCCCAGCGCCCTGCACCGCATCGCACAGGAACCACCCGCCCGCCGCATGGGCCGCGTCCGCCAGTTGCTCGACCGGCTGGATCGTCCCGATCTCGTTATTGACCTGCATCACTGCGATGAGCTGCGTGCCTTGGGGGATGATCGTGTCGCCCGCGACAAGGCCTTGGCGATCGACCGGCAGCACCAGCATCTCGGCGCTATCGCCAAGCGCGCGGACGCCATCGAGCACCGCCGCGTGCTCGATGGCTGAAACGGCGATGATGTTGCTGCCCGCGGCGCGCGCGGTGCCCTTGATCGCAAGGTTGATCGCCTCGGTCGCACCGGAGGTGAAGATCACCCGCCCTCCGGCCGGAAACAGCGCGCCGATTTGCGCGCGCGCGGCCTCGATCGCGGCAGCGGCCATGCGGCCCATGCGGTGGGGGGAATGGGGGTTGCCGAAAGTGTCGCTCTCCGGCCCGCCCAGCCAGCGCAGCATCGCCTCGCGCGCTTCGGGGGCGAGCGGCGTGGTAGCCTGATAGTCGAGGTAGATCATGGGGTTAATTGCCACCGAGAAATGTGCTCACCCCGGCCCGCCAACACACGGGCCGCACGGGCGACCGCCCGCTCGCAGGCGCCCGGAGCGAAGCGGAGGACTAGCGCCCAGAACTGCACGCCGGAGGGCGTGCAGCAGACAAGAAACTGGGGCCACGGAGCAATTGCGGGGAGACGATGGAGGTTCAACATAGCGACGCCCAAGCCTCGCTGAACCGCGCCAGTTCTTCGGGCGTGGTTGACCAGCCCATGCTCACCCGGATGGTGCGCGCGGCCACATCGTCGGGCACCCCAAAGGCATCGAGCACCCGGCTTTTCTTCAATGTGCCCGACGAACAGGCGCTCCCCGCCGAAACGGCAAAGCCCATGGCGTCAAGGCGGATCAGCAGGGCTTGGGCGCTCATGGTCGGGTGGGCGACCGCGAAGATGTGCGAGCATTGCGGGCCGAGCGCGATGGCTTCTCCCGCCGCCCGGATCGCCTCGCGGAAGGCCAGGCGGTCGGCCTCGCTGGTCGCCCAGCCCGGCAAGCCGCCCGCCTCCAAAGCCGCCGCCATGCCCAGCGCGCCGGGCAGGTTCTCGGTCCCTTGCCGGTAACCACGCTCATGCCCGCCAACCGGTTCCAGCAGGTTGAAGTCCCGAACCAACAGGGCACCAATCCCAATCGGCCCGCCGAACTTGTGCGCCGAGATCACCAGCATGTCGGCCTCCGGCAGCTTCAACTTGCCGGCGCTTTGGGAGCAATCGACGAGCATCTGCCCGCCACCTTCCCGGACGACTTCAGGCAGGGTGTTCCGCTCGTAAGGCCAGAGGATCGTGCCGGTTTCCGAATTGACGTGCTGCACCGCCACCAGCGCACCCGCGCAGTCGGGAGACCCGTCCAAGTCGACCTCACCATCGACCACCGGCAGAATTTCGGCATCGGGCGCCGCCCGGAACACCGCGTCATGCTCGACCGCGCTGACGATCCGGCGCTTTACCTTCGCACGACCCAGCGCGATCCACAGCGCCTCGCTCGCCCCGCTGGTGAAGATCAGCTCGCCGTCCCACCCCAGCGCGCGCTTCACCCGCTCGCGCGCATCCTCCAGTGCGGCGCGCGCGCGGCGGCCCTCGGCGTGGGGGCTGGACGGGTTCGCCCACAGCCGAAAGCCCTCCTCCATCGCCGCCTTGGCCTCCGGGCGCAGCGGCGAGGTGGCGGCGTGATCGAGATAGACCCGTTGCGGGATGGTCTTTTCCTCACAAGAAATTGCGATTTTCGCCTGTGCGCCTATATAGGCCGCGCAAACGCCAGCGCCACCCGGCGCGTGTGCTCTCGATCACAAGGTTTACCGATGCCCTCAGTCATCTTCCCCGGCCCGGAAGGCCGTCTTGAAGGTCGATTCTCCCCACCCCCGCGCCCGCGCGCGCCGGTTGCCATGATCCTCCATCCGCACCCCGAAGGCGGCGGAACGATGAACGACCGGATCGTGCAGCGGCTCTACAAGACCTTTGCCGAGCGCGGCTTTGCGACGCTGCGTTTCAACTTCCGCGGCGTGGGGCGCTCGCAAGGCAGCTTCGACAGCGGCATAGGCGAACTCTCCGACGCGGCTGCCGCGCTCGATTGGGTCCAGTCGATCCACCCTGAAGCGCAGAGCACCTGGATCGCTGGCTATTCCTTCGGCGCCCTGATCGGGATGCAGCTCTTGATGCGCCGTCCCGAAGTGCGCGGCTTCATCGCGATCGCGCCGCCGGCGAATATGTACGACTTCAGCTTTCTTGCCCCTTGCCCGGCGAGCGGCATCTTCTTGCAGGGTGCGGCGGACACGGTGGTCCAGCCCGCCGCGGTGCAGAAGCTGGTCGACAAGCTGCGCACCCAGAAGCACATCACCATCCACCACGAGGAAATCCCGCGCGCCAACCACTTCTTCGAAAACGAGCTGGAGGAACTGATGGCCGCGGTCGACAATTACCTCGATTTCCGGCTGTCGCCCGATTGCCCGATCAAGTGAAAGTGGCGATCCGGGGCTGACGAAAATCCCGGATCGCAAGGCAAAATCTCGCTGCGCCGATCAGAAATCAGCGAAACTTCGCGGCCGCGCAGAGCCGAGGCGCTCACGCTTTGCTCGGGCGCTGCGGTCGCGGTGGCCGCGGAGATGCACCGGAGACCCAAGAATGGGCTGCGCTTGCCATGCCCGCCGCCTGCACCGAACGAGCCGGCCAGCCGCACAGGCAATCCGCTTGGGCGCGGATTGAGCAGCAGCATCACCTAGAGAATGCCTTGATTTGACGCGGCGATTTGACGCGGCGCGCCGGGGGCGGACTATTCGCCTCCGGCCGCCTTCAACTGCTCGATCGGTGCCTTGCCGGTTTCGCTCGGCACGGTCCAGATCAGCACGTTGATCACCGCAATCAGCGCCAGCAACACCATCAGCGCTGGGTTCTTGGCCTCGCCGGTGCGCCGCCACAGCAAGAACGCCCCTGCCAGCAACGCCAGCGCGGCGAGCATCACGATCGAAAGCACGACATCGGTCATGCTGTGCGCTCTAGCCGCCTTGGCCCGCGCAGTGCAATTGACTTGGGGCAAGCGCCCCGCCAAACCGACCAGCATGAGAGAGAGATTTGCCGATTTCACCCGCCGCCAGACCCTCAAGGGGCTGGCGGGCGCCTCCGCCCTTGCCCTGTTGCCCGCCTGCGCCCGCAACCAGGCCGATCTTGCCGCCGCACCCGCGGGCGGTTCCATCGCCCGGCTCGATCCGGACGCGGCGCTGGATCGGATCGCCTACCGGATGCTCGCTCACGAGCCTGGCCGCGCCACTGGCCTTGGCGTCGACACGGGCGAATTCGCCGCCTGGCGCGCGACCTTCGGCATGACGGGCGAGGAAGGGCGCAGCGCCTATGCCAGCACGCTCAAGCAGCTGCTCGCCGAAGCCCGCGCCTACCCCCGCGAGGGGCTCACCAGCGACCAGCAGATCGGCTTCGAAGTGGTCGAAAGCGCCTTCTCCAAGGCGCTGGAGGGCATGGCCATGCCCTATGGCGATGTGGCGGTCGGCAGCTGGCGCAATGCCCCCTATGTCGTGATCCAGAACGTCGGCGGCTATATCGACCTGCCGCGCTTCTTCGGCTCGACCCAGCCGCTGCGCACGCGCGAGGACATCGGTCCCTATATCGCCCGCCTCGCCGAAGTTCCGGCAATCCTCGACGGCGAGCTGGAGCGCATCCGCGCCGCGCGCGGCATGGGCGTGGTGCCGCCTGCCTTCCTGCTCGACAAGGCGATCGCGCAGCTGGAAGCCAGCCTGCCGCAGGCGCGGGACAGCTATGCCGGGCCGCTCGCTGCGGCCACCATCGATGGGGCGGCACGCTCCGTCGCGCAGGCCGAACGCATCATCGCCACCGGCATCGTTCCCGCGCTCGAACGCCAGCTGGCCGAACTGCGCACCCAGCGCAGCCTTGCCAGGGACAGTGCCGGCATGTGGGCCCAGCCGATGGGCGAGGAATATTACGCCTGGGCGGTCAGCGCCTCGACCACCACCACCATGACGCCCGACGAGATCCACCGTCAGGGCCTTGCCGAACTGGAGGAGATTCACGGTCGGATGGATCCGATCCTGCGCGAGATAGGCTACACCAAAGGCAGCGTCGGCGAGCGGATGCGCGCGCTTGCCGAGGATCCGCGCTACAAGTTTGCCGAGGGCGATCCGGGCCGCAAGGAGATCTTCGATTTCATCAACGAACGGGTCGCCTGGATCAGGGCGCAGATGCCGCGCGCCTTCGACCAGCTGGTCGATCCGCCGCTGGAAGTGCGTCGCCTGCCGCTGGCCGAGGAACCGGGCGCGCCCGGCGCCTATGGCGGCGCGGGCAGCAAGGATGGCAGCATCCCCGGGCGATTCTGGATCAACCTTCGCACCACCGATCTGCATCGCAAATATGATCTGGCCGATCTGACCTTCCACGAAAGCATTCCGGGCCACGTGTGGGAAGGCGAGTTTTCCAACCGCCTGCCGCTGATCCGCTCGATCCTCGCCTTCAACGCCTTTAGCGAAGGCTGGGCGCTCTATGCCGAACAGCTCGCCGACGAGTTGGGAGCCTATGACGAATTCAAGGTCGGCCGGCTGGGATACCTGCAAAGCCTCGCCTTTCGCGCTTGCCGGCTGGTGGTCGACACCGGCCTGCACGCCAAGCGATGGACGCGCGAAGAGGGCCGCCGGTTCTTCGTCGAGCGCAACGGCTCCAAGTTCGAGGAGGTCGCCTCCGAGGTTGATCGCTATTGCAGCTGGCCGGGGCAGGCCTGCGGCTACAAGATCGGCCATTCGGAAATCCTCCGCCAGCGCGCCCGCGCGCAGGCCGAACTGGGCAGCCGTTACGACTTCAAGGCGTTCAACACCGCCGTCATCCTCGGCGGCAATGCGCCGCTCAACGTCGTCGCCAATACCGTCAGCCGCTATATCGCCAAGGCCAAGGGGTAGATCCTGCCCCTTGGCAATGCGCCCGTCTGATCACACGCCGCAACCGTCTCGCGGCAGGAAGATGGCATGGAAATGCCAGGACAAGACCGCGAAACCATGCGCCGCGCGCCGCTCGCGCCGGGCCATGTCGGAGCGATCCGCGCGATCGGGAACGAACGGCTCCTCCCTACGGGCGCGACCGTCACACCGAACGAGGTGCGGCCCGCGGAGGTGATAAGCGAGATCCGGTTTGCGCGCGGGGCCGAGCGCGAGACGATGCGGGTGCGCGCGGTGATCGGGCACCTGCCGGGGGTGATTTGCTGCGCGCGCGGCTGGCCGGCTGATTGCGCTCAGCTCTTGCCGAACAGCCCCTTGGCGATGTCCATGATGTCGTCAACCGGGTTACCGTCGCCGTCCCGGTCGAGGATGTTCGCGAAGTTGGCGAGCGAACCTTCGCCGCCGATCGCCGCGACGATCTGGTTGAGCACATCGGGCGAGAGGCCGGTCTTCTCCGCCGCCAGCGTGACCGTGTCGCCTTCCAGCGCATGGGTTTTGCCGAGCGCGCCAATCGCCTGCTCCACCATCGCCGGATCAAGCCCGACCTGCTTGGCGAGGTTCACCACATCGTCCGGCGCGCCGCCGATGTTCTTCAGGATGCCGTCAAGAATGCTCATCTCTTCCCTCCTCTTGCGCGAGTCGAGCGGCAGTGTGGCAAAGCATTGCGTCGATACAAGGAAAAAGCCCCGCTCCGGCTCGGGCCGGGCGGGGCTCTCCTCTCCAACCGGTGAAAAGATCAGGCCGCAACCGGCGCCGGCGCGGCCTTGAGCACGCCTTCATCGACATGGGCTTCGAACTGGGCGAAGTTGTCGATGAACAGCTGCACCAGTTTGCGGGCTGTGGCGTCATACTCGGCGCCATCGGCCCAGGTGCTGCGCGGATCGAGAATGGTCTGATCTAGCCCGGCCTCGGCCAGCGCGGGCACGAAGACCGGCACGTCGAAGCCGAAATTGGGATCCTTGCGGAACTCCACCGCGTCCATCTTGCCATCGAGCACCGCGTTGAGCAGTGCGCGGGTGGCCTTGATCGGCATCCGGCTGCCAGTGCCATACTTGCCGCCCGTCCAGCCGGTGTTGACCAGCCAGCACTGCGCCCCGCCCTTGGCGATCCGTTCCTTGAGCAGATTGCCATAGACGCTCGGGTGGCGCGGCATGAAGGCGGCGCCGAAGCAGGTGCTGAAGGTCGCTTCCGGTTCGGTCACGCCGATTTCGGTGCCCGCGACCTTGGCGGTGTAGCCCGAGAGGAAATAATACATCGCCTGATCGGCAGTGAGCCGCGCGATCGGAGGCAGCACGCCAAAGGCATCCGCCGTCAGCATGATGACATTCGCGGGGGCCGGGCCGAGGTTCTTCTCGCTCGCGTTCGGGATGAAGTCAATCGGATAGGCGCCGCGGGTGTTTTCGGTCTTGCTGCTGTCGGTGAAGTCGAGCTCGCGGGTTTCCTCGTCCATCGTCACGTTTTCGAGGATCGTGCCGAACATCCTGGTGGTGGCGTAGATCTCCGGCTCGCCCTCGGCCGAGAGATTGATCATCTTGGCGTAGCAGCCGCCTTCGAAGTTGAACACCGCGGTGTCCGACCAGCCATGCTCGTCATCGCCGATCAGGGTGCGGCTGGCGTCGGCGGAAAGCGTGGTCTTGCCGGTGCCCGACAGGCCGAAGAAGATCGCAGACCTGCCATCAGCGCCGATATTGGCCGAACAGTGCATCGGCATCACGCCCTGCGCGGGCAGGAGGTAGTTGAGCAGGCCGAACACGCCCTTCTTCATCTCGCCCGAATATTCGGTATTGCCGATCAGGATCAGCTTTTCGGTGAAGCTTACCGCGATCACCGTGTCGCTGCGGCAGCCGTGGCGTTCGGGATCGGCCTTGAAGCTGGGCAGATTGATGATGGTGTATTCGGGGACGAAGCTGGCCAGCTCTTCGGCTGTCGGACGCACCAGCAAGGTGCGGATGAACAGGTTGTGCCAGGCCAGCTGGTTGATGACGCGCACGTTCAGGCGGTATTCTGGCTGCGAGCCGCCGAACAGATCGGCGACGAATAGCTCCTCCTGGCCTTCCAGTTCCTTGAGGAAATCGGCCTTGAGCGCGGCGAAGTGCTCCGGGCTCATCGGCTGGTTGATGGGACCCCAGTTGACGGTGTGCTCGGTCTCGGCATCGCGGACGATGTACTTGTCCTTCACGCTGCGCCCGGTGAAGCGGCCGGTATCGACCAGAAGCGCGCCATGCTTGGTCAGCTTGCCTTCGCCCTTCTTGAGCGCGTGCTCAACCAGCGCGGCGGTGCCGAGATTGGCGTGGATCGTTGCGCCGGTGTGCAGGTTCTGCGCGGCCAGCGGGGTAGCAAGCGAGGTCAAGGTCATGTCTCCTGAGCCAGTCAAGATGGCGGCAAAGCCGGGATCGGGGACGGATCCGCAACGGCTCACCTAGCATCGGCGCATACGTATGCAAAGATCGGCCGAAGCGTGGTGCACAACATGCCCCGTCACCTCTCCTGCGCCCTTAATTGGCGACTCGCGGCGCGTCAAACGCGCGCGTCCCGACAAAATTGCGCCGCGCGTGAACCGCCCTGTAACGCAGGCGCAAGGCCGATTGTCTCGACGCGGCAATGACGCTACCCCTGCAGCTATGCAAGGGCGGCGGCGAGAAGGATAGGCATCATGTCCGACAGCACCCGCGAAGAGTCCGGGCTGGCGCAGGATCCCGCGCCGGAAACCGGCCGCGCCGTCCAGATCGCGCTGGTCGACGATGATCGCAACATCCTCACCACTGTCTCGATCGCGCTTCAGGCCGAAGGTTTCGCCACCCGGCTCTATTCCGACGGCGAGACGGCGCTCAAGGCGCTGCTCGACAATCCGCCCGATCTCGCGGTGTTCGACATCAAGATGCCCAACATGGACGGGATGGAGCTGCTGCGCCGGCTGCGCGCGCAATCCGCCCTGCCGGTCATCTTCCTCACCAGCAAGGACGACGAACGCGACGAGGAAGCGGGGCTGGAACTGGGCGCGGATGACTACATCGCCAAGCCCTTCAGCCTGCGCCTGCTGATCGCCCGCATCCGTGCGATCCTGCGCCGTGCCGAACCGCTGCGCGATGGCGCCGGCCCGTCCGGCTCGACCGAACCGGCCCAGGCCAGCATCACCCGCGGGCGGCTGTTCATGGATCCGGCCCGCCACCAGGTCACCTGGGACGGGCTGCCAGTGAGCCTGACGGTCACCGAATTCCTGATCCTCGAAGCGCTGGCGGTGCGCCCCGGGGTGATCAAGAGCCGCAACCAGCTGATGGATGCGGCCTATCCCGACGATGTCTTCGTCGATGACCGCACGGTCGATAGCCACATCAAGCGAATGCGGCGCAAGTTCCGGATGGTCGATCCGCAATTCGCCGCGATCGATACGCTTTACGGCGCCGGTTACAGCTTCAACGATGGCTGAACCGGCCCCTGCCGCCGCGAGCGGCGAGACACTCACCGTCACCGGACGCTTTGCGCTCACCGCGCGCATTCTCGTCGTCAACATCCTGCCGCTGCTGGTTCTCGGCGGCGGGCTGTTCTATCTCGACAGCTACCGCACCCAGCTGATCAACGAGCGCTTCAAGCTCGCCCGGATCGAGGCCCAGATTACCGCCGAGGCGCTGGCCGGGGCGACCCGCGAGCGGCAGGAGGCGCTGCTGGTGCAGATCGGCAAGGAACAACGGATGCGCCTGAGGATGTTCGATACCGAAGGCAAGCTCACCGCCGATAGCTTCGCGCTGGCCGATCCCTCTTTCAGGTTCAACGACATCTCCGACGATGACTGGGAGCAGCGCTTCTCGCGCTGGCTCGATCGCACGGTCGACACCATCGTCGCGGCCGAGCCGGTGCAGGACTATGTCGAGCCCGAGGCGCAGGAGGCCGATGCCTGGCCCGAACTGGCCCGCGCGCGCGAGCTCGGCCTGTCGCAGGTCCGGCTCTACGACTGGCGCGATGGCACCCCGGTGATCACCGCCGCCGCGCCCGTGGGCCTCAACGGTGCGACATTGCTGACCGTTCGCAACGCGGTCGACATTACCGACAGCGTGCGGGCGGCGCGCACCACCCTGTTCTTTGCCATGCTGCTGGTGATGGCAGCCTCGGCGCTGCTGTCGCTGTTCCTCGCGCGGACCATCGTCACTCCGCTGCGCCAGCTCGCCCTCGCTGCGGTGCGGGTGCGTCAGGGGCGCGAGCGCGAGGTCGAAGTGCCGCGCCTGCCGCAAAGGAGCGACGAGATCGGTCTGCTCGCCCGCGCGGTCTCGGACATGACCGGCGCGCTGCGTCAGCGCATCGACGCGGTCGACAGCTTCGCCGCCGATGTCGCGCACGAAATCAAGAACCCGCTTGCAAGCCTGCGCAGCGCGATCGAATCCCTTCCCCGCGTCACCGACCCCGCGCTGAAGGAGGAGCTGATCCAGATCGCCACCCATGACGTGCGCCGGATCGACCGGCTGGTGAGCGAGATCTCCGACGCCAGCCGGATCGATGCCGAAATGAGCCGCGCGACGCTTGAGACGATCGACCTCGCTGCGCTGGTGCGCGCGATCATCGGTGGGCGCGAGGACCGGGCCGAGAACGGCGGTCGTCCGATTGTGCTCGCGGTGGACGGCCTCGCGGCACGGGTGCGCGGGGTCGGCGCGCGGCTCGAACGGGTGGTGGAGAACCTGCTCGACAATGCCGTGTCCTTCTCGCCGCCGGACGCAGCAATCGAGGTCACGCTCGAGAATGACGGCCGATGGGTGACGCTCACGGTGTGCGATCACGGCCCCGGCATTCCGGAAGAATCGCGCGAGAAGGTGTTCCAGCGGTTCCATTCGGTCCGCCCGGCGGAGGAGGAATTCGGCAACCACTCGGGGCTGGGTCTGGCGATTGCCCGCACCATTGCCGAGGCGCATGACGGCACGCTGATCGCCCTAGCGCGGCCCGATGGGGCAAGGGGCGCGTGCCTGCGCCTGCGGCTTCCGGCGGCGGCATGACCTCGGCCGGCGCCATCGTCCACCAGGCCAGCGCGGTGGCGATCGCCGGTCGCGCCCTGCTGATCGAGGGCCCGCCGGGCAGCGGCAAGTCGAGCCTCGCGCTCGCGCTGATCGACCGCGGCGCGGGGCTGATCGGGGATGATGCCGTGGAACTGCGGAACGAAGGCGGCGTGCTGCGTGCCGCCCCGCCGCCCAACATCGCCGGGCTGCTCGAGGTGCGCGGCGTGGGCCTCGTCCGCTTTCCCGTCGCTGCGCCCGCGCCGGTGGCGCTGGTGCTGACGCTCGGCGGAGCGCCGGGCGAGCGCCTGCCCCCACGCCCCCTGCCCTCTCGCCGCATCGCCGGCGTCGCGGTGCCGGTGCTGGCCTTCGATCCTGGCCGGATCGCGCCCGCCCAGCGCGCCGAACAGGCGCTGGCGCTGCACGGAATCGTTACAAATGCGCCTTCCCTTTCCGCCGCGCCGGGGCGAGAAGGACGGTGATGAACGGCACCCAGGCCCCTGCCCGTCCGCCCCAGCAGCTGCTGCTTGTCACCGGCCTGTCCGGCGCGGGCAAGTCCACTGTGCTGGCCGTGCTCGAGGATCTGGGATGGGAGACGATCGACAATTTCCCCGTCCGTCTGCTCAAGCGATTGGTCACCATGCCCGACGAGGCGCGCGGCCCCCTGGCAATCGGGTTCGATTCGCGCACCCGCGGCTTTGTCCCGGCCGAGATCATCGCGCTGGTCAAGGAACTCGCCGCGCGCGAGGACATCGCGCTCACCTTCGTGTTTCTCGACTGCGCCGGCAACGAGCTCGAGCGCCGCTACAACGAAACCCGCCGCCGCCACCCGATGGCCGCAGGCCGCCCGGTGATGGAAGGCATCGCCGCCGAGCGCGAGCTGCTCGAACCCCTGCGCCGCTGGGCCGAGATCATGATCGACACTTCGGCGATGAGCAGCAACGACCTGCAGAGCCACATCCGCCACCTGTTCGCGCCGGGGGCAGGCGAGGCTGCGATGACGCTCACCCTCTCCAGCTTCGGCTTTGCGCGGGGGATGCCGCCGCTTGCCGATCTGGTGTTTGATATGCGTTTTCTGGACAATCCCCATTGGGTCCCCGCCCTGCGCGAGCTGACCGGACTGGACGCGGCGGTTGGCGAACATATCCGGCGCGACCCGGCCTTCGCGGAGGTCTTCGCGCGGATCCGTGACCTTCTGTTGGTGCTGCTTCCGCGCTATGCGGCCCAGGGCAAGCCCTATGTCCACGTCGCTTTCGGCTGTACCGGCGGGAGACACCGCTCGGTCTATACCGCCGAGGCCATGGCTGAGAGCTTGCGCGCCGCCGGTTTTTCGCCCACTGTCCGGCATCGCAACCTTGGCTCGCGCACGGCCGACGCAATCGAACGTGACCGGCGCTAGGGACGGCACAGGCAGGCACGGGATTGTCCGCTTGGGTAGAAACTCGTAGAGGCCTGCTTCGGGCGGGCAGTTAACGGACCGAATTTCACGCATGATCGGCTTGATCCTGGTTACTCACGGTCGCCTTGCCGACCAGTTCGTCGAAGCGATGGAACACGTTGTCGGCCGGCAGGACGGAATCGTCACCGTATGCATCGGCCCGAACGACGACATGGAGCAGCGTCGCGCCGAGATCGCGCAGGCGATCGAGGCAGTGGACACGGGCAGCGGTGTCATCATCCTCACCGATTTGTTCGGCGGCACCCCGTCCAATCTGGCGATCTCGCTGCTCGATGCCGGACATATCGAGGTGATTGCCGGCATCAACCTGCCGATGCTGATCCGCCTTGCCGGTGCACGCAAGGCGATGGATGTGACCGCCGCGGTTCATGCCGCGCAGACCGCGGGGCGCAACTACATCACTATCGCCAGCGAGCTGCTGGCCCAGGACACCGCTCCGCCGGCACGGGCCAAGGCCTAGGGGCGCGGCTGCGTGGGGGAGGCAAGGCAAAGCGTCACCATCGTCAACCGACGCGGCTTGCACGCGCGGGCGAGCGCCAAATTCGTCGCCGCGGTTGCCGCCCTGCCCGAAGGCGTGAGCGTGACCGTGTCCAAGTCACCCAACAGCGCGGCGGGCGGATCGATCCTCGGACTGATGATGCTCGGCGCGGCCAAGGGCGACACGATCGAGGTCGTGGTGAAAGGCGAAGGGGCGCAGGGCGTGCTCGCCGATCTGGTTGCGCTGGTCGCGGACGGCTTCGGCGAGGATTGACCACAGCGCGCGAAAAGGCCAGCGGCGGTGCCCATGCGCAAGCACATCACCGGATTTTCCAATCCGACCATCAAATATCTGCGTTCGCTGCGCGACAAGAAGCACCGCAAACGCGCCCGCCAGTTTCTGGTCGAAGGGCTGCGCCTGCTCGAGGATGCGCGCGCCTGCGGACGGTTGCCGCAGATGCTGGTGATGGCCGAGGGGCGCGAACATCCTCTCCTGGAGCCGCTCGAGGCCGCGGTGACGGCAGCCGGCGGCACGGTTATCGCCACCACGCCCGACATCCTCTCCAAGATCACCGGAAAGGACAATGCCCAGAGCGTGGCGGGGGTGTTCGACGAGTGGGACACCGCGCTCGCGCGCCTCGATCGCAAGGCCGCGCCGATCTGGCTGGTGGCGCAGGCGCTGCGCGATCCGGGCAATCTCGGCACGATGCTGCGCACCGCCGATGCGGTGGGTGCAGGCGGGCTGATCCTGATCGACGACTGCGCCGATCCCTTCAGCGCCGAAGCCGTCCGCGCCAGCATGGGCGCGGTGTTCACCGTGGGCCTCGCACAGGCGCGATGGGACGAATTCCTGCCATGGCTGCGGGCGGGGCCTGGCCAGCTTGTGGCAGCCTCGCTGCGGGATGCGGTGCCCTATCGCGGGGCGGACTACCGCGCGCCGTGCTTCATCCTGGTCGGCAACGAATCCCAAGGGCTGCCCGAGGACTACGAAGCAGCCTGCGACCAGCGCGTCACGATACCGATGAAGGGCCGCGCGGATTCCCTGAATGCGGCCGTGGCAGGCGCGGTGCTGGCCTATGAGGTGCTGGCGGCGATCGCCGGGCAAAGTTGACAAAGGCGACACCGTGTCAACTTTCGGATTCCGATATTTCCTATTGAAATAAAAAATATTAATTCTGAAATCATCGGGGCGGCGGACAGCAACCGGGGGCGCGCGGTGGTGGCGGCGGAAACGCGTTGGCGCAAAAGGGGGCGGACGATGGGAAAGAGCCGGCAGCCGCAATGGCGCGCGAATAGGCGGTAGGAAAGCCCCGATGCGGCTCAGGCCTTGCGCTGCACTAGGCTTGGGCTGCATTTCGACCGGCGGCGCGGTCGTGCCCCGACTGCGGGCAACGCGCCTTGAAGGTGAAGCGGCGCGGGCAGGATCGGAGCGATCGCGCATCCACCGGCGCAAGAAGCATCGATCAATGCCGGGCCGGCAGCCTTCAGCCACCCGTCACAGCGCCTGATGGGCCTGCCCGAAACGGCACAGACATGCGCGCCGCCGAACCATTTCCGGCGCGGGGCCACCTGCCGAAATTGGCCTGAGCCAGCCGCCAGCCCGACCCTCCCCCCGGCCAACGTTCCGGTTCACGCCGGCGCGCCGCGCCCTTCCGCTTCACCTTCATCTTCAGGCGCTTCGAGCGCGGCAACATCTTCGGCATTGTAGCGCGGCGCGCTTTCGACCAGCGGCACATCCTCGATCGTGCGCTTGCCGATCTGGATGCCCTTTTCGGCCAGCCGCCGTCCGGAGGAGAGCACGTTACGTTCGAAGCTGCCGACGAACTTGTTGTAATTGTTGACCGCGCTTTCCAGCCCGCCGCCTACGCGCTTCAAGTGCTCGGCGGCGGTGGCAAGGCGATCATAAAGCTCCGCCCCTATCCGTCCGATTTCCTGCGCCTCGCGCGCGAGGCCATCCTGCCGCCAGACCTGCGCCACCGTGCGGGCGATGGCGACAAGATTGGTGGGGGTAGCGAGCAGCACCCGCTTGTCAAAGGCGAAGTTCCACAGGTCGGGACTGTGTTCGAGCGCGGCGGCGACGAAGTGCTCGCCCGGCACGAACATCACCACGTAATCGGCAGCTTCGGCAAACTGCGACTGGTAGCTCTTGGCGCCGAGCATCTCGATATGCCTGCGCATCGACTTGACGTGCTCATCCAGCGCGCGCTGGCGGGCTTCGTCGTCGGTCGCCTCGAAAGCCTTCTGATAGGCGTTGAGCGAAACCTTGGAGTCGATCACCAGCACCTTGCCGCCGGGGATCCGCACGATCGCATCGGGACGCAAGCGGCCATCCTCGGTGTCAACCGAATGCTCCATGATGAAATCGGTGTGCTGCGCCAGCCCGCATTGTTCGAGCAGGTTCTGCAGCGCCTTCTCGCCCCAGCGCCCGCGCGCCTTGGGGGCATTGGTGAGCGAATTGCCGAGTCGCTGCGCTTCGCGCCGCACCTGTTCCTGGCCCTCGCGCATCGCCTGGAGCAGGCCCGTAAGCTGGCCGAAGGCATCGGTGCGCCGCGCCTCGAGCTCGGCGACCTGCCGTTCGTAACTCGCCAGCTTTTCACCCACCGGCGAAAGCAGCGCCTTGAGCTTTTCCTCGCTCGCCTTCTCGGAATGGCCGAGCCGTTCCTCGGCGCGCTTGAGAAAGGCCTCTTGCGCGCGGTTCAGCACGGCCGCGCCGGTGTTTTCAAACTCCTTGAGCAGGTTCGCGCGCGATTCTTCAAGCAAGCGCTTCTGTTCCTCGAAGGCGGCCCGCTCGGCACGGAAACGCGCGTTTTCCTCGCGTGCGGCGGTCAATTGCTGCTCTAGGCCCTCCGCCCGCGCGGCGCGTTCACCCAGCGCCGCTACCTCGACCCGCGCCTCGCCCAGTTCGGCGATCGCGCGTTTGAATTCGCTCTCACGCTCGGCCGCCGCCTGCTCGGCCTCGGCCAGCCGCGCGCGCAGATCCGCGAGCGGGCGCGAAGCGATAAACCAGCCGAGCGCAAGGCCGACAACGAGGGCAATGATCGAGAGAATCGCAGGATCCATACGCCATTTCTACACGGAACGTATAGAGAACGCCAGAGGGGCATCGCGATATCCCAAGAAAGCGGGGCCCCGGGTCAAGCCCGGGGTGACGAGGAAGGATCGCTTGGCAGATGCATCGGCGCGTAGCGCCGCGAGGCCACGCGGCCGAGCCGCAGGTGCCCCGTAGCGTAGCGGAGGGATCGGCACCGAGGACGCTCGCCCGGAGGGGCGAGCGAAAAGCAGATTACGCAGCCCGCCGGATCTTTTCGAGCTTCTTGAGCACCATCGCCCGCTTCAGGCGCGAGAGATGGTCGATGAAGAGGATGCCTTCCAAGTGATCCATCTCGTGCTGCAGGCAAGTCGCCATCAGCCCGTCGAGGCGCTCTTCGTGGGTGTTGCCCTCCAGATCCTGATAGCGCACCGTGCAGGTCGCCGGGCGATCGACATCGGCATAGATCTCGGGAACCGAGAGGCAGCCTTCCTGATAGGTCGACATTTCTTCGGCCGGATCGAGGATCACCGGGTTGATGAACACCCGCGGATCCTTCCTGGTGGCCGGGTGGGTGTGCTTGTGGCCGTTGTGTTCGCACTCCACCGGCGGCGCGTCCGGGTCTTCGGGCTGGAGATCGATCACCAGCACCCGCTTGGGCACGCCGATCTGGATCGCGGCCAGGCCGATGCCGGGGGCATCATACATGGTCTCGAACATGTCTTCGACGAGGCTGTTGAGCTCGGGGCCGAACTCATGCGGTTCGACCGGGGTCGAGACGGTCTTGAGCCGGGGATCCGGCACTTCGAGGATTTTGCGGATAGCCATGCGCGTCATGTAAGCCAGGCGCGCGATTTATTCAACGCAATGCGTCACCCCACGGGCCGCCTTGCGCGCAGGGCCTGGGCCAGCGTGCCCTCGTCAAGGTAGTCAAGCTCGCCGCCGACCGGCAGGCCGTGGGCGAGCTGGGTGACGCGGACCGGATGGGCCTCGAGCCGCTCGGCGAGGTAATGCGCGGTGGTCTGGCCCTCGAACGTGGCGTTCATGGCAAGCACCACCTCGTCCACCCCGCCGCCCTCGACTCGGGCGAGCAGGCTGGCGATATTGAGATTTTCCGGGCCGATGCCGTCCAATGCCGAAAGCCGCCCGCCAAGCACGTGATAGCGCCCGGGGAACAGCCGCGCGCGCTCGAGCGCCCAGACGTCCGAGACCTCCTCGACCACGCACAGCGCGCGCGCATCGCGGCGCGGATCGGCGCAGATGCCGCAAGGGTCGCAGGTATCGACATTGCCGCAGATATGGCACTCGACCAGCGTCTCGGCCACGCCCGCGAGCGCCTCGAGCAGCGCGGGCAGCGCGCTTTCGCGGTGCTTGACCAGCCACAGCACCGCCCGCCGCGCCGAGCGCGGCCCCAGCCCCGGCAGACGGGCGAGCGCGGCGCTCAATGCCTCGATCTCTTGCGATGCCATGGGGTCAGAGATAGGGGCTGGGCCACGCTTCACAAAGGCTCGCGGCAAGGCTTATGCGCATCATCTTCATGGGTACGCCCGATTTCGCGGTGCCGGCGCTGCGGGCGCTGCATGCGGCGGGGCATGAGATTGCCTGCGCCTATACCCAGCCGCCGCGCCCGGCCGGGCGGGGCAAGAAGCTGATGCCCTCGCCGGTGCAGGTGGAGGCCGAGCGGCTGGGGCTGATGGTGCGCTCTCCGCTGTCGCTCCGCGGGGGCGAGGCGCAGGCCGATTTTGCGGCGTTGGGCGCGGATGTGGCGGTGGTCGCGGCCTATGGCCTGATTCTGCCGCAGCCGGTGCTCGACGCGCCGCGCCGCGGCTGCCTCAACATTCATGCCTCGCTCCTGCCGCGCTGGCGCGGGGCGGCGCCGATCCACCGCGCGGTGATGGCAGGCGATGCGGAGACGGGCGTCACCATCATGCAGATGGAAGCGGGGCTGGATAGCGGGCCGATGCTGCACAAGGTGGCGGTGCCGATAGGGCGCAAGACGACGGGCGAACTGGTCGAGGAACTGGCCGCGGTCGGCGCGGCGGCGATGGTGGAGGTGCTGGCCGATCTCGCCGCCTTCCCGCCGGAAGTGCAGGACGAGGCGCAAGCGATCTACGCCCCCAAGATCGACAAGGCGGAAAGCCGGATCGATTGGGCCGAACCCGCCGAGGTGATCGAACGCCGCGTGCGCGGACTTGCGCCCTTTCCGGGGGCGTGGTTCGAGCTGGAAGGCGAGCGGATCAAGCTGCTGCTCGCCGAAGTGGTGGACGCCAGCGACGCGCCCGGGAGAGTGCTCGACGATGACTTCACCATCGCCTGCGGTTCGGGCGCGGTCCGGCCCGTGAAGCTGCAGCGCGCCGGCAAGCCGGTGCTGGAGCGCGAAGCGTTCCTGCGCGGGCGGCCGGTGGCCAGGGGCACCATGCTCGCGTGACCCGCTTTGCCCTCACCCTCGAATTCGACGGCACGCCGTTCTTCGGGCTGCAGCGCCAGAGCCACGGGCCGAGCGTGCAGCAGGCAATCGAGGAGGCGGTCGAACAGATCACCGGCGAGCGTGTCGTGATGCATGCGGCAGGCCGCACCGATGCGGGCGTCCACGCGCTGGCGATGCGCAGCCATGTCGATATCGAAAGGCCGTTCGATCCCTTCCGGCTGATGGCCGCGCTCAATGCCCGGCTGCGGCCCGCCCCGATCGCCGTGACCCACTGCCAGGTGGTGCCCGACGCCTGGCACGCGCGCTTTTCCTGCACCGGGCGGCGCTATCTCTACCGCATCGTCAACCGCCGCGCGCCGCTGACCTTGCTGCGCGACAAGGCCTGGCACGTCCCCCAGCCTCTGGACGCGGAGGCGATGCACCGCGCCGCGCAGGCGCTGGTCGGGCGGCATGACTTCACCACCTTCCGGAGCGTCCATTGCCAGGCCGCCGATCCGGTCAAGTCGCTGGACTTGCTGGATGTGGAAAGGGTCGGCGAGGAAATCCACATCCACGCCGCCGCGCGCAGCTTCCTGCACCATCAGGTGCGCTCGATGGTCGGCTGCCTTAAGCTGGTTGGCGCAGGGACATGGCCCGAAAGCCGCATCGCCGAGGCGCTCGCGGCACGCGACCGCCAGGCCTTGGGGCTTAACGCGCCGCCCCATGGCCTCTACTTTGTCGCGGCAACCTACCCGGAATTGCAAGAGGAACAAGCATGACCACCACCGGAAAGCAGCTCTTCACCACCCTCACCGCCGACGGCAAGCTGACACTGGAGTTGGCCGAAAGCCAGTTCCCCGCCCCCACCGGCAATCAGGTGCTGGTGAGAATGGAAGCCGCGCCGATCAACCCCTCAGACCTTGCGATCCTGACTTCCGCGGCCGATTTCGAGACCGCCGAATACGCCCCCGGCAAGGTGGTTGCGACCATGCCCGAGCCGTTCCTTTCGGGCCAGAAGGCGCGCCATGGCCAGCGCCTGCCGGCCGGCAACGAGGGCGCAGGCACGGTGATCGCCGCCGGTGACAGCGACATGGCGCGGGCGCTGCTCGGCCAGCGTGTCGCCTGCGTGCCGGGCCATGCCTTCAGCCAATATGCCATCGCCGATGCGATGATGTGCCTGCCGCTGGGCGAGCATTCGTCCGAGGCCGGTGCCTCGAGCTTCGTCAATCCGATGACCGCGCTTGGTTTCGTCGAAACCGCGAAGATGGAGGGCCACTCGGCCATCGTCCACCTCGCCGCGGCATCCAACCTCGGCCAGATGCTCAATCGCATCTGCATCGAGGACGGGATCAAGCTGGTCAACATCGTGCGCCGGCCCGAACATGTCGAACTCTTGAAGTCGCAGGGTGCGACCTATGTCATCGACAGTTCCGCTCCCACCTACATGGCCGACCTGCGCGCCGCGATCGCCGAGACCGGCGCCTTCCTCGGCTTCGATCCGATCGGCGGCGGACAGGCGAGCGATGGCGTGCTCAAGGCCATGGAACAGGTCGCGGTCAGCCAGATGACCGAGTTCTCGCGCTATGGTTCGAACCAGCAGAAAAAGATGTATATCTATGGCCGGCTCGACCTCTCGCCGACCATCCTCACCCCTTCCTATGGGCTGCAGTGGTGCGTGGCGGGCTGGCTGCTCACGCCGTTCCTCCAGCGTGCGGGCATGGAGACCGTGGTGCGGATGCGCCAGCGCGTGCAGGAGAACCTCACCACCACCTTCGCCTCCCACTACAAGGCCAGGGTGACGCTGGAGGGGATGCTCGAACGGGAAGCGATTCTCGACTACCGCCAGATGAAGACCGGCGAGAAATATCTCGTCACGCCCTGGGGGTGAGGCCCTGCCCTCACCCCGCGTCAAACGCCGCCTGCACGGCCGCGGCATCGGTAATCCCGGCGGCCACCAAGACCATCAGCAGCACCCGCGCCTTGGCCGGGCCGAGCGCGCGGGCGGCGACGAGGCCGAGCCGGTCATCGTCGACCTCGACATTGCGATCGACCAGCCCCTCGTCGACGCGGGTGGAGCGCACCACCGGCACGCCCTTCGCCGCCGCGCGGGCGAGCGCCCGGATCACCTGCGCCGGGGCATTTCCCTGGCCCATCCCGGCGAGCACGATGCCCTTGGCGCCAATGCCGAGCAGGGCAGCAACCGGCTGATCGTCCATCCCCGCGCTCGCGGTGAGGATCGCAACGCGCGGCAATTCCTGAGGGAAAGGATAGCGCGCCTGTTCGTCCGCCCGGTGCGGGGGGCCAAACCAGTCGAGGCTCGCGGGCGTGACCCGGCCGAGCGGGCCTCTCGGGAAGCTGCGGAAGGCATCGATGCTGCTGGTCGCCGCCTTGCGGGCATCGCGTGCGGCCAGCACCGCATCGCCCATCACCAGCATCACCCCGCGCCCGGCCGCCGCAGGATCGCTCGCCACCTTCACCGCATTGGCGAAGTTGCGCAGCCCGTCCGCGCCCACGGCATCGGCCGGGCGCATCGCGCCGACCAGCACGACGGGCTTGGTGGTCGCCAGCGTCAGATCGAGCAGGAAGCCGGTCTCCTCGGCGGTATCGGTGCCGTGGGTGATGATGATCCCGTCCACCGCCGGATCGGCCAGTGCGGTCTGGCAGGCGGCGTGGAGCGCCTGCCATTCGGCAAAGCCGATGTCCTGCGAGCCGATCCGCGCGATTTCCTGCGGCACCAGCTGCGCCGGCAAACCAAGCGCGGCAAGCCCGTCCACCAGCACTTCCAGCGCATAGCCGCCCGGACGATAGGCCGCGCCGATGGCATTGCCGCCCGCGCCTGCGATGGTGCCGCCGGTGCCGAGGACGAGGAGGCGCGCGATGTTCATGCCCCTTGCCCTAGCCCCGCTACTGCGACGAGGCTACAGGGCAATTGCATTTGCGCCGCGCCGCGCTAGAGACCGGGCGGCGCACCGTGGGGCGGTTAGCTCAGTTGGTAGAGCATCTCGCTTACACCGAGAGGGTCGGCGGTTCGAGCCCGTCACCGCCCACCACACAAAACCGCGGAAAAGCGCGGTTTCCGGATGTTTTAGAGGATCCAGCCACCAGACCCGCTCAGGTCTGTGTATCCGCCGTGTATCCAACAAACTGTCTACGATGCGATTGCCTCAAAGCAGCTCCGCAGGTATCCATCCGGCGGGGGCCGCCTTGCGCGGGTAGGTAGCGAGCGCTCTTTAGCGTGCTCTTTTGAGCGCGCTTAGGAGTGGTCGATGGGTCAGGTGACGGTATTTTCGGGGCCGGAGCGGCGGCGCCGGTGGAGCGAGGAAGAACGGCTGCGGATCCTTTCCGAGGCGTTCGCGCCTGGCGCCTGCGTTGCCGAGGTGTGTCGGCGGCACGATATCTCCTCGGCGCTGATCTACACTTGGCGGCGCAAGTTGCTCGATGCAGGCGCGGCGCAGGAGGCCGAGGCGCCGGATGCGCTTCCCACGCCGGTATTCGCCGAAGCGGTGATCGACGGGGACGCGGTGCCGGTCAGCGCTGCCGAGCACCCGGCGATGATCATCGACCTGCCACGCGGCAAGCGGCTGAGCGTTTTCGCTGCGGCATCGCCGGCGCTGGTCGCTGCCGCGCTGAAGGCTCTGCGATGATCCCTTCCGGCGCGCGGGTGTGGATCGCGCTGGGCCACACGGATATGAGGAAGGGCATGCAGGGCCTGGCACTGCTGGTGCAGCAGGGCCTGAAGCGTAATCCGCATGGCGGGGATCTGTTCGTATTCCGCGGCCGCGCGGGCTCGCTGATCAAGATCATATGGCACGACGGGATCGGCATGTCGCTCTACGCCAAGCGGCTCGAGAAGGGCCGGTTCGTATGGCCGTCGGCCAAGGAGGGAACGGTGTCGCTGACCCCCTCGCAGCTGGCCTGCCTGCTGGAGGGGATCGACTGGAGGAACCCCCAGTATACGTGGCGGCCGCAGAGCGCAGGATAATCGTCGCAAGGCGGTGTTTTGCCCTTGCGGCAGAGGGTGGAACATGATTCCATCTCTCCTGTGGAAGCCGCCATCTCGCCCCTGCCAGACGACGTTGAAGCGCTCAAGGCGCTGGTGGCGACGATGGCCCGCAGAGCCGAGGAGGCCGAGCAGAACGCTGCCACTGCCACGGCCAAGCTCGCCAACGCCATGGCCCACCAGAGCGCCATCGAGGCGCTGATCGCTCACCTCAAGCTGCAGATCGCCAAGCTGAAGCGCGAGCAGTATGGCCCCAGCGCCGAGCGCAGCCGACGCCTGCTGGGTCAGATGGAGCTGCAGCTCGAAGAGCTCGAGGCTGACGCCACCGAGGACGATCTGATTGCCGAGGAAGCGGCAGCGAAGACCACCACGGTCACTGCCTTCGAGCGCAAGCGCCCGGCAAGGAAGCCGTTCCCCGAGCACCTCCCCCGCGAGCGCGTGGTGGTGCCTGCCCCCTGTTCCTGCCCGGCCTGCGGTGGGGACCGGCTGTCCAAGCTCGGCGAGGACGTCAC
Organism: Erythrobacter tepidarius; assembly: GCF_002155695.1. GTDB lineage: Bacteria > Pseudomonadota > Alphaproteobacteria > Sphingomonadales > Sphingomonadaceae > Erythrobacter > Erythrobacter tepidarius. The sequence continues at coordinate 157,061 of NZ_MUYJ01000011.1, forward strand.
CGAGACGCTCGAGGTCATCCCGCGCTCGTGGAAGGTGATCCAGACGGTCCGGGAGAAGTTTGCGTGCCGGGACTGCGAGAAGATCGCTCAGGCCCCCGCTCCTTTCCATGTGGTGCCCCGCGGATGGGCCGGGCCCAGCTTTCTCGCCATGCTGCTGTTCGAGAAGTATGGGCAGCATCAGCCCCTCAACCGTCAGGCCGAGCGGTTCGCTCGCGAAGGCGTGCCGCTCAGTCTCTCGACCCTGGCCGATCAGGTCGGCGCCGCTGCTCACGCGCTGATGCCGATCTACAAGCTGATCGAGGCGCACGTTCTGGCTGCAGACCGCATCCACGGCGACGATACCACCGTGCCGGTCATGGCCAAGGGCAAGACCGATGTGGCCCGATTATGGGTCTACGTCCGCGATGATCGGCCGTTCGCCGGGTCTGATCCACCGGCGGCGCTGTTCCACTACTCGCGCGATCGGCGCGGCGAGCACCCGCAAGCCCATCTCGCAGGCTGGTCCGGGATCCTACAGGCCGATGCCTATAGCGGCTACAACGACCTCTATCGCGAAGGACGCGACCCCGGCCCCGTGCTCGAGGCAGGCTGCTTCGCCCATGCGAGGCGCAAGTTCTTCGAGCTGGCC
>NZ_MUYJ01000012.1 GCF_002155695.1 Erythrobacter tepidarius
ACCTCATCAGCAAGCAGAATACCGGTTCGGGCGTATGGGCGGACACCGCTTATCGCTCGAAGAAGAACGAGGCGTTCCTCGAGCGGGGCATGTTCAAGAGCCACATCCACCAGAAGCGCACGCCGCGTCGGCCGCTGCCCAAACACATCGCCAGAGCCAATGCCAAGCGCTCCGCTGTGCGCTCGGCGGTCGAGCACGTGTTCGCATGTCAGAAGCACCGCATGGGGCTGTTCATCCGCACCATCGGCATCGCCAGAGCCCGGATCAAGATCGGCATGGCCAACCTTGCCTATAACTTCCAGCGCCTCGCCTGGCTCGAGGGGCAAGGTGCGCCTGCATAGCGCGAAAACGGACTGCTGAGCGGCACTCAGGCCCCGAAAACCGCGGAAACCAGGCCGAAAAGGCCAGCCTTCACGCACAAAAGACCGCGATCAGACCATCCGCGCCCTCATCAGGCCGAAAACAGCAGGTTCTTCGAGGTGTCCAACTGCTTGAACGGCCCGCCTTCGACCTTGCCTATGTTCTCCCAGCCGACCGTCACCGGCGCGTCCGCTCCGATGATCCGCTTCCCCACTTGCACTCCGGCCATGACGCACTCCGCTTACCGCGTGTTAATCCGTCAGTCGCGCGGTCTGCCGGGAGATCCGGCTGGCGCCCGGCGCTGACCCCGCGATGCTTCCATCTACTCCATGGCAAGCTGAGACATCCGGGTAAGTGGCCAAATGACGTAGTGGCTCAAACGCGCTCCGGGCGGGTGTGCCAAGCCGCTCTATTCGGAGATCATCCGCACCGCGAGCGCGGTTGCCGCAGCGCGGGTTTCTACGCCAAGCTTGCGGAAGACCTGTTCCAGATGTTTGTTGACAGTACGCGGAGAAATGCCGAGGATTTCGCTCACGGTGCGGTTGGTCTTGCCGTAGCTGACCCACAGCAGCACTTCTGCCTCGCGCCGGGTGAGGGTTGTCTGCTTCAGCAGCAGATCGACCTTGGAGGCCTCGCCCACCTCGGTAATCCTGAACAGCGTCTCGCCCGACCTTTCGGTTTCAGCCAGCGCCAGTTCCAACTCGATTCCGGCTAGCGCAAGCGTGATTGTGCCCGAATGGCCCGGCTCGGCCAGCGCCATCAGCCGCGCCGGAGCAATTCCTTCTGGCAGCGCCGCGCTCGCGGCATCCCACGCCGGGTCGATCCGCTGGAACAGGCTCTCGGCCTGAGGGGTGCACCAAATAAGCTGGCCCTGGCTGTTAAGCGCCACCAAGGCGCGACCCGCATGACCCAGCGCCAGGCGCGAAAGATAGGAGGCGCGGGCATTGGCGAGATGCACTCTTATCCGCGCCAACAGCTCGTCCACCACCACCGGCTTGCGGACATAGTCGACCCCGCCGATCTGGAGCGCGGCGACGACGTGTTCGGGATCGGTCAGTCCGGTCATGAAGATCACCGGAATATGCGCGGTCGCCGGATTGCGCTTGATCGCCTGCGTTGTCTCCAGCCCGCTCATGCCGGGCATCAACGCGTCCATCAGGATCAGGTCGGGTGAGGACTCGCCCAGCAGCTCGAGCGTCGTCTCGCCGCTGCGCGCGATCAGCACGTCCATGCCCTCTCCTTCGAGCATATCGACCAGGAAACGCAGCGAATCCGGATTGTCGTCGACCACCAGGATACGGTCTCGCGCGCCGGTGTCACGAGCGCCGCCCGTCATCGTTCCCCTTCTCCTGCGGCGAGCGCAGCCAGCGCCTTGAGATCGAAAGCGTCAAGGTGTGCGCGCATCCGTTCGGCCAGCGTCGCGGTATCCGGCCCCAGCGCAGCGAGCGCGTCGATCTGCGCCTCGATCGCGCGCACGTGCCCGATCCGCACTAGCCGCGCGATTTCGGCAAGGTGCGGCTGGGCCTCGGCGCCAATCCTTGCAGGCAGCGTCGTCAGCCCAGGTCGCGTTTGTGCCGTGCGGGGCCATTCGAGCGACAATTCCTCGCTTATCACAGCCAGCAGCTGGTCGAAATCGAACGGCTTGGGGACGAACCGGTCCGCCACCTCGCCGCCCTCCGCCGAATCCGCAATTTCGCCCGACAGCATCACGATCCTGAGCGCGGCGCCATGGCGCCGGCGCAAGGTTGCAGCGATGTCCCACCCGCTCATGCCCGGCATCGACACATCGAGCAGCACCAGATCGGGTTGCTCGCTGGCCGCTATCGCCAGACCGTCGGCCCCGCCCTCGGCAGTAAGGACTGCAAACCCACGCGGGATCAGCAGCGCGCAGAGTGCGGCGCGGTGGGCGGGATCGTCGTCGATCAGTAGCACCCGGCGCTCGCGTCCTAGATAGAGGCTCGTCGCCTCGTGCCCGCGCAGGTCGACCGGGGGGGAAAGCGGCTGCGACAGCATCAGCCGGACGATGAAGCGCGAGCCTTCGTCTGGCTTGCTCTCGATCCGTAGCTCGCCGCCCATGATGGTCACCAGCGCTTGTGTGATCGCAAGGCCGAGCCCGATGCCGGAGCGCGCGGCCGCCGCACCAGCGCGCTCGAAGGGCAGCAGGATGCGCTCGATATCGGCCGGCGCGATGCCGATGCCGCTGTCGACCACCTCGAAGGTTGCCAGCTCGTTGCGGTAATGCACCCGCAGGGTCACGCTGCCAGTATCGGTGAACTTGATGGCGTTTGACAGCAGGTTAATCAGCACCTGCCGCAAGCGCTTGGGATCGGCGCGCACGAATTCGGGCAGTGTTGGCGGCAGATCGAGGTTTAAAGCCAGACCCTTCATCGCCGCCTGCGGTTCGAACATTGCGGCGAGCTGTTCGAGGAAGGCAGGAAAGCAGATCGTGTCACGCGCCAGCTTGAGCGAACCGCTTTCAACCTGAGCAATGTCGAGCAGGCCTTCGACAAGGTTGGAGAGGTGTTCGGCGCTACGACGGATCACCTTGCCGGCCTGTACGGTGTCACGCCCGTCACCGCGTTCGAGCAGCTGGGCATAGCCGCAGATCGCGTTGAGCGGCGAGCGGATCTCGTGGCTGACGCTGGCAAGGAAGCGGGTCTTGGCCTCGTTTGCGGCTTCGGCCGCCTTTTTGGCGCGGGCGAGCGCCGCGTGGTCGTCGAGCAGCGCCGCCAATGTCTCGGCATGGGCCTTTTCGCCGCGCTCGCGCAGCCAAGCCAGAAGGTTATGGGCAGCGGCGTCTGGCAATTACTACCCCCCGATATAGGCCCGCCAGCCACCCAGATGGGTTATGTCCCTGGCGCCCACTATTGCGCGTGGTTCGGCGACAAAGCCCTTCACGCTGGTGCCATCGGCAAGTGTGACCGTGCCGATCGCGAGCGGCGGCGGGACTTCGGCAACGAAGCTTCCGAACTCCGCGAGGCCCATTTCGTAGACTTCGAGCGCGATCGCCGCCCCGCCATCGCCGCTATGGACCAGCGCCGGCTTCGGCGGGACGCTCTCGGCCATGGCATAAAGTTTGTACGTCGCAGCGGTGGTGAAGGCGCCGACGAACCGGGCATTGCGGCTGCTGAGCTGCCAATGCAGCGGCATGCCTTCAAGGTGGGCGCCGACGACTGCGAGTTTGACGGTGTCCATGTGGTCTCCGGTATCGAGCGGGGGGAACTCGGGAAGCTGCGCGGCAGCCAGATAGTCTTGCGCCATGGCGATCAATCCGCGGTCGCTGTGCGCCGGGCCGATCAGGGTGATGCCGAAACCAGTGCGGTTGTGACGCGCCCCCGCCGGCACGGCAATCGCCGCCATGTCGAGCAGGTTCACGAAATTGGTGTAGCGCCCGAGATTGCTGTTGAGCGCGACCGGCTCGGCTGAAAGTTCGGCGACGCGATAGATGGTGCCGGTGGTGGGGAAGGCAAGCACGTCAACGCTGTCCCACAGCGCCTCGGCATGGCGAGCGAGCGCGGCAAGGCGATAGATGCCCTTCCATGTTTCGACCGCGCTCATCGTCAGGCCCGGTTCGAGGATGCTGCGCACGGTGGGATCAATCGCCTCGGGATTGTCGCGCAGCAATGTCCCAACCGCCGCGGTGCGCTCCGCTACCCATGGTCCGCCGTAGAGCAGCTGCGCGGCTTCGAGCAGTACAGCGATGTCGACTTCGACCAGTTCGCCAATCCTGCCCAGCACAGCGAGCGCGCGGTTGTAGAGTTGTTCGGATTCAAGGTCACCGAAGAAAACCCGCTGGTCGGGGCGGGGTATGCCAATGCGTCCGCCGCGAATGGGCACATCGACCGGTCGGCGGGAAAAGGGATCGGCGGCATCGAAGCCCGCAATCACGCTGTCCAACAGTTGCGCATCTGCCGGGCTATCGGTGAATACCGTGATGCAGTCGAGAGAGCGGCAGGCTGGCACCAGCCCCCGCGTGCTCCAGCGGCCCCGCGTGGGTTTCAGCCCGACGAGGTGGTTGAACGCAGCCGGCACCCGCCCCGATCCTGCCGTGTCGGTGCCCAGCGCAAAGGCGACCAATCCGGCCGCTACCGCCACCGCCGAGCCCGATGAGGATCCGCCACTGACATAGGCAAGGTTCGAGGCGTTGCGCGGTGCGCCATAGGGTGTTCGCGTGCCCACGAGGCCGGTGGCGAACTGGTCGAGATTGGTCTTGCCGACGCATATCGCGCCGGCTGCGGACAGTTTCGTAATCACCATTGCCGAGGTTTCGGGGAGATAGGCGAAGGCCGGGCAGGCGGCGGTCGTCTCCAAGCCGATCACGTCGATATTGTCTTTCGCGGCGTATGGCACGCCCGCAAGCGGCAGACGCTCCCCTGCCGCCACGCGTGCGTCGACGATGCGGGCCTGGGCCAGCAGCTCTTCGGCGGCCATCCGACTGATCCAGACTTGGGGCTGGATCGCGTCGTAGGCGGCGATGCGGGCGAGGGTGCTTTCCATCACCGCCGCAGCGCTGGTCTCCCCGGCGTTGACGGCAGCGGCGATCGCGCTGGCAGACAAGCGTTCGGGTGCCGTCACGATGCCCTCCTCAGCGCGAGTATCGGCGCGCCGGGCTGGAGCGATTGGCGCTCCGCGATATAGAGTGCGGCTATCGTGCCGCTGGTCGGGCTTTCGAGCGGGCACTCCATTTTCATCGCTTCGATCACCGCGATCACGTCGCCGGCGGCGACCTTGTCGCCCGGGCTGACCATCAGCTTCCATACGCTTCCACCGAAAGGGGCTTCGATCAGTTCGCTGCCCTCGGGAAGCCGGATCGCCGTCGCCTCGCTGGGGACGTCCTCGGCGAGCAGATCGGTAACGCGGTCGAACTCGCCGCTCGCCTGCCACGCGGCGCGTTCGGCATCGAAGGCCGCCTGACGGGCGGCCTCGAAGGCGGCTATGCTGGCCGCATTATCGGCCAGAAAGGAGCGGTAATCGGCAAGGCGGAAGGTGGTCTCCTCAATTCGGATCTCGCGGCGGCCCGCGGGAAAATCACGGCGCCATTCGGCGAGCTCCTCCGCGCTGACCGGAAAGAAGCGGATTTGGTCGAAGAAACGCAGTAGCCAGGGCTTGCCATCTCTGAAGGCACCGGTCTGCCGGTGGGTGTTCCACACCTGAATGGTGCGCCCGAACAGCTGGTAGCCGCCGGGACCTTCCATTCCGTAGATGCACATATAGGCCCCGCCGATTCCGACGACGTTGGGCGGGGTCCAAGTGCGCGCGGGATTGTATTTGGTTGTCACCAGCCGGTGGCGCGGATCGACCGGGGTTGCCACCGGCGCACCGAGATAGACGTCACCCAACCCGAGCACGAGGTAGCTGGCGTTGAAGATCACATCTTCCACAGCCTTTGCGTTTGCAAGGCCGTTGATACGGCGGATGAATTCGATGTTGTCGGGGCACCAGGGCGCATCGTCGCGCACAGCGCCGATATATTTTTCGATCGTTTCGGTGATCGCCGGATCGCGCCAGCTCAGCGGGAGGTGGACGATGCGCGAGGGCACGGCGAAATCGTCGAGCTGGCCAAGCGCTTCCTCGCAGGCCATAAGCGCCGCAAGCGCGCCAGCCTGATCCAGCGTGGTACCGTCGAAATGCAGCTGCAGCGAGCGGATCCCCGGGGTTATGTCGATGACACCGGGCAGGGCCAGCGCTTCGAGAGCCTGCATCAGCGCGTGGACGCGGATGCGCAGCTCTATATCGAGTACGATCTCGCCATATTCGACGAGGATGTTCCTGTCCCCCTGCTGGCGCCAAATAACCCGCGGACGGTGTCCTTCGGCCGGTAGCTCGGCGAGAATCGGTGAAAGCTCGGCAAGAGCGCGCACCGGGCTGGGCGCGGGTAGGGTGGTGAGCGGCTCGGCAGCGGCCGCCTCGGCATCGGCAATGGTCACCGGTACAAAGCGCACGCGGTCATCCGGTGATAACTGCCCGATCTTCCAGCGGTCTGCGGCAATCACGGTGAAGGGGCAGACAAATCCCCCGAGCGAAGGCCCGTCCGGCCCAAGGATGATCGGCATGTCACCGGTGAAATCGACCGCACCGATCGCGTATGGGTTATCATGGATATTGGAAGGATGCAGCCCCGCCTCGCCGCCATCGCTTCGCGCCCATTCGGGCTTGGGGCCGACGAGCCGGACACCGGTGCGGTTGGAATTGTAGTGTACCTGCCACTCGGCCTCGAGAAAGCGCGCAATATCGTCGGGCGTGAAGAAATCGGGCGCGCCGTGGGGGCCGTAAAGGACGCGAAGTTCCCAGCTCTTGCCGAGTTCGGGCAGGCCTCGCGCAGGCGCCGGTGCGACGGTTGGCGCGCCGCCCAGATGCAAGACATCGCCCGCCACCAGTGCTCGCGCCGCATGGCCCCCGAACCGCCCAAGGGTGAAAGTGCTCGCGCTGCCGAGATAGGCGGGAATGTCGAGCCCGCCGGCGAACAACAGATATCCCCGCATCCCGCCGCCCGACACCCGGCTCATGGCCAGCGTCTGGCCTGCGGCGACGTCGATCGGCTGGCCGAGCGGCACTTTCACCCCGTCGAGCCGCGCGCCGAAATCCGCGCCCGTCAGGCAGATGCGCGCAGGCGCCTCAAACAGCAGGGTCGGGCCGCTGGCGGTGAACTCCAGTCCGGCGGTGCCCTCGGGGTTGCCGAGCAGGAGATTGCCCAGTCGGAAGGAGCGATCGTCCATCGGGCCGGAAGGGGGGACGCCCACGTGCCACAGGCCGAGCCGTCCAGGCCAGTCCTGCACCGTCGTGGAGGTTCCGCCCGAGAGCACGCGGATGCTGTCAGGCACATGGGCGATATCGGCCAAGAGGCGAGTGGTCACAGCGCCGCTGGCAAAGCGCGGATCGGCCACCACGTCGCGCAGCCATCTGAGGTTCGTCTCGATCCCGTCCACCCGGGATTCAGCCAGTGCCAGGCGCATCGCCGCAATCGCGTTGGCGCGGGTCGGAGCGTGGACGATCAGCTTGGCCAGCATCGGATCGTAGAAGGCGCTGACAGTGCTGCCCGCCATCACCCAGGTCTCGGTGCGAATATCCTTGGGAAAGGTGACATTGGTCAGCGTGCCGGTGGTAGGGCGATATTCGAGCGCCGGATCTTCCGCATAGAGCCGCACCTGCACCGCGTGGCCCTTGGGGCTGGGTGCAGGCGCATCGAACATGGCGAAATCGCCCGCGCCCGCTCTGATCATCCATTCGACGAGGTCGATCCCCATCACCTCCTCGGTGACGCCATGTTCGACCTGAAGGCGCGTGTTCATTTCGAGGAAGAAGAATTCGGCGCGGTCGGCATCGTAGAGAAATTCGACTGTGCCAGCGGAAAGATAGTTCGCGGCTTGCGCGAGTCGTACCGCGGCGGCGCTCAAAGCGGCGCGCTTGGGTTCAGGCAGATCAGGAGCGGGGGCCTCCTCAACCACTTTCTGGTTGCGTCGCTGGAGCGAACAGTCGCGCTCGCCCAGTGGGATGACGCGGCCCGCCCCATCGCCAAAGATCTGCACCTCGATGTGCCGGGCATTGGCGATGTAGCGTTCGAGGAACACGCCTGCATCGCCGAAACTCGTCTGGCCCTGCCGCACGACGGCGCCAAAGCCTTCGCGCAGGGCGGTTTCGTTCTCGCAGATGCGCATCCCGATGCCGCCGCCGCCCGCGGTTGCCTTGAGCATCACCGGATAGCCGATGCGCGCCGCGGCTTCGGTGGCTTCATGCTCGTCGGTCAACAACCCGGTGCCGGGGGCCAGCGGCACATCATGCGCCTGCGCCAAGTCCCGGGCGGAGTGCTTCAGGCCGAAGGTGCGAATATTATCCGGCGTCGGCCCGATGAAGGCGATCCCTGCTGCGGCGCAAGCCTCGGCAAATTCGGCGTTTTCGGCCAAGAAGCCGTAGCCCGGATGGATTGCGCCCGCGCCGGTGGCCTTGGCGGCGGCGAGGATCGCCGCGACGTTGAGGTAACTCTCGGCCGCAGGCGCAGGTCCGATGCAGATGGCCTGGTCTGCCTGTGTGACGTGGAGCGAATCGGTATCGGCTTCGGAATAGACTGCAACCGTCTTTAGCCCCATCCGCCGACAGGTACGGATGATCCGGGTGGCGATCGCGCCCCGATTGGCAATGAGGAGGGTATCGAAACTCATTCCGCCACAATCATCCGTACCGGGGTGGGGTTGAAGCCGTTGCAGGGGTTGTTGATCTGCGGACAGTTCGACACGACCACGATCACGTCTGTCTCGGCCCTCAGATCGACCGTCAGCCCCGGCGCCGAAATGCCGTCGACGATTCCCAGCGTCCCATCGGCTTCGACGGGCACATTCATGAAGAAATTGATATTGGAGACGATATCGCGCTTGCCTCTCCCTTCGCTGAGGTTGGCCTCGAGGAAATTGTCGACACAGGAATGCTGGTGCTTGGTGTGGTGGCCGTAGCGCAGCGTGTTGCTCTCGCACGAACATGCCCCGCCGATGGTGTCGTGATACGCGACTGCGCTGTCGATGATCGTCATCAGCGGATTGCCCTCGTTCGAGAGCAGCACGGTGCCGGTGCGCAGGAACAGGTTGCCTTGCGCCGCCACCGTATCCTGCGCACTGTACCGCTCGGCATCGTCAGCGGCGCAATAGATCAGGAAATCGACCGCCTGATTGCCCTCCAGATCTACGATGCGCAGCGTCTGGCCCTTGGCGATATGGTGCAGCCATGGCGCGCGAGCGGGAACGATCTCATCGTGGACAATGGTGCCGGCAAGGTCGGAAAGGGCCGGGTCGTCAGTCATGATCTGCCTCGCTTGCGGAAGGGGTCAGCGGCGGTAGTAGTCCTCGGTGTTGAGGAAGGCGCGCTGCCCTTCTGGTGTGGCATTACGCACCGGATCGTCCTCGGAAGTGATTGGCCCTCGCCATGCGGTGACGCGCAGTGGGGTCGAGCGGTATTCAGTGCGCGGATCGCGCACGTGCGGGCAGTTGGCGATCACCACGATCACGTCCATTTCGGCCCGCAGCGTCACTGCGCGGCCTGGAGCGAAGGGACCGATCACCGATCTGATCGCCCCGTCGGACTCGATTACCGTGCCCTTGAACAGGTTGATGCAGGGATGGACGTCGCGTCGGGTCAGCCCGTGCTTGGCCGCGCCGAGGATTAGCCGGTCGCGCCCGTTGGGATAGGGCCCCGAATTGCGCCCGTCGCCATATTTCGCGGCATTGGTGGCGGCGTTGGAGGTCCCGCAGAAGGCATCATGGGTTCCCGCGTCGTCGGCGATAATGCTCATCAGCACCCGACCCATGTCCGACAGCAGGAGTTTGCCGACACCCAGATACGCGTTCCATTGTACCTTCACGGTATCGGCAACATTGAGCCTTTCGGTCGGCAATTCGGCATTGAAGATGTTGAGCGAGGCACAGGCATCGCCGCCCTTGTCGATCAGCCGCATACGGGTGCCGCGCGCCAGCCTACGCGAGGTGTAGCCGCCGGGCGCGACGGTTTCTTCCCATACCAGATCGCCGGGCGAGACGCCTGCCGGCAGATCGTCGGCCACCGGCGGCAGGATCGGCATGGTCTCGATCCGGGTGCCGCCTTGCGCGCGCGCATGTTCGCGCGCCGCTTTCGGATCGGCAGTCTGGCTCATTCGGCCGCCTCCTGCGTGGCGGGCGCACCCGTCCCTTCTTGCTCATGCAGCGGCGGGAGCAGTGCGGTGGTGGTGACAAGCTGCAATTGCTGCACACCCCTGATGGCTCGCAGCGCGTCGCACAATTGCTTCAATCGTACGGCGGGGCCCTGCACCAGCAGCACCTCCAATGACTGATCTTGTTCTAGAAACACGTGCTGCGAGGAGATCACCTCTTTCAGGTAATCGCTCTGAGTCTCGGCGAGCTGCTGGCGCACCCGTCCGCCGCCGCCTGCGTAGACGATGGTGACGGTGCCCGCGAGCATCTCGTCCGGGCGGGTCAGCGCCTCGTGCTCGGCCAGCGCGTGACGGATCAGCTCGGCGATCAGCTGCGAGCGCGAGGGCAGGGCGCGTTCCTCCACCATCACGTCGAGCTGGCGGAACAGTTCGGCCGGAAGGCTCATCGACAGCCGGGCGAGACGGGAAGATTCGGTGCTCATGCGCGATCCATCTCAATTATTACATTTCTAGTCAATCGTAATACTGGTGGATTCGTTTGCCTGCTCATCGGATGCGGTCTTGCGGGTAAGGGCGATGTCGTAGATCACCCCCGCGCCGTATCGCTGCGGGGCGTGGGGATCGTGGCGGCGCTTGTCGAGCGTGATCACCCGCGTGCCGAGCGCGAAGGCTTCCTTGATGTCGTGGGTGACCATCACGATGGTCAGTCCGAATTCGCGCCACAGCCGGGTGATGAGGACGTGCATGTCGGCGCGGATGCCGGGATCGAGCGCGCCGAACGGCTCGTCGAGCAACAGAATGCGGGGTCGCATGATCAGCGCCTGCGCGATGGCGAGGCGCTGCTGCATCCCGCCCGACATTTCGCTGGGGTAGAGATGCAGGCTGTCGGCAAGTCCCACTGCGGCGAGCATCTCCTCGGCTTGCGCGCGGGCTGCGCGACGCGCACTGCCGAACAGCCGCGCGGTGAAGGGCGCGCCCGCAAGTTCGAGCCCGAGCATGGTGTTGCCGAGGGCATTGAGATGCGGGAACACCGAATAGCGCTGGAACACCACCCCGCGATCAGGCCCGCATTCGGCCGGCAGCGGCCGTCCGTCAAGCGTAATGCGCCCGCGGCTCGGCTGGTCCTGCCCGAGGATGACGCGCAGCAGGCTGCTCTTGCCCGCACCCGAAGGCCCGATGACTGAGACGAAGGCGCCTTCGGCAATGTCGAGGCTGATGCGCTCGAGCACAACCTTCTCGCCATATTCGACCCAGACATTGGAGAGGCGCAGCATCGTCTCAACGCCTCGCCTTGTGCGCCCAGCCAAACGCTAGGCGGCTGGTGCGGCTGAGCACAAAATCCATTGCGACAGCGAGCAGCGCGATCCACCCGACGTAGGGGATGATCACGTCCATCGCGAGGTAGCGGCGCACCAGAAAGATGCGGTAGCCAAGCCCGACATCGGCCGCGATCGCCTCGGCCGAGATCAGGAACACCCAGGCCGGGCCGAGCGAGAGGCGAAGCTCTTCGATCAGACGTGGCAGGGCCTGCGGCAGCGCGACGCGCAGCAGCAATTGCCAGCTTGATGCGCCCAGCGTCAGCGCCTTGACCATCTGCTCACGCGGCAGGGCGCTGATGTGACCGGCAAGGTCACGGAGCATGAATGGCGTAATGCCGACCACGATCAACGCGACCTTGGCGGTTTCGCCCAGCCCGAAGATGATGAACAGGATTGGCAGCAGGGCGATCGGCGGGATCACCGCGATGGCGGTCACCAGCGGACTGAAGAAGGCGCGCACCGGTGGCAGTGCGCCGAGCATCAGACCCGCCAGCAAGGCTGACAGCGTGGCAATGCCGAGCCCAATGCCGAGACGCGAAAGGCTGGCAAGCGTGTCGGCCCAGAACAGCAGCTCGCCCGACAGCGGATCAGGCTCAAACAACAGCGCTGCCATCGCGCTCGCCATCGCACCGGGCAGAGGGAGGATCTTGTCCGCAGGATTTTCTGCATGGCGCGCAGCGGCGGCGACGACGTAGCCTAGCACGACCAGCGCCAGCGGCAGGCCACCCAGCAACAGCGCCTGACCCCGGCCGATCCTGCGGTTGACCCAGCGCATCGAACCAGCCCCTCGATGCCTCTTAAAGCTTGCCGTCGGCGGCGAGCTGCATAAAGGTAGGATCGAAGCGCAGTGTGATCGCGTTTTTGTCGCCGAGCGTTTTGCCGCCCGGAAACGCCATGCCGACGGCGTCCGCAGAGCGCGCGCCCTGTCCAAAAAGCCCCTGTGCAAAACTGAAATCGCGCACCCGCTTCATGGTGGTGACCAGCTCTGGTGAGGCCATCGCGGCAACAGCGGCCTTGGGATCGGTGTAGAGGAAAGTGGTCGAAAGCTGGCTTTCGAATTCCTTTGGCGTGGTGCCCGCAAGTTTCGCCATCGCAGCCCGTGCGTCCTGCCCTTGCGCGTCCTGCCGCGCCATCAGCGCCATTGTCTCGTACCAGATCCCGGCGAGGGCCTTGCCGAGATTGGGGTTGGCCTTGAGGGTTGCAGTGTCGACCACCAAGAGATCGAGAATCTCGCCCGGGATGTCCGCCGAGGTGAAAACTGCGGTGGTGCCGGGCACACCCTTCATGGCAGTGAGCTGCGGGTTCCACGCGACTGCGGCAGTCACCGCCGGCGAGGTGAAAGCGCTGGCAATATCGGCATCGGCAGTGTTGACCGTCTTCACGTCGGCCAGCTTCATTCCGTTGGTCTCGAGGGCTCGGGCGAGCAGGTAGTGCGACACCGAAAGCTCGACCAGGTTGACCTTGCGACCCTTGATAGCGGCGACATCGCTACCGCCTTTGAGCAGCACCGCGTCGTTACCGTTGGAATAGTCGCCCAGAATGATCACGCTGGTATCCTTGCCGCCAGCGGCCGGAATGGTGAGTGCGTCCATGTTGGCAACCGTCACCCCGTCGAGCTTGCCGGCGGTGTATTGATTGACCGATTCGACGTAATCATTGACCTGCACGAACTTGATGGTGAGGCCGTATTTATCGGCCCATTTCTTCACGATCCCGGCTTGTTCGGCATAGGGCCAAGGCATCCATCCGGCATATATCGACCAGCCGATATTGAACTCGGTGCGCGGCTCGGCTGGGCTCTTCGCATCCGAACAGCCCGCCACCGCCATGGCCGCCGCCAGCGCCAATGCACAGGCAATCACAACGGAGCAAGTTGCACGGCGAACATGGTGGAACATGATTCGGATTCCTTTCGCAGATGCAGCATCTCCCCATCGCCCCGCTTTGTCCATGGGGAATTATTACGATTGTGAAAAAATGTAATATACATATCCTGACTTCCCGACAGACCGGAAAATCGGTCTCTTGCAAGGAAGAAAGCCTATGGCCCGTCACTCTGCTGTATGCCCGCTGGCGCTGGTTCTGGCCTCGGCTCTGGCGGTTTCCTGTGCGGCGCAGCAACCGCCCCCGCCTGCCGAGGAACCGGCGCTCAAATTGGTGGAGAAGACCTTCGACGTGCCGGGCTTTGCCGATTTTCTCGCGGTCGATGGCGACTCTGTGTGGGTCACCAATAACGGGCGCGTCGAGCAGTGGTCGACCACCGGCAAAGTGGCGAGCTTTGCCGTACCGCGGCCCTGTGGAACAATGGCGATTGCCGAAGGCTCGCTCTGGGTCGCCAATTGCAAGGGCGCGGAAATCTATCGCATCAATCTCGAAACCGTGTCGCTCGAAGCCACCATCGCCAGTGGTCTGGCCAATCCCAAGGGCGAGACCAACGTCGTGGCGGGTGCGGGTTCGGTGTGGGTGGCGAGCGACCCGGAGGGCAAGATCGCGCGCATCGATCCGGCCACCAACTCCGTCGTCACCACTATCCCGGTTGCGCCCGAGACGTGGTATCTCGCCTATGGCTTCGACGCGTTGTGGGCGGTATCGAGCCAGGGCAGGGTGCTCCAGCGGATCGATCCGGAGAGCAACCGTGTCACCGGCACGGTCGTGCTTGGTGATACTCCTGGCTTCCTCGCCGCAGGAGAGGGCGCGGTGTGGGTGCAGGAACAGGGCGATGGGACCGTCGCCAAGGTCGATCCGACAAGGCTCGTGGTGGCGGGGCGCACCAAGGTTGGCGCGAATCTCAAATGGGGCGATATCGACACCGGCGGCGGCGCCGTGTGGCTGCGCACCACCGATGATCAGACGCTGGTGGTGATCGATCCTGCCAACGGAGCGATTCGCGCGCGACTCGGAGCAGCGGTGGGCAGCGGTGCGCTGCGCTGGACACCGGCTGGCGTGTGGACTTCCGCCCATGATAACCAGACTCTCTCGTGGTGGAGTGCCCCGGAAACACGGTGAATCGCACTTAAGGATTGACCTTGGCGGCCAAAACGGGTGAGGTCACGACTCTTCCGGTCCTGTCGCACCGGCGTGTTACGGGGCTCCGGAAGGGGCTGCTCGCCATGCTGCGGACGGCTCACCTCTCTAGTGGTCTAACTATCCGCGGGTGGGATCTTCCGCCGGGTTATCGCAAAGGGCCGTCAGAGAAGCCCCGCCGTTATGCCCGCTCGTCCCGATCCGTCGTAGGGAGGGTGCTATGCAGGTGCAAACGGGCTTCGTCAGGACCGATCCAGACAGCCTCATTGGCTGCCTGACGTACCAGAGCCGCGCTGTCTCGCGATCGACCGAAAGCGAACTCGAACAGCTTGTTTCTCAGGCGCGCAGGCGCAACCGCAGCCTTGGCGTGACTGGCATGCTGCTCTATGACAACGGGCGCTTCCTCCAGACGCTCGAAGGCCCGCCGCGCGGGCTCAAGCAGGTCTGGTCGTCGATTTGCCGCGACCAGCGTCACTGCGACATCGAAGTGCTGACCGAGCATATGGTTGGCAGCCGCCTGTTTTCCGACTGGGATCTGCTGCTCTACAGCCGCGAAGATGCGTCATGTCGCACCAGCCGCGCCAGCGATCTCGCCCCGCACGCGCTGGCGCACTACGTGCCGGGCATGGCACAGCTTGCGCTCGACGGCGATGACGTGCGGATCAATGCCCGCTTGGCGAGCGTGACGGAACAGGGCTGGAGCGCGGACGATATCATATCGCACCTGATCGAGCCTGTGGCGCGCGCGATGGGCGATGCGTGGCTGGCCGATCAGTGCTCAGAGTTCGAGCTCACCGTGGGGCTAAGCATGCTGCAACTGGCCGGCCATGCGGTTCGTAGCCATGCCGGATGCGCCGGCGCGACCCTGCGTCGCAGCCGCTATTCTATCCTGCTGGCGACCGCACCGGGTGAGCCCCACATGCTGTCTACCGCGATGCTTGCCGATCAGTTCACCGATGCCGGCTGGCGGGTGGACATGGCCTTCCCCGGCAGCAAGGAAGCGCTCGCCAACCAGATCGCGCAGCAGGGCCACGATGCGGTGGATATCGCCCTGTCCGACGCTCTGCCACGCCCGCGTGCGTTGCTGGAGCTGCGCGAAATGGTGGACTATTGCCGCAAGGCCACGCCGGACAATCTGGTGGTGGTCTCGGTCGGCGGGCGAATGTTCGCCGAGGCGACTGCCACCGCGGCCACGGTCGGTGCCGATCACGCGCGCCGTTCGGTCGGTGGCACCTGCGTCCGCCTCGCCCAGCTGATCCGGCAGGGGCGCAGCCTCTAGCGGCGGCTATACCAGCCCGAGGCGTTCGAGCTTCATGGCCAGCCGTCCGGGGAGCACATCGCCGATGGCTTCTCCTTGGGCCACATCGGGAGGGGCCTTGTCCTCCGTGAGATAGCGCCAGCCCTGATGCGCGCGCTTGGGCTGGGTGTGGACGCGGATAAGCTTCGCCTCGAGCATGATGTCCCAACGTCCGTCCTCGGTTTGCTCGAAGCCGAGGATGCGCGAGCGCGCGACGATAGCGTGATTTATGATCCAGTAAAGCGATCCGCCCACGCATTCCGCGTGCCGCGTCGGCCGGTTGCGGGTGGTCAGCGCGATCACATCGCGGCCACGATACCAGCCCTCAAGTTGCTCGTAGCTTTTCGCGCCGAAGGCGATCTTGGTCAGGTGGAGAGGCATGTCCGGCCTCTCCCGCGCTCCCGCACGCAAGTCAACGGGAGAGATATTCGTCGAGCGTCAGATGCAGCCGCCGGATGCGTGCTTCCTGATAGTTGCCGAGCGTCTGGGCGCCCTTGCGCGAAGCCTTGGCCCCGTCGCGCTGGAGCTTCAGATTCTCAGTATCCTGATCGAGAATCTCCGCCAGCGCGAACCCGGGGACCGTGGTGTAGCTGTCTTCCACCCCGAGCCGGATCGGGACGGCAGGGGCAGGTCGCGCGCCCGAGGCGGGCAGTGGCTGGAGGACAAGGATCTCGTGCAGGCATTCGTCCGGCCCCAGTGGGCGGAAGCGATAGCACAGGCGGATGCCGATGCCGGGGAAGAAGAAAGCGTTGGGGAACAGGAAATACTCGATCGAATCCAGCATCTCGCTGGTGGACACGTTCGACAGGTCGGTGCCGAAGGCAGCGCCGAGTTCCGCGCGCAGCAAGCGGGCGTGTTCGGCGCGGGCAGAGGCCCCCGGTGGCAGGAGGGCGGGATCGCGCCCGAGTTTGCCGAACAGCGTCGCCTCGCTTACTTCCTGCCGCAAATGCGGGCTGGGCACGCCGATCGCGTGGATGAAGCGCGAAACGTGCTTGCCGAAAATGTCGTATTGGGCGTTCGCGTCGGCGGCGGTGTAGATCGCCTGCGGGTGGGTTTCGAGCACGTGGAAGGCTTCGAGGAAGGCCTCCATCGCCATCTTCCAGTTGGCCGGCAGCACCTTTTCGGTATGCAGCGCGACATAGCGGTCGTGCATCGGCCACCGCTTGAAGTGCTCTGGCAGGACTTCGAGCTGTTCGCCGAGCGGCGGCGGGTTCTCGCCCATATTGATGAACACAAACCCGCCCCAGGTTTCGCAGGCAACCTCGTCGAGGCCGAAATTCTCGTCCTCGACATGGGGAAAGTCCCAGCGGCAGGGAATCTCGCGCAAGGTTCCGTCAAGGTTCCAGCTCATTCCGTGGAACGGGCAGCGGATGTTCGCCCGGCGCACGCCCCGCGAGCCTTCGGCGGCGAACTTCATCCCCCGGTGCGGACAGGAATTGACGAAGGCGCGGATCGCCATGTCCGTCCCGCGCACCACCAGCACCGAATGGCGGCCGACATCATAGACATAGCGATCGCCCGGATCGGGGATGTGTTCCTCGCGGCAGGCCCATTGCCACACATTGGGCCACAGGCGCTCCATTTCGAGGTCATGGAACCTCGGATCGGTGTAGCGGGCGAAAGGCAGGTCTGCATCGCCGAGGAAGGTATAGGCCTGCGCGCGCAGCGGCTCGGGGGGATGGTCGCCGTCGGCATCGAGGATGTCCTGCATCGAAAGGCCGGGGCAACGTGCCTCTCCCGGGGCGAGCGCGGGGTCGGAGCGCGCCGTGAGATCGGGCTTGCTCGTCATCGCATCGCCTCGCGCTTGTAGAGCGGATCGTCGGGTTTGCGCCGGCCGAGGATGAAGGGCGCTTCGGTCAGCATCGCATCGGCGGCCGGATCGTCGCGCACCCAATCGACCAACTCGGAGCGGTAGGCTATCTTCCAAATCGCGCCCCGCCGTTCGTAGCGATCGACATAGCGCCCGGCAACGAACAGATCGCGGGGGCTTCCGTCCTCGCCCGTGACGCGGTGGTAGGCCTGATAATAGACCTCGCCATAGGCCTCGTCAGGCCCGGTGAAGGCGATCACATGCTGGCCGAGCATATGGTGGTTGCGCGCATGGCCTTGCAACGCCGCCATACAGAAGGCCGCGAAATCGGCCGGGTTGCCGTTGAAGATCCCGTATTCGCAGCGGGCATCGGGCCAGAACTGCGCCGCCACGAGCGCTTCGTCGAGCCGGTCGAGCCCGCGCATGTAGAGCGCGGCGAGATCGATGATCGCAAAACGATCCAGTGCGCTGCCCATCAGGCGATGCTCAGACCGCCATCGACGATGAAGGGCGCGCCGGTGGCGAACTTGCTCTCGTCGCTGGCGAGATAGACCACGAGGTGAGCGATATCCTCGACCTCGCCCATGCGGCCGATCGGCTGGGCGATGGAGAAGGCAGCGCGGGTCGCCTCGGGGTCGGGGGTGCCAGCGATAACGCTCTCCACATTGGGGGTGAGGATGGTGCCGGGCTGCACCGAATTGACCCTTATCCCGTTCTTTTCGCGCGCGCAGTAGAGCGCGATGCTCTTGGTCAGTGTCACCACCGCCGCCTTGGCCGAGTTGTAGGCGGCAAGGTCAGGCGAGGGCTTGTTGCCCGCGGCGGACGAAAAGTTGATGATCGAGCCGCCGCCGCCCTTGGCCATCAGCGGGATCGCCGCCTTGCAACCCATGAAGATCGAATCGACATCGACGGTGTAGCAACGCCGGAAATCCTCCGGCGTAATATCGGCGATCGAGCCGAACACGGTGATTGCGGCATTGTTGACCAGCACGTCGAGCCGGCCATGCTCCGCCTCGACCTCAGCGATGACTTCCTGCCAGCGCGCCCAGTCGGTCACGTCCTGGTGGATATAGCTGCAGCCCAGCTCCGCGGCGGTGGCGCGGCCTGCGGGCGCGTCAATGTCGGTTATGATAAGCTTGGCCCCTTCGGCCAACAGCGCCTTCGCGGCAGCCTTGCCCAGACCCATCGCGCCGCCTGTCAGCAGCGCCACCTTGCCAGCTACCCGACCTGCCATTGGCCTCTCCCTTGTTCTGTGGAGAGAGGGCTATCAGCCCACCAGACCGCTGACCACTGCCAAACCTAGGAAGACAAGAAAGCCCATTGAATCGGTCGTCATGGTGACGAAGATCGAAGAGGAGATTGCCGGGTCGGCCTTCAAGCGCTTGAGCGTGAGCGGCACCAGCACACCGGCAAAGCCCGCGATCACGATGTTGCACAGCATCGCCGCGCCGATCACCGCGCCCAGCAGCGGATTGCGGAAGAGGACCGCGACGATCGTGCCGATTACCGCCGCCACTGTCCCGCCGTTGAGCGCCGCGATCGACATCTCGCGCCGGATCGCGCGCCAGGTGTTGGCATCCGTCAACTGGTTGGTGGCTATCGCCCGCACCGTCACTGCGAGCGTCTGCGTCCCCGCATTGCCGCCTATGCCGGCGACAATCGGCATGAGCACCGCCAGCGCCACCATGGTCGCGATCACGTCCTCGAACTGCGCGATCACGCTCGAGGCGACCGAGGCGGTGAGGAGGTTCGCCAGGAGCCAGCGCACGCGTGCCTTGTAGCTATCGACGATCGGTTCGTTGATGTCGCCATCGCCCGCACCGGACAGCAGCAGCGCGTCCTCGCCCGCCTCTTCGGAGATGATGTGGACGATATCGTCGACCGTCATCTGCCCGACCAGCCGCCCGCTCTCGTCCACCACAGCTGCCGAGATCAGCGCGTATTTCTGGAACATCAGCGCGACTTCTTCCTGATCCATTGTCACCGGGATCAGGGTCTGATCGCGTTTCATCACGTCGGTGAGGCGCACCGAGCGCGGGGTCGTGAGCAGCCAGGAAAGCGCGCAGGTGCCGACCGGGTGGTGGCGCTCGTCGATCACGAAGACCTCGAAGAAGTCGTGTTCGATATCGCCGTTCTCGCGCAGGTAATCGATCAGGTCGCCCACGGTCATGTGCTCGGGCACCGCCACGAAGTGACGGCTCATCAGGCGCCCGGCGGTCTCTTCGGGATAGGCGAGCGCGCTTGCCACTGCTTCGCGCGTTTCCGGCCCGAGTTCGGCGATCACCGCGGCCTGATCGGCTTCGTCGAGGTCCTCGATCAGCTGCACCGCATCGTCGGTGTCGAGCTGTTCGGCGATGGTCGCGACCGCCTGCGCGGGCAGGGCCTCCATCAGATCTTCGCGGACGTAATCGTTGAGTTCCGCGATCACGTCGCCGGTCATCAGGTCGCTGATCGCGCGCACCAGCGCGGCGCGCTCCGAACGGCCTAGCAGCTCGATCAGGTCGGCGATGTCGGCGGCATGGAGCGGCTCGACCAGATCATAGACCGCGCCCTTGTCACCCGCCTCCAGCGCCGACTGGACAGCGCCGACATATTCAGCCTTGAGCCGGTTCTCCTCGTCATGGCGCTCATCGTCAACGCGGTCGTCGGGACGCACCTCGAGCTCGGCGAGCTCGCCCGCGGGAATCTCATCGTCGAGGATGCGCTTGTCGGCCATGAGGGCGGTTTAGGCGGGGGTGGATGAAAAGCAAGGCTGGAGGGTGACAGGCGTGGATTGTGTGCGTATGGCCACGGGCAAATCGACCCAGGAGAACCGCGAAAATGGCCGAGACTCTCACCTTCACCCTCGACAACGGCACCGGGGAGACCGGCGATGTCGTCATCCGCTTGCGCCCCGATCTTGCCCCCGGCCACGTCGCGCGTATCACCGAGCTGGCGCAGGAAGGCTTCTATGACGGGGTGATCTTCCACCGCGTGATCGCCGGCTTCATGGCACAGGGCGGCGATCCGACCGGCACCGGCATGGGCGGCAGCGACAAGCCCGATCTGCCGGCCGAATTCAACGACGAGCCGCACGTCGAAGGCGTGTGCTCGATGGCCCGTGCGCAGAACCCCAACAGCGCCAATTCGCAGTTCTTCATCTGCCTTGATGATGCGCGCTTCCTCGACAGGCAGTACACCGTGTGGGGCCAGGTCATCAGCGGGATGGAGCACGTCCACGCCATCCCCAAGGGCGAACCGCCGCGCAGCCCCGGCAAGATCGTCAAGGCGACGGTGGCCTGAGCCTTTGCGGCACTGTCTGGATCAGGTAGGGGCGGCTTCGGTCGCCCCTTTTCGTTGAACCGCCTGCCCATCGGCGCTAAAGGCGCGGCCTCCATGAAACCCATCTCCGCCCCCAAGACCTACCGGGTCAAGAGCTTCGGCTGTCAGATGAACGTCTATGACGGCGAGCGCATGGGCGAGCTGTTGGCCGAGCGCGGCATCACGCCTGCGCCCGAGGGGGAGGAGGCCGATCTCGTCATTCTCAACACCTGCCACATCCGCGAAAAGGCCGCCGAAAAGGTCTATTCGGACATCGGCCGGCTGGTCGCGGCGGGCAAGGAGAACGGCAAGGCCCCGTTGATCGCGGTCGCGGGCTGCGTCGCGCAGGCCGAGGGCGAGGAGATCATGGCGCGTGCGCCGGCGGTTTCCATCGTGGTCGGCCCGCAGGCCTATCACCGCCTGCCCGAGATGCTCGACAAGGCCACCAAGGGCGAGCGTGCGACCGATACCGACATGCCCGCGATCGCCAAGTTCGACGCGCTCCCGGCGCGGCGCAAGCGCGGCCCGAGCGCCTTCCTCACCGTGCAGGAAGGCTGCGACAAGTTCTGCACCTATTGCGTGGTGCCCTATACCCGCGGCGCGGAAATCTCCCGGCCTTGGCGCCATCTGCTGGATGAGGCGCAGAAACTGGTCGAAGCGGGGGCGAAGGAGATCACGCTGCTCGGCCAGAATGTGAACGCGTGGCGCGGTGAGGACGACAAGGGGCGGCCCGTGGGGCTGGGCGGGCTGATCCGGCGGCTGGCGGGGATCGATGGCCTTTTGCGCATTCGCTACACCACCAGCCACCCCAACGACATGGACGATGACCTGATCGCCGCGCATGGTGAGGTCGCCAAGCTGATGCCCTATCTGCACCTCCCCGTGCAGAGCGGCAGCGACCGGGTGCTGAAGGCGATGAACCGCCAGCACACCGCGGAGAGCTACCTCAGGCTGATCGAGCGTTTCCGCGCCGCACGGCCCGACATTGCGCTTTCGGGCGATTTCATCGTCGGCTTTCCGGGCGAGACGGAGGCCGAGTTTCAGGACACGCTGAACATCGTCGACCAAGTCCGCTACGCCGCCTGCTTCAGCTTCAAATATTCCCCGCGCCCCGGCACCCCGGCGGCGAAGATGGACGGCCAGATCGCGCCCGAAGTGATGGACGAGCGCCTCCAGCGTCTCCAGCAGCGCATCGGCGCGCACCAATATGCTTTCAATCAGGCGAGTGTCGGAAAGCGGTGCGAAGTGCTGGTCGAACGCCCCGGTCGGCACGCGGGTCAATGGCTCGGCAAGTCGCCCTGGCTCCAGAGCGTCTGGTTCGAGTCTGCCGCCGCGATCGGCGAAATGGTCGAGGTGGAACTGGCCGAGGCCGGGCCGAATTCCTTGAAGGGGCTGGCGCGCCAAACCGTTTCGGTTTGACGACTTTCCACCGCCATGTTGCGGCGGCGCGCTTGCTTTGCCCCCGTGTGTGCTTACCTTCCCGAATCGAGGGCAGGGGATTGCCCCCAGCCCGCCAGCAAAGGAAGCTATGGGCCGACGACCCTCACGCGCCGCCGATCCGGCTCTTTCGCCCGATCCGCGCGGCATTCCCGCTCCCCGGCGTGCCCGGGTGGAGCTGACCTTCGAGAACCAGTCGCTGCTCGGCCCGCTGTTCGGCCAGTTCGACGCCAATCTGGTGCAGGTCGAAAACCGGCTCGGGGTCTATATCCAAGCGCGCGGGCATCAGGTGGTGATCGAAGGGCCGGAGGACGATGTCGCCCGCGCCCGCGACACCCTAAGGGCGATGTATGACCGTCTCGCGCGCGGCGAATATCTCGACAGCGGGGCGATCGAGGCGCTGATCGCCATGTCCTCCGAACCGACGCTCGAAGGGATCATTTCGGGCGAGGAGGGCACGCCCCCGATCATGATCCGCACGCGCAAGAAGACCATCGTTCCGCGCTCGGCAACCCAGATCGAATACATGAAGGCGCTGGCCCGCGAGGACATCATCTTCGCGCTTGGCCCGGCGGGCACCGGCAAGACCTATATCGCGGTGGCCCAGGCGGTGAGCCAGCTCATCACCGGCAGCGTCCAACGCCTTATCCTCTCGCGCCCCGCGGTGGAGGCGGGGGAGAAGCTGGGCTTCCTGCCCGGCGACATGAAGGAGAAGGTCGATCCCTATCTCCGCCCGCTCTACGATGCGCTCAACGATTGCATGCCCCCCGAACAGGTCGAGCGGCGGCTTGCCAATGGCGAGATCGAGATCGCGCCGATCGCCTTCATGCGCGGACGCACGCTGGCGGACAGCTTCATCATCCTCGACGAGGCGCAGAACACCACGCGCGAGCAGATGAAGATGTTCCTCACCCGCTTCGGCCAGAACAGCCGGATGGTGATCTGCGGCGATCCGAAGCAGGTCGACATCCCCGGCGGCCCGTCGATGAGCGGGCTCAACGATGCGGTGCAGCGGCTCGAAGGGGTGGAAGGCTTCGGCACGATCCGCTTCACTGCCGCCGACGTGGTGCGCCACCCGATCGTCGCAAGAATCGTGGAAGCCTATGAGGGCAAGGACGGTGGGTAGGGCGGGCTAGAGCACGCCCCAATCGACCAACGCATCGTTGCGGAACAGCGGTTCGACGAGCGGGTCGAGCAGCCGCCTGCGCATCTTGCGCCATGCGGCAAGCGGACTGTCCGGCTGGCCACCGCCAAATTCGCGCGCTACCCAGCCGGGATTGCCGGGGGTGAACTTGCCCCAGTGCTGGCAATAGCCAATTCCCGCCGCATCGAGCGCGGCGCAGCTATCGGCGGCGGCCTTGTGGGTCAGCGGCGAGGGGATCAGCCCGTGCAGGTCCATCGCCACGCTCCGCCGGTAGCGGGTGTAGCCCATCAGGCCGGCGCTGCCCTCGACGAAGCGCAGGGTGTAGACCATGTGGCGCAGGCGATGTTCGGCGGGAAGCTGCTGCAACTGCTGCTGGAGGTGGCTGCTCATCGCGGTGATCGCATCGCTGATGCGGTTCTGATCGATGGCGAGCGCGGCATCATAGATGATCGTGTGCGTGCGCGGATCCGGCCCGCCCGAATGGAGCGCACCCCAGGATTGCAGCTGCGGCGGATCCGCCGCAATCTCGCGGAAACTCGCCGCGTAGGCGGCGTAGAGATCGGGCGGGATCGGGGGCGCGAGCGATTTTCCGCTGGATGGCTCGATCAGGTCATGGACCTGCCGCAAGTGCGCGCAATCGGTGATCGACCTGCGCGGCGCGGTGGCTGCCTCGTGGCGGAAAATGAAGCTGTGCAGCGCCGGGGTGCCCCAGGGATCATAGGGGTCGATCTGAACCTCGTAATAGATCGGATTGCCCGGCAGGCCTAAGCCGCGCGCGATCGCGTCATAATCGCCGCGTTCGACCTCGGCGAGCCAAGCCGGATCGACAATCCGCTTGCAGCGCACGGGGTAGAACAGATGCTTGTCGACCAGCTCGAACAGCACCCCGTTGACGATACCCAAAGCGCCGAGGTGGACCAGCGCAGCGGCGAATGCCGTGGAGTCCCTGATCACCTCGTCGGCAAAACGCAGCGCCGCCGCGTCCGACAGGGCCGGGCAGGAAGGATCCTCGATCCACACGCTGCGGGCGGGGCCGGTGACGAGATGGATGCCGCGGATCTGGTTCTGGAAGCCCCCTTGGCCGAGCGTCGAGCCATTGACCCCGGTGGCCATCGCGCCCGCCACCGACTGCCCGAGATAAGAGCCGCAGATCGCGATCGAGCGGTCACGCGCCTCGGCCCACCCGACCAGCCGCGCCAGCCGGCAGCCTCCGCCGACATAGGCGAGGTGGCTCGCATCGAGCCGGCTGGCGCGATGCAGATCACCGGCCGGCACGGCATGAAGCGCGTCCAGCTCGTCAGTCGCCAGCTGTAGATCGGCATTTCCGATCAGCGCCGACCAGCTCCACGCCGCCCCCAGCACCCCGGCGCGCGCCTGATGGGCGAGCGCGGTGGCGATATGCGCCTGCATCACCGGAGCGGAGCGCGCGAAGGCCTCTGCGCCGGATGCTGCCGTCTGGCCCCCGCGCCGGTAGGTTGCCTGCCGGCCGACCGTCAGCTTGCGGTTCTTGTGAAAGTTCGTCCACGCGACATTGGTCGCAATCTCAATGTGGCCCACTCTTGTGTTTTTCCCCTGCAAGGCCCCGCACAGAGCCGGTTCTGCCTTACCGGATCAAGAGGCCGTAGCGAGAACCTGTCGCGTTTCGGGAAATTATTCGCAGGATCGGAGGCTGCCCGAGGCCGAGCTTGGCTGACAATCGGGATTGCGGTGCCTAGACTTTCGGCAGGGTGCGCGGCGCGCGGCGTGATTGGGGGGTAATCAAGGGCATGGGGAAAAGCGGAAAAGCATTGGCCGGTATGGCATTGCTGTCACTGGTGCTGGCGGGTTGCGGCAAGGTCGATCCGGTGCATCACCTCCCGCCGCAGGTGGCACCGGGAGGGTGTGACGAGATCATCACCTTCGGCGCGCGTCTGCCTTTTCCCGCCTCGTCTCTCCAAGGCCCGCCAGAGCCGGGGGCGCAGGAGGCCTGGCAGATCGATCCCAGCAGCGATCCGGTTGGCCTCAAGCTGCTCGATGCACTCGGCCAGACCCCGACCGACAAGGACGGTGTGGCGCAGCGCGCGCTGCCGGTGAGCGATTCCGTGCTGATCCTATCGGGCGGCAGTCAGCAGGGTGCTTTCGGCGCCGGGTTCATGAGCGCCTGGGAGCAGCACCGCGGCGGCAGCCTGCCGCGGTTCAAGCTGGTCACCGGGATCAGCACTGGCGCGCTTCAGGCGACCTTTGCCTTTCTCGGCGACACCAAGACCATCGTCGAGGAGTACAGCATCACCTCCGAGAGCGAGCTGCTGAAGCCGCTGGTGCGGGGCAAGTTCGAGCAGAGGCCGGTTCGCGCCGCGATCAGCCTGACCCGGGCAGGCACGCTCGCACGGCTCCAGCCGTTGCGCGACCGGCTGATGCATCTGATCAACGAGGATGTCCTTGTCGCCGTCGCCCGCGAGGCGAAGCTGCACCAGCGTACGCTGCTCGTCGGCGCGGTGGAGATGGGCAGCGGCGAGATGGCGGTGTTCGATCTGACCAAGGCCGCATCGCTCTATGTCGAGAACCTGACGGGCCATCCGGATCGCGCCAAGCAGATGCGCGGCTGCTATATCGAGGCGCTGCTGGCTTCCTCCTCGGTGCCGATGTCGGCCGCTCCGGTGTTCATCGACAACCGCCTCTATATCGACGGTGGTGCGCGTTTCGGGGTGCTGGTCGATCTCACCCCCAATGCCTTCAGGCGCAAAGTGGCCGAAGCAAGGGCGCTGGAACGCGCCGCCGACGTTCCGCGCAACCTGTTCGTGATCGTCAACGCCACGCTCGAGGTGCCGGCCTTTTGCGGGCTCACCAAATGCGCGGCCGGCGATGACGGTCAGGCGGTGAAGCCCCCGCCGGGCACGCCGCACCCGGAATGGACCTTCCTGCAACTGGCGCAGCGCACCGTGAGCGTGATGACCAACCAGGCCTATCGCAGTTCGGTGTTCATCGCCAACCAGCAGGCCACCAGCAAAGAGTTCAAGACCAGCTTCGTGCGGCTAGAACCCGAGCATTTGCGCTTCCCGACAAGGATCGATTTCCCCGGTGCAGGGCAGGAGGAGAAGATCTGCTACCAGTGGCAGCGCGATGACGAGGCGATCGACAATCCCAAGGAGTTCTTCCCGCGCTACATGCGCTGCCTGATCGCCTACGGGAAACAGCACCCCAAAGCAGCCGCCTTTGCCGCGGCGGAGCCGCGCTAGGAAGCGCTGGAAGGCGGATGACCTGCCTGGGCGATCCGATCAATAGGTCGCATCGCAGGCGGCTAGCATCTTGCTGCGTGCTTCGGGACTGAGCCGCCTGACACTTGCGATTTGCTGGTCGGTGAGAACCATCTGTCCTCCCCAGCGTTGCGCGCGGGCATCGGCCTTCTCGATCAGCGGCTTCAGCACTGCTGCGGGGCGGGCGTTCTTGTTGTGGAAGGGATTGTCCTTGGCCAGCGAACCGAACGTCTGTTCCAAATAGAGTTCGGATTGAATTTCGCGGGCGAGCGCCGCGCACTCCCAGATTTCCGGCTTCTCCGGCGCTGCCCCTGCCGGTGCGCCAACGAGCGAAAGCATCAGCGCAAAAACCATCACCGACCGCATATCGGTTCCCTCCTGCACGAGTTGCTTTTGCGAGCCGCGTAACGCGCCTCCCGACATATGTCATGATGGCCGAAATCGCGTCAATACGCCCGGGTCGCTCGGGCGTGCGTCCTGCGCATGGGTGGTCGCGACCAGCCTATTGCGGCACAGGCCACAGGTGCGAGGGGCTGATGGTCTGGAACCAGACGATCACGTCGTGTCCCACGCGCACCGGCACCGAAAACTCGCCCATGTCGAGATTGGTCACCTGCCAGGTCTCGGGATTTGCGATCCAGCCGGACCAGCCGCGCCAATAGGGCCGGCCGGCCTAGCTGGCCACGGGCCCGTCCTGCCGGCAGCGCGGCAAGATCCATCCACAGCGCCTTGTGGTCGGTGCGGTCGGACACATTGCCCAGATCGCCCGGGCGATTGTTGGGGAGATTGAACGGTTCGAACGTCTGGCTCTGTAAGGCCATCATCAGATTGCCGCCTTCGGTCATTCTCGTTGCGCGGAATGCCCCCTGCGACCAGCTGAAGCCGACGCTGGCGTAATCTTCGCCCAGCTTCTCGCGCAGCACCGTGCCGACGGTCACGAAGCCGGACATCTCGGCAATCTCGGGCAGGTCCTCGATCATATGGCTGTCATGCGCCCAGACCACGCCGCGCGCGGCCTCGGGCGCTGTGTCGAACCAGGCCGCGAGCGCTTGGCTGGCGGCAAGCGCGCGCTCGGTTTCGGGAAGCGGCGCATCGACCAGCCAGTCGACAAAGCGGGGCCAGCGTCGCCGAATCCTAGGCGGAAGGGTCGAAGGGTGTGGCGGCCTGGCCCAGCCATGCGAGGGCGGCGGCTTCTTCCTCGGCGCTGGCGGGCGTGAGATCGGGCAGGGGAAGATCGGGGGGCGGCCGGTCGGCCGGGGACTGGCCCAGCGCGGGACTGGTCAGGAGGCTCGCGGCCCCCGCGGCGATCACGAAGAATTTGCGGTGCATTCTTTACCCCCTCGACGCCCGGACGATGCCCGGACCGTTACACCGGATTGCTCGCATTTGCGCGGCCCGGAGCGCAACAGAAAATGCGTCTGCGGCAAGCGCCTTTTGCACCGGCGGCGTTCCGCGCTATGGGCGCGGGGTGCAGCTGGATATCGACATCGAGGATTGGCCCGAAGGCGAATGGGACGCGCTGGCCGAGCGCGCCGCCGCAGCGGCGGGCGAGGGTGAGCCTTGCCTTGCGAACCCGCGCCTTGTCGTCAGCCTGCTGTTCACTTCGGATGCCGAAGTCCACGCGCTCAACCGCGAATGGCGCGGGCGCGACAAGCCCACCAACGTGCTCAGCTTCCCGATGCTGGAGCGCACGGAGCTTGCCGGGCTTGGCGCCGACGGCCCGCCGGTCATGCTCGGCGACATCGCGCTGGCCCATGAAACCTGCGCGCGCGAGGCGGCGGGGAAGGGGATCAGCCTCGCAGATCATGCGACGCATCTCATCGTCCATGGCTTGCTGCATCTGGCCGGCCATGACCATGTCAATTGCGAGGCCGAGGCCGAGGCGATGGAGGCGCTGGAGACCGCCATACTTGCCAAACTGGGCATCGCTGACCCATATGGCGCATGACAACAGGAGGAGCATTGTCGAGGGCCATGGCCGATTCCCCATCATCCGCATCTCAATCGGGAGACGCGGAGAGTAGCAGCGGGCTCTGGTCTGCGCTGCGCAAGATCCTCGGTCTGGAAGGCGCGCGCTCCTTGCGCGAACAGCTCGAGGAAGCGATCGACGAACACGAGGACGAAAATGGCTCGGCCGCCGCGGAGCACGACAGCCACGCGCGCGGAGACCTTTCGCGGGTCGAGCGGCAGATGCTGCGCAACCTGCTCCACTTCTCCGAACACGATGCCGATGATGTCGCGGTGCCGCGCGGCGAGATCATCGCGGTAGAGGCTTCGATCAGCTGGGCCGAACTGGTCGCCGCCTTTTCCGAGCACGGCCATTCGCGGATGCCGGTCTATCGCGAGACGCTTGATAACGTGATCGGCATGATCCACATCAAGGACGTATTTCCGATCATTGCCAAGGGGTCACCGCCGCCCGAGGATTGGACCACGCTGCTACGCCAGCCGCTCTACGTGCCCCAGGCGCGTGGCGCGCTCGACGTGCTGGCGGACATGCGCGCCAAGCGGGTGCATCTGGCGATCGTGGTCGACGAGTTTTCGGGTACCGACGGACTTATCACCATCGAGGACCTGGTCGAGGAAATCGTCGGCGAGATCGAAGACGAGCATGACGATGCCCCGCAGGCGCTGATCGTTCCGATCGGCGAGGGGATGTGGGACTGCGATGCCCGCGCCGAGCTCGAAGATGTCGCCGAAATGGTTGACCCGCGCCTCGCCGAGGTCGAGGAAGCTGTCGATACGCTGGGCGGCCTTGCCTTCGTGCTGGCCGAGGCTGTCCCGGCGGTGGGCACGGTGCTCGAACATCCCAGCGGATGGCGGATCGAAGTCACCGCGGGCGATGAAACCCATGTCACGCGGCTCAGGCTTCATCGGCCGGCGCGCGAGGAAGAGGTGCAGTAGGCGCAACCCCGCGGTTGACTACGTATTTTTTCTTCGATTCTTTGCATCCCAAACGCGTTTCGTGCGTATCTCCTGCAAAAATGGAGAATAGTGATGCCCGCACGTCGCCTGCCCCCCCTGCGCGCGCTTGAAGCCTTCATGCGCACGGTGCGGCTCGGCTCCGCCAGGGCGGCCGCGGAGGAGATCGGGCTTTCTCCCTCGGCGCTGTCGCGGCGGATCAGCAATCTCGAGGAATTCGTCGGCAAGAAGCTGTTCACCCGCGCGCGCCAGTCGATGCAGCTGACCGATGAGGGCCAAGCCTTCTACGAGGCGGTCAATCCCCACATGGAGGCGCTGGCCCGTGCGGTGGAGAGCCAGTCGGACAATATCGCGCTGCTGCGTCTGAGGCTCGGCGTGCTCCCGATGTTCGGCAGCCAGCGGCTGTTTCCGCGGCTTGGCGAATTGCGCAAGCGCCATCCGCTGCTGCACATCGACATCGACACCGCGCCGCATCTCGAGGACCGGGTGGGTGATACGCTCGATGCCGCGATCATCCTGTCACGCGGGCCGGCGAGCGGGCTGCACGCGGTGCGGCTCGATCACAATCTCGTCCATGCGATCTGCTCGAAGGACACCGCGCGCAGCATCGGCTCCGAGATCACCCCAGAGGTGATGGCCAAGCAAACCTTCCTGATCCACAACGAACTGCCCGAGAGCTTCGTTGCGTGGAAGAAGGCCAACGGGCTGGAGAGCATGGATCCGGCAGCGATCGATCACTATGATTCGGGCGCTCTCATGTTGGAGGCAGCCGCGCAGGGCCTCGGCATTGCGATCATGCACGACGATCACCTTCGTCGCGCAAACGACAACCGCCTCACCAACCTGCCGGGCAAGCCGGTGGAAAGCCCCTATTCCTACTGGTTCGTGTGCAAGCCCGTGGCGCTGGAAAGCCGCCCGGTGCGGATCTTTCACGACTGGCTGGTGCGCGCGGGGCTTTAGGGGCTACTGTGCCACCTCGGATTTGGGCGCGTAGCGCACCGGGGCAACTGCGTGCGCGAAGGGACGCAGGGGCTTTTCCAGGATTGCAACCAGCGCCTCCTCGATCCGGCGGCGCGCCTCCTGGCCGATTGCCTTGCGCCCGCGGAAGTCCTCGGGGCTGAAGGGTTCGAGGAAGTAGAGCCGCAGGCGGAAGGTGCCCTTGCGCGAGAGGACACGCTTGGCGTTGTTGAGCCCGCCCTCCTCGCCAATCCAGCCGATCCATTCGGCAACCGGGCCATAATCGAGCACCACCGGCTGCACCAGCACGCCGGGCGGCGGCGGTTCGAGCACCGAAAGCATGGAGGTCTTGAACGGCAGCAGCGATTGGCCGTCGGTGGTGGTGCCTTCCGGAAAGACCGTCACCGACCAGTTATCGACCAGCGCTTCCTTGAGAGCGTTGATCTGCTCGGCCACGCCCATGCGGTGCTCGCGCTTGACAAATACCGTGCGGTTGAGCCTCGCCAGCCAGCCAACCAGCGGCGCGTCGGCCAGTTCTGCCTTGGCGACGAAGGCGGTGCCGCTTGCACCCGCAAGCGCAAGGATATCCACCCACGAGAGGTGATTGGCGATATAGACCACGTCGCGCCTGAGGTGCGTGCCGATCACCTCCACCTTGGCCCCGCAGACCCGCGCGGCATAGCGCAGGAACAGCATCGGGAAGGGCGAGCCATAGGCCAGGGCGCGGTAGAGATAGTGCAGCGGCACGAATACCAGCAGCAGCCCGATCAACGCCAGCGCTCGCAATGTCAGGCGCAGCCAGCCCATCGGTGACAGGGGTGTGTTCTCGCCCCGCGCGGCCGCCGCGCGCAAGCTCTCGTCAGTCGTCACGCGAGAGCCGGACGCCGTAAAGCTCCATGCGGTGATCGACCAGCCGGTAGCCCAGCCGTTCGGCGATCTGGCGCTGGAGCGCTTCGACTTCGGGATCGACGAATTCCAGAACCTTGCCGGTCTCCACATCGATCAGGTGATCGTGATGCGCTTCAGGCACGGGCTCATAGCGCGAGCGCCCGTCGCCAAAATCGTGGCGATCGAGGATCCCGGCTTCCTCGAACAGGCGCACAGTGCGGTAGACCGTGGCGATCGAGATCTTGGGATCGACCGCCGAGGCGCGCGCATGCAGCAGTTCGACATCGGGATGGTCGTCGCTTTCCGAGAGTACCTTGGCGATCACGCGGCGTTGTTCGGTGATGCGCAGGCCCTTTTCGGCGCACAATTGCTCAAGGTCGATCTTCTGGCTCAATGACAGCTCCATCGCCAAGCGGGCGCGGCCCGCAGTGGGGGCCGATGCATAGCACGGCGCCCTCATCTTTATAGAGACGGGGCCGCTTGCTCAAGCTGGCAAGCCGGCATCTCAACAGAGCCGCCAGGCGCTGGCCGTTCAGGCGGTCTTCCTGGCACGGCGCGAGGGCGCAGGTGTGCCGGGCTTGCGCCCGAGACCGATCTTCTTGGCGAGATCACGGCGCTTTTCGGCATAGTTCGGAGCGACCATCGGATAGTCGGCCGGCAGTCCCCAACGCGCACGGTATTCTTCGGGGGACATGTTGTAATTGGTCCGAAGATAGCGCTTGAGCATCTTCAGCTTCTTGCCGTCTTCAAGGCAGACGATGTAATCCGGCTTGACCGAATTGCGCACCGCAACTGCAGGTTGCGGCTTGGGTTCTTCGACCACCGGGGTTTCGCCCAGGCTGGCGAGCGCGGCGTAAACGCTGGTAATCAGGCCCGGCAGTTCGGACACTGCGACATCATTGTTGCTGACATGCGCCGCGACGATATCGCTCGTCAGCGTAATAAGTGTTTCTTTCATTGCGACTTCCATGGCTATCACCAGTTCCTCTTTCGATATTTTGTTATCTTGGATTATCGGGCCATGGCTGAACCGACCTTGAATTGCAACTGCGAGTTTATACTCATGGCCAAGAATAATACGGATCGCGATCAACTAGATTGATCGTCCGAAAGTAATCGCGTCGATCCGCTCGCCATTTGCCATGCGGTAATAGTTGGGTCGCTCACCGATCGGCTCGAACCCGAGCTTGCGATAGAGGTGCAGTGCCGGATTGCCACGCCGCATTTCCAGATAGATGCGGGAAATCCCGCGCGCCCGCGCCGCCTCGAACAGGCGGTTGATCAGGATTGTGCCGATCCCGCGATCGCGACAGCTAGGCATCACCGCAATGAGCAGCAATTCTTCCTCGTCGAGAACATGGCGGCTCAGGAGAAAACCCGCCGGCGCACGCGGGCTGGCGAGATCTTCCGGCAGCAGTTCGCCATCGCCATCGACCACCAGCGCATGGGTGCTCGGCATCGACAGGGCATCGGCCACCTGGCGCCGGTTCCACGCCTCGCCATAGGCAGGATCGAAGGCCGCCTCCATAACCGCCATGATCCGATCGAGAAGGAAAGGCGAGGGGGTCATGCGCGCGCCGGCTCCGCCATCGGTGTGGCATCGGGCGCGCGGCCGTAGATCGGGGCTAGGTGAGGGGTAAGCAGGGTTTGCGGGATCCGTCCGGCTTCGGCCGCGTCGGGGTTAAGGTCGAGCACGCGGGGACTGCCCCCTAACAGTTCGGCAAAGGCGCGTGCGCGGTTGCCGGCAATCATCGCCTGCGCGCCGCGCGCCAGCGCCGCGTCGGGCGCCAGCGAAAGCAGCTCTCCGGCGGGTTGGCCCGCGGCAAAATCCTGCACGAACCATTCGCCATGCCCGCCATTGATGCACACGGTCAGCGGCGTACCGGGACACTGCACCTGCGCCTGCGCCGCGATCAGTGCAAGGGTGGGATAGCCCAGCACCTCGGCCCCCCAGGCGAAGGCGAGCGCGCGGGCGGTGGCGAGGCCGATCCGGACACCGGTGAAGCTGCCGGGGCCGAGGCTGACGAGAATGCGTTCGGCGCGGCCTTTGGCGGGCAGGGCGGCGATCATCGGCACCAGTGCCTCGGCATGGCCGCGCCCGATCAGGCGATGGTCGCGCGCAATCATCGCGCCGCTCTCGAACAGGGCGACGGAGCAGGCCTCGGAAGCGGTTTCGATCGCGAGTATCCGCATAGCCGCGCCCTGCCTCAGGGCGCGTGCGGGCGCAAGCGGTGAGATGCGCGTCAGACGATGCGATTGAAGCGGGCGAAATCGGGGCGCGGCGAACGATCGAAGATGCTGGCCGGATCGCCATAGCCGACCGAGCAGATGAAATTGACCCGGTGGCGCGGCTCATCAGCGAAGAACGCGGCGTTGACTGCCGCGGGATCGAAGCCCGACATCGGCCCGCAATCAAGCCCGAGCGCGCGCGCGGCGAGGATGAGATAGGCGCCTTGCAACGAGGAATTGCGCAATGCCGCTTCCTCGCGGCCCGCCTCGTTGCCCTCGAACCAGCTTCGGGCATCGGTATGCGGGAACAGCCAGGGCAATTCCTCATGAAAGTCGATATCGTATCCGATAATCGCGGTCACGGGGGCGGCGAGCACCTTGGCGCGATTGCCCTCCATCACGCAGTCAGCGAGCCTGGCCTTGGCCTCGGCCGACCTGACCCAAACGATCCGCGCCGGCTGCATGTTGGCGGACGTGGGGGCCATCTTGACGAGGTCCCAGATCGCATGGAGCTGCTCGTCGCGCACGGGCTTGTCGAGCCAGCCGTTGTAGCTGCGCGCTTCGTTGAACAGCTGCGCAAGCGCCTCGGCGCAGAGCACGTTATCGTGGAACTGCATGGCTCAGGCCGCGCGCACTTCGGTGACTTCGGGGACGTAGTGTTTCAGCAGCCCCTCGATGCCCTGTTTCAAGGTCGCGGTGCTCGACGGACAGCCCGAGCACGAGCCTTGCAACGTGAGATAGACCACCCCGTCGCGGAAACCGCGATAGGCGATATCACCCCCGTCGCCCGCGACTGCAGGGCGCACGCGGGTTTCCAGCAATTCGTTGATCGCGGCGATGATTTCCGCGTCCTCGGGGCGCTCTTCGACCACGGCTTCGTCCTCGCGCGGGACCGCGATGCCGTTGTCCTGCATCGGCGCAAACAGCGGGGCTTCCGAGACAAAGTGATCAAGCAGAATCGCGATTACTTGCGGCTTCAGCGTGGTCCAATCCGCTCCTGGCGCAGCGGTAACAGTGACGAAATCGGCCCCGAAGAACACGTTCACCACCTCACCCGTATCGAAGATCGCCTGCGCCAGCGGGCTGGCCTCGGCGGCTTCGGGCGTGGCGAACTCGCGGGTGCCCGAGACCATGACCGCCTGACCGGGAATGAACTTGAGCGCGGAAGGGTTGGGCGTGGTTTCGGTTTCGATGAACATGGCGAGGCATTTAAGACCGATTTTGTCCGATTTCAAGCGCGCATCGGTCGCTGCACCGCCGCCGCGCGCATTCACTATCGCTTCACATTTTGCCGCCCTATAAGCCGCCTTATGATGCCGTTCACCCGCGCCGGTCGCGCTCTCGCCCTCCTGCTTGCCCCCTTCATGCTGGTTCAGCCGCTGCTCGCCCAGCAGGCCAGCACGCTCCCTGCCCAGACCGCACCGGCCAGCCCCTCGGTGCCCGCACCCAAGGCGCTCCAGACCGGCGAAATCGTGCCATGGCTTTATCGCGGCTCGGACGTTCCCGTAGATGACAAGTGGTTGTTCGGCGAAATGGAGAACGGGCTGCGCTACGCTGTCCGCAACAATGGCGTACCGCCGCGCCAGGTCTCGATCCGGGTGCGGATCGATGCCGGGTCGATGCACGAGGAGGACAACGAACAGGGTTTTGCCCACCTGCTTGAGCACCTGTTGTTCCGCGAAAGCAAGTATCTCGGGCCGGGCGAGGCGATTGCCGCCTGGCAGCGGCTGGGCGCAACCTTCGGCAGCGATGCCAATGCCGAAACCACCCCGACCCACACGGTTTACAAGCTCGACATTCCCGATGCGAACACTGCCAAGCTCGCGGAGAGCTTCAAGCTGCTTTCGGGCATGATCCGCGCGCCGGTGCTGAACGATGCCAATGTCGATGCCGAACGCCCGATCGTGCTGGCCGAAAAACGCGAACGCGGCGGGGCCGGGCAGCGCATGGCCGATCTCACCCGCAGCACCTTCTTCGCCGGACAGCGGCTTGCGATGCGCAATCCGATCGGCACCGACGCGACGCTCAAGGCTGCGCGCGGACGGAGCGTGAAGGCCTTCTACGATCGCTGGTATCGCCCGGAAAACACCACCATCATCGTCGCCGGCGATGCCGATCCGATGGTGCTGGCAGGGCTGGTGGAACAGTGGTTCGGAGACTGGAAGGGCACCGGCAAGCCGGGGGTCGCGCCCGATTTCGGGGATCCTGCTCCGCCCGCCGAGGCTGTCACCGCACCGGGCGGTTCCGCCCCGATCGGGGAACTGGCGATCGGAGTCGAACCCGATCTGCCGCGCAGTCTGACCTATGCGGTGATGCGTCCGTGGCGGCCGGTGAATGACACCATCGCCTACAACGAGGGCCTGCTGCTCGACGCGATCGCACAGGCAATCATCAACCGCCGGCTCGAAGCCCGCGCGCGCGGCGGCGGCAGCTATCTTTATGCGCAAGTCCAGCAGGACGATGTCTCGCGCTCGGTCGATGCCACCTTCGTCACCTTCGCGCCGCTCAACAATGACTGGCAGGCCGCGCTCGCCGATGTCCGCAGCGTGATTGCCGATGCGCTGGTCAATCCCCCGACCCAGGAGGAGATCGATCGCGAGGCCGCTGAACTTGAGGTCGTCTTCGCCAACGAGGTCGAGCAGGCCAGCGTCCAGTCAGGATCGAACCTTGCCAATAATCTCGTCAACGCGGTCGATATCCGCGAGACCGTCGCCGCGCCGCAGGTGGTGCTCGACGTGTTTCGCGGGATGAAGGCGCGGCGCAATCCGGCCGAAGTGCTGGCGCACACGCAGAAGCTGTTTGAAGGTGTGGTGACGCGCGCGGTCTATGTCACGCCGCAGGCGGGCGAGGCCGATGTCGCCGCGCTCAGGCTGGCGCTGGCGAGCGAGGCCAAGGTGGATGGCAGCGCGCGGCTGGCCGCGGCTAGCATCTCCTTTGCCGATCTGCCCGCCGTGGGCCCGCCCGGCACCATCACCAGCCAGAAGCCGCTGGGTGTGCTGGAGATCGAGCAGGTCGAATTCGCCAATGGCGTCAAGGCGCTATTGTGGGCCAATGATGCCGAACCCGGCCGCGTGACGGTGCGGGTAAGGTTCGGTGCGGGCTACCGCGCTTTCGATGCTGCCAATGCGGTCTATGCCACAATCGGCGAGGCGGCGCTGGTCGGATCGGGACTGGGCGAACTGGGCCAGAACGAGCTTGATCGGCTGGCGACGGGCCGCAAGCTGGGCTTCGACTTTGCCATCGACGATGCGGTCTTCACGCTCACCGCGCAGACCCGTTCGGATGATGTCGCGGACCAGCTCTACCTGTTCGCGGCCAAGCTTGGGATGCCGCGCTGGGATGCCGAGCCGGTGATCCGCGCCAAGGCGGCGGCGGAGCTTGCCTACAACACCTATTCGACCAGCCCCGGCGGCGTGCTCAACCGCGATCTCGAATTTCTTGTGACCGGCGGCGACCAGCGTTTCGCCACGCCCGATCCCAAGGCCCTCGAAGGGGTCACGCCCGAGGGCTTCCGCAAGGTGTGGGAGCCGCTCTTGAAGCAAGGCGCCGTCGAGGTGCTGGTGTTCGGGGAGTTCGATAAGCCGGCGGTTGTCGAGCAGCTACGCAAGACCTTCGGCGCGTTGCCGCCGCGCGACCCCATCCCGGACGAGGTCGCCGCGCGGGTTCCGGCCTTCGCGCCGACACCTGACAAGCCTGTCATCGTCACCCATCGCGGCGATGCCAATCAGGCCGCCGCGGTGGTTGCCTGGCCGAGCGGCGGCGGAGTCGCTTCCCTGCGCGAGAGCCGGCAGCTCGAAATCCTCACCCAGCTGTTCAACAACCGCCTGCTCGACGCCCTGCGCGAACGCGCCGGGGCGAGCTATTCACCGCAGGTCTTCTCCAAGTGGCCCGAAGACCTGCCCAGCGGCGGGCGGATCACCGCGCTGGCCCAGCTTGAACCCGAATTCGTGCCGCTGTTCTTCGCCGAGGCGGACCGCATCGCCAAGGATCTGGCCGCCAACCCGCCCACCGCCGACGAGCTGGCGCGGGTCACCGAACCGCTCGCCCAGCTGATCCGCCGCGCTTCGACCGGCAACCAGTTCTGGCTTTACAACCTCGAAGGTGCGACCAGCGACCCCCGGCGCGCCGCGCTGCTGCGCACACTGCTGGCGGATTACTCGCAGACCAGCCCGCAAGTGATGCAGTTCCTCGCCGATCGCTACTTCGCCAAGGGGGTGCCCTTCAAGCTGGCGATCCTTCCCGAAGGCCAGCAGCTGGCCGAGTCGCCGGCGCGCGGAGCGGCGAGTCTGCGCCTCGTGCGGCCCGCGGCGGCAGGCCACTGAACGCGCCTGCCGATCTGGGCGAGGGTGAAATAAAGTTGTCGCAAGAGGCATTGCGGCTTTACAATTGAAAGGCGCCTCCTGTAGCGGGCGCCCCCGTGCAAGCCTTGCGCGCGAGACGTGGATGGAAAGAGTTTGAACGTGCCTGAGACCTGGACCCCGGAGAGCTGGAAGTCGCACGAAGCGCGGCATCTTCCGCATTACGAGGACGCGGCCGCACTGGCCGAGGCGGAAAAGACCCTGTCGTCCTATCCTCCGCTGGTGTTTGCGGGCGAGGCGCGCGCGCTCAAGGCCGAGCTTGCCGAGGTCGCGCGTGGCCACGGCTTCCTGCTGCAGGGCGGGGACTGTGCCGAGAGTTTCGCCGAATTCCACCCCAACAATATCCGCGACACTTTCCGGGTGCTGCTCCAGATGGCGGTTGTGATGACCTTCGCCTCCAAGCGCCCGGTGGTGAAGGTCGGGCGGATGGCGGGCCAGTTCGCCAAGCCCCGGTCCTCGCCGACCGAGACGATCGGCGACGTGACCCTGCCGAGCTACCTTGGTGACAATATCAACGGCATCGAGTTCGATCCGGTCAGCCGCCGCAATGATCCGGCGCGGATGGTGAAGGCCTATTCGCAGGCCGCTGCCACGCTCAACCTGCTGCGCGCCTTCGCGGGCGGGGGCTATGCCAACCTCAGGCAGGTCCACCAGTGGACGCTCGACTTCATGGGCCGCACCCCATGGACCGAGAAGTTCACCGAGATGGCCGACCGGATTGGCGAAGCGCTCGATTTCATGGAGGCCTGCGGGGTCGATCCCGAAACGGTGCCGCAGCTCAAGGGCACCAGCTTCTACACCAGCCACGAGGCGCTGCTGCTGCCCTACGAGCAGGCGATGACGCGCAGGGACTCGCTGACGGGCGATTGGTATGCGACCAGCGCGCACATGCTGTGGATCGGTGACCGCACGCGCTTCCCCGGCAGCGCGCATGTCGAATATGCGCGCGGAATTGGCAATCCGATCGGCATGAAGTGCGGGCCTTCGCTCGAACCCGATGTGCTGCTCCGCCTGCTGGACGATCTCAACCCCCGGCGCGAGCCGGGGCGGATCACGCTGATCAGCCGCTTCGGCCATGACAAGATCGAGGAAGGACTCCCGCGGCTCGTGCGCGCGGTGCAGCGCGAAGGACACCCGGTGGTGTGGAGTTGTGATCCGATGCACGGCAATGTCGTGAAATCGGAAACCGGCTTCAAGACCCGTCCATTCGATCGCATCCTCAAGGAGGTGAAGGGCTTTTTTGCGGTTCACCGCGCCGAAGGCTCGCACCCGGGCGGTATCCATATCGAGATGACCGGTCAGGATGTCACCGAATGCGTCGGCGGTGCCGTGGCGATTACCGAGGAACGCCTTGGCGATCGCTATCACACACATTGCGACCCGCGTCTCAACGCCGAGCAATCGCTTGAGCTGGCATTTCTGGTTGCGGAAATGCTCAACGCCGCAGCAGGCGGACGCGAGGCCGAGATCAGCGCCGACGCGGCCTAGCCTCGTCTGGCCGCAAAAAAAACTTGATCCTTGCGGTCTTTTTCCGATAGCCTGCGCGTGGCCTTGCGTCTTTTGCGTGTAACCGCAGGCGGGCATGAAACATTTGTCCGGCGCAAGGCGGAAGGAGACGCGTGTGGCGCGCTGCGAGCGACACGGTGCCAGCGAAAGCGTGATCGGGGGCGATATTGCAGCCCGGTTCCATGCCACTCGTGCGCTCACCGAGGCGCTGGCGGCACCGCTTAGCGATGCCGATGCTTGCGTGCAGTCGATGGCGGACGCGAGCCCCGCCAAGTGGCATCTGGCGCACACCACGTGGTTCTGGGAAACTTTCCTGCTGCGCGACCATCTGCCGGGCTACCGTCTCCATCGTGACGACTGGCCGTTCCTGTTCAACTCCTATTACGAGGCCGAAGGGCCACGTATTGCCCGCTCTGCGCGCGGGCTGCTCTCGCGGCCCAGCCTCGTCGAGGTGCTCGAATGGCGCGCGGCGGTAACCGAGGCGATGACGCCGCTGCTCGATGATCCGGCGCTTGCGCCCATGATTTCGCTCGGCATTGCGCACGAGCAGCAGCATATCGAACTGCTGCTGACCGACATCAAACATGCCTTGTTCTGCAATCCGCTCGGACCGGCGATGTGGGAAGGTGCGCCGCCGCCTGCCGTAGCGGCCTCAGGCCCGCCCGCGTGGCACCAGCACCCTGGCGGGATGGCAATGATTGGCCATGACGGCGCCGGTTTCGCCTTCGACAACGAGGGCCCGCGCCACCGAGTGCTGCTCGAACCTTTCGCGCTCGCCGATCGTCTGGTGTCCAATGCGGAGTGGGAGGCCTTTATTGCCGACGGTGGTTATGCCGATCCGCGCCTGTGGCTTGCCGATGGCTGGGCCTGGGTGCAGCGCGAGGGCATCACCGCCCCGCTCTATTGGCGCGATGACCGGTATTTTACCCATCAGGGCTGGCAATCGCGCGATCCCCATGCGCCCGTCACCCACATCTCGTTCTACGAGGCCGATGCCTTTGCCACCTGGGCCGGCGCGCGCCTGCCGACCGAGTTCGAATGGGAGGCGATCGCCGCGAGCCATGATCCAGCCGCGGGCACGCAGCTCGATGGGGCCGCGCCCCCGATGCCGCAGGGCAGCGCCGGGCTGTTCGGCGATGGCTGGCAGTTCACCCGTTCGGCCTATTTGCCCTATCCCGGATTCCGGGTCGCCGCGGGGGCGGTGGGCGAATATAACGGCAAGTTCATGAGCGGGCAGGTGGTGCTGCGCGGCGCGAGCTGCGCCACGGTGCGCGGCCATTCCCGCGCCACCTACCGCAATTTCTTCTACCCCCACCAGCGCTGGCAGTTCACCGGCCTCAGGCTGGCCAAGGATGCGTGAGATGACGACAGGCAAGGGGCTCAAGCTGGTCGAGCGCGATGCCGGGGGGATCGATCTGGCCTTTCGCGCCGATGTGCTCGCCGGGCTGGCCGAGCCGCAGAAGGCCATTCCGGCGCGCTGGTTCTATGACGATGCCGGATCGCGCCTGTTCGAGGACATCACGCAGCTGCCCGAATATTACCTCACCCGCGCCGAGGCCGAGATCCTGCGCGGGCAGGCCGAGCATATCGCCCGGCTGATCGGACCGGGGCGGGTGGTGGTGGAGTTCGGCTCTGGTTCCTCGGTCAAAACCCCTCTGCTGCTTTCGGCGATAGCTCCTTCGGCCTATGTCCCGCTCGATATTGCAGGCGATTTCCTGCGCGCGGCGGCGGCGGAACTGGCGGCCAAGTTCCCCGGCCTGCCGGTCTATCCGGTCGAGGCCGATTTCATGCGACGGGTGGAGCTGCCCGCCGAGGTCGAAGGGCTGCCCAAGCTTGGCTTTTTTTCCGGATCGACGATCGGCAACATGATCGCCCGCACCGCGACCGATCTGCTGCGCTCGATGCGCGAGACGCTGGGCGAAGGGGCGCTGCTGCTGATCGGCATGGACCTGGTGAAGGACGAGAGAACGCTGATTGCCGCCTATGACGATGCCGCAGGCGTAACGGCGCGCTTCAATCTCAACCTGCTGCACCGCATCAACCGCGAGCTCGACGCCGACATTCCGGTTGCCGCCTTTGCCCATCAGGCGCGCT
This sequence comes from Erythrobacter tepidarius, assembly GCF_002155695.1. Taxonomy (GTDB): domain Bacteria; phylum Pseudomonadota; class Alphaproteobacteria; order Sphingomonadales; family Sphingomonadaceae; genus Erythrobacter; species Erythrobacter tepidarius. The sequence continues at coordinate 41,510 of NZ_MUYJ01000012.1, forward strand.
GGAACGATCGCTTCGCTCGGATCGAGATGCATCTGGTGGCCCAGCGCGATGTGAGCTTCACCGTCAGTGGTCAGCGCTTCGCGATGACGGCGGGCGAGACAATCCATACCGAGAACAGCCACAAGTTCACCAAGCGATCGGGCCAGATGCTGCTGGCGGCGGGAGGTTGGGATCCATGCGCGCGCTGGACCGACAGCGAAGGCCGCTTTGCGCTGGTGCTGGCCGAGGCAAAGCCGCCGCGCTCGGCGCCCTGAAACTGTCCGGCTTCCCATGCGTTGGCGCGGGATGGACGGACATTTCAGCGACTTTCTCGTCATCGGCGGTGGCATGGCGGGCCTTGCCTGTGCCAGCGAACTCAGCCGCAATGGTGCCGCAGTCACCGTGCTCGACAAGGGCCGTGGTCCCGGCGGGAGGATGGCCGCGCGACGGATCGAGCTGGCGGGGGTAACCGTGAGCTTCGATCATGGCGCGCAATATTTCACCGCGCGCGATCCCGCTTTCCGCGCGGCGGTGGCCGGATGGGAGGCGGCTGGCGTGGCTGCGCGCTGGCCTGCGGCAGGGCCGGACGCGTGGGTCGGCGTGCCGGGGATGAACGCGCCCTTGCGCGCCATGGCGCAGGCGCTTGACGTGCGTTGGGGCGTGCGGGCCGAGCGACTGGTGCGCAATGGCGCGCTCTGGCGGGTCGATGCCGGAAAGGCGTGCTTCACTGCCGCTCAGGTGCTCGTCGCCGTGCCCGCTGAGCAGGCCGCGATGTTGCTGGCCGAACCCGCGCCGGAGCTTGCGGCACTGGCGGCTGGCGTCGCTTCTGCGCCGTGCTGGGCGGTGATGGCGGTCTTTGCCGCACCGCTCGTGCTGGCTGATACCTTTCGCAGCGAGACCGGCCCGGTCAGCTGGGCTGCGCGCAATTCGGCCAAGCCGGGCCGCGCAGGTGCTGAGGCATGGGTGATCCACGCCAGCCCGCAGCGCAGCCGCGCGCTGCTCGACTGCCCGAAGGAGCGCGTGGCCGAAACCCTGCTCGCCGATTTCTTCGCCGCCACCGGTGCCGCGCCGGTCGCCCCGGCGCATCTCGACGCGCACCGCTGGCTCTACGCCCTGCCCGCCGCGCTGGCGGGCGAGGGGGCGCGCCATGACGCCGCACGGGGGATCGGGCTCGCGGGCGACTGGCTGCATTCCCCGCGCGTGGAAGGCGCTTGGTTATCGGGCCGGGCGCTGGCGGGGCTGGTGCTCTAGGCGAAAGCCTCACGCCGCCATGGGCGCGGGGCAATAGCGCTTCAGGTAATCGCCGTGGCCCGGCATGTGCTGGACGAGGTAGCGGATCGACTTCTCCATCTCGTCCACTTCCCTGCGCGTTTGGGCCGGATCGAGCGCGTCGGCCATGGCATTGTGCCCGCCCATGCGGATCCCCTGCCCCATCATCACCGCTGCCCAGCTGGTTTCGGTGAACAGCTCGTCCTCTTCGCGGAAGATCTGGCCGTTGGCCTTGAAGAGCTCGATCTTCTCGGTCAGCGTGTCGGGCACCTCCATGGTGCGCACATAGTTCCAGAAGTCGGAATCTGTGCGTTGGGTGGCGTTGTAGTGGAGGATCAGGAAATCGCGGATGCGGGCATATTCGCGCCCCGTCAGACGGTTGAAGGCATCCTCTTGCGCCTGCGTGACGCCGTCCAATGACAGCAGCGAGATCAGCTTGTCGATCCCGGTGTTGATAAGGTGGATCGAGGTGGATTCCAGCGGCTCCATGAAGCCCGCTGCAAGGCCCAGCGCGATGACGTTCTTGTTCCAGAACTTCCGGCGGCGCCCCGTCACGAAGCGCAGCCAATTGGGTTCGGCCTGCGGTTTGCCGGCGATATTGCCGAGCAGGATGTCGAGCGCCTGCTGGTCTTCCATGTAGCTTGAGCAATAGACATGGCCGTTGCCGTTCCGGTGCTGGAGCGGCACCTGCCATTGCCAGCCGGCGGTATGCGCGGTGGCGCGGGTGAAGGGCGGGGGCGGGCTGCCGTCCTCGCGCAGGCAGGGCAGGGCGACGGCGCGGTTGCAGGGCAGATAGTGGCTCCAGTCGTCGTAGCCGGTCTTGAGCGCCTGCTCGATCAGCAACCCGCGGAACCCCGAGCAGTCGACGAACAGATCGCCTGCCAATTGCCGACCATCTTCGAGCGTGACGCCGGTGACGAAACCAGTCTCGCCATCGAGCGCCGCACCGCTGATCCGGCCTTCGTGTCGCACCACGCCGCGCGCCTCGGCAAAGCGACGCAGATAAGCCGCATAGCGTCCGGCATCCAAATGATAGGCGTAATTGACCGGAGGAAGATCGTCCCGCTTGTAGTCTTCGGTGCGGGCGAACTTGCCGAAATAGGCGGCCATGGTTTCGAGGTTGAACACCTGGATGGGGCGCTTGTCGCCGCCCTGCGCCATGCGGTGCCACACGTGATGAAAGCTGATCCCGCCCATGGAATAGCCATAGGCGCCGAAGGGATGGATGTAGCTGTCGCCCAGCTTTCCCCAGTTCTCGAACTGGATGCCGAGCTTGAAGGTGCCGCCCACCGCCGCGAGCATTTCGCGTTCGTCCACGCCGAGCAGCCGGTTGAAGCCGACGAAGGGTGGAATCGTTGCCTCGCCCACACCCACCGTGCCGATCGCCTCGGATTCGATCAGCGTGATTTCCAGCGGCCTTCCGGCCTTCAGGCGCGACAGAGCGGCAGCAGCCATCCACCCGGCCGTGCCGCCGCCGACGATGATTATCTGTTGAATCGCCATAATTACCCAATCCCTGCAAGGCCCCTTCGAGCCGATTTTCCGGGATTCTGCCGCCCCGCGAAGTGTTGCCAGAATGCAATATGGCGCGCAGATTACAAGTCTTGAGAACGCTAACAATATGCGCTACGAATGGCTCTGCAAACACCAGTGACCGGCACGAATCTGTCACGGGGCATGGGGAGAGTTGAAAGATCATGAAATACGCAAGCGTTGCGCCGCGTCGGCGGCTGATCGCTCTGGGCACCGCATCGGCGATCGCCATTTCGGCCGCCACTGCCGCGCCGGCTCTGGCGCAGGATGCGGAAGAGCCCGCCGACGAAGAGGTCGCGGCCGATCCCGGCCAGCCGGAGATCGTGGTCTCGGGCTTCCGCGCCTCGCTGTCGTCGGCGCAGGCGATCAAGCGCAACGCCGATACTGTCGTTGACGTGATCACCGCCGAGGACATCGGCGCGCTGCCCGATCGTTCGGTTGCCGAGGCGCTCCAGCGCGTGCCTGGCATCAATATCGGCCGTTTCGAGAAGCCGTCGGATCCCGATCGCTTCTCGGTCGAAGGAACGGGCGTGATCATCCGCGGTCTCAACTACGTGCGTTCCGAACTCAATGGCCGCGACATCTTTTCGGCCAATGGTGGTACCGTTCTCAATTTCAACGAGGTTTCGCCCGAACTATTGGGGCGGGTCGAAGTGTTCAAGAACCTCACCGCCGACATGATCGAGGGCGGCATTGCGGGCACCGTAAACCTCGTGACCCGCAAGCCGCTCGATCGGCCCGGCTTCCACATCGGCGGCACGATCGAAACCAATGTCGGCGATCTGGCAGAGGAATGGTCGCCCGGCTTTTCGGTGCTTGCCTCGAACACCTGGGAAACCGACGCCGGTACGCTCGGCTTCCAGATCGGCTATGCCAAGTCGGAGCTGATCAGCCGCACCGATGCCTCGCAGGTGGGTGACCCCTGCTATCGTCCCGCCTCGCTTGCCGGCGGTTGCCTTCGCGTCCGTCCGGTCGGCAGCGGTGGCTTCGGCGGCTCCCCGCAGTTCGACGAGACCAACTTCCCGCCGGCTGACGCGGTCGTCGTGCCTAAGGGCGCGGGCGTGCGAACCACTGATCTTGAGCGCGACCGCGAGGCAGTCTCGGGCGCGATCCAGTATGAAAGCCCCGATCGCAGCTTTCTCGTCACCGCCGAATGGCTGCGCGCAGAAACCCGCTTCTTCACCAAGGAGAACGCGGCGATCGCATTGGTCAATGATGACGCGCTGTTCCCTGTCCCGGCGGCGGGCAGCACCTGGGAGTTCGACTCGAACGGCATCTTCCAGCGCGGCGTCCTCAGCCAGCGCATCGGCGATGCCTATGCCAATCCTTTCGGACGCGGCGGCATTCCGCTGGAGCTGCTGCGCTTCGAGCGCGAAACCCGCGCGATGACGCAGGATTTCTCGCTCGACATCGACTGGAGCCTGACCGATCGCTTCCGCGTCAATTTCGAAGTCCAGCACATTGAATCCGATCTGCGGCAGGATTCGATCATCGGCACCATGGCGACCTGGGCGAACATCGATCTCGACATGAGCGGCAATGTTCCGCAGGTGCAGTTCCTTGCACCTCCGGGCGCGCCTTCGGACTACTTCACCTCGGGCCGCAACACCTATTACTGGTTCCTGCTCGATTCGCTCGCCCGCAACGAAGGCCAGCTCGACACCGCGCGGTTCGATGCGGAATACGACATTTCCGAGGATGGCTTCTTCAAACAGGTCAAGTTTGGTGCGCGTTGGTCGGAGCGTGACCAGACCACCCGCGACACCAACTTCAGCACTTGGGGCAACCTTTCGGCGCCGTGGGCGGGTCGCGCGGGATGTGCGCCGTGGAATGCGGGCCCGGGTTGTGCCGCCACGGGCGGGTTCCAGCCGGGCCGTTTCTTCACCGGCCTGCCCGGTCAGGAATTCGCGATCGGCGGCGGTGCCTATGTCGATGACTTCCCCAACTACGCGAACCTGCGTTCGCCCTTCGACAATGGCTTCCAGCGCGGCAATGCGCCGGCACCGCTGCCGGGCGGGGCGCATTTCTTCGGCGCTGACAACTTCTTGCGGGAATATCTTTCCGGCGAATCGGCGCGGCAGGCGCGCGAGATCAACATCTTCTCGCAGACGCCCAATCCGTTCTTCGGGGTCAACAACCGCAGTTTCACCAATGCGGTGACAGGCCAGAGCAGCCAGTGCACCCCGTTCTGCGAGAACGAGATCAGCAATGTCGCGGAAACCACCAAGGCCGCCTATGCCCGGGTCGATTACGGCACGGATTTCGACAATGGCTGGAAGCTGATCGGAAACGTCGGCCTGCGCTACATCGAAACCGAAGTGCGTGCCGCGGGCCTGATCGGCTTTCCCAACCCCTTCTTCTTCGACGATCCGTCCTCGGGCGGCAACGGCGACGGTGTGGCCCAGCTTTCGGAAGTGACCGCCGCTTGCGGTCGGGCGCAGCAATTGCCGCCTGAACAGCGTCCGGCCTTCTGCAGCCTGTCCTCGGCGCGCCTCGCGGAGTTTGCGGCGGCCCATACCGGCGAGATCGTGCTCGACGACCGGGCGGTGACTTTCGACAACTGGTTGCCGAGCTTCAACGCCTTGCTCGATACCGGCAACGGCCTGCTGTTCCGCGCGGCAGTCTCGAAGGGCATTTCGCGGCCTGATCTGGCTGCCTTCCGCTCGGGTGGCGCGATCGCTGACAACACGGCCGACCTGCGTGCTGATGGGACGCTGGAAACCGGGCCGCTGTTCCAGCTGTTCACCGGCAACCGCAACCTGCGCCCGATCCAGTCCTGGAACTACGACCTTTCGATCGAATGGTATTTTGACCGGGTCGGCTCGCTGACGCTTTCGGCCTTCGCAAAGGATATCAAGGGGATCGTCAACAACGGTGTCGATCTTGTCAATTTCGTCAGCCCCAGCGGGCTGGATCTCGATGTCGAGGTGAACGGCCCCGACAACCGCCAGGACGGCACGATGAAGGGGATCGAGATTGCCTACCAGCAGACCTACGATTTCCTCCCCGGCTTCCTCAGCGGCCTAGGCTCGCAGTTGACCTATACCTACGTCGACGGCAGCGACTTCCGCAACACCGACCTTGCCAACAATCAGGGCGATTTCGCCGCCTTGCAGCCGCTGGCCGGGATTTCGAAGCACACCGTCAATGCGGTGCTGTTCTACGAAAAGGACTGGCTATCGGCCCGTGCGGCCTACAATTGGCGTTCGGCCTTCGTCATCACGCCGCGGGACGACATCTTCCCGTTCTCGCCGATCTGGGGCGAGGAGACCGGGCAGCTTGACGCCTCGGTTTTCGTGACGCTCAAGCAGGGCATCAAGCTCGGGGTGCAGGGCGTGAACCTGCTTGACGAGGTGTTCCGCACCTCGCAGGTGATCGACTTCGATGGGACACGGGTGCAGCGTTCCGCGTTCCGCAATGATCGTCGCTTCACCTTCCTTGCGCGCTTCGACTTCTGATTGAGGGAAAGACCTTGAAGATTGCAGGGCTGCTGAAGGCATTTACGCTGACGGTGGCCCTGCTGCTATTCGGGGGAGCGGCCGGCGAGCCGGCGCCGCAGCCACTTGCCCCGCGCGAAGGCAGAGGCTGGGAGCTGGTATGGGCCGACGAATTCGATGGCACGGTGCTTGATCGCAGCAAGTGGACGCCCGAGGAATCGTGCTGGGGCGGCGGCAATTTCGAGCGCCAGTGCTACACCGACCGGCCCGAAAACATCGCGGTGGAAGGCGGGCTGCTGCTGCTCAAGGCTCGCAAGGAGCGCTTCACCGGCCCCGCGCGCCCGCCCGAGATTGCCGAGAATCCCAATCCGCACATCCTGCAATTCTACACCTCGGGCAAGGTGCGCACACGCGGCCTGCACGCCTGGCGCTATGGCCGCTTCGAGGTGCGCGCCAAGGTGCCGGCGGGGCAGGGCACCTGGCCGGCGGTGTGGATGATGCCGGCCGAAGACCTCTACGGCGCCTGGCCGCGTTCGGGCGAGATCGACATTCTCGAAGCGGTCAATATCGGCGCCAAGTGCAAGCTGTGCGCGGGCGGGAGGGGCGAGAACCGCACCCTCAGCGCGCTGCATTTCGGGGACTTCCCGCCCAAGAACCGCGTCGTCGACAGCCGCACCGCGCTGCCGGACCTTGCCCTGCCGTCCGACGACTTCCACGTCTATGCGGTCGAATGGGGCGAGGGACTGATCCGTTTTCTCGTCGATGACCGGGTCCATCTCACGGTTTCGGCGGAGCAATGGAGCACCGCCTCGCCGCTCGCCCGTGGCAATCCCGCCGCGCCCTTCGATCGGCCGTTCTACATCATGGCCAATCTCGCTGTGGGTGGGCGTTTGTCCGAAGAAAACAACGCAAAAGGGGTTGCGGGTAAGACGTTTCCCGCGCAATTCGCAATCGATTGGATCAGGGTTTATCGCTGCGTCCGTGACCCGATACGGGGGCGGGCCTGCATGATCTAGCCGAGACGGAAAGACGAAAGGCCATGGCGCGGGGGCGCAAGTCAGTGACGATAAGGGACGTCGCGCAAGACGCGGGCGTCTCGCTCCAGACAGTCAGCCGCGTGGTCAACGGCGGCCCCAACGTGCGCCCGGCGCTGCGCGACAAGGTGCGCGCCTCGATCGAGCGGCTGGGCTATGTCCCCAGCCTCGCCGCCCAGCGCATGAGCGGATCGCGCTCCTACATCATTCTTGCCATCAATGATCGTGAGCGCACGCTGGCCGATTGGCGCGAGCGGCGTGGCACCGACTGGGTCGACCAGATGCTGCTGGGCGGGATCCTGACCTGCTCGAAGCACGGTTACCGCATGATGGTGGAACTGATCGACACCCATTCCGATCATGTCGAGCGCGAGCTGGGCGCAGCGATTTCGGCGCTCCAGCCCGACGGCGTGGTGTTGACCCCGCCGCACTCGGAAAACGCGTTGATCACCGGCTTGTTGACCGAGCGCGGCATTCCCTTCGCGCGGATCGGGTCGAAGACGCCGGGGCCGGGGATCGCCTTGACGATGGGCGATGAAGGCGCGGCGCATCTGGCCACCACTCGCCTTCTCGAACTCGGCCATCGTCGCATCGCCATGATCGCTGGCCCTGCACAATACAGCCTTTCCGGTTGGCGCGTCGAGGGCTGGAAGCGCGCGCTGGCCGAGCATCGCCTGCCGTTTGAAGGCCTGCTGGAAGTGGGCGATTTCGGCTACGAAAGCGGCACCCGCGCGGCGCGCGCGCTGCTCGATCGCATTCCCGATCTCACGGCGATCATCGCATCCTCCGACCAGATGGCGCTCGCCACGCTCGAAGTGGCGCGCGATCGCGGGCTCAACGTGCCGCGCGATTTGTCGCTGATCTCCTTCGACAACACGCCGATCGTGCGCTTCACCAATCCGCCCCTGACCGCTGTCGATCAGCCGATTGCCGAAACCGTCAGTCGCGCGGTCGAGCAGCTCATCGCGCGCGAGCCGGTCGTGGATGGCGCGCCGGTGATCGAAGTCGCCGCCACGCTGGTTGAGCGATCCTCCACCGCGCCCGCACCGGGGATGGCTTGACCTCGCCGGAACGGCCCGAGGCTGCGCCGGACCGCCAGCCGGGCTGGTTCTTGCTGCTGTTCGCGCTTGCTTCGGCGGGCGGGGCGGTCGCCTTCGTCCCGCTGCTGACGGTGCTGCTGCCCGAACGCATCGCCGCGCTTCAGGGCCGCGCGGACATCAGCGCATTGGCGCAGGCAACGTTCCTTGGGGCGGTCACGGCGAGCTTGGCCAATATCGCGGCGGGGATGCTGAGCGATGCCACGCGCCGCCGCCGGGTGTGGATCGTGGCGGGGCTGGCGGCCTCGAACGTCTGCCTGCTCCAGATCGGCAAGGCCGATTCGGTTTCGCAAGTCGTGCTGCTGGTGATGCTGTGGCAGATCGGGCTCAACCTGATGCTGGCCCCGCTCATGGCCTGGGCGGGGGACTGTTTTCCCGATAGCCAGAAGGGCGTGCTGGGCGGCGCGCTGGCGCTGTCGCCGGCGCTGGGCGCGCTGGCCGGCTCGCTGGTGACGATCGAAGGGCTGTTCCCGAATGATGCGCGGCTGCCCTTCGTCGCCGGGCTGGTGACGGTGCTGGTGCTGCCTGCGGTGCTGCTGGGCGGCGGGCGCAAGCGGCCGGGGCTGATGGTGTCGCGCGCGGCTGCTGCGCCGGATGCGGTTCGGTTCGCGGCGCATCCGGTCAAGCGGATGTGGGCCGCGCGATTCCTGGTGCAGGTGGCCGAGGGCGGCATGTTCGCATTCCTGCTCTTTTGGCTGCGTTCGCTCGCACCTGACTTTCCCGAGCATTCCGCCGCCAATATCTTCAGCCTCGTGCTGGTCGGCGCGGTGCCGCTGTCGCTGGTGCTAGGGCGCTGGTCCGATCGCCACCAAAGGCCGCTGCTGCCGCTGGCCGCATGCGCGCTGCTATGTGCGGGCGGTATGCTGGTTATGGCGACGGCGAGCGGCCTGCCTCAGGCGATTGCGGGCTATGTGCTGTTTGCGATGGCTGCCGCCATCTTCCTCTCGCTTCATGCCGGTCAGACACTGCGCGTGCTCCCCGCACCCGAGCACCGCGGGCGCGATCTTGGACTGTTCAACCTTACCAACACCCTGCCGGCCATGGTGATGCCCTGGCTGACGGTGCTGCTAGTTCCCCAGCTCGGCTTTGCCGCGCTGTTCGTGCTTTTCGCCGTGTTGGCCATGGTGAGTGCGGCCCTGCTCGCGACTTTGTCGCAGTCCCCGAAAACCCCTTCGGTCTGAACGCTTCGCGCTTGCAAAACCGGGCGGGGTTTGTAGTATCTTGATAACGTTCTCAACATGCATCAGGCCAGAAGATTGATGGTCTTGGGAGGGACTCGTCTGGTGACGCGCAGGATTTTCGGACAGCTTGCTGCAGGCGCAGGCCTGGTTGCGCTGCTGGCGGGGTGTTCCACCAGTGCACCGGTGCATTCGACCGGAGGGCTGGCGACAGTCCCGGCTGAGGCTTCGCCGCGGAGCGCCGAGCAGCTGCTCGCGGCGATGAGCCTCGAGCGCAAGGTCGCACAGATCATCATGCCCGATATCGGCTCGATCACCGCCAGAGATATGAAACGCTACCGCTTCGGCACGGTCCTGAACGGCGGCAATTCAGGCCCCTATGGCAATGACAAGGCACCTGCGACCGATTGGCTCAGGCTGGCCGACGAATTCTGGGAAGCCTCGACCGCACCGCTGCCCAAGGGTGAGCCTGCCATCCCCGCCGTTTGGGCAACCGACGCGGTGCACGGCCACGCCAACGTCATCGGCGCGACCGTGTTTCCGCACAATATCGCGCTCGGTGCAACCGGCGACGCCGATCTCATCCGTCGCATCGGTGCGGCCACGGCGGTTGAGATCGAGGTGACCGGCCTCGACTGGACTTTTGCCCCCACCATCGCGGTCGCACGCGATGATCGCTGGGGCCGCACCTATGAAAGCTATTCGGAAGACCCGGCATTGGTCAGCCGCCTCGGCGCGGCAATGATCGAGGGCCTGCAGGGCCGACCGGGCGAGCCGGGCTTCCTCGGCAAGGGCAAGGTCGCCGCTACCGCCAAGCACTTCTTCGGCGATGGCGGGACCGCGCAGGGCGTTGACCAGGGCGATGTCGAGGGCGATCTAGCCGCGCTGATGGCGATCCACGCTGCGCCCTATCCGGCGGCGATCGGCGCGGGCGTGGCCAGCGTGATGGCGAGCTTCAATTCGATCAACGGCGTCAAGATGCACGGCAACAAGCCGCTGCTGACCGGTGAACTCCGCGGGCGTCTGGGCTTTGGCGGGTTGGTGGTCGGCGACTGGAACGGTCACGGACAGGTCGACGGCTGCACCAACGCAGACTGCCCCCAGGCGCTGCTGGCCGGGCTTGATGTCTACATGGTGCCCGAGGATTGGAAGGCGCTGCATCGCACCCTCGTCAAGCAGGTCAAGAATGGCACGATCCCCATGCGCCGGCTCGACGAGGCGGTCTTGCGGGTGCTGCGGTTCAAGCAGGCGCTCGGGCTTTTCGACGGCGAGGTCAGGCCTTCGGCGCGCAGTCTTGGCGGGCGCTGGGACTTGCTCGGCTCGCCCGAACATCGGGCCATCGCCCGCGAGGCGGTGGCCAAGTCGCAGGTGATCCTCAAGAACAGCGGCGTGCTGCCCCTGAAGGCAGGGGCGCGGATCGAGGTGGCGGGAATGGCCGCCGACAACATTCCGCAGCAGGCCGGAGGCTGGTCGGTCACGTGGCAGGGCGGGGGCGAGCTGAGAGCGGCCGATTTCCCCGGTGCGACCTCGATCTGGCAGGGCATCGCGGCTGCCGCCAGGGCAGCGGGCGGCGAGGCGGTGCTGGTTCCCGAGGGCAGCAGCAGCGGCAAGCCTGATGTCGCGATCGTCGTCTTCGGCGAAAAACCCTACGCCGAGTTCGTCGGTGATCGCAAGGATCTCGCCTTCCGCGACGAGGAAGGGCTGAACCTGCTCAAAGCCTATCGCGCGCGCGGCATTCCGACCGTGGCGGTGTTCCTGTCCGGTCGTCCCCTATGGATAAACCGCGAAATCAACGCCGCCGATGCCTTTGTCGCCGCCTGGCTGCCGGGCAGCGAGGGGGCAGGCGTGGCCGATGTGCTGTTCGGCGCACGCCCTGCAACCGGGCGCCTGTCGTTCAGCTGGCCGGCGCAGTGCGAGGGCACCCCGGTGAACGGCCCTGACGGGGCCTTGTTTCCGCTCGGCTATGGGCTTGACCTGGGCGAGGCGGGCGGGCCGGGTTTGCTCGATGAAACCTGCACCGCGCTCACCGGCGATCACGGTGCGACATGGTTCGCATCCGGCCGGCTCGGCAACACGGTCCAGGCGGTCGCCGACAATGCCGTACTGCCTGACCTGCGGGGGGTGGGCAACGGCATCACCGCCACCGGCATCGACCGCAAGGCCCAGGAAGATGCGCGCCGCATCGCCTTTGCCCCGGGCGCAAAGCTGACGTTGACCGGGCCGGAGAGCGGCGCAGGCTGGCGGATCACCTATCAGATTGCCGAGCGGCCCAAGGCGGCAGTGACGGTGAGCGCCGAGGGTGTTGCCTTCGACGTCACCCGGCATCTCGCCGTCGCTGCGGGCAAGGGCTGGCGCGAGATGGTGCTCTCCAGCAACTGCCTCGGCAAAGTCGGCGACGCGCTGACCTTCGCTTCCAAGGGCAAATTCACGATCGAGATCAGCGAAATCGCCCGTGACGAGCGCGCCGGCGAAGCGGAGTGTTCGTTCTAGGCGCGCATGAACCCGGATAGCGGCTTGCCCTTCCGGCCGGGGAACAGCCGCGCGAGGGTTGCCGCCGGATCGAGCCCGAAATGCTCGGCCACGGCGCCTGCCAAGACGCTCTCCAGCGCCATGGTGGGCGCCAGATCGCGGCCTTCGTAAAGCCGGCTTTCGGCAAGGCCGGGCCAGTCGGCAAGCACCCGCCCACCGCGCACGCCGCCGCCCAGCACCAGCGCCGCGCCGCCCGTGCCGTGATCGGTGCCATTGGTGCCGTTGAGCTTTGCCGTGCGGCCGAACTCGGTCGCCACCAGCACCAACGTTTGCGCCCATTGCTCGCCCATGCCCGCCTTATAGGCGGCAAGCAGCGCGTCGAGCTGCCGGGCCGAGCGCGCGAAGGCCCCGCGCTGGTTGGCGTGGGTGTCCCAGCCGCCCAACTCGACCATCGCGATCCGCGCCCCTTGCGGCCCCTGCATCAGCGAGGCGACCAGCGCGCCGTTGGCGCCGGCATCGCGCAAGGAGTTGCGCTTGTCGTTCCCCGCCATCGCCCGGGTTTCGAGCGCGCGCGACCACAGCCCGGCAAGCTCCGCATCGCCTTCATAGAGCGCCGCCACGCGAGCCATGAAATCGGCGCTGGGATCGGGCAGGGCAGAAGGCGCGTAGCTCGACACCGGCGCTTCGCCGCGCAGCGCCAACGGCACCTGCTGTGCAAGGGCAAGCGCACGCGGCACCTCGCCGCGAGGGCTTTCGGCGAGCAGGCCGACCAGCCGGTTGAGCCAGCCATCCTTGCTGGCGTAAGGCGCGGTTCCGCCAGTTTCCAGCAGGTTCTGCCCGTCAAAATGCGAGCGTTCGCGGTAAGCGGTGGCCGCGGCGTGGATGAACAGTGCCTCGCCCGCCTGCGTGGCCTTGCCGATCTCGACAAAGGCGGGGTGGAGCGCGAAGAAGCTACTGATGCGCGGCGTGTTCTCGTAATCGGCCAGCGTCGCGCCGCGCAGGGCCTCGAAACCGGGATCGCCAACGGGGGCGAGCATCGCCATCCCGTCCGCCGCGCCGCGCAGTAGCACGAACAGCAGGTTGCGCGTGCCGCTCGCCTGCGCGAGCGCGATGCGCGGCAGTGCGAGGGTGCCGACACCCAGTGCGAGCGATCCGGCAATCAGTGTGCGACGGTTCAGAAGGGTGAGCATGTCGGCTTACCTCCGCATCATTTCAGGGGCGACAAGCAGCAGGGCAAGCGCCTGCCGCCCGCTTTCGGCGCGCTTGAGCATGGTGCGCGTCGACTCGCTCAGCGCAGCAGGGAAGGCGGCATCGGCGCGGGCGACAATGTCCTCGGCGGGCGAGGCTTGGGCGATGCTTTCCGCCACTTCGACCCGGCGCAGCAGGAGGTCGGGTGCAGCCCAGCTCGCGGCAAGGTCGTCATAGCCGGCGGGCGAGGGGGCACGCCAGGGTGCCTGGCCCAGCTCGCCCAGCACCCGCGCGATCCGCTGCGGCTCCAGCCGTTCGATGCCCGAAAGACGCGCGGCGGCGATGAACCATTCGAACGGGCTGCGGAACTTGAGCGGGCCGGGGAGCCACACCTCGGGCGCTTCGATCAGGGTGCGGGTGAGGCTGGCCAGATCGCCGCCGCTCATGCGGAAATCGCCCTCCAGCCGGGCGACGAGGCTTTCGGGCGGGGTGTCGCCGGCAAAGTGGCGGGCGAGCTTGGTGGCGATGTGGCGCGCGGTGGCGGGATGGGCAGCGAGATCGTCAAGCACGGCAAGCGCCTGCTCCGGCCCGCCGGCGGCATAGCGCCGGCCCAGAATGGTGCGCGCGCCCGGCTCGTGCGCCAGCGCGACGAAGGCTGCACCGCTCGGCTGCGCGGCGGCAAAGCGCCCGATCGGCCCGATGCCCGGCACCGTCCAGCCGGTCAGCGCGCGGGCCAATTCGGTGATGTCGGCCTGGTTGTAGCCGCCGTTCACGCCGAGCGTGTGGAGTTCGAGGATTTCGCGCGCCAAGTTCTCGTTGATCCCGCGTGGGCCCTGCACCTCGGTCCGCCGTCCGCGCCGCTGTCCGGCGGTGGAAGCAGGGCCGATCGACTGGAACTGGTCGAGATAGAGCAGCATCGCCGGATGCAGCACCGCGGCCTTGAGCATGTCGGAAAAGCGCCCCAGCACATGCGGGCGGATCGCGCCGAATTCGTGCGGGCCCACTTCGAACTGGGTGCCCGGCTTGCCGACCGAGACGCTGAAATGGTTGCCCCAGAAATGCACCAGCCGTTCGACCAAGGGCGCGGGGCTGGCAATGGCGAGGTTGGTGCGCGCGGCGAGATCGTCGATCATCACGCGGCGGGCTTCGGTCAGCTGCTGGCGATATTCGGGCGGCAGACCGGCGAGCGTGGCGGCGCGCGGGCTCTGCGGCGCGCTGTCGGTCATGCGTTGGTCCGTCATCGCCGGATCGCCCATCTCGGGCACCTTTGCGCGCAAGCTCCGGAGCAGGCGCAGCGTCTCGCCGGTCTTGCCGCGGCTGACGCTGCGGGCGGCGATCGCGGCAGGAGCAGGATCGAAGTCGTCGAGCTGGCGCAGCAGATAGCGGCGCGCGTCCTCGGGCGGTCGCTCGCCATAAGCGAGGCCATAGCCGAAGCGGTTGAGGGCGATGCTGGCGCGGCTCATCGCCCGGTCTCGCAAAAGGTCGTTCGAGGCATGGCAATCCTCTTGGTCGCAACACGCGGGGCTGTGACTGTCCTGGCCCCAACGGTTCAGACAGGCGTATCCTTCGCCCGCACTACGCGGTTTGTCACGGCACGACGATGTTGAAGCCCTGCGGCATAGGATCGAGCGCATCCACCAGCGCCTGCAAGGCCGCCGCGTCGCCCTCGACCTTGAGGCCTGCACCCTGCATCGCGCTGACGGGCTGCTTGAGGAACAGCAGCGCCAGCAGTGCAAGGCGCGGGCCGCGGATGGTGACGTCGGCGGCTGGAGGCAGCGCGCCCACCCGGCCGATCAGCACCTGCCCGGTGGCCTCGATCATCGCTTGTTCCTTGCGGTCGGTCAGTTCGATGCCGACGATCAGCCGGCGATTGCCGAAGCGTTCGGGGGCAAATCGGGTCGCGGCGGCATCGAGCAGTTCCCGGGTCGCCAGTGCGGCGATCAGATCGGCGCTCTCGCTGGCGGGCCGCGCCGGCCGGGCGGCGCGCAGATCACCGGCAGCAGCGAGAAACTGGTTGCGCCAGATCGCGCTTTCCGATCGGTAGCCCTGCTGTTCGTAGCTTTCCGCCAGTCGCGTGCGTGCCATGATATTGTCAGGGGCGGCAAAGACGAGATTCTGGAGCAGGTCCGATGCCCAGCGATAATCGCCCGCCGCCATCGCGTTCTCGGCCAGCGCCAGCGTCCTATCCGCCCCGCCGAGCGCCTCGACCAGCCGCTTCGCCCGCGCGACCGGCGGATGGGGATGGAGATTGGCCGGGACGGAATCGTACCAGCCGAGATAGAACTGGTAGATCGCCTTGGCGTTGTGGCTAACGGTGCCATAGTAGCCATGGGTCGACCATTCCGCCGCGAGGCCCGGCGGGACTGCGGCCTCCAGCGCCTCGGCGATTTCGGTCATGGTCTCGCCGCGGTTCATGCGGCGCACGGTCTGATCGTGTAGCCAGCGGTAGTTGTCGCGTTGGGCCGAGAGCCACGCGATTGCGGCCTCGCGCCCGAAGATGGGCCAGCAATGGCTCGAAATCACCGTCTCGCTCTGCGCCGCATAGCGCGTCACGGCCTCGTCGAGATAATGCGCCCAGGCCCGCGCATCGCGCACCTTGGCGCCGCGCGGGGTGAGGATGTTGTGCAGGGTGCAGGTGGCGATCTCGGCGGCGAGGAAGGTCTTGGCTGGAACGATGAAGACGTTGAATTCCGCTGGAGCCTCGCTGCCTGAAACCATCTGGAATTCGAGCGTGACGCCGTCCACCACGCGCTGTTCGCCGGTTGCGGTTACCGTGTCGTTGGGCGCGACCAGCGACAAGGTGCCAGCCGATACCGCCATGCCGATGCCGCTGCCCATCTGCCCCTGCGGCCCCGGCGCCATGCCGGTGCCGAACTGGTAGGCTGCGCGTCGCAGCATCGCGCCGCCGGCCATAACGTTCTCTGACGTGGCTTCCTCCATGAAGCCCTCCGGCGCGATCACCGCAACCTTGCCCGATGCCGCATCGGCCGCATCGATCACCCCGCGCACGCCGCCGAAATGATCGGCGTGGCTGTGCGAATAGATCACCGCGCTGACCGGGCGCTGCCCCAGCGTCGCATTGACCAGCGCCATCGCCGCCTCGGCGGTCTCGACGCTGGTCAACGGGTCGATCACGATCCACCCGCTCTTGCCCCGGACGATCGTCATGTTCGACAGATCGAACCCGCGCACCTGCCAGACATTATCGGTCACCTGATAAAGCCCGTGATGCTTGAGATAGCGCATATGCCGCCACAGGCTCGGGTGGACCGTTGCCGGAGCGGGGCCATCGACGAAGGCATAGGCATCGAGGTTCCACACCGGCTCGCCCGCATTGTTGCGGATCACCGGATCGGGCGCGGTGGCAAGGAAGCCGCGGACCGAAAAATCCGCGTCCCGCATGCCATCGGGAGGCAGCATCGCCGCGGCCTGCTGTTGCGCGGCAGCGGTCGCCTGCGAAGCCGCGGCCGGACCCTGCGTCGCTTGCGCGGCGGCGCCCGTGGTGCCCAGGATCGCCAGAGTGGCGAACGCCGCGCCGAAACCTCTCTTGCGCATTTCTCCCTCCCTCGCGCTCTGCCGCGGTGATGCCCCCGGGTCGCAGGCATTGCAAGCGGTGATCCACGCGCGCGGGGAATGCGGCCTATGGGCAGCACGGCGATTTTGCGCGACAGCCCCGCTGCTGCCCGATCGCCAACCCATTTTGTTCATTCCTCGGCCTGCCTCACGCTCGGGGCGCGGCGGCATCAGCCGGAATGGATCTGCTGGCGGAGGGGGGTGATTGACCTCGATTGATCCCTGAAGCGCTCGCGGCAACGCCACCGCTTCGCCAAGTGGCAGGCGCGCTCGCCGGAGCGGCGGGCGAGGTCTGATGGTGATGCACCAGCGCTGATAGCCCGAGCCATGCGCTGAACATGATCGTATAGGGCCAGCGGCGCGGCCACAGAGCGGCGACAAGCAGCGTGGTTATCGCTGTCCCGCCGAGCGCGAGCAGCACGGGCAATGCGGTGAGCGGGTCGCCGTTGCTCAGCGAGGTCTGGATTGCGCGTGTCGCCCATTGTGCGGGCAGCAGCGCCAGCAGCCAAGCGGGCAGGACGCCCGGCTGGGCCGAGGCGGTGGCCACCAATGCTGCCTCGCCGCCGACCACCGCAACGGCAATCCACCAGCCGTGGCTGGCGGCCGAGCGGGCGAAAAGTAGGCCCCGGGCGGCGAAACTGACGCTGGCGATGACCAGCGCGAAGGCAAGCGGGGGCACTGTGGACGGCGCGGGCAGCCCGAGGCCCAGCGCCAGCAGCATCAGGCCCGTTGCCGCCAGCAGCGCCAGCGCGACACCGGCCCACAAACGCCCGGCAATCGCCGCCGCGATCATTCCCGCGCCCATCAACCCGATCGCCAGCACCGGCCCCGCTAGGCCGGGCGGGCTGTCCTGCGCCAGCAGCGCCAGCGCGGGCAGGGCAAAGCCCGCGAACCCCGCTGTCAACCAAGCCGCAAGCGCAACTGGGTGAGCGAGGGGCGGAGCGGAGCCGGACGCTGTCATGCCCGCGAGAGTGGTT
Organism: Erythrobacter tepidarius; assembly: GCF_002155695.1. Taxonomy (GTDB): domain Bacteria; phylum Pseudomonadota; class Alphaproteobacteria; order Sphingomonadales; family Sphingomonadaceae; genus Erythrobacter; species Erythrobacter tepidarius. The sequence goes on from NZ_MUYJ01000012.1 coordinate 59,244, forward strand.
CAAGCGCCGCGCCTTGTCGAGCATGCCCGCGGGCTGTCTCCGCCTAAGGTATAATTGGCGCGGGTGAGCAGAGGGCGCAGATTGCCACGAGGACAGACCCGTTGGCGAGAGGAGACGCACCATGCTGGAACAGGCCCTTAGCAAATTCGACGGCAAATCACTGATCAAGGCGAAGTATGACAACTTCATCGGTGGCCGCTGGGTCGCGCCGGTCAAGGGTCAGTATTTCGACAATATCTCACCCGTGACCGGCAAGCGCGTGTGCGAGGTGGCGCGCGGCAGCGCCGAGGATATCGAACTGGCGCTGGACGCCGCGCACAAGGCCAAGGGCGCATGGGGCCGCACCTCGACCACCGAGCGCGCCAACGTGCTCAACCGCATCGCCGACCGGATGGAAGCCAATCTGGAAATGCTGGCGCTGGTCGAGACGATCGACAACGGCAAGCCGATCCGCGAAACCACCGCCGCCGATCTCCCGCTGGCGATCGATCACTTCCGCTATTTTGCCGGGTGTCTGCGTGCGCAAGAGGGCAGTATTTCCGAGATCGATCACGACACCATCGCCTATCACTTCCACGAGCCGCTGGGTGTCGTGGGCCAGATCATCCCCTGGAATTTCCCGCTGCTGATGGCGGTGTGGAAGCTCGCCCCGGCGCTGGCTGCGGGCAATTGCGTGGTGCTCAAGCCCGCCGAACAGACCCCGATGAGCATCATGATCCTGATGGAGTTGATTGCCGATCTGCTGCCAGAAGGGGTCGTCAATGTCGTCAACGGCTTCGGCATCGAAGCGGGCAAGCCGCTCGCCACCAGCCCGCGCATCGCCAAGATCGCCTTCACGGGGGAAACCACCACCGGGCGGCTGATCATGCAATATGCTTCCGAAAACCTGATTCCCTGCACGCTCGAATTGGGCGGCAAGAGCCCCAACATCTTCTTCGCCGACGTGATGCGCGAGGATGATGATTACCTCGACAAGGCGCTCGAAGGCTTCGCCATGTTCGCGCTCAATCAGGGCGAAGTCTGCACCTGCCCGAGCCGCGCGCTGATCCATGAATCGATCTATGATCGCTTCATGGAAAAGGCAATTGCCCGGGTGAACGCGATCAAGCTGGGCAGCCCGCTCGATTTCGATACCATGATCGGCGCGCAGGCTTCCAACGATCAGCTGGAAAAGATCCTCAACTATATCGAGATTGGCAAGGGCGAGGGCGCCAAGGTGCTGACCGGCGGCAGCCGTCACATCCATGAAGGCGAGCTGGCTGAAGGCTACTACGTCAAGCCGACAGTGCTGGAAGGCCACAACAAGATGCGCATCTTCCAGGAGGAAATCTTCGGCCCCGTGCTGTCGGTAACCACCTTCAAGGACGATGCCGAGGCGCTCAGCATTGCCAACGATACGCTCTACGGCCTCGGCGCCGGGGTGTGGAGCCGCGATGTCAACACCTGCTACCGCATCGGTCGGGCGATCGAGGCGGGCCGGGTGTGGACCAACTGTTACCACGCCTACCCGGCCCATGCGGCCTTCGGCGGCTACAAGCAGTCGGGGATCGGGCGCGAGAACCACCGCATGATGCTGGAACACTACCAGCAGACCAAGAACCTGCTGGTCAGCTACAGCCCCAAGGCACTGGGCTTCTTCTGACCATCCCGGCCGGAACTGCCTCTCGTTCAATCTCTCCCACCGGGCCGGTTCCGGTATCCCGCGGGGCGGATGGCTTGATGGTCACCGCCCCGCCTTGTCGCTGACGGAGAGAAGCCTCATGCCCAATCTCACCCCGCCTCCGCGCGTTCTTGCCACGCCTGAAGCGCAAAGCTGGATTGCGCGCCTCGCCGCCGTCCACGGCCCGCTGATGTTCCACCAGTCGGGCGGGTGCTGCGACGGGTCGGCGCCGATGTGCTTCGTGCGCGGCGAATTCCGGGTGGGCGGGCAGGACGTTCTGCTCGGGACGATCGCCGAGGACACCCCGGTGTGGATCGGTGCGCGGCAGTTCGAATACTGGCGCCATACTCAGGTGACGATCGATGTCGTGCCCGGGCGCGGTTCGGGCATGAGCCTCGAGGCGCCCGAAGGGGTGCGCTTCGTGATCCGCAGCCGGGTGTTCAGCGATGCCGAGGCGGCCTTGCTGGAGGCGGCCGGTCCACCGCCAACAGGTAGCTGAAAAGACTTGCCGCGATGGTCATTCTCCAACATTATCACATCGGGAGGAAGGCCAAGCCTTCCTGGGAGACTTGGGAGAGACCATTGCACGCACCGCGCCCTTCGGTGGCAGGCGGTCTTGTCGTTGCAAGCTCGCACGCTGCATGTCCGGTCGAGGCCGTGGCCGATATCGCCCGCGCGATTGAGGGTCGGGCGCTGGCGGGCGGGGTAATCTTCTGTTCGAGCACCTATCCGCGCGAGGCGCTGGCCGGCGCGATCAGCGAGCAGCTCCGCCACATCCCGCTTGCCGGATGCACCAGCGCAGGTGAGATCACCGGGCGCGGCTATGATGCCGACAGTCTGCTGCTGATCGGTTTCCCTGCCGAAAGCTTCACCTTCCGCGTGCTGCACGTCTCCGACATCGACAGTTTCGAGCCCGAGGAAGCGCGCCGCAGGGTTCGCCACCTTGCCGCCAATGCCCGACATGAAGCGGCGATCCTCGGCGCGAGTACTAGCCAGGTGGCGCTGTTTCTGGTCGATGGCCTGTCCCACCGCGAGGAACTGCTCACTATGACGGTGCAGGATGCGCTGGACGACATTCCGCTGATCGGCGGTTCGAGCGGCGACGGGCTGCTGTTCAGCGAAACCGGGGTGCTGTGTGACGGGGCATTCCGATCAGGCACGGCGGCGATCGTCATGCTTGCCAGCGCGCGGCCGATGCAGGTCTATTCCGAATGCTATTACGAGCCCGGCCCGCTGCGCATGGTGGTGACCGCCGCCGATCCCGAGTGCCGGATCGTGTACGAGATCAACGCCGCGCCCGCGGCCGACGAATATCGCCGCCTTGCCGGTGCGCCCGGGGCGACGCTCGACGCGGCCTTCTTTGCCGCTCATCCGCCGATGGTGCGTGCCGGCGGCAGTTATCACGTGCGCGCGATCCAGACCGCCAATCCCGATGGCAGCCTGACCTTCTACGGCGCGGTTGACCGCGGGATCGTGCTGGCGGTGGGCGAGCCGGTTGACCGGTTGGCAAGGATGCAGGCCTTCTTCGCCCGACTGCGCGAAGAGTTCGGCGAGATCGACCATGTGCTGGGCTTTGACTGCGTGCTCAACCGGATCGATGCGGAAAACCGCCAGATCGTGCGCAAGGTCTCCGATCTCTACGTCGAAAACCGGGTGACGGGGTTCAACACCTATGGTGAGCAGTTGCGCGCCGCGCATCTCAACCAGACCTTCAGCTGTCTGGTGATCGGCCGCTGATGTCTGCGGCGCTCGAAGCGGACGAAGTCGCCCGGCTGAAGGAGCAAGTCCGCAAGCTCGAAGCAATCAACGCCGCGCTGATGGACCGGATCGAGCGCGCCAGCGATCTGCAAAGCGGGGCGTTTTCGATGTTCGAGAACGCCATCACGCTGGAGGCCATGGTTCGCAGCCGCACCACCGAGCTGGAAGAGGCGTTGGTCCAGCTGGCATCGGTCAACGCCCGGATCGAGGCCGCCCGTAAGGATGCCGATTCCGCCCGCGCGCGGCTGCGCGACGCGATCGAGTCCCTGTCGGACGGCTTTGTCCTGTTCGATGCCGAAGACCGGCTGGTGATGTGCAACACCGCCTTTCTTGACATCTGGCCCGAATTTCGCCCGGTCGTCGATCAGCGTCCCAGCTTTGCCGAACTGGTCGATCTGCTTGCCGGGCACGGCTCCACCATCGGTTCGCTGGTTGCGCCTGAACGCTGGAAGCAGGAACGTCTCGCCCGCCACCGGAATGCCGGCGCGCACGTGCAGATGCTGGCTGACGGGCGCTGGCTACAGATCAACGAGCTGCGCACCAGCGAAGGCGGTATCGTCGGCATCTATACCGACATCACCAGCGTCAAGGCCGCCGATGCCCGCCAGCGCGCGCGCGAACTGGCCGAGCGCAACCTCGCGCTGCAATCGACGCTCGACACCCTGTCGGAAGGCGCGTGCCTGTTCGGACCCAACGGCCAGCTGCAGGCCTGGAACGACGAGCTGGCCAATATGCTCAGGATCAACCGCGAGGTATCGGCCAGCATCGGCACGCACGAGGCCTTCGTGGCCCATTGCATCGAACGCTGCGCACTCGATCGGCCGCAGGCGATCGAGTGGCGCGAGGGTCAGGGTCCGCGGATTTCCACCGAATGCCGGCTGGGCAACCGCAACTTCGTGATCCGTTCGGTGACGCTCGCGACGGGCGGCATGGCCTTTGCCTTCGACGATGTGACCGACCGCATCCGCTTCCAGCAATCCATGACCGAAGTCGCCGAGAATCTCGAACGCGCAGTCCATGCGCGCACCGCCGAACTGGTCGAGGTCAATCGCCAGCTGGCCGAGGCCAAAGACGAGGCGGATCGCGCCAATCTGTCCAAGACCCGCTTCCTCGCCGCGGCGAGCCATGATCTGCTGCAACCGCTCAACGCCGCGCGGCTGTTCGTCTCGGCGCTGCAAGAAAAGCGGCTGGCGGCGAGCACCCGGGGGCTGGTGGAGCAGACCTCGATCGCTCTGGATTCGGTCGAGCAACTGCTCGAAGCCCTGTTCGAGATTTCGCGGCTCGATGCCGGCGCGATCCAGCCGGAGATCCGGCCTATTGCGCTGGATCGCATCCTGTCCGCGCTCAGGGTCGAATTCGCGCCGCTGGCGCGCTCGCGCGGGCTTGCCTTTGCGGTTCCGGAAACCGACCTGTTCGTTGCCAGTGATGCCCAGATGCTGCGGCGCATATTGCAGAACCTGGTGTCGAACGCGATCCGCTATACCACCGAGGGCAGCGTTTCTGTCACCGCCGAGCGCGAGGGTGAGATGGTAACGGTGGCGGTTCGTGATACGGGGCCGGGCATTCCCGTGCACGAGCAGCCCCGTGTCTTCGAGGAATTCCGGCGGCTCGATGCGACGCGCAAGGTGCCCGGCCACGGGCTCGGCCTTGCGATCGTGCAGCGCAGCTGCGCCAAGCTGGGGCACAGCGTAGCGCTGGAATCGGTGCAGGGGTTGGGCTCGACCTTCTCCGTCACGATGCCCGCCGCCCGTCCCGAAATGGCCGCGCTGCCTGCTGATCCCTCGCGCAAGGACAAGCCGGCGGGCGCAAGCGGCGCGATCCTCGTGATCGACAATGACCAGACGATCCTGGCAGGTATGCGCGCCCTGCTGGAAAACTGGGGGCATACCGCGATCACCGCGGTCGATCCCGATCATCCCGATGTGCGCGCCGCGGCCGAGAGCGGGCTATCGCTGTTGCTGGCCGATTATCATCTCGAGGACGGTCTCACCGGGGATGTCGCGGTGGCCAAAGTGCGGGCGCTCCACCGTGGCGATCTGCCGGCCGCCATCCTCACGGCCGATCGCAGCGAGGAAGTGCGCGCCAGTCTGGCCGCGGCGGGGCTGCCGGTGCTTAGCAAGCCGGTCAAGCCGGCCCAGCTGCGCGCCTTGCTGCGCCAGATTGCCGGTACGGCCTAGCCTTCGAACCCGACCCTGTTGGCAAGGATCACCGCCTGTGTGCGGCTGAAGACGTTCAGTTTGCACAGGATTGCCGAGACGTGCGCCTTGACGGTCGTCATCGAGATATCGAGCTCGTGCGCGATCTGCTTGTTCAGCCGCCCGGCCACCAAATGGCCCAGCACCACCCGTTGCTGCGGCGTGAGGCTGTCGATCAGCTTGCGAATCTTCTCGTCTTCTTCATCCGCGGCGGGATCGCTCTGGATTTCGTCGGGGATATAGATCTCGCCCATCAACACCTGCCCGATGGCATCGAGAATCCTCGCGCGGTCGAGCGTCTTGGGCAGGAACCCGGCTGCGCCGGCCGCCAGCGCATCGCGCACCGTCGCCCGGTCGTAGGAGCCCGATACCATCACCACCGGAAGGCTTGGAAAATCGGCGCGCAGCTGTTCGAGCGCGGAAAAGCGCGAGGCGCCGGGAATGTTGAGATCGAGCAGCACCAGATCTGTATCGGGCATGTCCTCAAGCTGGCCGAGAGCCTCGGCAAAGCTGCCCGCCTCGGCGATGGTGCAGGCGGGAAAGGCCGATGAGAGGATCGCGCGCAGGCCATCGCGGATCAACCCGTGATCATCGACGATCAGGACGCTGTCCAGCGTTGCGGCGTAGGTCATGGCGGTGTCCTAGCGCGATGGTCGGCAGAGAGAAAGACGGGCGAAGCACGCTCGCTCCGCCCGTCCTTGTGTCCGCTTACTTGGCCAACTTGAACACCCAGAGCGATCCGCCCTGACTGATTTCCTTGAAGGTCTTGGCGACCTCGCCGCCCCACAGCGGCACCGCACCACCCCAGCCGGACATGACCGCGATATATTGCTCGCCGTCCATCTCCCAGGTGACCGGCGATCCAACCACGCCGGAGCCGGTCTGAAATTTCCACAATTCCTCGCCGGTGCGCGCGTCGAAGGCCTTGAGATAGCCTTCCGGCGTGCCGGTGAAGACCAGGTTCCCGCGGGTCGTCAGAACGCCGCCCCACAACGGGGCCTTGTTCTTGTATTCCCACTTGATCTGGCCGGTCTTGGGATCGATCGCACGCAGCGCGCCGATGTGGTCTTCGGCGATCGGCTTGATGGTGAAACCTGCGCCAAGGTAGGCTGCCCCTTTCTTGTAGGCGATCGGTTCGTTCCAGATGTCCATTCCCCAGTCGTTGGAAGGAACGTAGAACAACCCGGTGTCGGGCGAATAGGCCATCGGCATCCAGTTCTTGCCGCCCAGAAAGGACGGCACGGCGAACACCGACTTGCCCTTTTCCGCCGTGCCTGGGGCACCGGGGCGGTTGTCATCATTATAGACCGGACGCCCAGTCTTGAGATCGATCTTGCTCGCCCAGGTCGGTTGCATCACGAAGGGCGTGGCATTCATCAACTTGCCGTTGGTTCGATCAAGCACATAGAAGAAGCCATTGCGGTCAGCCTTGGCACCGAGCTTCATTTTCTTGCCCTTGAACTCGGCATCGAAGGGGATGAATTCGTTCACCCCGTCGAAGTCCCAGCCGTCGTGCGGGGTGGTCTGGTAATGCCACTTGATCACGCCGGTGGCCGGATCGATCGCAAGGGTCGAGGAGGTGTAGAGATTGTCGCCCTTGCGCAGGTGGCTGTTCCAAGGGGCGGGGTTGCCGGTGCCGAAGAAGACGAGGTTGGTGTCGGGATCATAGGTGCCGCCGAGCCAGGTCGCCCCGCCGCCGGTTATCCACATATCGCCTTCCCAGGTGGCATTGGTCTTGCCGGTGATGCCGTTTTCTTTCCCGTTCAAGGTGCCCATGTGACCCTCGATCACGGGGCGCGTCCACACCAGTTCGCCGGTTTCGACATTGCGCGCCTGCACTTCGCCGACGATGCCGAATTCGCCGCCCGAATTGCCGGTGATGACGAGGTTGTTGACGATGATCGGCGCGGCGGTGGCGGAATAGCCAGCCTTGTAATCGGCGATCATCTTGTTCCAGATCACCTTGCCGGTCTTGCGGTTGAGAGCGACCAGGCGCGCGTCGAGCGTCGCGAAAATCACCTTGTTGCCATGGATCGCCGCCCCGCGGTTGACCACGTCGCAGCAGGGCATGATGCCGTCGGGCAGGCGGTGGTTGTATTCCCACAGCTTCTCGCCGGTGCGCGCATCGAAGGCGAACATCCGCGAATAGGAGCCGGTGACGTAGATCACCCCATCATAGACGATCGGCTGCGCTTCCTGCCCGCGCTGCTTTTCCCCGCCCAGAGAGGCGGCGAAGGCCGGCACCAGCCTCGCCACGGTTTCGGTATTGATCTTGTCGAGCGGGCTGAAGCGGTGCTGCTGCGGCCCCAGGCCATAGGTCAGCACGTCGCCAGTGCTCACGGCATCGTTCAGCAGCTGGTCCATCGACGGCCCGTCCTCGGCAATGGCCGGAGCCGTCAGCGCGATACCCGCAAGCGCGACACTGGTCGCCAGAATGTTTCTCAAGCCCTTCATCATACCCTCCTCGTTGCGTTCTTGTCCCCGGCCGGCCGCCACGGGCTGCTGGCGGGTCACGTTCCCCTTCAGGCAAGATGAAACTAGATCGCATGTCAGGGGCAACAATTGCACCTTGGAACTAGGCACGACCCGTCTCAGCCGATTGCCTGCGTCGCGGCAGCGGGCCGCCATGTGACGCCATGCCGGGCGAACAGCGCCGCCATCCGGCCATCACTGGCCATCGCCGCGACAATCTCTTCGACCGCAAAGCCGAGGCTGCGGCTGTCCTCGCGCACTGCCATGCCGATGTCCCAGCCGGCCGAGGGGATCATCGGCAGCGGGCTCTTGCGCAGCCGCGCCCCGCTGTCGGCCCGCTCAGCGAGAGATGCCTCGATCTGCGCGCGGGTGGCGACCGCCATCTCGGCCTCGCCGTCATGGACTGCGAGAGCCGCGGCATAGCCGGTGGGGTAATGCCGGACATCGCCGCGCAGGATCCCGCCGAATCCACCGACGAGGTAGAAATCGGGGATCGAATCGAGCTCGGCTGCGATCTGGCTGCCCACGAAGCGCTGCGGCGGCTGATCGCAGTCGCGCGTTTGGGCAGAGCACAGCCCGGTGAATTCCTCGCGGTAATAGGGGGCAACGAACACCACCTGATCCTCGCGCGCGGCCAATTGCATATCGAACGGCACGTGCAGCATCAGATCGCAGCGCCGGAAGCCCAGCAGCCCGCCGCGCCAGATCACGTTGCGCAGATCATCCGAGAGGTCTTCATCGGCGGTGAACAGCGCGATTTCGGATTTCACGCCAAGCTGTTCGGCAATCGCCATGGCAAGATCGACGTCGATCCCGGCGGGCGTCCCGTCCCTATCCCATGACCAGGGGCGGTTGTCGGCGTAGAGTCCGACGCGCAGCACACCCAGCTCCTTGACGCGGGCCAGCGGCGCAGCACCCAGCGGGCTGCCGATCAACGCCGTGCAGCCCACCCCCATCGCCCCGGCAAGGAAGCCCCTGCGCGTGAAGGACATGGCTATTCTTCGGTGTACTTGGTTTCGAGGTAGGCGCGGATCGCCCAGCCGGCCTTCTGGCCCAGCACTTCACCGAATGGCGGCATGTAAACCTTGCCGTCATGGCTCGATCCGTTGCGGAAGCGCTCCATGAACCACTGATCCCCGGCCTCGCCGAGTTCGAGATAACGCAGGTCGGGCGCGATACCGCCGGAAATTGCGTCAAGCCCGTGGCAGCGCGCGCAGTTCTGGTTGTAGGCCGAGGTGCCGATCTCGATCGCGCGGGCGTTGCCGCTGTAGGGGTTCTTCTCCAGCCAGGCCTCGCCGATGTCGGGCAGGTCGGACGTGTCGACCGCCTGTGGCGTCACGTCGCCATGCGCCATGATCTGCGGCCCGGCGGTCATCGCCAGCGCTCCAATCGCCGCGCCCAGCAGAATGCGTCCGGTGGTGGTGCTCATGTCCTTGGCCCTCTCGCTTCAAGGGTGCGACGCCGGTTATGCACGGCGGCATTCTCCCTTGCGATCAGATTACGCCTAAGTGGCCGATTCCCCATAGCACTTTGGTACTATCGGCAGGCAGCGCGGGTTCTGCAAAGTGTGGGAAATGATGTTTCATCCTGCCCTGACTGCTGCTGCATCAGCCCTTCTGCTGGCGGTGCCGGCCGCCGCGCAGACCGGCCCGTCAATCGCCTATGTCAGCAACGAGCGCGACTCAACCGTCAGCGTCATCGACCTTGCTAGCGGCACGTTGATCGCCAGCTTCGATGTCGGCCAGCGCCCGCGCGGGATCTTGCTGAGCCGGGATGGCAAATATCTCTACATCTGCGCCAGTCTCGACAATGTGGTGGAGGTGCGCGACGCGAAAACCGGCGCGCTCGTCGCCGCCATGCCGGCGGGCAATGATCCCGAACAGTTCTTCCTTTCGCCCGATGGCCGCTACCTGTTCGTCTCCAACGAGGATGACGCGGCAGCCACCGCGATCGACCTCGACGCACGCAAGGTCGCCTGGCAGGTCGAGGTCGGCGAGGAGCCCGAAGGGATCGCCGTAAGCCCCGATGGCAAGTGGTTGCTGGTTGCCAGCGAGGAAGACAACTCGGTCAGCTGGATCGACCTTGCGACGCGCCAGACCATCGCTCAAATCGCAACCGATGCCCGGCCGCGGCATATCGAATTCACCCCGGACGGCCGGCATGTGTGGATCGCCGCGGAAATCGGGCAGACCGTTCATGTGATCGATGTCGCCACCCGCGAAATCATCGAAACCATCACCTTCGCGCCACCGGGCGCGATGGCCTACAAGGTGCTGCCCTGCGGCATCCGCTTCACCCCCGACGGCAAGACCGCCGTCATCGCGCTGGGGCGGGCGGATGCGATCGCACTGGTCGATACCATGAGCCGCAAGGTGCGCTCCTACGTCAAGACCGGCGGGCGTCCCTGGCATCTCGCGATCACCGCCGACGGCACGCGTGCGGTGGTTGCAAACGGCACCTCGGACGATGTCGCGGTGGTCGATCTCGCTTCGGGCAAGGTCACCGCGCGGATTCCGGCCGGACAAGGGCCTTGGGGGGTCGTGCTCGCAGAATAGCACGTGCTCGCAGAATAGCACGTGCAATCAAAGAGGCCCGCGGCAAGCGGCTCGGACAGGAGGGGAAATGCAGGTTTTCAAGGGGCTGATGCTGGCCGGGGTGACGCTGGCCACGCCGGCCATTGCGCAGGAGGCAGCGCCGCCCGAGGGCGGGGAGCTGGTGCAGCCGATCATCGTCACCGCGCCGGGCGGCGATATCGACCTCGATGATGCTCTGGCGCTGGCCCGCGAGGACATCACGATCGCCAGCGCCCCCGATCTGCTCGCCGCGCTGTCACGAAATTTCGCTGGCGTCACGCTCCAGGATGCGCAGAACAATCCCTGGCAGCCCAACCTCGTCTATCGCGGCTATGTCGCCTCGCCGCTCGCCGGTCAGGCGCAGGGCATCGCCGCCTATGTTGACGGCGCGCGCTTCAACCAGCCATTTGGCGATACGGTCAATTTCGAGCTGATCCCCGACGCCGCGATCCGCACCGTCACCCTGCGCGATGCCAGCCCGGTCTATGGCCTCAACACGCTGGGTGGTGCGCTTGTGATCGAGACCGCGACCGGGCAGACGATGCAGGGCGTGGAAGCTGCTGCGGCGATCGGTTCCTATGGCGAGCGCGATCTCAGCCTCGCCGTGGGCGGGGCGCAGGGCGCCTTCAGCTGGTTTGGCGCGGTGCAATATCGCGAGGAGGACGGCTGGCGCGATTTCAGTCCCTCGGACTTGCTCAACGGCTTCGTTGATCTGGGCTATGGCGGTGCTAACGGCGGGGTGCACGTTAAGTTCATCGGCGCCGACACCGACCTCACCGGCAACGGGGTTGCCCCGATTGAACTGCTCGCCGCGCGGCGGCGCTCCGTGTTCACCTGGCCCGACAACCAGCGCAACAAATATGGCCGCATCAGCCTCCACCCGTGGCTGGCGATCAGCGAGGATGTGCGCTTCGAGGCGACGCTCTACCGCCAGCGCCGCAAGGCCGCGCTGCTCAACGGCGATGCCGCCGATATCGCGGAATGCGAGGACGATCCTGCGCTGGCCGGCCTGCTGTGCCTCGAAAGCGTCGGTGATGACGGCGACGAGGAACAGGCGCTGCTGACCGACAGCAACCGCGATGCGATCGACGATGCGCTGAACGGCGGCGATTACGGCGTGTTCAACCGCGGTGACATCCGCTCGCGCTCCGAAGGCTTTCTCGCGCAGCTCATCACCGAACAGGCGATCGGCGCGCGCCGCAACCGGCTGGTGCTGGGGGTCAGCTACGATGCCAGCGAAAACGACTTTGCCGCCTCGACCGAGCTTGGCGCGCTGACCGAGGATCGCAGCGTCGAAGGGCTGGGCGTGATCATCGATCAGGCCGACAAGGCCATCGCCCCGGTCGAGCTGAAGACCCGCGCGCGCTTCTGGGGTATCTTCGCCAGCGACACCCTACCGCTGACCGAGACGCTGACGGCAGAGATCGGGCTGCGCTGGAACCATGCGCGGATCGTCCTCGAAGACCAGATCGGCACCGCGCTCAACGGCGATCATTCTTTCAGCCGCCTCAATCCCGGCATCGAATTGGACTGGGCGGTGACGCCTGAGGTGTCCCTGCGCGCGGGCTATGCCGAATCGAACCGCGTGCCCACCGAGGCGGAGCTGTCCTGCGCCGACGAGAACGCGCCGTGTAGCCTTGCCAATTTCTTCGTCGCCGACCCGCCGCTCGATCAGGTGGTCGCCCGGACTTTCGAACTGGGCGCATCGGGCCAGCACAGGGGCGGCGGCTGGACGATCGACTGGCTCGCATCGGCTTACCGCGCCACCAACATCAATGACATCCAGTTCATCGCCTCCGACATCCGTGGGCGAGGCTATTTTGCCAATATCGGGCGCACCCGGCGACAGGGCCTCGAGGCGAGGGTGAGCGCGCAGCACGGGGGCTTGCGGTTGGGGGCAAGCTATGCCTTCATCGATGCGACCTTCCGCCGACCCGTGACGCTCAGCAGCCCGGCCAACCCCGCCGCCAATGACGAAGGCGAGATCGACGTCGCAGCGGGCGACCGTCTGACCGGCATCCCGCGCCACAGCGCGACGCTCACCGCCGATTACCAAGGCCGGATCGGCACCCGCAGCTTTGCCATAGGCGGCGACATGATTGCGCGTTCGGGCCAGCGCCTGGTCGGCGACGAGGCAAACCAGAACCCGGCGCTGCCCGGCTATGTCGTCTTCAACTTGCGTGGACGCGTGGAGGTGGTGCGCGGGGTGTCGCTCTTCGGCGAAGTGCGCAATCTCTTCAACCGGGAATTCGCGACCTTCGGTACCTTTAGCGAAGTCGACGAGGTCGATCTCGAGGAAGCGCCGAACGCCTCGGACCCGCGCGCCTTCGGCCCCGGCGCGCCCCGGCGCTTCACGGTCGGGATCGCCCTGCAATTCTGATGCGCCACGGGCTTTGGCCTAAGGTGCAATGTCGCGCGTGTGGCGATGCTGTCAGAATGAGTCCACGAGGATGCAAGACTGGGAGGATATCATGGCGAAGCGCTCACTTTCGGCCGGCGCGCTGCTGGCTCTGGCACTGACGGCTTGTTCGGGCGGTGAACCCGATGCGGCCAGCAATGCCGCCGCACCCGAGGCGGCGGCTCCGGCCACGGCGGCCGCAGAAGCGGCGCCTGCCGAGGCGGCCGAACCTGTCGAGGCAGTCGACGCGGCCGAGGCTCCGGTTGCCGGGGAAAGCCCGGCAGCTGCGCCCGAGAAGGTCTCCGCCGCGGCGGTGCCTGCCGCCCCGGCGGCGCCCGCCCCGGCGGAAGTGGTCAAGGTCGCTGCGGCCCCGGCCACCCCGCCCGCCAGCTTCGGGCGCTGCGCGGTGTGCCATACCGCTGAAAAGGGCGGCGAGGACAAGCTCGGCCCCAATCTCTACGGCGTCTATGGCAAGCCGGCAGCGAGGGGCAGCTTCGCCTTTTCGCAGCAGTTCAAGGATGCGGGCCTGGTGCTCGACGAAGCGACGCTCCACAAGTGGCTGGAAAACCCGCGGGCGCTGGTGCCGGGCAACCGCATGAGCTTTCCGGGCATCAAGGATGCGGCCAAGCGGCAGGAAATCATCGACTACCTCAAGCAGCAAAGCTGAGCATGAGGGTCGCAAGCGGTGCGGGGCGTGCAGGCCGGAGACTTGGCCTGCGCGCCCCGCTCTGTTTCTAGGCCGTGCGAAAGATGCTCGGCTGGATGTTGGTGAATCTGGCGATGTCGGCCATCACCGCGGCGGTGGAGGGCGAGGCCATCGCGGCATCGATCGCGGCGGCATCACGAAAGCGCAGCACCACCATCGCGGCGAACGGCTGACTTTCGTCGGCAGGCCACAGGACTTCCGCTTCCTTCAAGCCGCAGTCGCCCCAGCTGCGCTCGACCAGCGGGATGTGCGTGTCGCGGTAATAGTCGGCATCGAAGCTCGCGCCTTCGCTCAGTGGGTAGCTTACCACCAGGTTGGCCATGTCAGTTCTCCTGTCGGGTGATGGTTGAGGCGGGAACGGGAATCGGCACGGCTGCCACCAGTGCGCGCCCAGCCGCGTGCCAGCCATCGGTGCCCTCGGGCAGCCAGTGCACATTGCCAATGCCGCGCAAGGCGAGGCGGCGCGCAGCGTTCCAGCTCATCCAGCAATCGCTGCGGCAGAACAGGATCACCGGCGTGTCCGGCGCGGCGGCCCGAGCGGTAGCGATGCGCGCTTCGAGCGCCGCCCACAGATCTTCATCGACTGGCGCGCGCCCGGTCTCGGGCAGCCATACCGCGCCGGGGATGGTGAGGTGCGGCTGGCTGAGCGACCACACCCCGCTGACCGGATCGCGCACCCCGCCTTCCGCCGGCATGACATCGATGAACAGCGCGTCATGCGCCGGATCCAATGCCAAGGCGGCGGCAAGGGTGATGGTCTGCGCCGGGGCGGGATCGGCCTTCACCGGCGCGCGGTACCGGGCACTGCGAAAGCCCGCAGCGTCGAACAGCGCGGCGTCCGTCGGCGCAGGCGCCTGCGCCATGACCATCAGCGCCGCCGCAGCGACCAGAATCCCGGCAGCGCGCATTGCCCTCTCCTTCTTGTTCCTTGGTCCTATATGCAAGCGCGCGGGGGTGGGAATACATTGTCCATTGGTATGATACGGTCCTTGCTCAGCCTTGCCCTCGGCGCCTCGGCGCTGGCCACCCCGGCCGCCGCCCTGGCCGAACCGCTGCCGGCCGACCCACTCGGCTCACCGATGTGGGAATATCATGCGGGCAAGCTGTTTGCCGGCGCGCCGGTCGTGTTCGATCCGCGGGTGATGGTGGCGCTGCCGATGCTGACGGAGAACCAGCATGTCATGCCCGTCACGGTTGATGCCCGCGCGCTCAACGAGGTGAAGCGGATCGTGATCTTTGCCGATCTCAATCCGATCCCGGTCGCGGTCGAATATACGCCGCTGGCCGCCCATGCCTTCATCGCCACCCGCATCAAGCTCGACCAGCGCACCCCGGTGCGCGCGGCGGTGCTGACTGCAGACGGGGTGTGGCATGTCGCGGGCGGGTGGGTCGATGCGGCCGGGGGCGGGTGCTCGGCCCCGCCGGTCAGCCGGGTGCGTGGCGATTGGGCCGATCATCTGGGCGAGCTGCGCGGGGCGGTGTGGCAGGGCGCGGATGCCATCCGGGTGCGGATGAGCCTGCGCCACCCGATGGACACGGGCCTGGTCGAGAACATTCCGGCCTACAATCTCGAACAGCTGACCGTCTCCGACGCGCACGGCACGCCGCTGGCGCGGCTGGTGGTGCATGGTTCGGTGAGCGAGGATCCCGTCTTTACCCTCATGCTTGCCCCCGCCGCCAAGGGCGAACTGGCAGTGAGCGGGCGCGACACCGGCGGGCTGGAATTCGGCGGGCGCCTCTTGCCCACGAGCGGCACGAGGATCGCCGCCGCGGTCGCGCGATGATCGCGCGTCGGGGGGTCTTGCTGGGGGCGCTGGCGCTTCCGGTGATCGCCCGCGCGCAGGGCTTTGCCGGCGCCTATGCGCCCGCGGCCATCGCCATCGGTGAAGGCATCTGGTTGGTGCCGGGCGCGGATGAGGCGCTGGAACCGTCCAATGGCGGCGCGATCGCCAACAGCGTGATCATGGCCAGCGATGCGGGCGCCATCGTCGTCGATAGCGGGCCTTCGCTCGGCTTCGGGAAGGCTCTCGCGGCCCTGGCCGAGCAGCTGACAGGCAAGGCGCCGGCGCGCGTCTATATCACCCACCTCCACCCCGATCACAGTTTCGGCAGCGCAGCCTTTGCGCGGGCCGAGATCCATTCTCTGCCCGCCACCCGTACCGATCTGGAGCGTGACGGGGCGGGGTTTTCAGACGCGATGTACCGATTGCTGCAGGGCTGGATGGCAGGCACCGAACTAATCCTGCCCCAGCCTGCTGCGGCTGACGGCGTGGTCACCTTCGGCGGGCGCAGGCTGCGCCTGATGGCGCTGTCCGGGCACAGTGCGGGCGATCTGGCGATCCTTGACGAAGCGAGCGGGACATTGATCGCAGGCGACCTGGTGTTCCACAACCGCGCACCGACCACGCCCCATGCCGATCTGCCCGCATGGCACGCCGCGCTCGCTCGCCTTGCCGCCACGCCGCACCGCCAATGCGTGCCCGGCCATGGCCCGCTCGACCGGGGCAGCACCGCCATTGCCCAGACCGGCGATTGGCTGCGCTGGCTGGAGGACAGTCTGCGCGAAGCGGTCGGCAGCGGGCTCGACATGGCCGAAGCGGCCAACCTGCCGATCCCGGCGCGCTTTGCGGACATGGCGATGGCGCGTTACGAGCTGACCCGGTCGGTCTCGCATCTCTACCCACGTTTCGAGGCCGAACTGCTGCCGCGCATCGACGGTTAGAGCGCCTTTTCCCGACCGGACGTTAGACCAAGGAACGAGAACCAAAGTCCAATTCCCCCAAGCCGCGCCGAGGCGCAGCATTCCCCTGCCCGCGAGGGTCGGCACGAGAAAACAACAGGAGGGGAAGGATATGAAATCCCGTTATCTGCTGCGCGCAGCAGCGGCCGCACTTGCCTTGGGAGCGCTGAGCGCGCCCGCTCACGCGCAAGCCACTGCTACCCAGCAACTGCTCCAGCGCTTGCACGAAAAGGGCATTCTCACCGACGAGGAATATGCCCAGTTGATGGCCGAAACCAACGCCGCTCCGGCCCCGGCACCCGCTCCGGCCTCGCCGCAGGCCGCTGCCCAGGATACCGCCGCAGCCGCGCTCGACATGAGCCGGGTGGTCAAGATGACCGACAAGGGCATCGGACTGGAAGTCGGCCCGGCGACGATCAAGTTCTCCGGCTCGATCAATGCCTACTATGTCAACGACAATCCCCAGGCCGCTGGTCCGAACACCGCGGTGGGGGGCGGGATCGCCTCGGTCGGCGGGGACAGTGCCAACGCGGTGCGCAACGGCCTCCTGCCCGGCTATCTGCTGATCGACGTGACGAGCAAGCAGGCCGGGCTGGATATCGGGGCGCATTTCGGGATGTATCCGGGGATCAACTCTGCCAAATGGGGCGCCCTGGGGGCCAACAACGGCGGCCAGCCGACCGCGCTGGCGACCGCCGGTATCGACTTCCGCCAGGTCTATCTCACCATCGGCGGCGCGTTCGGCACGGTGAAGATGGGGCGCGATATCGGGCTGTTCAGCTCCGAGGCGATCCTCAACGATATCACCTTGCTTGCCGCAGGCCCTCCGGGCGGCAATGTCGCGCCCGGCAACACAACGCTGGGGCGGATCGGATCGGGCTATATCTACACCGATTTCCAGCCGCAGATCACCTATACCTCGCCCAAGTTCGGCGGCTTCCAGGCATCGATCGGGGTATTCCAGCCGCTGCAGTCGCTGACCGCTCCGGCGCAGACCAACACCGCGCCCGGCTTTCAGGGGAAGGTCACCTTCGACCAGAGCTTCGCGGATGATGCGAGCTTGCGGCTGTGGGCTTCGGGCGTGACCCAGAAGCACCGGACCATCGGTGCGGGCACCGGAGGCCTCGTGTCCTACACCGGGCGCGGCATGGATGTGGGCGGCAAGCTGACGGTCGGCCCGATCAGCGCGGTCGCCAACTGGTACACCGCCAAGGGTCTCGGCACGACGGTGCTCAACCTGCTCGACACCGACGCGAACGGCAATCCGCGCAGCAGCGATGGTTTCTACCTTCAGGCGCTTGCCACCTTTGGCAAGGTCTCGGTCGGCGGGAGCTACGGCGAGAGCAATCTTGATCTCACCGCCTTCGAGACTGCCGCAGGCAACACGCTGGTACGCCGCAATTCAAGCTATGTCGGCCAGGTCCGCTACGGGCTGACCGACTGGGTCACGCTGCTCGCCGAATATACCAAGGCGATGAGCAAGGCCCATGGCGGCAATGAGGCGGATAGCGACAGCATCGCGCTGGGGGCGATCCTTTTCTTCTGATCGCCAGCAGGTTATCGCGTTCGATGAATCGCACCTGAGCCGGAAACCTGCCCCATGCCAACGACTGCCCGCCCCGATATCGCCGCTGCCGAACGATACAATCGTGTCGCCCGGCTGCTGCACTGGATCATCGCCGTGCTGATCATCGGCAATCTCGCGGGCGGGCTGTTGCATGATGCGCTGGAGGACGTGATCAACCTCATGCCGCTGCACAAGGCGAGCGGGATGACGGTGCTGGCCCTGTCGCTGGTGCGGATCGCGTGGCGCTTCACCTGGCGCGCTCCGCCCCATCCTGCGGGGATGAGCGGGCTGGAAGTGCTCGCCGCCAAGGCCACCCATATGCTGTTCTACGTCCTGATGCTGGCGATGCCGGTGACGGGCTGGATCATGGCCTCGGCGGGCAAGTATCCGCTCTCGTGGTTCGGCCTGTTCGATCTGCCCAAGCTGCCGGTGACCCGCGGGTCTGCCCTCTATGAAATTGGGCATGAGGGCCACGAGCTGCTCGGCTGGATCTTGCTGGCGCTGGTGGTCCTCCATGTCGGCGCGGCGCTGCGGCACCATTTCATCCTAAAGGACAATGTCTTGCGGCGGATGGCCTGATAGCCAAGCCGGCCAAGCACGATATGAAAGTTTTGCAATGACCCTGAAGCCCGGCCTTGCCGCCAGCACCATTGCCCTGATGCTCGCCGCGCCCCTCGCCGCGCAAGAGGCCGATAATGCGGTCATAGAGGGCGAAGGCGAAACCGCAGAGGCGATCATCGTCACGGGCAAGGGGCTGGATCCGGCACTCTCGACCGGGATCTATGCCACCACCATCCTCGAGCGCGAAACGATCATCGCCGCGCCCTCGGGCCGGATCGAGGATGTGCTCCGCAATGTCGCCGGCTTCCAGCAGTTCCGCCGTTCGGATAGCCGTTCGGCCAACCCCAGCGCGCAAGGGGTGACGCTGCGCGCGCTCGGCGGCAACGCCACCAGCCGCGCGCTGGTGCTGCTCGACGGGGTGCCGATCGCCGATCCCTTTTTCGGCTATATCCCGCTCTCGGCGATCGCGCCTGAGACGCTCGGCACGATCCGGGTGACACGGGGCGGCGGGGCGGGGCCATTCGGAGCGGGGGCGCTGGCCGGCACGATCGAGTTGGAAAGTGCCGTACCCGGCTCCACCGGCGGCTTCCTCGCCAGCGCCGCCATCAACGACCGTGCCGAGACCGAGGCGAGCGGGATGGTGACCGCGCGGCTCGGGCGCGGCTTCGCCACGGCGAGCGGTCGCTGGGATCGCGGGCAGGGGTTCTTCACCACGCCTGCCGACCAGCGCGTGCCCGCCACCGCGCGGGCCGCCTTCGACAGCTGGAGCACTGCCCTGCGTGCGGTCGCGCCGCTGACCGACAGCGTCGAGCTGCAGGCCCGTGTTGGCGCCTTCCGCGACACTCGCACGCTGCGCTTCGTGGGCGCAGATTCCTTCAGCGAAGGGCAAGAGGCTTCGATCCGTCTGGTCGGCCGCGGTGCCTGGAAGTTCGATGCGCTGGCCTATGTGCAGGCGCGCGACTTCGGCAATGTCGTGATCTCCGCGACCCGCTTCACCCCGACGCTCGACCAGCGACGCACCCCATCCACCGGGATCGGCGGCAAGTTCGAGCTGCGCCCGCCGCTTGCCGAGGGCCACGACATCCGCATCGGCATGGATTACCGCCGCGCCGATGGCGAGCTTCAGGAGGAGGCGATCAACGCGGTCACCGGCCGCATCACCCAGCGCCGCCGCGCGGGCGGGGTGACCAGCAATCTTGGCCTTTTCCTAGAGGATGACTGGCAGATCGGCCCGCTGATCATCAACGGTGGCCTGCGCGCCGATCGCACCGGCATCAGCGACGGGTTCTTCAAAGCGGTCGATGCCAGCGGCGTGCCGGTGAGCAATCTCATCGCGCCCGATCGCAGCGACTGGACCGTGAACTGGCGTGCAGGCGCCTTGTTCTATGCCACCCGCCGCCTCGAACTGCGCGCGGCCGCCTATACCGGGATCCGCCTTCCCACGCTCAATGAACTCTACCGCCCCTTTGTGGTGTTTCCGGTGACGACCCAGGCCAATGCCGATCTCGTCAACGAACGCCTGCAAGGCTTCGAGATCGGGTTCGACTGGCAGCCGGTCAATGCACTGGTGGTCTCGGTCACGGCCTTCGACAACGAGGTGAAGGACGCGATCGCCAATGTCACCATCACCCCGACCCTGCGGCGGCGGGCGAACCTGCCCGCGATCGAAGCGCGCGGGATCGAGGCGAGCGTAGCGGCGAAGCTGGGGACGATCAGCCTCGATGGGTCGCTGGCGTGGACCGATGCCGAGGTTGCGGCTCCGGGCACGGCGCTGGACGGCAACCGTCCAGCGCAGACGCCGAAGTTTGCCGGCACCCTGACGCTCGGCTGGCGGCCCGCCGAAGGCTGGCAGGTGGCCGCTACGCTGCGCCATGTCGCCGCGCAGTTCGAGGATGATCTCGAAAGCGACGTGTTGCCCGCCGTGACAACGCTCGACGCGTTCATCGCTGCGCCGCTGTGGGGCAAGCTGTCGCTGATCGCACGCGCCGAGAACCTCACCGACGAGGCGATCGTCACCCGCAACCAGGGCGGATCGATCGATCTCGGCGTGCCGCGCACCTTCTGGTTCGGCCTGCGCTACGGGTTCTGAGCCTGGCAAAGCCGCTTGCGGCTGATGGCATGAGGACGTTCTGGCTGGGGCGGAAGGACCCCCAGCCAGAAATGATCCAAATAACTGAAATAACGCGTTTCTTGCAACCGCATCCGGCCAAAGCACCACAACAGGGTGCCACGGCAGGGTGCCACGGCAGGAGACCACGGCCATGTGCAGCATCCAGAACGTTACCCGCAAGGAGGGGACCTATTACTTCCGCAGACTCATACGTTTAGGAGCCGATAAGCCTTTTCGGCTACGCTTCTCGCTCAAGACCACCAGCCGGAAGCGGGCAGCGCTGCTCGCCCCGGCTATGACCCTGATCTGCGAGCGCCTCGCGATGAATATGACCGCCAAGATTGCGACCGACGGACTGACCTCCCCGCAGCGTGCGGAGATTTTCCGTCGCCAGATGCTGGTCGAACGCGACCGGCTCGAGGTCATGCATGCCCAGCTTCACATCCTCCCGCCCGAGGATCACGAGGACATCGACCAGGCGCTCTCGCTCCGGCTGGGCGCGAGCGAGCTGGCGGCGATGGACGGGGTCACCAAGGGCAAGGTCGAGGACTTCCTCGTCGCCCGCATCGACCCTGATGCCGATGATGAGCCGATCGTCGTCATGGCCTGGTCGGATCTTGCCGCATCGATCGCACAGGAAGGCGCCGAAGACGCCGCGATCGCCCGGCTGGCCGAGATCGGCGTGGAACAATCGGCGCTGCGCGAGGCGATGGCCCGCAAGGTCGTCAATCAAGCGCGCGCCGCAGCGATCCAGGAGTTTCGGACGACGCTCACCAATCCCGGTGCTGCCTACGCGCCGGTCCCTGTGGCCGGTTACGAGCAACTGGCGCAGCCCACGTCATACGCTGCCACACCGAAGACATCGCAAGCGCAGGCGGCCCCTGTTGTTGCGGGGCCTTGGGCGACTATGACGCCCACCGAAGCGGTCGAAAAGTTCTTCGAGCACAACCCACGCACGGGCGGCAAGGATGGAACAGCGCGCCGGAAGAGCGGTGAACCTTGGACAAACAAAACCCGTGAGCAGTTCAAGCTGCCAGCGCTGCTGCTTGAGCAGGTGATGCATGGCCAGCCGTTGGCCATGGTCACCCATGACCATCTCGTTCAGCTCAACACCTGCTTCGAGAACCTCCATGGTCCCTCGTTTCGCAAGTCACCCAAGCACCGAGAGATGACGATCTGGGAAATCGTCGCCGAAACCGAAGAGCGCGTGCGGCGGGGTGAGAAGGCCATTGCCAAGGCCGCGAAGAGTAAAGTGCAGAACGAAGCCGTTGAACTGCCTGCCGGAGCGTTGACCAAGGATCAGCTCGGCCTTGGCCTCAGCACGACCAACCGCCATTGGGGGTTCCTGCGCCAGCTCACCACCTGGTTCGCAAAGCACCATCCGCTCAGTCCGCTGGACTACAGCGCATTCATCGAAAACGATGATCGCGATGCCCGCGAACAGCGCGACCCCTATACCGAAGAACAGGGCCGCATGCTGTTCAACCTGCCGCCATGGACAGGGTCAAAATCCCTGGCCCGCCGAATGCAGCCGGGTGACCTTCTCGTCCACAGCGCGTGGTATTTTGTGCCCCTGATCGGCTGGTATACCGGCATGCGGCGCGAGGAGATTTGCGGCCTCATGCTGGATGATATCGAGGTGGTCGATGGCCATTGGCAGTTCAACGTCCGGCCGACAGAAATCCGGCGCCTCAAGACGATTACCTCGGCCCGCAAATTGCCCTTCGCGAGCGAGCTGGTCCGCCTAGGGCTTCCGGACTACGTCAAGGCGCTGCGCGCGGCTGGCGAGACCATGCTGTTTCCCGAATTGGTGGCCGAGAGCGGGAAGGGCACTATGGGTGATGCCTACTACAAGAACATCTGGACCAAGATCGCGGCCGCCTTGCCATTCCTGAAGACCGGGCAGGCGACGCATTCCTTCCGCCATACGGTCATCAACAGCATGAAGGGGGAGGGTTTCTCAGCCGAAATCCGGGCTGATTTCGCTGGTCAGAAGCTCTCGACTGAGACCGAAGGCCGGTATTCGAAGGCCCACATGAAGCTTCTGCGAGAAGCCGCCAAGGCAATCCCCAACGTCACCGACCACCTTGAGCCATTTCCGGTCACGCTGCTTCCTGCCCGCCTGCGTGCGCCGCGAAAGGCGAGAACATCCAAGCAGCCAAAGCCGGCCTGAGGCATAAGGTGTAAGGAGCAGCGCTCGACCGCCTCGCCCACACCGGGCTGTCGGCGGCAGCAGAATGTCTGCGGAGAATAGCAACAGCATTCTCCGCATATTCTGCAGAGATTGGCATTGCCTTTGCGGAGAATATGGCGCATAATCTCCGCAGAAAGTGCGGGGATTATGCCGACCTATATCTATCAGCTTAGCGAATGGCCGAACTTCACCTGGGACAGCAGCGCTGTCGCGGAGCTCCTGGCGAAAGCTTCCCGGCGACAGGGGCGTCTCATTGGCCGAATGGAGTCGCTT
This sequence comes from Erythrobacter tepidarius, assembly GCF_002155695.1. GTDB lineage: Bacteria > Pseudomonadota > Alphaproteobacteria > Sphingomonadales > Sphingomonadaceae > Erythrobacter > Erythrobacter tepidarius. The sequence continues at coordinate 82,451 of NZ_MUYJ01000012.1, forward strand.
GGCTTCCCGCTGCGCGAAGAAGCGGTGCTGCGCACACTGACACAGGACGTTCTCAAATCCTCCGAGATCGAGGGCGAAATTCTTGATGCCGATCAGGTGCGCTCGTCAATTGCACGCAGACTTGGTCTGGACATCGGCGCTCTGACCCCCGCTGATCGGCATGTCGAGGGCGTCGTCGAGATGATGCTCGATGCGACACAGAACTACGATCAGCCGCTCACGCAAGAGCGGCTGTTTGGTTGGCATGCGGCACTCTTTCCGACCGGCTATAGTGGCATGAGCAAGATCATCGCCGGCAACTGGCGCGATGACCGCGCGGGCCCGATGCAGGTCGTCTCGGGTCCCATAGGCCGCGAGAGGGTTCACTTCGAAGCGGTGCCTGCGGAACAAGTCCCTGACGCGATGAAGGCCTTTCTCGCGTGGTTCAACGAAGGTCCAACCATCGACCCTGTTCTCGCGGCGGCGGTCTCGCATCTCTGGTTCGTCACCATTCACCCCTTCGAGGACGGAAATGGTCGTTGTGCGCGGGCCATAGCCGATATGGCCCTGGCGCGTTCGGAAGGCACGCGGCAGCGTTTCTACTCCATGTCCGCTCAAATCCGCCTCGAGCGCAAGGCCTACTACGAGATGCTGGAGCGCACCCAGAAAGGTGGCCTCGACATCACTGCATGGCTTATGTGGTTTCTCGACTGTTTGAACCGGGCCTTTGATGGTGCCGAGGTCACACTTTCAGCGGTCTTGCGGAAGGCAACCTTCTGGGACACCCATGTAGTCCAGGTCTTCAATGATCGTCAGCGTCGGATCCTGAACATGCTGCTCGATGGATTTGAGGGTAAACTCAACTCGTCGAAATACGCCAAGATCACGAAGGTCTCGCAGGATACCGCCACCCGTGACCTGAACGATCTCGTTGCCAAAGGTGTGCTGCACAAAGACCCAGCCGGCGGCCGGAGCACGAGTTACTCATTGCCAGAGCGTGATTGAAGCGCGGTTGACCGTTGGAGCACGATCAGAATAATCTCCGACCAATTTCCCCGGCTGACGGAAAACGGCGGAATTGCGTAGCGCCAACGGGCTGAGATGGCGAAATTGGTCGGGACGAGAGGATTCCCAACCAATTTTTTCGGTCACTCAGCGGTCGAGTTCCAAGCCACTGCAATCCGTTGAATTTTCCGGATGACGACCTTCCTGAATCAATCGCGGGCCAGCGTCAAGTGCACAATCTGTGGCACAATTTGTGGCACAGTCTGTGCTCGCTGGATCGGTCCTGAGCATCCATCGATTGGCAAGAATCGGGCGCAGGGCTGACTGCCGATTCTTGCCGCCTTGCGGCCCTTTTCTGGCAAGCCTAACGCCTAGATGATCTTGGCGAGGTATGGATCGTCCAGCATGTTGTCATGCCAGACCTCGCGCAGCATTTCTGCCCGAGCGGAGTAGGGGCTCTTCGGCAGCAATGTGCGCGATTGAATGACGGGGTCCGCTTTCGGGACCCAGATGGCCGACTTGTCGTCACCGGCGAGAGGCTGTGCCCCGCCATCAAGCGCACGGATGGCGCAGATGCAGCAGATGATCGCATCGATCATGTCCTCCTGCGCCTTCAGCTGTGCCATGCTGAGCTCGAAACCGGTGCAGAAGCTTTCCGCGCCTGGCAAATAGGCTTCGAGCACCGTCCCGATGGAGCTCCATTCACCTGACAGTAGGATACGGCGATGTTCGGGGGAGAGTTTTGGCCAGTAGGATCGGATTTTGCCGACCTTGTAAGGCAGGCGCTTGGGTTCGTCGCAAAGCTCAACCAGCGCCGGGTGGGGATAGACCTCGATCAGGCCGGGCGTGGTGATCTCACTGACGCACAGGTCATATCCCGCCTCCGCAAAGCCTTGTCGCATACGATCGCTGATCGCACCGGGTCGCGAGCTACTGGGACTATGCGCCGCACACCACCTGGCTCCATAAGCCCGCGACAGAGCATCGTCTGACGCGCGTCTCCCTGTGATGGGTTCGAGAGCCATCGGCATGTCGATCGCGACTAGATCGGGCAGGCTTCCCGCTAGCCCGCGGGCGGCTGCGAGCAGATCGTTAGCCGGACCGACACCTCCCGACGGTTTTTCGGGTGACGGCTGCCCATAAGCCTCGGCGAGAAAGTGAGCGACAGAGGGCCAAGCCCCCTGAAGCCGCCAGCCGTTCGCGTCTTCGACCGCCAGGGCCACGCCGGAGGCGTTTCTTTCCGTCCAGGCTGCATCGATGCCGAGAACTGATCTCATCGACTTGTTCCTCCCTGAAGGATTGTCACGCCGCCTGCGTCAGAGGCTCGAGCCCTTCGAAAAACACCTCTGCGCCATGTCCGCGCCAGAGCGGTCCTTCCGGGTCATCGGCCGACGCGAAGCTCACCGAGGCGAAGTGGCCGCGCCTGCTCATATGCGCCACGTTACGCTCAATGGCCTTGAGGTTGGCCGGTGGCTCGGCTTGCCGCTCGGGAAAGCGGGCCGCGCGCACCACCACCCATTCCGGCCCCTTTGCCATGTCCGCCACAAACCAGATGTTCGGGTCGACCTGCGGGTTCGAATGCGATGACATGATCTCGCAGCCGCGTTGCTTGAGGTCGTTCCTCACGACCTGCACGGCGAAATCGAGCAGCTCCCAATCGGTCATGGCGACGGGGTCGTCGGTGACGAGCATCGAGGGATTGATGCGCTTGCCGTCGCGCAGATCGATCATTCCCCAGCCCGGACGATCAGGTTCCCAGCCCCGCAAGGTCCGGCGCATCGGCATGAGACAGGGATAGCCATTCCAGCCTTCGGCTACGGATAGCAGGCCTTCGCGATTGCCCGGAACCTCGGCCCGTTCCTCAACGTCCTCGACGCGGATGAAGAACACCTGGTTGCCGAGCCGGAAAGAGAGGTGTTCGAGAAAGGGCGGACGCGGATCGACCTTAAGCCAGCTTTCGAGGCCGTCCTGAAAGAAGCTCTGGATGTGATTACCGGCCGCCTGCCACATAGCGAGAAAGTCGCGCGAGGGTTCGGCCATCGTGATTTCGTGCATCAGGAATGATCTCCGGGGAATCGGTCTGTGCCGATGCGGAAAGGGCATTGGATCATGGCTGCGACAAATCCGGTCGTTTGGTTTCAGCTGCTCTCGGCCATCTTGGATGCGCTATAAGGAAGCATCTGGTAACAAGAGATAAATCTTGTCGGAGATACCCTTCTGCCGCAATGAGAGAGCCTATGCCGACCACCGACCCGCTCCACCCTGACCGCCTCAAGGACAAGCAGCGCGCGCTACGCGACGGCTTTGCCTTGTGCCGCTCACCTTGCGGGTTCACCGCGCGCTCAGCTGGCTCATGCGCGCGCATCGCGAGGAGGATGATCTCGATACCCGCTTCATCCACCTGTGGATCGGCTTGAACGCCGCCTATGCCGGCGATCTCGAGCGTGCGCTGGAGGAGGATGAGGGTGAAGGGCGCCGACCCGGCGCTGCGGGCGAGCGGCAGCGTTTCGAGGAATTCTTCCGGATGCTGGTGCAGCTCGACGGCGAGGGGCGGGTCTACAAGGCGTTATGGACACGCTTCCCACAGGAAATCCGCATCCTTCTCGACAACCGCTACGTCTTCGCGCCGTTCTGGAAACATCACGCGGGTCAGGCCGGCGGTGGTGGCTGGGAGATCAGCTTCGAGGCCGCCAAGCGCGCGGCCAATGCCGCGTTGGCGGCGGGCGATACACCGGTCGTTCTCTCGATCCTGTTCGACCGCCTCTATGTCCTGCGCAACCAGTTGCTGCACGGCGGGGCGACCTGGAACAGCGCCGCCAACCGGTCACAGGTGCGTGACGGGGCAGCGATCCTCGGCCACCTGCTGCCGCTGTTCATCGACCTGATGATGGACAACCCGGACGAGGAGTGGGCGATGCCGCTCTACCCGGTGATCGAGGATTGAACGACCATTTCTGTCGTGATGGGGTTGTAAGAATCGCGGCATGACGCAAACACGCACCCGCCGTTTCGGCCTTTCCAAATCGAAAATCACCGCCTTCGAGCAATGCCCCAAGCGCCTGTGGCTTGCCACGCATCGCCCCGAACTCGCCGAGCAGGACGCCGGCGCCGAGGCGCGCTTTGCGACCGGCAATGATGTGGGGGCGATCGCCTGCGCCCTCCATCCGGGCGGGTTCATGGTCGATGCGCCGAACCTGACGGCAGCGCTGGCAACGACCGCCTCGCTTATCGCAGGGGGTCATCCGGGACCAATCTTCGAGGCGACTTTCGAACACGACGGCGTGCTGGTGCGGGTCGATGTGCTCGAAAGGCTCGAAGGCGGAAGATGGGCGGCGGCCGAGGTCAAGAGCTCTGGTTCGGTCAAGGACTACCACCGCGGCGATCTGGCAACGCAGGTCTGGGTGCTGCGCGAGGCAGGGATCAATCTGCAACGCGCCAGCATCCGCCACATCGACACTAGCTTCGTGCTGACGCGCGTGGGTGATTACGCCGGGCTGTTCGCCGATGCCGATCTGCTCCGCGAGTTGGAGGACATCGTCGCCACGCGCCCCGCGATCGTCGCCGAGGCGCGGGCCGTGCTCGCAGGCGCAGAACCCGAGCGCGACATGGGAGACCATTGCACCTCGCCATTCCCATGCGAGTTTGCCGGCTATTGCAGCCGACATTTGCCGCCGGCACCGGAATGGCCGGTGACGGTGCTGCCCAATGGCGGAGGCAAGCGCTGGCTTGAAAACGGCATCGCGGACCTGCTCGATTTGGCCGAGGCCGATCTCAACGATCGCCATGCCCGCATCCTCGCTGCGACGCGCGACGGCAAGCCGTTTCACGATCCCGAAGGCGCGCGCCGGGCGATGGAGCAGTGGGGCTGGCCGCGCGCCTGGCTCGACTTCGAGACGATTGCTCCGGCGATCCCGCGCTGGATCGGCACGCGTCCCTATCAGCAGATCCCGTTCCAGTTCTCGCTCCATCTCGAACGGCGCGGTGGACGCATGACGCACCACGAATTCCTGAGCTGCGACGGCAGCGACCCGCGGCGGCCTTGCGCCGAAGCGCTGGTAGAGCACATCCCGGAGGGCGCGACGATCATCGCCTATAACGCGGCGTTCGAGCGGCGGGTGCTGCGTGACCTTGCGGCGGCCTTTCCCGATCTGGCCGGGCGTCTTGAGGCCATGGCCGAGGCGGTCGTCGATCTCCTGCCGGTCGCGCGCAATCACTGGTATCACCGCGACCAGCGCGGCAGCTGGTCGATCAAGGCGGTGCTGCCGACCATCGCTGCCGAACTCGATTACGGCGCGCTCGAAGTGAAGGACGGGATCGACGCCCAGGCCGCCTGGTTCGAAGCCGCCGACCCAGCGTGCGACCCCCTGCGCCGCGAGGCCCTGGAAGAGGCGATGAAGGCCTATTGCGCGCGCGACACCTGGGCGATGGTCGCCGTCGCGCGCGCCCTCGCTGGCGGATGAAGCGATGCACATTCACTTGCAAGGGCGCGCCGACCGAAGCTGGCTTTCATGACACTCCGCGGGAGCCCCTAAGGTCAGGCGCGGGTTGCTGGACCATTGATTTTTATGGCGCATCTTATCAAAGCACCCGCGGACCGCCGACGTCAGGCAACCAGCCTTCGGCGAAATCAGGATCATCGATATCACAAGGGGTAATGCGTAAATGGCTCGGCCGTTCTTTAACAAGACGACCGATGAGTTGCGGTCTTTCGTCGAACGCAACAAGAACAATGCAGCCGAGTTGAAGCTCGTGAAGTCTGAATTGCGCCATCGCAAGACACTTGCGGCCAAGGATCTCGCGAGGCGAGTCGACAAGCTTCTTGTTGGCGAAGCCGCGAAGCCGGCGAAGCCATCGGCTAGAGCGACAATCAAATCCTCTTCGCGCCTTCATCCGTCATCTTCCGTGCACGCCGAGAATCGGACGTGCGACGGTGCGGCACCCGCCGCTCTTCCTGCGGACGAACCTCAGATATCGAAGGAGCAAGGTGAAATGACCGACGAGCAACGCCAGATACTGCAGGAAGTGGCCGCGCTCCGGACCAGGCTTATCGATCTCGGCAAGCGAAATCCATTGATCTCGTTTCGTCACGGCAGCCGATCGGCGAGCCACATTAGGATCGTCGATGAGCGACCCGACCTGCTGTTTGAAGCCTTGCAGCGGGGCCCTTTGGGGTTCGAGCCACTACCGGACGAAGACGTTGTCCCCAAGGATGAACAGACCGACGCGTTCCAGATCGCCTACGAGCTAGCCCGCCTTACCGATGCAGACTTCCTCGCGGCAACCGCAAGTCTTGGCGACGACGAGGCCGATGCCCGCGCCTGGCAGGTTGCCGAGCGAAGCCTGCGGCAATCCGTCCGGCTCAAGCTCGGCTTGCCCAAGCTCGAATATGGCAAGGCTCTGGACGTCCGCGCCCTCGCTCAGGCACATGGCTTCGACCCTTCGTTCGACTTGCGCGGATCGGATGACGAGGACGTGGCTGAACACCACAATGACGATCGGATCCGCGTGCTGCTCACCGCCAAGGAGCTCGAGAAGCGCACGAAGGGGATCTACGAGAAGTATCGGATGCACGAGCGGGAGACCGGGCTCCACACGCTCTACCTGTGCCTTGGTTTCGTCCAGTGGTTCGAAGATGAGGCATCGGATATTGTCCACCACGCTCCAGCGTTGATGTTGCAAGTCAGGCTTGAGCAGCGCGTTTCCCGGGGTCGGTATGAGCACAAGCTGTCGATCGGAGATGAGGGGCTCGAGGTCAACGTTGCCCTCCAGGAGAAGATGCGACAGCATTGGGGGCTGGAAGCACCGCAACTGCGCGAGAATGAAACGCCGGAGTCCTACTTCGTGCGCCTCAACAGCGTTCTGGAGCAGGGCCGGCGGCTTAGCCTGCGAAGGTTTGCAACCATCGCGGTGCTGCCCTTTCCTCGCATGGTCCTGTGGAAAGATCTCGACCCATCCGCATGGGGTGAGGAGGCCTTTGGCAGGCACCCGCTGTTGCCCGGACTGCTGAGCGCCCATTCCTTTGCCGACGACCCTGCGCCGCTCGATGCGCCAGACATCGATGCAGAACCCATCGCCAGCACCGCTCCGCCGCTCATTCAACCCGCCGACGCATCGCAGCATGCGGCTCTTATCGACGTGGCCGAGGGCAAGTCACTGGCCATCGAGGGCCCTCCGGGAACGGGGAAGTCACAGACGATCACGAACATGATCGCCGGCGCATTGAAGGACGGCAAGCGTGTGCTGTTCGTGGCCGAAAAGCAGGCCGCGCTTTCCGTCGTTGCCAGCCGGTTGCGCAAAGCAGGGTTCGGTCCCCTGCTCCTGGAACTGCACGGCGATACGGCGAAGCGCGACACCGTTTATCAAGGGCTTCGAGAGCGGTTTGCGGCGAAGCCTTCAGCCGATCCCGCAAAGCTGGCCGAGGCACGCTCGGAACTGGCGCGGAAGCGGGACATGATCCGGCGCTACATTTCCCTGATCCGCGAACCGCTCGGTAGTCTGGGGCGCAATGCCTACCAGCTCGTCTGGCGCGAGATCAGGCTGCGCAAGTTACTCCCCGAGGGGGCTGCGGCCCTGTGCGATCGTTGGCTGCCCGAGGATGTGACAACTCTCGACTACCCGGCGCTGAAGGATAATCGGTCTGTTCTCGAAAGCTTCGCTCGCGCGCTTGCCGATTTGCGCGGCTCGAACGCCGAGACGCTTTGGCAGAAAGCTGAAAGGCTCAGCCCGTTCGATCAACGCACGGAGCTTGCCGCCGCATCGGCAGCCGCGCAGGTGGCAGTGAGGATCGCGTCGCTTCAGGATAGCTTTGCGGCGCTCGGTCTCGCCCTGCCGGGACCTCGCGCTGGTCTGGATGCCGCCTTATTGCAAACCGGCGGTTTGCGCCTTCCCGAAGATCCCCGTCCTGCGGTGTTCAAGGCCGCACTCCGCGAGCCGGAGCGTTCGAGGGAGCTGATCGGCGCATCCCGCGCTTGGCAGCAGATTTATGCCGACCTGATCGCGGATGTGACGGAACCGGCGCGAGCTACGTTCGATGATGTTGCGGCGCTGGCCGAAAGCCTCGCGTCATTCGAACAGGTTCCAGCGACGCTCGCCAGCGCCAGGTCCCTGTTGGCTGACATCTGCGACGTCGAACAGGCTTGTCGGTCGACACAAGCCGACCTTGCCGAACTTGCGGGCCAATTGCATTGGCCTCAGACCCTGCTCACGCCGCAGGTCCGCGCCGTGGTCGAGGTCGTCGACCTGTTGTCGCAGCTTCCAGCTGTCAATGCAGCGCTGGTGAGCGAGTTGTTGCTGGATCCCGTCTCCCGTGCCGCTCTCGAGCGGGAGGCGGCAGCGGCCCGGGCAATCGTTGCCGAAAAGCAGGAACTGACGAGCCTGCTGCTGCCGGAAGCACTCGAGGCTGATCCGGCCGAACTCTCGGCTATGGCCGATACCCTCGAGCAGGCGGGGGTCGTCGAACGGCTGTTCGGTTCCGAATTCAAGGCTGTCCAGCGCCGCATGAGAGCCTGGTCGAGGGAGGAGATCGCCCGCCAACAGGCGATTGAACTGCTCCGCCGTGCCGCACGGCACTTGCGGCGCGAGCGGACTTTCGCCGCTGAGAGCCAGGCGAAGTCGCTTTTCCCGGCCCTCCTGTGGCAGGGTGCGGAGTCGGGCTTTGCTGCGGCACTGGATGTGGCGAATGTCCTCGACGACAGCATGGTGCGCCTGCGTGAAGCGGAAGCGGCCGATGTCCTTGCCAACTGGGTAAGGCTCGGGTCGTCCGATCGTGTCCGATTGGGCGATCTCGCGCGAAAGGTGGCACCTGCACTCCAGGCTGCCTGCGCCATCGGTCACGATGCGGTTCCGGCCCTGGAGCTGGACCAGGCGATCGAGCGACGCCGCGTCGGGATGCAGCGTCTCGTCGCCTCACTGGAGAATGTGGGCGCGCAAAACGACGGGATGATCGTCCGCGACGGCGAGGATATCGCCGTCCGGCTTGGCCGGTTGCTTGAGGCAAAGCAGAGCTTCGATCGTGTCGCTCAGCACGACGCATTCGCCTGGGTCGGTTCTGTGGGTGATGATCTGCAACCGCTGGTGGATGCCCTGGGCTGCGCCGAAAGCCTCGGAGGTGCCGATGCTCCGCTCGCGATCCACTCGGTTGCATGTATCGCGGAGGACCCGCGGTTCCTGTTGCAGCGACTTATGGAAGTGGCAACGGAGCTGGCGCAGGCGCAAGCCGATTGGAATTCGGCCAGCGGAGCATTCGCCTCAGCCACCGGCATCGACGCGTCGCTTCTAGCAAATGACTGGCGGAATTTGTCCTCCCGTCTCGAAGAACTTGGTGCCGACTCAGAAGGCGCACGTGCCGTCGCGGAACTGCTGAAGTATCGCGGCAGCGTCAGGGCAGCGGGCCTCGATCCGCTTGCGACATTTGCCATGGCCGCAGAGGTCTCTAGTGAAGCCCTTCCCGACCTTTACGAGTGGATGGTCGTGCGGTCTCTCTTGCGTGAGTATCTCGGAGGGGCCGGCGAGGAATTGGGGCGGTTGGGGGGGCTCTCCCTGGAAAGTGCGCGCGCCGCATTCGCTGCGATCGATGAACAGCTGCAAAGTCTCGAGGCTGCATCGATCGTTGCGGATCGTTTGCGCGACAAGGCACCCTGGGGGGTCGATAAAGGCAGGGTCGGCGATTTCACCGAAGGTGCGCTTATAAATCACGAGCTGGGTCTTCGCCAATCGCGCACGTCGCTGCGCGATGTCACCCATCGTGCGGCGAGAGCGCTGCAGGCGCTGAAGCCGGTCTGGATGATGTCTCCGACATCCGCCGCGCAATACATCCGGCCGAACAGCGTTGTCTTTGATCTTCTGGTCATCGACGAGGCGTCCCAGATGCGGCCCGAGTTCGCCGTGAGCGCGATCATGCGCGCACAGCAGGTTGTCGTCGTGGGTGACGCCAACCAGCTGCCGCCTAGCGATTTCTTCGCTTCCGGCATGACGGACGAGGATGACGGCGACGACCTGTCGGCGACCGCGGATTCCGAAAGCATCCTTGATCTTGCAAACCAGCGGCTCCGGCGGAAGCGGCGCCTGCGTTGGCATTACCGTTCGCAGCATGAGGCGCTGATCAACTTTTCCAACCGGGAGTTCTACGAACGCGACCTGATCGTCTTCCCCAGCCCGACGACCGACGACGAGCTTCTGGGCGTCAAGTGCGAGTATGTTGGCGGCACCTATGAGGCTTCGATCAACCAGCAGGAGGCGCAGGCCGTGATCGAAGAGGCCTATCGCTTGATGTGCGCCTACCCCGACCATTCACTCGGCATCGCGACCATGAACATCAAGCAGGCCGAATTGATCCGCGCCGAGTTCGACCGTCTCATGCTCGAACGCCCTGAGGTGCGGGAATACATGCAATACCACGCGGGCGGCATCGAGGAGTTCTTCGTGAAGAACCTCGAGAACGTGCAAGGCGATGAACGCGATATCATTCTGATCTCGACCGTCTACGGCCCGGATAAGAATGGGGTTGTCATGCAGCGCTTCGGCCCCCTCACCCAGCAGGTGGGGTGGCGCAGGCTGAATGTCCTTATCACGCGTGCCAAGCTCTCTACGCGGGTCTTCACCTCGCTCAAGCCGTCCGACATCAAGATCACCGAAAAGTCCGGCCGAGGCGTGATCGCGCTCAAGTCATATCTGACCTATGCCATGAACGGCGCAAGGGTCGACGACGATCTCGGCGGTGAGCCGGACAGTGATTTCGAAGTGTTGGTCGCCGAGAAGCTTCGTAGCCACGGTTATGAGGTCGTGGGGCAAGTCGGGGTCGAGGGGTTCCGCATCGACCTCGGCGTGCGGCATCCCGACTATCCCCTCGGCTTCATCGCCGGGGTCGAATGCGACGGGGCGCGGTGGCACACCGGACTGAGCGTGCGAGACCGCGATCGCATTCGTCAGACCATCCTGGAGAATATGGGGTGGCGCATCCACCGCATATGGTCGACCGACTGGTTTGCGAACCCGGACCGCGAGATGGCCAAGCTTCTGGAGAAGCTCGAGCATTGGCGATTTCAGGCGATGGCGGCTTACGAAAAGCGACCCAGGACGCAGTCGATCGCTGAGATCTCCGAAGAGGATCAGGAACTGGCTTCGACCCCGCCCGAACCTTCAGCAAGGTCCTGCGCAGTCGCTCCGATCAGCAGTCAACCGTCGGCCGTGCCCGACAGGATCGACTCCGAGAGTGACGATGACGAGCCGTTGGGCAAGGCGATGCGCCCGCTCGACGGCATCGAGTGGTTCGAATTGGCCCCCGGCAAGCGCTATGCTGTCGTGATCGATGGTGAACGCGCGGGCACCGTGGAAGTCGTATCGCGGGCGCTCGCTGCTCCGCGGCTTTACGGTGGCGCGCTTGCAGTCCCTAAGTCGGAATTCGATGGTTGGGTCCGACGGACCGGCGAGCGCTTCAGAATGCACGACATCTACGCAACGGTGAGGGAGGTAGCGCGCAGAGCAAAGCAAGTCCGCCAATCGGCTTGAGACACAAAGTTTTGCCATCGCTCCGAGCTTTCGGCGATCAAATTGCGTGCACCGGCGCATCAGCACTTCTCTGCCTGAAGCAAGCTTTGAAAAACATCAATTTCCTGTCTTCGAGGTGTTCCGGAGGATTGGCATTGCTGGATCAGGCTGATGACCGTTTTTGTCGCATGTGCGCTCTAGCAGACCCATCACAGCGGGGCACCGGAGGCCAGCGGCACAAGCATCGGAAATTCGAAAAGGGGAAACAGTGAAAGAGGCGGAATTCAAGGCTTGGCTGGTCGCGCAAGGATATGCTCCGACGTCCATCGCCACATGGCTTTCCGACGGCCGCAAGGTCGATGGCGCTTATGGTCTCGATGAGCAATTTGATCGAGACGGCGGTGCATCGATGCTTGCGGAAATGGCCTATTCCAGGTCCGACGAAGCGGCAGGCGCGCCCAATCCGAGCGCTATTGATCTTGGCGCCTCTTTCTACTCCAACCTCGCCGCATGTCGCGCTGCAGCCAGAGCCTATTTCCGCTTCCGCGCCTCCGAAGCGCGACCGGAAGGCAGATTTGGCGAGCTCGAACGGGCGGCGGTTCTTGAGGCGGTGGCGGCTTGCGAAGATGTCGGTGATCCCGCACAATATGTCGCCGGTCTCGGGCTCGGGCTGCCTAGCAGATATTGGCTGGTTCTCGATGGCAAACGCTATCCCAGCAAGGCGATCGTGCGCGATGCCTTGGCGAGGCGAGACAGCGATTGGCTTCCCGGCGGTGGCGACTGCAAGATTGCGCTCGAAAGGCTTGGTTTCGTCGTCATCGACTGGCCCGAGCTGAAGCGAGCGCGCGACACATTCCTGCGCCAGATGCCGGACTTCACCGATTTTCGTGCGGCCTCAGGCGCATACTGGGATGTGGAGCGCAACTACAAGAACGGCCTGATCGCGCAGGCCCGAGAATTCGCCGCTCAGGCGGTTGAAGACCATGAAGCCGGTAAGCGCATCTTTCGCTCCCTAGCCACTGGCGGCCCGGGCATGCCGCTCAGTTGGCGCACACTTTCCAACCTGCAAGCAGTCGACCCCGCACTTCAGGAACGGTTTTATACGGTCGTGGGTGGATTGGCTCGAAGCGACGCTCGGCTCGAGGAAGCAATCCCGACAGCAGCGCGCGCGCTGGAACGCTTGCGCGACGAAGGTATCGCGGGCCTCACCCGAGGCGAAGTGCTTTCCATTTCAATCACCGTATGGGCAACCCTGCACCCCGATGAGGCGAGCTGGTTCAAGATTTCCAAAATCGGCGACATGGGCAGACGTCTGTTTGGTCGCAGGCTGTTTACACAGTCCAGTTTCAGCGAGGAGGACCTCGCCGAATGGCTGCAACTCATGCGAGCGTTGTTTGGGCTGCTCGACAAGGAATTCGGTTGGCACCCGCAGGACATGTTCGATGTGCAGGGTTTCATCTGGGTTGTCGGAAACCCGGATGCGCCCCGCGAACTCGATCCGGTGCCGGTGTGGATGGTCACCTCGCTGTGGGGACAAGAGGACGGCGTGCCGCGCTTTCTCGATCGAAGCGAATGGAGCCTGCTTACAGATACTGAGAGTGCCAACAACCGCCGTGTCCGTGAAATGCAGGTCGGCGATCGCATTTTCCTGAAGGACTTCGTTCCGCGTGCCCGCGATTTGCCTTTCGATGCCGGGAACGGGATCGTCACCGCGCTTCGCTTTCGCGCAGCAGGCACCATCACTGAGGTTAGTGAAGACGGACTTCGTGTCGGCGTCGATTGGCAAGTATGGGACGAACCGCGCACCTGGTTCTTCTACACTAATAACGATGCCGTATGGCGGCTGCGGGATCCTGGAGACAGCGTTTACGCTGACCAATTGCGGCGCTTCCTGCTCGACGGTGAACCGCAGGACTATGACTTGTTCTTGCAAGACCCCTTCTGGCGCGACCGCCTTTTCGGTGCCGCCGCAACCAATGAGGTGCCGACCGTGCAACCGACCAATCTCATCCTTTATGGGCCTCCGGGAACCGGCAAGACCTATCGGACGGCGCAGGAGGCCGTGCGGCTGTGCGGTGAAGCGGTGCCCGAGGATCGCGACGAGCTGATGCAGCGCTACGAGGAGCTATCCAAGGAAGGCCGCATCCGCTTCGTGACCTTCCACCAGAGTTTTTCCTACGAGGAATTCGTGGAGGGACTTCGTCCGGAAACGGCTCCAAGCGATGGGCAGGAAGGCCAAGCTGGGGGTTTTCGCCTTGAACCGCGACCCGGAATCTTCCGTGAGCTCTGCGCGGTGGCCGGCGAAGCTGCAAGGGGACCGGCTGAGCCTGTTGGGTCGTTCGACTTCACCGGCAGGAATTTCTGGAAGATGGGCCTCGGCCAGATCGGCGTCGAGGACAGCGTCTATGATGCCTGTATCGCTGGGGATTATGTCGCCCTCGGTTGGGGCGGCGATGTCGATTGGTCTGATGCCCGGTTCGCGAGCCTGGAAGCCATTCGAGAGGAATGGGCCAGTTCCCCCCGCGAGAATGAGCAGCCCAGCAATGTTACGCAGCTTCATCCGTTCAGGAATACGATGAAAGTGGGCGACATCGTCGTCGTCCCCTTCGGCAACAAGGCATTCCGTGCGGTCGGCGAGGTGGTCGGTGAGTATTACTTCGCCCAGGACGGTGACCCGACCTACTATCATCGGCGGCGGGTTCGCTGGTTGAAGGTGCTTGATGAAGCGCTCCCCCTCGACACCATCATCGAAGGCGACTTCATGCAGCGCACGTTCTACTCTATTGCGTCAGGCCGGGTGAACAAGGAGGCGCTGGCCAGACTGGTTCGCCCCGTCGAAAGCGAAGGGCAGCCGGCTCGCCCTTCAGGTGCTGCGCAGCAATTCGTCCTCATCATCGACGAGATCAATCGTGCCAACGTTTCGAAGGTTTTCGGCGAGCTGATCACGCTGATCGAGCCCGACAAGCGGCTCGGCATGCCCAATGCGCTCAAGGTGCGCCTGCCCTATTCCAAGCGGGAATTCGGCGTGCCAGCCAACCTCCACATCATCGGCACCATGAACACCGCCGACCGCTCGATTGCGCTGCTCGACACAGCATTGCGCCGCCGGTTCCGGTTCGAGGAAATGGCCCCCGATACCTCGGTGCCAGCATTCATCGAGGCCGAGGAATCCACCGGGCTGCCACTCTCCAAGGTGCTCGAAACGATGAACCGCCGGATCGAATACCTCGTCGACCGCGATCACCGGATCGGTCATGCCTTCTTTATCGGCTGCAAAACCAAGGCCGATGTCGACGCGGTCATGCACGACAAGGTCATCCCGCTGCTCCAGGAATACTTCTTCGACGACTGGAACCGGCTTGCCGCAGTTCTGGGCGAGCGGGATAGAGGCGGCAACTTCCTCGAGTGCGACACGATCGAGGATCCGATGGGCGAGGGCGGAGAACCGCTCGCAAGCTGGAAGGTCCGGCCCTATTTCGACGAAGGCGCCTATACGCGGCTGATCTCGGCGAGGCCCGTGCCGAACGACGACACGGACATCGCCGCTTGAGCGCGCCTCAGCCCCTTTTCCTGCCCGGCGTGCCGGAAGCGCTGATCCGCGAGGTCTACGATCACGCGGCCGGCAATGAGATCGCCAGCGGCAAGTTTGCCAGCCCGCAAAGCAGCGCGGCGCTGGCGGCCAATGGCTTCGGCTGGTTTCTGGAACGTCCCGGCGAGTGCCCGCTGTTTCCCGCGATCGCCGATCTGGCTGAGCCTGTGCGCAAGGTCGCCATCGAGCGCGAGTTGCGCTTCCCGTGGAGCGGGGGGCGCCATCCGTGGCTCGATGCGGTGTTGTGGACGGACACCCATGTGATCGGCGTCGAGTCCAAACGCTACGAGCCGTTCCGCGACACCAAGGTTGCAGAGCTGGCAGATGCCTATGATCGTGACGTCTGGGGCGAGGGCATGCAAGGCTGGTGCACCATGCGCGACTTGCTGCGCGCCGAACCCCGACGCTACAAGCATCTCGACGCCGCGCAGCTGGTGAAGCACGCGCTGGGCCTTGCGACCGAAAGCACCCGTTCGGACCTGTCGCCAGTGCTGGTCTATCTCTACGCCGAACCGATCGACGCCTGCCGCAACGCCGGTGTAGCCTTCCTCGCCCACCGCCGCGAGATCGAGGATTTTCATGGCATCGTCGCTGGCAACCGAGTGCGCTTCGCCGCGTGCTCTTGGCGCGGCTGGCTGGCCTGTTTCGAGAGGGATGCTGCCGATCATGCCCGCGCGCTGCGCAAGGTTTTCGCGCCGTGACCCACCTTACCGTCCACGAATGGGGTCATGTCCGGTTCGGCGAGCGCGGTCTGACCCGCGAGCATGCGCATGCGCTTCACGCCGCCGCCTGCGAGCACCCGCTGGCGCATGAGGATGCGACCAATATCCTCGTTCTCGGACGCGACCGGCTCATCGCCCGCCAGATGGTAGGTATGGTGTCGGCCAAAGGATGCAGTCTCGAGATCTTGCCCAAGGTCGATCCCGATGCAGGGAGAGAGGAGAATGACGAGACAGTGCGTAGCCGCCTCGTGCGGATGCTCGATGTGGCGCTCGGCCTCGATCTGGACATCGGCGCCGAGGCCGCGATTGCCCGGCAGAAGAACACCCTGCTGGAAATCCTGATCGATGCTTTCGCTACCCGCTTGCTGGCCGAGGTGCGGCGTGGCCTTCCGCGGGCCTATCGCCAGTGCGAGGAAGATCTGCCGGCCCTGCGCGGACGGCTCGATGTGACTCGCCAGTTTACCCGCAAT
This sequence comes from Erythrobacter tepidarius, assembly GCF_002155695.1. Lineage (GTDB taxonomy): Bacteria > Pseudomonadota > Alphaproteobacteria > Sphingomonadales > Sphingomonadaceae > Erythrobacter > Erythrobacter tepidarius. Next base: position 98,701 of record NZ_MUYJ01000012.1, read on the forward strand.
GCCGTGCGGCCGGACCGGCTCGCCTGCCGCTTCGATCAGCTGGAGGCGGATACGCCGTTGATGCGGATCATGGCGGCGGCGACCGCCTTCCTCGCGCGTCACGCCCGCACGCTTGGCACCCGGCGCAAGCTTGATGAGCTGCGCCATGCCCTCGCTGACATTCCGCTGATGTCGGTCAGGCGCTTGCCCTGGCAAGCCGTGCGGATCGACCGCACCAACCGGCGCTGGGCGGCGCTGTTCCGGCTCGCTCGCTTGCTGCTCCAGCGCGACTGGCAGGCGACCCACCACGCCGCCAAGGCCCCCGAGGGACTGACGCTGCTGTTCCCGATGAATGACCTGTTCGAGAAATATATCGCGGTGCTTCTGCGCCGAGCACTGGTGGGCACCGGGATCGAGGTGATTGATCAGGGCGGTCACCGGGCCTGCCTCGGCGCCTTCACCGGAGAACATCTGGAGAATGGTGACGTCTTCCGCACCATGCCCGACATCATGCTGCGTCGCAGGGGTGAGATCGTCGCAATCATCGACACCAAGTGGAAAAAGCTGAGCTTTGACCCGCTCGACCGGAAACAGGGGGTGAGCCAGGCTGATGTCTATCAGCTTATGGCCTATGCCCGGCTCTATCGCACTGCCGAACTGATGCTGCTCTATCCCGGCAAGCCGGGGCAGGGCTGCGCGGAGCGTGCGCAGTTTGGCATCGCGGGTGGGCGCGAGCGCCTCAGGATCGCCACCGCGGACATTTCGCTGGACGAGCAGGTTCTGACCAAGGCGCTCAGGAGGTTGGTAACGGCCCCCTCAGTCACCGCGGCGGGACCATTAGCTCTGGTGGCAGGATAGCACGGCGCAATGGCACGCAACGCAAAACTCGACCGGCTGTTGACGCTGGTGAAGGCGCTGGGAGAGAGCGCCGAAGGGCTGACCCTCGACGAGATGGCCGAGGTGATCGGCGCGAACCGCCGCACGGCCGAGCGGCTGCGCGATCTGATCCTCGTCCATTTCGATCTCGAGGAAAGCATCGACGATCGGCAGAAGCGTTTCCGCATCCCCGGCGCGCTGCCTTCGCCGTTCACCCAGCCCAACGTGGCCGAGATCGCGGCGCTGCAATCAATCGCCGAGACCGCACGACGGACCGGCTCGGCGCAGGCCCCGTTGCTCGACAGTCTCGCCGGCAAGGTGCAGGCGAGCCTCAGGCGCGAGGTCAAGAGCCGGATGGCGCCCGATCTCGAACCGCTCGTCCGGCTCCAGCGCCACCACGTTCCCGCCGGCCCGATGATCGAACATGCGCCCGAGACCGTCGCGCAGGTGCAGGGCGCGATGATGGCGGGGATGTGCGTCGAGTTCGATTACCTTGCCGAAGGGGCGACGGAAGCGAAATGGCGGCGGGTCATCCCGCTCGGCCTGATCCACAGCGCGGCGAGCTATCTCATCGGCCAGATTCCGGGACGCGATCTCGAACCCGTGCCTTACCGCCTCGACCGGATGAGCGCCGCGCGGGTTAGCAACCAGCCGGGCGCGGCGGGCGACGATTGGGACCTCGATGCGTGGATGGGGGAAAGCTTCGGGATCTGGCGCGAGCAGGGCCATGAGATCGTCTTGCGGGTCGCCCGCGAAAGCGCAGAACGTGCCCGCCGATGGCGATTTCACCCCCGGCAGGTGATCGAGGAGGACGGCGAGGAACTGATCGTGCGCTTCCACTCGGGCGGCCTGCGCGAGATCGCCGAGCACCTGTTCACCTGGGGCGGAGAGGTGCGGATCGAGGCGCCCGAGGAACTGCGCGCGGTGATGCGCGAGCGGGTGAACCTGGTTGCACAATCTGTCGACAAGTAAGTGTCGGAATAGCCGATGCCTTTTGATTTAGCATGGCTATAGTGAAGAAATTGACTGAGGGGTCTCCATGAACGTTTTCGAGCTCGATGCCGATCTGATCGCTCGCTACGAAAAGTTTGCTCGATCGTTCACCTCGATCCGGGCGGATGATCTGCGCGAGCAGGTCGATGCGATCTACGCGAGTGGGAAGTTCTGGCCTGAGCCGCTGATCGGGCTCAACCCCGAGTTCAAGAAGGGGCGCTCGGTCACTGCACTCGTTAGCGAGGGCTTGGTCGATCCGGACCTACCCAAGGTTCTGGCACTCGGTTCTCCGCGCAAGTCCATCGACCTTCATCTTCACCAGGACGAAGCCCTGATGAAGGCCTTGCAGCACAAGAACTATATCGTCACGACGGGGACGGGCTCGGGTAAATCCTTGTGTTTCTTCGTCCCGATCATCAACCGCATCCTCGAGGCGCGGCGCGCGGGCGAACCGCGCCGCACCCGGGCAATTGTCATCTACCCGATGAACGCTCTGGCAAACTCCCAACGTGAGGAGCTGGAGAAGTTCATCGAGGGCTGCGGTCTTGACCCGTCGCTCAAGCCGACATTCGCCCGCTATACTGGTCAGGAGCAGGATAGCGAACGTCGCGCCGTCGCAGCAGACGCGCCGGACATCATCCTCACCAACTTCATGATGCTCGAGCTGCTGATGACAAGGCAGGACGAACTCGACCGCCAAGTCATCGAGAACATGCAGGGACTGGAGTTCCTCGTGCTCGATGAACTGCACACCTATCGAGGTCGGCAAGGTGCCGACGTCGCGATGTTGGTGCGCCGCGTGAGAGAGCGCATGGGCGCGAGCAATATGCTTTGCATCGGCACATCGGCCACGATGGCGTCAGGGGAAAGGGATGCCGGACGAAAAGCCGTGGCCGAGGTTGGCACGCTCCTTTTCGGTAGCCCGGTCGCGAGCGAAGATGTCGTCACAGAAAGCCTTGTGAGGCGGACCGAGGGCATGCCCTCCGAAAGTGTGCTGAGGGCTGCTGTTCTCGATCCTCCTCCGGCACCGGATTTCGAGAGTTTCGCGGCTGATCCGCTCGCCTGCTGGATCGAGATGAACATCGGTCTCGAAGGCGGCGAGGTGCTTAAGCGGCGAACACCGCGCACCCTGACGGAGGCGGCTGCCGATCTCGCTTCGGTTACTGGGCTTGAGCCGACGCAGTGCCACCATGCCTTGGCCGATCGTCTGATCGCCATGAGCGCATGCCGCAACGAACGCGATCAAGCATTCATGGCTTTCAAGCTGCACCGGTTTCTGTCGGGTGCCGGGACAGCGCAATCGACACTGGCAGCGGCGGGAGCTCGGCGGGTTTCGCTGGCTGGCGAGCTTTATGACCGTGAAGAGAGCACGGCACGTCTCTATCCCTTGTTCTTCTGCCGCGATTGTGGGCAGGAGGTTCACAGCGTTTCGATCGATGATTTCGGGAAGGTAATTGCTCGCCCGATCGATCTCAGTCCCCGGTCGGATACCTCCGGGACAGATCTTGAGCACGGCTTTTTGGTGCCCGATGCGTTAGGCGATCTCGATTTCGCTGGCTCTATCGAGGACTATCCAGCTTCCTGGTTGGAGACGACCCCCGCCGGGCAGCAGCGCCTTAAGGGTAGTCACCGCGGCAAGCACGAAGGACGCATGATGCGTCTTAGCCCGAAGGGTGAGCATGACCCTGATGGTCTGTTGTGCTGGTTCTTCCCCGGTCCTTACCGGTTCTGCCCGCGCTGCAAGCACGAACCTGCACCGCAAGCCCGCGACATAAACAAGCTCGCCGGGCTTTCGGCCGAAGGGCGCAGCTCGGCGACCACCCTGATCACTACGGCGGCGCTCGACTGGATGGACCGCGCGGGCGAGCCTGATGACAAGCACCGGCGCAAGCTGCTTGGCTTTACCGACAATAGGCAGGATGCAGCGCTGCAGTCCGGGCACTTCAACGATTTCATCTTCGTCACCTTGCTGCGCGGGGCAATGCTGCAGGCGGTGCGTTCGGCGGGAAGCGACGGGCTTACCCATGAAGAGTTCGGCAACGCCTTGCGCAAGGCGCTCGGGTTCGATCCCGAGCTTCGCGAACGCCGCAAGGAATGGATGCTCGACCCCGATCCGGTTAGTTTCTCGGCACTCGACGAAGCCAAGAAAGCGATCAACCGGGTGCTGGCTCATCGGCTTTGGAACGACCTGCGCCGTGGCTGGCGCTACACCAATCCCAATCTCGACCAATTGGCGCTGATCAAGGTCGAATATCCCGGCATCGCGATGCTGGCGTCCGATCAGGAGACCTGCTCAGGGCGGCACCGGGAGCGCATGAGCGAAAGCGAGGAGCGGGGTTTCAGGATCCTAGCGAACATCACGCCGGCCACGCGGCAGGAGATATTTGGCTTCCTGTTCGACCACATGCGGCAAGGCCTTGCGATCGCAGCCGATGCGCTCGACCAGACCGAGCTTGAGGCAATCGGGGCAAAGTCGCGGCAGTTCTTGAAGGACCCTTGGGCGATCTCGCTGGAAGAGGAACACCACGATCTCAACACGCAGGCCGCCTTGGTCGTGGGCACGCAGGGGGGCAAATACGACAGGATCATCCGGGTTTCCGGCCGTGGGGGGCTCGCAAGGAAGATCGCCGCGAAGTTCGGAGAACTGCCGCTCGCCGACCGCGAACCGCTGATCGAGGCGATGCTGCGCGCCGCGGCGCGGCATCAGATGGTGCGGGAGTTTGCCGCGGGACCGATGCTGGGCTGGAAGCTCGCGCCCGGCGCTCTGCGCCTTGTCCCCGGCGACAGCGACGCCAAGCCGAGCCAGAGCAACCAATTCTTCGCCGAGCTCTACTCCGATGTGGCGGCCCGGCTGGCGTCTCCCGGCACCATGCCGCTCGCCTTCGAAGCGCGTGAGCATACCGCACAGGTCGACGCGCTGGTCCGGGAACTGCGCGAATGCCGCTTCCGCTACGGGGAGAGCGACAAGGGACGCATCATCGAGATGGCCGGCGAGGCCAAGGTCGCCGCCGAGAAACGGGATTTCCTGCCGCTGCTCTACTGCTCGCCGACGATGGAGCTGGGCGTCGACATTTCCCAGCTCAACGTCGTCTATCTCCGCAACGCCCCGCCGACGCCAGCCAACTACGCCCAGCGGGCGGGGCGAGCGGGGCGCAGTGGGCAGGCGGCGCTGGTGGTGACCTACTGCGCGGCGCAGAGCCCCCATGATCAATACTACTTTGAGCGGACCCGCGATCTGGTGGCCGGGATCGTCAGGCCCCCGGCCATCGATCTCGTCAACGAAGACCTTCTGGCGTCACACGTGCATGCAGAATGGCTTGCGGCGGCCGAGCAAGGGCTTGGCAAGTCGATACCCGACAATCTCGATATGGACGATGCCGCGCTTCCCGTGGCGAATCGCCTCCTTCCAGCTTTCGAGAAGGCGACGTCGGATGCCGTCGCCATGGAGCGGGCAGTCAGGATTGTTGCTTCTGCGGTTCCGGACGGCCACCCAGCGATAGGTTCGCCGGCCGACTTCGTGGCTACCCGGTGGGCGAAGGCCGCAGCCTCGATGCAACGCGCCTTCGATCGGTGGCGCTCGCTCTATCGTTCGGCGGACGAGGAGCGTAGATTGGCCGCCGCGATTGAAGGCCGTCCCGGGATTTCGGCGCAGGAGCGCAGAGATGCGCGTGCTCGCTACATCGCGGCCAGTAAGCAGATGGAGTTGCTCGAGCAGGGTGTCTCGTCGGCAAGTTCCGATTTCTACACCTACCGCTATCTGGCGACCGAGGGCTTCCTTCCTGGCTACAACTTCCCACGCCTGCCGCTTTACGCTTTCGTGGATGGCGACCGGGGTTCGGCGGTATTGCAACGTCCGCGCTTCCTTGCGATTGCCGAGTTCGGCCCCAACAGTCTCGTCTATCACGAAGGCAAGGCCTATCGCTGCAATCGTGCCAAGCTGCCGGCAGGGACACGGGACAGCGACAATATGTTGGTTACCAGCGCGGTGCGCTGCTGCAACGAATGCGGCGCAGCGCACAGCAGCGAAACTGCCGAGCGCTGCGTCGTATGCGATGCGGCGCTCACCGAGGACGGACGGCTGTCCAAGCTCTATCGTATCGAGAATGTCGATGCCGTGCCGGGAGCAAGGATCACTGCCAACGACGAGGATCGTCAACGCCGTGGCTTCGAACTGCGCACGATCTTCGAATGGGATACGGCGCGTCAGGATAGCCTCCATCTGAAGAGCGCAGACGGACCGTTGGCCGTCCTGCGATATGGCCCGCAGACCAGATTGTCGCGGGCGAACCTGGGGCTGCGGCGGCGTGCCGAAAAGCAGAGCATCGGCTTCGACATCGACACCATTTCGGGTCGATGGTTGAAAAATGAGGCCCAGGGCGATGATGAAGGCGAGGACCCAAAAGGCGCACGGCGACAGTCGATTGTGCCGGTCGTCGAGGATACCAAGAATGCGCTGCTTCTTAAGTTCGCCTCGCAGATCGAACTCGACCAGGAGCAGATGGCGACGCTTCAGCATGCACTGGTGCGCGCCATCGAGGCAGAGCACGTCCTCGAAGCCGGAGAATTGCTGGGCGAGCCCCTGCCGACCCGGGACAATCGCAAGGCTATCCTCTTCTATGAGGCGTCCGAGGGCGGGGCGGGGGTGCTCAAGCGCTTGATGGGCGGCCCTGACCGTTGGCGGCGTCTCGCAGAGGTTGCGCTCGACATGATGCACTACCGGATCGTTGACGACGGCGTCGAAGTCAAGGACGATGCCTGCGTTGCGGGGTGCTACCGGTGCGTTCTGTCCTATTACAATCAACCTGACCATGAGTTGATCGATCGCCGCGATGAGGGCGTTATCGATGTGCTCTTGAGAATGGCAAACTCCGAACGTGACCGACCGGCGACCGAACCAGCTTCCGGCAAGGATGTGCGAGCGTGGCTCGCCGCTTTCGAGCAATGGGAATGGCCGATGCCATCGGCTGAAACCATCGGCACCACCACCTACCCACTGGTCTGGCCGGGCATGATGGTCATGGCGGTTACTGAACCGCCAAGCGAGGAGTTGAAGATGCGCTGCGCTGACCTCGGGCGAGAGATAATTCTAATTCCCACCGAGCCAAGCACCTCTCCGCCACACGATCTTGCTGCTGCCCTTGGAGTTCAATCATGACAATGGCGTCCATCGCGCCCGCACAGCTTCAGATTGGAGATCTCGTCCATGCACGCGGACGGGAATGGATCGTGCTGGGCAAGCCTTCGGACGGGCTGTTGCGCGTGCGTCCGCTTTCCGGTTCGGAAGACGATGCAATCGTCATCGCGCCCAAGCTCGAACGCCAGCCAGTGCGCGAAGCCAGCTTTGTCCCGCCGACAGCCGAACAACTCGATACCCAGAACGCGGCGCAGCTTTTGACCGACGCGCTCCGGCTTTCCCTGCGACGGGGAGCAGGCCCGTTTCGCAGTGCAGCCCATCTCGGGGTCGAGCCGCGCGCCTACCAGTTGGTGCCGCTGCTGATGGCCATGCGGCTCGAGGTGAAGCGGATGCTGATCGCCGATGATGTCGGCATCGGGAAGACGATTGAAGCGGGGATGATCCTGCGCGAGATGCTCGATCGCGGCGAGATCGATAGCTTCACCGTCTTGTGTCCTCCCCATCTTGTCGACCAATGGGTCGGCGAGTTTGCCGAGAAGTTCGACATAGATGCGGTCGCGGTCACCTCGGCCCGCGCGCGTTCGTTGGAGCAGGGAATTGCTCTGGGCGACACGATCTTCGGGGTTCATCCGTTTACGGTTGTAAGTCTCGATTACATCAAGGCCGATAGCCGCCGCGAAGGCTTCGCTCAGGCGTGCCCTGATTTCGTCATTGTCGATGAGGCGCATAGCTGCGTCGGGGGGAGTGAGAAGGGCACACAGCAGCGCTTTGCGCTCTTGCAGCGTCTCGTAGAGGATGCGGACAGACATATGCTGCTCCTCACTGCGACGCCTCACAGCGGCAATCAGGATGCCTATGCGCGGCTTCTCAGCCTGCTGCATCCTGATCTTGCAGGTTCGCCCGATAGCCTCGATGCGAACGCGCTGGAGCGCTACCGGCGGCGATTGGCACAGCACTTCGTTCAGCGCCGCAGACCCGACATTGCGGGCCAATGGGGCGAGGGCGGGGCTTTTGCAGTGCCGATGAAAGCTGATGTCCCCTATACTCTCACCGGCGACTTCCATACCTTTCAAGAGGATGTGCTGGAGTATTGCCTCGGCGTGGCGACCCGTGCCGATGGCGCACAAGCACGCCGGCTGGCGTTCTGGGGAACGCTCGCTTTGATGCGCTGCGTCGGTTCCTCCCCCGCTGCAGCGCTCAGCGCTCTGCGTAATCGTCTCGGCGGGATGGCCGAGGAGGCTCTGCTTGAGCCCGTGCTGTTCGATGCTGACGACGATGAATTCCCCGACACGGATATCGAACCTGCGACCGCTGCCGACAGCGAGGAAATTGTCGAGTTGCACAAGCTTATCGCCCAGGCTGAGAACCTTGCGTCACGCTTTGCCGATGATCCCAAATTTCGGGAGCTGGCGGCGCAGGTCAAAGACCTGACCGGCACCAAGAAGGCGCGCCCCGTCATCTTTTGCCGTTTCATCGCCACAGCCGAAGCCGTTGGTGAAGCGCTTCGGACTAAGTTCAAGTCGCACACTGTGGAGGTTGTCACGGGCCGCCTGACGCCGGAGGAGCGCCGCGAACGGGTCGAAGCGATGATTGATCACCCGGATCGCATCCTTGTTGCGACCGATTGCCTGTCGGAAGGTATCAACCTTCAATCCCTGTTCAACGCGGTGATCCACTACGACCTTAACTGGAACCCGACCCGCCACCAGCAGCGCGATGGCCGCGTTGATCGCTTCGGGCAGCAAGCCGAGCATGTCTGGTCGGTCATGATGTTCGGGGCGAACTCGATCATCGATGGCGCGGTGATCAAGGTCATCACCGAGAAGATGAAGCGCATTCAGAAGGAGACCGGCGTGGTCGTGCCGGTGCCGGAAGATTCCTCCAGCGTCTCAAATGCGCTGATGCAGGCCATGCTGCTTCATTCGAGCAAGCCGCGTGCCCAGGGCATGTTCGACTTTGGCGATGCCGACGCGAAGCTCGAGACCGAGTGGCGCAATGCGGAGGAAAACGCCAAGCGAAGCCAAACCCGCTACGCGCAGACGGCATTGAAGCCCGACGAAGTCCTGCCTGAATGGCACAAGCTGCGCGATCTGCTCGGTGGGCCAGAAGAGGTCGAACGCTTCACCCGCCGCGCCCTTGCCCGCATCGACACGCCCCTTGGACAGCACGGCCAGCAATGGCGCGTTCGCTATGACGAGCTGCCGCAGCAGCTCCGTGAAAAGCTCGCCGCCCGCAATCTGACCGGCACCCGAACAATCGGCTTCGGCGACAAGCTGCCGCCGGATGTCGCGCAGGTCGGTCGCACCCATCCCCTTGTCGCAACCCTTGCGGAGACCATGGCGGAAGGCGCGCTCGATCCCGGTGGCGTAGAGGGCAAAGCTACGCTCGGACGCGCGGGCGTCTGGATGACCCGCGCCGTAGACAAGCTGACAACGCTGCTGGTGCTGCGCCTGCGCTTCAAGCTCGTCACCAGTGGTCGTCGCACCCTTCTCGCGGAAGAAGCCACCGGCCTCGCATTCGCGCCCAACACCAACGATCCTTTCGCCGCTGGAGCCGAGGCGCTCGCCCTGCTGGAGCATGAGGCGACGCGAAGCATCGAGCCGCCCGCCAACAGGCGCCAAGTTGAAAATGCGCTCGGACGTTTGGCCGATTACCAGCCCGCGATCGCGGCATACGCGGCCGATCGTGCCGCTGCTCTCTCGCACGATCACGAACGCGTGAAGGCGGCGACGAGAGGCGAGGGCGTGACGACAACCGTCGACGCGGTTCTCCCCGCCGACGTCATCGGCCTCTACGTCCTCGTGCCGGAGGCCAACTGATGCCCCGCCGCTCTTCCTCCACCGAACTCGGCCTCGTCGCGCTCACCATCGAAGGTGGGCTGATCGCGCCCGAACAGGTGCAGAAGGTCATCGCCGCCGATCGCACGGCCAAGACCGCCGACAGCTACGGCTGCCCCAAGGGCACCAGCCTCGGCGACGAGATCGCGCGCTTCTTCCGCATCGGTCAGGCGATCTGGCGCGACTATGATCAGGCCGACGCTAAGACCATCGCCCGCACCGCCGCCTTCGCCCGCGATCTGCTGACCCAGTGCCTCGGCTTCACCGACCTTCAAGGCCCGGTCGAACATCACGAAGGCACCCGCCGCTACCGCATCGCCTGGGAAGCCAAGGGCGGGCGCGTTCCCGTCGTCGCCGCCGCGCCCTTCGAGGGCAGCGACGCCTTCGCCAAGTCCCAGCCCGAATTCGGCGACGGCGAGGGCGGACGCGCGCGCCGCTCACCCATGGCCCTGCTGCAAGACTGGCTCAATGCTGCCGAACCCGCGCTCTGGGGCCTCGTCTTCGCCGGCGACCGTGTGCGGATCATGCGCGACAATGCCAGCCTCACCCGCCCGGCATGGATCGAGGCCGATCTCGGCGCGATGTTCCGCGACGAGATGTTCGCGGACTTCACCGCCTTCTGGCTCCTCGCCCACGCCACCCGCTTCGGCGCGCAGGACGCAGCGCCCTCCGACTGCCCGCTCGAACAGTGGCGCGAGGCCGGGCTCAAGCAGGGCGTCGAAGCGCGCAAGGACCTCTACGCCAACGTCGCCACCGCGCTGGAGGAATTGGGGCAGGGCATCGTCACCGCCAACCCCGATCTGCGCGACCAGATCGCTACCGGCGCGCTCCCCATGCAGGCGCTGTTCGAGGAACTGCTGCGCACCGTCTACCGCCTCATCTTCCTCGCCGTCGCCGAGGATCGCGACCTCCTCCACCCCCGCCGCACCCCGCGTGAAGCGCGCCAGCTCTACGCTCAGGGCTACAGCTTCACCTTCTGGCGCGAACGCAGCCGGCGGAGGGTGGCGCGTGACAGCCACCATGATGCATGGGAGGCGATGAAGGTCACGCTCGCCTCCCTCGAACATGGCGAGGAGATGCTCGGCCTGCCCGCATTGGGCGGCCTGTTCTCCCAATCCTCCACCCCCCACCTCAACGCCGCCACCATCCCCAACCGCGCCTTCCTCGCCGCGCTGTTCTGCCTCGGCTTCATCCGCAAGGACGGGATAACCCACCGCATCAACTGGCGCGATCTCAAGACCGAGGAACTGGGCTCCGTCTACGAAGGCCTCCTCGAAATCCGCCCCAGCCTGACGCCCGCAGGCGAGTTCCAGCTCGGCAGCGGCGCCAAGGGCAACGACCGCAAGACCTCAGGCTCCTACTACACCCCCGACAGCCTCGTCGAATGCCTGCTCGACAGCGCCCTCAACCCGGTGCTCGAACGCGCCGAGGCCTCCGGCGCCACGCCCGAGGAGAAGGTCGCCGCCATCCTCGATCTCAAGGTCATCGACCCGGCCTGCGGATCGGGCCACTTCCTGCTCGGCGCCGCCCGCCGCATGGCCGACCGGGTCGCACGCCTGCGCAACGAGGACGCCGGCAAGGAGGAAACCCAGGCCGCCTTGCGCGATGTCGTCTCGCGCTGCATCCACGGGGTCGATCGCAACCCGATGGCGGTGGAACTGGCCAAGGTCGCGCTGTGGATCGAAAGCGTCTCGCCCGGCCAGCCTTTGGGCTTTCTTGATGCCAACATCCGCTGCGGCGACGCGCTGCTCGGCGTGTTTGACCTCGCCGTGCTCGAAGAGGGCATCCCGGAAGAGGCCTACAAGCCGCTCACCGGCGACAGCAAGGAGGCGGCCAAATACTACAAGGCCAAGAACAAGACGGAGCAGAAGGGGCAGGGCAGCTTCGATTTCGAACGCGGCACCGGCGTCATGCCCCCGCGCAAGCTGGCCGCGAACCTTTCGACCATCAAGCGGATGCCGGAAGACACCGTCAGCCAGGTCGAGAAGAAGCGCGAGGCGTTCGAGGCGTGGCGCAACGATCCGGCGCGCTATGCCACGCGGGTCGCCTGCGATCTCTACATCGCCGCCTTCCTGCTGCCCAAGACCGAGGTGCCGCTGAATTACCAGCGCGCTCTGGTGCCCAGCAGCGAGGACGTGTGGAAGAAGCTGGGTGGCGGGCAGGTTTTCGGCCCGCTTGAAGGTGCGGCGGTCGAGGCGGCAGGCGCGGCGCGCGCCTTTCACTGGCCGCTCGCCTTTCCTGATATCATGGTCGGGAGAGGCGGCTTCGACGTGGTGCTCGGCAATCCGCCGTGGGAGGTCGTGCAGCTTGGCGAGGAGGAGTATTTCCAATCCCGCGCGCCAGAAATTGCTGAGCTGAAGGGCGCCACCCGCAAGAAGGCTATCGCCGCGCTTGAACAGGAGCGTCCCGAGCTTTTCGCCGGGTTCGCCCGCGACAAGCGAATGTTCGAAGCGATCAACGAGTTTGCCCGAGCGGGAGGGCGCTTCGATTTGACCGCTAGGGGTAAGGTCAATACTTACGGCCTGTTCGCCGAGCACTTTCTGAACCTGACCCGCGAGGGCGGCGGGGCGGGGCTGATCGTGCCGACCGGCATCGCCACCGACGCCACCACCGCGCCCTTTTTCGGCCATCTGGTCAGCAGCCAGCGGCTCGCCGGACTGATCGATTTTGAGAACAGCGCACCGCTGTTCGAGGGTGTCCATCGCAGCTTCAAGTTTAGCCTGCTCACCATCGGCAGCGGGGTGGCCGAGGCAGAGTTTTCCTTCTTCCTCACCGATCCCGCGCAGCTCGAACAGGCCGAGCGGCGCTTCACCCTCTCGCCCGCCCAGATTGCGCGGATCAACCCCAACACCAAAACCGCGCCAGTGTTCCGCGCCCGCCGCGATGCGGAACTGACTGCCGCCATCTATGATCGCGTGCCGGTGCTGATTGACGAGAACAATGGTCCAGAGGGCAATCCATGGGGCGTGGAGTTCAGGCAAGGCTTGTTCAACATGACGAGCGACAGCGGCCTGTTTCGCACCGCCAAGCAGCTTGAGGAGGAAGGCTTCACCCGCGACGGCACGGACTGGGTCAACGAGACAGGCGCCCGTTATGTCCCGCTCTACGAGGCCAAGATGATCCATCAGTTCGATCATCGCTGGGCGACCTACGTCGGCGAGGCTAGCCGCGACCTTACGTTCGACGAGAAGCAAAATACTGGGACGGAGGCGATTCCGCGTTATTGGGTGCCGAAATCCGAAGTGGACAGTCGCCTCGCCGCTAAGGGGTGGAGCCATCTCTGGGCATTCGTTTACCGCCGTCTCGCTACCACGACTAATGAGAGGTCCGGCATCGGTATCTGTATGCCTCGCGGGGGCTATGGCGACAGCATTTTCATCCCAAGTATGGCTCGCTTCGATGCAAATTATCATGCAGCGTTCCAAGCCAACTTCAGTGCGCTGACCTTCGATTACGTCCTTCGCAATAAGCTGGGCGGACTCAATCTTGGCCTATTTGCTCTCGCGCAATTGGCAATCCTCCCCCCCAGCGCCTACGATGAAGCCGCGCTCGCCTTCATCGTCCCGCGCGTGCTGGAGCTCACATACACCAGCCACTCCATGGCCCCCTTCGCCCGCGACCTCGGCTATGAAGGCCCGCCTTTCGTGTGGGACGAAGACCGCCGCGCACACCTGCGCGCTGAGCTCGACGCCTGGTATGCCCTCGCCTACGGCCTCACCCGCGACGAGCTGCGCTATGTCCTCGATCCCAAGGACGTGATGGGCCAAGACTACCCCAGCGAAACCTTCCGCGTCCTCCAGAAGAACGAAATCGCCCGCCACGGCGAATACCGCACCCGCCGCCTCGTCCTCGCCGCCTACGACGAACTGATGGCCCAAGGCATGCGGCCACGCACGGAGGGGTATCGGTGATGCTCGACGGCTTCTGGCGCTGGCTGGGAGATCGTATCGACAATGCGCGGCCCGCATCGGTGCTGCCGGTCGATCCGCCGCAGGTGCAAGAACAGGTCGAAACACCAGCTGAAGTCGAGGATGATCTGCGCCGGCTCATGGGAACCGCGCTGACCACGCCGACGCCCGAGGCGGTGATGAGCTTCATCGATTTCACCTCGAAGATGAAGCGGCTCGGCCCCTACAACATGATGATGGTCTACACCCAGCGGCCGGGTGCAAAAGCGGTCGCCTCGCGGAAGGAGTGGGAAGCCGTCGGACAAACGGTTCGGGGCGACGCCATTCCGATCCTGATACTGAAGCCGAAGGGGCCTATCGCGCAGGTCTTCGAGCTGGCGGATACCGAACCCGCGCGGGAACGTGATCCACGGGTCGATCCACTGGCTACGACTGGAGCATTCGATCCACGCCGTCTCACTCGTTTGATTGGCCAGCTTCGCCAACCGAACAAGCGCAAGCTGACCGTCGATGTGAGGTTGAGAGACTTCGGCACCAATCTGGCCGGACGGATCCATCGTTTTGGAATAATGGGAGACCAGAATGGTGGCGACGTCGAGGCGGCAGATGCTCACGCTTCCATCGAACCGGTAGCGCCATCATTCTATGCGATATCGCTCAATCGTCGCCTGACCCCGGCGGAGCAATTCACCACCTTGCTGCATGAGTTGGGACACCTGTTCTGCGGCCACCTTGGCGCCTTCGATGCGGATAACCCCGAAGCTGATGAGTATGGCTGGCCCGATCGCAGAAGCCTGCCGCATGCCGCCAAGGAGATAGAGGCAGAGCTGGTCGCCTGGCATATCGCCGAGCGCGAAAATTTGGTTGTCGGCTCTCCGATCTATCTGAAATCATACATGGAAAACGCGCCCGAAGCCGTGAAGCAGGTTGATCTCGACCGCGTCGTGCGATCTATTGCGCGGGTGAGGGCATATCTCGGCGATCCGCCGATAAAGGGGTAGGGGGACACAGATTGGAAGAGCTGAAACCGATCGCACGTGAGGCGCTAGATGCGTTCGAGGCCATTTCGACTGCAGCGACAGCCAAGCTGCGCGATAGGGGGCTAAGCCTCGAAAGTCTAACCGTCGTCAATCATTCAACCGCCGAAAACATCGCTCGCGGCATGGCATTGCGTAATGCTGAGCGGATAAGCGATTGTCAGCGCCTTCGCAACGAACCCGCGATCGCCCGCATTGTTGTGCTCGACGAAGATAACAATCGGGAAACGATATACATTTCGCCTGTCGGCCGTGTCGACGCGCCCGGTATCGTTTCTTGCAGCTACCTCAGCGCAAAGGGGCGGCTTGCCGCCTTGCCGGTTGGCATCGACAGGGGCGATTACATCCGCTTACCGAGTGGAGAACGATGGTTTGATGTCATAGAGAAGATGACCTTCAAGCCCGGCCAGTTCGGCGGAGAGTGGGATTCTCGTCCTGCTGTCGAGTTTCGGGAGAGTAAGGGTCCGCGAACTATCAAGTCGCTGCGAGAGCTGCTTCGCGATGGTGGACTACCCAGGGACGAGGTCGATGCTCTGGCCCATTGGCTCGCCGAAGAGGAGGGGGCCGATAACATCGTTGAAGGATTGATGCGTGAAACGCTCACGGCGATGCAACTGCGGGTGGCGGCGCTATTGGACCAGTTCCAGGACGAAATTCTGCGTCTCCCGGTTGATAGCCAGATCGCCGTGCTTGGGCCGCCGGGAACGGGCAAGACAACGACCCTCATCAAGCGCCTTCGAAGAACCGTTGATCTTCAGCACCTTTCCGAAGAGGAGCAGGATCTGGTTGACGGGACAGATGAGGCGGGACTGGAACATCCCAACAGCTGGATCATGTTCACTCCGACCGAGTTGCTTCGACTTTACGTGAAGGACGCTCTCGGAAAGGAAGGCGTGCCCGTTCACGACCAGCGGCTAAAGGTCTGGGACGATTACCGGCGTCAGGTCTGCCGTAATGACCTTGGCATTCTGAGCATCGGAACGCGCTCCGGGATGGTCATCAAGCCGGACCTTCCTGTGTTTCTGCCTGGCACCCTTCAGAATCAGATCGAATGGTTCGAGGAATTCGACGCTTTCCAGAAGGAGCAGTTCGTCAGTCAGTTGCGCGTCGAAGCAGAACGGTTGGCGGCAACTGGGGAACCACGCCTTGCGGCGATCGGGCGGCGGGTTGTCGGCATGGTCGAGCGGGGAGCGGACAATCCGCTCCAGATGATCGGAGAGATCGCCGGAGTGGCCAATGAGCTCCGCAAAGCCGCAAGCGAAATGGGAGACGGCATCCGCAGTGCACTGGAGGCCCCATTGCATGCATTCGCTCGCGCCGATGCTCGTTTCCTTGACGACCTCGCTGCCTTCGTCACGACATTGACAGCCGAAACCGCGGTCGAGACGGCCGAGGATGTCGAGGATGAGGTTGATGAAGACGATGATGATGATGATGAGGCCGCTCGACCCGTTTCTAATCGTAGGCAGACAGTAGATTTTTTCCGTAAAGCGATGCGTGCTCGGGCGATAGGGCAAGCCACTGGCCGAACCCCCGGTGCGCGAACGCGCAATGCTCGCTTGCTCGCCTTCCTTCGGGAAAGGCGAGCGGAGCTTCCCGATCTCAAAGCTGCGGGCGAGCGCCTGTTGGTGCAACGCGCTGCGCGAAGGATCGCGAAGGCGCCGACAACATGGCTGTCGGGCTTGCCCTTGCGATACCGGCAGTTTCGCAGGGCCATGCGGGCGGCTGGACGATGGTATTCGGAAGCGGCTGTGGGCGGCAGTGACGCCCAACCAGCCGAAATCGATGCCATTATGCTTGCCTCAGTTTCGCATGCTCGCGCGATGTCGAACGACAAGCTTCTGCAATCGCGATTGGGAGATCGCAGGCCTGCGATACTAGACGCTGTGGCAAGCCTTCGCCGCAACCAAGTCTTGATCGATGAGGCTACCGATTTTTCACCCCTACAACTCGCGATCATGCGCAATCTGGCGAGTGTGTCGACCGATGCGGTCTTCATCTCCGGAGACTTCAATCAGCGCCTGACGACATGGGGCAGTCGTCGCGAAGAAGAGTTACGGTGGGCCGTGCCGGGCATTGATCTGCGCCGCATCTCGATCACGTATCGGCAAAGCCGCAAACTCGCAGATTTCGCAGTCAGGCTGTCGAGGTTACAGGGGGACGAGGTTTCCGAGCAAGGTCCGGTAGGGCTGGACAACGACGGCTTCGATCCCGCTTTCGGCCTAGGACTATTATCGATCGAAGACCGAGCCGAGTGGCTTGCGCAGCGTATCGCCGAGATCAATCGTTTGAGTAACGGAGCGATGCCCACGATCGCAGTGTTGGTCGAGAACGAGAATGAGATAGAAGAGCTGGCGAGCGCACTCGGGAACCGGCTCGAGCACCTAAACATTCAAGCTGTCGCATGTCCGAAGGGGCTAGTTAAGGGTCAGGAGGCAGACGTTAGGATCTTCGATGTCCAGCACATCAAGGGCTTGGAATTCGAAGCGGTCTTCTTCACGAACGTAGATCGCCTAGCAGTCGAGCAACCCGAGCTCGTAGATCGCTACATCTACGTCGGTGCAACACGAGCTGCGACTTTTCTCGGTTTGACGGCGGCGAGCGAGAGGCTGCCAGGAGTGCTTGATCAGCTTCAGGCTGACATGTGTGCGAGCTGGATTTAGACTACCGTGCCGCGAGATGAACGCCTCAGCCTGCGCCATACTACCGCCCATCCGATCTTCCGGGTCGAGCTGGATCAGGCCGCCTACAATCACGGCTTCCGCAAGGCCAACGGCATCGCCGACGGGTGGCTCTGGTTCAAATCGGACGAGGGCGTTCCCGGCGAAGTCGCGCTTGCAAGTGGGATCAATTCCGACGGATCACCCTGGTTCTTGGCGGTCGAGCACGCCGGCGTAGCCGCCAAGCTCGCCGAGGAACTTGCAGGCGCTGCCGTCACCCCGCCGCCCCAACATTTCAAAGGCGCCTTCGCCTTTGCCACGCAGGCCGAACTGCGATCAGCCTTGTCCCGCGCGTTTCAACTCGCCCGCAGTTTGCCCACTTTTCCGCTCGCGCAATACGAGGCGGAAGTCGCCGGTCTTGGCAACACCGAGGTCGAGCGGATCGTGAAGGAGAGGGTTGGGCAGGGCTACTTCCGCCGCGCGCTGCTCGACTATTGGGGCGGCCGCTGCCCGCTCACCGGCATCCGCGATGAGGCTTTCTTACGGGCAAGCCACATCGTTCCCTGGGCCGAATGCCGAAGCGACGAGGAGCGCCTCGACGTGTTCAACGGGCTCCTCCTCGCGGTGCATTGGGATGCCGCTTTCGATCGCGGCCTAGTCAGTTTCGGCGACGATGGCCGGGTGCTTGTAAAGCCTGATTTGAGCGAGCAGGCACTAGCGCTGCTGGCCCCCGAGCTGGTGCCTTCCATCCAGCTGGACGATGGCCATCGGCGCCAGCTTGCATGGCACCGGCGGCACTTTGATTTCCTGCCATAGCCCTCCTGTAGGCTGGGCTCAATTGGCACGGCAATGGTCAGCTCACCGCAATCAATTGCTCGAAGATCATGCCGATAAGATATGCGCTGGCGCTGGCGACAAACGCCACGCTCGCCATCTTATAGTAGGCTCGCGGCGGGAAATCCTCCCGCTCTTTTGCGTCCTTACGCGCCTGCTGGAGCACATACTCCGTCCGTTCGACTGTCGTGCGCAGCTCCCGGAGTTCCACCGTAAGCGCTGTTCTCAGCCCACGTGAGCGTGCGGCAGGAGCTGGTCGATCTGCGATGCGGGGTGACCGTTTGCGAGACTGGTGAGCGTCGCGGTCAGCCACGTGTGCGGGTTGATGCCGGTGAGCTTGCAGTTCTCGATCAGCGTGGCGATCACCGCCCAGTTGTCACCGCCTTCGTCGGAGCCTGCGAACAGGGCGTTCTTGCGGTTGAGGGCGAGCGGACGGATAGCCCGCTCGACGGCGTTGTTGTCGAGATCGATGCGACCATCATCGAGGAAGCGGATGAGCCCGTCCCAGCGCGGCAGCGTGTAGCGGATCGCCTCGCCAAGACGGCTCTTGGCGCTGACCTGCCGGCCGCGTGCTTCGAGGAACCTGTAGAGGTCGTCGATGATCGGGCGGCTGCGCTGGTCGCGGACGTCGCGACGTTCGTCCGCGGGTAGCCCACGGATCTCGTCCTCGATGGCGTAGAGGGAGGCAATGCGGCGCAGCACGTCGGCTGCCACCGGCGAGCTCTCGGCCAGCTCGTAGAACTTGCGGCGCACGTGCGCCCAGCAGAACGCGAGGCGGATCTGCTGATGCCGCCGGGCCAGCGCCGCATAGGCGCCATAGCCGTCGACCTGCAGGATGCCCGCAAAACCGTGCAGATGCGCCTCGGGCCGCTCGGTCTTGCGATCGGCCGCGTAGACATAGGCGACCATGGGCGGGTCACTGCCGCCCCAAGGTCGGTCATCGCAGGCATAGGCCCAGATCTGGCCGGTCTTCGTTCGCTTGCGCCCCGGCTCGAGCACGGGCGCGGTGGTCTCGTCGGCGAACAGCCGCTCGGATCGTCGCAATCGCTCGAGGATATGATCGCGCAAGGGGCGCAGATACCAGGCCGCTCTGCCAACCCAGTCTGCAAGGGTGGAGCGATCCAGCTGGATGCCCTGCCGGGCATAGATCTGGGCCTGCCGGTAGAGCGGCAGGTGATCGGCATACTTGGATACCAGCACCTGCGCGATCAGCGCTTCGGTGGGGATGCCGCCTTCGACGATCCGTGCCGGCGCCGGAGCCTGCACGACAGCGTTCTCGCATGAACGACAGCCATAGCGCGGTCGGCGAGTGACCAGCACGCGGAAGGTGGTGGGGACAACATCGAGGCGTTCGGCCACATCCTCGCCGATCTGGTGGAGCGCACCGCCGCAGCAGGGGCAGGCCTTATCCTCGACATCGACGACTTGCTCGATCCGATCGAGATGAGCAGGCAGCGATCCGCGGTTGGTCTTGCGGGGGCGTTCGCACGAAGCCTTGCTTGCCTTGTTCATGGCAAGCTCGGCCTGCGAGAGTGCGGCCTCAACTTCCTCGAGCGCCAACTCGAACTGGTCAGCATCGAGCTGCTCAGACTTGCGGCCAAAACGATGACGCATCAGCGCATCGATGATCGCCTGCAGCCGCTCGTTCTCTGCCCGGAAAACCTTGAGAAGATCCAGCTCGTGGGCCTGTTCGAGGACGAGCGCGCGCAGCGCGTCGACGTCATCGGGAAGGTCCGCTTCGAGGAGCATGACCGGGAGTGAATCAGTCCGCGCGCACCCCGTCAAGCGGCAATCTGGGGCGCGATCGGACGGCGCCCACCATGCACGCGGCGCCAGTCCAGACCCTCGAGCAAAGCACCCAGTTGAGCGGCTGTGAGGCGCATCACTCCCTCCTGGATCCGGGGCCATCTAAAGCTGCCTTGCTCCAGCTTCTTGGCCATCAGGCAAAGGCCTGTTCCGTCCCACCAGATGAGCTTGATCCGGTCTGCGCGCTTGGCGCGGAACACGTAGATGACGCCCGAATAGGGCTTGCCGCCATACTCAGCCGCCACCAGCGCCGCGAGCGAGTCCGCTCCCTTCCGAAAATCCACGGGCCGCGTCGCCACCATCACCTTCGCACCGGGTGCCGGGCCGATCATCGCGATCCTCGAAGAGCAGTAATGACGGCGGCGATCGTATCGGCATCAGCACTGCTGCCGATCCTGACCAGTGCGTCGCCAATCTCCAGCTCGATCGTGCTAGCCTTGGAACTTCTGCGGCGCGATGCCGGCTTGCTCGACACGGCCGGAGGTAACGGCTCTTGCTTCTCGACCACCGCAGGCACGAACATCGGAGCCTCGCGAGACCGGACTGGCAGCGCGATACCGCGCTCCTCCATCTCCTTGCGCAGCAAGCGGCGCCACGTGAAAAGCTGGGATGCCGACATGCCATGGCGGCGTGCCACCGCGCTCACACTCTCCTTGCCCGAATAGCTCTCCGCAACGATCGAGGCCTTCACCTCGGGCGGCCAGTCCCGGCGCTTGCCGACACCGGTGAAGACCTCAAAGCGCCGCACACCGCTGCTACCAGCATCATCACATGACATCGTCATAGCACCAGCGCCCCTCGACAATCAGGGCGAGGACACTCGGCGCTCCGCATCACCCGCGCAAGGTGGGCTCAGGACATCGCTTACGTTCCACCTGAAGCAGATAGGCATTGACCTGACCCCCGCTGGCTCCCGCCATTTGATGTAGAGTCTGCGCCACGCTGCACTGCTACCCATCGTCCGACCAAGTGGGTCTGGAGTTTTCCGCCTTGCTCAGATCCGGTGGGCTGGTTTCACCGCCAGAGTTTGCCAGCGTGATCGGAGGGATATTCCCCATCGCGCTATGCGGATGTAAGCAAATCGCTTACGTTCCATTCGCTCATGGCGAAATCGTAACTAGGCTTGAAACCACGTTTCTTTGCACTGCATTACCCGATTTCTTTAACCCGTCCTAGAACCACTCCTTAGGATCCCTAACGGAGTGCAAGGAATGCCGAAATCAAAAAGCGATCAGCAATCGCAGGGCGCAAAATCTGGCCAGAAAGTATCAAAAGCTGAAGCTGAGCGGAGAGCTTTTCACCGCCAGCAAATGCAAAATCCCGATATCCTCATACCCGATTTAGACCCCGACAAGCCGGTGCCACTGGGCGGGCTGCAACGTTTCGACGACCTCATTTGCACCCGTCTCAGGATGCTTGGTTATCCTGGGACGGGCAAGACAGACAGGCCGCCACAATCCTGCCGGCCGATGGTTCTTGCCCGTAAGTTGGCGGGCAACTCACAAAGCTTATCACAAGCTGAGATCGCCGTCTTGGCTGACCGGATCGGATGGCTGCAGCGCAATTGTTTCAGGTGGTCTGTGCGGAACGGATATGCCGAGTATTTTGCCTCGCGCGAAGCTAAATCGTCATCCGACAACTCAAACAAAATTGGCGAGATTCCCGCCTCAGACCCCGCTCCGCCGGAAAGGCGGAATGCCTCGAGTGAGCCTAAAGATTGCCAGGAGGGGTTCCCCAACACAGCCATCGAAGATGCATTCTCGATGATCAAGAAGCTCGACGAACCAAGCGCAGCTGATCTGACCACGCCTGCATCTGCGAAGTCGATCTCGGCGTCAGAGCGGCCGCCCGTCCAAGCGGCAAGCCTCACTTCGGATAGACTTAGTTCAGTAGAGAGCGGCGGCGGATCAGACTGGACATCATTGGCCGCCGAAGTCCGTCGCCGCCGACCACAGGAAGTGCCGCAAAAGCCCCAGCGACCGAGAACTTTCGGCAAAGAGTTCCCAATCCCGAAAGCGAAAGCTCTCCTCATTGCCACGGCCCTGGAGAAACCGATCGCCGAACAGATTGAGAAGGCACATGTTCTGCTCAATGATAGAGAGGAACTTCGTTCGGCTTTAGCGCATAGCATTAAAGCTCGAGAAGATCTGCTCGATATTTTTGCCAATCTGGGGCTCGATCTATGATGAGCAATTATTGCCGATCCGAGCCAACTTATCATGGGTCTATTAATAAGCAGGATGGGAACGGGGCCCGTTCCTGTGGGCGTCGTGTCGCTTCGCTTCGTCCCGCCCTTGAAGAAAGAGGGATATGGCGATGACCAAGCACTCCTCAGGAACTGGATCCGAAATCACTGAAGGATCTGCGGAAACTTCGTCCAATAATCGGCGGGACATTGTCATTAAGGTCCGGGTGAACGCGGCCGAGAAAATGGAACTGGATCGGCAAAAGGGCCGCCTTAGTCGTTCGGCGTTTCTCAGGGATCGGGGCCTAAACCAAGGTCAAGTCTATGACCCGACCTACGCTGCAATTGGCAGCGTCTATCAGTCTGCGCGCAACATGCGGGAGAGCGTTGTTTCAATCGAGGATGCGAGGAAACACCTTCGGAATTCGGCTGTGATACTGACGGGCCTCATTGGTCAAGAGGGTAGCGCAGAGCGCGCCGAGAACATTGGTAGGGACTTGGCGGCGATTGCTGAAAGGCTGCACTCCCACGTGGCCGAGCTCGACCGTCAAGCAATTACGCTCGGTCAGCAGGCCCGCAACCTAGCGGACCAGCACATGAAGGAGATGCTCAAGCGATACCCGGCCAAGGCACTCGAGCCGAGGAGAAGACGATGATCGCGAAGAGCATTTCTTATCAGCACCTCTTCACGGGGATCACAACGATTTCGAGCGCCGATCGTAAGGCCCTCTTTGCGGGACGCGCGGTCGCGAAATACGTTCTCGGGCTCGAATTAGACAACGACGAGACGGCGCTCGTTCGCGAGGCCAGCAATATCGGCGCCTATGGCCCTGATGCTCGCGGCGTCGATACGCGCGTTCTCGACGCGGCGGTCTTCAACCTCGAGGAAGGCACCCAGCACGATCAAGCACTCGAATTCGCCTATCGCGTTGCGGCATCGGGAAAGAACTCTCTGCGACAGATCGTCGTGGCTTACGGTGACGAGCCCGTGACGGAAGATATGGCTGCGCGCCACCGGGACGTTTTCCGCCGTGTGCTGCGCGCGGAAAGCAAGCCCATGATCTACTCGAAGCATGGCGACACGGGCTACGATCATTGGCATCTGGCGGTCTGCACGGCGGACGCGAGTTCAGGCAAGGTTGGAGATTGGGGGCAGGGGAAGGAGATCGAGGCGCTCCACATAGCCATCGCAATCTGCGAGGGGCAGGATAATTTGAGACCTGAACCCAATCGCCGTTATGTGGCCGACAACACCGGTGTCTACCATACGTGGAGCGGCTTCAAGGTTGCGGAAGCGAACGGTGACATCATCAGTCGCGGAGCGTTCAAGGCAGTCGAAGCGGAACAGGTGGAATTCGATACCGAGGTGCTCGCCCCATCCGACAGCTATGTCGGCCAACCGCTCCCGACCCCCGAAGCGATCAAGCTGCTCGCCCGCGGCGTGACCAGACAGGCCAAGAGTTGGGATGATATTCATAGGGGCCTTGCCCGTGTAGGTATCCGCTACGAACCTTATCGGGTTGATGGCGAAATTGCGGGCGGTCACCTGGTTGCAGTTGGCGTTGTGGACAAGGAAGCCGTTCGCATTCCGGCGAGCACGGTAAATGCCGGCTACAAGCGCCTTTGCAAGAGACTTGGCAACCAAGGTTACCAACCGGCGTCGAGCGATATCCGCGTGCGCCCGTTTGTAGCCCCTGCTTACCGCAAGGTGGCCGAAGAGCCTCGGCGAGATCTTTCGCACGACCTCGATTTTCAGGAGCAGCTTAACGAGCAAGAACGGATCGAGAGCGAGTTCCACGACTTCGAACGTGCGTTGCGAAACAGAACTGATGCTATCAAGGCTGAACGTGCCGAAGGCGCCGAAGCGCGCGAGAAGATGGAGACGATTAAAGAAAAGCGGCGCCATCACAACCTTCAACAACAGCGCGAGAAGGCGAGCCGCGAGGAAGCCGAGAGAATTCTGCGCGAACTGCGACTGTCGTTCGATCGCGAAAATGGGCGCAAGCGCAAGGGACCCCGACCAAAGACCGAACCTGCATCGTCGGTCCTGTGGGGTGAGCCAGAGGAGTTCAGCCTTGCTCCTGAAAGAAGCCCAGGAGACTGGGCTAAGCGGTATACAGTTGAGACGTTGGGCCACAGCCGGATCTACCGCTTGGATGGGGAAATCGCCTTTGTGGAGAGGGCCAGCTTTATCGCTGTTCATTCACAGGATCGACAGGCCAAGATTGATGCGCTGCGCCGTGCTCAAGAGAAATTCGGCAGGGTGAAAATCGTCGGGCCTGCTAGCTTCCGGCGCGAGATGCTTCTCCTTGCGGCCCAGCATCAAATCCCGCTGGATGCAAAGCAAGCGAAGGAAGCCGAGACGCTACTCAAAGCAGCGATGTCGCAGCAATCGTCCGGCGAGGAAAGGGTTGTATACCGAGCTTCGTCGCAACGCCATGAACCCAAAAAGCCGAAGGGCTTGTCGCCGGAAGAGCTGCGAGACCGACGGGAGCGCGAACAGCGCGCGAACCAATTTCCCCTTGAGCTGTTGCAGAAATTCCGTCGACTCAACGCGCGCGAGGATGAAGACCTCAAGCAAGGGAAACCAAATGCGACGAAGGTTCCGGTCGCCCATCGCTTCCTGACAGAGATGAACTGCGACAGGCTGCTGTTGTGTGCATCACGCTTCTCGCAAAACGGTATCCGCTTTCTGGACGACGAGGAACTTCTGAAAAAGTTCAAGGGGCTGCACCATGCTCTGGTGCGACCGGAAATTCAGCAGCGATTGGAAGCTGGACACCTCGAAGAACCTGCTGTTTTCGGCCTGATGAGGGCGCGGATGGTCTGA
>NZ_MUYJ01000013.1 GCF_002155695.1 Erythrobacter tepidarius
CGCATCGTGAGCGGCATTATCTTCGTGATCAGGAATGGCCTGCGCTGGCGCGATGCGCCTCCCGCCTATGGCCCGCACAAGACGATCTACAACCGGTTCATCCGCTGGAGCCGCCTGGGCGTGTTCAACCGTATCTTCGCCGAGCTCGCCGCCAAGGGCGGCAAGCCCGACCAACTGATGATCGATGCTACCCATCTCAAGGCGCACCGGACGGCGGGGAGCCTGCTAAAAAAGGGGCTCTACCCCGACGTATCGGGCGCACCAAAGGTGGCTTGAACTCCAAGCTTCACGCTGTCTGCGATGGCAGGGGCCGCCCGTTGATCATGCTGCTCAGCGAAGGGCAGATGAGCGACTACAAAGGGGTGGCCCTGATGATCGATGCCTTCCCAGGAGCCAAGGCGTTGCTCGCTGACCGGGGCTATGATGCCGCCTGGTTCCGCCATGCCTTGGCCGAGCGCGGCATCACCGCCTGCAACCCATCAAAGGCAAACCGCAAGGCGCCCATCCCACACGACGCCGCCCTCTACCGCCAGCGCCACAGGATCGAGAACATGTTCGGCAAGCCCAAGGACTGGCGACCGATCCACACCCGTTATGACCGCTGCGCACACACCTTCATGTCCGCCATCTGTATCGCTGCAACCGTCATCTTCTGGCTACCGCAATGAGTCCTGAGCCTGGATTTGCTAATGCCCAAACGCAAAAAAGCCCCGGTTTCCCGGGGCTTTGTCGTTAATCTGACTGACAGAAAATTACCGACCACCGAACAGGTGCGAGAACCACGCCCACATACTTGCCTCCTGCTAGTTATGATGCACCGGCAGGGTTCTTAACACAAAATTAACCTTAATCAACCGTTAATTACGTTTCTTCCGCCGCCCATCATGGCAAGCAGTTGGGGCATGGAGATGGCCTGCGCGAACAGATAGCCCTGCGCCTGATCGCAGCCCATCGCGCGCAGGGCGTCAGCAACGGCCTGCGTTTCGACCCCTTCCGCGACAACAACCTTGCCGAGCGAATGCGCAATCTCGATCGTCGCGCGAACCACCGCCCTGCTCTCTTCCGAGCTGTCCATATGCTGGACGAACTTCTTGTCGATCTTGAGTTCGGAACTCGGAAGCTTCTCGATATATTCGAGATTCGATTGTCCCGTCCCGAAGTCGTCGATCGACAGGCCGATGCCCCGCGCCTTAAGCGCGGCAATCTGCGGCGCGATCAGTTTGTCCTCGAGCTTGGCGGTCTCGGTCAGTTCGAGCGTCAGGTTTTCCGCCGGGAAGCCGATGCGCCCCAGCATCGTCATCATGTCGAACAGGAGATTGGTGTCGCTCAGGCTCTTGGCCGACATGTTGACTGCCAGCTTGAAGCCCGGATCGAGCGCAATCGCCTTACGCCCATCGCGCAGCGCGGCCTCCATCACGATCAGGGTCAATTCGTTGATCCGGTCGATCGCTTCGGCGGCGAGCACCAGTTCCTGCGGATTGATCGCAACACGCCCGTCCGGCTTCCAGCGGATCAGCGTCTCGGCCCCGACAATGCGGCCTGTCGCCAGTTCGATCTTGGGCTGGTAGGCGACCCCGACATTGCGCTCGCGCAGGCCCTGCTCGAGCGCGCGGATGAGCTCTAGCCGGTGGTTGCGCGCCTCGACATAGGCGGCATCGTTGATGATGAAACGCACCCCGCGGCTCGCCGCCTCGTCGGCGGCCTGCATCGCCTTCTTGATCCGCTGGCCAAGCGGCAGGGCGTAGTTGGTATCAATTCCGATCGCTGGCGCGCTGCTGGCTGATTGCCAGTCATGGCTGATCGCGGTCTTGAGCATGAGCGCCAGGCCATCGGCGTGGCGTTCCAGGCTGACTGCGTCCATCCGCGGGGCGAGCCAGATCAGCGAATCACGCTCGAAGGCGACATCGCCGGCATCGCCCGGCCCCTTGATGTAGCTGATCAGCGTGTTCACGAAATCGCCCAGCTCGCGCGTGCTCCAGTCCTCCGACATCTCGGCGAGATTGGCGATCTTGAGCGCATAGACGTCGAGGTCGCCGCCGACCTTGTCAAGACCAAGCGCGGAGGTGGTCATCGCGTCGACATCGGCGCTGTAATACTTCCGGGCGATACGCTGGAACCCGATGGCCGCGGCCATGACCGCCAGCAGCGCTGACATGATGTCCAAGTTGATGCCGAATTCGTCTCCCAGCAAGGAAATCGCCGGAAGGCCGAGGGTCGCAGCCCAGAGCGGCTTAGCCGAACGCGCACTGCTGATAGCATGCCAGCCGATCGCTACGGCGGCCACAAAAAGCGCGGGAAACCACATCAGATCGATAGGCGTGCCGCGCTTCAGCGTATGAGCGCCGAGAATATGGAAATAGGAGCCCGGAATCCTGCCATAGAACGGCAAAAGAAACACGTCCGGCGATTCCAGGAATGTCTTGCCGATGATAACACTCTTGCCAGAAAGCTCTTTGGAACCGAACCGCCCCTTCAGAATGTCGACATAGCGATAGGTCGGGATCGAGCGCGGATCGAAGGCGTAGTCCGGCCGGTAGCGCAGATGTTCGCCGTGATAGTTGGCGAGCAGTGCCGAGATCGACGGATAGGTTTTCCCGTCAAGCGCCACATCGGTCGGAAATACGACCGAAAGGCCGAAGGGGCCGGAGAAACCCACCATCGAGGCCATTCCGACGCGTTCCCGGAACTCGGGAAGAGGAACAATCTTGGCAACCTTCTGGAACCCGACTTCGTGTTCCGGTGAAACGCCAAGCCATACCTTGCCGCGATATTGATCGAGCGTGCGTGCGAAGGTGGCATCGTCCAGCGGGGTTTCGGGATCGGCGTGAGCGCGGTCAAACACGATCTTGTCAACCCCTGCGTCTGCCAGACGCCGGATCAGTTCGCTGTCGTCGGTGCGCGTGGGCATCTGCTTGCCGAGTTCGTTGAGCGTCGCATCGTCAATCGCGATCATGACGATGTCCTGCGGCGCGGGACGGGAGCGCAGCTGGGCGCGGACGGCACGGAAGCCGTCCTCAAGCGGCAAGGGCAGATCGATCGCGGCCGAAACCAGACCGAACAGGATCGCAAAAATCGCCACCTTCACACGCTTGCGGCGCAACAGGTTCTGGCCTGATTTGAGCGACCTTTCATCACCCTCTGGCTCATTGATACCCCACCGGCCACGATTGCGGTGCAGCAGTGCAGACAGAGAAAGCAGTCCAGCAATCATCGCGCGGGGCAGGTCCGTTCATGAGACACCGGACTTGCCCTAGGACGGAATGGTTAATTCATCGCCAACAATGGGCCGCGCACCGCTCTGCGCGAGGTGATGCCGACATCACAGCATCGCAATCGCCGGATCGAGCGGCGGATCGACCACCTGTCGCGACAGCAGCCCGAGCGCGATTGTGAGGCTGCCCAGACCGAGCGAAAGGTGCCAGCGCAGACGCAGGAAATCGGGGCTGGCAAAACCGAGCGCACGGTCGACCATCGGCGACAAGGCGATCAACGCGCCGAGATAGAGCAGCGCCGGCCCCGGCCATTCCCAGCCGAAGGTCCACGGCAGGAAGAGCGCGAGAGCGATCAGGCTCGGCAAGACGGCAAGCAGATAGGCCCCCGCGCCCGTCCGGCCCGACTGCACCGCCTGACCCCACCACACCCCGCCAAGGAAGCTGAAAATCGCCGCGGCATAGGCAAAGCTTCCGCCAAG
This sequence comes from Erythrobacter tepidarius, assembly GCF_002155695.1. Classification (GTDB taxonomy): domain Bacteria; phylum Pseudomonadota; class Alphaproteobacteria; order Sphingomonadales; family Sphingomonadaceae; genus Erythrobacter; species Erythrobacter tepidarius. The sequence goes on from NZ_MUYJ01000013.1 coordinate 3,692, forward strand.
CGCCGCATAGCGCCATTCGTGGCCGGCCAACACCATGACAAGGCAGAGGAGCTGCGGGGCGAGACCGGCATAGCCCAGAAGGCGGGCGGTCGTGTCAAGCGGGGCGGCGGCGGGGGGAGGTTTCGCGTCCATGGCGCCACAAAGCCTGCGCGCCCGCGCGGTTCCCGACCGCTTGCAGTGGCGCAGGCTTTGCGCCACTTGAGGGCCATGGAACTGTTCGATCTCACTGGCACCACGGCGATTATCACCGGCGGCAATGGCGGGTTGGGCCTCGCCATGGCGCGCGGGCTGGCCAAGGCCGGAGCCAACGTTGCCATTCTCGCGCGCAATCCCGACAAGAACGCCGCCGCCGTCGAAGAGCTGCGCGCCCTTGGCAAGGGCGACGCGCTCGCGCTCACCTGCGACGTGGCTGACGAGGCGGACATCGCCACAGCCCTGGAGCAGACCCTTGGGGCCTTCGGTCGCGTCGATGTCTGTTTTGCCAATGCTGGAATTGCCGGGGCCGGCACGGCGATCCCGGACATCACCGCGGACGGCTGGGACCGCACAATGGCAGTCAACACCCGCGGCGCGGCGCTGCTTTACAAGCATGTCTCCCGCCACATGATCGCGCGCGCCAAGGAGGGGGATCCCGGCGGCAAGCTGATCGCGACTTCGTCGGGCCAGTCGATCATGGGGGTGAATCGCTCGTCCGACTACGCCGCCTCCAAGGCCGCATTGAACGGCCTCACCCGCGCCGCCGCCTTCGAGCTGGCGCGCTACGGCATCACCGCCAACGCCTTGCTTTTCGGCTATTACGAAACCGACATCACCGCCAGGGCCGATCCCAAGTTCGCCGAATGGATGAGCCGCCGCATCCCGCTGCGCCGTCCGGGCGATCATGCGGGGCTGGAAGGTCTGGCGGTGTTCTTCGCCTCACCCCATTCGGACTACATCACCGGGCAATGCCTGCCGGTGGATGGAGGCCTGTGCATCAGCTGATTGCCGCTGGCGCGCGCCATCTCGACCGGAACGCCCGGCAGCGCAAGCCGTTGCCCAGTGAAAGATCTCTCATAGCTGGAAACCCCCTCCCCGTGGCCGACGACGACATTCCCGACTTTGCCGACCTGCCCGAAGACCGCGCCCGCCAGCGCCCCGTACCGGCTGGGCGGATGGCGCGCTTCGGCACCTTCGGCAAGCTGGTTGGCGGGGTTGCCGGCGGGATGGTGGCCGAGGGCGCGCGGCGGCTGGCGAGCGGCGAGAACATCTCGGCGCGCGATCTGATCCTCACCCCGGGCAATGTCCAGCGCCTGACCAACCGCCTCAGCCACTTGCGCGGCGCAGCGATGAAGATGGGGCAGATGATCAGCCTCGATGCGGGCGACTTCCTCCCGCCCGAGCTGTCGAAGATCCTCGCCACCCTGCGCGATCAGGCCCATTTCATGCCGACCCGCCAGCTCGATCAGGTGCTGCGAAGCGAATGGGGCCCCGACTGGCGCAGGCATTTCCGCTGGTTCAACCCTCGGCCCATCGCCGCCGCCAGCATCGGTCAGGTGCACAAGGCGCTGACCCGCGACGGCGAGGAACTGGCGATCAAGGTGCAGTATCCGGGCGTCGCCAAGTCGATCGACAGCGATGTCGACAATGTGATGACCCTGCTCAAGCTCGCCGGCTTCGCTCCGCCAGAGCTGGAGATGGACAAGCTGATGGCCGCGGCCAAGCAGCAGCTTCACGAGGAGGCCGATTACCAGCGCGAGGGAGCGCAGATGGCGCTCTATCGCGAGCAGCTGGCGGATACCCCCGGCTTTGTCGTCCCGCGCCTGCACGAAGGCCTGACCCGCGGCTCGATCCTCGCGATGAGCTTCGAGGACGGCGTTTCGATCGAGGAGCTCGGCGGCGAACCGCCCGAGCGGCGTGACCAGGTCTTCGCCCGGCTCGTCCGCCTAGTAGCGCGCGAGCTGTTCGATTTCGGGGTGATGCAGACCGATCCCAACTTCGCCAATTTCCGCTACCGGCGCGAGACAGGCGAGATCGTGCTGCTCGATTTCGGCGCCTGCCGTCCGGTTGATCCGATGGTGGCCAATGGCTATCGCAAGATGCTCGAGGCAGGCCTGCGCGGCAATGCCGAGCAGGTGCTGGCCGCCACCATCGAGGCGGGGTTCATGATGCCGATCGTCGCCGAAAAGTACCCCGAGCGGGTGAACCGGATGATCGATATCGTCATCAACGAGATGCGCAGGGATGCGCCCTTCGACTTCGGTAACCGCGCCTTCATCCCGCTGCTGCGCGACGAGGGCTTTGCCATTGCGCAGGACAAGGACACCTGGGCCTTCCCGCCGATCGAGACGCTGTTCGTGCAGCGCAAGGTGTCCGGCACCGCCCTGCTCGGCGCGCGATTGAAGGCCAAGGTCAATGTCCGCCGGATCACCGAGGAGGTGCTGGCGAGCACGCAGCCGATGCCGATCGGCTAGACATTGGCCCGGCGCTCTTTGCGCCGGCCACGCCGCGACATGGCTCGCCAGCAGCAAGAGCGTCATCGCGTGCCTTTCGCGCGCCAATTCGTGAAGTTGGCGCGGGTGGACGTGCCTTGCTGTCCGCCTGCAAACCGCACCACTGACCCGGTTTTGCCCCGCTGCCGGACAGGAATGTTCGAAAAAGCGCAATCTTTTTAGCCTGTCGATTTGTGCTATAGCGCGCCACGATGCATGGGGTGGGTCATCATGAATTGCGGGTGCTGTTCGTGTGTCTCGGCAATATCTGCCGGTCACCGATGGCCGAAGGCGCGTTTCGTGCGGCAGCGATCCGCGCCGGGCTGGAATGCGACATGGATTCGGCCGGAACGGCGAGCTATCACATCGGCCAGCCGCCCGATCCACGGGCCATTGCCACGGCCCGCGCCAATGGCGTTGAGATCGGCAATCTGATTGCGCGCCAAATCACGCGCGAGGATTTCTACCGCTTCACGCACATCATCGCGATGGACGAGGCCAATTTGGCCGGCATCCGCGCCCAGTCGCCGCGTGATGCCACGGCCTGCGTCGCGCTGCTGATGGATGCGCTCGAAGACAGCCGCGGCAAGCCGGTGATCGACCCCTATTACGGGGATGAAGCGCTGTTCGCCCGCGTATGGAGCGAGATCGCCGCGGCGACCGAAGCTCTGGCCAAGCGCTTCGCGCTCGAAGGTGTGGGCCTTCGCCTCTAGCCTCCGCGGAGCAGCTGGACACCCCAGTCGCGTTCAAACAGATAGAGCAGCAGCCGCGCCGCCTCACCTCTCGGGCTTGTCAGGCCCCCGTCGCGCTCCATCAGTAGCCGCGCATCGGCATGGGCGGCAGGCAGCAGGCGCTGCACCTGATCGAGGCTGGCGATTCGGAACGCCGTCTCGCCCGATTGCCGCGTGCCAAGCAGCTCGCCCCCACCGCGCAGGGCGAGATCCTCCTCGGCGATGCGGAAGCCGTCCTGCGTCTCGCGCATCAGCGCGAGCCGCTTGCGGCCCGTCTCCGACAGCTCCTTGCCGCGCAGCAGCAGGCAGACCGATTTCTCCGCGCCCCGCCCCACCCGGCCGCGCAACTGGTGCAATTGGGCCAGACCGAAGCGCTCGGCCTGCTCGATCACCATCAGCGTCGCGGCGGGGACATCGACGCCGACCTCGATCACCGTGGTCGCCACCAGCAGCTTCGCCTGCCCGCTGGCGAAGCGCTCCATGTTGGCGTCCTTGATCTCGGGGCGCAGCTGGCCATGAACCAGCACCACCGCCTGACCGAAGCGATCCTTCAGCGCGGCATAGCGCGCTTCGGCGGCGGCGATGTCAGCCGCCTCGCTGTCGTGCACCATCGGGCAGACCCAATAGGCCTGTTGCCCGCGCGCAAGATGCCGCGCGAGGCCTTCGACGACCTCCTCAATCCGCTCCTCCGCGATCACGCGGGTGACGATTGGCTGGCGCCCGGGCGGCAGCTCGTCGAGTTGGCTCACATCCATCTCGCCATATTGCGCCAGCGTGAGCGAACGCGGGATCGGGGTCGCGGTCATTGCCAGCGTATGCGGCGCGCGGCGGCCCTTGCCTGCCAGTGCCAGCCGCTGCGCCACCCCGAAGCGGTGCTGCTCGTCGATCACCACAAGGCCGAGATCGCGATAGGCCACCGCCTCCTGAAACAGCGAATGGGTCCCCACGACAATGTCGATCGAGCCATCGATCAGCCCCATCAGGATCGATTCGCGCTCACGTCCCTTGGCCCGCCCGGTCAGCAGCGCGACTTCGGCCCCTGTCGGCGCGGCCAGCTTGCGCAGGTTTTCGAAATGCTGGCGCGAGAGGATCTCGGTGGGGGCCAGCAGCGCCGCCTGCTTGCCCGCCTCGACCGCGATCAGCATCGCGTGCAGCGCCACGACGGTCTTGCCCGCGCCGACATCGCCTTGCAGCAGCCGCAGCATCGGCGCTTCCTGGGCCATGTCGCCCTCGATCTCGGCGATGGCGCGCTTTTGGGCAGCGGTAAGCGCGAAGGGCAGTTGCAACCTGGCCCGCAGGCTCCCATCGCCGACTAGCGACTGACCGCGCCGCCGCCGGCCCTCGGCCTTGACCAGCAGCAGCGCCAGGCTATTCGCCAACAGCTCATCATAAGCCAGGCGGTCGCGCGCCTGCTGGTCGCTGCGCTCGTGCGCCAGCCGCAGGGCATCCCGCCACGCCGGCCAGCCGGATCGCGCCAGCTGCCCCGGCTCGATCCATTCCGGCAGCTCGGGCAGGCGGGCGAGCGCCTGCCGGACGAATTCTGCGATCCGCGGCTGGGTGAGCCCTTCCGACAGGCCATAGACCGGCTCCGACAAGCGGCCCATGTGGGCCGCACTTTCAATCTCGATATGGTCGGGATGGACGATCTGGAGCATATCGCCATAGCGATCGAGCCGCCCGGCGATCCAGCGCCTTTCGCCCACGGGAAGCAGCTTTCTGGCGGTATAAGCCGCCTTGCCGAACCACGTCAGCGCACAGATATTGCCCGCCTGGTCCTGGGCCAGCACGCGGTACGGGCCACGGCTGCCCGCGCGCGGGCTGCGGTGCTCGATCGGGGTGAGCGCGACGATCACCTGCTCGCCTTCATTGCCATCGCCGAGATCGGCAATCGCGCGGCGGCTGACGAAGCGTTCAGGCAGGTGATAGGCCAGATCCTTGACCCGCGCGAGGCCGAGCCGTTCAAGCGGCTTCAGCAGCTTCGGCCCGACGCCTTCGAGCGTCTGGACTTCGGCGAACAGCGGGTTGAGAGCCTCGGGGCGCATGGTTGCATTCGCTATCATTCGCTTTGCCTGATTGCGAGTTGAAGCGATTGGAAGCTGTGGCTAGGTGGGCGACATGACCGAAGCCTCCTTGACCGGCCGCTCTTTTCAGCACCGTCTTGCCCGCGCGAGGTTCCGCGCGTGGCACCGCGGGACGCGCGAGGCCGATTACATGATCGGCGGCTTTTTCGATCGTTACCATGTCGGCTGGGGCGATGCCGAGCTGGACTGGTTCGAAGCCCTGCTCGATGAGGATGACGTCGACGTGATGGCTTGGGCGCTGGGCACGCAACCGCCGCCCGCGCATCTGGCCGGTGATCTGCTGATGCTGATGCAGAAGCTCGATTACGTCGACATTCCGCGCTAGGGGCACAGCCAGGCGGGAACGCTTGGCGCCCGCGCTGCTTGTTGAGAACCCATGCCCGATCTTTTCCGCATCCTCTCGGCGCGTGAGCCGCTGAACTTGTCCTCCCTTCCGCGCGGCAGCCTGGCCCTGGTGCTGGCCGATCTCGCGCGGGCAGCGCAGCAGGTGAAGGACGGGCAGCGCGCGGTGTTCATCGCTCCGGACGAAGCGGCGATGCGCGCCGCAGCCGACGCCGCGCGCTTCTTCGCGCCCGAAGTCGAGGTGCTCACCTTTCCCGCTTGGGACTGCCTGCCCTATGACCGGGCCAGCCCCGCACTTGCGATCAGCGCAGAAAGGCTGGCGACCCTCCACCGTCTTCAACGTCAGACGGCATCGGCGCAGCTGCTCATCACCACCGTCGGAGCCGCGCTCCAGCGCGTGCTCACCCCCTTTCGCGTGCGCGCCTGCGTGCGCGAGCTGCGCGTGGGCAGTACCATCAGCCACGACAGCCTCGCCGCGCTCCTGACCCGCCAGGGCTACAGCCGCACCGATACCGTGATCGACCACGGCGAATTCGCCGTACGCGGTTCGATCGTCGATATCTTCCCCTCCAGCCTCGATACCGGGCTCAGGCTCGACTTCTTCGGAGACGAACTGGAGAGCCTGCGCCTGTTTGATCCCGCCACCCAGCTGACCATCGAGCGGGTGGATTCCCACCTCCTCCTGCCTGCCTCCGAAGCGCTGGTGGACGAAGACAGCATCAAGCGCTTCCGCTCGCGCTACCGCGAGCTGTTCGGCGCCCATGCCACGCAGGACCCGCTTTACGAAGCGGTGTCGGACGGGCGGCGGCTCGCAGGGATGGAGCACTGGCTGCCGCTGTTCGAGGACCGCCTCGCCACGCTGTTCGACCATTTCGGCAAGGGCGATGTGGTGGTGATCGACCAGAGCGCGATCGGCGCAGCCGATGAGCGGCTGAAGGATATCGCCGATTACCACGAGCAGCGCGGGAAGATCGCGGACGAAAGGAAGGGCTCCTACCGCCCGCTTGCGCCGGACGCGCTTTATCTCTCCCGCGCCGAGTTCGAAGCCGCGCTCGCTGCCCTGCCCGCCCACCGCGCCTCCGGTTTTGCGGCCGAGGCGGGCAATCTTACAGTCGATTTCGGCTTCCGCTCGGCGCGCGATTTTGCCCCCGAACGCGCGCGCGCAGAGAATGTCTACGAGGCCGCCGCGGCGCATCTCAAGGCGGTTGCCAAGTCGGGGCGAAAGCCGCTGCTGGCCGCCTACTCGGTCGGCAGCGCCCGGCGCATCGCCGCGATCCTCGACGAGGCCGGCGCACCCACGGCGCTCGCCGAAAGCTGGCAACAGGGCCTCGGGCTTGCCGCCAAGGGCAAGACCGCGGTGCTCGTCCTGCCGCTCGAAACCGGCTTTGCCAGCAACAGTCTGGAACTGCTCACCGAGGCCGACGTGCTCGGCGATCGGCTCGTCCGACGCAAGAAGAAACGGCGGGATTCCGATGCTTTCCTTGCCGAACTTCAGGCTCTGTCGAGCGGCGATCTGGTGGTCCATATCGAACACGGGATCGGTCGCTACCTCGGCCTCGAACCCATTCCGGTCGGCAAGAGCCAGCATGATTGCGTCGCGCTCGAATATGCCGGCGGCGACAAGTTGTTCATTCCGGTCGAGAACATCGACGTCCTGACCCGCTACGGCTCCTCGGAGCACGCGGTTCCGCTCGACAAGCTCGGGGGCGAGGCATGGCAACGCCGCCGTGCGAGGCTCAAGGAGCGCATCACCGCCATCGCCGGCGAGCTGATGCAGGTCGCCGCAGCCCGCGCGCTGCGGCAGGCCCCGGTGCTTGCGGCCGATCCCGCCACGCTCGGCCAGTTCACCGACCGTTTCCCCTGGGCCGAGACCGAGGATCAGGAACGCGCCATCGCCGACGTGCTTGCCGACCTCGAAAGCGGCCGGCCGATGGACCGCCTCGTGTGCGGCGATGTCGGCTTCGGCAAGACCGAGGTCGCCCTGCGCGCTGCTTTCGTCGCCGCGATGAACGGTCAGCAGGTCGCGGTGGTTGCCCCCACCACCCTGCTCGCGCGCCAGCACTACCAGAACTTTGCCGAACGCTTCGCCGGCTTCCCCCTGAAGGTCGGCCGCCTTTCCCGCCTCGTTTCGGCAAAGGAGGCCGCCGAAACCCGCCAGGGGCTGGAAAACGGCCAGATCGACCTAGTTGTCGGCACCCATGCGATCCTGTCCAAGAGCACGAAGTTCAGGAACCTCGGCCTCGTGATCATCGACGAGGAACAGCGCTTCGGCGTCACCCACAAGGAAAAGCTCAAGCAGTTGCGGGCCGACGTTCACGTCCTCACCCTCACCGCGACGCCGATCCCGCGCACGCTCCAGATGGCAATGAGCGGCCTGCGCGAGCTCTCCACCATCCAGACCCCGCCGGTCGATCGCCTTGCCGTGCGCACTTACGTGATGGAGTGGGACGACATGGTGATCCGCGAGGCCCTGCTGCGCGAGCATCACCGCGGCGGGCAGAGCTTCATCGTCGTCCCGCGCATTTCCGACATGACCGAAATCGAGGAATGGTTGCGCGAGCACGTCCCCGAAGTGAAGTCCGTCTCGGCGCATGGGCAGATGAGCGCTGGCGAGGTCGAGGAGCGGATGGGCGCCTTCTACGACCGCAAGTATGACGTCCTGCTCTCGACCACGATCGTCGAAAGCGGTTTGGACATCCCGAGCGCCAACACCATCATCATTCACCGTGCCGACCGCTTCGGTCTCGCCCAGCTCTACCAGCTGCGCGGACGGGTCGGACGGGCCAAGCTGCGCGCCTATGCCTATCTCACCCACGAGGCGGGCGTGGCGCTCTCGGAAGTGGCGCAAAAGCGGCTCAAGGTGCTCGGCGACCTTGACAGTCTCGGAGCGGGCTTCCAGCTGGCAAGCCACGATCTCGACATTCGCGGCGCGGGCAATCTGCTCGGCGATGAGCAGTCGGGCCATATCCGCGAGGTCGGCTTCGAACTCTATCAGGCGATGCTGGAGGAGGCGATCCTCGCCGCCAAGGCGGGCGAGATGGGCCTCGAACGTCCGCGCGACAAGCTTACCCCGCAGATCACCGTCGATGCCCCGATCATGATTCCCGAGGACTACGTCCCCGATCTGGCGGTGCGCATGGGCCTCTACCGTCGCCTCAACCAGGCCGAGGGGCAGCACGAGATCGAAAGCCTCGCCGCGGAGATGATCGACCGCTTCGGCGAGCTGCCGCAGCCGACCAAGAACCTCATCCGCCTGATCGAGATCAAGCATCAGGCGATTGCCGCCAACATCGCCAAGATCGATGTCGGCGCGCGCGGGACGCTGGTGACCTTCCATCAGGACGATTTCCCCGATCCGGCGGGCCTGATCGCCTATGTTGCGCGGCTCAATGAAGGCGGCAAGGACACCGCCCGCTTGCGCCCCGATATGAAGCTGGTGATCAACCGCGCCTGGGGCGATCCGCTGAGCCGCCTCAACGGGCTATTCCAGCTGACCAAGGGGCTTTCGGGCATCGTGAAGAAGGCCGCCAAGGCCAAACGGGCCGCGTAATTTCATGTCAAAGTTGACAAAGGTGACATGGTGTCACCTTTGCGATCTTCGGCTTTGGCCCGTAATTCCAATACCCTGTATCGACGATCCGGGCCGGACGGACAGATTTTCCGGTGCGCGAACAAGCCTGCGGCTGATGGCGGGCGCGTATGACAATGCGAAAGAGCCGGCGGGGCTGGGTTCTAGCGGGCTCGCCGCGGGTAGGAAATCCCTGCTCCGCACCGGTGTCTTTGCCCGCCTCTCGATCAGGATCGCCTGCCCGCCTTGGAATGTAACCCAAATGCCACATTTGCAGCGAGAATCGCTGCTTTGCGGCAATAATATTCTGCATGGCGGGACCCGGCGGCAATTTTCAGGCGTTTCCAAGTCTCTCCACCAAGGAGGAAACACCCCATGTCCATTCGCTCGATGATCACCGCCTCCAGCGGGCTTGCGGCTCTCGCGCTCGCTTGCGCCGCGCACAGCGCCCTTGCCCAATGAAGAAGCATGGCCGGCGCTTCCGAGGGCACCGCGCCCGATCAGGTGCTGGTGCTGGTCAATGGCAAGCGGCGACATTCCGCGGCGCTGCTCAACCTCAAAGGCTCGGTCGGGCGCGGCTCGACCGGGGTGGACATGAACACCATCCCGCCGCTGGCGATCGAGCGCATCGAAGTGCTGCGCGACGGCGCGGCTTCGCAATACGGCTCCGACGCGATTGCGGGCGTGATCAACATCCAGCTCAAGAAGCGCGAAGGGGGCCGCGCGCAGGTGACCTACGGCAAGTGCATCATCACGATGGAAGACGTCGCCCAGGTCGACACCGTCTTGCCCACCACCGGCGCGAACGATGATCCGGTGATCACCTTCACCGGGCGCGATCGCCGCCGCCGCGACGGCGACACCATCACCCTCGCCGCCAATTTCGGCATTCCGGTAGGGGGGAAGGCCTATGTCAACATCACTTCCGAGTACAAGGACCGCGATCCCACCAACCGTTCCGGCCCCGATATCCGGCGCCAGTATGCCGGCGTTGGCGACCCGCGCGAGACCACTGTCAACCGCTACAGCCACCGTTTCGGCGACGGCAAGTCGGAAGATGTCAACCTTTTCGTCAACACCGGGGTTGAGGTCGGCGCGTCGCTGCGGGCCAACCGCTTCGGCTCGGTGTTCCTGCCGATCGGTTCGAACAATGACATCACCATTCCCAAGGGTGCGGCCCCGGGCGACGTGACGCTGTCGCCCAAGTGGGTGGTCGATCTCGAAGCGCGTTTCAACCCGGCCGAGATGGTGCAGGTGGCCGTGGGGGCGAACAACCTGTTCGACGAATGTCCCGATCGCCTGCCTTTTGGTGTGGTCAACGGGTTCAACTTCGGCCTGAACCAGAGCTTCCTGCCCTATTCCTCGCAGTCGCCCTTCGGCTTCAGCGGGCGGTTCCTCTACGGGCGCGTCAGCGTGGAGTTCTAGAGGCCTGCATCAGGCTGCGGGAGGGGCGTCTTGAGGGGCGCTCCTCCCCGGCTCTCGCTCTCGGTTACCCGTGCCCCATGCCGCGCGCGGTGCGCGCCAGGGCCACCACTGCGGCGCCGGGCATCGGGCGGGCGCGCAGGAAGCCCTGCCAGTAATCGCAGCCTTCCGCAGTAATCGCGGCGCGCTGGATTTCGGATTCGATCCCCTCGGCATAGATCGCCAGGCCCAGCGCCTTGCCCAGCGCGACGATCGCCCGCAGCACTGCCAGCGCGGTGGCATCGGCAGGCACGCCCTCGACCATCATCTTGTCCAGCTTGAGCGCATCGAGCGGCAATTCGCGCAGGTAGCGGAAATTGCAGAACCCCGCGCCGAAATCGTCCAAGGCAGTGCGGAACCCGAGGCCGCGCAGCGCCTTCAAGGCGCGCCCCGCCTGCGACAGGTTGCGCAGCAAGAGATCCTCGGTGATCTCCAGCATCAGCCGGTGCGGGGCAATGCCCGAATCCAGAATCAGCTTCGCAAAGTCCGCGGCAAAGCGCGGATCGCCCAGCTCCTCGGGGGTGATGTTCAGCGACAGGGTGAGATTGTGCGGCCAGGTGCCCGCATCCTCCAGCGCACGGGCGACCACGTGGCGTGAGAGCGGCGCGACCAGCGCGGCACGCTCGGCAATCGCGAAAAGATCGCGCGCGCCGATCTCGCCAAGGGTCGGATGCCGCCAGCGCGCCAGCGCCTCGGCCCCCGTCACCGCGCCCGAGACGCAGGCGAATTGCGGCTGGAACAGCACCTCGATCTCGCGCCGGTCGAGCGCGCGCAGCAGATCGGCTTCGAGCATGCCGGGAGGCACGCCGGGCAGGCTGCCGCGTGCAGCCCCTCGCAGCGATGTCCGGCCCTGTTCCATCCGCGCCCTTTCCTGCTTCACCCTTAGCTGCCGAATCTGCGGCTGCCTTCCATCAATTGCAATCTGCGCCGATCTGGCACATCAGGGCGATCCGCCAGTACTGCGCCGGGGATAAGGGGTTCAACCTGTGGCGAGCGACACGCTTGGGGGAATGATGACGAGCAACGGAACGCCATTCCAGCGCCTCGCGCTGCTCGCCTCGGAAACGCCGCGCGCGCAGGAGGCACACGCGGCGCTGCTGGCCCAGGGCGAATGGGTGCCCGTGGCCGAAGCCGATGCGGTGGTGGTGCTGGGCGGTGACGGCTTCATGCTCCAGACGCTCCACGCCATGATCGATACCGGTCGGGTGATACCGGCCTACGGCATGAACCTGGGCACCGTCGGCTTTCTGATGAACCGCTACGACAGGCGTGCCGCCATCGCGGCGCGGGTGGCCAAGGCGCGGCGCTGGACAATTGCGCCGCTGCGGGTCGAGGCGGTGACACAGAATGGCGAAACCCACGAATTCTGCGCGATCAACGAGATCTCGCTGCTGCGCGAAACCCGCCAGACCGCCAAGATCGAAGTCACCGTGGGCGACCGCGTGCGGATCAGCGAGCTGGTGTGCGATGGGGTTCTGGTGGCGACGCCTGCCGGTTCGACCGCCTACAACCTTTCAGCCAACGGCCCGATCCTGCCGCTGGATTCGAAGATGCTCGCGCTCACCCCGATCAGCCCCTTCCGCCCGCGGCGCTGGCGCGGGGCAATCCTGCCCGACCGCATGAGGATCGTGCTGCGCGTGCTCGATCCGGCCAAGCGCCCTGTCGCCGCCGTGGCCGACCAGAAGGAGCTGCGCGACATCGCCGAAGTGCGGCTGGAGATCGCGCAGGACATGCAGCTCACCTTGCTGTTCGACAAGGGCCAGAGCCTCGAAGAGCGGATCGTGGCCGAGCAGTTCGTGACAGGGTGATTTTCGCCCCTGCGATGGCCGCGCCACACTTGCTTCGCGAGACATCGAATGTTGCGCAAACCCCCTTGCAATCCCCCGCCCTGCCCCATATAGGCGCGCCTCTGCCAGCGGACTTGTCTGCCGGTTGCTCCCCGATAGCTCAGCGGTAGAGCATTCGACTGTTAATCGAATGGCCGTAGGTTCGAATCCTACTCGGGGAGCCATTTTCCTTCCAGCGACGGCGTAACGAAGGGGCCTAGGCCCCCATCAGCAGACGCACGCCCACCACCAGCACCAGCAGCGCGGTCAGCGAGCGGATCCAGTGGGGCGGCAGCAGGCGTACGGACAGCAGGCTGCCGATCTGGCCGCCGATCGCCACGGCGACCAGCAGCGGCAGGCCCGCCTCGATCGCCGCGCCCAGCAGGGCGGGATCGTTCTTGCGCAGCTGTCCAGCAAGGCCGAACAGCGAGTTGACGAGAATGAACAGGCTCGCGCTCGCGGCGATCCCGCGCGGCTCGTGCCAACGCGCCAGATGCAACAGCGGCGCGAGGAAAATCCCCCCGCCGATCCCCACGAGGCCCGCGAAGTAACCCAGCGGCGCGGCAGCGAGCGGCATCCAGCGGGCAAAGCGCGTGGGCGTGTCGGCGGCCTGCTCGCGCACCGGGATCAGCATGGTCAGGCTGGTCAGCACCAGACTGGCCCCTAGCAGCATCAGGAAGGTCGCCTCCTTGATCGGTGTCAGCCCACCGGCAAAGCTCGCCGGAGCGCCAAGCATCACGATCACCAGCGCCTTGCGCCATGGGGTCAAGCCCGCGCGGGCAAAGCGGATGGTCCCGCCGGTCACCACCACGATATTGCAGGCAAGGCTCACCAGCGGCAGGAGGCGATAATCGAGCTTGGAGAGCGCCAGCAGCGCCGAATAGGTCGAACCTCCGCCGAAACCGACGCTGGCATAGAGCAATGCGGTGACGAAAAATCCCGCGGCAAGGACACCGATCAGCGACATCCTTGCGCCCTATCGCCGATTTTCCGCCGGTGCTAGGCAGGGTGCGAGGGGGTGCGCGTGGAACTCAGCATCGAATTGCCCGAAGCTATCCGCCGGGCCGGCCCTGCCGAGGCGCGGCGGATCGGGGAGATCACCGCCGAAGCATTTCGCGAAGATCCGTTCAGTCTTTGGCTGTTCCGCAATTTCGCCGGCATTCGGGCGCTGTTTCTGTTGCAGGCCAAGCATATCTATGTCCCGCGCGGGTTTTGCTACACCGCAGGCGATGACGGCGCATGCATGTGGATGATGCCCGGCGGTGACAATGCCTTGCGGAGCGGTGATTACCTGCGCTTTGCCGCCCACACCCTGCTGGCATCGGGGCCGGGTGCGATCGTCAGGGCGATGAAAACCGGGCAGGCGATGGAGGCCCGCCATCCGGCTTTCCCCCATGCCTACCTGTTCAGCATCGGCGTACGCCCCCGCGCCCGCCACACCGGCCTCGGACGAAGGCTGATCGCTCCGGTGCTCGATGCCTGCGACCGCACGGGCACCCCTGCCTATCTCGAAAACTCGAACCGCGCCAATGCCGGGTTTTACGCCAGTTGCGGGTTCGAGATGCTGGGCGAGCCGATCCATCCGATGCCGGATAGCCCGCCCTTGCAACCGATGATCCGCGAGCCGCGCTGAGAATCAGACAATCGCGCGGGCCGACAATGCCCCATGGCAGTGCTTGTATTTCTTGCCGCTCCCACAAGGGCATAGCGCGTTGCGGCTAAGCCCGAGATGGGCATAGGGATCGCCCTGCGCATCCGCTCCGCCAGGCCCGACTTCCGCCGCCGGCGAGCCGGCAAGCGCGCCGAAAAGTTCGGGCCTTAGCTCCGATCCGTCGCCATCGGCCGAATCGTCCAGCCCGGTCAGCGGGTCGATATGGCCGGTGAGGAAATCGGGCAGTTCGGGGAGCGCCTGCGGCTGCGGCGGCTCGATCCTCAGCTCCGCGCGGAAGAGGATCTTGGTGACTTCCTCGCGCAGGTTGTCGAGCATCGTCTCGAACAGGCCGAAGGCTTCCTGCTTGTATTCGTTGATCGGCTGCTTTTGCGCAATCGAACGCATCCAGATCACCTGGCGTAGCGCATCGAGCGTGGCGAGGTGTTCCTTCCAGTGGTGATCGAGTTGGCGCAGCAGCACGTCCTTCTCGACAATCCGCCAGATCGCCGGATCGGAGCGGGCGATCTTTTCTTCCATCATCTTGTCGGTCAGGGTGCGCAGGCGTTCCTCGAGAAGTTCGGGCTCGACCGCGTCTTCCGCCAGCCATTCGTCGAAGGGCGCTTCGATGCCGAAGATTGCCTCGACCTTGGCCTTGAGGCCGGCAATGTCCCACTGTTCGGGGTAGGAGCCAGGTGGACAGGCGGTTCCGACCATGGTGTTGATGGTGTCGTGGCGCATGTCGATAACGACATCGTCGACCGCCTCGCTGTCCATGATCTCGGCGCGCTGCTCATAGACCACCTTGCGCTGGTCGTTCATCACGTCGTCGTATTGCACCACCTGCTTGCGCATCTCGTAGTTGCGCGCCTCGACCTTCTTCTGCGCGGTCTCAATCGCTTTGGAGAGCCACTTGGATGCGATCGCCTCGCCATCGGCGAGGTTGGAATTCATCATCTTGGCGAACAGCGTGTCGGGGCCGAAGATGCGGAGCAGATCGTCTTCGAGGCACAGGTAAAAGCGTGACAGGCCAGGGTCGCCCTGACGACCCGAGCGGCCGCGCAGCTGGTTGTCGATGCGGCGGCTTTCATGGCGTTCGGTGCCGAGAACGAACAGGCCGCCGGCGGCTTTCACGCGCTCTTTCTCCTCGGCGACTTCGGCGCGGATGCGGGCGATGGCGGCATCGCGCTCGGGCCCTTCGGGCATATCGCGCAGCTCGTCGTTGATGCGGAACTCGGCATTGCCGCCGAGCTGGATATCCGTCCCGCGCCCGGCCATGTTGGTGGCGATGGTGACCGCGCCGAAACGGCCAGCCTGGGCCACGATATGGGCTTCCTGCTCGTGGAAGCGGGCGTTGAGCACCGAATGCTTGACCCCTTCCTTTTCGAGATACCGGCTGAGCAGTTCGGACTTCTCGATCGACACCGTGCCGACCAGCACCGGCTGGCCGATTTCCTGCTTTTCCTTGATCGCCTTGGCAATGGCCTGGAACTTGTCGGCGGTGTTCTTGTAGAACACGTCTTCCTCGTCGATCCGCGCCACCGGCAGGTTGGTGGGGATTTCGACCACGCCGACCTTGTAGATGTCCCAGAATTCCGCCGCTTCGGTGGCGGCGGTGCCGGTCATGCCGGAAAGCTTGGGATACATCCGGAAATAGTTCTGGAAGGTGATCGAGGCCATGGTCTGGTTTTCCGGCTCGATCTTGACCCCTTCCTTGGCCTCGACCGCCTGGTGAAGGCCGTTCGACCAGCGCCGCCCCTCCATCATGCGGCCGGTGAACTCGTCGATGATGACGATCTTGCCGTCCTTGACGATGTAGTCGGTGTCGCGCTTGCGCGCGAAATTGGCGATCAGCGCCTGATCGAGGTGGTGGACGACCTGGGTGTTCTCGACGTCGTAGAGATTGCTGGTGGCAAGCAGGCCCCTTTCGAGCAGGATTTTCTCGACTTCCTCCAGCCCCTCTTCGGTCAGCTGGACGCGGCGCACCTTCTCGTCGATGTCGAGCCATTCCTTCGGGATCTCGCGCGCAACGGCGTCGAGCGCGATGTAAAGATCGGATTTGTCCTCGGTGGGACCAGAGATGATCAGCGGGGTACGGGCCTCGTCGATCAGAATCGAGTCGACTTCATCGACGATCGCGAAATTGAACGGGCGCTGCACCATCTGGCTGCGCTCGTGCTTCATGTTGTCGCGCAGATAGTCAAAACCGAACTCATTGTTGGTGCCGTAGGTGATATCGGCGTGATAGGCGTCGCGCTTGGCCTCCTCTGGCATGCCGGGCACGACCACCCCGACGGTGAGGCCAAGCCAGTTGTAGAGCCGTCCCATCTCGGTCGCGTCGCGGCGGGCAAGGTAATCGTTGACCGTCACGACGTGGACGCCCTTGCCTTCGATCGCGTTGAGATAGACCGCCAGCGTCGCCATCAGGGTCTTGCCCTCGCCGGTGCGCATCTCGGCGATCTCGCCGCGGTGGAGAACGATGCCGCCGATCAACTGGACATCGAAGTGTCGCATCCCGAACACGCGCACCGAAGCCTCGCGCACGGTGGCGAAGGCTTCGGGCAGGATGTCGTCGAGCGTCGCGCCGTTATCCACCAGCGCGCGCAACTTGGCAGTCTGGGCCTTGAGTTCATCGTCGGAAAGCCCCTGCATCTGGGGTTCCAGGGCATTGATCTGGGCGACGATCTTGCGCAGCGACTTGATGTAGCGGTCGTTCGAGGAACCGAACAACGACTTGATGAGCGAATTGAACATTGGTGCAAATTGCCTTTGAAAAGGTGTGGCCCTTGAGCGGGCGGGCACGAATCCGTGCGGGAGAAGCGCAAGCGGCAGGAAGCGGCGCGGCGGCAGCGGGATATGAGCAAACGCGCGCCTATTCGTAGGCGCGTTCGATCCCCATCAACACCGGCAGGCGCAGCCATGCAGGCGGTGCCGGGCGGCTTTCGGGCGCAGCAAGGGCGCGGGTCGCCTGCAGGGTGCATGGTGCCGGTTGCCCGCTGACGCTCTCACTGCCCGATGCCTCATCGTCGGTGGCGGCGGCAATGCTGGCATTGCAGGCCAGCGCCTCGGCCAGCGACGAACCCAGAGACGCTTGCGCCGGGCTGGCAACCGCGACAAGGCCGGTAAGCAGAGCCAGAAGGGCGAAGAAATGCCGGGTCATGGTGCACGCTAGATAGGCAAATAAGCGAGGCTCGTCCACCAGCTTTGCCGATTTACTGTGACCGGGCGCGTGCCTAGAGGGCTTTGCCATGCAGATCGACCGCTCGCCCCTTGCCCGCCCCTTCCCCCAACTGCCCGCGATTGCCGGGGTCAGCCTGCGTGTCGCGCGGGCAGGTTACAAGGATTGGGATCGCGCCGACTTGACCTATGTGCAGCTGGCCGAAGGCACCAGCGTGGCGGGTGTCTTCACCAAGAGCGCCTGCGCCTCGTCCGAGGTGGAACTGGGCCGCGCCAACATCGCGCAGGGCGCTGCGCGTGCATTGATTGTCAATGCCGGCAATTCCAACGCCTTTACCGGCTGGCGCGGGCGCGAGGCGGTCGAGGCGATCATGCATCAGGTTGCTGCGGCACTGGATTGCCCGCCGGAACAGGTGTTCGTCTCCTCGACCGGCGTGATCGGCGTGCCGCTGCCCAAGGACAAGGCGCGCGCCGGGATCGCCGCGGCGCTGGTGGCCGAGCCGTGTGGCTGGGAAGATGCGGCACAGGCGATCGGCACGACCGACACCTTCGCCAAGGGCGCAGGCGCAAGCGCGATGGTGGGCGAAGCGCGCATCGAAATCGCGGGGATCATCAAGGGCTCCGGCATGATCGCACCCGACATGGCAACCATGCTCGGATACATCTTCACCGATGCCGATGTCGCACCCGCCTTCCTTCAGGAAACGCTCGATCGCGCCAATGCCGCGACCTTCAGCTGCATCACGGTCGATGGAGACACTTCGACGAGCGACACGGTGATGGTCTTCGCCACGGGCAAGGCCGGCAATCGGCGGATCACCGGCTGGGACAGCCCCGGAGCGGATGCCTTTGCCGCCGCGCTCGCGGACGTGTGCCGCCAGCTCGCGCAGCTCGTCGTGCGCGATGGCGAAGGCGCGCGCAAGTTCGTCACCATCCGCGTCTCCGGCGCGGTCAGCGATGACAGCGCGCGCCGCGTGGGCCTGGCCATCGCCAACTCGCCGCTGGTCAAGACCGCGATCGCGGGCGAGGATGCCAATTGGGGCCGCGTCGTCATGGCGGTGGGCAAAGCGGGCGAACCGGCCGACCGCGACCGGCTTTCGATCGCTTTCGGCGGCATCTGGGCTGCCCGTCAGGGCTTGCCGGTCGAAGACTATGACGAGGCGCCCGTGGCCGCGCACCTCAAGGGTGAGGAGATCGACATCGCGGTCGATCTCGGCCTCGGTGAGGGCCGGGCGACCGTTTGGACCTGCGATCTCACCCACGGCTACATCGCGATCAACGCGGATTACCGCTCGTGAGCGCGCTCGATGACGAGATCCGCGATCTGATGCGCTTCGCCGCGCAGCGCGCCATGCTGCCGCGTTTCCGCGCCTTGGCCGCGCATGAAGTCGCACTGAAGGGAAAGGATGATCCGGTCACCATCGTCGACCGCGAGGTCGAAAGCTTCCTTACCGAGGCCCTGACCAGACTGGCGCCGGGCGTTGCCGTGGTGGGCGAGGAAGCCGCGCATGCCGACCCGGCGGTGCTCGAGCACCTCTCGCGCCAGTGCTGGATCATCGATCCGCTCGACGGCACGGCGAATTTCGCCGAAGGCAGGGAGCCGTTCGGCATCATCGTTGCGCTCGCCGATGCGGGCGAGACGGTCGCAGGCTGGATATACGATCCGGTAAAAGACCGCTTCTGCCATGCTCGGCGCGGCGCAGGGGCCTTCGTCAACGGCGAGAAGATCGCGTCGCGCACCACCGGCCAGCAGCCGCCCGTCACCGCCGTGAGCCGCATCTTCCTCACCCCCGAACAGTGCCGACAAGTCGATGCAAGGCTCGCCCCGCACTATAGGCTGGTCGACATCCCGCGCTGCGCTGCCGAGCAATATCCCCGCCTTGCGCTGGGCGAAAACGACATCTCCAGCTTTCAGCGCACGCTCGCCTGGGATCATGCGGCCGGGGTGCTGTGGCTCAACGAAGCCGGCGGCAAGGCTGCGCGGCTCGATGGCAGCCCCTACCGGGTGGACGAGCAGGACAAGCCCGGCCTCGTGGGGGCCTCCAGCCCGAGGATCTGGGACGAATTTGTCCGCCGCGTGCTCGCCTAGGCGATCACAATTCGCTTTCAAGCCATGCCTTGAGCTGGCCCTTGGGCGCCGCACCAAGCCTCTGCGCAACCGGCTTGCCATTCTTGTAGAGCACCATGAGCGGAATCGACTGGACGCCGATCTGCGCGGGCGTGTCGGTGTTTTCCATGATGTCCATCTTGGCGATCACCACCTTGCCGGCCAGCTCGTCGCTGATTTCCTCAAGCGCGGGCGCGATCATCTTGCATGGGCCGCACCAGTCGGCCCAAAAATCGACCAGCACGGGCGTTTCGCTATCGAGCACGTCGCGCTGGAAGCTCGCATCGGTGACTTTGACGGTGGCCATTTCGCTATCTCCTTATGCGTGCCAGCATAGGAGCGGGCCGCGGTGCATTGCAATCTAGTGAGGGCGGGTTTTCACGCAATATCCGGCAGGGGCAAGGTTTGCTGCGGGATATGCAAGGCCTGCTTGTGGCCGGCCAGCGCCTGCGGATCGCATTCGAACAGCACCGGCACATGGGTGTAGAGCACGCCTGCGCGAACCTCGCGGCCCGGATAGATGGCTTCGAGCGCCGCGACATAGGCTGCCATCTGCCGGAGCGTGGCGCGCGGAATATCGGCGGGGCTGGCGGGTGGACGGCGGGTGGTCTTGAAATCGACCACGGTGATCGCGTGCTCCTCGATCAGCAGCCGGTCGGCGGTGCCGGAGACGACCACGCCATCGACAATCGCGGCGAGCGGCACTTCGGCCAGCGCTGCGCCGGAAAAGATCGCGGCAAAGACGGGATGATCGAGCACACCGAGCGCAGCGCCGAGTATTTCGGCCCGCGCGGCCGCGGGCAGATCGCCGGCCTGCCGTTCGAGCCAGCGGTGCGCGGCCTTCTCGCGTTCCTGCGCAGGCACATCGGGCAGACGCTCGAGCAGTTTGTGGATCAGGCTGCCGCGTCGCGCGGCATCGCGGGCGGCCTCGACCGGCAGCGGCGGCTCGGCACCCCCCTCCTCGCCCGCAGCCGAGGGGACGAGCGGACGGGGCGGGCGCGGTTCGAGGCCAACCGGGGTCGTCATCCAGTTCGGCAGATCGGGTAGGGTCTCGCCTGCATCGGCGCTGTCATCGGCCTCCAGCGGCGCGGCCCTCTGGCCCCATTCCTTGCGCCAGCCCCACACGGGATCAGCTAGCGCCTCACCCTCGAACAGCGGGGCGAGCCGGGCATACCAACTGTCATCGTGCGGCGCGCCGGCCTTGGCCTCGATCTTGTTCAGCGACCCGCCGATGAACAGCGCTTCCTCGGCGCGGGTCAGCGCAACATAGAGCAGCCGCCAATGTTCCTGCTGCGCCGAGCGTCTGGCGGCTTCTTCCGCGGCGCTGACCCGCCCTGCCTTCTCCTGCTTGGCGAGCGGCGGCACCGGCACCTTGCGCTTGCGATCCGAACCCAGCCCGAAGGGATCATCCTCGAGCGCGATATCGCCCGGTTCGCCAGGCGCGCCAGTGGCATCGGCAAGGATCACGATCGGCGCCTGAAGCCCCTTGGAGCCATGCACCGTCATCACCCGCACCTGCCCGCTTGCGCTGTCCGGATCGCGCTTCAGATCGCCCGTCCCCGCGTCGAACCAGGTCAAAAACCCGGACAGGCTCGGCCAATGCTCGGCCTCGTAGGCGAAGGCGGCGTTGATCAGTTCGTCGAGCGGATCATTGGCCTCGCTCCCCAGCCGCTCGACCAGCCGGGCGCGCCCCTGCCAGGGACCGTTCAGCAGCCAGGATATGAGCGCCTGCGGGGTGAGGAAATCGGCCCGGCGCAGCAAATCGCGCAGCTTCTGCGCGGTTTCGGCAACCAGGGGCGGTGCATCCTCGCGCTTGAGGTGATCCCACAAGCGCTGCTCCGCATCGCGCGGCACGTGCTGGAGGATGTCATCCTGGCTCCACCCGATCAGCGGGGAGGCGAGCAGGTTCGCAAGACTGAGGTCGTCCTGGGGCTGCGCGGCAAAGCGCAGGCCCGCCAGGACGTCTTTCACCGCCAGCGGCGCGCCCAGCCGCAGCCGGTCGATCCCCGCCACGGGAACGCCGCGCGCGTGGAGCTTGCTGACGATCTGCGCGGCCAGTTCCTTGCGCTGGCGCACGAGCACCATGATATCGCCCGCCCGCGCATGGCGGCGCGCGCCCTTCGCCAGCACGAAAGGCTCGCTGCCGCTGAGCCAGCGCTCCACCTGCTCGGCGATCTTGTCGGCGAGCAGGGTATCGTTGCGCGGCACCCAGTCGCGCTCGCTCCCGGGATCCTCATCTTCCTCTTCATGTCCCGCGCCGGGCGAGACGAACACCGGCGGCCACAACGTGACCAACCCAGGACGCTCGGTGCCGACATGCTGTGCCGGGGCCTTGTCCAGCCCGAAGGCGTCAAAGCCGAGCCGCTCGATCATGCGGTTGACGAAGCCGAGCACGATATCTGCCGTGCGGTAGGACTTGCCGAGATCGAGATCCCGCCAGTCCGGCTCGCGGCGGTTGGTGCGGCTGGCGCGAATGCCCTGCCGCGCCGCCGTGATGCGGGCGTGGATGCGCTCCTTGGCCCGGGCGAAGTTTTCCGGACTGGTCCCCTGAAAGCCGAAGATCGCCTGCTTGTAATCGCCCACGGTGAAGATCGTGCGCAGCTTGTCGCCGCGGGCGCTTTCGCCGGTGAAGAAGTCGTCGATCAGCGCCTCGACGATGTCCCACTGGCTCCGGTTGGTGTCCTGCGCTTCATCGATCAGGATGTGATC
This sequence comes from Erythrobacter tepidarius, assembly GCF_002155695.1. Lineage (GTDB taxonomy): Bacteria > Pseudomonadota > Alphaproteobacteria > Sphingomonadales > Sphingomonadaceae > Erythrobacter > Erythrobacter tepidarius. Next base: position 25,810 of record NZ_MUYJ01000013.1, read on the forward strand.
GAAGCGCCGATCGAGCTTGTAGCGGATCCAGTCGGCAGCCTCGGACCGGCCGAGCAGCAGCGCCGCCTTGCGGATCAGATCGGCGAAATCCAGCCAGCCATCCCGCGCCTTGCGCGCTTCCCAGCGCACGGCGAAGGCCCGCCCGATTTCGAGCGCGCTGGTGACGATCTCGGCGCAGGCAAGCAGCGCGCGGCGTTCCTCGACCAGCCGCACAGCCCCCGCGATTTCCTCCTGCCGCACGGGCAGCTGCGAATCGATCTTGGCTGCTCCCTCCATCTTGCGCGGATCGCCGTCCTTCTTGAGCAAGGTGGTATAGAAGCCCGCCATGGCCTCGGCACGGGCCGGCCCGTTGAGCACGAGCCATCGCCGGATGAAGGCGGCGGCCTCCTGCCCGGTCTTGGCTTTCCAGCCATCGAGCGCGGGCAGCATCGCTTCGAGCTGGTGATCGGGAAAGACAGCAGGATCAAGCGGCGCGTTCGCCCAGGCCTCGTCGGCATCGGCTGGCATGTCCAGCAGCTGGCGCACCCGCGCGGCCATGGGCGATTGCCAGGCGTCCGGCCCCTCCCACAGCTCCTGTGCCGCGACCGCCCGCATCAGCCAATCATGCAGGGCACCGGGATCCCTGCGGGTGGTGAACTGGGTCAGGCCATCGAGGATGCGCCGGTCGTTGGTCGCCTCCGCCTCCTCGACCATCTCGGTCAGAACCTCGCGCGCCAACAGGTCACGGCTGCGATCATCCAGCACCCGCGTCCCCGGCGCGAGGCCCGCCTCCTCGGGAAAATTACCGATCAGATATTGCGCGAAGGCATGGATCGTATCGATCCTCAGGCCCCCGCCGGGACAATCGAGGACGCTGGCAAACAGGCTGCGCGCGCGGTCGCGGGTCGCATCGTCCTGCGGGGCCCCAAGATAGCCAAGTTCCCTGAATAAGACGGTTTCCGGCAGCCGCACCCAGCGGGCCAGCACCGCGTTGATGCGGTTCGCCATCTCCGCGGCGCCAGCCTTGGTGAAGGTAAGGCACAGGATCTGCGAAGGCTCGACATCGGGGCGCAGCAGCAAGCGCAGCACACGCGCGGAGAGCACCTGCGTCTTGCCCGTCCCGGCCGAGGCGGACAGCCAGACATTCGCTTCGGGCTCGGCGGCGGCAAGCTGGTTGTCCTCGAGCGGGAAGACAAGGCCGCGGCCTGACATGGCCCCCGCGCTCATGCCTCGCGCTCCTCGGCGGTCAGGCGCACCAGCCATTCTTCCAGCCGCATCAGTTGGTCATATTCGTTATACCCCTCGTAATCGGGGTTTTCGCGTGCACGGAAGGGTTTGCGGCCCTTGATGTAGTCTCGGATCGCCTCGCCGAGCCTGGCCTCGTGGAAGGGCAGATACTGGTCCGGGTCGAGCCCGGTCTTGGCCTTGCCCTCCTTCATCGGCGTCTCATGATAGCCGAAGCCGCCTTCCTTCTTCGCCTTGCCCAGCGACCAATATTCGAACCGCGTCGGCGTGCCGGTGACGATCTGCCCGGTCTTCTGATCGGCAAAGCGCCCGTCGCGCGCGATCAGGCCGAGCAGGCCGAGTTGCAAGGCATAGCCGGTCATCACCTGTTTCTTCTTCGGCGGCGCGCCGGTCTTGTAATCGACGATCGCCAATGACCCGTCGGCGAGCCGGTCGATCCGGTCGGCCCGGCCCTTGACCGTCACCCCGTCGACCACCATCGCACCCGAAATTTCCGAGGCAAGCACCGTGCGCCCTTCGGTCTCGGCGGCGCGCACCCATTCCTCGAACCGGCTCAGCGCTGCGATCAGGCGCGGCTGCCACAGCGCGCGGAACAACGGGTGGACGCGCGCGGCGGCAAAGCCTTCTTCGGCAAAGCGGCCGATGGCAAGGCCGGGATCGCCCGCACGCGCCTTGTGCCACTTATCGAGAATGTCATGCACCAGCGTGCCACGCAGCGCCGGATCGCTGAAGGGATCGGCGCTGAGCGGGTCGAGCCGTTTCAGATCGAGGATCGCCAAGGCGTAGAACTGGTAGGGATCGCCCAGCAGCCGATCGAGCGCGGTGACCTTGATCGGCACGCGGCGCTTGTCCGGCGCGGGATCGGGCGCCGGGCGGGGATAGGGTGCGGCGGCCGGACGTTGCCGGTCGAGATGCGGGAGCAGCGCGGGGATGCGGATTTCGCGGTGCTCCTGCGCCAGATCCGCTCCCAGAAGCGCCTCGACCCGCAGCAGGAACCGTGAAGGCAGGGTTGGCCCCTCGGCATCGCGCAGCGAGCGGGTGAGCACCACCTCGGGCGCGCCCATGCAGCCAGCAAGGTCATGCGCGGCAAGGCCGATGCGCAACTCTGCCCCCGGCACGCCGAGGGCGCGCAGGATGGCAGGCGCAAGCAGCGCGTCGGCACCGGGCGGCTGCGGCCAGCTACCCTCGTTAAGCCCCCCGCAGATCACCAGATCGGCGCGCGCCATGCGCGCTTCGAGCAGGCCATAGATTGCGACGCGCGGGTGCCCGCCATAGCCGGGGCGCACTGCGACCGCGTCCATGCAATCGCGCAAGGCCCCGGCCAGGTCGGCGGTCTCGATCATGGTGCCGAGCAATTCTGCCTGGGCCCGCAGCTGCTCGATCATGGTGCCGAGCGCCCGCCCGTCCTCGCGCTCCCACAGGGCCGTGCGCGCAAAGGCCTCGCCGGCCTGGGTCAGCCGTTCGAGCGCCTCGGCGAGCGGGATGACGCGGGGCCAGTCACCAAGCGGCGCGACCAGGGCTTCGGCCCCGTCCCACCACGCTTCGACCTTGGCCTTGCGCGCCGCCGCGCGCAGCGGTTCGAGTCCCGGTGCCGGTGCCGGGCCACGCAATTCGCGGTCGAAGGCGCGCAAGCCCGTGAGCCATGCGCGACGTGTCTGAGCGTCCCAACCACACACGAGCGGATGGGCGAAAGCAGCGACAAGATTGGCGGGATCGAGGCCATTGCTCGCCAGTTCGGCGAGCAGCCCGAACAGCCTGCCCGCCGGCGTGAGCGCCAGTGGGCGTCCGGCGGAATCGTCGGCCGTGATGTTCCAGCGTTCAAGATGCTGCACCACCCGCCGCGCCAGACCGCGATTGGCGGTGACGACGGCGACGCGCTTCTCCGGCGTTTCCAACGCCTCGCGCACCAGCAGGGCAATCGCCTGGGCTTCTTCCTCGATCGTTACGCTGGTAAGCAGCCGCACGCCTGCCAGTCGGCGCTTGTCGGGATCGAGGGTGCTCCATGATCGGCTCGCCTGCGGAGGCAGGAACAGCGAGGAAATCGCGCGGCTGCGCGCCGGTTCGGCTGCGCTCATCCCGCGGCGATGCCAGGGCCGCACCTCGGCGCGGTTGACGCCCATCCGGTTGAGCAGCAGCTTCAGATGATATTGCGGATGGGTGAGCGCGTCCTGCGCGCCGAACGTCGGGCCGCCCGGTTCGGACGCAACACCGGCCAGCCCGAGTTCGGCCCACGCCGCATCATCCATCGCAAGGTCGAGATCGGGCAGGATCACCGCGCCCTGCGGCAGCCCGGCAATCACCCGCAGCAGCCGCGCCAGCGCCGGGGCGGCGCTGGTGACCCCGGCCGCAACAATCGGATGCGGCGGCGGCGCCTCCTTCCAGCGCTTTGCGGCGGCGGCGAACAGCAGGTTGCGCCGGGTCGCGGCATCGACCTCGCCGCGACGGTCCAATTCCGTCTGCCAGCGGGCGGTGACGCGGCCGAACAGGTGGATCGAGCGCTGCCAGTGCCCGGCCAGATCGCCGAGCTGGTCGAACACCGCATCGGCCAGCAGGTCTTCGGGCCGCTTCTCCTCGACCAGCAGCCGATCGATCGTGCGCGCCATCTCGCGCGCCAGGTTGAGCCGCGCGCGACCGGGCAGCGGCTCCATCCCCAGCGCTTCGCGCTCCTGTGCAATCAGACGATCGAGCGTCAGCCAGCGCGCCACCGGATCGCAGGCCGGGGGGATGTCCGCTGCCCCCAAGGGATCGAGCGCCGCCCCCAGTCTCTCGTCGAGATCGAGATCGCCGACCGCAACCATGCGCGGCATCAGCAGGCCGCCCTCACCATTGGCGCCGGCATGGCGGATGAAGGCTTCGGTGAAGGTGCGCGCGGCGCGGCTCGAGGGAACCAGCAGCGTCAGGCGGGCAAGGCCGAAGCCCTTTTCGCGGTAGCGCGGAACGATCCCCGCGACGAGCGCATCGGCAAAGCCGCGATGCGCGGCAATCGCATAGACCAGCGGGCCGGCTTGGCGCGGTTCAGCCACCCGTCAGCGCCTCCTCGGTCGGGCGGATCGCCTGCGGCGTGCCCACTTCGAACCACAGCCCACCGAACGAGAGGCCATAGAGCCGTCCCTCGGCAATCGCCCGGTTCCACAGGATATTGGTCGAAAAGGGGCCTTCGGGCGCGTCGCGCAGCAGGCGGTGGCTGACCAGCTGGATGCCGGTGTAGATGAACGGCGCGATCCGCCCGTCGCGACGGCGCGACAGACGCCCGAGCGGATCCATGTGGAAATCGCCCGGCCCGTTGAAATTGGCGGCTCGCGTGTGCGGCACCACCAGCAAGAGGGCGTCCATCTGCGCCGGATCCCAGCGCCGCGACAGTTCGGCAAAGGCGCTGTTCGGCCCGTCGAGCCAGATGTTGTCGGCATTCAGCGCAAAAAAGGGATCGGGCAGCAGCGGCAGCGCCTTGATCATCCCGCCGCCGGTCTCAAGCAGCATGGCGCGCTCGTCCGAGATGGTCACTTGCGGCGCCTTGCGCGCGATCACATGGGCCTCGAGCGCATCGGCCAGATAGTGGACATTGATCACCGCCTTCGCCACGCCCGCGTCGGCCAGGCGGTCGAGCGCGTGGTCTATCAGCGGCTTGCCCGCCACGCGCACCAACGGCTTGGGCTGGGTCGCGGTCAGCGGCCGCATCCGCTTGCCAAGCCCTGCGGCGAGCACCATCGCGGTGTCCGAGACGAGAGGGGGCTTCCTGATCATGCCGAAAAGGCTCCGCGGGCGAACCGCAAGGTGTCGGGGATGTTGTGATCGAACCAGTGCGACACCGGCGCCAGCGCCGGATGCGCCAGATCGCGTTCGAGCGCGTCCCAGACCCGCGGGATCATCGAGAGATATTTGGGCTTGCCGTCGCGCGCGTTGAGGCGGGTGAAGATGCCGACGATCTTGGCATTGCGCTGCGCTCCGAGCCGGGCGTAATCGGCGAGAAATTCCTCGTCCGCGACCCCGGCATGGTGCGCGTAATGGAGCAGCATCGCGGTTTCGAGATCTGCCGACACATCGCGCCGCGCATCCTGCAACAGCGAGACGAGATCATAGGCCGGATGGCCCACCAGCGCGTCCTGGAAATCAATCAGCCCCTGCGGTGCGCGCGGGCTTGCACCGAGCAGCATGATGTTTTCGGCATGATAGTCGCGCAGCACGGTGACGCCGGGATTCTGGCGGGCGAGCACGGGCGCAAGCACTTCCTCCCAAGCCGCCGCGTAGCCTGCTGTGTCAACCTCCAGCCCCTGTGCCGGGCAATACCATTCGGTAAAGAGCGCCGCCTCGCGGGCATAGACGGCCATATCATAGGGCGCGAAAGGGCCGGGTGCCAAGCGGTGGAGCATCACCAGCGCCTCGACCGCAGCCTCATAGGCCTCGCGCTCGTCGGCCGGGTTGCAATCGAGCCAGTCGCGCATCCGGTCATTGCCGAAATCCTCGGTCAGCACCCAGCCCGCCCTCGGCTCGGCGGCAAGGATTTCGGGCGCGCGCATGCCGTTGTCATGCAACCAGCGCGCCACTTTGAGGAAGGGCGCAGGATCCTCGTGCGGCGGAGGCGCATACATCAGCATCGCCGATTCGCCGCCGCGCACCAGTCGGAAATAGCGCCGGAACGAGGCATCGCCGGGCAGCGGCTGCACCTCGGCATCGGCCCAGCCGGCGGTGGCGATGAATGCGGCAAGTCCTTCGGGAAGCTGGTTCATGGCATCCGCCCTAACCAATCCGCGCCCCCGCGGGCAATCGCAATCCGCCCGCCTTCCCCGCTTTCTCCGGCCGGCAAAAGCGTGATTGTCAGGCACCCCGGCTCGCGACCGAAGCCCCCGGCGTGATCAGGCCATTCGGCCAGCAGCACCGCGCCCTCGCGGTAGTCGTCCAGCCCGATTTCGGCCAGTTCGGCAGGGTCTTCGAGCCGGTAGAAATCGGCGTGCACCACCGGCAGCCGCAGCGGCGGGGCGGCATAGGTTTCGATGATGGTGAAGGTCGGCGACGGCACTTCGCCCGCGTGGCCGAGCGCGGCGAGGATCGCGCGGGCGAGCGTGGTCTTGCCTGCGCCCAGCCCACCTTCGAGCGCCACCACATCGCCCGCCTGCAAGCGCGCGGCGATCCGCGCGCCATAGCGCCGCATCGCCGCAAGATCAGGCAAGGCCTCCCTGGTCCCGTTCACGGCAGACGGATCGTGACAGTGGTGCCCGCACCCTTGCGGCTGGCGATTTCGAGCGTGCCGTCATGGGCCTCGATCAGCTGGCGGGCGAGCGGGATGCCAAGCCCGATGCGGCGTTCGGGCGTGCCGTCTTTGCCGGGCGCGAGGCCGCCCAGCGCGCGGGCGAGTTCCTGCGCGGTCATCCCCCGGCCATTATCGGCGATGCTGATTTCCATCGCGAAATCAGCACTTTCGGGAGCTTTCCTGATCTCGATCACGATCCGCCCACCATCGGGCGTGCCGGCGATCGCATTGTCGATGAGCTTGCCCAGCGCCCGGCCCAGCTGGCGCGGATCGGCTTGAATCACCCGCCCGCGCCGGCCCTTGAGATCGAGGCTCAGCCCCGCAGCGATGATCGCCGCCTCGCGCTCGCGCACCAGCCTGGTCAGGAATTCGAGCAGATCGAGCCGTTCCTTGCGGATCGGCAGCAGCCCCGCCTCGCTCTGCGACAGATCGAGCACGTTCTCGACCTGCTCGGTGAGGCGTTCGACCGCGGCGAGGATCGCATCGACATATTCACCCGCTTGCTGAGGGTCTCTGGCGGCACCGGCCTTGAGCAATTCGGCATAGCCGCCAATGGTGGTCAGCGGCGTGCGGAATTCGTAGCTCATGTTGGCGAGGAATCTCGCTTTTACCGCGTTCGCCTCGTCGAGCGCCTCGGCCCGCTCACGCAGGGCCTGCTCGGCCTTCTGCGAGGCGGTGATATCGAGCACGGTCAAAAGCCCGTTGCCGTCAGGCAGCGGCACCCCGGCGAAGCGGAGGGTGCGACCGTCGGCAAGCTCCACCTGCCCGCCTTTCTCGCGCCGGTCGAGCGTCGCCGCGCGCACCACCGCGCCGATCAGCGCCGCCTCCTCGGGACGCACCAGATTGCGTCCGATCGCGGCGAGCAGTTCATCGGCACTGGGATGCGCGTCGAGCAGATCGGGAGTGAGGCCCCAGGTGCCCGCGAAGCTGCGGTTCCACAACTGCACCGAACCGTCGGGCGCGAAGATCGCAAGCGCCTCGAACAGGCTGTCGAGCGTCGCGGTGCGGGTGCGCAGCAAGGTGTCACGCACGGCGGAGAGCGCGAGCTGTTCGGTGCGATCCTCGGCAATCAGCACCAGCCCGCCATCGGGCAACGGCTGAGCGACGATGCGCAGATGGGTGCCGCCGGGCAGTGGCCAGGCCTCTTCCAAAGTGGTGCGCGACTCGAACCAGCCCCCCCGCTCGCGGCGCCATTCGGGGAAGTCGCGCACTTCGGGCGTGCGTCCCCGCTCGCGCGCCTCGGCGAGGAAACGTTCGAACGGGGTGCGCGCCTCGATCGCCTCCTCGGTCAGGCTGAAAAGGCGGCGGAAAGGTTGGTTGGCGAAGGTCAGCCGCTCGTCGGCATCGAACTGCGCCACGCCGACCGAGAGCTGATCGAGCAAGGTGCGCTGGGCCTCACGGAAGGCGCGGAATTCGCGCGCGACTTGCTGCTGCTCCTCGATGTCGATGGCATAGCCCGCCACACCTTCTTGGCCGAGCGGCAGTTCCGAAACGCGCAGGGTCCGCCGCTCGCCGTGGATGGTCGCCGCGACCGAGCGTTCCGACTTGTCCTGACGGCGCAGCGTCTCGCGCGCGATCTCGGCCGGCGAACGTCCGTGCTCGGGTTCGAGCAATTCGATCTGCCCCTGCACCACTTCGGCCGCGCTGGTCGCGCCGACAGCATCGACATAGGCCTGGTTGACGAGCTGGAGCGTAAGATCCGCACCGCGAAACCACATCGGCATCGGCGCGGCCTCGATCAGACCGACGAGCGCGGCGAAATCGCCCGTCGCCCGCGCGGCCGCCGCGCGCAGGCGCACCATTTCGGCATGGCTTTCGGTGAAGTCGAACACCCACACCAGCGCCGCACCGCCGGGCGAAACCCGGGGATCGGCGAGCGTGCCGTAAAGCGCCAGGCTGCGCTGCGAGCCGGGCGGATTGAGCGCCATGCGAAACGGTGCGGCGCTCTTCTGGGTGGTCTGCACCTTGGCAGAGAGCTGGTCGAGCTGTTCCCGGGTCAGACCGCCGCCCGTGGCACTTGCCAGCTCGCTGAGGTATTTGGGCATCGCCGGCAGGCCAAGCAGCCGCGCCAGCTTGTCCGGTCCTTCGATCCGCCCATCGACCCGCACCAGCATGGGCACTGCCGGGGCAACATCGAGCAAGGTCGACACGCGCTTGAGGCTGGTCTTGAGCGCACGCGCCCGCTTTATCGAGCGGCTTGCGCGGAGCATGAACACGCTCGCGCCCACCGCCCATGCGGCGAGCAGGAGCGCGATCAGCACCAGCGAAAGCGGTGAAGTGTCCATCGCTTAACCGCTATGCGCCTCCTCGTCGCAGTGCAACGGGGTTCCACCCCCTCGCCCCCAACACCATGAAAGATTGCCGGAGCGGGGGATGGACGAGCCTCAGTAGCGATAGTGATCGGGCTTGAACGGCCCGTTCTGGGGCACGCCGATGTAGCTTGCCTGCTTCGGCGTAAGCCGGGTCAGCTTCACACCAAGCTTGTCCAGATGCAGCGCGGCGACCTTCTCGTCGAGGTGCTTGGGCAGGACGTAGACATCGTTCTCGTATTCGTCGGACTTGGTGAACAGCTCGATCTGAGCGAGCGTCTGGTTGGTGAAGCTCGCGCTCATCACGAAGCTCGGATGGCCGGTGGCGCAACCCAGATTGACCAGTCGGCCCTTGGCGAGAACGATGATCGACTTGCCGTCGGGGAAGGTGACGAGATCGGTGCCTTCCTTGATTTGCTTCCACTCGTAGTTGGAAAGCGCGGAAATCTGGATCTCGCTGTCGAAGTGACCGATGTTGCAGACAATCGCCATCGGCTTCATCTGCATCATGTGCTCGGCCGTGATCACGTCCTCGTTGCCGGTGGCGGTGACGAAGATGTCGGCGCGCTTGACGGCCTCTTCCATGGTGACCACCTCGAAGCCGTCCATCGCCGCCTGAAGCGCGCAGATCGGATCGATTTCGGTCACCATCACGCGCGCCCCGCCATCACGCAAGCTGGCTGCCGAACCCTTGCCAACGTCGCCATAACCGGCAACGCAGGCAACCTTGCCGGCCAGCATCACGTCGGTTGCCCGGCGGATCGCGTCGACCAGCGATTCCTTGCAGCCATAAAGGTTGTCGAACTTCGACTTGGTGACCGAATCGTTCACGTTGATCGCCGGGAAGGGCAACTTGCCCTGCTTGGCGATCTGATAGAGCCGCATCACGCCGGTGGTGGTCTCCTCCGAAACGCCCTTGATGTTCTTGACGGTCTTGGTGAGGTAACCCGGCTTGGCCGCGACAAAGGCTTTCAGCGCGCGCTGGAATTCGATTTCCTCGGCATTGCCCGGTGCCGGCAGTTCCTCGCCCGCTTCGATGCGCGCGCCCCACAGCGCGAACATGGTGGCATCCCCGCCATCATCGAGGATCATATTGGCCGTGAGCTCGGGATCGGCCTCGCTCGACCAGTCGAAGATGCGGCCCACGTAATCCCAGTATTCGCCCAGGGTTTCCCCCTTGACTGCGAAGACCGAAATGCCGCGCGCGGCGATCGCGGCGGCGGCGTGATCCTGGGTCGAGAAGATGTTGCAGGTCGCCCAACGCACTTGCGCCCCTAGCGCCACCAGGGTCTCGATCAGCACCGCGGTCTGGATCGTCATGTGGAGCGAGCCTGTGATGCGCGCACCCTTGAGCGGCTGCGCGGCGCCGAATTCCTCGCGCAGCGCCATCAGGCCGGGCATTTCGGTTTCGGCGATGCGGATCTCGTCGCGGCCAAATTCGGCGAGCGTGATGTCCTTGATGACATATTCGTGGGTCGGGGCGGCGGCGAGCGTGGCCATGTTTTTTCTCCTGCGCGAAGATGCGCGTATCGGGGCGGATTTTCTCGTCCGATGCCCCTAGCCGGATGACCGGCGGGAAGCAAATATAAACTTATCTTTATATGTCTATTTGTTGCTCGCGCGGTGGCGGTCGTTATAGGAGAAGGCGGATTTCCCCCTGTCAGGAAGGACGACGAACATGGCGATTTCCGTTGGCGACAAGCTCCCCGATGTCACGCTGGTCAAGGCCACTGCCGAAGGTCCACAGGCCGTCAAGACCTCCGAATATTTTGCCGGCAAGAAGGTGGCGCTGTTCTCGGTGCCGGGCGCCTTCACGCCGACCTGCTCGGCCAAGCACCTGCCGGGCTTCGTTGAAAAGGCTGCCGATCTCAAGGCCAAGGGCATCGACGAAATCGTCGGCACAGCCGTCAACGATGCCTTCGTGATGGGCGCGTGGAACAAGGCCGCAGGCAGCGACGACATCACCATGCTGGCCGACGGAAATGCCGAATTCGTCGAGGCTTTGGGTCTTACGATGGACGCTTCGGGTTTCGGCATGGGCAAGCGCGGGCAGCGCTTTTCGATGGTGATCAACGACGGCGTGGTCGAACAGCTCAACGTCGAAGAGCCGGGCGATTTCAAGGTTTCGAGCGCGGATCACATGCTCGGGCAGCTCTGAGACACTAGCAGCCGACAAAAAGCAAAGGGGCGCTTTCCACGTCGCAAAGCGCCCCTTTCTTGTCCGGTGGCGGCAGCATTCAGGTCAGCGGCGGTGCGCCAAAGGCAACCCACAGCGCCAGCGCGGCCGCAACCGCCACGGCGAGCACAGCGCGCCGCCACGGCAAGGGGCCGATTCCGGTGACACCCGGCATCGGCGGACGATTGCCTCCCACCATCGGACTGAGCAGATCATTGCCCTGCACCGCGTACCAGGTGATTGCCGCCAGGTGCAGCACGATCAACCCGAGCAGCACATTGAAGAAAGCCTCGTGAAGGTCGGTGATGGTATCGGCCAGCGTCACTCCCACCAGCGGATTGAGCGGCCCGGTCATCCCGTCAAAAGGATCACCGGCAAACAGCCCCAGGCCGACCTGCAACAGCATCGCCCCGATCAGCGCCAGCGTGCTCCACCCGCCGAGCGGCGAATGGCCAATGGCCGGGCCGGCACTGCGATCGCCACGCAGATAGGCCAGCACCGCGCCCGGGCCCTTGACGAACTGGCTGAACCGCGCGGTCTCCGGCCCAATGAAGCCCCACACCACCCGGAAGGCGAGAATGCCGAGCAGCACCAACCCGATCCGCCGGTGCAGCGCCCACTTATCGTTTTCCGCCGTCCACCACATCATCGCGATGAGCAGCGGAAAACTCCAGTGGGCCAGCCTGAGCAGCCCGTCCCACACCCTCACATCGGGCGCGGTGGCAGGACGCGGGGCAGCAGCCTCGCTCATCTTCGCCTATTTCTTGTCATCAAGCCGGAACTTGTCGTGGCAGCCCTTGCACGCGCCACCCATCGCCATCGCCTGCGCGCCCACGGCAGCCTTGTCGCCACCCTTGGCCAACTCGGCGAGCTTGGCGCTCTCATCGATCAGCTTCTGGCCGGCGGCCTTGAATTCCTCGGGCTTTTCCCAGATCGCCGGGAGCGCCTCGGTCTTCACGCCATCAGCCGTGCTGGTGCCAACCGGGAAGTGGCCGGCGATCTTCTGCGCGCGGGCGTTGATATCGGTCGCCTTGGTGGCGATCAGCGCGAAATCGGGCGCGTCTTTCTCCAGCTGGCCGCGGATTGCCTTGAAAGCATCGCCGATCGCCTCGAAATTCGCCTCGCGCTGCTTGAGCACGGCAGCCACATCGACCGGCCCACCTTCAGCCGAGGCCGCATCGGCCGAAGCGGTTTCGACGGGCTTTTCGGCCGGAGTCTCACCCGAACAGGACGCGAGCGCGGCCGCAAGGACAAGGCGGGAGGTATTGGTGCGAAGCATATGTGCGGTGCTCCTTGATTTGGCGATCGGATCGGTTCCGTAAACGAAGCTATGCTGCATCCGGGCACTTGCAAACCCCAAAAGCACACAAAGAAAGGGGGCGCTTCCGAAGTGGGAGCGCCCCCGATCCGCGCGGACCTGCCAGCGCGGTCAGCCGCCGCGGCTCTTGTCGCTGCTCTCGATCTCGGCGAGAAGGGCAGCCCGGTCACGCTCGACCAGCGCAAGCAGCGCGGTGCGGAAGCTGTCCTTGCGGGCATCTACCAGCTTCTCGATCGCCTTGGCATTGGTTTCGCACCAGCCCTGACGCGAGCCGCTGGCCACATCCTCATTCGTCAGCACGCGGCGCGACTGGAGCGCCTTGCCGACCTGAGCGACGCGCTCGACCGTGAGCGAGGCGGTCCAGCGGCAGGCGAGCGTGCTCGGACGGCCAGCCACGCCGGCTGCGCCGACCTGGGTGGTCTCGATCGACACCACGCCCTTGTAATCGGCCGCAATCGGCCCGCTCGCGTGATCGATCACGACTTCATGTTCGAGTGCGAGCGCCGGCGAAGCCAGAGCGCACGCCGCCAGCGCACCCGCGCAAGCAAGCTTTTTCATTATCAATCTCCTGCCTTATCCCGGCCGTCGGATGCGGCCGTTTGAAAGCCAAGGATAACAGCCACGAGGGGCGATCCCAAGCGCGAATTGTGTCCATTTACCGCAGGCAAGAAACGCAATGCTCTGAAAACTGCACGATGTGCAGGCAAGCGAATCAATAGCCCATCAGGCTCATCACTTCCTTGCGGCTGCGGTCATCGTCCATGAAACAACCGAGAATCCGGCTGGTGACCATTTCCACGCCGTGGGTCTTGACGCCGCGCCCCGTCATGCAGCCGTGCTGCGCCTGGATCACCACGGCGACGCCATGTGGTTCAAGATTATCCCAGATGCACTGCGCGACCTCGGCCGTCAGGCGCTCCTGAATTTGCAGGCGATGGGCAAAGCCGTGCAGCACCCGGGCCAGCTTGGAAATGCCGACGACCTTCTTGTTGGGCAGATAGGCGATCGAGGCCTTGCCGATGATCGGCGCCATGTGGTGTTCGCAATGCGACTGGAAGGGGATGTCCTTGAGCAGCACGATCTCGTCATAGCCGCCCACTTCCTCGAATTGGCGGGTAAGGTGGATCGCCGGATCCTCGCGATAGCCCACGCAATATTCGAGCCACGCGCGTCCGACCCGCTTGGGCGTGTCGCGCAAGCCTTCGCGTGACGGATCATCACCCGCCCATTCGATCAGCGTGCGGATCGCATCCTGAACATGCGGCGGCACATCGGGCTTGCCGAGCGGATTGTCCGGATCGAACTCGTCATCATGCGCGCAAACGTAATTCATTCTGTCTGGTCTTTCTCATCCTATCGGCATGAAGCCCGATCAGCTCCAAGCCACGCCAGCCGTCGATCCGGCAACTTCTCAACCGTCAAAAGCGCCTGATGTTCCGCAGGCTTTGCCAGACGATGCGCCGATTGCGCCGGCGCTGCCAAGCTGCATATTACGCCATTTATGCCAGTATAGGCACAGTGCATCCCTTTCGCGCCGGAAAAAAGGACACGCCCCTTGCCCAGCCCGAGCGCCGCCGAGTTCGAACAGCAGGCGCGCAAGGTATTGCGCGGCTTGCCGCAGCCATTCCGAGACCATCTCAAGGATGTGGTGCTGCAAGTCGCGGAGTTCGCCAGCGCCGAACAGCTCGCCTCTGTCGGTATGGAGGATCCCTACGAACTGACCGGCTTGTATGAAGGCATCGCCCTGCCCGAGCAATCGCAATGGGATCACGAGCGCATGCCGCCGATCATCAGTCTGTTCCGCCAGCCGCTGCTGGCCGAGATGGCGGAGACCGGCGTGGGCTTTGCCGAGCTGGTGCGGCACGTGGTGATCCACGAGGCCGGGCATCACTTCGGCCTTTCCGACGAAGACATGGACGCGCTCGAGAGGAGCGTGGAGGACTAGCGCTGCACCCGGCCTGCGGGGAATCGGTGCCATAGGCACCGCAAGGGCGAACGCCTGCCCGCCCGTCAGGCCGCCCTCCCGGAGGCTATCGGGAAGCGATTTGCCGGGAGGGAGAACGACTCCAGAACCAACAAGGCCCGCCGCCTCTTGCGCGGTAGCGGGCCTTGTTGGCGCACCCGAAAGGATTGCCTCGCTCACTGCGTTCGCTCGTCGTCTTCGGCGGCGTTGCCGCCTCCGACTCCGAACGGGTCCAAATCTTCCTGAGTAGAACCAAAAAGCCCGCCCCTCTGGCGAGGAGCGGGCTTTTTGGCGCACCCGAAAGGATTCGAACCTCTGACCCCCAGATTCGTAGTCTGGTGCTCTATCCAGCTGAGCTACGGGTGCGCTCTGGAGCGGCGCACTTAGGGGGGCCGGCCATGCTTGGCAAGGGGCTTTTGCGGCAAATTAGCGATTTTGGAACAGCCGCGCGGCCAGCATCACATCGAGCGGCGGCATCTCCAGCGCCAGCACCTCGGGCGGCGTGAACCAGCCAATCGCCCCGCCTTCCAGCGCCGCCGGTTCGCCGTGCCAGCCGCCGACGATGTAAAGCAGAATGACAATCTGCCGCCCCGCCTCCGGCATCCGGCTTTCCGCAAAGCCAACCGGTGTCAGCGTGGCCGGATCGCAGCGGATACCAAGCTCCTCCTGGAGCTCGCGGATCAGACATTGGGAAGGAATTTCATCGGGTTCCACCTTGCCGCCGGGGAACTCCCAGAGGCCCGCGTGGGGCTTGCCCGGCGGGCGCTGATGCATCAGCCACCGCCCGTCACCGCGCTGCAAGGCCCCGGCCACAACCGCGATCCAGCCCGAGGCCGCGTCGGAATTTTTTCCATCGCTCGTCTGCACGATAATCTTTTCTTAACCCGCCGGCCCGATTCTCGACCCTGTCAGGACGCAATTAGACAGGTGCTCCCAAGATGTTGAAAGCCTTTCTCAGGACCATGAAGGACGACACGTCTGGCGCCACCGCCGTCGAATACGGCCTGATCGTTGCTCTCATCGTGCTCGCCATGCTGGTTTCGATGCAGCTCGTTGCAAGCGAAACGCTCGAAATGTGGGGCCACGTTGAGGACAAGTCGCTGGAGGCCATGGGTGCCTGACGGAGCCGCAAAACAATCGGCAGTTAGGAATTTCTCAATAGCTTCCACTTAACCAGAGACACACCGGGCCGGGCCAAGCGGAACGGTATGGGTACCGAAGACCGAAACCAGGAGACTACCAATGACCTTCATCAAGAAGCTTTTCCGTGACGAAGCTGGCGCTACCGCCATCGAATACGGCCTGATCGCCGCGCTCATCGCCGTGGCCGCCATCGTCGGCATGCAGGCTCTGGGTGACAGCCTCGACACCACCTTCAACAACGTCAGCGACGAGCTGAACGCCAACAACACCACCCCGAACGCGTAAGCGGTTCAGGGACTGTAAAGGCAGGCGGCGGAGGGAAACCTCCGCCGCTTTTTGTTTGTCGGGTTCGCTGGCGCGAACCGCAGACCCCCCGCCCCGCCTCCCCACCCGGCCACCATAGCCTGATGGTATCATTGGTGGCCGGGTGGGGAGGCGGGGCGGGGGGTCTGCGCCACCGAAGGTGGCACGAAAACAAGAACACGAGGCGGGGTGGGGGGTCTGCATCGCGCGTCAGCGCAATCAAAAAGCTAACGCGCGCGCACCACGATCTTGACTTTCTGGCCCGGCACCAGCGCTTCTCCGGCGCGCATACCGTTGAGCACGAGGAAGCGTTCCTCCTGCGCGCTCGGAAAAGCCATGCGCCGGGCGAGGCTCGCCACGGTGTCGCCGCGCGCCACTGTCACCACCTGGAGCTTCTTCGGCACCACCGCTTCGGCCTCGGCCGGGGTGATGCGGCGCATCGACTGGAACATCGAATTGAAGGTGCCTGCGCGGCCCGCAGGTGCGACCGCGGTGAAGTGATAGGCCCTATCGCGCGCGAATTCATAGGCGAAGACCACCACATCGACCTGCGAATTGCCATTGTTGACCCGCGCCACGCCATAGGCGGCCGGCAGGCCGTTGACCGTGGTGCGCTCCATCTGCGCCGGAGCAAGATTGCGGTTCTGCCCGCCCAGCGCGGCGAACTGCTGGCGGACATAGGTGTCGAGATTGCCGTTATAAGCCGCCAGCGTCATCTGCGCCTGCCCGCCTTGGCCCTGAATGCTCACCGCACGGGTGCCGTTGACCATGAAAAAGCCCTGCGGCGCGGTGAAGGCGAGGCGCAGCTCGGGATGGATGAAGCTGCTGCCTTCGATCACGCCCTGCGCCGGATCGTCGCCATAAAGCAGACCGTCGATCCGGGTGAGAAAGATGTCGCGATTGGTGACACCACCGGTCGCAGTGCCGGCCTTGGCCAGCGCGGTCTGCACCCGGCTGGCGGGATCGGGGTGGGTCGAGGCCCATTCGGGCACGCTGGCATTGCGCCCTGCAAGCCGGGCATCGAGCGCGTTCTGCGCGGCGAGGCTCGCCAGCACGGTCGCCATCGCGCGGCGATCATAGCCTGCACGGCCGAGATACTGGATTCCCAGCTCATCCGCCTGGAGCTCCTGCTTGCGCGAGAAGCGCAAGGTGAGCAGCTGCGAGCCCTCCAGGAAGGTGCGCGACAGGGTGCTGCCGAGCTGCGAATCGCCCAGCAGGATCGACGAGCCGATCGCCCCCAGCACGCCGAGGATCGAATTGCGCTGCGCTGCCTTCTGCCGCCGCTGGCTATGGCGGGCGGCGACATGGCCGACCTCATGGCCCAGCACCGCGGCCAGTTCCGCCTCGTTGTTCATCAAGGTGACCAGCTGGCGGGTGGTGTAGATATAGCCGCCCGGCACCGCGAAGGCATTGTGCACCGGCGAATTGAGCAGGCTGACGGTAAAGGCCTCGCGGGCATTGCCGAGACCCGATTGCACCGCGATGTTCTTGCCCACCTGCTCGACATAGGCGGCGTGGGGGCCCGTCATCGCGCCGCCGAATTCGGCAAGAAACTGGGGATGATACTGCGCCCCCATCTGCGCTTCCTGCGGCGTGATCGCGCTGCCGGGCCGCGGCGTCTGCGCCGCAACCGCGGCTCCCACCGAACCCGCCAGGGCGAGCGCGGCCGCGCCGAGCGCGAACTGCCTGCGTGAAAATCGTGCCATGATCAGTCCCTTGTCCTTCGCCGGCTCCCTTCCGATCTCAACCTATCCGGAAACCCGCTCGCGGCAAGGGTGTGGCAAGCGAAAGATTAACCGCCGATGGCGAGGAAGCGCTCCTCGCGCTGGGCGATCAGCGTGGCGCCGTCCTTGCCGGAAAGGAGATCGATCTCCTCGGTCAGCGCCTGGCCAAGCATCCGCGCGGCTGCCACCGGATCGCGATGGGCCCCGCCAACCGGCTCCTTGACGATGCGGTCAATCACGTTGGCGCGCTTGAGATGCTGGGCGGTGATCTTCATCGCCTGCGCCGCTTCCGGGGCCTTCTCGCTGGTGCGCCACAGAATCGAGGCGCAGCCTTCCGGGCTGATCACCGAATAGACCGCATGCTCGAGCATCAGCACCCGGTTGGCGCTGGCAAGCGCGACCGCGCCGCCCGATCCGCCCTCGCCAACGATCGCGGCGACCATCGGCACCGGCAGGGCAAGGCACGCCTCGGTCGCGCGGGCGATGGCTTCGGCCTGCCCGCGCTCCTCCGCCTCGATTCCGGGGAAAGCCCCCGAGGTGTCAACCAGCGTGACCACCGGCAGGCCGAATCGGCCCGCCAGTTCCATCAGGCGGATCGCCTTGCGATAGCCCTCGGGCTTGCCCATGCCGAAATTGTGGGCGATGCGGCTCTGCGTGTCATGGCCCTTCTCGTGGCCGATCAGCATCACCCGCCGTCCGTTGAGCATGGCGAATCCGCCCATGATCGCCGGATCATCGGCATAGAGCCGGTCTCCGCCCAAGGGCATGAAATCGCTGAAGGCATGGGCGACATAGTCGCGGAAATGGGGCCGCTGCGGATGGCGCGCGACCTGGGTCTTCTGCCACGGGGTGAGCGAGGCATAGGTGCTGGCGAGCAGTTCGGTGCTCTTGGCCTCTAGCCGGGCAATTTCTTGCGCCACATCCACATCATGCAGCGCGTTGACGCTGCGCAACTGGGCGATGCGATCTTCCAGCTGGGCGACCGGCTTCTCGAAATCGAGATAGGAAATCATGGCGCGGCGCTAGTCCGATGTCGCCCTAGTTGCAAGCGGGTGGCGGGAATTGACCAGCGCCACCAGCCGCGCGGCATCGACATGGGTGTAGATCTGCGTGGTGGAAATATCGGCATGGCCGAGCAGCGTCTGGAGCACGCGCAGATCTGCTCCGCCCTCGAGCAGATGGGTGGCAAAGGCATGGCGCAGCACGTGCGGGCTGATGCGCGCGGGATCAAGCCCGGCGCGGACCGCCAGCGCCTTCAAGAGCTGGAACAGCCGCACGCGGGTGAGATGCGGCACCTTGCCTTTCGAGGGAAACAGGTAACGCGAGGCCGGCGCGCCCGGACGCACGGCCAGCCAGCGTGACAAGGCCGCCAGCGCACGCGCACCGACCGGCACCAGCCGGGTCGTTCCACCCTTGCCGGCGATGGTGAGGAAGGGCGCATCGCGCGGCACCGCGACGAGTGGCAGGCCCACCAGTTCCGAGGCGCGCAGGCCCGAACCGTAGAGCAGCTCGATCAGCGCGAGCGTGCGCACCGCCTGCGGCTCCTCGCCCGCCGCTTCCAGCTCGGCGCGGGCGAACAGCGCCGCGATGTCGGCATGTCCGAGCACCTTGGGCAGCGGGCGGCGGGCGCGCGGCGCAGGCAGCGCGCCCGAGGGATCGTCGGCGCGCCAGCCCTCGTCGATTGCAAAGCCGAAAAACTGCCTGATCGCCGAGGCCTTGCGGGCCACGCTGGCCGGCGCGAGCGCGCCCCACGCTTGCGCGAGGCGGGCAACGGCATCGCGGTCTGCCGCGGCAAGATCGCCGATCGCCTCCTCGGCCTGCGCGAGATCGCGCCGATAGGCGGCAAGCGTGTTCGCGGACGCGCCGCGCTCGGCAGCGAGCATGGCGAGGAACGCCTCGGTCGCCGCCGACATTACCCGCGCGCGACCGCCTCGGCGGCGATCATCCGGGCCTCGGCCTCAAGCCCCACACGGTTCAGCGCGGCGATGATGTGGTAGAGATGGAGCGGGGTCATTTGCTGCCAGCTCGTCCCCTGCATCCCCAGCCCCGCCAGCAGCACCACGAGTGTCGGATTGTTGACCGCCGCAGCGCGCGCGATTGCGCGGGTCCAGCGGGTCTGGCGCGCTAGATCGAAGCCGATGTCGCCCGCCAGGGCAGCGGCATCGGCCTCATCGAGACGGCCGAGGCCAGCCAGCCCGGCGACGAGGAAGGCCGACTTGCGGCTCCCGGCGCTGTCATCATCGCCAATAAAGCTTTCGACCGCGCCCTGCCCCACGCCATTGCTGCGCGGCGCCGAGAGCACGATCAGCGCCCAGCCGAGCGAACCTTCGTCCACCACGTCGCGCCAGGCCAGGGCATCGCGATCGAGTCCGGCGGCGAGCATCGAGGCAATCAGCGCCCCGGCGGCATCGGCCTGGGCGGTGTCGGCCGGAATGCGGGCGGCGGCATAGGCGGTCAGCACCCGCGCGCCATAGCCATCACCCCCGCCGATGGCATTGCCCGCCTCCCACAGCCGCTGCATCGCCGCGATGCGCACCGCGGGATCGCTTGCGACATAGGCCTCGCGCAGGGCGACGGCATGGCTGCGCGCCTCGCTATTGCTCACGGTGTCGGTATAGACGGCACTGTACAGGTCGATCAGTGCCTGCGCGGACAGGATCCCTTCGCGCGCGGCGCGAGAGGCAAAGGCGATGCGCTGTTCGGCAGGCAGCATCGGCAACATCGCGCCGGACCGCGCATAATAGCCGGCATCGGCGCCGCCGAGCGCAGCTTCCATCAGGTTCTCGGGCACCGGCTCGCCCAAGGCGGCGGCCAGACTGAAGCGCCATGGGGTGAGCCGTTCGACCGGCTCCCACTCGATCTGCACCGCGCGCTGGCCCCGCCCGGCCGCCCCGGCGAAGCGGCGCGCCAGGAGCACGTCGATACGCGGTGCAATCCCGCGGAACAGCGCGCGGTCCAGCTGCGAGGCGGCGAGCGCGCTTTCGCCCGCATAGGCATTGCAGATCGCCTGCAACAGCTGCCACTCGCCGTCATCGCGCGCCGAGCCTTGCAAGCGAACCGCGGGACAGGCGCCGGTGACGTCGCCCAAGCCGAGATAGGCGGTCAGCGCCTCGGCGGTGAGGGGGGGCGACCAGCTGGCGGTATCGACATCCTGCACCACCGCGCGCGCCACGGCGAATTCGCCGATCCGGTTGAGCACGCCGACGCGCAGGGCCGCGAATTCGACCGGGTCCATCCCGAGCGGGGCGGCAAGGCGGCTGGCCAAGGCGCGGCGAAGCAAGATGTGTCCCCAGCGCGAAACCATGGGTCCGCGCGTGCCATTGAGCACGGCGCGCACCAGCTTGTCGGACTGATTGGCAAGCGTCCTCGGCGGCAGCCCGCCTTCGTCGACCGCCATCACCCCGATCCTCGTCAGCGCGCGGCGGGCGCCGGGGGGGATGTCGAACTTCGGCTTTAACCCGAGCAACTGGTCGAGCTCCTCGGTCGACATGTTCTCCAGCTCCTCGAGGCTCGGGAGGCGAGCGAGCTCATCGCGGGTGATCGCGGGCAGCGCCGGGACATCGACAGGCACTCCGGCCGCCGTGCCGGGCAGGACAGTGCCGGGGGCCGGGATCGTCTCGGCCGTGCCGGGGCGCGGCTGCGGGGACGGCGCACCGCCCGGCGCGGGCGCAGGACGCGGCGCAGGCGTGGCGGCCGGGGTTGGCGTGGGAGCCGGGGCGGGATCATCGAACCCGGGCGGCAGGATCGATTCGGGCTTGCCCTGGGCACTCGCGAGACCAGCCAGACCCGCCCCGCCCAGCGCGCCCGCAAGGCCAAGCGCCAGCACGCTCGCGGCAAGCCTGGCGCGCGCGGGCGTCATTGCGCGGCTCCTGGCAGGACGATCTCCTGCGCGATCGGGCGGATCTCTTCCTCGCCGCCATCGAACCAGGCCAGCGCCGCCAGCACCAGCGCGATCATCGCGCCGATTGCCGCCCGCCGTCCCGGCAGGCGCACGGACCGCGCCGGTTCGCGCGCGAGAATCTGCCGGGCCGGCGAGGGACGGGATAGGTTTGCCATATTGCACGCGCCCTAGCCCATCTATAGGCCATGCGGCAATGTCCGCCGAACCTGCATCACCCGATCCGGCACCCGCCGATCTGGCCGGCATCGCCGCGCGCATCACCCGTCCGGTGGTGCTGGTGGGGCTGATGGGCGTGGGCAAATCAACCGTCGGTCGCAAGCTCGCCAGCCTGCTGCGGCGCGACTTCGTCGATGCCGACGAGGCCATCGTCGAAGCCGCACAGCTTTCCATTCCCGAGATCTTCGAACAGTTCGGCGAGCACTATTTCCGCGATGGCGAAAGGCGGGTGATCGCGCGGTTGATCGAGGAAGGCCACGGGGTGATCGCCACCGGCGGCGGGGCCTTCGTCGATCCTTCGACCCGCGCGCTGATTCTGGAGCGGACGATCGCGGTGTGGATCGATGCCGATATCGACACGCTGGTGGAGCGTACCGCGCGGCGCAACACGCGGCCCTTGTTGAGCAACGGCAACCCGCGCGAAATCCTCACCCGGCTGGCCGCCGAACGTGCACCCTTCTATGCGCAAGCTCCTATCCGCGTGGTCAGCGAGAACGGCCCCCATGCCGAAACCGCGCGTGCCATCATCGAGGCGATTGACCAATGGCTGTAATTCCCGTTGCGCTGGCCGGGCGCGCTTACGAAGTGGTGATCGAGGAGGGGCTGCTCGCCCGCCTTGCCGAGGCGGCTGCGCCGTTCCTCAAGAGATATGGCCCGCAGCGCCCGGTGCCCTTCGTCGCCGATACCAATACGCACCGCCTGTTCGCGGGCGGGATCGACGCCCATCTGGCAGACCATGGCCTCGCCGCCGAATGGTTCGTGGTCGAACCGGGCGAGGATGCCAAGAGCTGGGACGTTCTGGAGCGCCTGTGCGACTGGCTGCTGAGGCTTGGCGTGACCCGCAAGGACCATGTCATCGCACTTGGTGGCGGCGTGGTGGGCGATCTTGTGGGCTTTGCCTGCGCCGTGGTGAAGCGCGGGGTAGGCTTCGTGCAGGTGCCGACCACCTTGCTGGCGCAAGTCGACAGTTCGGTCGGCGGCAAGACCGCGATCAACACACGCGCGGGCAAGAACCTGATCGGCGCCTTCCACCAACCCTCGCTGGTGGTGATTGATCCGCTCGTGCTGAAAACCCTGCCGGATCGCGAGATGCGCGCAGGCTATGCCGAGGTGCTCAAATACGGGCTGCTTGGCGATGCCGCGTTCTTCGCCTGGCTCGAAGCCAACGGCACGCAGGTGCTCGCGCGCGCGCCCGCCGCGCTCGAACACGCGATCGCCACCAGCATCGCGATGAAGGCGCGGATCGTCGCCGAGGACGAGCGCGAGACGCTTGACCGCCGCGCGCTGCTCAATCTCGGTCACACTTTCGGCCATGCGCTGGAGGCCGAGACGGGTTTCTCCGACCGGCTGCTGCATGGCGAGGCGGTGGCGCTGGGCATGGCGCTGGCGGCGCGCTATTCGGCACGGCGCGCAGAGATTACCCTTGCCGATGCCGAACGGGTGACCGCCGCGATCGCCGCCGCCGGCCTGCCCGTCAGCCTCGCCGCGCTCGGCCTTGCCTGCGACGGGGCGGCTCTCGTCGCGCACATGCGCCACGACAAGAAGGCCGAAGGCACCACCCTGCCCTTCTTGTTGCTGCGCGCCCTGGGCGAAGCTTACGTGGCGCGCGATGTGGACCTTGCCGACATTGCTTGCTTTCTCGACGCGGAGATGGCTGGATGAGCCGCTTCATCGATCTTTCGATCCCGATCACCAATGACGTGATCTCCGATCCCGAGGTAATGCGCCCCAAGGTCACCTACATGACCCACGATTCGACCTGGGAACAGATCGCGATGTTCTTCCCCGGGCTCACCCGCGCGGATCTGCCCGACGGCGAAGGCTGGGCGGTGGAATTTGTCGAACTTTCCACCCACAACGGCACCCACATGGACGCGCCGTGGCATTACCATTCGACCACGCACTCGGGTGCCAGCCCTGCCCCCAGCATCGACGAGGCCCCGCTCGACCGCTTCTTCCGCCCCGGTGTGAAGCTCGATTTCTCGGGCCTGCCCCACGGCCATGTGGTGAGCGCGGCCGAGGTGCAGGCGGAACTGGCACGGATCGGTCACGATCTGCAACCGCTCGACATCGTGCTGGTGCAGTCGGGCGCGGTCTATGGCACCGAGGGCTTCACCGATCAGGGCGTGGGCCTCGGCGCCGAGGCGACGCTGTGGCTGACCGAGCAGGGCATAGAAGTGGTCGGCACCGACGCCTGGAGCTGGGACGCGCCTTTCAGCCATACCGCGAAGCGCTGGGCGGAAAGCCGCGATCCTTCGATCATTTGGGAAGGCCACAAGGCCGGGCGGATCCGGCCTTACTATCAGATCGAAAAGCTCACCAACCTCGCCGCGCTCCCGCCGCACGGCTTCATGGTGAGCTGCTTTCCGGTCAAGATCGAACGCGCCAGCGCCGGCTGGATCCGCGCCGTGGCGATCATCTCGGACTAGGCGACCGGACGGCTCGGCAGCTTGGCGACGTTGTCGCCGGCCTCACTCTGCCGTGCAGCCTTTATCGCGGCTTCTTCTTCCAGCATCTTGTCATGCTCGGCAAACAGCCGTTCGATCTCGGCACGCCGTTCGAGCAGCATGTAGGCGATGCCCGGCGCAAGGCTCTCGCCCTCGCCGATCTGGCCGAGCAGGCCCGCCAGATCGCTCACGGTCGCATCGCGCGCGGTTTTGAAGAAATTGCCCTTCCGGTCAAAAAAACCAGTCCCCGTATGTGCCACGATCAAATCCTCCCACCGAGATTCAATCCGCGCCGCGCGGGAGATGCCGCGAATCAGCACAAGGATTGTCATCGGCAAGCAGGGCGTTAGCCAAGTTTTTCCGGCGATCTGGCGCGAAATATCAACCGTTTGACATCATTATACAAAAGCTGCGACATATTGTTACGCGTCAATGCAGCGAGATTTCCGCTTGACGCAAAACTTCCGAGCGCGAACCGCGCGCAGGGCTCGCGCCGGCAGAGGCTGAAACCAACGCTTTGGATGAAGGAAGCCGCGCCCTATTCCAGCTCCAGAATGATCGCATCGACCGCGAGGCTCTCGCCCTCGGCGGCGTTGATCTTGGCGATGACGCCTTCCTTTTCGGCGCGCAGGATGTTCTCCATCTTCATCGCCTCGACCGTGGCGAGCGGCTGGCCCGGCTGCACCTTTTCGCCTTCGGCGACATGGAGCTTCACCAGCATTCCCGGCATCGGGCAGATCAACAGGCGCGACAGATCCGGCGGCAGCTTTTCCAGCATGAGGCTCTCATGCCGCGCCAGGCGTAGCGGCAGCGCCAGTGCGGTGTGGCCTGCGCCGCGCGTCGTCACCTTCCACTGGTTGCCGATGCGTTCGACGATCAGGCCGAGCCGGTACTGCGGCCCATCCCCGATCTTGCCGGTCGCCTCAGCCTGCACCATGCCGGGGCGCCAGGTGCAGGTGCCTTCGACCCGCACGCCATCGACCATCGCATGGCCTTCGCCAAGGATGACTTCAAAGCGTTGGTCGCCAAGCTTGACCATCCATTCCGCGGTCACCGGTAGCGGCCCGTCGAGCTGACCGGTGATCTGCCGCGCGCGCGATTGCAGGGTGAATTCATTGCCCGCGCACACCGCAGCCAGAATGCGCTTCACATCCTCGCTCGTGGCCGCGCCGTGGAAGCCATCGGGATATTCCTCGGCGATGAACCCGGTGGTCAGCTCGCCCGAGCGGAAGCGCGGGTGCTGCATGATCGCGCTGAGAAAATCGACATTGTGCCCCAGCCCCTTGATGCGGAAGCGGTCGAGCGCCTCGATCTGCAAATCCGCCGCTTCGTCGCGGGTGGGAGCCCAAGTGATCAGCTTGGCAATCATCGGGTCGTAGAAGCGCGAAACTTCGCCGCCTTCGTAGACCCCGTCATCGACCCGCACCGAGCCCTTCCCGCGCGCCACGCCGCGCCGCGGCTTGCCGGCGACGGTCTCGTCCTCGTGCCACCCGGCGACCGGCGGTTGGTAATGCACCAACCGCCCGGTGGAGGGTAGGAAGCCGCGATAGGGGTCTTCGGCATAGACGCGATTTTCGATCGCCCAGCCGTCGATGCCGATATCCTCCTGGGTGAAGGCGAGCCTTTCGCCCGCCGCCACCCGGATCATCTGCTCGACCAGATCGATGCCGGTAATCGCTTCGGTGACGGGATGTTCGACCTGAAGCCGGGTGTTCATTTCGAGGAAGTAGAAGCTCTCTCCCGTCGGGTCCGCGCCCGACACGATCAGCTCGACCGTGCCTGCCGAATAATATCCCACGGCGCGCGCCAAGGCGACGCACTGCTCGCCCATGGCCTTGCGCATCTTGGGGGTGACGAAGGGCGACGGCGCTTCTTCGACCACCTTCTGGTGGCGGCGCTGGATCGAACATTCGCGCTCGTTCAGATAGAGGATGTTGCCGTGCTGGTCGCCGAGGATCTGGATCTCGATGTGGCGCGGATTGAGGATGAATTTTTCAATAAAGACGCGGTCATCGCCGAAGGAGTTCAGCCCCTCGCGCTTCACGCTTTCAAAGCCCTCGCGCACGTCAGCCTCGTTGTAGGCGAGGCGCATCCCCTTGCCCCCGCCGCCTGCCGAAGCCTTCATCATCACCGGATAGCCGATCTCGTTGGCGATGCGCACCGCGTGTTCGGTATCCTCGATCTCGCCGACGAAACCGGGGACGACATTGACCCCCGCTTCCTTGGCAAGCTTCTTGGATTCGATCTTGTCGCCCATCGCCGCAATCGCACCCACCGGCGGGCCGATGAAGGCGATGTTCTCCTTGGCGAGCGCCTCGGCGAAGGCGGTGCGTTCCGAGAGGAAGCCGTAACCCGGATGCACCGCTTCTGCCCCGGTCTGCTTGCAGGCGGCGATGATCTTTTCGGCGACGAGGTAGCTTTCGGCGGCGGGCGAAGGCCCGATATGCACCGCCTCGTCCGCCATCGCCACGAAGGGCGCGCGCGCGTCGGCATCGGAATAGACCGCGACAGTCTTGATCCCCATCTTGCGTGCAGTGGTGATGACCCGGCAGGCGATCTCGCCGCGGTTGGCAATCAGGATTTTCGAGAACAAGGGTTAGGGCCTCTCTCCAAAGGGGTGCCGTTACGGCCAGCGGCTATGCCGAGGGATGGGCCGCCAAGCAAGCTAGCGGATTTGCGCCTCAACCCGGCACCTCGACCAGCTCCTTGAGTTCCGCCGTGCGCAGGCGGGTGAGGCGCGTCTTGCAGGTGGCGACCAGCAGCGGTTCAAGGCTGCCCATGCGCGCGGCATAGCCATCCACCCGGCAATGCGCGTCGCGATAGCGCAGCCAGCCGCGTTGGCCTTCGATCAGGCTCTTGAAGAAACCGGGCCGCTTGTCGGAAGAACCGATTTCGGCCCATTCGGCATCGCGCTTCTTCATCACCGCTGCGGTGAGCGTCCACTGGGCGTTGAGCGCGGCATCGGCGGCCTCGTATTCCTGGCTGGCGCACCAGTTCATCTCCTGCTGAACCTGCGGATCGGCGCAGTTCCATTCGGGCACCGGTGGCTGCGTGGCCGCGGCGAGCAGGGGGAGAATCAGAGGGGCGATCATGCAGCGTTCCTTTCAGCAAAGGCGATCAGGCTGTCGGCATAGGCCGGTGCGCCCCGGCGGTCACCCTCGCCATCCAGCAGATTCTGCACCGCGCGTCCGAGCATGGCAATATTGGCGCGAGACAGGCGGCCGAGCGGCTCGACGTAGATGCCGATCGTGAACAGGATTGCGCCCGTCTGCGGCAGGCGCCTCAGCGTCTGGCGTTCGGAGCGCACGAACAGGGTTTCGCCGGCATTGTCGGGCGTGACATGGGCGAAGGCTTCCTGCGGGGGCCGGTCGGGGAGCCAGCGGCGCTCTCCGGTGGCAGCGATGAACCAGTTGCAGCGGCCATAGATGGGGCCGGGACGCAGGGTCTCCATGAAGCGGTCGACCCCGGTGGCGAGCTGTTCCTCATAGCCTGCAATCGGGGCATGGAGCGCGCGCAAGGGCAGGCCGATTTTCTCAGCCGGGCGCCAGTCGGAGGGCCAGGCGACCGCCGCACCGATGAGGCGGTAGACATCCTCGCCTTCGCGCTTGGTCAGCAGGCACAGGTCTTCGTGGACCGCGAGCGCGGCTTGCGCGAGCGCGCCCTCCACC
This sequence comes from Erythrobacter tepidarius, assembly GCF_002155695.1. GTDB lineage: Bacteria > Pseudomonadota > Alphaproteobacteria > Sphingomonadales > Sphingomonadaceae > Erythrobacter > Erythrobacter tepidarius. Next base: position 53,447 of record NZ_MUYJ01000013.1, read on the forward strand.
CCCAGCAGCGCGGCCAGCTCGCGCCCCGGCGCATCGACCTCGGGGGTAAGCTGCACGCCCTCGGGCCACGCGGCAAACCCTGCCGCCCGCGCTGCCAGATCGGGCGAAGGCTGGAGCCAGTCGCGCTCCTCGAGCTTGACCAGACCCATCCGCAGCTGCCCGCCACCGCGGGCCTTGGGGAGCAGGGTATCGACGCAAAAGCCCAGACTCACGCTATCCCCCTCGCTGCTCGCAGCGCAGGGTGAAGCCATAGTCCGCGAGATAATCGGCCCCGGTCGGCAGCAGGTATTGCAGCGCCTCGGGCAGCAGGCCGTGAAGCGCGGTGGCGTGGAGCAGTTCCTTGCGACGGTCGGAAAAGCAATAGGCCTGCCCCTTGGGCAGCATTTCCAGCAGCCGCATCATCCCCGCCTCGGTCGCCCCGCCCTCGTCGGCGAGGCTGAGGTAGATCGGCGGGCGGTTGGCTGTGCCCAGCGGCTTGCGGCTGAGCGCCGCGAAATCCCATTGGAGGCTGGGCGATATCGCGGCGTAGCCGCTGAACAGGCCGGGCGCCTCGGTCCATGTCTCGACCACAAAGTGCCCCGCCGCGCTCTCCCCGATCAGAAAGGCACGGCCATCATGGCGATAGCGCGCCTCGATCATGGGCTTGACGGTGTCTGCGATCCACGCACGGAAGGTTGCGCTCTCGCCTGCGGTCGGCCAGCGGGCCTGTTCGGCAGCATCACCCGTGGGCGCGAGCAGCTCGCGCTGGCGGTTCTTCGTCTCGATCCCGACGATGATCGCATCCGCACTACGGCCCCAGATGGTATTCCAGCGCTGGAGGCCCGCGCCCATCAACAGGTCCTGCGTCAGCCCGCCATCGAGCAGATAGACCACCGGCCAGCGCTTGTCAGGCTCCTCGGCATAACCGAGGGGCAGGACAATGTTGACCTCGCGCCGCACATCGAGCGCCTCCAGCGTCACCGTCTCGCCGATGATGAGCGGCTGTGGCTGCGGCGCGGGCTGCGCGCCGGCAAGCGCCACTGCCGCGAGCAGGGCGATCATTCAGCGGGCACCGCGCTCTTGCAGGCGCGCGCGGGTTCCTCGCCCTTCAGCGCGGTGAGGCCGAGCTTGGCGAACAGCGCGCCGTCCTTGTCGTCACCCGCGTTGGGGGCGGTGAGCAACTTGTCGCCGGTGAAGATCGAATTCGCGCCTGCAAGGAAGCACAGCGCCTGGGTCGCCTCGGACATGGACTCGCGCCCGGCCGAGAGCCGCACCATCGAGAGCGGCATGGTTATGCGCGCGACCGCGACGGTGCGGACGAACTCGATATCGTCGATCTTGGCGAGCGGGGTGTCGGCCAGCATATTGCCCAGCACCGTGCCCTTGACGGGCACCAGCGCATTCACCGGCACGCTTTCGGGATGCTGCGGCAGCGTGGCGAGGGTGTGGATGAACCCCACCCGGTCCTCGCGCGTCTCGCCCATGCCGACGATCCCGCCCGAGCAGACATTGATCCCCGCCTTGCGGACGTACTCGAGCGTATCGAGCCGGCATTGGAAATCGCGGGTGGAGATGATGCGCTCGTAATATTCGGGGCTGCTGTCGATATTGTGGTTGTAGTAATCGAGGCCGGCTTCGGCGAGCATTGCGGCCTGATGCGGTTCGAGCATCCCCAGCGTCATGCAGGTTTCAAGGCCCATCGCCCGCACGCCCTTCACGATCTCCACGATCGCGGGCATGTCGCGGTCCTTCGGATTGCGCCACGCCGCACCCATGCAGAAGCGCTGGCTGCCCGCATCCTTCGCCTCAGCCGCCTTCTGGAGCACCGCCTGCACGTCCATCAGCTTGGTCGCCTTGACGCCCGAATCCGCGTGGACCGACTGCGAGCAATAGCCGCAATCCTCCGGACACCCGCCGGTCTTGATCGAGAGCAGCGTGCACAGCTGGACCTCGGTCGCGGGGTGGTGCGCGCGGTGGACGCTGGCGGCCTGAAACAGCAGCTCGGTGAACGGGAGGTCGAAAAGGGCCGCGATCTCGGCGCGGGTCCAGTCGGTGCGGGGGTGAGTCAAACCTTCAAACTCCATGCGGGTTAAGCCAGTCGAAGCCCTGCCTTTCAACTTCATGCCGCCGATAAGGGGAAAAGCAGCCGTTGGGCAACGCCCAGCTTCGCTTCCGACAAGCTCAGGGCGAAGGGGTTAGGCGCAATTCTACTCCGCCGCCTCGTCCAGCCCCTCGCCCAGCGGCGGCATGTTGTGGCCGAGCAGCACGAGGATATCCGCCGCGCACTCCACCACGTTCGAGCCGGGGCCGTAAATGCCCTGCACCCCCGCCTCGCGCAGGAAGTCGTAGTCCTGCGGGGGGATCACGCCGCCTGCCGTCACCTTGATGTCGCCGCGCCCGGCCTCGCGCAGGAGGCGGATCAGTTCGGGGATCAGCGTCTTGTGGCCTGCCGCGAGGCTGGAGGCGCCGACCACATCGACATCGTGTTCGAGCGCCATCGCCGCGCTTTCTGCAGGGGTCTGGAACAGCGGGCCGGAGATCACCTCGAAGCCCATGTCGCTGAAGGCCGAGGCGATCACATTCGCCCCGCGATCATGGCCGTCTTGGCCCATCTTGGCGATCATGATGCGCGGCTTGCGGCCGAGGCGGCGGCCCACGGCCTCCACGCCGTCCACCACCTGCGCCCAGCGGCGGTCGGTTGCATAGGCGCTCTTGTAGACGCCCGTGACCGGTGCGGGACGCGCATCGTGGCGGCCGAAGACCTCTTCCATCGCCGAGGAAATCTCGCCGAGGGTGGCATCGTGGCGCGCGGCTTCCACCGCGAGCGCGAGCAGGTTCGCCCCCGACTTGCAGCCCTCGGTCAGCGCCGCCAGAGCCGCCCGGCAGGCGGCTTCGTCGCGCGCTTCGCGCACCTTGGCAATGCGGGCGATCTGCCCGGCGCGGACCTTCTGGTTGTCGACCTCGAGCGTCTCGAGCGCGTCTTCCCGTTCCTTGCGATACTTGTTGACGCCGACGATCACCGTCTCGCCCTTGTCGACCTTGGTCTGCTTTTCCGCCGCCGCGCGCTCGATTGCGGCCTTGGGCGCACCGGTCGCGACGAAGGCAGTCATGCCGCCGGCCGCATCCACCTCCTCGATCAGCTTCCACGCCTCCTCGACGAGGGTCTGGGTGAGCGCCTCGACATAGTGCGAGCCGCCGAGCGGATCGACGACGTTGCAGATCCCGCTTTCCTCCTGAAGCACCAGCTGGGTGTTGCGGGCGATGCGGGCGGAGAAATCGGTCGGCAGCGCGATGGCTTCATCGAGCGCATTGGTATGGAGCGACTGGGTGCCGCCGAGCACGGCCGCGAGCGCCTCCACCGTGGTGCGGATGACGTTGTTGTAGGGGTCCTGTTCCTGCAAGCTCACACCGCTCGTCTGGCAGTGGGTGCGCAGCATCTTCGAGCGTTCGTCCTTCGCGCCGAGCCCGTCCATCACCCGCCACCACAAGGTGCGCGCGGCGCGCAGCTTGGCGATCTCCATGAAGAAGTTCATGCCGATGCCGAAAAAGAAGCTCAGCCGCCCGGCGAAGGCGTCGATATCGAGGCCCGCGGCCATAGCGCGCTTCACATATTCCTTGCCGTCGGCAATGGTGAAGGCAAGCTCCTGCACCGCGGTGGCGCCGGCCTCGTGCATGTGGTAGCCCGAGATCGAAATGCTGTTGAACTTGGGCATGTTAGCCGAGGTGTAGGCGATGATGTCCGAGATGATCCGCATGCTCGGCTCGGGCGGGTAGATATAGGTGTTGCGGACCATGAACTCCTTGAGGATGTCGTTCTGGATCGTGCCGTCGAGCTTCTCCTGGCTCACCCCCTGACGCTCGGCCGCAACGATGAAGAAGGCCAGCACCGGGATCACCGCGCCGTTCATCGTCATCGAGACGGACATGGAATCGAGCGGAATCTGGTCGAACAGGATCTCCATGTCCGCGACCGTGTCGATCGCCACCCCCGCCTTGCCGACATCGCCAACCACGCGCGGGTGATCGGAATCATAGCCACGGTGGGTGGCAAGATCGAAGGCCACCGAAAGCCCTTTCTGCCCCATCGCCAAATTGCGGCGGTAGAAGGCGTTCGATTCCTCTGCCGTGGAGAAGCCCGCATATTGGCGGATGGTCCAAGGCCTCCCCGCATACATGCTTGCCCTCACCCCGCGGGTGAAAGGCGCAAAACCTGGCAGGCCGGGGTCAAACCCTTCGTGATCTTCCGCGGTATAGAGCGGCTTGATCGCGAAGCCTTCGGGCGTGTGCCAAGTCAGGTCGCGGCCCTTCACTTCCTTGGCGGCGAGGGCGGTCCAGTCTTCGAGCGTGGGTTTTTGGGTCATGACTCTTCCAAAGCAAATTCGTCATGCCAGCGAAAGCCGGCATCTCGTGCCGCCCCAGGCCCCGGCGTTCAGCCTTCGGCTGTGCTTCGCAACCGCCGGGGTAACGAAGTGGTGGGCTTACTCCCCCCTGAATTCCGCTTTCCGCTTCTGGAGGAAGGCCATGCCACCCTCCATCGCATCCTTGGTTGCGCCGGCGATCCGCTGGGCCTCGGCCTCGGCGAGCAGCACCATCTGGAGGTTCTGATCGAGCGCGATCGCGATGTTGCGCTTCATCTGCGCGTAGGCGATCGTCGGGCCGTTCGCCAGCTTCTCGGCGAGCGCGCGGGCTTCGCTCATCAGGTCGGCATCCTCGACGCACTTGTAGACGAGGCCCCATTCCTCGGCCTGAGCGGCAGAAATCTTTTCGCCCAGCATCATCATCCGCGTGGCGCGCGCGCGGCCGATGGCGCGGGTGAGCAGCCAGGTCGAGCCGCCATCGGGCACGAGGCCGATATTGACGAAGGCCTGAAGGAAATAGGCGCTCTTGGCGGCAATGGTGAAGTCTGCCGCCAGCGCGAGCGAGCAGCCCACGCCCGCCGCCGGGCCGTTGACCGCGCAGATCACCGGCACGCTCGCGCGGATCAACTGGCTGATCGCGGGGTTGTAGTGATTGATCAGCGCCTCGTGGCTGCCGCCCTTGCCGCCCAGCGCCGAGCTATCGCCGCGCGCCGCAAGGTCTGCGCCCGAACAGAAGCCCTTGCCCTCGCCGGTGATCAGCACCGCACGTGCATCGCCCAGGTCGTAGAAGGACTGGCCCAGCTCGTCCGCCATCTTGGGCGGCATGGCGTTGAGGCGTTCCGGACGGTTGAGGGTGATGGTGAGCAGCGGGCCTTCGCGGGTGACGCGGATGGTTTCGTAGGACATTTCTCTCTCCCGGGGGTTCAGTTCGACCAGTGCGCGCCCTCCTTGGGCGTTTCCATGATCTCGGTAAGCATGCCGCCCATGTCCTTGGGATGGACGAAAAAGATAGGTGTACCGTGGGCGCCGATGCGGGTGGGGCCGAGGATCCGTTTGCCCATCGCCTCGAACTCCGAGCGCGCCTCGGCGATATCGGGCACCTCGAAGCACAGGTGATGCTGCCCGCCCAAGGGGTTCTTGGCGAGAAAGCCTGCGAGGGTGGAATTCTCCCCGAGCGGCTCGATCAGCTCGATTTGCGTTCCGTTCATCGCCCCGTCCGCGCCGGGCGTGTCGACGAAGCAGACCTTCACGCCCTGCTCTTCAAGGTCGAAGGGGGTGTGGATCTTGGTCGCGCCCATGACGTCGCGGTAGAAGGCGATCGAGTCCGCGATGGAGGGCGTGGCGACCCCGATGTGGTTCAAGCGGCCGAGTTTCATCATTTGGCTCCAAGAAATGCAGCGAGGCGATCATATTCGCCGATTGCCAGTACGACCGGGGCAACAAACCCGAAAAAGCTGATCAAGAGCATCGTCACCCAGAAGGCAGCCGGTTGCTCCTGCCGATGCAAAATGCGTCCTTCATAGGTGATCGCGCCCTTCTTCATCGACTTACGCAAGGCCCAAACACCCCAGATGGGCATGGCTGCGATAAAAACGACAAGGAGAAGCGGGTGGATCACAGCGGAATATTGTCATGCTTCTTCCACGGGTTCTCCAGCTGCTTCGTCCGCAGCTTCCTTAGCCCCAGCGCGATCCGGCGTCGGGTCGAGTGGGGGTGGATCACCTCGTCGATATAGCCTCGGCTCGCCGCCACGAAGGGGTTGGCGAAGCGGTCTTCGTATTCCTTGGTCCGCTCGGCGATCTTGGCGGGGTTGTCCTTTTCCTGGCGGAAGATGATCTCCACCGCGCCCTTTGCGCCCATCACCGCGATTTCGGCGGTGGGCCAGGCGTAGTTGAGGTCGCCGCGCAGGTGCTTGGAGGCCATCACGTCATAGGCCCCGCCGTAAGCCTTGCGGGTGATGACGGTGATCTTGGGCACGGTCGCCTCGGCATAGGCGAAGAGCAGCTTCGCGCCGTGTTTGATGATCCCGCCCAGTTCCTGCGCCGTGCCGGGGAGGAAGCCGGGGACATCGACGAAGGTGATGATCGGGATCTCGAAGGCATCGCAGAAGCGCACGAAGCGCGCGGCTTTCTTCGAGGAATTGATGTCGAGCACGCCCGCCAGCACCATCGGCTGGTTCGCCACCACGCCCACGGTGCGGCCCTCAACCCGGCCGAACCCGCAGATGATGTTGGCGGCATGGGCCGGCTGGATCTCGAAGAAATCGCCCTCGTCCAGCACCTTGGTGATCACCTCGTGCATGTCATAGGGCTGGTTGGCGTTCTCGGGGATCAAGGTGTCGAGGCTCATCTCCAGCCGGTCCCATGGATCGCTGGTCGGCAGCGTCGGCCCTTCATCGCGGTTCGAGAGCGGCAGGAAATCGAAGAAGCGGCGGGTCGCCAGCAGCGCCTCGACATCATTCTCGTAGGCGAGATCGGCCACCGAAGTCTTGGTGGTATGGGTGATCGCGCCGCCCAGTTCCTCCTGCGTGACGACCTCGTTGGTGACGGTCTTGACCACGTCGGGGCCGGTGACGAACATGTAGCTCGAATCCTTCACCATGAAGATGAAGTCGGTCATCGCCGGCGAATAGACCGCCCCGCCCGCGCAAGGCCCCATGATCAGGCTGATCTGCGGCACCACGCCGCTCGCCAGGACGTTGCGCTGGAACACCTCGGCATAGCCGCCCAGCGATGCCACGCCTTCCTGGATGCGCGCCCCGCCCGAATCGTTGAGGCCGATCACCGGCGCGCCGACCTTTATCGCGGTGTCCATGATCTTGCAGATTTTCTCGGCATGACGCTTGGACAGCGAACCGCCGAACACGGTGAAGTCCTGCGAGAAGACGTAAACGAGGCGCCCGTTGATCGTGCCCGAACCCGTCACCACCCCGTCGCCGGGGATGCGCTGATTTTCCATGCCGAAATCCATGCAGTCGTGCTCGACATAGGTGTCGATTTCCTCGAAGGAACCCTCGTCGAGCAGCACGTCGAGCCGCTCGCGCGCGGTCAGCTTGCCCTTGGCGTGCTGGGCGTCGATGCGCTTCTGGCCGCCGCCCATCCGGGCAGCTTCGCGGCGGCGTTCCATTTCGGCGATGTTGGCGGACACGCGAGGTTCCTCTCCTGTGGCTCTCTTGCCCCGGTGCGTTGCCTTAGCGCGTCCCAGGCGTCAACGTGGCAAAAGTGCGGGAGATGCGGTGATGCAGAGGGCGGATGTGCTGGTGGTGGGCGGCGGAATCGCGGGGCTTTCGCTGGCCGCACGGCTGGCGGCGCAGGCGCAGGTGGTGGTGCTGGAGGGCGAAAGCGCGCCGGGCTACCATGCCTCGGGCCGGAGCGTGGCTTTCGCGCATTACGGGCTCGGCAACGTGCCGGTGCGCGATCTCACCGCGCTGAGCATGGCCGAACTCGCCGCGCACGCGCATGTCCATCCCGCACTGCATATCGCCTCTGCCGACCAGATCGCGGCGCTCGATGCGCTGGAGGACGTGCACCGGCATTACGCTTGCGATTACGCCCGCATCGGCCCCGAGGAAGCCCTTGCGCTGATGCCCGCCCTGAGGCCCGAGGCCTGCGCGGCGGCGCTGGTCGATCGCGGTTCGCTCAAGCTCGATACCCACGCGATGCTCCAGGCCGCGAGCGCAGACGTGCGCGCCGGCGGCGGGCAGGTGATAACCGGCGCGCGGGTCACCGCGGTCGCGCGTGAGGGCGAGACATGGCGGGTGACCACCTCAGCCGGGGACTTCACCGCCCCGATCCTCGTCAACGCGGCAGGTGCCTGGGCGGATGAATTCGCACGGCTCGCGGGCGTGCGCCCCATCGGCATCGAGCCGCGCCGCCGCACCGTGATCAGCTTTGCCGCCCCGGAAGGGGTGGACGTAAGGGCCTGGCCCTTCACCAAGACCGTGGGCGAAGGCTTCTATTTCCTGCCCGAGGGCCGCAGCCAGATCCTCGCCTCGAGCATGGACCAGACCCCGTCCGAACCCTGCGATGCGGCGCCGGAAGAACTCGACATCGCCATCGCCGCCGACCGGGTGGAACGGGCAACCACCCTCGGCATCCGCCGCATCCCCCACAGCTGGGCGGGTCTCAGGAGTTTTGCGCCGGACGAATTGCCGGTGGTGGGCGAAGCGGCCGGCGCACCCGGCTTTTTCTGGTGCGCAGGCCAGGGCGGCGCGGGGTTCCAGACCGCGCCTGCCCTCTCGCGCATCGCGGCAGCGGCGGTGCTGGGCCAGCCCTTGCCTGACGATTGTGCGCAGGCAGGCCTGACAGCGGCGATGTTTTCGCCCGCCCGCCTCGGCGCGTAACGCGGTACTTCGCCAGCCTGCCGCTGAACACCACGCGACCGGCCAGCACCGGCGCCAGCGGCGCCAGCGGACGCATCAAGGCCCGCTCGATCCGTGCCGCCCAGCGCAGGCGCGACGGGTAGAGCCGACCTTCGAGGATGTTGAACCAGTCGGTCTCCACACCCGTCAGGCGCGCGGTGACGAGCGCAAATTCGTGCTCGTCGATCTTGTGCTCGTCCGCGGTGATGTAGGGCGTCTCGCCGCTGTAGATCCAGCGCCGCATCCGCGGATAGAGCACCCGCCGAACCGGGCCGCTCTCGCGGATGGCTTGCAGGCGGGTATGGGTATAGAGCTCGTCGCCGACAACCTGTGCGCCGGGCTTCAGCACCCGCGCGATCTCGGCCACGGTCGCGGCGATATCGACATGGTGCAGGATATCGACGAACACCGCGGCATCAAAGCTGTTGTCGGGATAGGTCAGGGCCTCGGCGGGCATGGCGGCGAAGGCGACATCCACCCCGCTGCGCCTTGCGCGGGCCTCGGCGATGGCGAGGCTTTCGGGCGAGAGATCGCAGGCCGACACGCGCGCGCCCAGCTTGGCGATACGGACCGCATCGTCGCCGAACCCGCAGCCCAGCACCAGCACCGCCTTGCCCGCCAGATCGCTGGCGAGCAGGCGGTCATACATCGACCAATAGGCATTCCACGGCCGCCGCGCGGTGCTGACGATGACGTCGTCGGCCACTGGACGCAGCGCCTCCTCGGCAGCATTCGCGGCGTGTTTGCGATGATATTCGAGCTCGCGCTGCTGACGAGCCGTGAGGACGGTGCTGGACATGGCCCACAGATAAACCGTCCGGGGCAAGGCCGTCTTGCCCGCGTTGGGCTGCTGTGCCGGAATGGGTCGGCACGCGCTGCCAGACTTACCTGCCCCTCTATTTGAACAGCACCAGTTCCTCGGCCATGGTCGGGTGGATCGCGATCGTAGCGTCGAAATCAGCCTTGGTGAGGCCCGCCTTCACCGCGATCGCAGCGGCCTGCATGATCTCGGGCGCTTCGGGGCCGATCATGTGGATGCCGACGATCCGGTCGTTCGCGGCATCGACCACCATCTTGTAGAGGCACCGCTCGTTGCGGCCCGCCACCACGTTCTTCATCGGACGGAAATCGGCCTGATAGACCTTGATGCTGCCGAGCCGGTTGCGCGCCTCGCTTTCGGTCATGCCGACCGCGGCGATCGGCGGGTGGCTGAACACGGCGGATGGCACGCAGGAGTGATCGACGGCATAGGGCTGGCCCGGGCCGAACACGGAATCCGCGAAGGCCTGGCCTTCGCGGATCGCAACAGGGGTGAGCTGCACGCGGTCGGTCACGTCGCCAACGGCATAGACGTAAGGCACATTGGTGCGGCTGAAGGCATCGACCACGATTTCGCCGCGCGTGCCGATTTCGACCCCGATGGCCTCCAGTCCCAGCCCCTCGCTATTGGGGACGCGCCCGGTGGCAACCATCACGCAGTCGAAGATGCGTGGCTCCTGCCCGGTCAGCTTGACCAGCAGCGTGCCGTCTTCCTGTTTCTCGATATGCTCGAGCTCGGCCATGAACAGGAACTCGATGCCCTTGACCATCGCAATCTGCAGCAGCCTGTCACGCAAGGCCTCGTCATAGCCGCGCAGGATCGTGTCGGAGCGGTTAGCAACCGTCACCTTGCTGCCGAACTCGTTGAAGATACCGGCGAATTCATTGGCGATATAGCCCCCGCCGGCGATCAGGATACGGCGCGGCAGCCGCTCGAGATGAAACGCCTCGTTCGAGGTGATGACGTGTTGATTGCCGGGGAATTCGGGAATGTGCGGGCGCGCGCCCGTGGCGATGAGGATATGCGCGGCAGTGACTTGCCGGCCGCTTGCCAGCGTGATCTGGTGATCGCCGGTGATCGTCGCGCGCTCGTTGAAGATGGTGACCTTGTGGTTGGACAAAGTCTCGCCGTAAAGCCCTTCGAGCCGGGCGACATCGTTCTGCACATGATCGCGCAAGCGTTGCCAGTCGAAGCTCTTGCCTTCGATGTTCCAGCCGAACTGGCGGGCGTCCTCGAGATCCTCGGCGAAATGCGCGCCATAGACCAGCATCTTCTTGGGCACGCAGCCGCGGATGACGCAGGTGCCGCCGACGCGGTATTCCTCGGCCACTGCCACCCGTGCACCGTGCGCGGCAGCGACGCGGCTCGCGCGCACGCCGCCAGAGCCTGCCCCGATGGTGAAAAGGTCAAAATCGTACTGATCGGCCATGGGCGCGCATCCTCCTGTGAGTGCTCGCGGGCTATAGCCCAAGCAAGGAAGAATTCCAATGGCAGGGCGAACAGCAGGCCTCCCGGCCTTTCACCCTTGCCGCTGGTGCGGCTACACGGGAATGTCAGGCGCTCGCGGCGCGGGAACGGCCGGCATCGCCACGGCCACGGCCGCGGCGGTTGCGGCTGCGATTGCCGCCGCCATTGCCGCCGCCATTGCCCTGGCCATGCCCTTGCGGGCGGGCAGCGCCCTTGCCGGCATGCGCGGGTTTGCCGCCCTGCGGCCGGCGATCGCTTTCCGTCCGGCGCGCTTGCGCGTGCGGGGCGCGGCGCTCGCCTTGCGGGCGTCTTTCGCAGCTGTGCTCGCCCTGTCGGGGGCGATGCTCGCTCTTGGAGGCCCCGCGCTGGCCGAGTGGACGCGGCTGCACCCGCTTTACTGGCTGTCGCGGTGCAGGCTTTTCCGGCCCGACACCTTCGACCACCGCGCGGAAATTGGCCGGCAGCGGCAGGCGCTCCGGCTCCGCGCCGGTCGTCTTGCGAATGTCCTTGAGATAGGCCCGCTCGTCCTCGGCACAGAAGGCAATCGCCACCCCGTCGCGCCCCGCGCGCGCGGTGCGACCGATGCGGTGGACATATTGTTCGGGCACGTTGGGCAGCTCGAAATTGATCACATGGCTGACGCCCGGAATATCGATCCCGCGCGCGGCGACATCGGTCGCGATCAGGATCGGCACGCGCGCCTTGCGAAATTCATCGAGCGCACGCTGGCGCTGCGGCTGGGACTTGTTGCCGTGGATGGCGTTGGCCTCGATGCCGGCCTGCGCGAGCTTCCTCACCACCCGGTCCGCGCCGTGCTTGGTGCGGGCGAAGATCAGCACGCGCTCGATCACGCCGGGCACCGCGTGGCGGCCCTTGAGGATCATTTCCAGCAAGGACAGTTTCTCGTCCTGCTGCACCATCAACAGGTATTGCGCGATACGCTCGGCCGTGGTGCTTTCGGGCGTCACCGAAACCTGCACCGGATTGTGGCAATAGCCGCCCACCAGCTCCCTGATTGCCTTGGGCATGGTGGCGCTGAAGAACAGCGTCTGGCGCTGCTTGGGGGCGAGCTCGCGGATCTTGCGCAGCGCATGGATGAAGCCGAGGTCGAGCATCTGGTCAGCCTCGTCGAGCACGAGGATCTCGATGCCGGAGAGGTTGAACGCCTTCTGGTCGACCAGATCGAGCAGGCGGCCGGGCGTGGCGACGAGGATGTCGGTGCCGCGGTGCAGCTTGTTGCGATCCTTGCCCACCGAAGTGCCGCCGACGATGCACTGCACCTTGAGACCAGCGAGCGCGCCGTAATCCTTGGCGCTGTCGGCGATTTGGACCGCGAGTTCGCGGGTGGGCGCGAGCACCAGCATCCGGCAGGATTTGAACGGGATCGGCTTGTCGGCCTCGCGCAGACGATCGATACCGGGGAGCATGAAGGCGGCGGTCTTGCCCGTGCCGGTCTGGGCGATGCCGAGCAGGTCGCGCCCCTTGAGCACCGGCGGGATCGCCTGTTCCTGAATCGGCGTGGGCGCCGTATAGCCCTTGATAGCCAGGGCCTGGAGCACGGGCTGCGACAGCCCGAGGTCAGCAAATGTTGTCATGTAAACTCGCATTGTGTGCGGCGCGCCTGCGTCAATCCTGAACGGATGACGGGCGCGGCGCGGGGGTTGAAACCGCCCGCGTGAAAAGGGAAGTCCTGAGAGAGAACCGAGGCGCGGCCGGGGCGGATGTTTTTTGGAATTCCGCCGCTTCACGCATGGCTAGCGCGCTTCGATGGGGCGCATGTGGGGGATGCGCAGCCAAAAGTCAAAGGATTATCGATCGGGCGCAATCACCGTGGCGAAGGGGATCTCTCCGGGATAGGTTCCGCGGGCCGGTTCGCCCCGTGCATCACGCGTCGGAGCAAAACGCCAATCCTTCGCGCATCAATCCTTCTCGCGCATTTCCACGTAGTTGAGACGACCCTCATAGGTCCCCTCGACCGGCTGGCCATTGGCATCCAGCGCCGGTTCGAAGCTGTGGTGCTTGAGCAGCACTTCGCACAGCTTTTCATTCACGTAGTTCATGCGGAACCTTTCGGTCAGGTGACATTCGGTCGGTGCGCCCGTCGCATCGACATCGAGCCGGTAGCCCACCTCGCGGCGCCAGACCCTGAGGCGCGAGGATGCCGTCAGGAATTCGCGCTCGCCATCGAAAGAGATCAGCCGCGCCGGCCTGGCCTTGGAGCGCGCCGTGCTGTCCGCCGGATCATCCTGTGCCTCCAGCGCGGAAGCGGTGCCGAGGGCGAACAGAATGGTGGCAGGCAGCATCAGATTTTTCATCACAAGGCCCCGGAACAACGAAAGCGGACAGGCGCGGGGCCGCGACGATAGCCGTTCGGCCCGGAGACGCAAATCTTCCGCGGCAAAGCGGAAAATTCGGTGCGAAATGTCCCGCACCGGGCGATGCTGTGGCCGTTTCTTGCCGACGCGCGCAAATTTGCGCCTTGCCGGCAAAATATTTGCAATGGCGCACCGCGAAGCAGCGCGGCCGGTGTGGCACGCGCGCATCAGCGCCGCGTCAGGCCAGACCCGCCGCCGCCATCAGCGCTCTGGTGCTGGGATCGAAGTCTCCCTCGCCCGCATCGATCTGCTTGGCGATCGCCTTGCCCAGCTCCACCCCGAACTGATCGAAGGGGTTGATTCCCATCAGCACGGCATTGGCGAAGGTGCGATGTTCGTGGAAGGCGATCAGCGCACCGAGCGCGGCCGCGTCGCAATCATCGACGAGGATCGTGGTCGAAGGCCGGTTCCCCGGATAGGCGCGCGCCGGATCGTGGGAAGGCTTGCCCGCCATCAGCGCTGCACCCTGCGCCAGGCAGTTCATCAGCAAGGTGCGATGATGCACCGGATCGAGCGCGTCGCCCGACGCGATTGAGGCAATGAAATCAACCGGGATTAGATGCGTGCCCTGATGCAGCAGCTGGAACACCGCGTGCTGCGCGTCGGTGCCGACCCCGCCCCAGGTGACAGGGGCGGTTGGCCCGTCGACCGGCTCGCCATCGAGCGTGACGCTCTTGCCGTTCGATTCCATTTCGAGCTGCTGAAGATAGGCAGGCAGCAGCGCGAGGCGCTCGTCATAGGCGAAGACCGCGCGCGTCTGACACCCGTGCAGACGGGTGTAATACTGATCGGCAAAGGCGGCGAGCAGCGGGGCGTTGGCGCGGCCCTCGGTCGTGCGGAAATGATCATCGACCGCCTTGGCACCGGCCAGCATGGCGGAAAATTCCTCCATCCCCACCGCCAGCGCGACCGGAAAGCCGATCGAGGAGAACAGCGAATAGCGCCCGCCCACGCTTTCGGGGAATGGCAAGATGCGGGTCTCGTCCACCCCCCATGCGACCGCCTTGTCCGGCGCGGCGGTGAGCGCGACGACCCGTCCGCCGGGATCGGCGATGCCATTGTCCGCCAGCCACTTCAGCGCGCTCGCGGCGTTGGTCATGGTCTCGATGGTGGTGAAAGTCTTGGAGGCGACCGCAATCAGCGTGGTCTGCGGATCGCAGGCGGCAAAGGCGCGTTCGAGCGCCAGCCCGTCGATATTCGAGACCACGTGAACCTCGACCAGCGCCAGATCGCGGGTCAGCGCGTCGATCGCCAGCGCCGGGCCGAGCGCCGAGCCGCCAATGCCGATCGCGATGCAATGGCGCACTTCGCCGAGCGCGCCTTCGTGGATCGCGGCGACCAGCATCCCCATGCGCGCAAGCAGCGCCTCGGCCTCCTCGACCTGGGCCTCGGTGCCGCTGCCCCGAAGCGCTGCGTGGGTGGCGGCGCGGCCCTCGGTGACATTGACAATCCCGCCGGAAAACAGCGCCTCGCGCGCCGCGGCAAAGCCCGATGCGGCGGCCAGAGCCTCGAAGGCCGCGAGTTCGGCCTCGCCCAGATGGGTCTTGGCGAAGTCGATGATCATGCCCGCCTCTGCCGCGCTACCGGGCGCAAGCGACCATGCGATGCGCCGGGTCATGGCTGCCGCGCGCCCGGGATCGGCGGCGAACAGCGCAGCCAGCGACACCGGCTCCAGCGCCCGCAGGCGTGTCCATGCCGCGGCGACACCTGACGTGTCGCGCGCCCATCCCGATCTGCTCATCGCCGTTCCCCTTTGCGCATGTCTGCGGCGGCGAGTAAGGGCAGAGGCGATGGATGTTAAGAGCCAATCTTTCACGGACCCCCGGCTTGCTGCCGCAGTCGCGCCGCGCCGCCGGGAAGGTGGCGGATTCGTCTGGTTTCTCATCAAGTTGCTGGTGGTTGTCCTGGCGCTTCGCGTATTCGTATTCTCGCCTTTCTCGATCCCTTCGGAGAGCATGCTGCCCCGGCTGATGAAGGGGGATTACCTGGTTGCGGCCAAGTGGCCCTACGGTTTTTCGCGCCATTCGCTGCCCTTCGATCTGCCCCTGCCCGCCGGCCGCGTGCTGGCAAGCCCGCCCGAACGCGGCGACGTGGTGATCTTCAAGCACCCGGTCGACGGCAGCGACTACATCAAGCGGGTGATCGGCCTGCCGGGCGATTCCGTGGCGGTGATCGGCGGGCAGGTGGTGCTCAACGGCCAGCTGGTGGAGCGCAAGCCCTTGCACGATTTCCTCGCGCCGATGTCGCCCAATACCGGCTGCACATGGGGCGGCAGGGTGGTGCAGCTGAAAGACCGCAGCGAGGCCTGCGCCTACCGCCGCTTCCGCGAGAGCCTGCCCGGCGGCAGGCGCTACGAGGTGCTCGATTTCGGCCTCACCCCAGGCGACAGCTTCGCCCCCGTCACCGTGCCCGAGGGCATGATGTTCGTGATGGGCGACAACCGCGACAATTCGCGCGACAGCCGCTGGCCAGCGGCAGCCGGCGATGCGGTGGGCCTCGTCCCGCTTGAGCGGCTGGTGGGACGCGCCGGGATCATCGTCTGGTCAACCGACGGCAGCGCCGAGTGGGCCAAGCCCTGGACATGGTTTTCCGCCACCCGTTGGGCCCGGATCGGAGCAAGCCTGTGACCGGACTCGATCGCGCCACCCGCGAATGGCTCGAAGTGCAGGGCTTTGCCGTGCGGGACGAAGCGCCCTGGCTCGAAGCGCTCACCCACGGCAGCTTCAACGGCGCGGGCGGCGGGGCGACCGATTACCAGCGGCTCGAATTCCTCGGCGACCGCGTGCTCGGCCTGGCGGTTGCGAGCTGGCTCTACCGCGCGGGCGACGCGCCGGAGGGACGGCTCTCGCAGCGCCTCAACGCGCTGGTCAGCGGGGCGACCTGTGCGCGGATCGCGCGGCGGATCGGGCTGCCCGCGCATATCCGGCTCGGCAAGCAGGCCCGCGACGATGGCGGGGCGGACAGCGAGAAGATCCTCGGCGACGTGATGGAGGCGCTGATCGGGGCCTGCTTCATCGAGAACGGCTTCGATGCCGCGCAGAGCGCCGTCTATCGGCTGTGGGCGCGCGAGCTGGAAGGCGATCTCGGCAAGGCCAAGCATCCCAAGAGCGCGCTGCAGGAATGGGCCGCGGGCAACCGCCGCCAGATGCCGCAATACGAGGTGATCGACCGTTCCGGCCCCGATCACGCGGCGCGCTTCACGGTGCGGGTCTCGATCCGCAATGTCGGCGAGGCCGAAGCCACCGCCTCGAGCAAGAGCGCGGCGGAAAAGCTTGCTGCCAAGGCCTTTCTCGAGCGGTTCGGCTAGATTTCGTTCACCAAATGTTTCACGTGAAACATCGCACCGGCCGGCCCACCGGCGCGAATGAGCCGGCCATGGTCGCGCGCCGCCCTTCGACAAAGCCGGGCGCTTTCGATATGAGCGCCCCATGACAGATACCACCCCCAACCCGTCACGCTGCGGCGTGATTGCCGTGCTCGGCGCGCCCAATGCCGGCAAGTCGACGCTGGTCAATGCCCTCGTCGGGCAGAAGGTGGCGATCACCAGCGCCAAGGCGCAGACCACCCGGGCACGGATGCTGGGGATTGCCCTGCACGCGCTGGCCGACGGCACGCCGGTGCAGATGATCCTGGTCGACACCCCCGGCATCTTCGCCCCCCGCCGCCGGCTCGACCGGGCGATGGTCAGCGCGGCCTGGGAAGGCGCGGAGGCCGCCGATGCGGTGCTGCTGATGGTCGATCCCGTTAAGCAGCGTCGTCACGAGCTTGAGCCGCTGCTGGAGACGCTGGCAGGGCGGCCCGAGCGCAAGATCCTCGTCCTCAACAAGGTCGATCGCACGCGGAAGGAACCGCTCTTGGCATTGGCGCAGGAGCTTACCGGCAAGGTCGATTTCGCCGAGGTGTTCTTCATCTCCGCGCTCACCGGTGAAGGCGTGCCGGAGATGAAGGAGGCGCTCGCGCAGATGATGCCCGAGGGCGCGTGGATGTATCCCGAAGACCAGGTTTCCGATGCCTCCGAACGCCTGCTTGCCGCCGAGATCACCCGCGAACAGCTCTACCGGCAACTCCACGAGGAACTGCCCTATGACAGCGCAGTGCGGCCCGAGAAATACGTGGTGCGCAAGGACGGCAGCGTCGAGATCCACCAGCAGATCGTGGTGGCCCGCGACAACCAGCGCGCGATCGTGCTCGGCAAGGGCGGCGCGAGGATCAAGGCGATTGGCGAGGCCGCGCGCAAGGAACTGTCCGAGATGCTGGGCGTGAAGGTGCACCTGTTCCTGCACGTGAAGGTGCTGGAGAACTGGGCCGAGGACAAGGAGATCTTCGCGGAAATCGGGCTGGACTGGGTGCGCTAGGTGCAGGCCGAAAGCGGTCCCCGCCCAAGTCCATTGCGGCGGTGATACCCCTTGGCGCTGTGCCCATTTTCGTCACCCCAGTGCCGACCCAAACCAAGGGCCGCATGACGCCGCACTGGCGAGGAAGGGCGTGACGCGGGCGTGCCTCAGCCCTGCGCCAGCTTCTCCAGCTTCGCCTTCAAGGCCGCCTCGTCGAAGGGCTTGACGATGTAGTCGTCCGCCCCGGCGGCGATGCCGTCGTGGATGTCCTTGGCCTCGCCGTTCGAGGTGCAGAACACCACCACCGGCTCCTTGGGCGTGGGGATGCTCCGCAGGCGGCGCACGAAGGTGATGCCGTCCATTTCAGGCATATTCCAGTCGGTCAGCACCAGATCGGGCATCGCCTTCTGGCAGCGCGCCAGCGCCTCCTCGCCGTTCTCGGCCTCGATCGGCACGTAACCGAGGCTGAGCACGATCTTGCTCGAAACCTTGCGGATCACCCGACTGTCATCGACGATCAGACAGGTCTTGGCGGCGGCAGCCGGAGCGGGGCGGCCGGCGTAGCGGTCGCGCATCACCTTGGCGGCAGCGACGATCGAATCCGTGTCGCCATCGGGCGCCGCAGGCGGGCGCGGCGGCAGGTCATCCACCGCAGCAGCGGCTGCCGGCGCGGTTGGCCGGGGCGCAGCCGGTGCCGCCGCGGGCGCTGCTTCCCTCTGCGCCGATCCGCGCGCCTTTTCACTTTGGGCAAGCTTTTCGGCCAGGGTCCTGCCTTCGATACCGCTGCGGCGATTCGGGCCGGTATTGCGCTTGATGAGGTGCTGCACGGTCAGCGCCCTCCGCCGATCGAGGCATAGCCGGCCTCGTAAGCCCCGTAGCCCTCGCCATATCCTTCGCTGACCGAGCCGGCGCCCTCGCCAGGGGTCATGCGCACGTGCAGATAGGGCATCCACACATCGCCGAATTCGGCCTTCTGATACCACACGTCGAGCACGTCATAGCTCGCCCACATCCCGTCGGGTTCGCGCAGACGCAGCCCCTCGCCGATGCGCGGCACTGCGGCAAAGCGGATGCGGGCCTGGGTCTGGTGCGTCTCGTTCTGGACTTCGATCTCAATCACGGTGCAGCCCCTGGTCTTGAGGCTAACGTGATAGGCGGGAATGCTTTATGATTTACCAACGCAGCGGCACCGCGCGGTGCGGCCAGGGCGCTATTTCGCCGCCTTTTTTGCCGGTGCCTTCTTTTTGGCGGGCGGCTTCCTTGTCGGCGCGGCCTTCTTCCTGGCCCCGGCCTTGGCCGAACCCTTGGCCGCGCGCGAGTCGATCAGCGCGATCGCTGCTTCGAGCGTGATATCCTCGGGCTTCACATCGCGCGGAATCGTGGCGTTGGTGGTGCCGTCGGTGACGTAAGGCCCATAGCGGCCCGGCATCACCTTGATCTCGGCCCCGCTGGTCGGGTGCGCGCCGAGCGCGGCGATCGCCTCGGCCTTGCCGCGCGCCGCCGCGCCGCCTGCTGGCGCCTGGGCGAGGATATCGACCGCACGGTTCATCCCGATTTCGAACACCTCGCGGGTGGTGGCGAGCTTGCCATACTTGCCATCGTGCCTGAGGTAAGGCCCGTAACGCCCGATATTGGACTCGATTTCCAGCCCCGTTTCAGGATGCACGCCGACGATGCGCGGCAAGCCAAGAAGCTTCACCGCCCAATCGAGATCGAAGTCGTCCAGATCCTTGGGGATGCTCGCGCGCTTGGCGTCCTTGCCCTCGCCCAGCTGCACATAGGGTCCGAAGCGGCCCGACTTGCGATAGATGTTCTCGCCGGTTTCGGGGTGCTGGCCGATGATGCCGTCCTCGGCCCCGCCCTCGGCCGCCCCACCCGGCTGGGCAAAGCGGCGGGTGTATTTGCATTCCGGGTAGTTCGAACAGGCGACGAAAGCCCCGAATCGCCCGCCACGCAGGGAAAGCCTGCCGCCCGATCGGCCTTCCGCCGCGCACAGCGGACAGGCGCGCGGGTCGGAACCGTCCGCGCGCGGGGGGAACAGGAAATCGGAGAGATAATCATCGAGCGCCTCGGTCACCTCCGAGGGCAGCTTCTCCATCACCTCATCGGCCTTGGGCTTGAAGTCCTTCCAGAACCGCGCGAGCAGCGCCTTGTAGTCCTCGCGGCCGTCGGACACGACATCGAGTTCGTCCTCCATGCCCGCGGTAAAGTCATAGGCGACATAGGTCGGGAAGAATCGTTCGAGGAAGGCGGTCAGCAGCCGGCCCGATTCCTCAGGGAAAAAGCGGTTCTTCTCGATCCGGACATAGCCGCGCTCGCGCAGGGTCTGGATGGTCGAAGCATAGGTGGAAGGCCGGCCGATGCCGAGCTCCTCCAGCCGCTTGACCAGCGAGGCTTCGGAAAAGCGCGGCGGCGGCTGGGTGAAGTGCTGCATCGCCTCGACCGCACGCTTGGCGGGCGAGTCGCCCTTGCGCATCACCGGCAGCAGGCCGCCATCCTCGTCTTCGCTGTCGTCCAGCCCTTCCTGATAGACCGCGAGGAAGCCCGGAAAGCGGACCACCTGGCCGGTGGCGCGCAATTCGTGGCTACCGGTGACATCGCGCAAGGTGACGGTGGTGCGTTCGAGCTGCGCGGCGGCCATCTGGCTTGCCATGGCGCGCTTGAAGATCA
This sequence comes from Erythrobacter tepidarius, assembly GCF_002155695.1. Lineage (GTDB taxonomy): Bacteria > Pseudomonadota > Alphaproteobacteria > Sphingomonadales > Sphingomonadaceae > Erythrobacter > Erythrobacter tepidarius. Next base: position 73,810 of record NZ_MUYJ01000013.1, read on the forward strand.
GGTCGTAGAGCTTGGCCTCGTCGCCCGTGCCGGCGCGTTCCCGTGTGAAATCGGTCGGCCGGATCGCTTCGTGGGCCTCCTGCGCGTTCTTGGCCTTGGTGCTGTAGAATCGCGGCTTTTCCGGCAGATAGGCCCCATCATAACGCGCTGCGATGGCATCGCGCAGGGCGTGGATCGCGCCCATGTCCATTTGCACCCCGTCGGTGCGCATATAGGTGATCGCGCCGGCCTCGTAGAGGCTCTGGGCAAGGCGCATGGTGTGCTGCGCCGAATAGCCCAGCTTGCGCGCGGCTTCCTGTTGCAGGGTCGAGGTGGTGAAGGGCGGCGCGGGGTTGCGCTTGAGGGGCTTGGTCTCCACGCCCTCGACGGTGAAGCGCCCGGCTTCCACCGCGGTCTTGGCCGCAAGCGCGATGCCTTCATCCCCAAGGCTGAGCTTGTCCAGCTTCTCGCCCTTGTAGGTGACCAGCCGTGCATCGAACTGCGTGCCGTCATGCTCCATGTGCGCGACGATGGTCCAGTATTCCTCTGGCCGGAAGGCCTCGATCTCCCGCTCGCGCTCGACGATCAGGCGCAGCGCGACCGATTGCACGCGGCCCGCGCTCTTGGCTCCGGGCAGCTTGCGCCACAACACCGGCGAAAGCGTGAAGCCGAACAGATAGTCGAGCGCGCGGCGGGCGAGGTAGGCATCGATCAGCGGCTGATCGAGCGCGCGCGGGCGCGCCATCGCCTCGGTCACCGCCTGCTTGGTGATCGCGTTGAAGGTGACACGGTCGACCTGCTTGGGCAGGCTCTTGCGCTGCTTCAGCAGCTCCTGCACGTGCCAGCTGATCGCCTCGCCCTCGCGGTCGGGGTCGGTGGCGAGCACGAGGCGGCTTGCCCCCTTGGCGGCATCCGCGATCTCCTTGAAGCGGCTCTGCTTGTCCCGGTAAAGTTCCCAGTCCATCGCGAACCCCGCCTCGGGATCGACGCTGCCATCCCTGGCAGGCAGATCGCGAACATGGCCGTAGGAGGCGAGAACCTTGTAGTCCTTGCCCAGATACTTCTCGATAGTCTTGGCCTTGGCGGGGGATTCGACGATGACAAGCTGCATGGCGGCTGTGGAGAGGTCCCTTACGTGTACGTGTGCGCGAGGGTGGGGCCGGTGCAAGTAGGCCGTCAAGCGGCTTGTGTGAAGCCAAAGCCTTGGGGGATGGCGCAGCCGAGCAGGCCCTTGATCCTGCTGCTTTGCGCGCCGTCGCGAACAGGCCCTGCCCGCGCGCCGCGACACGGGCGAAGGCGGTGATCACGCGGGCGAAGCGCCAGAACCGCGGCAGAAACGGCGCGGCGCGGCCCGTCGGTCGCGCGCATGACAAAGCCGCAGGCGGCCTGAGGAACCGGGAACGCGGCATCACCCCGGCCAGTCCGCTTGCCATCCGCCGCGCCGGAAACTGCCGGTCTGGCCCGCAAGCGGCGGGTGCAAGGCTCGCCGGAATCGCTTTCGTGTCGCGCGCCAAAGCGCGATGTCATGCCGCCTCGCCCGCGCCCGAGCGTCGCACCGTGCCATCTTCTTCACGCACCAGCTCGCCCGCGAGTTCGAGTTCGAGCAAGGCCATGTGCACCTCGGCCACGCTTGCGCCGGACTGGCGGATCAGCTCGTCGATGCCCACCGGCGCATGGGTCAGCAGGCTGGCGATGTCGCCGGAAAGATCCACACGCGCCTCGCCCCAGTCGAGCTTGGCGAGTTCGGCATAATCGAAGTCGCCCGGCTTCTCGCTCACCCGCAAGCGCGAGCGCGGCGCGCCGGTGAAGCCGTGCAGCAGCTCGATCACATCCTCAGGCCTCTGCACCAGCACCGCGCCTTCGCGGATCAGCTCGTTGCAGCCGAGACTGCGCGCATCGAGCGGGGAGCCGGGGATCGCCATCACCTCGCGCCCCGCCTCGCCCGCGAGACGCGCGGTGATGAGGCTGCCCGATTGCGGCGCGGCCTCGATCACCAGCGTGCCGAGCGCCAGCCCGGCGATGATGCGGTTGCGCGAAGGGAAATGCCGCCCGCGCGGCTCGGTGCCGGGCGGCTGCTCGGCGATCAGCAGCGCCTCGGTCGCGATGCGTTCCTGGAGCTGCGCGTGCTGCGGGGGATAGGCGATGTCGATGCCGCTCGCGATCACGCCGATGGTCTGCGGGAAGGCGCCTTCATGCGCCGCGCCGTCGATGCCGCGCGCAAGGCCCGAGACGACGGTGAAGCTCGCCTCGGCCAGCGCGGCGGCGAAATCGCGGGCGAGCTTGACGGCGCCCGCGCTGGCATTGCGCGCGCCGACCAGCGCCACGCATGGCTCCGAAGCCAGCGCGAGACGGCCCCGGCAGGTGACAATCGGCGGGGCGTTGTCGAGCTCGGCCAGCAGCGCGGGGTAACCGGGCTGGTCGTGGAACAGGTAGCGTGCCCTCGCTGCGCGCACGGCAGCGACCTCGCGCTCGATGGCCCCGACGGGCGCCGGGCAATATGCCCCCCGCCCCCGGCGCGCGAGATCGGGCAGCGCATCGAGCGCCGCCACCGCCGTGCCGAAGCGCGCCAGCAGCTGGCGATAGCTGACCGGACCGATATTCGGCGAGCGCAGCAGGCGGATACGCGCGAAAGCCTCTTGCTGCGAGAGCACCGGCTGCGCCCCCCCGTGCTCCATTAGACGTGCTCCATCAGCCGTGCGCCGGCACTACGGCCTGCCCGCGGAACCAACCTTCGGCTCCTCGCCCCGCATCAGCCGGCCGATGTTCTCGCGGTGCCGGACAAACACGATCGCCGCGATCGCCCATAGCGGCGCCACGATCTGCGGGAAGCCCATGCCCCAGGCGACCAGCGGCGCGGCGATGACGCTGACCAGCGACGACACGCTGGAAATCCGGCTAATGGCGAGCGTCGCCCCCCAGATCATCGCGCAGACGAAGAACGCCGGAAAGGCCAGCGCCCCAAGCGCGCCGGCCGCGCTGGCAAAGCCCTTGCCGCCCTTGAACCTGAGCCAGGGCGTGAAGCAATGCCCGGCCACGGCCGCGACCGCGGCGATGCCTTCCGCGCCGGGCCACCAGGCCTTGGCCACCAGCACCGGCACCACCGCCTTAGCCGCATCGAGCAGCACGGTTGCTGCCGCCAACCCCTTGTTGCCGGTGCGCAGCACGTTGGTCGCACCGATGCTGCCGCTGCCGATCTTGCGCACGTCGCCCAGCCCGGCAGCCCGGGTGAGGATGAGACCAAAGGGCACCGAGCCGAGAACGAAGCCCAGCAGCGCGGCAAATACAGCGTCCAATCTCTCTCTCCCTTCGGGGCGAAGCTTGTCGAACCCCCGCACTTCTTCTAGCGCAACTTCTGTAAGGAAAAACGGCCGTTGGGCAATGCCCGCCGACGGTTGCGACAAGCGCGGGGCAATCGGATCTGAGGAACTTGGACACATCCTCCCCCATCCTGCTGTTCGATTCCGGGGTCGGCGGGTTGACCGTCTATGACGCACTGCGCGAGGTGCTGCCGCAAGCGCCGGTGATCTATGCCGCTGATCTGGCGGGCCTGCCTTATGGCAGCAAGACCGAAGCGCAGATCGCCGCGCGGGTGGCGGGGCTGCTGGGGCGCATGGCCGAACGCTTTCGCCCGCGCCTGATCTGCATCGCCTGCAACACCGCCTCGACCATCGCGCTCGGCATGGTGCGCGAGGTGCTGGAGGTGCCGGTCGTCGGCACGGTGCCCGCGATCAAGCCTGCCGCGGCCCTCACCCGGACTGGCACCATCGGCCTCGTCGGCACCGAGGCGACCATCCGCCAGCGTTATGTCGATGACCTTCAGAGCCGGTTTGCCGCCGACAAGCGCCTGCTGCGCATCGCCGCCCCCGCGCTGGTGGGGGCAGCAGAGGCCAAGCTGCGGGGGGAAGCGGTCGATCCGGCGGTTATCGCCGATGTGCATGACCGGCTGGCAGCCATGCCCGGCGGCGCGGCGATCGACACGCTGGTGCTCGCCTGCACCCACTTCCCGCTGCTGTCCGAGGAGCTGGCCGAAGCCTTCGGCCCGCAGGTCGCGCAGGTCGACGGAGCGCAGGGCATCGCGCGGCGCATCGCGCATCTGCTCGAAGGGCAGAGCCTCGCCATCGCCGGCGCCCCCAACCGCTTCGTCGTCACCGGCCCCTTGAGCGGCGCGGCGGGGCTTGAGGCAGCGCTCGCCGCGCGCGGTTTCGGGCCTGCCGAAGCCTTCTGAAGCTTGCGAAACGCTCGCAAAGATCGCTGTGGCAAAAGGCCCCCTTACGCCTTAGATATCGTGCTGAAACCATCCGTCGCCGCGCGGGTTGTCGGCGGATAGATCAGGCAGGATCCAGGGCGGCGCTCGCCGGGCGCGCCCCAGCTGAAGAGACGCGTGTGAACTACAATCAGATCTTCGATCAGGCGATCGAGCGCCTGCATGAGGAAGGCCGCTACCGCGTCTTCATCGACATCATGCGCAACAAGGGTGCCTATCCCAACGCGCGCTGCTTCCACGGCCACAACGGCCCCAAGCCGATCACGGTGTGGTGTTCCAACGATTACCTGTGCATGGGCCAGCACGAAAAGGTGATCGACGCGATGGAAGCCGCGCTGCACGATGTCGGGGCCGGCTCGGGGGGAACCCGCAATATCGGCGGCAATACGCACCTGCATGTCGAACTCGAAGCCGAGCTTGCCGATCTCCACGGCAAGCAGGCCGCGCTGCTCTTCACCAGCGGTTATGTCTCGAACGACGCTACTCTCTCGACGCTGGCCAAGCTGCTGCCGGGCTGCGTCATCTTCTCCGACGAACTGAACCACGCCAGCATGATCGCCGGGATCCGCAATTCGGGCTGCGAGAAAAAGGTGTTCCGCCACAATGACGTGGCGCATCTGGAAGAGCTGCTGGCGAGCGTCGACATCGAAACGCCCAAGCTGATCGCCTTCGAAAGCGTCTATTCGATGGATGGCGATATCGCCCCGATCCACGCGATCTGCGACCTCGCCGAGAAATACAATGCGCTGACCTATATCGACGAGGTTCACGCGGTGGGCATGTATGGCGCGCGCGGCGGCGGCATCAGCGAGCGCGACGGCGCGGCACACCGGATCGACATCATCGAAGGCACGCTGGGCAAGGCCTTCGGGGTGATGGGCGGCTATATCGCAGCCTCCTCCAAGGTGGTGGACTGCATCCGCTCCTATGCGCCGGGGTTCATCTTCACGACGTCGCTTTCGCCGGTGCTGGTGGCGGGAGTGCTGGCCTCGGTGCGGCACCTCAAGCAATCATCGGAGGAGCGCAATGCCCAGCAGCGCGCCGCCGCGCTGCTCAAGCTGAAGTTTACCGAGGCCGGCCTGCCGGTGATGGATTCGGTCACCCACATCGTCCCGCTGATGATCGGCGATCCGGTGCGGGCCAAGACGATCAGCGACATCCTGCTGGCCGAATACGGCATCTATGTTCAGCCGATCAACTTCCCCACCGTCCCGCGCGGAACCGAGCGGCTGCGTTTCACGCCGGGGCCGTTCCACACCGAAGCGATGATGGACGAGCTGACCGCGGCGCTGGTGGAAATCTGGGATCGTCTGGAACTCAAGCTGGCCGAGGCGGCATAGGCCCCTTCCCGTGCCATAGCCTGCTTTGAGCCGCGGCCCGGCTGCGCTAACGCCTTTCCCGAGACAGATTCGGGAGCGAACAATGGGCGGCACGCCTGACCAGACTTACGCCGAGGTCGTCCTTGGGCGGCGCAGCATCCGCGGCTACCTCGACAAGCCCGTCCCGCGCGCGCTGATCGAGGAAGTGCTGGAAATGGCGATGCGCTCGCCCTCGTCGATGAACACCCAGCCCTACCACTTCCACGTCATCACCGGCGAACCGCTCGACCGGATCCGCAAGGGCAACACCGAGCGGATTCTCGCTGGCGAGCCCGATAGCCGCGAGTTTCGCAAGGGCCGCCCGTTTCAGGGCATCCACCGTGATCGGCAGGTGGCCTGCGCGATCCAGCTGTTCGAGGCGATGGGCATCGCCCGCGACGACAAGGCGGCGCGGCAAGACTGGGTGCTGCGCGGCTTCCGCCAGTTCGACGCGCCGGTCTGCGTGATCATCACCTATGACAGGGTATTGTCCGATGCCGATGACACCGTGTTCGATTGCGGCGCGGTGACGACCGCGCTGGTCAACGCGGCATGGAGCAAGGGGCTGGGCTGCGTGATCAACTCGCAAGGGATCATGCAAAGCCCCGTGGTGCGCGAACATGCCGGCATCCCGGATGATCAGGTGATCATGAAAGCGGTAGCGATGGGCTGGCCCGATCCCGATTTCCCGGCCAATCCGGTGCGGATCACCCGTCGCAGTGTCGCCGAAGCGGCGCGCTTCATCGGCTTCGACTGAGCGCGCCCCCCGGCCAAGCTGCCGCACCGCTCGCCGGCTGGCTTCGCCTGGTGCTTGCCTAGTGAAGAGCGGCCGATGGTTCAGGCGGCCGGCCGCGGCGAGCGCCGCGACCCGTGCCGGCGGCACGCGCGATGGCTTCTTCGCCATGGCGATGGCGCGCCAGACCGGCTGCGGGATCGCTGCCGCCCCGCGCCGAGGCCGGGCGGCAGCGCAAGTCCTAGCGCAAGGACACCACGTTGTCGGCGGCCTCGCGCTGGCGCGAACCGTCGAACATGCTCATCATCGGCTCGTCGGCCACGGTCACCACCGCCGCCGCGCCATAGCCGTTGAAGCCGGTCTTCATCGCCGCGCCATAGGCGCCCAGCATCCCGATCTCGATATAGTCGCCCGCCTGGATGTCGGCCGGAAGCCGGAATGGGCCCTTCATGTAGTCGGCATCGTCGCAGGTCGGCCCATAGAAGGCGAAGTCCTGATCATCCTCGATCAGGTCGTCCTCGAGCGCGCGCACCGGGAAGCGCCACGCGACGTGGGCGGCATCGTAGAGGGCGCCATAGGCGCCATCGTTGATGTACAGCTCCTCACCGCGGCGCTTGTTCACCTGCACGATCATCGAGCTGTATTCGGCCGAAAGCGCGCGACCGGGTTCGCACCACAGCTCGGCGTTGTAGGCAATCGGCAGGGCCTCGAAATGGCGGGCGATGATCGCGAAGTAATCTTCCATCGGCGGCGGTTCGAGCCCGGGGTAGGCGCTCGGGAAACCCCCGCCTACGTCGATCATGTCGATCACCACCGAGGCCTCGGCAATCGCCGCGCGGGTGCGGTCGAGCGCCTGAACGAAGGCGAACGGGGTCATCGCCTGGCTGCCGACATGGAAGCACACGCCCAGCCAGTCGCAATGCTGGCGGGCTTGCTGCAGCAAGGCCGGCGCCTGGACGAGATCGCAGCCGAACTTGCTGGCGAGGCTCAGCTCCGAATATTCCGACGAAACGCGCAGCCGCACGCACAGGCGCAGATCGCGCGGCGCTTCGCGGGTGACGGGGTGACGGCAAGCCTCGACGATCTTCTCCAGCTCCTCGACCGAATCGAGGCTGAAGGTGCGCACGCCATGGGCGAAATAGGCTTCTCTGATCGCCGCCGGGGTCTTTACCGGATGCATGAAGCACAGCACCGCCTCGGGCAGCAGGTCGCGCACCAGCCGCACCTCGGCAATCGAGGCGACATCGAAATGGGTAATACCCGCGCTCCACAGCACCCGGATGAGATCGGGCGCCGGGTTGGCCTTGACCGCATAGAGCACCTTGCCCGGAAACTTCTCGACAAAGAAACGGGCAGCGCGCCGCGCGGCGTGCGGGCGGTTGAGGATAACGGGTTCGTCCGGGCGGAGATCGCGGACTACAGCCAGTGCGTCAGGATAGATGTGCAACTCAAGGGACCCCCAAAACGGTTCTGTTAAACCATAAAACGACAAGCTGCCTTGCGGTTTGGAAGTCCCCTTGGGGCAGCGGAAGCGCGCAGATAGGGCCTGGGGGCCGAAATGCAAACAAAAAATGGGGCTGCGCAGCCGCAAATGTTACTTTTTCGAGACACCCTCGCCAACATGACCGGAATGTGACGGAAATCACAGGATTTCCGGCGACCCGCTGATGCAGGCATGAGCGATCAGAATGGGATTTTGCGGGCCCTCAGCTGCCCGTGGACGGCTGCTGCGCAGACTCGCCGGCTGCGACCGGATAGGCCTCGCCAATGAGGCTCAGCAGCACTTCGACATTGGCGCGCAGATTGGCCATGGTGACCCCCTCGTCGAGCACGACGTAACGGGTGAAGCCGAGCGACTTCTGCTCGAAATCGGCCCACACATTGAGCGCGGCATATTCGCTGTTGGCCTTGGCGATCGTCTCGTAGGTGGTGGCCGGCGGCAGATCGAACTGCACCTGCATCAGCACGCCCTGGCAGCCGGACACGCCGTTCATCCCGCAGGCCGTGCCGAGCAGGACATATTTGAGCTGATCGCGGTCTTCGGCGAGCACCACGATCTGCCCGCCCTCGCCTTGTTCGAGCACCTGATGCCCAAGCGCGCCGACCAGAGCCGCCAGATCGGCGGTGTCGATCGACTTCACCACCCGGTCAGGCACGAAATCCTGCGCCGCAGCCGGGGTCGCCAGCCCCGCCAGCGCCAGCGCGCCCACCACGCACCATCCTGCAAACCCCATCAAGCCTCCTGCAGCATCGCTGCCGGGCCTTCCCCGGATCAGCTCAGGCGATCCCTGAAATCCTCGTAGTCGAATCGCCTGATGCAGTCGAGCGCGTCGGTCTCGCTGTCCCACAGCCAGATGCTCGGCAGCGCCACGCCGTTGAAGGTATTGGTTTTGACCATCGAATAATGCGCCTGATCGAGGAAGGCGAAGCGCGCACCGGGTTCGGCGGGTACCGGCAGGCGATAGTCGCCGATCACGTCGCCCGCGAGGCACGATGGCCCGCCCAGACGAATCGGGATCATGCGTTCATCCTGCAATTCGCCCAGCATCGCCGGGCGATAGGGTGCCTCGAGCACATCGGGCATATGGCAAGTCGCCGAGATATCGGTGATCCCCACCGGGATCTCGTTGAAGTGCGTGTCGAGCAGCGTGCCGACGAGAATCCCGGCATCGAGCGCCACCGCCTCGCCCGGTTCGAGGATGATCTCGCAGCCGGTGTCTTGCGCTGCATCCTTGAGGAATTCGACCAGTTCCTCGCGCTGGTAATCGGCGCGGGTGATGTGGTGGCCGCCGCCCATGTTGATCCATTTCAATTGCCCGTAGAACGGCTCGATCACGTCGAACACCCGGTCCCAGGTCGCCTTCAATGGCTCGAAATCCTGTTCGCACAGGTTGTGGAAGTGAATGCCCTCGATCCCTTCCAGATGTTCCTCGGTCAGCTGGTCGAGCGGAAAGCCGAGGCGCGAACCGGGGGCGGAGGGATCATATTTGGCGACCTCGCCGGTTGGAACCTGCGGATTGATGCGCAGCCCGACGCTGACGGGCGAACCGTTCGCCGCCGCAGCATCCAGGATCAGCCGCGCGCGCTGGTGCTGGAAGGGCGAATTGAAGATCACGTGATCCGAAAGCCGGCAAATCTCCTCCAGCTCCTCGGGCTTGAAGGCGGCGGAATAGGTCGCGATCTCGCCATCGTAGAACTCGCTCGCCAAGCGCGCTTCCCACAGGCCGGAGGTCGACACCCCGTCGAGATATTCGCCGATGATCGGCGCGACCGACCACATGGAAAAAGCCTTGAGCGCAGCAAACACCTTGATGTTCGCCCCCTCGGCTGCGGCCGCATCGCGCACCGCGGCCAGCACCCGGCAATTGGCGCGCAGCTTGGCGGCATCGACCACGAAGGCAGGGCTGTCGACCCGCGACAGATCGAAATGGGCAAAGGCGCCCGGATCACCGGCCTTGGTCTGCATCAGCCGAGCGGGCTCTTGAAGATCATGAATGCGCCTCCTGCAATCAGGGCAAAACCGAGAAGCTGGCTCGGCCCCGGCGTCTGTCCGAACAGTGCCCAGGCCACCAGCACGAATGCGCCGAGAGATAGGACCTCCTGGATGGTCTTCAATTCGGCAAGCGAATAGTGGGCGATGCCGATCCGGTTGGCGGGCACCGCGAGGCAATATTCGAACAGCGCGATTCCCCATGCCAGGCCGATCGCGGCGAGCATTCCCAGCGAGGGCTGTTTGAGGTGGTAATACCACGCGACATTCATGAGGATGCCCGATGCCGCCAGCAGCAGAATCGGCCAGAGCGCGGCGAGACTCGTCATTTCACCCCTCCGCCTGGCAGCTTGAAGCGCACCACGCGCCCGCCCGCCACATCAGCGAGATAGGCATGGCCGTCCGGCCCGAGCGCAAGATCGTGGCCGAGGCTGGCATCCTTGCCCGGCAGGCCGATATCGTAGGATGCCTCGATCGTTCCATCGGCGGCATAGACGCGGATGATCGCGCTCTTGCGATCGGCGCCGTCGCGCCCCTCGACCGCGAGCAGCCGTCCGCCGCCGAGAGGCTTGAGGCCGTAGGTGTGGTTGCCTGCGCGCGCGGCCCAGCTGGCAAGCTCCTTGCCGTCGTGATCATGGACCGCGATCCGCGCATGTTCACGGTCGGCAACGTAGATGTGCGCCTCGTCCACCGCCACCGCATGGGCGACCTTGAACGCGCCCCAGTCGCGGATGAAGGTTCCTTGCGGGGAGAACTCGGCGACGCGGGTGTTGACATAGCCATCGGCGACGAGCACGCGGCCCGGCAGAAAGGCGACATCGGCCGGGCGGCCGAAATGGGCAGCGTCCTGCGCGCTGACGCCGCGTTCGCCGAGCGTGAGTTCCAATGCACCTTCGGGCGAGAAGCGCATCACCTGTTCGCGCGCGACATCGGTGATCCACACCTTGCCTTCCGGGTCGATCGAGATGCCGTGCGGCATGATGAATTGCCCCGCCCCCCATTGCGCGAGCAACCTGCCGTCAGGCGCAAACTTGAACACGGTTGGCTCGTCGATCGGCGCGCTGGGGAAAGGCTCCTCCCACTTGCGTCCGGCGCGGTGCAGCACCCAGACATTGCCAGACGGGTCGACATCCACCCCGCTGGCCTCGCCAAACGGCGCACCCTGCGGAATGGTCGGCCAGTCGGTATCGACCGCCAGCCTGGGCACGTCCTCGGGCGGGGGCATGGCAGCATCACAGGCCGCAGGCGCAAGGGCTGCAGCCGCGGCCCAGACCAGACGCATCAGAAATCCACCGGCCCGGCCATTTCCTCGACCGTCCACGGCAGGCCGTGTTCGTTCAGCATCGCCATGAAGGGATCGGGATCGAGCTGTTCGATGTTGAACACGCCTTCCCCCCGCCACTTGCCCTGCACCATCAGCGCCGCGCCGATCATCGCCGGCACGCCGGTGGTGTAGGAAACCGCCTGGTTGCCGGTCTCCGCATAGGCCGCCTCATGCGAGCAGATGTTCTTGATGTAGAACGTCTTTTCGCCGCTGCCATCCAAGGCTTCGCCGGTCGCGATCACGCCGATATTGGTGTTGCCCTTGGTGGTCTCGCCCAGCGTTTCGGGCTTGGGGAGCACCGCGGCGAGGAATTGCAGCGGGATGATGTCGCGGCCCTGATACTTGACCGGCTTGATCGAGGTCATGCCGACATTCTGGAGCACGGTCAGATGGGTGATGTACTGGTCGCCAAAGGTCATCCAGAAGCGCGCGCGCTCAAGCTCGGGGACGAACCTGGCAAGGCTTTCCAGCTCCTCGTGATACATCAGATACATGTTCCTCGGGCCGACCGCCTCGAAATCGAAGGCGACCTTGGTGCTCATCGCCGGAGTCTCGACCCAAGCCCCATTCTCCCAGTGGCGCGCCGGGGCGGTCACTTCGCGGATGTTGATTTCCGGGTTGAAATTGGTGGCGAAATGCTGGCCGTGATCGCCGCCGTTGCAATCGAGGATATCGAGCTGGCGGATCGTCTTCAGCTTGTGCTTCTTGAGCCACATGGTGAAGACGCTGGTGACGCCCGGATCAAAGCCGCTGCCCAGCAGCGCCATCAGGCCAGCGTCCCTGTACCGCTCGTGATAGGCCCACTGCCACTTGTATTCGAACTTGGCCTCGTCCTTGGGTTCGTAATTGGCGGTGTCGAGGTAATCGACGCCCGCTTCGAGGCAGGCATCCATGATCGGCAGGTCCTGATAGGGCAACGCGAGGTTGACGACGAGGCCCGCACCGGTCTTGCGGATCAGGTTGACCATCGCCGGGACTTCCTCGGCATCGATTTCGTAGGTGGCGATATCGCGCCCGCAGCGCTCCTTCACCGACGCCGCGATCGCATCGCACTTGGCCTTGGTGCGGCTGGCAAGGTGGATGTCCGGGAAGATATCAGGGTTGAACGCCATCTTGTGGACGCAGACCGAACTGACCCCGCCCGCACCGATGACCAGAACCGTGGGGGACTTTGCTGCCGACATGAGCGGAACCTTTCGTGAAGCGATGCGAATCTTGCGTCGCCCTCTAATCGAATGCGCGGGTGGGGACAAATGATCCCCGTTTCCTACCGGGCGATGTTGACGCAGCTTGCGCCGATGACCTGTCGGCACCTGCTCTCCTGCCCCTCTCCCGCGATTGAGGCTTTGCGCGCGGCGCAGTTTTCTGTTTCAGGACTGTGTCTCATGTGTCTCCAACAGACAGGTTTCAACGTCCGTGGCTGAACGAATCCCCACAACCCAAGGCGTGATCGCTGCTGCCGAGGCTGTCGCCGCGATCCTGCCGCCCACCCCGCTGCTGCCGGTCGCGATCGGCGACGTGCAGGCATGGGTGAAGGCCGAGGTGCTGCAACCGATCGGCGCGTTCAAGATCAGGGGTGCGTGGTGGCGGCTCTCAAGCCTCACCGCGGCCGAGCGCGCAGGCGGTGTCGTGGCGGTGTCCTCGGGCAACCATGCGCAAGGGGTGGCCTGGGCGGCCAAGCGGCTCGGCATCCGGGCGACCATCGTCATGCCGCATGACGCGCCGGCGGTGAAGCTGGCCAACACCCGGATGCTGGGGGCCGAGGTGGTGCTTTACCGGCGGCCGCAGGAAGACCGCGACGAAGTGGCCGCGCGGCTGATCGCCGAGCAGGGCGGCACGCTGGTACATGCCTTCGGCGATCCCTGGGTGATCGAGGGTCAGGGCAGCGCAGCGATTGAAATCGCAGCACAATTGGGCCGCGCACCCAGCCGCATCATCGCCTGCTGCGGCGGCGGCGGGCTGGCAGCAGGGCTGGCGCTCGGCGCGCCGGGCAGCGCCATCCACCTGGTCGAGCCGGAGGGCTGGGACATGGTCGGACAGGCGATTGCGGCGGGCGCACTGGTCCACGCCGCGCCACAAGCACCCAAGACCATCTGCGACGCGCTGCAACCGAATGCCACCAAGCCCTTGAACCTCGCCCTGCTCAAGGGCCGGGCCGAGCCGGGCGTGACCGTCACCGACGCCGAGGTGCGCGCGGCGCAGCGCTTCGCCTTCCATCAGCTGCGCCTCGTGGTCGAGCCGGGCGGGGCGGCGGCGCTGGCGGCGGCCCTGGCGGGCAAGGTGCCGGTGGACGAAGACACGGTCATCATGCTCACCGGCGGCAATGCCGATCCGGCGGACTATGCGGCAACGATTGCCGGAAGCGCCTAGGCCTGTGGAAACCGTCATACAGGCGACACGCTGCGGCCATATGGCGGGCCAGACGCAATCACCGGGACAGCACGGCACATGGCGACACAGGCAAAGCGGATCATCGAGGATGCGGTGGTCCGCAAGGATGCGGGGCTGGCCGACAAGCTGCTCGACAAGGCCTTCGCGCTGGCCTTCAAGGGGCTGGTCTATGCCCAGATCTGGGAAGACCCGGTGGTCGACATGGAAGGGCTCGCGATCGCGCCGGACAGCCGCGTGATGTGCATCGCCAGCGGCAGCTGCAACGCACTGTCCTACCTGATCGCAAATCCGCAAGCCGTGACCGCGGTCGATCTCAACCGCGCCCACGTGGCGCTCGGCCGGCTCAAGATCGCCGCGATCCGCCATCTGCCGAGCTACGAGCGGTTCCACCGCTTCTTCGCCCACGCCGATCACAAGGAGAATGCCGAAGTCTATCGCAGCATGATCGCGCCGCACCTCGATTCGGAGAGCCGCGCCTATTGGGAAAAGCGCGATCTCCGCGGACGGCGACGCATCAACTACTTCACCCGCGGGATCTACCGGCAGGGATTACTGGGCAATTTCATCGGCGTGGCCCATCTGTTCGCCAAGCTCTACAAGATCGACCTGTCGCGCGTGCTGGCCGCCTCGACGCTTGAGGAACAGCGCGAAGTGTTCGAACGCGAGCTGGCACCCGTGTTCGAGAAGCGCTTCATCCGCTGGCTCACCGATCAGCCCGCCTCGCTGTTCGGCCTCGGCATCCCCCCGGCGCAATTCGCGCACCTAGCGGGCGATGAACGCATGGCCGAAGTGCTGCGCCGGCGGCTGGAAAAGCTCGCCTGCGACTTCGCGGTGAAGGACAACTATTTCGCCTGGCAGGCCTTCGGGCGCGGCTATGACCGCTCCGAGGCCGCGCCGTTGCAGCCCTATCTCCAGCGCAGCAATTGGGACACGATGAGGGAGCGGGTGGAGCGGCTGGAGGTGGTCCGTGCCAACATGGTGGAGTGGATCGGCATGCGCGAGCCGGCGAGTGTGGATCGCTTCGTGCTGCTCGATGCGCAAGACTGGATGAACAATGCCCAGCTCGATGAGCTGTGGGGCAGGATCACCCGCGCCAGCCGCCCGGGCGCGCGGGTGCTGTTCCGCACCGCTGCCGAGCCGAGCCTGCTGCCCGGACGGCTTGGCGAGAGCATCCTGTCGCGCTGGCGCTATCTCGACGAACTCTCCGCCGATCTCACCCGCCGCGACCGCTCGTCGATCTATGGCGGCGTGCACGTGTACGAGCTGGCGTGATGGCCAGCCGCGGCACCGCGCACGCCGCGCTGATGGACGAGGTCTATCGCGGCCAGCGCCACATCTATGACCTGACGCGCAAGTACTATTTGTTCGGACGCGACACCCTGATCGCAGGGCTGGATGCCACGCCGGGGATGCGGGTGCTGGAGGTGGCCTGCGGGACAGGGCGCAACCTGGCCAGAACCGGCCAGGTGTGGCCGGGGGTGCGATTGTTCGGCCTCGATATCTCCGCCGAGATGCTCAAGAGCGCGCGCGCGGCGCTGGGCAGCCGGGCGCGGCTGGGCGAAGGCGATGCCTGCGCATTCGACCCGCAAGCCCTCTTGGGCGAGCCGCAGTTCGAGCGGATCGTGCTGTCCTATTCGCTCTCGATGATCCCCGACTGGGAGGCCGCACTGGATCATGCCGCCAGCCTGCTGGCACCGCGCGGCGCGCTGCACATCGTCGACTTCGGCGACCTGGCCGGACTGCCCTCGCCGCTCGCGGCGCTGCTGCGCGCTTGGCTGGCGCGCTTCCATGTCACCCCGCGCAAGGCTCTGCCCGACGCCGCTGCCCGCATCGCCGCCGCGCGCGGGCTTGAGCTCACCAGCAGGCGGGGGCCGCTGGGCTACTGGCAGTTGCACGTGCTGACCCGCGGATAGGTTGCAATTGACAATCTGGCATCCGCTCCGCAGGAAGCATCCCCAGAAAGACCATTGGGAGGGAATGTCACATGCTGGCACAGATGCTGGCGCCCGCAGCGGTGCTGGTGGTGTGGACGCTGATCGTTCTGGTCTGGATTATTCCAGCGCGCTTCGGAGCGGTGGCAAAGATCGCCGATAAGTCGGTGCTGCCCAACAAGCGCGGTGTGCGCGGCGCCGATCTGGAAGGCGTGCTGCCCGACAAGGCCAACTGGCCGGCGCACAACTACGCCCACCTCGTCGAACAGCCGACCTTGTTCTATGTCACCGTGGTCATCCTCGCGCTCACCGGGCCGGGGGCGCTTGATGTGACGCTCGCCTGGGCCTATGTCGGCCTGCGGATCGTGCATTCCTTGTGGCAGATCCTCGTCAACACCATCCCGGTGCGCTTCGTGCTGTTCATCGCTGGCACCATCGCGCTGATCGTGCTGGCGGTGCGGGCGGTGATGGCAACGCTTCTGGCCGACCCTTCGGCCCTGCCCGCTTAGGGAGGCTCGCATGATCGGAATGGACATTCTTCAACCCGTCGTCGCGCTGCTGGCCTGGACGATGGTGATGTGGGTCTGGATGTATGCGACCCGCATCCCGGCGATGACCAGAGCGGGAATCAAGCCCGATGACGCGCGCAACACCGGGGCGCTGGGCTCGCTGCTGCCCGAACAGGTGCAGTGGAAGGCGAACAACTTCAACCACCTGCATGAATCCCCGACATTGTTCTACGCAGTCGCCATCGTGCTGGCGATCGTCGGACAAGGCGAAGGGTTCAACACCACGCTCGCCTGGGCCTATGTCGGCCTGCGGGTGCTGCACTCGATCGTGCAGGCGACCATCAACAAGGTCGCCATCCGCTTTTCGCTCTATGCGCTCTCGAGCCTCGTGCTGATGGCGCTGATCCTGCACGCGGGGATGGCAGTTTTCTGACGCGCGGCCCGCCGCGCAGGATTACTCCGCGGCCTCGGCCTGCCTTGCCCCGGCATGTTGGCGCGCGGCGAGGAAGCGCTCGCCGTCAAGCGCGGCCATGCAGCCCATGCCCGCCGCCGTCACCGCCTGGCGGTAAACATGGTCGGTCACGTCGCCGGCAGCGAATACGCCGGGGATCACGGTCTTGGGCGTGCCCGGCTCGGTCAGCAGATAGCCGCCCTCGTCCATTGGCAGCTTGCCCTTGAACAATTCGGTCGCCGGCGCATGGCCGATCGCGACGAAGGCGCCATCGACTTCCAGCGTCGAGGTCTCGCCCGTAACCGTGTCCTTGAGCACGAGGTGGTGGAGCAAGCCGCCCGCACCCGCCTCGAAGCGCTCGACCGTCTTGTTCCACAGCACGGTGATCTTGGGATTGGCAAAGAGCCGCTCCTGCAGGATCTTCTCGGCGCGCAAGCTGTCACGGCGATGGATCAGGGTGACGTCGTCGGAATGGTTGGTGAGGTAGAGCGCCTCCTCGACCGCGGTGTTGCCGCCGCCGATCACCGCCACTTTCTTGCCGCGATAGAAAAAGCCGTCACAGGTCGCGCAGGCCGAAACCCCCTTGCCACCCAGCTCCTGCTCGCCCGGAACGCCCAGCCATTTCGCCTGCGCCCCGGTGGCGATCACCAGCGTCTCGCCGATATATTCATCGCCGCTGTCGCCAATCGCACGGAACGGCGGGCCATTCTCCAGATCGACCGAGACGATCGTGTCCCAGATCATGCGCGTGCCGACATGCTCGGCCTGGGCCTTCATCTCCTCCATCAGCCAAGGGCCTTGCACCACGTCGCGGAAGCCGGGATAGTTCTCGACATCGGTGGTGATGGTGAGCTGCCCGCCGGGCTGCAAGCCCTGCACCACGATCGGTTCGAGCATTGCGCGTGCGGCATAGATCGCCGCCGTATAGCCCGCCGGGCCGGAGCCGATGATGAGCATCTTGGTCTGATGGATGGCCATGGGTGTTTGCCTTCGTTTGAATTTCAGTTGCGCGATATGGGGTGCAGGGGCGCGATTGTCACGCCACCAGCTTCGCGCGCAGGCGGGCCTTGCGCGCCTCGTCCACACCCAAGGCCTGCGCGAGATAGGTGTCGAGCGAGCCGTGATCGCGGGCGACCACGGCAAAGTAGGTCTCAATATATTCGGGCTGCACGCCCAGCAGATAGTCCAGCGCTTCGGGCGCGATGGCACCATAATGCGCCTCGATCCGCGCAAGCGACTGGCGTTCGAGGATCTCGCGGGTGGGCGCCTCGTTGGTGCGCAGGAATTCAGCCACCACGTCGTCGCGATGCACCCCCAGCACGTGGAGCAGCAGGCTCGCGGCCATCCCGGTGCGGTCCTTGCCGGCAAAGCAATGGACAAGGCTGCCCCCGTCGCGTTCGTCGAGCGCGGCAAAATAGCGCGAGAAGATCGAAATCATCGCCGGATTGACCGGCATCCGCCGGTAGACCGCCAGCATCCGCTCGCGCGCCTTCTGCGGTGTCATCACCTCCTTGCCGCCCCCGCCTTCGTGCGGCGGCGAATTGCTGGTCTCGCCCTGATGGGCGATCACCTCGGCGGCAAATTGGGGGTGGCGGCGGCAGGGGAAAGCCGCACGCTCGCTCGTCCCGCGCAGATCGATGACGGTGCGGATATCGAGCGCATGGAGCAGTTCAAGATCGGCTTCGCTCGCCTCCATATGCTGACCCGAGCGGAACAGCAGGCCGGTGCGCACGCGCCCGCCGCCCGGCACGGCATAACCGCCATAGTCGCGCAGGTTGTGAATCCCCTCGGCCGGCAGAAAGGGGGAGAAGGCATCGTCGGCAGAGAATTCGCGAATCATCG
The DNA here is from genome assembly GCF_002155695.1 of Erythrobacter tepidarius. Classification (GTDB taxonomy): domain Bacteria; phylum Pseudomonadota; class Alphaproteobacteria; order Sphingomonadales; family Sphingomonadaceae; genus Erythrobacter; species Erythrobacter tepidarius. Next base: position 92,082 of record NZ_MUYJ01000013.1, read on the forward strand.
CTTAAGACATGGCAGCGCCGGATGACAGCGGCAAGGCGGCAAGGCGGCGAGGCGCAGCGCCGGCGCTAGGGGCAATTGCGGAGCGCCGCGGCAAGCCGTCCTTGAACATGGCATGGTTAACAGGGCAGCCGGAAACAACCTGAGAAAAGCCCGATACGATGGCCCGCATCCTGATTGTCGATGACGACGAACTTATCGCCGAACGGGTGAGCGAGGTGCTGATCGATGCCGGCCATGCCTGCGGTTGGGTCACCAGCGCCGAGGCCGCATGGGACTGTCTGCGCCGCAAGCAGCCCGACCTCGTGCTGCTCGATCAGACCATGCCGGGCGAATCCGGCCTCTCGCTGCTGCGCCGTTTGCGCCAGTCCGCGCGCCACTATGATTTGCCCGTGATCATGTTCACCGCCGTGGGCGGCGATGCCGACGAAGCCCGGGCGATCTATGCCGGGGCGCAGGACTTCATCCGCAAGCCCTTCGATCCCGCGCTGCTGGTGCGGCGGGTGGAGCGCATGATCCGTTTGCGCGGCGACCGGCCGCGCCATGTCGATCTCAAGACCGCACTCGGCCTCGACGGCGAGCGCATCGCGCCGCCGATGGCACTGGCTCGCAGGATCCTCTAGGCGGCCTTGGCCTGCGCCTGCGCGCCCAGCAGTCCGCGTCCGATCACCTGCGCCTGGATTTCGGCTGCGCCTTCGAAGATGTTGAGTATCCGCGCATCGCACAGCACCCGGCTGATCGGATATTCGAGCGCATAGCCATTGCCGCCATGGATCTGCACCGCGTTGTCCGCCGCCGCCCAGGCGGTACGTGCGGCGAGCAGCTTGGCCATGCCCGCCTCGATGTCGCAGCGCGCCTCGCGGTCCTTGGCGCGGGCGGCGAGATAGGTCAGCTCGCGGGCCATGACGATGTCGGCCACCATCAGCGCGAGCTTGTCGGCCACGCGCGGGAAGGCGATCAGCGGCTGGCCGAACTGCTTGCGCCCCAGGGCATAGTCCAATGCCAGATCGAAGGCATTCCACGCGACACCGACGGCGCGCGCGGCGGTCTGGATTCGGGCACCTTCGAAGGTCCGCATCAGCTGCTTGAAGCCCTGCCCCTCGCGTCCGCCCAGCAGCCCGTCGGCTGCCACGCCAAACCCGTCGAAACCGAGCGCATATTCTTTCATGCCGCGGTAGCCGAGCACTTCGATCTCGCTGCCGTCGATCCCGGCATCGGGAAACGGCACCTCGGGCGTCCCGCGGGCCTTGGTGGCGAGCAGCATCGAAAGGCCCGGATAGCCCGGCTGCGCGGGATCGGTGCGTACCAGCATGGTCATCAGATCGGCCCGGGCCGCGTGGGTAATCCAGGTCTTGGCGCCCGTCACCTTCCAGCTTCCATCGGGCTGCCGCTCGGCGCGAGTGCGCACCGCCGCGAGATCGGAACCCGTATCGGGCTCGGTGAAAACCGCGGTCGGCAGGCAGGAGCCATCGGCAATGCGCGGCAGGAAGTGCGCCTTCTGTTCGGGCGTGCCGTTGTGGGCGATGAGCTCGCCGGCAATCTCCGAACGGGTGCCAAGGCTGCCGGCGCAGATCCACCCGCGCGAAAGCTCCTCGGACACCACCGCCATCGCCAGCTTGCCCAGCCCGAGGCCGCCATGCTCCACCGGAATGCACACGCCAAATACGCCGAGCTGCGCCATTTCGGCGATCACCGCATCGGGGATCAGCGCGTCGGCCAGGTGCCAGCCATGGGCGTGCGGCCTGATCCTTTCGGCGGTGAAGGCGCGGAACTGTTCGCGCACCAGATCCAGCGTCTCGTCGCCCAGGGTTTCATCGGGCCGTGCGCCATCGGCGAGGAGCGCTGCCAAGGCCGCGCGCGTCTCGGTCGTGCTGCCCTCGCCAAGCAAGCGCGCGACCGCCGGATCCGCAGTCAGCGCGCGCGCCTCAGCCTCGCAACCGAAGGCCGAAGGACGCACGACTTCGCTGGCGCTCATCGGCAAACCGTAAGCGATCTGGCCAAGCGCCTCGCCCAGAGCGATCCGCAGCGTGAGCGAATCGGCCTCAGTGAAGCGGCCCGCACCGGCCGCACGCGCGGCCCAGTCGCAGGTCGCCTCGATCGCCGCAAGCGTGGCCGCTGCCCAGGCGAAACCATGCACCGCGTGCTGCTCGCGCGCGATTAGGGCCGGATCGGGCACGCCGCGTGGTGCCACCCGCTCGTTCAGCCGGTGCCGCACCGCATCGCAATATGCCCGCGCTGCCGCGATCGCCGCACGCGCTTCACCGATCCATTCGCTCATGCCGGGGGTGCTAGCAGAGCGAGCCGGGCGAAGCGAACCCGCAAAAACATCACCCTCGGCGCATGCCGGGGCCGTCCCGCCTGCGGCAGTCACCTGTTGCCGTTGAGCGACACTCGCCAACCAAAATCCGGCTTATCCCGCAATACAGGCCGTAAACGGGTTGTCCGCGCGGCTGGCCTGCGACAATTTTCATTCACTTTGTTGCACGATTTTGCAGCAAAACCTCTCATCGGGGTGACCCAAGCCGGACAGCGCAGCGCTTCGGCCGGCACCTCACGCAGGACGAACCGGGCAGTTTCATTCGCGGGCGATGGTCGTCGCGCCCGATTTGAGCTGTGTCGCGCAACTTTGGCGGCCCTACCTCGGGCTCAGCCGCGATCTCGAATGACGACCTACGCGAGGAGCCTCAATGCGTTATTCCGCCCTTACCCGCCAAACTTCGTCGCTGTCGGCGCTTGCCGCTGCACTGCTCGTCACCGGGCTCGCCCCGGCGAATGCACTGGCGCAGGACAGTGTCGCCGAAGAGTCCGCGAGCGATGAATCCGCCAGCGAGCAGATCATCGTCACCGGCTCGCGCATCGCACGCGATCCCAACGCAGCGGCGCCGCTGCCAATCAGCACGCTCGATGCTGAGGATTTCCGAAATTTCGGCGCGACCGACGTGACTGCCGCGCTGCGCCAGATCCCGGCGCTGATTGCGTCGGGCACGGTGGCCGACTCGCTCGAACGCGGCGGTGGCGGCGTGGGCCAGGCGACGCTCAACCTGCGCCAGCTCGGCTCGAACCGGACGCTGGTGCTGGTCGATGGCTGGCGTCACGTCTCGGGTGTGGCCGGTTCGCAGACGGTCGACGTCTCTACCATTCCCAACGCCCTGATCGAGCGTGTCGAAGTGCTGACCGGGGGCGCATCGGCGGTCTATGGCGCGGATGCGGTGACGGGCGTGGTCAACTACGTTCTCAAGCGCGATTTCGAAGGCATCCAGCTCGACGGGCAGATGGGGCTTTCGACCAAGGGCGACGGCAAGAGCTATCGTCTCGAAGGTGTCATCGGCCAGAATTTCGCGGAAGGCCGGGGCAACATCACCTTGGCGGCCGGATACACGCAGGATGACGAGATCCTGCTGGGCGACCGTTCCTTCACCCGCGACAACGGACGCGGCAACAATTCGACCACCTATGCCAACCCGCTGCGCCGCTTCCAGCGCGGGGACATCAACCCGGCCACCATGCCGAACTTTGCCAGCCGCTTCCGGCTTGGCGGCCCGGGCCCGAACAACACCCGCTTCCCATTCGGTCCGCTGATCCCAACCCCGGCGCAAGTCGCCACGCTGTTTCCCGGCGGCATCACCCCAGCCGAACAGGCGCTGGTCGACCGCGCGGCCAACGCGCCGGCCTTCGTGATTGGCGCCGATCCGCGCTTCGCCATCTCCTCAAACGCCGGCCTCGTGTTCCGTAATGATTTCGATTACTTCTCGGCCGATGTGAACAACAACGGCATCCCCGACTGTAACGAAAGCTACATCGGGCGTACCGGCTTCGGCGGGGGTGGCTGCTACGTGACCACGCCGGAAGGCGGCGTGCGGCCGTTTGTCGACGGCATCATCGCCACCGCCTCCAACCAGTTCAGCGGTGATGGTGCGGTCGAGCGGACCAACGAAACCTCCTTGATCCCCGAATCCGAGCGCATCTATGCCAACCTGCGCACCAGCTTCGAATTCTCGACAGCTGCCCGCGTCTGGCTCGACGCGAAGTATGTCCGCACCAACACCACCAGCCGCAACAACTACAACAGCTTCTACGACAGCCTGTTCATCGCGCCGGATAACCCCTTCATTCCGGACGTGCTTCAGGCCGATGCGGACGAAGCGGGCGGTCTGCGCATCAGCCGCGACTTTCTTGATCTGGGGCCGGGCATCTCCACCTCCAAGCGCGAGACCTACCGGATCGTCGGCGGTATCGAAGGCGAGATTACGCCGCACCTGAAGTATGAACTGGTGGGCAACTACGGGCGCAGCGACAACGCTGATACCTTCAGCAACTCGGTGCTGTACGATCGCCTCTTCGCCGCAATCGACGTGGTGACCAACCCCGCCAATGGCCAGCCGATCTGTCGCTCGACGCTCGATCCGACCGCGCCTCCGCATCCCGGTTCGGAATTCTTCCCGGTGATCGCACCCGGCTTCTTTACCTTCCGTCCGGGTGACGGCCAATGTGTGCCGGTGAGCCTGTTCAACGGAGTCAACTCGGTGAGCCAGGCGGGTGTGGACTTCATCACCACCCCGACCACCGATCGCTTCCGTCTCGAGCAGACCGTGGTGACCGGCCTGTTGAACGGCGACACTGGCGCCTTCTTCAACCTCCCGGGCGGGGCGGTGCAGTTCTCGCTGGGCGCGGAATACCGCAAGGAAAAGTCGCGGTCGCGCTTCAACGATCTGCTGCTTGGCAACCTGCCCGAAGGTTCGCCGGCAGGCCCGGCCGGCACCTTCATCGGCGACATCTCGGACAACCAGTCACTGCTGTTTGACGCCCAGACCCGCCAGTTCAATTCCGGCGGTTCTTTCGACGTGGTCGAAGTGTTCGGGGAAATCCTCCTGCCGGTGCTGTCCGACACGCCGTTCTTTCACGAACTCACCTTCGGTGCGGCTGGTCGCTATGCCGATTACTCGACCGTGGGCGGCGCCTTCACCTGGAATGTCAACGGCATATGGGCCCCGGTCGAGGACATTCGCTTCCGCGGCACTTACGCTCGGGCCATCCGCGCGCCCAACATCTCGGAACTGTTCGATCCCCAGCAGGGCGCGACCTTCCGGCCTTCCGACCCGTGCGATGCCAACCTGATCGATGACACGCCCAACCGGCGCGCCAATTGTATCGCGGAGGCGATCGCGCTCGGCTTCAATGCCGACTTCATCAACGGCAACCCCGGCGCTGGCATCTCGCCCTACGAAGATCCGCTTACCGCGCGCTTCTCGGGCACCAGCGGTGGCAACCCGAACCTGAAGGAGGAAACCGCCACCACCTGGACGGTGGGCACGGTGATCAAGCCACGCTTCCTGCCCGGCCTTTCGATTTCGGCGGACTATTATGCGATCGAGATCAAGGACGCGATCCAGGCCGTGACCGCGCAGGATATCGTCAATTCCTGCTACGACCTGCCGACCTTCCCGAACGACTTTTGCGACCTGTTTGAACGTAACGGACCGGGTTCGGCAACGCCTTTCGGTTTCAACTTCCTGCGCCAGACCCAGATCAACTTTGCCAAGCTGGAAACGCGCGGGGTCGACTTCCAGGTCAACTACGGCTTCGCGTTGGGCGAGAACAACTTCAACCTCAATGTCGGTGGCAACTGGACCGAGCGGCTCAACCGCTTCTTCGATCCCGTTGATCCGACCTTCGTCAATCCGGGCCTGCGCGAGCTGGGCGCTCCGGAATGGTCGGGCTACGGCTCGGTCACCTGGAACCGCGGCGACTTCACTCTCAACTACGGGGTGCAGTATATCGGTTCGACGGCGGTTGCCTCGGTCATCCAGATCGAACGCATCCAGGAGGAATTCGGCCCGGCTGGCTTCGCGCCGGAATACTGGCTGCACAACCTCGCCTTCAATCTCGATGCCACCGACGAGATTACCTTCTACGGCGGCATCAATAACCTGACCGACGAGAAACCCTACTTGTCGAGCTCGGCCTACCCGGTCTCGGGCATCGGACGGACGATGTTCCTGGGCATAACGGCGCGCTTCTGATCACGCGCCTTCGGGCGTGACCACGGCGGGCGGAGCAGGCGACACCCTGCTCCGCCCTTTGGCATTTGGGGGCCTGAGCGGCAAGCGGTGCGCCCAAGCCGCTATCGGCACCGGGGATATCTCGTGCGCGTTGGGCGCCACGCAACCGAACGCCGCAGCAATCTCGCGCCCGGTAAGGCCATTGCCGAGCCGCAAACCGGTCGCAGGCGCAGTGCTGATGCGCCCAAGCCAGAGCCAAAACTTCGCGCCGGCTCAAGGTCGCGCACGTCAGGCATCGACGGGAACGGCCGCATCGCCCCAAGCGGGAAAGGGATCGTTGAGGCGTTCCCATTTTTCGGGCGTGAATTCGTCGGTCGGGACAAGGCAGGCATCCAGCGCTGCGGTGATCGCCGCCTTGTCGAGCCCGATGCCGATGAACACAAGCTCCTGCCGCCGGTCGCCCCAGACCGGGTGCCACTGCTTGACGACGAATTGTTCGAAGGTGCCGTCGTCGGGCCAGCGGTTCTTGGGCACTGCGGCCCACCAGCGGCCCATGCGGCTCACCGTCTTCTGGTGCCCGGCAATCGCCAGCTCGCCGAGGAAATCGGTGCGGGTAGCAAGCCAGAAATGCCCCTTGGCGCGGATCACCCTGTCGAGCGCATCGCTGGTCAGGAAGCGGTAGAACATCGCCGGATGGAACGGGCGGCGGGCGCGATAGACGAAGCTTTCGACGCCATATTCCTCACTCTCGGGGCGGTGGCTGGCATAGTCGAAAAGCTCCTTCATCCACAGCGGGTGCTGTTCGGATCGCTCTTCGTCATAAAGGCCGGTATCGAGGATCGCGTCGAGCGCGACCTTGCCGAAGTCGGCCTCTATGATGCGTGCATCGGCATTGAGCGAGGCGACCACCTTTTTGACCATGGCGAGCTGTTCGGGCGGCACGGCGCTGGCCTTGTTGACGATCACCACGTCGGCGAATTCGATCTGTTCGACCAGCAGGCCCACCAGGCTGCGATCATCGCCTTCGCCCGCCGTCTCGCCGCGGGCCGAGAGCAGATCCGTGCTCGAATAGTCGGCCAAGAGGTTGAGCGCGTCGACCACCGTCACCATCGTATCGAGCCGCGCGACATCGCCAAGGCATTCGCCATATTCGTCCCGGAACGAGAAGGTCGCGGCCACGGGCAGGGGTTCCGAAATCCCGGTGCTTTCCATCACGAGGTAATCGAAGCGGCCCTCCTCGGCGAGCTTGCGCACTTCCTTGAGCAAGTCGTCGCGCAAGGTGCAGCAGATGCAGCCATTGGTCATCTCGACCAGCGTTTCCTCTGCGCGGCACAGCGCCGCCTCGCCGCCGCGCACCAGATCGGCGTCGATGTTGACCTCGCTCATGTCGTTGACGATCACCGCCACCCGCTTGCCTTCGCGGTTGGCGAGGATGTGGTTGAGCAGCGTGGTCTTGCCTGCGCCGAGGAAGCCCGAAAGCACGGTGACGGGCAGGCGGGAGTCGGCAACGGGGGCGGAAAGGGTCATGTGCAAATCCTGTCGTCTGGTTCTTGCAGTGGCGCGCGGGCTTTCTATGTAATGATGTATCATTACGCAATAGGGGCAACATATGGCAAGTTCACCTTCGCCGGCGCCGGACAAAGCGCCGTGGCATCGCTTCGGCATGGGACTATCGGTGTTATGCCTGCTACACTGTCTCGCCCTGCCCTGGTTGCTGACGAGCCTGCCGGTGGTGGTGTTTGCCGCCCTGCCGGAACCCTTGCGCCATAACGAGTGGTTCCATGCCGCGCTGATCGGGCCGGTGCTGCTGGTGAGCGGACCGGTGCTGCTGCGCGGCGCGCCAGGCAAAGCGCAGACCATGATGGTGCTTTCGGCCTTCGCTGCGCTGATGGGCGGTCTGTTGATGGACAACGAGATCGGCGAACGGGGCCTGACCATGACCGGCGCAGGTCTGCTGCTCGCCGCCCATTGGAGCCGCTTGCGCCAGCACCATCGGCATTAATCCGGAGGACAAGGCAAGGTGCATGGACGTTCCTGGAAATGTTGTGTTATATCATCTAGCGATGACAATAACGCGTATTGTGCTCGCCCCCGTCGCTTGGCTGTTTGCCTTCCTGTCCTTCGCAAGCCCCGCGCAGGCCTGCGATCTTGACGGCCTGGCAGGAATGTTCGGCTCGCACAGTCTCAATCCCTTTGCTGGACGCATGGCAGGGATGCAGCCCCCTGTCGGGCAACCGGCGGCCCCGGCCGAGCAGTCGCCGCAGGCCGCCGCGCCCGAGCGGCAAAGGCAAGACCGCCGCGAAGCACCTTCGGAGGCAAAGACAGAGCGCCCCAAGCTCTCGGAAAGCCGCGATGGCAACGGCTCCATCAGCGCCGACAACAAGGTGTTGCTCATCTGAGATGATGCTTACCGTGCGCAATCTGAGCAAGGCCTATGCGGGCCGGCAAGTGCTCCTAGATATCTCCCTCACGCTGAGAAGTGGCGAAAAGATGCTGCTGCTCGGCCCGTCCGGTTCGGGCAAATCGACGCTGCTCGCCTGCTTGTGCGGCCTTGCCCAGCCCGACACCGGCAAGGTGACACTGGACGATGCTCCGATCAATGACGCCATCCGTCGCCGCCACTTCGGGATCGTGTTTCAGACACTGCGGCTGGTCTCGGCCCTTTCTCTAAGCGCCAATCTCGTGCTGGCGCAAAAGCTCCAGACGGGACGCAGCGATCCGGCACTGATCGCGCACCTGCTCGAACGGCTCGGCATCGCCGGGCGAGCCAATGCCCGTCCGCATCAGCTGAGCCAGGGCGAAGCGCAGCGCGCCGCGATCGCCCGCGCGCTCGCCGTGCGGCCGGCGATCCTGGTGGCGGACGAGCCTACCTCGGCGCTCGATCAGACCAATGCCGCGATCGTCGCAAGGCTGCTTGCCGATCTCGCCGACGAGGCCGGTGCGGCGCTGATCATCGCCACCCACGACGAACGGCTGCGCCCCCACGTGCCGCGCACACTGACGCTGGCCGAAGGGCGGATCGCGGCATGATTTCGCTCGCGCTCGCCTATCTGCGCGATCGGCCGCTGACCAGCTTGCTCAACATGGTGCTGCTGGGGATCGCGGTCGCCATGCTGGTGCTGCTGCTGCAACTCGGCACCCAGGCCAATACCCGCTTGGCGCGCGATACGGCCGGCATTGATCTGGTGGTTGGCGCCAAGGGCTCGCCGCTCCAGCTGATCCTGTCGAGCGTGCTGCATGTCGACCAGCCGACCGGCAACATCCCGATCCAAGCCCGTGCGCTGGTCGAGCGCGATCCGGCCGTGGCGCGGGTGGTGCCGCTCGCTCTGGGAGACAATTTTCGCGGCTACCGGATCGTTGGCACGGACGCCGGCTTCGCTCAGCTTTACCGCACGCGGCTGGCCGAAGGCCGCGCCTTTGCGGCTCCGATGGAGGCCGTGCTGGGCGCGGAAGTGGCCCGCGCGACCGGGGCAAGACCGGGCCAGAAGTTCACCGGCAGCCACGGCCTGGGCAGCGAAGACGGACAGGACCAAGGCCATGATCACGCACCCTTCGTCACGGTGGGCATCATGGCGCCGACCGGGGGTGTGGCCGACCGGTTGATCCTGACCAGTGTCGAGAGCGTGTGGCAGGTTCATGGTATCGAAGCCAATCACGAGGAAGGAGCTGGCGAACACGATCACGAACACGAAACCGGCCCCGATGCGCTCGAACCCGAGCTTACTGCGCTGCTCGTGACCTACGGCAATGCGGCCGGCGCGCTGCGGGTGCCGGCGATGGTCAACCGCCAGAGCGCTTTGCAGGCCGCCGTCCCCGCGACCGAGATGGCAAGGCTGCTGGATCTGGCCGGCGCGAGCTTCGATGCGATCCGCGTGTTCGGCTGGCTGCTTGCTGCCATGGGCGGACTTGCAATCTTCGTCGCTCTGGTCGGCATTGCCCGGGCGCGCGAAGGCGATCTGGCGCTGCTGCGGGTGATGGGGGCGACCAGAGGCCAGGTGTTCGGCACGGTGATGCTCGAAGGCATGCTGACAGCCCTCGCGGGCGCTGTGACGGGCTGGATTGCGGCGCACGGTCTGATCATGGCGGCGCGGCAGACCTATCCGACGCTGGCCGAACTCGGGCTTGTCCCATGGCAACCGCTCCCCGCCGAATTGGCAGTGCTCGCAGGCGTGGTGGGGATTGGTGCGCTCGCCGCGCTGTTGCCCGCGCTCACCGTCTATCGCCTTGATCCTGCACAGATTCTGGCAAGGATTTGATCCGATGATTTCCTCTGACACGATCGAACTGGCACTCTGGCGCGGCGCATTGGTGATGCTGGCGGCGCTGGGGCTTGGAACCATCGGCCCGGCCACCAGCGCGCAGGCCCCCGATTACAAGGCCGGGCGCGTGGTCGAGGACGTGTGGAAGCCCGCCGCCACGCCCAAGGGCGGGGTGTCATGGAAGGTGCTCGAATCCACCGGTGAGACCACCCGCACCGACGCGCAGGGCTTCATCGTCTCCAAGCCGCGATTCACCCCGCAGGTGAAGGCGCTAGCGGGCAAGCGCATCACGGTGGCGGGCTGGATGATGCCGCTCACCACGGGCAAGACCCAGAAGCATTTCGTTCTGCTCGGTTATCCGCCCGGCTGTCCGTTCCACTTCCACGCCGCCCCCAACCAATTTATCGAGGTCTACGCCGACACACCCTTCCCGACCAGCGAGACACGGGTGTTCACGGTGAGCGGGGTTCTGGAACTGACGGGCTACGATGAAAGCGGCATCTTCTATCGGCTGCGCAAGGCCCGCCCGGGGTAGGGCCGTACCTCACCAGCGCGGCGGACGCTTTTCCAGAAAGGCGGCGATGCCCTCGGCCGCGTCGGGATGGAGGATGTTGGCAAGCGCCTCGCCCTGAACGAATTCATAGGCCTCCTCCAGCGGCAGACGGCACTGGCGCTGGAACGAGCGCTTGCCCCTGCGCAGCACCGAAGCGGGCTTGCTGGCGATGGTGCGAGCGAGGGCATCGACTGCCGCGTCGAGTTCGTCCACCGGATGCACCGCATTGACAAGGCCGATGCGCAGCGCGTGATCGGCCGCGAACAGGCTGCCAGTTGCCAGCATCATCATCGCGTGTTTGCGCCCCACGGTCCGCTCCAGCAGCACCTGCGGCGTATGGCACCAGAAGCCGATATTGACCCCGGGCACGGCGAAGCGCGCGGCAGCCGACGCCAGTGCCAGATCGCAGGCTGCCACCAGCTCGCAGCCCGCGGCGGTAGCGACGCCTTCGACCTTGGCGATCACGATCTGCGGCTGCGCCATCACCTGCCGCATCAGGGCGACCAGCCCGGCAAAATCCGCGCGCAAAGCCTCCTCGTCAGGCTCGCCGGTGAATTCGGTAAGATCGTGCCCGGCGCTGAAAATCCGCCCGCCCGCACCGGACAGGACGATCACCTTGATATCCTCGCGCGGGGCCAGCGCCGCAAGCTCGGCGCGCAATCCCGCCACCAGTCCCGCCGACAGGCTGTTGCCCTGCCCGGGACGGTTCAGCACCAGCCCGGCGACCGGCCCGTTCTCCTCGCGCAGGACCAAGGCAGCGCTCATTTCAGCGCCATCAGATAGTCGACGATCGCCTTGCGCTTGGCGGCATCCTTCACCCCGGCAAAGGCCATCTTGGTGCCCGGTACCACCGCCTGCGGGGCGGCGATGAAGCGATCCAGGGTGTCACGGTTCCAGACCACCTCCGCCTTCTTCATCGCAGGCGAGAAGGCATATCCGGCCACCGCCCCCGCGCGCGTGCCCGCCACCCCGTAAAGATTGGGGCCAAAGCCCGACCGCTCGCCTTTCTTGACCGCATGGCAAACCGCGCAAGGCGCGAAGGCGGCAGGTGCAGCGGGCGGCGAGGCAGCCGCCGCCGCAGCAGCAGCGGGCGGCGAGGCGAGCGCAGCCAGCGCCGCGAGCGGGGCGGCGGTGGCGGCAGCGAGCAGAAGCAAGGTCTTGGTCATCGGGTCGATCCCTGATCCGGGGACTTGGGGGCCGGTGATGCGCTGGCCGACAATTCAGCCTCCATCACCTTGCGCATCTCGATCTTCTGCGCCTTGCCGGTGACGGTCATGATGAAGCTGTCGACGATCCGCACATGGCGCGGCACCTTGTAATGGGCGATCTTCCCTTTGCAGTGGGCGATCACGTCCTCTGGGAGGAGCTGCACGTCGGGGCGCGGGATGACCCAGCAGCATACTTCCTCGCCATAGACCTCGTCCGCCACGCCGAACACCTGGGCATCGGCGATGCCGGGATGGGTGAGGAGATATTCTTCAATCTCGCGCGGGTAGATGTTCTCGCCCCCGCGGATAATCATGTCCTTGATCCGCCCGGTGATCCGGACATAGCCGTTTTCGTCCATCGTCGCGAGGTCGCCCGAATGCATCCAACCTTCAGCGTCGATTGCCTCGGCGGTCTTTTCGGGATCGTCCCAATAGCCCAGCATCACCGCATAGCCGCGCGAGCAATATTCGCCCTGCTCGCCGCGCGGTAGGGTCTTGCCATCAGGGCCGATGATCTTGGCCTCGGCATGCGGGTGGACGCGGCCCACCGTCTCGACCCTTTCGGTCAGCGGATCGTCGGTCGCGGTCTGCGTGGTCAAGGGGCTGGTCTCGGTCATGCCGTAGCCGATGGTGACTTCGCGCATGTTGAGCTTGTCCATCACCCCGCGCATCGCGGTGACAGGACAGGTCGCCCCGGCCATGATCCCGGTGCGCAAGGTCGAGACGTCGTAATCGCCAAGCCCGGTCTGGCCGAGGATGGTGATGAACATGGTGGGCACACCGTAAAGCGCGGTGCAGCCTTCGGCCGCAACCGCCTGCAAGGTCGCGACCGGATCGAAGGACTCGCCCGGATAGACCATCGCCGCCCCGCTGGTGAGCGCCGCGAGGTTGCCCAGCACCATGCCGAAGCAGTGGTAGAGCGGCACCGGAATGCAGATGCGATCCTCCGGCCCGACCTTGATCGTCTGCGCGGTGAAATAGCCGTTGTTGAGGATATTGTGATGGGTAAGCGTTGCGCCCTTGGGAAAGCCGGTGGTGCCGCTGGTGAACTGGATGTTGATCGGATCGTGGCACGAAATTCCGGCAGCCGCGGCCGCGAGGCGCGCAGGATCGCGTGCGACGCGCAGGTCGTCCCACGCCTTGAAACCCTCATGCCGTTCCGCGCCCAGCGCCACCATCAGTTTCAGATGCGGCAAGCGCTCTGGCCCCAGCTCGCGCAGCATCGCGATATAGTTGCTGGTCTTGAACCGCGCGGCGGTCACGAGCGCGCTGCACCCGACCTTGTTCAGCGCATATTCGACCTCGCTCATGCGATAGGCCGGATTGATGTTGACGAGGATCGCGCCGATTTTGGCCGTGGCAAACTGGATTACCGCCCACTCCGCGCAGTTGGGCGCCCAGATGCCGACGCGATCGCCCTTGGCAACGCCGTGGTCGAGCAGCCCGCAGGCAACCCGCTCGGCCTCGGCATCAAGCTCGGCCCAGCTCATGCGGATGCCCTGATGCATCGAGACCAGCGCCAGCCGCTCGCCCCAGCGCGCCGCTGCGGCCGTCAACGCCGCGCCGATGGTATCTTCAAGAAGCGGGGGCGATGTCGGCCCCTTGGCATAGCTTTCCCTTGGGCTTTCCATTTTCACCGCGCCACGTTGATGACCTGGATCTGGGTATATTCTGTCAGCCCTTCGACCGACTGCTCAACCCCGAGGCCCGAGTTCTTGAACCCCGCCATCGGGATGTGCGGGCCGATGGCGACGTGCTGGTTGACCCACACCTGCCCGCTTTCGATCCGCCCGGCAATCTGCGCCGCTCGTGCAATGTCCTTCGACCACACCGATCCGCCGAGGCCATAGTCGCTGCGGTTGGCCCGCGCGATCACGTCCTCGACATCGTCGAAGGAAATGACAGGCAGGATCGGACCGAACTGTTCCTCGTCGACGATGGTGTGGCCGTCCGAAACGTCGCGCACCACCGTGGGGCGCAGGAAATAGCCGTCGCGCTCCAGCACTTCGCCGCCGGCGATGATCGTGCCATCCCGGCGGGCGGTTTCGAGGAAGGCTTTGACCTTCTCGAATTGCGCCTTGTTCTGGATCGGGCCGATCGTGGTGCCTTGCTCCAGCCCGTCGCCGACGATGGCTTCCTCGGCGAGCCGCGCCAGTTCGGCACACATGGCATCGTAGATGTCGGCGTGGACATAGGCGCGCTTGATGGCAAGGCACACCTGCCCGCAATTGAGGAAGGCATTGGCGAAGATCGCCTTGGCCGTCTCGCGCACGTCGACATCCTCTAGCACGATCGCCGGGTCATTGCCGCCCAGCTCCAGCGTGATGCGCTTCAGCGTGTTCGCACCCGATGCGACAATCGCCTTGCCGGTGGCGGTCGATCCGGTGAAGCCAACCTTGGCGACATCCGGGTGACTGGTGAGATAGGGGCCGAGGTCGTTGGCATCGGTGATGATGTTGACGACGCCCGCAGGGAAGATGTCGCGGCAAAGCTCGCCCAGCCGCAGAGCGGTGACAGGGGTGGAGGGCGCAGGCTTGAGCACGATCGCGTTGCCCGCCAGCACCGCCGGGCCGATCTTCCAGCAGGCCACCAGCAGCGGGAAATTCCACGCGATGATCCCGACAATCACGCCCAAGGGCCGATGCTGGACGGCAACATAGCCTTTCTCGTCGTCCTGAATCACCCGATCGGGCAGTTCGAGCGTCGCGTAGTGGCGCAGATAGCCCTCGGTCCAGGCGACCTCGCCGATGGCTTCGGGCAACGGCTTGCCCTGTTCCTGGGTGATCAGCCGGGCCAGCTCGTCCCTGTTCGCCGCGACCGCATCGGCGAGTGCGACGAGCCGCGCCTGCCGCTCGCCGAAGGGCACCCCCGCCCAGCCTGGCAGCGCCGCTTTGGCCGCCGCGATGGCAGCATCGGCATCGGCCTGCGAAGCGCGCGGCACACGGACGAAGGGCGCGCCGGTTGCGGGATTGATGACATCGAGACAGGCGCTGCCCTCCACCAGCCTGCCGCCGATCAGCATCCGGTATCCGCTCATCCTGCCATCTCCCCTAGAACGTCGTGCCGAGCGTCACGCCATAGGTGCGCGGTGCTGCGACATGGTTGTAATCGAACCCGAACCCGGCCAGCAGATCGACCCGCGAGGTAAAATAGAACGCGTTCGTCAGGTTCTTGCCCCAGACCGAGGCGTTGAACCTAGCGTCGGCGCTCTGCCAGCGGATGAAGCCCGAAAGCAGCGCATAGTCGTCCTGTTCGAGGCGCGGGGTGTTGACCACGTCGAAGAACTGGCTGGCGGTGTAGGCGAGGTCGATCGTCCCGCTGAAACTGCCGGCATCGCCTTCGTAGAAGGTCGCGTCGACCCCGATCGAAGCGGTCAGCGCGGGGGCGTTGGTGAGATCGTTGCCCGCAACGTTGACCCCGCTCACCGTGCCGCGCTGGATCCGGGTGTCGAGCACGCCGAGGCTGCCGCGCAAGGTGAGCGCGTCCGACGCCCGCGCGGTCAGTTCCGCCTCGCCGCCCCAGATTCGCGAGCGCGGTATGTTGAGCAGGGTCTGTGCTGCCGTGGTGGGATCGACATTGATGAACTGCTGGTTGCGATACTTGTAGTAGAACGCGGCGAGATTGAGCGTCACCGCACGGTCGGCGAACTGGTTCTTGGAACCCAATTCGAAGGAATCGACTTCCTCCGCCTTGGCGACGTTCAGCTCCGAGGGATCGAAGAAGGCCTGCGCGTTGAAGCTCGGCGCGCGGAAGCCGCGGCTGTAGGTGGCATAGATGAGGTTGTCCGGCGTCACCTGGAAATCGACCCCGATCTTGCCCGACAGGTCGCTGATGCCATAGCTGAGCGGGCTCGCCGGGGTCGGGATGGTCACCCCCAGCACCGCACCCGAAGGCCCGATCTGCTGGGCGATGAAATTGGGCTGACGGCCGGTGTCGCGGGTGAAGCGCAGGCCCCCTTTGAGCGCGACCATATCGCTCAGTTCGAAGCTCATGTCGGTGTAGATCGCGAAGCTTTTCTTGATCTGGTCGAAGCTGTTGCCGAACTGGCAGGCCTCGCCCGCGGTGGTTGCGGCGCAATCGGCATCATCGACATCCCCGTCGCCGTCAACATCCCCGCCCGAGGCGACATCCTGCGCGATCTTGAAGGTCGAGGCGTTGAACACCTTTTCGCGGTTGTAGTAGGCGCCGACGATGAAATTGAACGGCCCGTCGAAGTCGCTCGACAGGCGCAGGTCCTGTGCGATCTGGTTGGCGCGGGCGAAATAGGGGATTTCGAGCAGCGCGATGCCCTGCCCATCGGTGTCCTCGACGAAATTGAGGGTGCCTTTGTCCCACGAGCTGATGCTGGTCAGCGACAGCGTGTCGGAGAGGTCGATATTCGCCGTCAAGGCCAGCGAATAGGTGCGCGCCCGGCGGCGCGTGGTTTCGTTGGCAGCGATCTCGCGCCGCTCGAGGCCCGGCCGGTTGACCGCTTCGGGCTGCGCGAAGATTCCGTAATTGCGCGGGTTCTGGTAGCTGGTCGAGGCGCGCAGGGTAATGTCGACCCCATCGGAGGGTTCGAAATAAAGCGCCGCACGCAGGCCATATTCGCGGAGGCTGGCAAGATCGGGCTTGCCCGGCAGCACATTGTCGAACCAGCCGTCGGCCCGTGCGAAGGTGCCCGCCACCCGCAGCGCGGCATTTGCGCCGATCGGGGTGTTGATCGCCCCGTTCACGTCGATCCGGTCGAAATTGCCGTAGCCGAGGTTGAAATAGCCCTCTGTCTGCCCGAGCTTGGGCGCGCGGCTGATGAGGTTGACCGCGCCCCCGGTGGTGTTCTTGCCGTAGAGCGTTCCCTGCGGCCCGCGCAGCACCTCGACCCGTTCCTGATCGAACAACGCAATCCCGAGCAGCGCGAAATTGCCCTTGTAGACCTCGTCGTAATAGGTCGCGACCGGACCCGACTGGTTGAGGCTGAAATCGTTGAGCGAGACGCCGCGCAGGGCGAAGATCGGGGTATTGTCGCCCACGGTCGAGGTCAGCTGGAGGTTGGGAACCATGGTCACCAGCTCGTCGATCTGGGTGGTGCGGCCCCGCTCCAGCGCCTCGCCCCCGACGGCAGAAACCGAGATCGGCACATCCTGAAGATTCTCAGCGCGCTTGTTGGCGGTGACGATAATCTCGCCGGCCTGATCGCTTGCGGCCTCTTGTGCCGAAGCCGATCCGGCCAGACAGGCCGCAAGGGCGATGCTGGGGACGGAAATAGCCCACAAAACGGGTTTACGCATGACATACCCCCTTCCTCTTTGCGTTCAATCGCCTTGCGCACGATCTCCTATTGCAGTGACAAGGCTGGCTCTGGTTGCCTGCCGTTCCAGCCGGATGGGACGGCGGCGCAGTTGGGCGATCTCGGCAGCGGAATAGGGCGCGAAATCCGCAGGCACATGAGCGCGGTCAAAGCGCAGCACCGTCCAGTTCAGCAGCTGCGCAAGCCGCGCATCGCTGAGATCGACGGAGGCCACGCCCGGCACCCGGGCAAGGAATTCGCGCCCGCCGGGGACATGCAGAAAACGCGCCACCTCGCCTTTCAGCGGCGGCGTATGGGCGATGTCGCCGCTGCCGTCGGGCTGGTGACAGCCCTGGCATTTAAGGATGTAGTCGATCCGTGCCTGTTCGGGGTTGGCCACACCCGGCATCGCCGCGGGTGCAGCCCCCGCCTGCCCGACCACGGCAAGGGCGCACAGGCCGAGCGCCGAAAGCAGCAGGGCAGCCGGGCCGCTCACCCGGCATCCTCCGTGGCGACACCGACGATCACCGCCAGCGAGCAATTGTAGATGCTGCTCTCGGTACCGAGGCACCAATTGTAGTCGTTGTTCGCCTGCGGGCGGACCTGCGGACGATCGCCCTCGTTGCGGTTGCACAGGCATTGTCCGCATGACGAGGCGCCGCAGCAATCATTGTAACTGATCACATAGGCGCGGCCATCAGCCGGATTGGTGCAGGTGCCGATCCAGGTGATCGGGCTGACCTCGGTGCCGGGCGGACAGGAATTGACGGTGCCGCCGCAGCACGAACACAGAAAGCCGTCGATCGCGCAGTAGCGCCAGTAATCGCAGGAATTGCGATCGCCCGGATCCTGCTCCGAACCCGAAGTCACCGGCACGCGGCCAGCGGTGCCGCCCCCGTGGGCCGGCGTCGCCGCGCGCGCCACCGGAAGGGCAGGGATCGCCGCCGCGCCGGTCACCGCTATTCCCAGCCACGCCAGAGAAGAGCGCCGCGAGGTGCCACGCGCGAGGCGGCGGGCCAGCCTTTCGGCGAAGTTGTCGAACCCGGCCATCAACGCATGCTCCCTTCACGGCGGGCGAGGTAGTCCTGCAACGAGGCCACCCCGCGTTCCTTGGCTTCGAACAGGCTTTCGAGATGTTCGCGGCTATTGACGAGACCGAGGGCGGCAACGCGCCCGCCTTCATCGAGCAGCACGCCATAGGGCAGCTTGGCCACGCCGAAGCTGCGGCCCAGCGCCTCGGACAGCACCAGCGGCAGGTGGGCGATATCGTACTGGGCCAGCATCCGGCGATAGGGGGCCTCGTCTCCGTCCCCGGCGATTACGATATCGAGCCAGTCGCTTTCCGCCCGGGCCGAGGCGCGCAGCACCGGCAGCAGAGATTTGCACATCGGGCAATCGGGCGCGGCGAAGAACAGCAGTTGGCTGCGCGCCGCGCGCTTGCCGCCGATGGTGATGCTGCCGCCGTCGGCGGTGCGCAGGGTGAGCGGGTTGGGCACGTCGCCGACCTTGACGCGCTGATGCAAGGTCAACGCGCCGGCAGGCGCAATGCGCTCATGCAGGATGCCAACCTGCCGCGCCAGCGCGGCTACCAGCACCGCAAGCACGATGACGGCCACCCACAGCAGGATCTGCGATGCGAGGATCATGATCTGGCTCTCCTGTCCGGTTGTTCAAAGGCCGGAAGCGCGGCCAGTTCGGATGCCGCCAGCCACAACGCGAGAAGAGCAGAGGCGGCGAAAGGCGTTTCGATGGTCCAGCCGGCGGGCGGAACCCATGCGCAGGTCGCTGCCAGCGCGGCGAGCACCGCCGGGCGCAGGATCGTCAGCCAGCCCACCGGCTTTTCGCGGCGTTGGAAGTCGCAGCCGCAATCGAGCACCGCGCCGCGCCGGCGCAGCAGTGCGACGGCATAGAGCGCCCAAATCATCGCCGCGCCAGCCGCGCCTGCGGCCAGCGTGGCGGGGATCAGCAGGGCCAGCGCGGCGAGTCCTTCAAGCACCGTGACAAGGACCAACACCAGCACCGCCAGCGGCGCGGGCAGGCCCAATAGGCGGGCGACCGCATGGGTCAGACGCTCGCGTTGCAGCGCCTTGTGCACCGCTGCGCCAAGCAGCACCAGCGCAAGGAAGAGAGCCAGCGCCGCCATCTAAGGCACCACAGTGATGACGGTGGGATTGAAGGCGGCAGTCGCACCCAGCTGGCGCAGCAGCGTGCCGTCTGCGGCCGAGAACACATCGATCTGCCCGTCGGGGCGCGCGGCGATCAGGCTCGGGTTGGCCTCGCGGGTGACCGCGATCGAGGTGGCAAGCCCGCCCAGATCGATGCGGCGCAGGCGCTTGTCGGCGACCGGGTCAATTACCC
The DNA here is from genome assembly GCF_002155695.1 of Erythrobacter tepidarius. Lineage (GTDB taxonomy): Bacteria > Pseudomonadota > Alphaproteobacteria > Sphingomonadales > Sphingomonadaceae > Erythrobacter > Erythrobacter tepidarius. The sequence goes on from NZ_MUYJ01000013.1 coordinate 111,722, forward strand.
AGACCTCGGTCCCGCCGTCCTTGTGGCTGCCCTCGCGCCCCTTGGGGCTCATCAGCACATAGAGCAGGCCCGCCGCATCGCTGGCAATGACCTGCCAGCCGCCCGGACGCCATTGCGGGCTGCCGCCCTCGGCCTTGCCGACATGGGCCGGAGCAGGCAGCGGTCGGGCGACATCGCCGGACAGGTCATAGCCGCGCAATTGTCCGGTATAGCTGACGAACCATGCCGTCTGGCCCACCATCGCCGGCATCCCGAAAAGCGGCTGCGTGTCGATGTCGTGGGCCTTCTCGATCACCTGCGAGGAGGCGACCGTGCCATCGGCTGCCAGCACCAGCGATATCATCGAACCATCCGCGCACATGCTGGAAAAGCCACGGCTGCCGGTGGGATGGATATGGGTGCAGCCCGGCAGATCGATTTCGCCCAGCACCTTGCGCCCGTCGAGGTCGACCACGGTTACCGATTGCGCCGGGGTAAAGTTGGCCACCAGCGCCCATTTGCCGCCATTGGTGAGCTGGAAGGTGCCGGTGTAGGTGACCGACTGTTGACGCTTGCCTCCGGGCAGCACGATCTCGCCCTTGGGCAGCAGCGTGGCGGTGTCCCAGATGGTGATGACATCGGTCCGCTCGCCGCGGGTCAGGCGCGAGTAAAACGTCTCGGAGGTGTAGATCTCGCGCTTTTCGGGCGCATAGAGCATGTTGGCGAACTGCGCCGCGCGGACAAAGCCCTTGAGCGAGCCTTGCGGGTTGGCAGTATCGATGATCGCGATCCGACCGTCGACGATGGCGTTGAAGTGGAAATCGTGCACCAGCGCCCAGCTTTTCGGGTAGTCGGCCGGGAGGGTCTCGACCTGCATCAGCTCCTCGGCCGGCAGCGGCGGCGGATTGTTTCCCAGCGCGGGCGCGCCGAACATGGCGCCGGCCAGAACCGCAAGACCAAGTGAAGCACTGTGCACCATGCATCCCCCTGCCGCATGACCGTCGTATGATCGGCGGGGAAATGCTCTCATTGAGCAATAAAGCTTGTCAAGTGTCCTAATTTGGACGATTGTCCATTATTCAGAGCCGGGAGAATCCATGCCCTACTCCAATCTAGAAACACGCAAATTCAAGAATATATCCATTGCCGAACTCGCCTTCCCGGCGCGTGAAGGGGGCTATTCCAAAGGTCACGAAACGCGCGAGCAGATCCTCTCCGCGGCGCTGCACCTCCTGGTAGAGGAAGGCTACGGCGCGCTGACGATGCGGCGAATCGCGGCGGCGTGCGGCCTCAGGATCGGCAACCTCACCTATCATTTCGCAACCCGGGAGGAACTGATCCGCGCCCTGCTTGATGCCCTGATCCGCGCCTACGAGATCGAATTCGACGCGATCCTGCAGTTCACCGATGAACTACCCGAAGAGCGTCTGGCCGAAGTCTGCGGGCTGATTCTCGAAGACATCCGCACCAAGAAAACCACCCACGTCTTTCCCGAATTGTGGGCGCTCGCCAACCATGATCGCTTCGTCCTCGAACGAGTCCAGGAACTCTACACCCGCGCCCGGCGGTCGCTGCTGGACATCGTCGCGGAAATGCGTCCCGATCTCGATCCGCAAGGCCGGGAGAACCTCGCCCTGTTCATTTCCGCCTCGATGGAGGGGCTGACCGTGTTTGCTGGCTACGAAAAGCCCTTCGAAGGGCAGATGGGCGAGCTGGAGAGAATCGCGATCCAGTCATTCCTGCAGATCGTCAAGACCTATCGAAGGACGCAGACCTAGCCCGCGCCCAAGGGAAGGCGAGGCCACCGCGCTTGGTGCTTGTCTCCCCTGACCCGGGGCATGACAGGCGGGTCTCGCTTTGCTCGAATTGGTCGATCAGGTGTGAACAATGGGCGAACTGCCCGTGGCCGATGCGGGTCGGACAGTCAGACGGTCCGCGGCCTGCGCGATGGCCAACGAGTGTCTGACCCCTGACATAACCCCGGTCGTCTGCTTCCATTTCGTTTGCGCGGTCAGAAGAACCGCATTGGTCGGTCCGCACTGCAAAGCCATCGAACAGCAGCTCCCCCAGTGCGATCTTGTAGCCGCGCCGCATCACTCAGGCCGGGCAGTGACAAGAATTTCGGCACGCTTGCCCGACGGCGCTTTGCCGCCCCCGATAAATCCCGATCGGTGCGCAAGCATCCAAAGAAATCGAAACAAATGGCCAAAGACCCTGGCAAAACGCCGCTTGCTTGACGGCGTCCGGAAGGGTGACTGGCGGAGAGGGTGTCCTGACCGGTCCCCACTGAGTGGTCCGTGTTGATTGTTAGTGCAAGATTGCCTCCTGCGCCATGGCTGGCCGGAGGTGGAGCGAAGCGGAACCGGAGGGCAGGCATGGCGGCGTGGCCGTTTCCGGAGCCGGAGGCCGATAACCCAGGCAGCTGTGCGGCCTTACGGTGTTGTAATGCCGTCGCCAGGCTTCGATCAGGATCTGAGCCTCGGCCAGAGTGTAGAAGATCTCCCCGTTCAAGAGCTCGTCGCGCATGGAGCCGTTGAAGGACTCACAGTAACCATTCTCCCAGGGGCTGCCGGGTGTAATGTAGAGCGTCTTCACACCGATCTTCGCCAGCCATTGCTGCACGGTGATGTGACCCCCAGCTTTCCCCAGCTGGGATTAGAGCCGGGCGGTTGTTTTGCGCATCAGCGCGGTTGAAGCAATGGGCTGCGTAGCGGAGCCCGTAGGGCGTAGCGAAGCAGTCCATTGCTTATTCAGTTCGGCGGCGAACGCCGCCGGTGTTGCGTAGCCAAGGGACGAGTGCGGTCTCTCGCGGTTGTAGTCCTCGACCCAGGCAGCGATCTCGACCCGGGCATGGGCAAGGCTCATGAACAGGGTCTCGTTCAGCAGCTCGTCGCGCATGCGGCCGTTGAAGCTCTCGACGTAGCCATTCTGCATCGGCTTGCCCGGAGCGATGTAATGCCACTCCATGCCGATCTCGCCGCACCATGCGAGCACGGCATTGCTGGTAAGCTCGGTGCCATTGTCGCTGACGATCATGCCCGGCTTGCCGCGCTGGGCGATCAGCTGGGTCAGCTCGCGCACGACACGGTGCCCGGAGATCGAGGTGTCCGGCACCGCTGCCAGGCACTCTCTGGTCACATCATCGACAACGTTGAGCACGCGGAACCGCCTGCCAGAAGCTATCTGGTCATGAACAAAGTCCAGGCTCCAGCGCTGGTTCGGCAGCGCCAGCACCGGAGCAGGTGCTCTGGTGCCGACAGCACGCTTGCGGCTGCGTCGTCGCCTCACCGCCAGACCTTCCTCCTTGTAAAGCCGCTGGGTCTTCTTCCGGTTGATCGTCACGCCCTCCCGACGCAGCAGGATATGTAAACGGCGATAGCCGAACCGGCGGCGCTGGTTGGCCAGCCCACGCAGCTTCTCGCGCAGATCGGCATCATCGTCCCGTGTGGAACGGTAGCGCACGCTCTTGCGATCAGCATCGATGACACGGCACGCCCGCCGCTCGCTCATCCCATGACACGCCTGGAGATGAGCGACCGCTTCCCGCTTAGCGGCGGGCGTCACCACTTTTTTGAGAGCAAATCCTTCAGCGCCACGTTGTCCAGCATCGTGTCGGCCAGCAGCCGCTTGAGCTTCGCGTTCTCGCTCTCAAGTTCCCGCAGCCGCCGGGCCTCGGATACCTCCAGCCCGCCATACTTGGCCTTCCAGTTGTAGAT
>NZ_MUYJ01000014.1 GCF_002155695.1 Erythrobacter tepidarius
GAGTTCAACAGCCTCGACGCCCAGCGCGAGGCTTGCGAGGCCTTCGTGACGAGCCAGAAGGCCGAAGGCTGGGCCACCATTCGCGAACGCTACGATGACGGCGGCTTCTCCGGTGGCACGCTGGAGCGCCCCGGCTTGAAGCGCCTCATTCAGGACGTCGAGGCCGGTCTGATCGATGTGATCTTGGTCTACAAGATCGACCGGCTGTCGCGCTCGCTGATGGATTTCGCCAAGCTGGTCGAGATCTTCGACCGCAATCGGGTGACCTTCGTGTCGGTCACGCAGTCGTTCAACACCACGACCTCGATGGGCCGGCTGACGCTGAACATCCTCCTCAGCTTCGCACAGTTCGAGCGGGAGGTGATCGGCGAGCGCATCCGCGACAAGGTCGCGGCATCCCGCAAGCGCGGCATGTGGATGGGCGGTCACGTCCCGCTGGGCTACGACGTGCGCGACCGCAAGCTGGTCGTCAACGAAGCGGAAGCCGCGACGGTCCGGATGATCTTCGAGCGCTTCGTCGCCATCGGCTCCGCCACGACGCTGGCGAAAGCGCTCGCGGCCGAGGGCGTTCTGAACAAGCGCGGCAAGCCGATCGACAAGGGCTTCCTCTACAAACTGATCAACAACCGGGTCTATCTCGGCGAAGCCGTGCACAAGGGCAAGGCCTATCCCGGCGAGCACGAAGCCATCATCGATCAGGTCCTGTGGGACAAGGTTCACAGCATCTTGGCAGAAAGCCCGCGCCTGCGGGCGAAGAATACCCGCCGCCAGACGCCAGCCCTGCTGAAGGGGATCATCTTCACCGAGACGGGCACGGCGATGACGCCGACGGCGACGAAGAAAGGCACGCGCCTCTACCGCTACTACGCGTCCATGGACCTGATCCGAAACCGCCCGACCGGCGACGCCTCGGGCCCGCTGCGCTTGCCCGCAGGCATGGTCGAGGACGCCGTGGTCGGCGAAATCCGCCGCATGATCCGCGCGCCCGAGATCGCGGCGCGGACGATCAAGGCCCTGCGCGACGAGAGCCCGACCATCGATCAGAAGGCGGTTGTCCAGGCGCTCGGCGAGTTCGACCAGCTCTGGGCGGCGCTGTATCCGGCGGAGCAAACCCGCATCGTCCAGCTTCTAGTCGAGCGGGTGACCGTCGGCAAAGACGGCATCGCCGTCGATCTGCGCCATGAGGGTCTGGGCTCGGTCCTGCGGGACATGATGGCCCCCCGCCAGACGGAGGCCTGTGCATGACCGACTCGACGAACACCATCCGGGTCGTCATCCCCCTGACGATCCGCAAACGCAACGGGCGGCCGATGATCCTGCCGCCCGACGAGGTGACGGTCCGGGACGGCCGGTTACAAGATCCTCATGTGCTGCGCGCCATCGCTCGCGCTTGGAGCTGGCGGCGGCAGCTGGAATCCGGTGCCGCTTCCACCATTCAGGATATCGCCGCGGCCGAGAAGGTCTCCGACCGGTTCGTGAGCCGAATAATGCGGCTCGCCTATCTGTCACCCGAGGTGCTTGAACACCTCGTCATCAGGCGCGTCCCACCGGCGCTGTCATTGAACGACCTTGTTTCGGTCGCCGACCGGCCATGGGCGGAGCAGATGGGGATAGTGTTTGAGGGACTGGCTTAACCGGCACAGCAGGAGAGTTTTGCCACATCCTTGTCGAATGTCTGGGCGGCCAGCTTCAACCCTTCAACAGTGGTCAGGTAGGGGAAGATCATCTCTCCGAGTGCCTTCGTGGTCATGCCGAACTTGAGCGCCAGCGCCAGCGTCTGGATGCTGTCGGCGCCCTCGGGCGCCATGATGACGCCGCCCAACAGACGATCGGTATTTGCATCTGCAACCAGCTTGATGAGCCCCCGCGTGTCACGGGCGGCCAACGCGCGCGGCACCTGGTCGAGCGGAAGGACGGAGGTCTTGACCTCATGGCCGGCGGCTCTCGCCGCCGCCTCGCTCAGGCCCACGCCTGCCACCTGCGGGTCGGTGAACACCACCCAGGGCATGGCGCTGTTGTCGTAGGCGAGGCTGTCGCCGTTCAAGGCGTTGAGGGCAGCGAGCTTCGCCCCATAGGCGGCCATGTAGACGAACTGGTCGCGGTCGGTCACGTCGCCGGCCGCATAGACGCCCGGCTTCGACGTGCGCATGCGGTCATCGACGACGATGGCGCCACGGCCGTCCTGAGCAATGCCCGCTTCGTTCAAGCCCAGCGCTTCGGTATTGGGCGTGCGCCCCGTGGCGACCAGCAGCCGCCCCGCCTTGAGCTCGATCAGCCTGCCGCCCTCCCTGACGCAGACGGTCACGCCCGTCTCGTCTTCACGGCAGGCATCATAGGCGATACCACAATGCAGCGTGATGCCCTCGGCGCGGAAGGCCGCCGCCAGGGCTTCGGAAGCCTCGGGCTCCACCTGCGGCAGAAGCCGCGACCGGCAGACGACGGTCACGGCGACGCCCATGCGCGCCATCATCTGCGCAAGCTCCGCGCCGATATAGCCGCCGCCGATGACGATCAGGCTCCTCGGCAGCTCTTCCAGCTCCAGTAGCGTCGTGCTGGTCAGGTAATGCACCTTTTGGATACCCGGGATCGGCGGCACGGACGGGCGCCCACCCGTGGCGATGATGGTCTTGCCGGCGGCGATGGCGTTGCCGTCAGCGATGACGCCCGTGCCGTTCAGCCGCGCCGCGCCTTCGATGTACGCGATGCCGTTATACGCGGCCAGCAGGTCGGCATACTTCTTCTGCCTCAACGTCGAGACAAGGTCGTCCTTGGCGGCGATCAGGCGCTGCCAGTCATCGACCCGTGCTTCCCCCGACAGGCCCGGAAACCGTCCCGCCGCCCGCGCGCCGTGCAGCGCTTCGGCCGCCCGGATCATGGTCTTCGACGGCACGCAGCCGACATTGACGCAGGTGCCACCGATGGTCCCATGGCCGATCAGCGCCACGTTGGCGCCCTGTTCGGCCGCCGTAATGGCGGCGGAGAAGCCCGCCGAGCCTGCGCCGATGACGGCGAGGTCGTAGGTTGTCCGGGATCGTGCGTTGGGGGTGCAGCAGTGGCTTGGCTTGAGGCGTTCGTTCATGTCCGTCTTTCTTTCTGTTCTCAGACCATCGACCCGAGGTCCGAGGCGTAGCTGGGATAGGCGAAGATCGCCGCCTTGATCCGGTTGGCGGTCAGCCCCGCACCCATGGCCATCGCGAAAAGATTGATCTGTTCCTCCGTTCCCGGACCAATCAGATGCGCGCCGAGGATGTGGCCGGTCTCACGCTCCACCAAAACCTTGAAGCCGCTGGCCACGGCGCTTACACGTATCGAGGAATACCATCGCTCGGTCCGCTCGAAATGGACGTCGAAGTCGTGTCCCGCCTCCTTCGCTGCGGCCTCGGACAGGCCGACGCTGCCAAGCGGCGGCAGGGTGAAGACCGTGCTCGGGATCGGCGGATAGACGATCTTGCGTTCGTCCTGGTTCGCCAGCAGGTTCTTGGCCGCAATGCGCGCCTCGTTGGCCGAGACCGGCGTCAGGTTCGGCCCGCTGTCGGCGCAGTCGCCCGCGGCGAAGATCGCCGGGTTCGACGTGCGCATTGCGGGGCTGACCTTGATGCCGCGTTTCGTTGCATCCACCCCGGCGGCCTCGAGGTTCAGATCCCCGATGTTCGGCACCCGCCCGGCCGCATGAACCGCAACGTCGCAGACGACCTTCTTCGGCCCATCCGGCGTTTCGTACTGCACGGCAAAGGCGTTACCCTCGCGCGCGATGCCGCTGACCGCGGCCCCGGTGTGGACATCGACGCCCAGCGCCTCGGTCGCCTCGGCCAGGATCGCCGTCAGGTCGGGATCGAAGTTCGGCAGGATGCGGGGCCCGCGTTGCAGCACGGTGACCGTCTCGGCCCCGGCGCGCGCGGCGATATGCGCAAATTCCAACGCGATATAGCCGCCGCCGACGAAGACGATGCGCCGCGGGCATTCCGGCAGCTCCAGGAAGTCGGTGCTGGTGATCAGATGCTCCTCGCCGGGGATCCCCAGCGTGGCAGGCCGCGCGCCCGTGGCGATGTGGAAATGCCGCGCTCGCCAGGCCCTGCCGTCGATCTCGACCGTGTCGGGCGCGGTGAAACGCGCCGATCCGTGGAGCGTGGCGATGCCGGCCCTGTCGTGTCCGGCCTCGATCCGGCCCGGCATGGCGTCGGTGAAGGTCCGCTTGAAGGCCATCATCTCGGCCCAGTCGATCCGGGGCTCGGCGATCAGCCCCTTGCCGTCCATCGCCCGCGCCCGTTCGACGCCTTCGGTCACGCCGACCAGCATCTTCTTGGGATCGCACCCCCTGAGCGCGCAGGTGCCGCCGTAGGGAAGCCGGTCGACGATGGCGACCTTCCAGCCCTCGGCGGCGGCCATGCGCGCCACGCCGTTGCCGCCCGTTCCCGCGCCGATGACGATGAGGTCGAACTCAAATCCGTCGGACATGAAGGTTATTTATCTCTCTGAAAATTAATCGTCTGGACATCGTCCGTATCGCAGCAAGCCGCCGCGCGGCTCTGCCGCCACAGGCCGTAGGCCGCCACGCCGAGGAAGAGGACGAGCGCGGGCAGCAGCACATAGTCGAGACCGCCAATCCACGCCGAAAGGCCGACCGCGCCGAGGGCAATGACAAGCACCGGCGTGGCGCAGCAGATCGCGGCGATCGCGGCCCCGATGATACCGGTCTTGAGGATCGTTGCGTCCTTCATCGGCCTCAGCCTCGGACCGAGGCCGGATAGCCCGCGTTGGTCGAGGCCGCGGCGATGGCGTCTGCGTTCGTCACCGATGGGTCGAAGACCACGGTTGCTGTCTTGGCATCGAAGTCGATATTGACCGAGCGAACGCCCTCTACGCCTTCCATGGCGCGTTTCACGGTCACTGGGCAAAGCGCGCAGGTCATGTTCTGGATGGCGAAGGTCCGGGTCTGGGCGGCCGCCACCTGTTGGGAGGCGGACTGGGCGGCGGCCGGGGCCACGGCCGTTCCGATGGTCCAGCCGAGTCCGCCGAGGGCCAGCAAGGCAGCAGCGAGGATAAGGGGGCGTCTCATGGCGGTTACTCCTATGTTTGGTCTCAGTAGAAGAGCGGCGCCCACCAATTGATGGTCAGCGCGAGCAAGATCACCACGGTGGAGAGCCAAAGCGCAGTCTTGGTGATGACGGCCGACTGCGGCTTGGCGCAATAGGAACCGTCCACACAAGCGGGCTTGGCTTTGAAATAGACCTGCCGGAAGCCGAGGCCGATGAAGACAAGCGCAATGCCTGCGAAATACGGCTTGTAGGGCTCAAGCGCGGTAAGGTTGCCGATCCAGGCCCCGGAGATGCCGAGCATTACGAACAGCAGCGGCACCACGCAGCAGGTCGAGGCCAGAATGGCGCCGATCACACCGCCCGCCGCAAAGATGTTCCGCTTCCGATCGTCTGCATCTTCAGCGGCTTGTACCGTCTGGATTCCTGCTTCGGGTGTGCTCATGCGTCATCGTCCTCGCCTTGGTTCTGATTTTAAGATAAGGTCTGTAGTGACTACAGACTCAAGGGGGTTTTTGACAGAATGGGAGATCACGTTTCCGGGAAGGGACTGAAGCGCGCGGACCTTGCGCGGCGCACGGGCTGCAATCTGGAGACCATCCGTTATTACGAGAAGATCGGCATGATGCCCGATCCACCGCGCACCGCATCCGGCTACCGCGTCTATGACGAGACCCATGTTGGGCGTTTGCGCTTCATCCTGCGCGGCCGGGAGCTGGGCTTCTCCATCGAGGAGTTGCGCGGGCTCTTGCAGCTCGTAGATCGAGGGACTCAGACCTGCGCCGAGGTGAAGGCGCTGACGGAGCAACATCTTGCGGACGTGCGCGCCAAGATCGCTGAACTCAGGCGCATAGAGAAGGTGCTCGCCGCCACGGCTGCGCAGTGCTCGGGCGAAGAGGTGCCGGAGTGCCCCGTGCTGGAGGCGCTGGCATCGTGATCAAACGGATCCACAAGTGTGCGCATCTGCGCGATTGATTTGGCATTTGATGGTTCGTGTGAATACGTCGCACAACGCCTATCGCGCGTTCTCAGGATGGCGACGCCAGCCGGGATAACTGCCGCAGAAAATGCCCTGGTGCGATGGGCGGAACTACCTGAAAACGTAGACTTTCACGAAGCCGAACCGCTCGGCATGAGGTTCGGTCGGTTAGAGACGGAGGGCCGTTTAGAGACGGAAACTGGACCCGGCGTCATTCTCCGAGGTTCGGATGCCTCGGCTAAACGCCTTTGAAACAAAAAGAAAAAGGCCCGCGGGTGGGGCCTCATCTCGGGTTCGCTACAAGATAATGGCGGACAGGGTGGGATTCGAACCCACGGTAGGCTTGCACCTACGGCGGTTTTCAAGACCGCTGCCTTAAACCACTCGGCCACCTGTCCTTGCTTTGGCCCTCTAGCGGGGTGCTTTGCGCAAGTCACCCTCCTTCAACCTTGGGAAATGGCGCAGGGTGTGACATCCTTGGCAAGATGATTCCTCGTTTGCTTGCTTCTGTGTGTCTTGCACTTTCCGCTTCGGCCTTACCGGCGGCTGCCAGCGCCCCGGCGCCGACCTTGGCGCAGGCCGCGTCCGGGCTGTCGTTCGAGGCCTATCTCGAACTGCTCAAGGCCCGCGCCCGTGCCGAAGGCGTAAGCAGAGAGACGATCGAGCGCATGACGGCGGGCCTTACCCCCAACGAGCGCGTGATCCGGCTCGATCGCAACCAGCCCGGCAGCGCCACCACCCAGGGCTTTCCACCGATCGCGCCCTATATTGCCACCCACGTCAATGCCGAGCGCATCGCCAGCGGCCGCGCGGTCTATCGCCAGCATCGCGACCAACTCGCCCGGATCGAGCGCGAAACCGGCGTGCCAGGCGCGATCATTGTCGCGATCTTCGGGCATGAAACCAGCTATGGCCGGGTCAAAGGCGACTTCGATCTCGCCCGCAGCCTTGCGACACTGGCGTGGGAAGGGCGGCGGCGCGCGCTGTTCGAGGGTGAATTCATCGCCCTGCTCAAGATCGCCGACAAGGGCTACGCCCGTTCGCAGCTGGTGGGCAGCTATGCCGGAGCCTTCGGCAATCCGCAGTTCCTGCCCAGCGTCTATCTGCGCCTTGCCAAGGATGGCGATGGCGACGGGCGCGTTGACATTTTTACCAGCCGCCCCGACACCTTCGCCTCGATCGCCAACTATTTCCGCGATGCGGGTTGGCGACCGGAGCAGCCGTGGGGTGTGCGCGCGCTCGTGCCGGCGGGCTTTGATGTCGATGCCTACAAGAACCGCCTTGTGGCGCCGCTCTGCCCGCGGGTGCATGAGCGCCACTCGGTTTGGAAGACCGTCGCCGAATGGCGCGCGCTCGGCGTAGTGGCGCAAGGGGGGCTGGCAGACAAGGTGATGGTCTCGCTGTTTCAGCCCGACGGGCCGGGCACCCCGGCCTGGCTGCTGACCGGCAACTACCGGGCGATCCTCGAATACAACTGCTCCAACTACTACGCGATGAGTGTCGGTCTGCTGGCCGACGAAATCGTGAACTGAACATGGTCGGCGCCTCGCCAAGCCCGGGGGGCAGGGCTATAGCCGCCCGCGTGATCGCTGCCTTGACCCATCGCCTCGCGCTGTCTCTCGTCCTGCTCGGTATCTTTGCCGGTCCTGCGCTGGCGCAGCTGCCGTTGCCGCGTTCGGTGCCGGCCCCGCCGACCGCCGAGGAAGCGCCGGTGGCGCTGCTGGTCGACATCACCAGCGGGCAGGTGCTCCACGCCCGCAATCCCGATCGCCGATTCATGCCGGCCTCGGTCACCAAGGTGATGACGCTCTACCTTGCTTTCGAGCTGATTTCAGCGGGCAAGCTCGATCCGGCGCAGGTCTATGTGATGAGCCCGGCGGTGGCGCGCGACTGGCGGCGCAAAGGCTCGACCATGTTCCTCGATGAAGGCGAGAGGGTGCGGGTGGATGACCTCATCCTCGGGATCGCCAATGTCTCGGCCAATGATGGCGCTGCGGTGCTGGCCGAGGGCTATGCCGGCTCGGTCGCCGGCTGGACCCAGGCGATGAACGAGACAGCGTGGCGGCTCGGCATGAGCAGCAGCCATTTCGGCACGCCCAACGGCTTTCCCGACGAAGGGCGCACCTTCACCACCGCCAATGATCTGGTGCGCCTCGCGCGTGCGCTGCTGGCGCGGCACCCTGACAAGTTCCGCCACTACATCGGCCGCAGCGGGTTCGACTACAAGGGCATCGCTCAGGTCAATCACGATCCGCTGATCGGCCGCGTGGTGGGGGCAGACGGGATCAAGACCGGTTTCACCAATGAATCCGGCTTCTCCTATCTCGGCACCGCCCAGCGGAACGGGCAGCGCCTAGTGATGGTGCTGGCCGGGGTGGAAAACGCCCGCCTGCGTGCCCAGGTGGCGCGCGACTACATCGAATGGGGCTTTGCCGCCTTCGAACGCCGCCACCTGTTCGACCGGGGTGTCGTGGTTGGGCAAGCGCGGGTGCAGGATGGCGAAGCGCGCCATGTCGCACTGGTCGGCAAAGGGGCACTCGCGGTCAATCTGCCACGCGGCAGCAAGGCTGCGCTCAAGGGAACCATCCGCTACGCTGGCCCGCTGCGCGCGCCGATTGCGGCAGGACAGGAAGTTGCCGTCCTCGAAGTCACCGCTCCCGGCAGCGCCACGGCGCGCATCCCGCTCTATGCCGCTGAGGCCGTGCGCCTTGCCGGGCCGCTGGACCGGATCTTCAACGCCTTCGCCTTGCGGCTTGAACGGATGGTCAGCGCCCTTGCCGGGCTGGTGCCATGAGCGCCGGACGCGGTCGTTTCATCGCCTTCGAGGGCGGGGAGGGGGCAGGCAAGTCCACCCAGGTGGGGCTGCTGGCCGAGGCCTTGCGGGCGATGGGGCTTGCAGTGGTCACCACCCGCGAACCGGGTGGCACGCCGGGGGCTGAGGCGATCCGTAACCTGCTGCTCGCGCCCCCGTCGCAGGCAGGCTGGACACCGCAAACCGAGGCCCTGCTGTTCGCCGCAGCCCGCGCCGATCATGTCGCCCACCTCATCCGCCCGGCGCTGGCGCGCGGAGAATGGGTGATCTGCGACCGTTTTGTCGATTCGAGCCGCGCCTATCAGGGTGGCGCCGGAGGTTTGGGCGATGGCGCGATCCTTGCGCTTCATGCGTTTGGCAGCGACGGGCTGAGGCCGGATCGGGTGATCCTCCTCGAAGCCGGGGAGGGTGCGCTTGCCGAACGGCTAGCCGCGCGCGGGGCCGAGCTTGACGCAATCGAGGGGCGCTCGGCCGAATATCACCGCGCGGTGGCCGCCGCCTTCCGCGCACTGGCCGAAGACGACCCGCAGAGCTTTGCCCGGATCGAAGCCACCGGCACGCCGAAAGAGGTGCACGCGCGTATCCTTACGGCTCTCGCGGATCTCTTGCCATGACCAGCTGGCCCAATCATGCCGAGGCTTGGCGGCTGTGGCGCGATGCCCTGCGCGGTGAGCGGATGCATCACGCGTGGCTGCTGGCGGGCAAGAGCGGTCTTGGCAAGCGCGACTTCGCCCTCGCCGCGGCACGCGCGCTGGTCGCCGAGCCGGGTGTTCCGCAGCCCACCGTCGATCACCCCGATATCATTATCCTGAGCTACGGGCCTAAAGACGAGAAGGCCGAGAAGGCGCAAGCCGATGGCAAGCCATTCGAGCGCGCGCGTTCGATCCGCATCAAGCAGATCCGCGCGATGCAGCGACGGCTGATCACCCGCCCGACTCTTGGGAGTAGGCGGGCGATCATCATCGACCCGGCCGACGATATGGAAAAGGCTGCCGCCAACGCACTGCTCAAAAGCCTCGAGGAGCCGCCTGCGGGCACCTTTTTCCTGCTCGTCACCCATCACCCTGCGCGGCTGCTGCCAACCATCCGCTCGCGCTGCCGCATGTTGCGATTCCCGGTGCTGACCGACCGTCAAATCGCCGCGATGCTCGAGGATGCCGGCGTGCCGCCCGATCCGGCGGCGATTGCCGCGGCTGAGGGGTCGTTCGGCGCGGCGCTGCGATTTGCTGAGCAGGATCTGTCGCCGATCGCGCAAACCATCTCGACGCTGCTGGCCAGCGGCGACTCCACCTTTGCCGGACGCGGGGAACTGGCCCGACTGATCGGCCCGCGCGCCGATCGCGAGCGGATGCAGGCAGTGCTCGATCTGGCGCAGGGCCTGGTTGCGCGGGCGGCGCGCAAGACCACTGATGCCCGCCAGCGCGAGCGGTTGATCGAAGCCCACGGGGCGCTCGTCAGCCTTGCCGCCGAAGTCCCCACCGCCAATTTCGATCCCGCCATGCTTTCCTTCGAGATCGGCACCTTGCTTGTCGCCGCTGCCCCCGCTAGCGAACCGGCCCATGGCTGAAAGCGACACCACTCCCTTCTACGTCACCACCGCGATTTCCTATCCCAACGGGCGTCCGCATATCGGCCATGCCTACGAGGCGATTGCCGCCGACGTGATCGCCCGTTTCCAGCGGCTCATGGGACGCCGCGTAAGGTTTCAGACCGGGACGGACGAACACGGCCTCAAGATGGCTCGCAAGGCCGCGGAACAGGGTCGCACCCCGCGTAATCTGGCTGATGAAATGTCAGGCTACTTCCGTGTGATGTGCGATACTCTTAATGTGTCTTACGACCGCTTTATCCGCACCTCCGAACCCGATCACTATCGCGCGAGCCAGGCGCTTTGGCAAGCGATGGAGGCTGCGGGCGATCTCTATCTCGATCGCTACGAGGGTTGGTACTCGGTCCGCGATGAGGCCTATTACGATGAGAGCGAGTTGGTGGCGGGCGAGGGCGGGGCGAAGCTCTCCCCGCAGGGTACCCCGGTCGAATGGACGGTGGAGGAAAGCTGGTTTTTCCGACTTTCGAAGTATCAAGATCAACTGCTTGAATTGCTGAGAACTCCGGGCTTCCTTGAACCAGCAAGCCGTCGCAACGAGATGATCGCCTTTGTCGAACAAGGGCTGCACGATCTGTCGGTCAGCCGCACCTCTTTCGACTGGGGCGTGCCGGTGCCGGGGTCCGAGGGCCATGTGATGTATGTCTGGGTCGATGCGCTCACCAACTATCTGACCGGACTTGGCTATCCCGACGACATGGGTGAATTCTGGCCGGCGAGCTTGCATCTCATTGGCAAGGACATCGTGCGCTTCCACACGATATATTGGCCCGCCTTCCTGATGAGCGCCGATCTGCCTTTGCCTAAGCGCGTATTCGGCCACGGGTTCCTGCTCAATCGCGGGCAGAAGGAATCGAAGTCGCTCGGCAATGTCACAGATCCCTTGGAACTGGCCGAACGCTTCGGGGTGGACGCCTTGCGTTACTTCCTGATGCGCGAGGTCGCCTTCGGACAGGATGGTAGCTATTCGCCTGAAGCAATTGTTCTACGTGCCAATTCCGAACTTGCAAACGCCTTCGGCAATCTCGCACAGCGCACGCTGTCGATGATCGTCAAAAACATGAACGGCAGGCTTGAGACGTTCGAGCAAAAGGATGCGGATGTTGCGCTGCTGAGGACCGTCCAGACGGCATGCGCTACGGAGTTGCCCCGCGCATTCAAAGATCTCAGCTTCTCGACCGGGATCGAAGCATGGATGCGGGCGGTTTACGCCTGCAATCAGTATGTTGACGAACAGGCGCCCTGGGCCCTCAAGAAGACCGATCCTGAGCGGATGAAGGCGGTGCTGCAAACGCTGTTCGTGGCGCTGCGGGATCTGGCCATCGCGATCCAGCCCGTGGTGCCGACCAAGGCCGCCATGCTGCTTGATCAGCTCGGGGTTCCGGGGAACGCGCGCGGCTATGCGGCGTTGGCGGATAGGGACTGGTTCAATCGCCTCGTCGCCAGCGGCTTCACGGTCGCGCCGCCGACCCCGCTGTTCCCCCGGCTCGAACTGCCCGCCGAGGATGCCTGATGCTGGTCGATAGCCACTGCCATCTCGAATACAAGGGCTTGGTCGAGGACCGCGAAGGCGTGCTCGAACGGGCGCGTGCGGCGGGGGTAGGTGCGTTCCTCAATATCTCGACTCGCAAATCCGAATGGGACCAGGTGATCGGTACCGCGGCGCGCGAAGCGGACGTCTTTGCCAGTGTCGGCATTCACCCGCACGAAGCCGACGCCCATCGGGATCTCGGGCGCGCGGCCCTGCTTGAAGCCACGCAGCACCCCAAGGTTATTGCAATTGGCGAGACCGGGCTCGACTACTATTACGACAAATCGGACAGAGACGCGCAGAAGTCCTTGTTCCGTATGCATATTGATGTCGCGCGCGAAACCCAGTTACCGCTCATCATCCATACCCGCGAAGCCGAGGACGATACCTACGCGATTCTGGTCGAAGAGATGGGCAAGGGGGCTTTCCCAGCGCTCATCCACTGTTTCACCGCCTCAGCCGAATTCGCCAGCAAGGTTCTGGCGCTGGGCCTGATGATTTCGCTCTCGGGTATCGTGACCTTCAAGAACGCCAAGAGTTTGCAGGAGGTTGCGAAAGTGATCCCTGAAGACAAGTTGCTGGTTGAGACCGACAGCCCGTTTCTGGCACCGGTGCCGTATCGGGGCAAGGTGTGCGAGCCGGCCTATGTCGCCGACACCGCCGCCTTTGTTGCAGCGCTTCGGGGGGTTGACGCAGAGCATCTCATGAGCGCGACCACTGCCAATTTCTTCAACCTTTTCAAAAAGGCGCGGGCATGAAGTTGGTGATGCTCGGCTCTGGCACTTCTACCGGGGTGCCGCGGCTGGGCGGACCTGATGGCGCGGGTGACTGGGGCGACTGTGACCCCGACGAGCCACGCAACCGGCGCACGCGGGTCTCGATCCTGGTCGAAAGCGATGAGGGACGCCGTCTGCTGGTTGACACCTCATCCGATTGCCGTGCGCAACTGCTCGCCAACCGCATCGACGCGGTCGATGCGGTGTTCTGGACCCATGATCACGCCGATCACTGTCACGGCATCGATGATTTGCGGGTGCTGCGTTACGGTCGCGCCGGACCGATTCCGGGCTTTGGATCGGCCGAGACCGTGCGCCGTCTGCGCCAACGCTTCGGCTATGTCTTTGCCGGACAGGACGGCTATCCCACGATCTGCACGATCGACACGCTTGACCGGTTGAAGGTGATCGCGGGCTTTCGGGTGGACTGGTGCCAAATGGAACATGGCCCCGGCGAGACAACCGCCTACCGCTTTGAAGCGGATGGCAAGTCCATCGGCTATGCGACCGATTTTAGTGCGATTTCCGGTGAAATGATCGATCTGTTCTACAAGGTCGACATTCTCGTGAGCGATTGCCTGCGTCGCGAGCCGCATCCCACGCACGCGCATCTCGGCATGGCGATCGAGCTTGGCGAACGCTGCAAGGCCGGGCGCGTCGTACTGAGCCATCTCGACAAGAGCATGGATTACCGCAGCCTTTGCAACGAGGTGCCGGAGTTCGTCACCGTCGGTTTTGACGGCCTGGTGATGATCGCATGAGCCCGGATCTGATCGTTGCGGTCATCGCGAGCCTTGGCTGGCTGGTGCTGTGCGGCGCCGTGCTGGCATCTTATCGCTTGCAATGGGGCCAGATGTTCAGGCTGGCGTTGGTCTGGTTCGCCATTTTCGCGGGGCTGTACATGCTGGTGGAGTGGTTCATTTTGGCGCGGGCGACTTCCGGAGCCGTTTTGTAATTTAACATAATATATATTATCAATCTTAAGGTCGGCCATGAACGAGACCCCTCTCCAGTCCCCTATCGAACAGCTTCTGGATATCATGGCGCGACTGCGCGATCCGGTGCAAGGCTGCGACTGGGATCTCGCGCAGGACTTCGCCAGTATCGCCCCCTATACGATCGAGGAAGCCTACGAAGTCGCAGATGCCATCGCCCGCGGTGACATGGCCGATCTGCGTGACGAGCTAGGCGACCTGCTGCTCCAGGTCGTGTTTCACGCGCGTATGGCTGAGGAAGCCGGGCACTTCACTTTCAACGACGTCGCGCAGGCCATCAGCGACAAGATGATCGCGCGCCACCCGCACGTCTTCGCTGACGCAGGTGGAACGATGAACGAAGCGCGCTGGGAAGATCTCAAGGCCGACGAACGCTCGGCCAAGGGCGCAAAAAGCGCACTGGATGGTGTCGCCGTTGCGCTTCCCGCGCTGATGCGTTCGGAAAAACTGCAAAAACGTGCCGCCCGGGTCGGATTCGAGTGGCATGATGTCCAAGGCCCGCGTGAGAAGCTGGCCGAAGAACTCGCCGAGCTCGAAGCCGCCAGCGAGGACGAAAGGTTGATGGAAGCGGGCGACGTGCTGTTCGTCGCGGTCAATATCGTGCGGCGCTACGGGGTCGATGCCGAACAGGCGCTGCAAGCCGCCAATCGGAAGTTCGAACATCGCTTCCGGGCGATGGAGCGCCTCGCCGCGGCGGACGGGAAAGATTTCGCGACGCTCTCACTCGATCAGCAGGAAGCCTATTGGCAAGCTGCAAAGGCACTTGAAAAGATACCTTCAAAGACTTGAAAATTGGCCAAGCTCCTTGGGGTTGAGCCGCACTGTCACCCGCCGCAGGGGCCCTGCCTCGCTTTCGCCGGCATCCTCCTCGGCGAGGATCTCTCCGTGCGCGTGGAGCCAGGCCAGGCGCCGACCGTCACTGACAGGCAGCACGAAGCTGACCTCCTGCGCCGGGCCCGTCAGGAGCGCGGCGAGCCGGTCTTCCAGCGCCGCCACCCCTTCACCGGTTGCCGCCGAGAGGATCACGGCCTCATGTCCGTCGGCTGCTTGCCGCAATTCTTCCAGCGAATCAGTATCTAGCAAGTCACTCTTGTTCCAGACTTCGAGTATCGGAATGACGCTTTCGCCTGTGTCCTTGTCGACCACACCGAGGTCGGCCAGCACTTCCATCACCTGCTTCTTCTGCGCCGCGTGGCTGGGATTGGCCACATCACGCACGTGGCAGATGATATCGGCGCCAGTGACTTCCTCCAGGGTCGCGCGGAAGGCGGCGACCAGCTGGGTCGGCAGATCGGAAATGAAGCCCACCGTGTCGGACAGGATCGCCTTTTCCACCCCCGGCAGGCGGATTGCGCGCATGGTGGGATCGAGCGTGGCGAACAGCAAATCCTCGGCCATCACTTCGGCGCCGGTCAAGCGGTTGAACAAGGTGGACTTGCCCGCATTGGTGTAGCCCACCAGCGCGATCACCGGCCAGGGCGCCCTACCCCGCCGCTCGCGATGGAGCTTGCGGGTCTTGCGCACCTGTTCCAGCTCACGGCGCAGGCGGCCCATGCGCTGGCGGATCATCCGCCGGTCCGCCTCGATCTGGGTTTCCCCCGGGCCGCCAAGGAAGCCGAAGCCGCCGCGTTGGCGTTCGAGGTGGGTCCAGCTGCGCACGAGGCGGCTCTGCTGGTAATCGAGATGGGCCAGTTCGACCTGCAATCGCCCTTCGGCGGTCGCCGCGCGCTCGCCAAAGATTTCGAGGATCAGGCCGGTGCGGTCGATCACCTTGCGCTTCAGCCGATCTTCCAGATTGCGTTGCTGGATCGGGGTGAGCGCCCCGTCGACAATCACCAGCTCGGCCGCGTGCTGCTCGCACCACACCGCGATATTTTGGACCTGACCCGATCCAAACAGGGTGTTGGGCTGCATCTTGCGTACTGGCAGTATCGCCGAATGCACGACCTCGATCCCGATCGCCAGCGCCAGCCCCTCTGCCTCGGCGAGCCGCTCGGGCGCATCGAGATCATAGCGCAGTGCCTTGATATCCGGGCACAGCACCAGCGCCCGCGCTCCGCGGGTCACCTCTTCGGCATACTCGCTATCGAAGCTCAGTCGTCGATCCCGACTTCGTCGTAGCCATCGTCCCCACCGTCATCGCTGACGCTGAGATCGACCGGGCCGGTGGGCTGAATGGTCGAGACCGCGTGCTTGTAGGCCAGCTGCACCGCACCGTCACGTTCGAGCAGCATACAGAACAGGTCATAGGCGGCGATCCGGCCCTGCAACATCACGCCGTTGATGAGGAACATCGTCACCTGCACCGCAGCCTCGGTCACCCGGCTGAGGAACACGTCCTGCAATAGCTTCTGCTTGCGCCCGCCGCCGCGGCTCTGGAACTGCGCTGGATCGAGCGATTGGCCGGGCATGATGGTGGAAATGGCGTGCTTGTAAACCAGCTGCGACTGGCCATCGCGCCGCAGCAGGATCGAGAAATTGTCGAACCAAGTGACTATCCCCTGCAACTTCACGCCCTTCACCAGGAACATGGTGACGGGGATCTTGTTTTTGCGCAACAGGTTGAGGAAGGCATCCTGGAGATTGCCCTGCTGGCCCGCCGAACCGCTGCCGCGACCCTCGGGCGGGGCTGCGGGGCGCGAAATGGGGCGGGGAGAGAGCGTTCGCCCGCTGCTGGACATGGTCTTGGCTCCTGTTCTTGGCGGCCGCTCAGGCGATCCGCGGATCCGGCTGCCTGACGCGGAAAGGCAAGTGGCAGCCACGAAGACATAATGGCGATTGCAAGCCGTCGGGACAAGGCTTGATTTATCGCAGCCTTTTTGGCGCACCGGGAGCCTGAACCGGTGCGACCCGCAGCAAGCCGAAGGATTATTGCTCGTCGCCTGCACGCCGGTCGGCCATGCCGAGCAGCTTGAGCTTGCGGTGCAATGCTGATCGCTCCATCCCGATGAAGCTCGCTGTTTTCGAGATATTGCCCGAGAAGCGGCGAATCTGGATCGCAAGATACTCCCGCTCGAAGCACTCGCGCGCCTCGCGCAGCGGCACACCCATGATTGCCGACAGGTTCTCGCCCGTCAGCCCGATCTGCCCCCCGGTTATTTCCGGTGGCAGCATATCGGGCTCAACCGTGGTCAGCTTCTCGCGCGGGGTCATGATGATCGTGCGTTCAACCACGTTGCGCAGCTGGCGGACATTGCCCGGCCAATCATAGGCCTGGAGCGCGGCCATCGCCTCAGGAGAGATTTCAGGCGGCATCAGGCCCTGATCGGTTGAATAGCGCGTGAAGAAATGTTCGGCCAGCGTCGGGATGTCCTCGCGCCGCTGGGCGAGTGAGGGGATCGTGACCGGCACGACATTGAGCCGGTAGAACAGGTCCTCGCGAAAGCGCTTTTCGGCCATTTCAATGGTAAGATCGCGGGTGGTCGAGGACACGACGCGCACGTCCACTCCGATCTGGCGCGTGCCGCCGACGCGCACGAAGCTCTGATCAGTCAGAACCCGCAGGATGCGTGCCTGCGTCGAGAGCGGCATATCGGCGATCTCGTCCAGATAAAGGGTGCCGCCGTCGGCGAGTTCGAGCAGGCCGGGACGCACCAGCTTGCCATTCACTTCCTCGCCGAAAAGTTCCTGCTCAAAACGTTCGGGCGTAATCCGCGCCGAATTGACCAGCACGAAGGCGCCGTTGGCGCGCCCGCTCCAGGCGTGGAGCAGACGCGCGGCCACTTCCTTGCCTGCCCCCGGAGGTCCCGAAATCAGCACCCGGCTGCCGGTGTTGGCAACCCGCTTGAGCGTGGCGCGAACAGCGTTGATGGTGGGCGAATTGCCGGTGAACTCGGTGCTGCCCCAGCTGCCTTCGCGCAGGCGGGTGTTCTCGCGCCGCAGCCGTTCGGTTTCGGTCGCGCGCGCGACCAGCAGCAGCAGCCGCTCGGCCTCGAACGGCTTTTCGATGAAATCCATCGCCCCGCGGCTGACGGCGGCCACTGCGGTGTCGATATTGCCGTGACCCGAAAAGATGATCACCGGCAGCGCCGGCTCGCGCGCCTTGATCGCATCGAGCAGTTCGAGCCCGTCCATCGGGCTGCCGTGGAGCCACACATCGAGCAGCACCAATGAAGGCCGGCGCTGGTCGATCGCGGCCAGCGCCTCGGTGCTGTCGGCGGCGGTGCGGCAGACGTAGCCTTCGTCGCCCAGCACACCGGCAACCAGTTCACGGATATCGCGTTCGTCGTCGACGATAAGGACTTCGAGCGCCATCGGCTAGGCTCCTTCGGATGGGAGTTTCAGGGGTGCGGGAGGTTGCATCAAGCGGGCTGTCCTTCGACAGCCTGTGGATTGCGGGCGAAGCGCAAGGTGACGCGCGTTCCGCCGCTCGGCGTGCTGGCAAAGCTCATGTCGCCGCCGTGTTCGTCGACGATCTTGTTGACGATCGCCAGGCCGAGTCCGGTGCCCTTTTCGCGGGTGGTGACATAGGGTTCGATAATGCGTTCCCGGTCAGCGGGAAGGCCCACGCCATTGTCCTCGATAGTGACAGTGATGGCCTCGCCCGCGTCGGCGATGGTGACGGCGATTTCGCCCATGTACGCACCTTTCATCTCACCCGCCCGCGCCTCGACCGCCTCGACCGCGTTCTTAAGGACGTTGGTCATCGCCTGCCCGAACTGGTGGCGATCACAGCGCAGCTCGCGGTCGCGCAGGTCCGTGGATGACACGCTGAAGGCGATGCCCGAATGGGCGACTTCCTGCAGGAAGACCGCCTGCCGCACGAGATCGAGCGCGTCCTCGTTGCGGAAAACAGGTTTGGGCAGGCGGGCGAAAGATGAGAATTCGTCGACCATCTTCCTGAGATCACCAACCTGCCGCACGATGGTGCTGGTCAGGTCATCGAACAGGTCGCGTTCGTCATCGTTGATCTGGGTGCGGTAGCGCCGCTTGAGGCGCTCGGTCGCCAGCTGGATCGGGGTGAGCGGGTTCTTGATCTCGTGCGCAATCCGGCGGGCAACGTCCGACCACGCCGCCTGGCGCTGGTCGAGCAACTGGCGGGTGATGTCCTCGAAAGTGATGACGTGCCCGCTGGTCCCCGGCGCGACCTTGACCGCGAGGGTCAGCAGCTCGGTGCCCTTGGCGTGGGTAATGATCGCACGCTCCTTGCCCTCGGCGATCAGGCGGACGATCTCGGGCGCCAGCTGTTCGAGCGACTGGCCGGTTATGTCCGTGCCGTCTTTCCCGGGCGCGGACAGCAGCGCCTGCGCCGAGGAATTCATCAGCGTCACGCGGTTCCGGTCATCGACCGAGATCACCCCGGCGGTGACGGATTCGAGCACGGCCTCCATGAAGGCGCGGCGATCATCGATCTGGCGGTTGGCGTTCACCAAGGCCTGGGTCTGCTTGTCGAGCTGCGCAGTCATGCGGTTGAAGGCGCGGTTGAGCAGGCCGATCTCGTCTGCGCCGGTGCGCCCTTCAAGACGAAGGGCGAAGTTGCCCTGCCCCACCTTGCGCGCCGCGCCGACCAGATCGGTCAAGGGCTTCACTTGCCGGTCCGCGAAGCGCAGCGCGAACCATATTGCGAGCCCTACCAGCAACAGGCTGGCTGCCACCAGCGCGATGTTGAAGCGCAGCTGGAGCATGCGTGCACTGCCGGTGAGACGATTATAGGCGGTGACGATCGATTGCGCACGCGACCACGAATTGAACATTGTCTCCTCGGTGGTGCGGGCGTTGTAGAGATAGATACCGCTGTCGGGGTCGATCGGCGCCAGGGCCTCGATCCGCTCGGGGCTGCCCTCCACCACGACGAATTCTCCCTGCTCCAGACGCGGCAGCGAACGGGCGGCAAATTCGAGCGGGCTGTTGTCCTCGGTGAGATTGAGAATCGCCGCCGTGCGCAGCGATCCATCGGGCATGCGCTGCAGGATCGCGCTCTCGGAAATCTTGCGCCCCTGCGTCTGCAAGGCATAGAAATCGGGGAAATCCCCATCGGTGATCGTCACGCGTTCGAGTATGAAGCGCATGTCGCTCGCCATGGCGAGGGTTTCCTGCTGCACATCGCGCTGGTTGGCATCGTAGTAGTTCTGCGCCAGAGCGTTGGCGTTTTCCATCAAGCCACGGGAATCGTCGGAAAACCAGAAATCTACCCCGGTCTGGAAAAGGAAGGCGGCAAAGCCTGCTACCAGCAGCGTGGGAATGGCGGCGACCATCGAGAAGAAGAACACGAGGCGGACGTGCAGCCGCGCTGTGCTGCCCGCGGCGCGGCGCAGCGCCACCCGGCGGCCAATCAGCACGAGCAGCGCCATCGCCGGCACCAGCGTCGCCATCAGCAGCACCGATACCTGCATGGTCGGCAGCAGCACATCCGGCGCCGAGGCACGCGAATAGGTCAGCCACGTCACGCCGATTGCCGCGAGCAAAGCGATGCCTGCGAGGATTTCCAGCCAGCGAAAGATGTTCGCGCGGCGCGAAGCGACGATAAACCGCCGCCACCAGCGCGGCGGTTGCAGCGTCCTCAGGCGCTTTGCGGGTGGAACAGGCGCATCCATCGTTGCGTCTTTACAACAATGGTGTGGCAAATGTGCAAGCCGAAACGGCTCGGTAATGCCCCGATTGCGTCAGCCCGTTTGGGAAAAGCGATCGGGTTGCAGCCCCAATTCGCCGATCCGCTTGCGCAGCGTGTTGCGGTTGATACCGAGCAGCTCCGCGGCGCGCAGCTGGTTGCCGCCCGTCCGCCCGAGCGCATACTCGATCAGGGGTTTTTCAAAGGCGGCCAGCGCGCGATGGTAAAGCGTGCCGGACGGCGGGCTCTCGCTGGCCAGCCAGGCCGCCAGAGCCGGGCCGAAGCCTTCCTCTCCAACGCGTTGCCCGCCCGTCGCGGTGTCGACCTCATTGTCGATGATCTCCGTCAGCGTCGCGACGTCGATCCGCTCCTCGCGCGCCATCAGCGCAAGCCTATAGATGACATTGCGCAGCTCGCGGACATTGCCGCGCCAGCTGCGTTGCTCCAGTCGTGCGATCGCTTCGGGCGTGAGATGCCGGCGGGGCAGGCCATCCTCCGCCGCCAGCACCAGGAAATGCTGCGCCAGCGCGGCAATATCCTCGCGCCGCTCGCGCAGCGGCGGCAGCCTGATCGGCACGACGTTGAGCCGGTAGAACAAGTCCTCGCGGAAGGTGCCCGCGGCAATCATCGGCGCAAGATCGCGATTGGTGGCAGCCACGATGCGGACATTGACCGCGATTTCCTGGCGTCCGCCCACCCGGCGGATGCGCCCCGATTGCAGCGCGCGCAGCAGCCGGGTCTGCGCCTCGGGCGGCATGTCGCCGATTTCGTCGAGGAACAGGGTGCCGCCATGCGCCTGCTCGAACTTGCCGATTGCCTGGGCAATCGCTCCGGTGAAGGCGCCCTTCTCATGGCCGAACAGCTCGCTTTCGACGAGATCGGCGGGGATTGCCGCCGTGTTGACCGCAACGAAGGGCCCTGTGCGACGACTGCCGAGCTCGTGGATCGCCTCGGCCACCAGCTCCTTGCCGGTACCGCTTTCGCCCGTGATCAGCACCGTGAGATCATTGCGCAGCACCCGGGTGATCATGCGGTAAACCGTCTGCATCGCCGGACTGCGGCCGACCAGCGGCATCCGGGCGGTTTCACTCTCCTCCTCATCCTTCAGCCTGCCCGGCTTTCCGCCGGCCTCGCTCACCAGCTTGGCATAGTGTGCCGAGGCTTGACGGACCGCGTGCACGAGTTGATCGAGATCGAAGGGCTTGGGGAAGTACTCGAAGGCCTCACTTTCGCTGGCGCGCACCGCGGTATCGAGGGTGTTCTGGGCGGAAAGGACGATCACCGGCAGCAGCGGTGCGTGCGCGCGCACCTCGGCAAGGCTTGCAAGTCCGTCACCGTCTTCGAGGATCACGTCGCTCAGCATCACCCCGAAGCGACGTTCCTTCAGCAGTCGGTCCCGTTCGGCGATGCTCGTGCAGTGGGTGATCGTGAAACCCTCGTCCTCGAGGGCTGCGATGATCACCGTGGCAATCGCCGCGTCGTCTTCAACCAGCAGAATATTGCGCGCGCCCTTGGCCATGGATCAGCTCTGCCTGGGAGCCTGCGGCAGGTGCAGGCGGAAATTGGTAAGACCGGCGCGGACATCGCGATCATGGCTGACATTGCCATTCATGTCGCCAATCAGCTTGCGAACCAGCGATAGGCCCAGCCCCTGCCCCGAAGGCTTGGACGAGACGAAGGGCTCGAACACGTGATCGCGCAGACCCGGATCGATGCCGGGGCCATTGTCACTTACGGTAATCTCGATCGGGAGCGGCACCGTCCGCCCCCTGCGGATAGCGCTGAACGCGAGGCCGCTCACGAAGCGCGTCTGCACCACGACTTCGGCGCCTGCACCTCGCTGCAAGGCAGCGTCGCGGGCGTTGGAGACAAGATTGATCAGCACCTGCTCCAGCGCATCGCGATTGGCGAGCACGGGCGGCAGAGAGGGATCGAACTCCTCGCGTATGACGATTGCATCCCGCTCGCTGTCGGCTGCGCGCATGGTGGCAATCGCGCTGCGGATGGCTTCGTGCGGATTGCACGGCTCGACCGGCCCGATGCGGGTACTGCCGAGCTGCTGCATCCGGTCAATGAGGCGCGCGATCCGGTCGACTTCGTCGGTGATCATGCGGGCAAGCTTCTTGTCGGCATCGGGCAGCTTGCGCGCGACCAGTTGGCCCGCCCCGCGGATCGCGGCGAGCGGGTTCTTGATCTCGTGTGCCAGCACCGCCGGCGCGCTGAGCATCGCTTCTCCGCCCTGCTGGTGGCCCGGATCTTCGTGCCCGACCTCAGACAGGGTGACAATCCGCCATCCGGGGAAACCGCCGAGCGGCGAGACAGTCATGTTGACGCGGACCTCCGCGCCGGCTGCCGAAATCACCAGGTCGCGCGCCACCAGAGCCTCATCCGCCTGCTCGAGCCGGACTGCGACACGCGCGTCGATCGGCCCGATGCGCTCGATCAGGGACGTGCCGACAAGCCGCGCCGCGCTGGTGCCGAGCAGATTTTCGGCGGCATGGTTGACCTCGGCGATCCGCCCGCGCGGATCGATCAGCAAGACCGCGAAAATCATCCCGGCGATCTGCGAGCGCGGATCAGGCAGGAGGTCTGACATGCCTGAGCCCACCCTTTCGCCGGCGCGCCCCACGGCTCAGGCCGCCTTCTGCATCAGAAATGGTTCATAAAAGCGTGCGATCTCGTCGAGCACCCGATCGGGATCGTCGATGAAGTTGACCTTGTTGCGGAACTCGGCCGAGCCGTGCAGGCCCTTGGTGTACCAGCCGAGGTGCTTGCGGGCCATCTTCACCCCCGTCTCGCGCCCGTAATGATCGAGCATGCGGTTGTAGTGCTCGACCAGCACGGCATATTGTTCGTCGATGCTCGGGGTCGGCAGTGCCTTGCCGGTGCGCCACCAGTGCATCACCTGCCCCAGCAGCCATGGCTTGCCATAGGCGCCGCGCCCGATCATCACGCCATCCGCGCCCGACTGCTCAAGCGCCTTGGCGGCATCCTCGATCCCGCAGATATCGCCGTTGACGATCACGGGGATTTTGACGGCATCCTTGACCTTGCGCACGAAAGCCCAATCAGCGCGTCCCTGGTACATCTGGTTGCGGGTGCGCCCGTGAACGGTGACCATCTGTACGCCCAGATCCTCGGCAATGCGGGCCACCTCCGGGGCGTTGAGGCTGTCATGGCACCAACCCATGCGCATCTTGACAGTAACCGGGACTTTCACCGCCTTAACCGTCGCTTCCATCAGACGGACTGCAAGCGGCACTTCGCGCATCAGCGCCGAGCCGGCAAACTGGCCGACGACTTTGCGCACCGGGCATCCGAAATTGATGTCGATGATCGCCGCACCATTGCCTTCCTGGATCTTCGCCGCCTCGGCCATCGATGCGGGATCGCAGCCGACCAGCTGCATCGAGACCGGTTCCTCGATCCGGTCCCAGGCGGTCTTCTGCACGCTCACGCGGGTCTCGCGGATCGCCGCCTCGCTGGCCACCATCTCGGTAACGTTGAGGCCCGATCCATAGCGCCGCACCAGCGTGCGGAACGGCATGTCGGTGACACCCGTCATCGGCGCGAGGATGACCGGATCCTTGATGGTGACAGGGCCGATGGTAAGCGGCTTCAGAGCCGGCGGAGAGGGAAGCGAGGTCATGTCAGACGGTGTGCCTAATAATTGGGCAGGGGCATAGTGGATTGCCGAAAGCCCGTCCAGACTTTAAGCGATTGGCCCTGATGGCGAGCCTTTCAGACCTCCCCCCCTTTGCCGCAATCGTCGTCGCTGCGGGCAAGGGACTGCGTGCGGGCGGCGACGTGCCCAAGCAGTTCCGCCAGTGGCGTGGCAAGCCGCTGATGCGGCATTCGGTTGAAGCGCTGCTGGCGGCCGGAGCGAGGCCACTTGTGGTCGTGGTCAGCGAAGATGCCGAAGCCGATGCAGCTGCGGCGCTGGCAGGGCTTGACGGTCTGCGCGTGGTTCATGGCGGCGCCTCGCGGCAGGATTCGGTGCGCAACGGACTTGAGGCTCTCGCTGGCGATGCGCCCGTGCATGTCCTCATCCACGACGCTGCCCGCCCCGATCTGCCCGGCGCCGCGATCAAGCGGCTGCTCGCAGCGCTCGAGGCCCATTCCGGGGCAATCCCCGTGCTGCCGGTGGTCGACAGTCTCGCGGTGGCTGGCGCGGACGGCACGATGGCTGGCAAGGCCGAGCGCGAGAGTCTGCGCCGTGTCCAGACCCCGCAGGCTTTCCGTTTTGCCGACATCCTCGCCGCCCATCGCGCCTGGGACGGGCCGACTGATGCCGGCGACGATGCGCAAGTGCTGCTGGCACATTCCGGTTCGATCGGCCTTGTCGATGGGGACGAGCGCCTGAGGAAGATTACTTTCGCGGAGGATTTCGTGAACGCGGCGACCATCCCGGCCATTCGCATCGGACAAGGCTATGACGTTCACCGCCTCGCGGCGGGTGAGGAACTGTGGCTGTGCGGCGTGCGGATCCCGCATGAGAAAGGGCTGTCGGGCCATTCGGATGCCGATGTTGCGCTCCACGCGATTACCGACGCCGTGCTCGGAGCAATAGGAGCCGGCGACATAGGCACGCACTTCCCGCCGAGCGATCCGCAGTGGCGCGGGGCGCGCTCGGCCCTGTTCCTTTCCCATGCGGTAGAATTGGCGCGCGAAGCTGGCTACGAAATCGGCAATGTCGATCTGACGCTGATCTGCGAAGCGCCCAAAATCGGTCCCCATCGCCAGACGATGCGCGCGCGCCTTGCCCAAATCATGCGCACGAGCGAAGGTGCGGTCAGCATCAAGGCGACCACCACCGAGAAACTCGGCTTCACCGGTCGCGGCGAAGGCATTGCCGCGCAGGCCATTGTGATGCTTAGTCTTGCCTGAAAGGAGCTCCTGACATGAACAAGCCTTTTCTTGCCCCTGCCCTCGCTCTGCTTGCCCTCGCCTCGGGCACTGCGGCGCAGGCTCAGCAGCAGGCCTGCGTCGATGCCAACGATCTGGGCGACGCGGTGCTCTATGCAATGCCAATCGCCTATGATGCAGTCGGCACGGCATGTTCGAAGCAATTGACGCGCGACGGCTTCATGGCGCGCGGCGGGGATGCCTTCATCGCGAAGTTCCGCAGCCATCAGGACAAGGCGTGGCCCGGGGCCTTCCGCCTGCTGAAGACCTTTATGGCCAAGGATGCTGGAGGCCAGGGCGCATCGGGCACCGACATGACCGCAATGATCGCCAGCCTCCCCGAGGAATCCCTGCGGCCCTTTGTCGATGGCCTCGTCGGCCAGATGATTGCAGGCGAGATCAAGCCGGAAAGCTGTTCCAAGATCGAGCGCGGCATGGAACTGCTCAGCCCCCTGCCCGTCGAGAACGTCGCCGGGCTGATGACTTTCATCGCCGAGCTTGCCGATCTCAAGGACCCGAAGATTTGTAGCGCTGCTCCGGCCCGCAAGTCCAGATAGGCCCACGATGCTGCTCCCCGAGGATATCACCAGCCTTGCTGCCCGCGTTGTCGCGGAAAACGCGGCCTTGGGGCGGACGATCGCTACCGCCGAAAGCTGCACTGGCGGACTGGTGGCCGGGGCGATCACCGAGATCGCCGGATCTTCCGCGGTGCTTGATCGCGGCTTCGTGACCTATTCGAACGAAGCCAAGATGGAGATGCTGGGCGTGGCGCGGGACATCATCGAGACCTTCGGCGCGGTTTCGATCGCCTGTGCCTGGGCGATGGCCAAGGGCGCGCTGGACCGCTCGAAAGCCGATGTTGCGGTGGCGATCAGCGGGGTGGCAGGTCCGGGCGGCGGCACAGCGCTGAAACCGGTTGGCACGGTGGTATTCGCACGTGTGCTGCGCAACGAAACCGGAGAGCCGCAGGGCGAGCTCAAGTTCTTCGAGGGCGGCGATGGACCTGAAGGCCGTGCCGAGATCCGCCGTCAGGCGACGCTTTGCGCGCTCGAATTGCTGTTGCCGTAAAGCTGCTCTGCGCGCTTTTCGAAGGCTTCCACCATCTTGCGGAAGGCCTTGTCGAAATATTGCCCGGCGATCCTCTCGAACAGGCGGTTCTTGAAAGAAAATTCGACGAGAAAGTCGATCTCGCAGGTGTGATCGTCGAGCGCGCGGAAAATCCAGACATTGTCGAGGTCGCTCAGCGGCCCGTCGATATAGTGCACGTCGATCTCGCGCGGGCGATCCTTCTTCACCCGCGACGTGAAACTTTCGCGCAGGGATTTGAACCCCACCACCATGTCCGCGACCATCTCGGTCTCGCTGTTCGAGCGCACGCGCGTTGCCACGACCCAGGGGAGGAACTCACCATAGCGGCCCACATCGGCCACCAGATCGAACATTTGTTCG
Organism: Erythrobacter tepidarius; assembly: GCF_002155695.1. Classification (GTDB taxonomy): domain Bacteria; phylum Pseudomonadota; class Alphaproteobacteria; order Sphingomonadales; family Sphingomonadaceae; genus Erythrobacter; species Erythrobacter tepidarius. Next base: position 26,634 of record NZ_MUYJ01000014.1, read on the forward strand.
GCGCTGTAGGGCAATCGCCGGGTTTCGCGGGTGCCGGGCATCAGACCTTCGCGCGCTCCTGAACGTGGGCGAGCTGCGCCTCGCGCGCGGCGCGCATGGCGGCAAAATCCTCTCCCGCGTGGTAGCTCGAACGGGTGAGCGGGCTGGAGGCGACCTGCAGGAAACCTTTGGCCCGCGCAATCGCGCCATAGGCGGCGAAGGCCTTGGGGGTGACAAATTCCTCGACCTTGGCGTGCCTCGGCGTCGGTTGAAGATATTGGCCCATGGTGATGAAATCGACTTCGGCCGAACGCATGTCGTCCATCACCTGGTGCACCTCAAGGCGCTGCTCGCCCAGTCCCAGCATAATCCCCGATTTGGTGAAGATCAGCGGATTGTGCGCCTTGACCTCTTCCAAAAGGCGGAGCGAGGCATAGTAGCGTGCGCCGGGGCGGATCGTGGGATAGAGCCGCGGCACAGTCTCAAGGTTGTGATTGTAAACGTCCGGCCCAGCTTCGCAGATCATCTCCACCGCGCGGCGCATCTTGCCGCGGAAATCGGGGGTGAGGATCTCGATCGTGGTTTTCGGCGTCGTGCGACGCAGCGCTTCGATCACCTTGACGAACTGGCTCGCGCCGCCGTCAGGCAGGTCATCGCGGTCAACCGAGGTGATGACGATGTGTTCGAGCCCCATCTTGGCCGCGGCAATCGCGGTGTTTTCGGGCTCCAGCGGATCGACCGCGCGCGGCATCCCGGTCTTGACGTTGCAGAAGGCGCAGGCCCGGGTGCAGACATCGCCGAGAATCATCACCGTCGCGTGCTTCTTGGTCCAGCATTCGCCGATATTCGGACAGGCGGCTTCCTCGCACACGGTGTTCAGGTTCAATTCGCGCATCAGCCTGCGCGTTTCGTGATAGCCTTCGCTTACCGGGGCGCGCACCCGGATCCAATCGGGCTTGCGCTGGCGCGCGGGGCGGGACGAGGCGGGATCGGCGGATGGCGCGCTGGCGAGATCGTTCATAGGCGCCATTTAGGCGCGCGAGCACGCTCCCGCAAGCGCGGGCAAAGCGCCATTGCGATTGGGCCATGTGCAAGACAAAGGGGCGGCAAGGCCATCGCCCGCCGCCCCTCGATTTTTCTCAATCGCGCGGATCAGGTGCCCGAAGTCGTGCCGCCTGCGGCCTTTTCGGCCGCATAGGCCGACCAGAGCTTGGCGATCGGCGAACGCGGGCCGTCAACCTTCGCCAGGGTGGCTTGCGCGGCGGCAAAGTTGCCCATGCCGATCTGGGCGATGCCGAGGCGGGTCAGCGCTGTGTTGCGCTCGACGCCGGCCATGCCAAGGCTCTTTTCGTAGAAGGCGGCCGCCTTGGCGTACTCGCCATAGCTCAAGAAGGCATCGCCCGCCGCAAAGACGGTGCGCAGCCCGGCAGAGGCGGCATTGGCGTCCCTTTCGAGCGCCGGTAGTTCGGCCAGGTCGGTCTTGATACGACCATTGGCCGTGGTGAGCGAATCGGCGACAAATATGTCGTCCTTGCTGACTGCCCCGCTGGCATAGGCCTGCTCGATCAGATCCTTGACCTCTTTGGGCAGGCGGCGCGGATCGGCGGCTTCGATATAGAGAATGTAGTCCTGCTTGTCGCGCAAGCCGCCCACCTTGCGCGCAAGACGCAACAGATCGAGCGCTTCGGGGCCTGCGAAGTCATTGAGATTGCGCGTCAGGTTGACCGCATCGCGCCAGTTGTTCGCGGTCGGATAATCGCCGATCCATTGCACCACCAGATCATAGACCTGCGGGATGACCTGATTCGAATAGGCGACGGCAACCCCGCGGCGATACCATGAAATGTCGACAGGCTGGCCATTGGCCTTGCGGTGGGCGATCGCCCGGCCGAGGTAATCCAGTCCGGCGGCATGCTTGCCCTCGGCAAAGTCGATCTCGGCCATGGTGATTTCGAGATCGGCGGTGCTGATGCGCTCGGTGGTAAAATTGTTGTCGATCGCCGCTTGCAGATACTGGCGCGCCTTGGTGAAGTTCTTCAGCTCGTTGGCGAGCTGATAGGCGGTGAAGTTGTAGCGCCCGAGCTGGTCGGGAGCGACTTTCCCGCTCGCCAGCAGCAATTCCATGCCTTGCAGCTGGAGCGCCATGTCCTTTGCGTTGGCGCCGGCGTTGTAGATCAAGCCACCAGCGGCCTGTAGCTCATCGGCGCTGGCCGCTATCGCCACCAGCGCCATGATCTGCGGCTTGAGCGCGCCGACATCGGCGCCGGGCGCAGCAAGCGCGGTTTCGAGCGGTTTGTAGGCATCCAGGAATTCCTTGGAATACTGCGCCTTGCCCTCTTGCTTCTTCTTGTCCTTCTTCTGGGCCTGGGCGGCATCGGTGAAGGCCGGCGCAATCAGCATCGCGCCGCCGCTGGCGAGCGCGATCGCCAAGGCAAGACTGCGCGCAAGACCGGCGCGGCTTGGACGGGTCGAAGACAGGTTGGTCAATTCATCCTCCAGAGATCGCTCGGTCCCGGGGAAATCCCCCCTCGACCGGGTGAAAGGCTGTGCTGCCTTTGGACGGGTCGCACGCAATTTGCAATTCCCGCTAGGCAAGCCGTGCTGAACGGCTTTTGAATGGCGGTCGGCGCGGCGGTGCGCCCTGTTGGAAATGTGGAAAAAGGCACGTTGTTCGTGCTGTGTTCGCGTGCAGAGGTGGCGAAAGCAGCCGCCGCCCCCTACATAGTTTGGCGTTCCGGCCGCAACGGCCATTGCCCCCGAGGGGGCCACATGAACTCTAGCAGAAACGGCCCCGATCTTGAGCGAAGACAGCGACATTCTCGATTCCCCTCCCCCTTCGCCGATGAGCGGTTTCGACCGCATCGACATCGTCGACGAGATGAAGTCGAGCTATCTCGATTACGCGATGAGCGTGATCGTCAGCCGCGCGCTGCCCGACGTGCGCGACGGTTTAAAGCCGGTGCACCGCCGGATCCTGTTTGCGAGCCAGGAAGGCGGCTTTGTCGCAGGAAAGCCCTATCGCAAGAGCGCGAAGATCGTCGGCGACGTCATGGGCAACTACCACCCGCATGGCGACGCGGCCATCTACGATGCGCTGGCGCGGATGACACAGCCTTGGTCGATGCGGGTGCCGCTGATCGATGGTCAGGGCAATTTCGGCTCGATGGACCCCGATCCGCCGGCTTCGATGCGCTACACCGAGGCGCGGCTGGCGCGCGTGGCGAACTCGCTGCTCGACGATCTCGACAAGGACACGGTCGACTTTACCGACAACTATGACGGCAGCCGTCGGGAGCCGACGGTGCTGCCGGCGCGTTTTCCCAACCTGCTGGTCAATGGGGCAGGCGGGATCGCGGTCGGCATGGCGACCAACGTGCCGCCGCACAACCTCGGCGAGGTGATCGACGGATGCCTCGCCTATATCGATAATCCGAACATCACTTCCGACGAATTGATAGCCTTCATTCCCGGTCCCGATTTTCCCACTGCCCCGCTAATTCTCGGCACCCAGGGCGCGAGGGCCGCCTACACCACCGGGCGTGGGTCGATCCTGATGCGCTGCCGCCACGAGATCGAAACCGGGCGCGGCGATCGCCAGAGCATCGTTTTCACATCGATCCCCTATCAGGTCGGCAAATCAAATCTGGTCGAGAAGATCGCGGAAGCCGCCAAGGACAAGCGGATCGAGGGCATCTCCGACATCCGCGACGAAAGCTCGCGCGAGGGCGTGCGCGTGGTGATCGACCTCAAGCGCGACGCCACGCCCGAAGTCGTGCTCAACCAGATCTGGCGCCACACCCCGGCGCAGTCGAGCTTTCCGGCCAACATGCTGGCGATCCGCGGCGGTCGCCCTGAGGTGCAGACGCTACGCGACATCATCCAGAGCTTCGTCACCTTCCGCGAAGAGGTAATTACCCGGCGCACCAAGTTCGAACTCAACAAGGCGCGCGAGCGGGCGCACCTGTTGCTCGGCCTCGTCGTCGCGGTGTCGAACCTCGATGACGTCGTCGCGATGATCCGCTCCGCTGCCAACCCGGCCCAAGCGCGCGCGCGCCTGCTCGCCAAGGAATGGCCGATCGGCGACATCGCGCAATATATCCGGCTCGTCGAAGCGATCGAACCCTCGGCGGATGAGAGCGGCGGCACCTATCGCCTCTCGGAACGCCAGGTGAAGGCGATCCTAGAACTGCGTCTGCATCGCCTGACCGCACTGGGTCGCGACGAGATCGGCGACGAATTGAAGGGACTGGCCGCGGCCATCGAGGACTATCTCGCGATTCTTGGCGATCCGGTGAAGCTTTACGGCGTGATGCGCAGCGAACTGGAAGAAATCCGCGCCACCTACGCTACCCCGCGCCTGTGCGAAATCGCGCCTGCCTGGGACGGTCTCGACGACGAGGACCTGATCGAACGCGAGGACATGGTCGTGACCGTAACCCATGGCGGTTACATCAAGCGCACCGCGCTCGACACTTTCCGCGCCCAACAACGTGGGGGCAAGGGGCGCAGCGGGATGGCGACCAAGGACGAGGATGCGGTGGTCGAACTATTCGTCACCAGCACCCACAATCCGGTGCTGTTTTTCACCAACACCGGGCGGGTCTACCGCATGAAGGTGTGGAAGCTGCCGGAAGGCGGACCGCAGACCAAGGGCCGGCCGATGGTGAACCTGCTTCCGCTGGGCGAGGACGAGCGCGTCACCAAGGTGCTGCCCCTGCCCGAGGACGAGGCGACCTGGGCAAACCTCAACATCGTTTTCGCTACCGAGCAAGGCATGGTTCGCCGCAACTCGATGGATGCCTTCACCAACATCCCCACCAACGGCAAATATGCAATGGGCTTCGTCGAAGGGTCGGGTGACCGCCTGGTCGGCGTGCAACTCTTGAGCGAAGGGCAGGAAATCTTCCTTGCCTCCGATAGCGGCAAGGCGATCCGTTTCGCCGCCACCGATGCGCGCGAAACCAAGAGCCGTACCGGTATCGGCGTTCGCGGCATGAGCCTCAAGAAGGGCGGCAAGGTCGTCAGCATGGCGGTGCTCGAACCCTTGACCGCCGACCTCGAAACCCGAGAGGCCTATCTGCGCGCGGCACCATGGAAAAACAACGGCGCCGAACCGACACTGCCGCCGGAACAGATGGCAGCCATGGCCGCGGCCGAGGAGTTCATCCTCACCGTCACCGCCAATGGCTACGGCAAGATTTCCTCTGCTTACGAATATCGGACCACCGGACGCGGGGGTCAGGGGATAACCAATATCGGCACGCCCGAAAGCAATCCCGAACGCAATGGCCCGGTCGTTGCGAGCTTCCCGGTGCGTCACGGCTCGCAACTGATGCTGGTGACCGATCAGGCGAAACTGATCCGGCTCAGCATCGATTTGCGTCATCTGATCGAAGGCGGATTCGAGAACCTGAAGGGCTTCGCAATCTCGGGGCGCAGCTCCTCGGGCATCCGCATCTTCGATGTCGCCAAAGGCGAGCACATCGTCGGCGCGGCACTGATCGACGAGACCGAGGAGTCGGAAAACGTTGCCGAGGAAGCGATCACGGCCGCGCCTGCCGGGGACAGCCCGCCGGACAGGCAATAGACTGCCTTCTGGCAAATTGACGAAAAACGGGTTGATGCAAAAACGGGCAGTCGGCGAGCGCGCCGGCGCTCCGTTTGTCCGGGTGCGTAAAAAAGCGGCAACAGCTCAGCGGACCGGCTGTTCGCCCCGCATGCATTGGACGATCCCGGTCGCGATCATCACCTGTCCGGCGTAGTAGAGCGGCCAGATGAGCAGGGCATTGGCGGGTTCAAGATCAAGCGGGCCGAAGCGTGCGAAGATCAGCCAGTCGCTCATCACGAACAGCACTGCTCCCGTACCGACGCGGTAGCGCGGAAAGCGGCTGTACCATGCGCTGGCAGCCATTGCGCCAAGGAAGGTGGCGTAGATCGCGATCATCGCCTCACCGCTCAACAGGAAGCTTACCAACGGTGTGCCGACCAGCAGCGCGAGGCTCACCATTTGCTGGCTGGGCGAATGGCGGGCCCGTGGATTGCGCCAGTAAAGCGCCATCGCCACGCAATGTGCCGCCGCGAAGAAGGCGCCGCCGATCTCGAACCACAGCTCGATAGCGACATCGCCGGCCGCCGCCAGCAGCAGCGCGGCGACCAGCAGCAAACCGTCGGTGCGGTGCCGGTCATGCGGCACGCGCAGCAGAACATAGAGCGCGAGCAGCCCGACCGCAGATCCCTTGGCCAGCAGACCCCAGATTCCTTCGAAGATTGGCTCGTCACCGAGAAAATAGAACGCGCTTGCCGCCGCGATGCTCGCGAGCAGCCAAGGCCTCTGTTCGATCAGCGCCTGCTTTGCCATGCCTGTTATCCCCTCCCTCGCACCTGCTAGAGGGCTTGCCGATGCGCTAACACGCAATTACGCGGCTCACCATGACCGCAATGGCGACTATGCACGATGTGCACATCATCGGTGGCGGCCTCGCGGGGAGCGAGGCGGCATGGCAGCTTGCACAGCGCGGCGTGCGCGTGCGCCTGTCCGAGATGCGCGGGTCAGGCGAGACGACCCCGGCGCACCAGACCGATCGTCTGGCCGAACTGGTGTGCTCCAATTCCTTCCGTTCGGACGATGATACCAAGAACGCAGTCGGCCTGCTGCATCATGAAATGCGCGCGCTGGATTCGCTGGTCATGCGCGCCGGACAGGTTGCGCGTTTGCCTGCCGGAAGCGCGATGGCGGTCGATCGCGACGTGTTCTCTGCCGAGGTCGAGAAGGCGCTCAGCCAGCACCCCAATGTCACCATCGTGCGCGAGCGGGTCGACACCCTGCCCGCCTCCGGCCTCACCATCGTCGCCACCGGCCCGCTCACCGCGGAAGGCTTGGCGGGCAGCATTGTCAGGGCGACCGGTCGCGAAAGGCTCGCCTTCTTCGATGCGATCGCGCCGATCATCTACCGGGATTCGATCGACATGAGCAAGGTGTGGATCCAGTCGCGCTGGAACAAGCGCACCGAGGCTTCGAACGAAGGCGGCGACTATATCAACTGCCCGATGACGAAAGAGCAGTATCTTGCCTTCCGCCGCGGGCTGCTGGAAGGCGAAAAGACCGAGTTCAAGCAATGGGAGAAGGACACGCCTTATTTCGATGGCTGCATGCCGATCGAGGTGATGGCCGAGCGCGGGGTCGATACGCTGCGTTTCGGGCCGATGAAGGGCGTAGGGCTGGATAATCCCTTCGACGTGACCCCGGAATATCCGCAAGGCCGCTGGCCCTATGCGGTGGTGCAGCTGCGGCAGGACAACAAGCTCGGCACGCTGTGGAACATGGTCGGCTTCCAGACCAAGCTGAAATATGCCGCGCAAGTGCAGCTGTTCCGCACCATTCCGGGGCTGGAGAACGCCGAATTCGCGCGGCTCGGCGGACTCCATCGCAACACCTTCCTCAATTCGCCGCAGGTGCTCGATCGCCAATTGCGGCTCAAAGTCGCGCCGCATATCCGTTTTGCCGGGCAGGTGACGGGGTGCGAGGGTTATGTCGAGAGCGCGGCGATCGGGCTTGTGGCAGGGTTGATGACCGCAGCTGAGCTGGCGGGGCGCGCGTGGCAGGCCCCGCCCGCCACCACCGCGCTCGGCGCGCTGCTGGCGCACATCACCGGCGATGCCGAGGCCGAGACCTTCCAGCCCATGAACATCAATTTCGGCCTGTTCCCGCCGCTGCATGATGTTGGCAAGAAGGTGCGCAAGGAAGCCTATACCGCCCGCGCCAAGGCAGACCTCGCCCGCTGGATCAACGCGGCCAGCATCACCACGTCCGCTTGATCAGCACTTGCAGGCAGGCTTTTTCGCTGCCGGCTTGGGTGCGGTGGTGGCAAACTCGCGCGGCGTGAGCCGCCCGTCGCCATCGGCATCGGCGCCCTCGAAGCGCTTGACCGTGCTCACTGCCCATTCCTCAAAAGTGAGCAAATTGTTCCCATCGACATCGAGCGACCGGAAGCCGTTGGTGCGGGTCGAGAGCATTTCGTCGCGAGAGATCAGCCGATCGCGGTTGCGATCATAGCGGAAGAAGCGCTGTTCCTCGCGGGTCAGTTCGCTGACTTCCGGCGGCGCCGGGCCCTTCATCGTACCGGGATCGGCAATTGGCAGCGCCGCTGGATCATCCATCGCCTCAGTCGGCGCGGGGGGTGGGGCACCGGCTTCCACTTCGGCGCGACCTTGCCACCAGAACAATCCCACGCCGGCGAGCGCCAAAGCCGCCAATCCACCTGCAACTGCCTGTCGCAACGGTCTTTCCCCCTTGCTGCCAGCCTAGGGAATATACCTAGTCATCGCAGAAAGATAGCGCCGCGCAACGCTGCCAGTCCAGCCCCTCGCCCAGCCATGAGCGGCTGTCCGCCGCGCCGCAGGGCACGCATGCCGAGAGCTTCGAGCACCGCGAGTCCGCGCAGCCCCCAGGGCACGCGTCCGCCGCGCGCTTCCCGCGCCAGACCGGCCGCGACCAGCGCGGCGCGCTCGGCCGGGTCCGACACGCTTGCAGCAGCATCGGCCAGCGCCCAGCGTTCCCCGGCAAGCCGCAAGCGGATTTTCTCCGCCCTCCCACAATCCTCTCCCAAGGCGGCAAAGAAGACGCTGCGCCCGGCGGCAAAGCTGGCGATCTCGGCCGGGCCAAGCGCGATCGCCGTCACCAGCACCTCCCAGCCATCGACCAGTGCCACCAGCGCCGCTTCGCGCCCGGCCCAGTCCCGCCCGATCGCATCGAGCACGGCATCGCCGCGCGGGCGTTCGGCCACCGGCTTGCCCAGCGCCTCGCGCCACCAGGCCAGGCGCATCTGGCCGAGCATCGGTTCGGTGGTGCGCGCAACGATCCGGGCGAGCCGCCGATCAAGCCGAAGAACCGTGCTCAAAGCTGCGCGAACCTTTGGCGCGCACCAGGCAATCGCCAGTTCGGCTTCGGGAGGCAGTCGATCGTCGCTTGCACCATCCATGACTGGACGCCGACCTAGACCGGCACCTTGAGCAATAGCAAGCAATCCGTCTCGCTATGGGACGGCCCGGCCTTTGCGGAGCCTCGGCAAGCCATTAGGAGGCGGTTAACCATGGTCTTTCGCAGTCTGCTTACCAGACCTCGCCTAAGCCGCCCCCTACTACTGAAACTTCCCGTAATCCAAGGGGAAATTTCGGGGGAAGGACGCGCACCTTATGAAGCCAGACACCCACGGGCGGCAGCCGTTTCTGCGCTCGCTCCTGCACGACAGAACCGCGAACACCATCGCCATTTCCGCTGCGGCGATGATCCCCCTGTTGGCGATGGTGGGCGGCGGCGTCGATGCGAGCCGCTATTACATGACCGCTGCCCGGATGCAGGCCGCGTGCGACGCCGGCGCGCTTGCCGCGCGCCGGGCGATGACCGACGACATCTTCACGAGTGCGCACCGCGACATCGGGCTGGATTTCTTCGACCAGAACTTTGCCGAAGGCATGTTCGGCGTTCAAAACGGCCAGCGCAACTACACCAGCGATGGCGAAGGTCGCGTGATCGGCGAGGCGAGCGCGACGCTGCCAACCAGCATCATGGGCGCCTTCGGTTACGATTCCTTTCAGATCGAGGTGAGCTGTTCCGCCGAAGTCAACATTTCCAACACCGACATCATGTTCGTGCTCGACGTTACCGGGTCGATGGCCGACTGCCCGGACAACTCCGCTTGCGGGTCCGGCCCCGGTTCCAAGATTGTCGCGCTGCGGCAGGCGGTGATGAACTTCTACGACACCGTCGAAGCGGCGACCTCTGAAAGCGCGCAGGTACGATACGGAATTGTGCCCTATTCGCAGCAGGTCAATGTCGGCCTGTCGATCCCTGACGAATACATGGCGACCCGCCACACCTACCAATCGCGCGTCGCCCGCTTCGAGGAGCAGTTCACCTTCATCCCCGGAAATGGGATCAAGGCAGGTGACGAGATCGTGGTCTCCGATCAGGTAGAATGGCTTCCGCGTTCGACTGCGAACTTCGGCTCGACCAACACCAATGATTATCGCTTTCTGACCAGCCCGACGAGCAGCCGCAACGCGGCGCAGGACTTCTGCTGGAACACGCTGCCGGGCACCTACACCGTCAACGACCAGACCTGGCGGGTTTTCGCACCGACCGAGTTTCGCACGGGCGTGTGGAGCGGCGGCAGTTCCTCCAACCGGGCTGGCTGCCGCGGGCGGGTGCGCAAGACGCGCATCGCGACCGCGGCGGACGTGGTTCCCGATCAGACGATCCGCAACGTCGTCTGGAAAGATTACGTCTATTGCCCGGTCGACACTTCGGATCCGACGCCGTGCGATGTCGAGAACCCGGCCGGCAGCCCCCCGGGCTGGGAGACCGTGGATCTTTCCACGCTCTATGACGACAACCAGATCATGCTGCCGACCGGCACCAATGGGGCGATGGTCAATCATGTCTGGCAGGGCTGCATCGAGGAACCTTCGACGGTGCTGACCGACAATTACAGCCCGATTCCCGCAGCCGCGCACGACATCAACATCAACCTTGTGCCGGTGAACGAGGAGCAGCGCTGGAAGCCCGCACTCAACAGCGCGGTGTGGAAACGCGAGACCGGCACCACCACAACCAATACCCTGAGCTGGCTCTACCAGACCGGGGAGGAAAGCCGCCCAAGCTGGACCTGTCCGCGCCCGGCGATGCGCCTCAACGAAATCTCCCGCACCGCTCTGCAGACCTATGTCAACGCGCTCACTCCCAGCGGGAACACCTACCACGATATCGGGATGCTGTGGGGTGCGCGCTTCATCTCGCCGCGCGGCATCTTTGCGGCCGACAACGTCTCCGCCCCCAATGGCGATGCGATTGCCCGCCACATCGTGTTCATGACCGATGGTATGCAGGTCAACAATGTCGAGAACTATTCGACCCACGGGATCGAATGGTGGGACCGCCGGATCACGGGCGATGGCAATTCGACCCGCGAGTTCAACCGCCGTCGTGACCGCCTCCAGGCAATCTGCCGCGCGGCGCGCCAGGAAAACATCACCATCTGGGTGGTGGCTTTCGGCACCACGCTGACCCAGAACCTGATCGACTGTGCTTCGCCGGGCCGCGCCTTCCAGGCGAACGATGCCGCGACCCTCAACGAACGCTTCCAGGAAATCGCCCAAAAGATCGCTGCGCTGAGGCTAACGTCATGATCGCCACCGCTACCCACCACCTGCGCACCCTGCTGGCCCGTCTGCGCGGCGACCGGCAGGGGGTCACCCTGGTCGAATTCGGCTTCGTTGCGCCCGTGCTGTGTGTGCTGGTGATGGGCATCTTCGATATGGCCCACACGCAATACACCAACTCGCTCGTGAACGGTGCCTTGCAGAAGGCCGGCCGCGATCTCACGCTCGAGACCGCCGGCAGCCAGCAGGACGCGATCGACGAACGGGTGCGCGCTGAGGTGATGAAGGTCGTCCCCAACACCGCCACGATCGAATTCGAGAAGCTTTCGCATTTCGACTTCAGCGATATCGGAGAGAGCGAGGAATTCGAGGACGACAACGACGACGGCGCGTGCAACAATGGCGAGCTGTTCGTCGACGCCAACGGCAATGGCCAGTGGGATGCAAACCGTGGCCGCGAAGGGATCGGCGGTGCGCGTGATGCGGTGCTCTATACCGCCGTTGTCAGCTATCCGCGCCTGTTTCCGATGTATGGCCTGGTCGGCATGAGCAACACGGTGACACTGCGCGCCTCGACCGTGCTGCGCAACCAGCCTTTCGACGAACAGGATCGTTCGACCGAAACGGGGAACTGCCCATGATTGCCGCACCTCTCGCCAAGGTCCGCACCCTTGCAGCGCGCGCTGCCGCCCTGCGCCAGCGGCTCAAGCGCGACACCTCGGGCGTTGCTTTCGTCGAGTTCGCCTTCACCGCACCGATCGTGCTGACGATGGGCATGCTGGGCACCGAGACGGCCTATTTCGTCATTACCCACATGCAGGTCAGCCAGGTGGCGATGCAGGTTGCCGACAACGCTTCGCGCGTGGGCGAGCAGGACGTGCTGACCGCCCGCAAAGTCTATGAAAGCGACATCAACGAATCGCTCATTGGCGCAGAAAAGCTGGGCGAAAGCTTCGGCCTTTTCGAACGCGGGCGGGTCATCATCTCCAGCCTCCAGCGCAACGCCGATGGTGGCCAGTGGATCGCATGGCAACGCTGCCGCGGGGCCAAAGTGTTCGATTCCTCCTACGGCGAGGAAGGCGACGGTGCCACGGGCACCAGTTTTCCGGGCATGGGCGAGCCCGGCAACCTGATTACCGCCAGCAACGGCACAGCAGTCATGTTCGTCGAGATCGCCTACGATTACGAATCGCTTACGCCCTTCGATCTGTTTGACGGGCGCACGATCCACTACACGGCGGCCTTCAACGTGCGCGATTCGCGCGATCTGACGCAGCTCTACGACGACGGCCCGGAGGCCGATTGCAATATCTACTCGGCCGAGCGCGCGAGCTAATCACGGCCGCGCGGTCCCACCCGGCGGCGTGTTTTTCGGTTAATTCCGATAGCACACCTTGCGCGCAGCCTCGGCGATGCGTGCGGCATCGACGAGCGCGAGCTTTTCGAGGTTGGCAGCATAGGGCAGCGGCACATCCGCGTTGCACACCCGCATGACGGGCGCATCGAGGTGGTCGAAGCCCTCCTCCATGCAGATGCTGACGATCTCGGAAGCGATCGAGCATGTCGGCCAGCCTTCTTCGGCCACCACCAGACGATTGGTCTTGGCAAGGCTGGCGAGCACGGTCTGCTTGTCGAGCGGGCGAAGGGTGCGAAGGTCGACGATCTCGGCGTCGATACCCTCGTCTGCCAGCAGGTTCGCGGCCTCCAGTGCCAGCCCGACTCCGATCGAATAGCTGACGATGGTGACATCCGCACCTTCGCGCATGATCCGCGCCTTTCCGATCGGCAGCACGTAATCCTCGATGCCGGGAACATCGAAACTGCGACCGTAGAGCAATTCGTTCTCGAGGAAGACAACCGGGTCCTCGCAGCGGATCGCGGCTTTCATCAACCCCTTGGCATCCGCCGCATCATAAGGCGCGATCACGATCAGGCCGGGGACGCTGGCATACCACGGGCCGAAGTTCTGCGAGTGCTGTGCGCCGACGCGGCTTGCAGCACCATTGGGGCCGCGGAACACGACCGGACAGCGCATCTGGCCGCCGGACATGTAATTGGTCTTGGCCGCCGAGTTGATGATGTGATCGATCGCCTGCATGGCGAAATTGAAGGTCATGAACTCGACGATCGGGCGAAGGCCGCCCATCGCCGCGCCGGTGCCGATCCCGGCAAAGCCATATTCGGTGATCGGGGTATCGATCACGCGCTTGGGTCCGAATTCGGCAAGCAGGCCCTGGGTGACCTTGTAGGCGCCCTGATATTCGGCGACTTCCTCACCCATCACGAAAACGCGGCTGTCACGGCGCATCTCCTCGGCCATCGCATCGCGCAGCGCCTCGCGCACGGTGAGGCTGACGAGGCGGGTGTCGGCGGGGATGGCCGGATCGGCAAGGCGCACAACCGGTTCAGACGCGGGCTTGTCGGCCGCGGGGGCAGATGCCGGGGCAGGGACAGACGCAGCAGCAGCAGGCTTGGGCGCAGCCGCCTCCCCTTCCCCGGCGATCAGCGCGATCACCGCACCTACTGCGACATCCTCGGTTCCGGCAGGCACGATGATCTTTTCCAGCACGCCTTCGTCGATGGCCTCGAACTCCATCGTCGCCTTGTCGGTCTCGATCTCGGCGATGATATCGCCTGGTTCGATCCGATCGCCCTCGGCCTTGAGCCACTTGGCGAGCGTGCCCTGCTCCATGGTCGGCGAGAGCGCCGGCATCTTCAGTTCGATCGCCATGACTCAGTATTCTCCCACCAGCACATCGGTGTAGAGCTCGCGCGCGTCGGGTTCGGGCGAGGTTTCCGCAAAATCGGCTGCTGCTGCCACTTCGGCACGGATGGCCTTGTCGATCGCTTTCAATTCTTCCTCGGTCTTGCCGGCCTGGATCAGGGTTTTCTTGAGCCCCTCGATCGGGTCATGCAGTTCTTTCTGTTCCTGGACTTCCTCGCGGGTGCGATATTTCGCCGGATCAGACATCGAGTGGCCGCGGTAGCGATAGGTGTTGCACTCCATCAGCACCGGCCCCTTGCCGGCGCGGACATGGGCGAAGGCCACTTCGGCGGCGGCGCGCACTTCGAGCACGTCCATGCCGTTGACTTCCATTCCCGGAATGCGGAACGCGGTGCCGCGGCGGTAGAAGCGGGTTTCGGCGGAGCTGCGTTTGGTCGCGGTGCCCATCGCGTACTGGTTGTCCTCGACCACGAAGACAATCGGCAGCTTCCACAAGGAGGCCATGTTGAAGGTTTCGTACACCTGGCCCTGGTTCGCCGCCCCGTCGCCGAAATAGGCAAGGCACAAGCCCCCGTCGCCACGGTATTGGTGGGCGAGCGCCAGCCCGCCGCCCAGCGCCACCTGCGCGCCGACGATCCCGTGTCCGCCGTAGAACTTGTGCTCGGTCGAAAACATGTGCATCGATCCGCCCTTGCCGCGCGAGATGCCGGATACACGACCCGTCAGCTCGGCCATGATTACCCTCGGATCGATCCCGTAGGCGAGCATGTGGCCGTGGTCGCGGTAACCGGTGATGACACTGTCACGTTCGGGGTCCAGAGCGGATTGCAGCCCGATCGCCACCGCTTCCTGACCGATGTAAAGGTGGCAGAATCCACCGATCAGCCCCAGCCCGTAGAGCTGGCCCGCCTTTTCCTCGAACCGCCGGATAAGCAACATCCGGCGGTAGAATTCGAGCATCTCCGCCTCGCTCGCGGCATATCGCTTTTTCGCTTCGAAGGCCTCTTGCAGCGAATGCAGGATGAATTCGCCATCGTCTGGCGCGGGCGCAGCTTTTGCGGGCTTTTTGGCCAAGATAAGTATCCCTCTCTCTGGCGCGCTCATGGGGAGGAGAAACGCCGTCCAGTGCCTGCCTCTATAGGCAGGCAAACAGGCACGACGCAACGCCAAGCCGTTGAAGAAATCCCTCCGCGCATACGAAATCAGATCGTCTGCGGCACAGCGGCGAAATCACTCGTCCTCGAGCGTGACCACCACCTCATCCTCGTGGATCACGCCCAGTTGCTCGCGCACCAACTCGCTCGCAAGGTCCGGGTCGGCAGCCTCGGGATCGAGGAGTTTCACGCGGTTGCGCAGGGCATCGCGCTCAGCCGTGAGCTTGGCGATTTCCTTCTCGCGCTGCTTGAGCGCGGCCACGTTCTCGCTCCAGGCAAGCAAGCCCGTTGGCCCGGCGACCGCGACCCCGGCCAGCGCCAGCAGCACCGCCAGCGCGATCCAGCGCTTGCTTCGCTCGCCCAAAATCGCCTTGCGCATGGTCGTCCCAAACCTTTCAGACATGCCGCAACACCCGGCGTCGGCACAGAATCATACTTGGCCGTGCGCCGCAAGGGCGTTGCGTGGACGTGCACAATATTCCGCGCCGACGCAGTGCGACGTGCCATCTGGCAATTGCGTTTCGATCTGATACGGAAAACTTGGCAAGGAGGGAGCAACCATGCAGGTCATCACGCATGAACCGAACCGTTTTGCCGACCTTCCGGGCTATCCCTTTCGGGAAAACTGGCTGAGGATCGATTTGGGCGAAGGCTATTCGGGCCGGATGCACTATCTCGACGAAGGCCCGAAGGATGCCCCGCCGGTGCTGCTGCTGCACGGCGAACCTTCATGGTCGTACCTCTATCGCAAGATGATCCCGCTATTGGTGGATGCGGGCTTGCGATGCCTCGCGCCCGATCTGATCGGCTTTGGCAAGAGCGACAAGCCCGATGATCAGACCTTCTACACTTACGCACGCCATGTCGACTGGCTGCGGCAGTGGCGCAGCGCGGTGGTTCCGCAGGTGGCCGGGCTGTTCTGTCAGGACTGGGGCGGGCTCTTGGGCCTGCGACTGGTCGGCGAAAAGCCGGAGCGCTTCGCCTTCGTGGTCGCCAGCAACACCTTCCTGCCCACCGGCGGCGGCAAGGCTTCGCCGGGGTTCCTCGCCTGGCGCGAGTTCGCGCGCGCCTCAGCCGATTTTCCCATCGGCGCAATCATGGGCCGCGGCTGCCAGACGCCACTCTCGCCCGCGGAGGTCGCCGCCTATGATGCCCCTTTCCCCGACGCGGCGAGCAAGGCAGGCGCGCGGGCCTTCCCGCAGCTGGTGCCGATCGAGGACGACAAGCCGGGCGTGGCTGAAAATCTCGCGGCGTGGGAGGGGCTGGCCGCCTTCGACAGGCCTTTCCTCACTCTTTTCGGGGAGGATGATCCGGTGCTCGGCGAGGCCGGGCCGCTGCTGGCAAAGCGGATCAAGGGTGCCAAAGGTCAGCCCCATGCGATGCTGTCCAGCTGCGGCCACTTCAGTCAGGAAGACCGTCCGGCCGAACTGGCCGAGGGCGTGATCGCCATGGCGCGCAAGGCGGGCTTGCTCGCTTGACGGAAAACCTTGCCGCGCGCGCTCCTGCCACCTGTCTCACCCGCATGCAGGAGCGGATGCTGGCGCTCGCCATCGCGGTGGTCACCGCCAACGCTTATTACATCCATCCGATAATCGGCGAAGTCGCCCGCGGCTTCGGGGTGGGAGAGGCTGAAATCGGGCTGGTGCCGGCCTTGAACCAGCTGGCGCTGGCGCTGGGTATCCTGCTGCTGCTACCGCTGGGTGATTTCCATTCGAACCGCCGCCTGTGCCTGATATTCGTTACCGCCCAGACGCTGTGCCTGCTCGGCATGGTGCTGGCGCCGGGCTTGCTTGCCTTCACCGCCGCCTCGACGCTGCTCGGCTTCTGTACCATCGCCCCCTATCTGATCCCGGCCTTCGCCTCGAAACGGGTCGCACCCGCGCGATTGGGACAGGTCACGTCGCAGCTCACCGCGGCGGTGATCTTCGGCATCCTGGTGGCGCGGGTAAGCGCCGGGATCATCGCTGAACATGCCGACTGGCACACGGTCTATGTGTGGGCCTTCGTGTGCATGGTCGCCGTCACCGCCTTGCTGCCGGTGGCCATGCGCAGCGACGTGACGCCAGCCAAGCAGCCGCCGGCCGCTTATGGCGCGCTGATCGCCTCGGTGTTCACGCTCGCCGCCAAGCATCCGGACATGCGGATTTCCGCCGCGATCCAGGGGCTGAACTTTGCAATCTTCACCGCGACTTGGCTCGCGCTGGCCCTGCATCTCACCAGCCCCGCGCTGGGTTATGGCACGGACCAGGTCGGCTATCTCGCCGCGGTCGCGGCAATCAGCATTATCGCCACGCCGCGGCTCGGCCGCTGGGCCGACAAGGTGGGGCCACACAGGGCGCGCGTGGCTGCCGCGGTGGTGCAGCTGTCGGGCATCGTGCTGTACTATCCGCTTGGCTTCAGCATCTGGACCATTCTGGTGCCGCTGCTGCTGACCAACATGGTCGGCCCGACAGTCGACGTGACAGGGCGTATGACCCTGTTCGCCCTCGCCCCCGAAATCCGCACCCGGCTCACGACCGGCTATATCGTCACCATGTTCCTCGGCGGTGCACTCGGCAGTGCCCTGGGCACGGCGGTTTTCGACGCGGGCGGATGGGGTGCAACGTGCGGCCTGCTGTTGGCGATGTCGGTGGGTGTGCTGACGCTGGCGGCGCATGCCGAGCGGCGGTGGAAGCAGCAGCAGGAATGATGGTGACCCCGGCGCGATTCGAACGCGCGGCCCTCAGATTAGGAATCTGATGCTCTATCCTGCTGAGCTACGGGGTCCCGCCGCGAGCCATAGCAGCGCGGTCGAACCAATCAATTAAGTTTGTTGGGCGGGGCGACGGGAAACGGCAATGGGGCGACCGGCACGCCCTCCTCGATTAGAGCGCGGGCTTCCGAAAGTGTCACCTGACCATGAATCGGTGCTTCGTCACGCTCGCCGTAATACATCGCACGCGATTCCTCGGCGAACTTCTCGCCCA
Source organism: Erythrobacter tepidarius (assembly GCF_002155695.1). Classification (GTDB taxonomy): domain Bacteria; phylum Pseudomonadota; class Alphaproteobacteria; order Sphingomonadales; family Sphingomonadaceae; genus Erythrobacter; species Erythrobacter tepidarius. The sequence goes on from NZ_MUYJ01000014.1 coordinate 44,615, forward strand.
CCCAGGTGCTGCGCTTGAGAAATTCGGCCTGCGCCTTGGCGAGCGCGGCGAGCGCCTGCTGAACCTCGGCAGGCATGGGAGCATTGGTCATCAACTGCGCAGCCTGTTGCGGCAGCACATCCTGACGCTGGTTGCCCTTGGCCGGAACGGCGGGCGCCATCGGCGCCTTGACCACTTCGGCAGAGCCGCAATAGGGGCAGACGATCAGCCCGCGCGCCTGCTGGTCATCGTATTCCGCCGAGGAGCCAAACCAGCCCTCGAACCGATGACCATTGGCACAGCAAAGATCAAACACGATCATAACGTATCACGATTTGGGGATTTCGCGGCGATTGGCAAGAGCGGGGATCTGGGCCCGCACTTCGGCAATCCGGCCAAGGTCGATGTCGCAGAAGGCCAGCCCCGGTTTCTCGCCGCCCATGTCGAGCAGCACTTCGCCCCAGGGATCGACCACGAGGGAATGGCCATAAGTCTGCCGCCCGTCCTCATGAGTGCCGACCTGCGCGGCGGCGATGACGAAGGCCTGCGCCTCGATTGCGCGGGCGCGCAGCAAGACGTGCCAGTGCGCCTCGCCAGTGGGCCGGGTGAAGGCGGCGGGCACGGCGATCGCGTCGCAGCGCCGATCACCCAGCGCGCCGAAGAGCGCGGGAAAGCGCAGGTCGTAGCAGATGGTAAGGCCAAGACGCCCGATCGGCGTTTGCTCCACCGTCACCACCTCGTGGCCCGCTTCGTAGGCGCTGCTTTCGCGCCAGCTCTCCCCGCTTGCCAGATCGACATCGAACATATGGATCTTGTCGTAAGTGACCGGCTGGGTGCCATTGGCGCGCACGTAATAGGAACGGTTGGCCCACCGGCCGCTCCATGCCCTGACCGGCATCGAACCCAGCGCGATCTCGATGTGCAGCTTGCCCGCCGTCAGCTCAAGCTCGTCGAGCACGCGCTGTTCGTGGACCTGGGTGATCCACCGCGCCGCCCGCTGGCGATCACGATCGACCAGCAATGACATTTCCGGGGTGAACAGCACCTGCGCGCCCTCCCCCGCCGCACGTCGCGCAGCCTTGCGGATGGTTGCGAGATTGGCCTCGGCATCGATGCCCGAGCACATCTGCAAAACGGCAATCTTGCGCTTCATGGCCGGCTATTCCGCCAGCAGGGGATCAAGCTTGCCGGCAGCATCGAGGGCATACAGATCATCGCAGCCGCCCACATGCAGCGCGCCGATGAATATTTGCGGCACGGTCATCGCATTGGGCGCGCGCGCCAGCATCTCGGCGCGTTTTGGGCCGCCCAGCGTGATGTCATACTCCGAATAGGCCGCGCCCTTCTGGTCCAGCAACCGCTTGGCGCGCACGCAGAAGGGGCAACCAAATTTGGTGTAGATGTCGATCTGGGGGCGAGCCATCATGTCCTCTTGAAAGCTTACGACGATGAACCAGATAAGGGCTGTTGCCGCGTTCCGCCAGTCTTGGGGAGCGCAAGGCAACAGGCGGGCGCTGCATTCGGCAGGCCCGCGTCAGGATCAGATCGCTCAGATTGGAGGATTTGCAGCTATGTCGCGCTTCGATTTCACCCCCTATCGTCGTTCCACCGTCGGCTTTGATCGCCTGTTCGATCTGCTCGAGAACCAGGCGCGGCTCAACACCGGCGACAATTATCCGCCCTTCAACATCTCGCGCTCGGGCGATGACAACTACCGTATCACCATCGCGGTCGCTGGCTTCCGTCCAGAGGATCTCGACATCACCGCCCAGCAGAATTTGCTGGTTATCCATGGCCGCAAGCGCGAGGAAGTGGCGGACGGGTCTGAACTGATCCATGTCGGCATCGCCAACCGCGGCTTCGAGCGCCGCTTCGAACTGGCCGATTTCGTGCGCGTCGAAGGCGCCACTCTGGCCGACGGGCTGCTGACCATCGATCTGGTGCGCGAAGTGCCCGAAGCGATGAAGCCGAGGAAGATCGCCATCAACGGCGCCCCTCGCCTGAGCGCAGTGCCGCGCGAAAGCGAGAACACGCAGGACAATCAGGCCAGCGCGGCCTGATCCTCCGGCATCTTTCCCTAGGCTGAAATGATGAGGGGGCGGATTGTGCAATCCGCCCCCGCGACTTTCGTCGCCTCGCCTCGTCCTGTCCGTCCGGGTCGCAGTAGACGGACAAAATCCGGCAAGCCCAAGTGGTCACGAAGGGTTTGGGGTGCACGTCAACAAACGTCCCCAACAAATCCGCAGCCGGGTCGGCATAACCCCGTGTGCCCTTCGGAAATCCTCGCTTTGGCCCTGCGTCTAGTGCGGAAGCCCAAATACACGCAAGCGCAAACGTCCAAACTTGTAAGGACACGACAACGCAAGGCAAATCCTTGTAACAAAAAGGTGCAATCGCTTGTGTGACAGGTCTGCGGCAGGCCCTTAAAACCTGCGCGTAACGGCGAGCAGCGGAAAGCTGTCAGACGAGTCGCGACTGCTCCACCGCGGCCGCGATGAAGCCCGCAAACAGGGGATGCGGGTCGAACGGCCTCGACTTGAGCTCGGGGTGGAACTGCACGCCCACAAACCACGGGTGATCGGGCCGCTCGACAATCTCGGGCAGCAGCCCGTCGGGGCTCATCCCGGCAAAGATCAGGCCATGCTTTTCCAGCGGCTCGATATAGGCGCTGTTGACTTCGTAGCGGTGGCGATGGCGTTCCGAAATGATTTCGGCCCCGCCATAAAGGCGCGAGGTGTGGCTGTTGGGGCTGAGCTTGGCCGGATAGGCGCCCAGCCGCATGGTGCCCCCAAGATCCCCGCCAGCCTCGCGCTGCTGCAGGCCTTCCTTGCTCATCCATTCGGTGATGATGCCCACCACCGGCGTGTTGGTCGGTCCGAACTCGGTCGAGGAGGCGTCGGCGAACCCGGCCGCACGCGCGCCTTCGATGCACGCCATCTGCATGCCCAGGCAGATGCCGAAAAACGGCACCTTGCGCTCGCGTGCGAAGCGGACGCTGGCGATCTTTCCCTCGCTGCCGCGCTCGCCGAACCCGCCGGGCACCAGAATACCGTGCATCGGTTCCAGTTGGGCGATGATCTGGCTGTCATCGTCGCCTTCGAAGATCTCGGCGTCGATCCAGCGGATGTTGACCTTGACGCGATTGGCCAGCCCGCCGTGGATAAGCGCCTCGTTGAGGCTCTTGTAGGCATCGGGCAGGCCGACATACTTGCCCACTACCGCGATCGTGACTTCGCCTTCGGGATTGAAATAGCGGTCGGTGACGTCGCGCCAGGCCGACAGATCGGGTTCGGGCGCGTCGGTTATGCCGAAAGCCCGCAGCACCTCGGCATCGAGGCCCTCGGCGTGATATTGCAGCGGCACCGAATAGATCGATGGCGCATCGAGTGCGGGGATCACCGCTTCCTTGCGCACGTTGCAGAAGTTGGCGATCTTCTGGCGCTCGCTTTCAGGTATCGGATGCTCGGCGCGGCACAGCAGCAGATCGGGCTTGATCCCGAGGCTGGCAAGCTCGCGCACCGAATGCTGGGTCGGCTTGGTCTTCAGCTCGCCCGCGGCCTTGATGTAGGGCACCAGCGTGACGTGAACGCTGATCGTCTGGAGCGGACCGAGCTCGTTCCTGAGCTGGCGGATCGCTTCCATGAAGGGGAGCGATTCGATGTCGCCCACCGTCCCGCCAATCTCGCACAGGATGAAGTCGTGATCGTCTTGGTCTGCGAGCGCGAAGGCCTTGATCGCGTCGGTCACGTGCGGGATCACCTGCACCGTGGCCCCGAGGTAGTCGCCGCGGCGCTCCTTGGCGATAATGTCGCGATAGACGCGGCCCGAGGTGATGTTGTCGCTCTGGCGCGCCGAAACGCCGGTGAAACGCTCGTAGTGACCAAGGTCGAGATCGGTTTCCGCGCCGTCGTCGGTGACGAACACCTCGCCGTGCTGATAGGGGCTCATCGTCCCGGGATCGACGTTGAGATAGGGATCGAACTTGCGGATCCGGACCTTGTAGCCGCGCGCCTGCAGGAGCGCTGCCAGAGAGGCAGCCATGAGACCTTTGCCGAGCGAGGAGACCACGCCGCCGGTGATGAAAATGAACCGCGCCATGGGAGTCGGGCCTTAAGCAACGAGAGGGATTCGGGGCAAGCGAATTGCGTGGGAGCGCTGTGCGGCGTCCACAGCAATCGCGGCGAAGATTGGCAAGGCGCCCCGGCTTACGGGGCTGCGGGCGCGGTTTACTGCGCGGCTGGTGCCGGGCTTGCGCCCGTTGCCGGAGCGGCAGGCGCTGCCGGGTCCGAAGCCGGGGCAACCGGCTGTTCGGCCAGCGGATCAGGCGCAGGTGCCGCTGCCGGCGCGCTGTTGGCACGTTCCAGCGTCGAACTGACCGTGCCGACCCGGCTCTCGCGCACGGCAAGCGCGGCGAGCACGATCGACAGGCTGACAAAAGCGATCGCCAGCCACTTGGTCGCGCGGGAGAGGAAATCGGCCGCGCCGCGCACGCCGAACGCGCCCGAGGGGCTGCCGCCGATCCCCAACCCGCCGCCTTCCGAGCGCTGCATCAGCACCAAGCCAACCAGCGCGGCGGCCACGATGGCCTGAATCACGGTGAGGAAGATGAACAGCGACATGAACGAATCTCTTGTAAGGGACGCAAAGTGCATCCGGCTTGCCTATCGGGGCGCCATGTAGGCGTGCGCGGCGAAATCGGCAAGGGAGAGCGCTAGGCTCTCCAGCCCGCTCAGTGGTCGGACGGCTCGCCCGCGGCGAGCGCGATGCCCATGAAGCTGTCCGCTGTCAGGCTCGCGCCGCCGACCAGCGCCCCGCCGACCTCGGGCACGGCGAAGATCTCCGCAGCGTTCTCAGGCTTGACCGAACCGCCATAAAGAATGCGCACTTCGCGGCCCTGCTCTTCGCCGTAAAGGTCGATCAGCAGCTTGCGGATCGCGGCATGCATCTCGGCGATGTCGGCGGTGGTGGCGACATTGCCGGTGCCGATTGCCCAGATCGGTTCATAGGCAATGGTGATCCGCTCGGCCACATCGGCCGGTGTATCGGCCGGATCCGGGAGCGAGGCCTTGAGCTGCTTCTTCACGAATGCGACGGCCTTGCCCGATTCGCGGGTCTGGGCAGTTTCGCCGCAGCACATGATGATCCTGAGGCCCGCTGCCAGCGCGGCCCGCGCCTTGGAACGCACGAGCGCATCGCTCTCGCCATGGCCCTGACGCCTTTCGGAATGGCCGAGGATCACGAACTTCGCTCCCGCATCAGCGATCATCGCGGCCGAGATGTCCCCGGTGTAGGCGCCGCCATCGGCCTGGTGGCAATCCTGTGCCCCCACCGAGATCTGTTCGGCCTCGCGATGGATCGGGTGGATCAGCGTGAACGGCGGCGCGAGGGCCACTTCGACCTTCATGTGGCGCTGGGCTGCGCGATCGATCGCGCGCGCTTCGGACAGCATCGCGCGGGTGCCGTGCATTTTCCAGTTTCCGACGATGTAGGGTCGGCGTGTCATTTTGTCCTGCACCTTGATGAACCGAGAGGTTTAGTTCGCCGAAGCGGCGATTCTGCGATCGCTCTATCGCTCCGGGGCGGCGTCCGCTAGCCGAGTAAGGCCATGTAGTCAAAACCGCCAGTGACCTGTTGCCGCACGGTCGCAGGGCCTATAAAGCGCACCCCGCATCGCCTGTGGCGGGCGATGCGACGGGGCCATGCGACGGACCCTGTTTCTTGCCTGTTTCGCGCTCGGGGTCACGACCACAATGCTCACCTTCTTCCGCCGTTTCTTCCAGTCGAAAATCGGCCTGCCGATCTTCCTCGGCTTTCTGGTGCTGATGGCGCTGGCCTTTGCGGCGGCCGATATCAGCGGGACGACGAGCTTTGGCGGCGTGTCCGGCGGTGATCGGGTGGCGGTGGTCGGTGGCGAGCCGATTGCCAGCACCGAGTTGGTGGCCGCAGCCAACACCGCGCTGGAACAGGTGCGTCAGCAGCAGCCGACCCTGACCATGCCCGAATTCATCGCCGCGGGTGCGCTTGAGGAGGTGATGCGTCAGTTGATCGACCGCCATGCCATCGGCCGTTATGCCCAAAAGTATGGGCTGAGGGCCGGCGACAATCTCGTCAACAGCGAGATTCTGCAGATCCCGGCGTTCAAGTCGCTGAGCGGCCAGTTCGACGAACAGACCTATCTCGCCGCCCTGCGCGCACGGGGCCTGACCGACGCGACGTTCCGCCGCGACCTCGTCAACGGCCTGCTCGAAGACCAGCTGCTGCGCCCGGCGCTCGCCGCGCCGCAGATGCCCGAAAAGATGGCGCGCCAGTATGCCGCCCTGGTGCTCGAGCGCCGCAAGGGCGAGATCGTGCTGATCCCCAGCACCGCCTTCGCGCCTGCCTCCGGTCCGAGCGAGACCCAGCTGGCCGAATGGTATGCCAAGAACCGCAACCTGTTTATTCGGCCCGAACGCCGCACGCTGCGCTTTGCGGTGTTGGGCGAAGACACGCTCAAGGTCGAGGCAGTGCCGACCGAAGCGGAAATCGCCGCGCGCTACAAGCGCGATGCAGCCAAGTATCAAGCGAGCGAACGGCGCGCAGTTACCGCCTTCGTGGTGCCCACGCAGGACGCCGCCCGCGCGCTGGCCGCGCGGATCAGGGCCGGAACCCCGCTCGAAACCGCCGCGCGCGAGGCGGGCTTTTCCGCCTCCCCTTCTCCGCTGCGCGACCGCGAAGCGCTCGCCAACGCCACCAGCTTCGCCTTTGCCGAAAACGCCTTCAAGGCCGCGCAGGGCGGCGTTATCGAGCCGGCCCAGGGCACGCTCGGCTGGTATGTCGCGCGGCTCGACAAGATCGAGCGCATTCCCGCGCGCAGCCTTGCCGAGGTGCGCGGCACCATCGCCGAAGCCCTTGCGCGCGAGAAGCGCAATGCCGCGATCGCCGACCTGGTGGCCGAGATCGAAGGCGAGATCGACGGCGGCACCGCGCTGGCCGAAGTCGCCAAGGCCTATGGCCTGAAGGTCGAGACCACCCCGGCCCTGCTTGCCGATGGCAGGGCCTTCGGGCGTCCCGGCGTGCAGATCGTCCCGCAATTGGCGCCGGTGTTGGCCACCGCCTTCCAGATGGAGGAAAGCGAACCGCAGCTGGCTGAAGTGGTGCCAGGCAAGCAGTTCGTTGTCTTCGAGGTCGCCCGTGTCGACGAGGCATCGGCTCCGCCACTCGCCGAGGTAAAGGAGCAGGCGGTCGCCGGGTGGAAGCGTGCGCAGGGCGCGATCCTCGCCCGCGCTGCCGCCGACCGGATCGCGGCCAAGGCCCGCGGCGGCGCCGATCTGTCCGCCGCGCTCGCAGCGGAGGGCAAGTCCGGCTTCGAGCGCGAGGCGATCGACCTCGAACGCCGCGCCATGCTGGCCCGGCGCGGCCGCGACATCCCGCCGCCGCTGGTGCTGATGTTCAGCATGGCCGAAGGCACGGTGAAAGTGCTTGAAGGGCCGCGCAACATCGGCTGGTATGTCGTCAGCCTCGAGGACATCAGCACCCAGCCGGTCGAGAGCGAGCCGGGCCTGCTCGAACTGACCCGCAGGCAGCTCGCCCCGACCCTGACCGAGGAATATCGTCGTCAGGCGGCCGCAGCGATGCGCAAGGAGCTGGGCACCACCCGCGACGCGGAAGCCATCGCCGCGGTGCGCAAGCGGCTCGCGGGCGAGCAGTGAGCGCAGGCGAACCCGCTTCGTGAGCAGCCGTCCCGACAGCCCTTCTGCCGATCTGCCAGAAAACGCCGCCATGGCCGCGGCCGCGCTGGCGGATGGCCGGCCTGCGCTGGTGTGGCGCCGGATCATCGCCGACAGCGACACGCCGGTGGGCGCGGCGCGGCGGCTGATGACGCCCGGACGCGGCGACTTCCTGCTCGAAAGCGTCGAAGGCGGCGAGGTGCGCGGGCGCTACAGCCTGCTCGGACTCGACCCGGATCTGGTTTTCCGCGCCAGCGGCAATTCCGCTGCGATCAACCGCGACTGGCGGCTGGATCGCGAGGCCTTCGTCCCCTGCGCAGGTGATGCCCTGGCCGAACTGCGCGCGCTTGTCGCGGCCTGCCGGATCGATCCCCTGCCCCAAGGCCTGCCTCCGGCGCTCGCCTGCCTCGTCGGCTACCTCGGCTATGAGACCATCGGTCTGGTCGAGCGTCTGCCGCGCGCGCCCGAGAGCGCGCTGGCCCTGCCCGACATGCTGTTCGTGCGGCCCACCGTCATCCTCGTGTTCGACGGGCTGAGCAACGCGCTCTATGCGGTTGCGCCAATCTGGCAGGCCGACGATCCCGTGGCGGCGGTGGCCCAAGCGGGCGAGCGGATCGATGCCGTGCTGAGCCAGCTGGGCGAGCCGATCCCGCGCGAGAGGCACACCAGCCCGCCCGCTGCCTTGCCCGAACTAACCCCGGTCATCGCGCCCGATGATTACAAGAGGATGGTGCGCAAGGCCAAGGACTACATCCTTGCCGGCGACATCTTCCAGGTGGTGCTCGCCCAGCGTTTTACCTGCCCCCTCCCACTGCCACCGCTCGCGCTCTACCGGGCGCTCAGGCGGGTGAATCCCTCGCCTTTCCTCTATTTCCTCGATCTGCCGGGCTTTGCGCTGGTCGGCTCCAGCCCGGAAATTCTGGTGCGGGTGCGAGCGGGCGAAGTCACCATCCGCCCGATTGCTGGCACGCGGCCGCGCGGCAAGACGCGCGAGGAAGACGAGGCCAACGAAGCCAGCCTGCTCGCTGACCCCAAGGAGCGCGCCGAGCATCTCATGCTGCTCGATCTGGGGCGCAACGATGTCGGCCGTGTCGCGGCAGCAGGCACGGTGGAAGTCACCGACAGCTTCACGATCGAGCGCTACAGCCATGTGATGCACATCGTCAGCAATGTCATCGGGCAGCTCGATCCCGGCAAGGATGCGCTCGACGCGTTGTTTGCCGGCTTTCCGGCGGGCACGGTGTCGGGTGCGCCTAAGATCAGGGCGTGCGAGATCATTGCGGAACTGGAGCCCGAAACGCGCGGTGCCTATGCCGGGGGCGTGGGCTATTTCGCCCCCGACGGTAGCCTCGACAGTTGCATCGTGCTGCGCACCGCAGTGGTGAAGGACGGCGTGATGCACGTGCAGGCAGGCGCGGGGATCGTCGCGGATTCCGACCCGGACTACGAACTCGCCGAATGTCGTGCCAAGGCGGGTGCGTTGATCTCCGCCGCGCGCGAGGCGGTGCGGGTGGCGGGCGAGCCGGGATATGGCCAATGATCCGCTGCGCAGCTCTCCTGTGCGCCGCACTGCTGGCATTGGCCGCCTGTTCCGAGCAGCCCGCTGGCCAGCCGCTGGTGCGCGCACGGCTTGACGGTTCAGAGCCTGAAACCAAGCCGACCCCCACACCAACCCCGAGCATCGCCGCCGACAGCGCCTGCCGCAAGGTCACCTTCGAGCAGGTGCCCCTTACCCACTGCATCGCCGATCCTGCGAGGCACCGCATCGCTACGGCCAACCTCGGCGCGGACAGGCAGCCCTTCGCCTCGCTCTCCGCCTACGCCGTGAGTGTCGATCCGGCGAGGGTGGCCTTTGCCATGAACGCCGGGATGTATGGCGATGATCTCCGGCCAATCGGCTATTACGTCGAGAACGGCGAGCGGTTGAAGGAGCTGAATCGCGGCGCCGGCGAGGGCAATTTCTACATGAAGCCCAACGGCGTGTTCTTTGGCACCGGGGGCAATTGGCGCGTGCTGGGGAGCAACACCTTCTTCCAGACCGTGGGCGAGCGGCCCGATTTCGGCACGCAATCCGGCCCGATGCTGGTGGTGGACGGCAAGCTCCACCCCGAGTTTCAGGACAATGGTCCTTCCAGGGCGATCCGCAATGGTGTGGGCGTGAGCGCGGACGGACGCGCGCATTTCGTGATTTCCGATGCGCCGATCAGCTTCGGCCAGCTGGCGCGCTATTTCCGCGACGTGGTGAAAGTGCGCAATGCGCTCTATCTCGACGGGCAGGTGTCCTCGCTATGGGATCCCGCCAGCAAGCGCCTCGACAAGGGCCGCGTCGGCCCGATTATCGTGGTGACGAAACGCGAAGGAGCAGACGGGTGATCCTCGTCATCGACAATTACGACAGCTTCACCTTCAACCTCGTCCATTACCTGATGGAGCTGGGAGCCGAGGTGCGGGTCGAGCGCAACGACGCGTTGACCGCCGCGGAAGCGCTGCGGACCAATGCGGCCGGGTTCCTGATCTCGCCCGGCCCCTGCACGCCCAACGAGGCGGGAATCAGCCTCGATCTGGTCGCCGCCTGCGCCGATGCGCAGCGGCCGCTGATGGGCGTGTGCCTTGGCCATCAGGCGATCGGGCAGCATTTCGGCGGGACGGTGCAACGCGGCGGCCTGATGCACGGCAAGACCTCGCCCGTCACCCACGACGGCACGGGCGTGTTCGCCGGCCTGCCCTCGCCTTTCGTCGCCACCCGCTATCACAGCCTCGAGGTGGTGGATTTGCCTGCCGAGCTGATCGCCAATGCCCATGCCGAAACGCCGGGGGCCGATCACCCCAGCGTCATGGGCTTGCGCCATGCCAGCCTCCCGATCCACTCCGTGCAGTTCCACCCCGAAAGCATCGCCACCGAGCATGGCCATGCGCTGCTCGCCAATTTCGTGCGCCTGTGCGGCCTCGATCCGGTGCTGCCCGAAAGGCTGCGCGCATGAGCCTGCTGCCCGACGTTTCCACGCCCCTGTCCGAAGCCGAGGCCGAAGCCGCCTTCGGCGTGCTGCTCGACGGCGCGCCGTCCGAGCAGGAGATTGCCCAATTCCTCCTTGCCCTCTCCGCACGCGGCGAGACCGCGGCGGAAATCGCCGGCGCGGCGCGGGCGCTCAGGGCGCGGCTGATCCCGATCGAAGCGCCCGACGATGCGATCGACGTGTGCGGCACCGGAGGCGACGGGCACCACACATTGAACGTCTCGACCGCCGTGAGCCTCGTGGTCGCGGCCTGCGGGGTGCCGGTGGCCAAGCACGGCAACCGTGCGGCCAGCTCCAAAGCGGGCGCGGCCGACACGCTCGAAGCCCTCGGCCTCGACATGGACGCGGCCGGGCGTACGGCGGAAAAGACGCTTGCCGAAATCGGCATCTGTTTCCTGTTCGCGAGGAACCACCACCCCGCGATGGCGCGTATCCAGCCCATAAGGGTGCGGATCGGCCAGCGTACGATCTTCAATCTGATGGGCCCCCTATCCAACCCCGCGAAGGTCAAAAGCCAGTTGATCGGCATCGCCCGCCCGGCTTACGTGCCGATCTATGCCGACGCGCTGGCACGGCTCGGCACCGGAAAATCGCTGATCGTCTCCGGCGATGAGGGGCTCGACGAATTGAGCCTCGCAGGCGGCAATGAGATCGCGGTCGTGACCGGAAATGCCTTCCGGATGGAGCGCGTCGATGCCTCCGCGGCCGGCCTGCCCCATGCCCCGATCGAGGCAATTCGCGGCGATGATGCAAGGCACAATGCGGCAGCCCTCAAGGCGCTGCTGATGGGCGCCCCCGGACCCTATCGCGACGCCGTGCTGTTCAATGCCGCCGGCGCGCTGCTGGTCGCGGGGCGCGGCAGCGACTGGCCCGAGCGCGCCGCCATGGCCGCCGAGGCGATCGATTCGGGCGCGGCGCTGGCGCTGCTCGAGAGGTGGATCGCGCTGGCGCGATGAACGCAAAGTGAAAGACATGAACAGGCTCGATGAAATCTGCACGGCCAAGCGTGCCATTGTCGCCGCCCGCAAGCGCGCGATCAGCAATGCCCAACTAGCCGAAGCCGCACGCATCCAGACGGCCCCGCGCGGCTTCGAGGCCGCCCTGCGCGCGCGCGCTGCCACCGGTTACGCGCTGATCGCCGAGATAAAGAAGGCCAGCCCATCCAAGGGCCTGATCCGCGCCGACTTTCGCCCTGCCGAACACGCCGCCGCCTACGAGGCAGGCGGTGCGGCCTGTCTTTCGGTCCTGACCGATGCGCCTTATTTCCAGGGGCACGAGGACTATCTGGTCGAGGCCCGTTCAGCCTGCACGCTGCCGGTGCTGCGCAAGGACTTCATGGTCGATCCGTGGCAATGCCTCGAAGCCCGCGCAATCGGGGCCGATGCGATCCTGATCATCGTCGCCGCGCTCGAGGACGGCATGATGGTCGAGATCGAGGCCGCCGCGCAGGAACAGGGCATGGACGTACTGGTCGAGGTGCACGATGCGGTCGAGCTGGAGCGCGCCCTCCGCCTGCTCAAGTCGCGCCTGATCGGGGTCAACAACCGCGACCTCAAGACCTTCACCACAAGTCTGGCTGTCACCGAGCGCCTCGCCCCGCTGATGCCGCCGGGCACGCTGATCGTCGGCGAGAGCGGGATCAACAGCCATGCCGACTGCCAGCGCTTGGAAGCCGCTGGCGTCCGCAGCTTCCTGGTCGGGGAAAGCCTGATGCGCGCCGCGGACGTCACCGCCGCCACCCGCGCCCTGCTTCAAGGCGGGCACTGATCAAAGCGCTGGCTGTCCTACGCTGCAAAAATCGGGCAAGAACCTCGCGATGACCCGCGCCGGCCCCCTTCCCAATAACGCCTCCGACGTAACCCGAACGAGGCCGGGACTTTGCCTTCAGGACAGTGTCTCATGTGTCTCCAATAGGCTCCGGCAGCAAGAAACGGAGGCGCTTTGATGAACGGGACGCGTGATCTGGGGGCTGGGCGACTCACCCATCTCGGCGATGATGGTGCGGCGCGGATGGTCGATGTCGGCGCCAAGCCCGCTACCGCAAGGCGCGCTGTGGCCAGTGGGCGAATTGCCATGTCGGCAGAGGCGCTGGCGGCGATCCGCGCGGGCAACGCCCCCAAGGGCGACGTGCTCAGCACCGCGCGTCTGGCCGGAATCATGGCCGCCAAACGCACCGGCGAGCTGATCCCGCTTTGCCACCCGCTTGCGCTCGAAGCAGTCAATATCGACTTCGCCTTCGAAGCAGACGCGATCCGCGCCACTGCCACCGCCTCGCTCACCGGCAAGACCGGCGTGGAAATGGAAGCCATCACAGCGGTTTGCATCGCTTTGCTCACAATCTACGATATGACGAAAGCGATCGACAAGGCGATGGTGATCGAGGGCGTGCGCCTTATCGCCAAGTCCGGCGGCAAGTCGGGCGCTTGGCAGGCGACGAAAGCATGAGCGCCTTACCCTCGCTGGAGGAAGCGCAGGAGCGCCTGCTGGCGCTGGCGCCGCAGCCGCAGGTGACGATGCTCGGCCTGTCGCAGGCGACGACAAAAGGCTACCTTGCGCAGGACATCGTGGCATTGCGCAGCCAGCCAGCCGCCAATCTCTCGGCGATGGACGGCTATGCGATTTCTGGCCCCGGCCCGTGGCGGAAGGTGGGAGAAAGCCGCGCGGGTGCCCCGTTCAGCGGCACGCTCGCCAGCGGAGAATGCGTGCGCATCTCGACCGGCGCGGTGGTTCCGGAAGGCGCGTGCAGCATCCTGATCCAGGAAAATGCCATGGTGGACGGGGACACCTTAGCGACCGCACCGGGCGAGCAGCCCCCGCCCGCAGGTCGGCATTTCCGCCGTGCGGGCTTTGACTTCCGCAAGGGCGACATCGTCCTGCACAAGGGCACGCCGCTGACCCCGGCCACGGTGGCACTGGCGATTTCCGCCGGACACAAGGCGCTACCGATCGTCGCGCGTCCCTCGGTCGCGGTGCTCGACTGCGGCGATGAACTGGTACCGGTCGGCGATCCCGCCGCCGTGCACCAGATTCCCGCCAGCAACGGTGTGATGCTAAGCTGGATGCTTGCGCCTTACATCGGGGAGGTTGATGCCATCCTCGGCCCGGTTGCCGATGATCCCGCAGCGCTCGCCATGGCGCTGCGCCGGGCCGAGAACTGCGACATCCTCGTCACCTCGGGCGGGGCTTCGGTGGGTGAGCACGACCTGGTCCGGCAGGCGCTCGGCGACTGGGGGGCGACAATCGATTTCTGGAAGGTGGCGCTCAAGCCCGGAAAGCCGCTGATGGTGGCGACCCGGCCGCGTGAGAATGGGCGGCTGCAAATAATCCTCGGCCTGCCGGGCAATCCGGTTTCCAGCTTTGTCACCGCCTTCCTGTTCGCCCTGCCGCTGGTGCGTGCGGCGCTGGGCGCGGCCGATCCCCTGCCCCGCGCGGTGACGATGAAGGCAGGCGAGGCCCTGCCCGCCACCCAGAAGCGTCGCGAGTTCCTGCGCGGGGTGTGCGACGGAACCAGCGTGCGGCTTGCCGGATCGCAGGATTCCTCCGCGCTCGGCGCCCTCGCCGCCGCCGACTGCCTGATCGACCGTCTGCCAGACTCGCCTGCCCTTGCGGCAGGAGAACCGGTTCGGGTCTTCCTGCTGCGCGAAGGCTGATTTGCAAGGCTTTGCGCCGCAGCGCGCTTGACTCGTTCTGCCAAGTTGCCTAATTGTTCCTTGTTCGTTCACCATAAAGGTGCACGTTCGATGCACCCTGCCGCACCGGCGCGGCGCGGACGTGACCGTGGGAGATCTGATCCATGCTGACCGCAAAGCAGCACGAGTTGATCCGCTTTATCCAGCAGCGGCTGGAAGAAACCGGTATCTCGCCCAGTTTCGAGGAAATGAAGGAAGCGCTTGATCTCAAGAGCAAGTCGGGCGTACACCGGCTGATCTCCGCGCTCGAGGAACGCGGTTTTCTGCGTCGCCTGCCCAACCGCGCCCGTGCGCTCGAAGTGGTGCGCCAGCCCGCGGATGTGACGCCCGCCCGCAAGGCTTCGTCAGGCGGCCGTGGGGGGGCGATGCCCGCGCCGCACAGTCCGGCGATGCAAGCAGCCAATGACGTGATCGAACTGCCGCTGCACGGCCGCATCGCCGCTGGCGCCCCGATCGAAGCGCTCGAAGGACAGAGCACCCTGCCCGTTCCCGCCGCACTGCTCGGCCCCGGCGAGCATTACGCGCTTGAGGTCTCGGGGGATTCGATGATCGAGGCCGGCATTCTTGACGGGGATTTCGCGCTGGTTCGCCGCACCGACAGCGCCCGCGACGGTGAAATCGTCGTGGCGCTGGTACGTGGTGAGGAAGCGACCCTCAAATATTTGCGCCGGGAAGGCGGACGAGTGCGCCTCGATCCGGCCAACCCCGCCTACGATCCGCAGTACTACCGCCCCGATGAAGTGCAGGTACAGGGCAAGCTCGCTGGGCTGCTGCGCCGCTATCACTGATGGCCTGAAGGTAGGCGCAGGGGCAAGGCCGCTCTGCCCAGTGCCCGCCACCAGCCGTGGCTTCCCTCGCGCTCGGCGACACTCTCGATCCGTCCATCGGCGAGGGTGATCGACAGGCCACCGCTGCGCGCCAGCAGCCTCCGATCGGCCTTGAGCCAGCGCGGTCGGCAGGATCGTGGGAGGAAGCGGTCGGCGATGACGATGTCGGACAGCGCGCAAGCGGTTGCCAGCCCGCGCTCCTCGACCCTGTCACGACTGCGCGCCATCAGCACAATCCAGTCTCGCCCCTCGCGCCGGACGGTCAGCGTGCAAAAGGCGCTCGAACAGCGCGCTCCCGGCCAGTCAACCATGGGTATCGGCGCGGCAGCAACCCCGGCCAGCTCGAGCAGGTTGTTACGCCCATAGCTCGACCGGCTGTCGCGCAGCGAAATCAACCGGCGCGTGCCATCGCTCGCGGTTTGGGTGATGCCCACCTGGCGCCCGTCGCCCGTCACCAGCAGATCGGGAACGGGGGTGGACAGGGTGAACAGGCTTGCCAATAGCAAGGGTACCAGACCGAATAGGCGAATTCGCCCGCTCCACAGCGCCAGCCACAGGCCCCCGGCTGCAAACAGCGCGATCACCGTCCCGCTGATCTGCGGCATCAGCTTGACCGCTCCGGGCTGGTTCGCGGTCAAATGGGCGATCGCCAGCACCAGGTCGAGCGACTGGCGCACCGCCCACCAGAACGGTGCACCCGCCCCCGCCAGATCGAACAGCAGTCCGAGCGCGATCAGTGGCATCGCCACGAAGGTGACAAGCGGGATCGCGGCAAGATTGGCAAAGGCCCCGTAAATCCCGGCGCGATGAAAGTGGAACAGGACAATCGGCATCAGCGCCAGCTCGATCACGATCCCTGTGACGAACAGCATCACCACCCGCCGAGCCGCGCGCGCCCACCACGGCTCGTCGCGCGCGGCTAGGAAGGCGCGCACTGGCGCGCTGGTTGACAAGGCGATGATCGCCAGCACCGCAGAGAAGCTCATCTGGAAACTCGGCCCGACCGCGCTCTCGGGCCACAGCAGGAGCACGAAGCCTGCTGCCACCGCCACCATCCGCAGCGACAAGGCATCGCGGCCGAGCACGAGAGCCAACAGCACCAGCATCGCCGCCGCGCAGCTGCGCACGGTCGGCACCTCGGCTCCGGTGAGCAAGGTATAGGCGATCCCCGTCAGCGCCCCGCCCGCCGCCGCCACCACGGGCAGCCGCGCGCGCAAGGCAAGCGCAGGCCACAGCGCGAGCAGCCTGAGCACCGCGAAATAGGCCGCCGCGATCACCGCGCTGACATGCAGGCCGCTGATCGACAGCAGGTGCGTGAGGCCCGAATCCCGCATCGCGACTTCATCTGCCTGGCTGATCCCACCGCGGTCCCCGCTGGCAAGGGCGGCGGCGACGGCTCCGGCCGACCCTTCGACCCGCGACCGCACGTGGGCCGCGAGTGCGCGCTGGATCGACGCGATCGTCCCGCCGGATGGCGCGGGCGTGACCAGTTCGACCGGCCCGATCGCACTCCCGGTCGCCGCAAGCCCCTTGAACCAGGCGGCACGGGCAAAATTGTAAGCACCGGGCAGCATCGGGCTTGCCGGCGGCATCAAGCGCGCTCGCAGACGCACCACGGCGCCTTCGGCGAGCGCAGGTTCCGAAAGCGGGCCGGACAGGGCAGCGAGCGGAACATTGACGCGCACCTTGCGCGCCTCGCCGCGCCTGCCCTCCTCGGCAAGGCGCACGGCCAAGGTCAGCCGGATACGCCCCTCGGCAAGTTGATCCTCGCGTTCGAGCACCAGACCTTGCATCTGTTCAACCCGCGGCGCGGCGATCGGCGGCGTGCCGACGATCTCCGAGCGAGCCCAGATTACCGCCACCCCCGCTGCAAACACCAGTCCACCGGTGATCAGCGCGAGGCGCAGGTGCACCCGCGCATCGGCCGCGGCGCTTCCTGCCGGCCAGACAAGCGCGGCTGCCAGCGCCAGGCCACATCCTGCGCCGATCGCCGCCAGCCATTGCCACACCTCGGGCAGCGCGAACCAGGCCAGGATCCCGCTCATGAACAGCACCGCCAGCCATGGGGCGCGATCGAACCCTGCGGCGGCGAGAAACCGCTCTGCCCCTTCCGTCATGCGCCCTGCAAGCCCCGCACCGGTGCTGGACAATCGCCTGCTGCTTTGCCAAGGCCGCGCCGACATGACGGACCCAGCAGCGGTGCTGCCGGGGTCGTCTCCCATCGGAATGAACGGCACATCGCGCATCGGCTTGCCCCATGACCGGCAAGGCACCGGAAAAGCCAGCGCCAAGCCGCTCAAAGTGAACAGGAATTGACAGTCCATGGCAAGCGAAAGCAGCAGCGCGCACACCGCCCGGACCGGGGAAGTGGTAACCCGTTTCGCGCCCTCGCCCACCGGCTTTCTGCATATCGGTGGGGCGCGCACGGCGCTGTTCAACTGGCTTTACGCCCGCCACCATGGTGGCCGCGCCCTGCTGCGGATCGAGGATACCGACCGTAAGCGCAGCACCCAGGAAGCGATCGACGCGATCATCGAGGGACTGGACTGGCTCGGGCTCGATTACGACGCCCCGCCAATCTTCCAGTCCGATCGTGCGGAACGCCATGCCGAGGTTGCTTGGACGCTGCTGAAGGCTGGCTACGCCTATAAGTGCTTCGCCACCCCCGAAGAACTCGAAAGGATGCGCGAGGAGCAGCGCGCCCAGAAGAAGCCGCTGCGCTATGACGGGCGCTGGCGCGACCGCGATCCATCCGAGGCGCCCGAAGGCGCGCCTTTTACCATCCGCCTCAAGACACCAGACACGGGCGAAGTCACGATCCACGATCGGGTGCAGGGCCCGGTGACGGTGAAGAACGAGGAAATCGACGATTACATCATCCTGCGCGCCGACGGCACGCCGACCTATATGCTCGCGGTGGTGGTCGACGATCATGACATGGGAGTGACCCACATCATCCGCGGCGACGATCACCTCAACAACGCCTTCCGCCAGCTGCCGATTATCCGCGCGATGAATGCAATCGAAGGGGGCTGGCCCGATCCGGTCTATGCCCACATCCCGCTGATCCACGGCAGCGACGGAGCGAAGCTGTCCAAGCGCCACGGCGCACTGGGCGTGGAGGCCTATCGCGACGAATTCGGCATCCTGCCCGAGGCGCTGTTCAACTACCTGCTGCGTCTGGGCTGGGGTCATGGCGACCGCGAGGAGATCACCCGCGAGGAGGCGATCACGCTGTTCGACCTGAACGGGGTGGGCAAGAGCCCGTCGCGCTTCGACATGAAGAAGCTGGAGAATCTCAACGGGCATTACCTGCGCGAGGCCGACGATGCGCGCCTTGCCGCGCTGGTGGCGGCGCGGATCGGCGAAGGCGCCGACGAGGCGCTTTTGACGCGGGCCATGCCGGTGCTCAAAGTGCGCGCAAAGAACCTCAATGAAGTGGCTGATGGAGCTGCATTTCTCTTTGCCAAGCGACCACTCGCAATGACCGAGAAGGCGGCCCAGCTGCTCGAAGGCGACGCGCGCACGATCCTGCGCAGCATTTGCAACGCGCTTGCAGCGCAAAACGACTGGACAAGCGACGCGCTCGAAGCCACTACGAAAGCGCTTGCGGAGGAACTGGGATTGGGCCTTGGCAAGCTGGCGCAGCCGATGCGCGCAGCGCTGACCGGGACGACCACCTCACCCGGAATTTTCGATGTTCTGGTCCTGCTCGGCCGGGACGAGGCTCTTGCACGGCTTGAAGCCCAAGCGGCGTAGAAGCGGTTGCAAGGGAGGTAAATTGGACAGGAGACAGACCTTGGCAGACAAGCTGGCGAAACTCGAAATGGACGGGAAAACCTACGAGTATCCGGTGCTCGAAGGCAGCACCGGCCCTGATGTGATCGATATCCGCAAGCTCTACGCGCAGACGGGCCTGTTCACTTTCGATCCCGGTTTTACCTCGACCGCCAGCTGCGAAAGCGCGCTGACCTATATCGATGGTGACGAAGGCGTGCTGCTGCACCGCGGCTATCCGATCGGTCAATTGGCCGAACATTCGAGCTTCATGGAAGTCAGCTACCTGCTGCTTAACGGCGAATTGCCGAGCAAGCAGCAGCTCGACGACTTCACCTACACGATCACGCGTCACACCATGCTGCACGAGCAGCTGATGACCTTTTATCGCGGCTTCCGCCGCGACGCGCACCCGATGGCAGTCATGTGCGGCGTCGTTGGCGCGCTATCGGCGTTCTATCACGACAGCACCGACATCTCCGATCCCGAACACCGCAAGATCTCCTCACACCGTCTGATTGCCAAGATGCCGACGATCGCGGCGATGGCCTACAAATATTCGGTCGGCCAGCCCTTCATCTACCCGGACAACTCGCTCAGCTACACCGGCAATTTCCTGCGCATGACTTTCGGTGTGCCGGCCGAGCCCTATGAGGTGATCCCGGCGGTGGAACGCGCGATGGACCGGATCTTCATCCTCCATGCCGATCACGAACAGAACGCCTCGACCTCGACCGTGCGGCTGGCCGGTTCTTCGGGCGCGAACCCGTTTGCCTGCATCGCCGCCGGCATCGCCTGCCTGTGGGGCCCGGCTCATGGCGGCGCCAACGAAGCGGCACTCAACATGCTCAAGGAGATCGGCACGCCGGATCGCATCCCGCATTACATCGAGCGCGCCAAGGACAAGAACGATCCGTTCCGCCTGATGGGCTTCGGCCACCGCGTGTACAAGAACTACGACCCGCGCGCCACGGTGATGCAGAAGACCGTGCGCGAGGTGTTCGATGCGCTGAAGGTCAACGACCCGCTGTTCGAAACCGCGCTGCGGCTCGAGGAAATCGCGCTCTCCGATCCCTACTTCATTGAGAAGAAGCTGTTTCCGAATGTCGATTTCTATTCGGGCATCATTCTCTCGGCGATCGGCTTTCCGACCACGATGTTCACCGCGCTCTTCGCGCTCGCGCGCACGGTGGGCTGGGTCGCGCAGTGGAACGAGATGATCAGCGATCCTGCACAGAAGATCGGTCGCCCGCGCCAGCTCTACACGGGTCCAACCCAGCGCGATTACGTGCCGCTGAGCCAGCGCTAAGCCGGCGCCATGTCCAAGCCGGTGTTCGTGGCGGCGGGGGTGTTTCTCCTCGTCATGGGCACGCTGTGGGTCTTGCAGGGACTAGGGCTGCTCGGATGGCCGCCCGGCAGCTTCATGCTCGACCGGCGGCAATGGGCGCTTTACGGTGCCATCACCACCGCGGTTGGCGCGAGGCTCGTCTGGCTGGGACGAGGGCGCTAGCCGGCATCAGCCGCCGGCAGTTCGAGGCGGAAGAGCGCCCCGCCGCCTGCCGGCGTTTCCACTGTCAGCGATCCCCCCATTGCCTCGGCCAGGCGACGCGAGATGTAGAGGCCGAGGCC
The DNA here is from genome assembly GCF_002155695.1 of Erythrobacter tepidarius. GTDB lineage: Bacteria > Pseudomonadota > Alphaproteobacteria > Sphingomonadales > Sphingomonadaceae > Erythrobacter > Erythrobacter tepidarius. The sequence goes on from NZ_MUYJ01000014.1 coordinate 65,236, forward strand.
AGAACCGCCGTCCTTGTCGCGCCCGAGCCGTTCGAACTTGTCGAAGATTCGTTTCGCGTGCTCGGGCGAAATCCCTGGGCCTTCATCGCTGACGCTCACGCTGACTTTGCCACTGCCCTCGCTGCCGATGGCAATCGTCACTGTGCTGCCGGCAGGCGAATAGGCGATGGCATTGCCGATCAGGTTGATTAGGATTTGCAGAACCCGGCGGAATTCCGCGCTGGCAACCGCCGCCCCGCGCTCGCCCGTCACCACCAGGGCGATGTCGTGATTGCGCGCCCTCACCCCGAGGATCCCCGCCGCGCGTTCGCCCGCATCGGCCAGATCGACCCGCTCGCGCACCGTCGAGAAGCCCGGGGTCTCGACCACCTCGAGATCGGCGAGATCATCGAGCATTGCTGCCAGATGCTGTCCGGCACTGGCAATGGTGCCAGCGTATTCGCTGTATTCGTCGCGCAACGGCCCGGCGAGACGGGTGCGGATGGTTTCGGCATTGGCAATGATCCGCGCCACCGGCTGGCGCAGCACCGGGGCAAGCGCGCTGCCGATCAGCCGGCTGGGCGCCGAATGGGCTTCGCCGGCAATGTCCGCAGCCCGGGTATCGACCAGCAAGGGTTCGTCCGCGATCAGCAGCAGCTCGAATCCGCTCGGGGCCTGGGCATCGGGACCGAGCGGGATCAGCCGCGCCCGCCAGTGGCGCTCAGACCCGGCAAAGCGGCAAGCCGCACCGTCGAGTAGCCGCCAGTGGAGCGGTTGATGATGGCTGACATCCGCCAGTTCGACGAGATCGCTCCACACTTGCCCCGGTCGCGCCATCGCGGCGGCCTGGAGACCGGCAGCATCCGGGGCGAGCGCGCTTAGCACCTGCACACGCTGCCGGGCGTCGAGCCGGGCGTTGACCTCGGCGGTCGCGCGGTCGATCGCGTCGAGTCGTTCGGCCAGAGCGCGGCCATCGGGTGCTGGCGGAAGGCTGCGCTGCCAGTTTTCGACCAATAGCTCGCAGCCGCCGTCCGCCGCTTGCGCGCAAGGGTCGATCCGCACAAATCCGCTGACGAGCGTCTCGCCATCGAAGGCGGTGAACCCACGAGCGATTTTCAAACCAAGCGCGCGCGCCTGCTGCACCAGGGCTCGCAGTTCGGGGATCGCCAGCGGCCCCGGCACCCGTCCGCCGCAGCGGGCCTGCAACTCCGCCAGCGTTTCATCGGCATCGAGCAGCCAGTCGCGCGCATCGGTCAGCCCGCGGGCGCCAATCTGGGTATCGCGCGGGTCCATGGTGTTCATCAGTCCGTGCCCGCTGCCACAAGCAGCAACCGCGCCCGATCGGGCGAGAGCGCTGCAAGTCCGCCGGGCATCGGCGCCGTCGGAAAAAGCGCGAGGAACTGGCGTTCGATGCCTTGCGGAGGCAATCCTGCCGCACGAAGGGCCAGCGCAAGCCGCGTTCCCTGCCCTTCATGACAAGCCAGCACCGCATGGCAGCGCGGCAGTCCGGCCAGCGTCGCCAATGCACTCGCGAACAGCGCCGGCCCCGCATGATCTAGCGCCAGCGCTGCAACTGCCCCGCGCCGCATCGCTGCAACCAGCCGCGCAAGCAGACCGAGCCGGCTCGCGCCTTCGTCATAGGATTGCCGGATCAAGGACAACCTCTGGCTTTCCCCGCCCCTCTTCAGCACCCCATCGAACAGCTCGGCCGGAAGCTCGCCGAGCGGCAGCTGCATCCGGCGCTGGCTCTGGATGAAGCGCGACTGCGCGGCGAGCGCAGTCATCGCCAGTTCGGCGACCATAGGGTCATCCGAGGCAATCAGTTCCTGCAGCAGCGGGCTCAACACGGGATCGATGCCGCGTTGTTGGTGAAGCCGCTCGGCCAGGTGGCTCTCGGCGGCAAGGGCATGGCAGAAGGCCAGCAGCGCGGCATCGGCGGCAAGGGTTTCGGCCAGAACCTCGGGCGGCCCGTCATGACCGGCGGCGATCAGTTGGGCAGCAAGATCGGTCAGCATCCCGCGCACCCGCGCCAGCACCGCATCGCTCACCAGCCTTTGGCCTTCGCTGGCCAGCAGGTGGCGCAGCACCGGAACCACCGAGCCGAGCGCGCGAGTCTCGCGCGCCAGCTCGTGCCGCAGGATTGCTTCGGCGGTGGCCTCGTCAGGAAGGTCCATGCTCGTTTCGCCCATCATGCGCGGATAGCCGGCGCATAGTTAAAGCCGCGTTAGTTCAATCGCCCGCGTTTCGCAGCAGCAATCCGGCGAGCAGGAGCAGCGACATCAGCGCGGTGACAAGCGGCAAGACGCCGAAAGCGGCGGCGCTGGCGAGTGCGGCAGGCAGCACGATCCGGTCGGCGAGCACCGCCAACGGTGTATCGGGCCGCGTAAGCCGGGCAAGCCCGACGAGAACCGGTCCGAGCGCAGCGAGTGGCGCGGCAGCGCCCACGGGCGCAAGCGCCATTGCCAGAACCGCCGCAGCCGCAAGGTCCACCACCAGATCGCGCCACTCGCCAGTAAGGATCATGGCGCGACGACCGAGCAACTCACCGGCCATCCGCCCGAGCGATCCCGCCAGGGTCGCTGCCAGCGCACCGAGGCCCGTCAATGCCAGCGCGGCCACCCCGTCGCCCTGCCATGCCGCCAAAAGCGCGCAGAGATAGAGCGCCGCCCCCGCCACCGCAGCGATCAGCGGCCCCCTCTCCAGAGCCTGCGGCGCGAGCGCTTGCGCGAAAACCTGCCCCAGTGCCCGCCCGGGCCTACGCCAATCGGGTGCGCCTGCTGCCCTGGCAATCAGTGCCTGTTCCTGTGCCTTAAGGGCGGTTTCGTCGGTTGCCAGCAACCAACTCGCCGGCGCCAGCCCATCATCTGGTAGCCGGCGGCAGGGTGTGCCTGCCTGCAGCGCGAGGCGCAGCAGCAGCGAGATTGGATCGGAATCAGGTGGAAAATCGGCAAGATGCTGCACCGGCGCGCCGCGCATTGCCAGCAAGCCGGCCCAATGCTGCCGGGCGTCGATCCGTTCGAAGTCATGCGGGTGATCGGTCACGAGCGGGCTGCCGGTCGTCAAGGCGGCGACGAAGCGCGCGGGTGTCTGCGCGAAAAGTGCCGCTGCGATCGCCGGGTCGGGCAACAGCCCGTCCGCGAGAATTACCAGCTCGTCCTCGGCGCGCACCAGCGCCGGCAGGTGAAGAAATCCGCGCAAGGCCTGGAAGTGGCCACCTGTCGCCTCACACTCCTGCTGCAAGCGCAGCACCTCGCCATCGAGGTGTTCACACAGGCAAAAGATACGCTCGCAGCCGATGTGACGCAGCCAGTCGACCTGCCGGGCCAGCACCGTGCGGCCCGCGAGCGTGAGTTCTGCGCGCTTGGTGCCGCTGCCAGTTCGCTTCAGAGCCGCGATCAGGGCGGTGCGCATCGCCTGCCTTTCGCAAAGGGTTCTGCGACGCGATTTGGCGCTTTGGCGGCTGGGGTTCAAGCGGCGGTGCGCGGGCTGCGCGCACAAATCACCGGCAGGCGGGCCGGATCAGCGGCGCATGGAGCGGGCGAAGCGGGCGAGCACGGCCTCGATCTCGCGGATCGCCATCGGCTCACCCGGTGCAGAATTGAGCGCATGCTCGGCAGCCGCAAGCAGTTGCTCGGCATGAAAGCTGGCTGCCAGTCCTTTCAGACGCATCGCCGCCACCGTCCAATTGCCGTCGCAGCGCGCGCGCTTGAGCAAATCGAACTGCCTGAATGCGCTGTCGAGGAAGGCTGCGCGCAGTTCGCGCATCAGCGCGGGATCGTCCCCCGCCGCAGCGGCGAGCGTGGCATCGAGAGCTCCGGTGTCGTAGGCCATGCGATGCGGGCTATAACGGTTTGGGTTAAAGCGGGGTTTATCCGGGGTCCGGCTGTGTTAAGAAGGGCGCATGGCAGGACGGCACCAGATGCGCGCCTTGGGCCGCAAGAGCGGCGCAGACGATACGGGCAAGGCAGCTTCTGGCGAAGCGTCTGGCGCTGGCGAAGACAGCGAAATGCTGCTTGAAGAAGCCTGGGAAGAGTCAGAGCCTCATGCGCCTCAACCTGCCCGCTTCGGCTGGGTAATTCCGGCACTTGCGCTGCTCGCTGTCGCCGGCTGGAGTGGTTTTTTCGGCTGGACGATCAGCGCCGAAGTGATGGCCAGCCCAGCGCCTTCAGCGTGGACGGGCTGGATCGTGCAATGGTCGGTTCCGGTCGGATTGATCGGCATTTTCTGGTTGCTCGCCATGCGCTCCTCGCGCGCCGAGGCCAACCGCTTTGCTGCCAGCGCCGCGCTGCTCAGCCGCGAAAGCTCCGAGCTGGAAGAACGGCTCAAGGTGGTCAACCGCGAGCTCAGCCTGGCCCGCGAGTTTTTGGCGGCGCAGTCGCGCGATCTCGAGGCGTTGGGTCGGATCGCGGCGGAACGGATTTCCACCCATGCTGCCGATTTGCAGCAGCTGATCACGACCAACGGCGCGCAGGTCGATGCGATTGCTGCCACCAGCGAAACCGCCCTCGGCAACATGAACCGGCTGCGCGACGATCTGCCCGTGATTGCCAATGCCGCACGTGATGTCGCCAACCAGATCGGCAGCGCGGGCAACAATGCGCAAGCCCAGCTCGAGCGTCTGAGTGAAGGCTTCGAGCGGCTCGGCCAGTTGGGAGCAAGCAGCAATGTGCGGGTCGAGGCTCTGACCGCCACGGTCGGCCAGTCGCTCAACAGCTTCGAGACGCAGGTCGCGCGTATCGAGGGTCTGGTCGCCAACCGCTTCATCAGCCTGCAGGGCGAAGCTGCCGCCTATCGCGAACGGCTCGATGCGCTCGAATGCGCCGCGCTCGAAGCGCTGCGTTCCCGAACGGCGGCGCTGGAAGCCGAACTTGCCGCCGCTGCCGAACGCCTCGGCGCGGCCGAGGACGCGGCGCTGGCCGCCACCCGTGAACGGATCGCCGCGATCACCGCCGAGGCGGACGCAATCGAAGAACGTCTGGCGGCGCGCGATCTGCGCTTTGCCGAGGCGATCGAACAACGTCAGGCCACCTTTGACATGCGCGAGACGCAGGCCAGCGAAGTGCTTGCGCAGCGCCTCGCCACGCTCGATGACGCGCTCGCCCAGCGGCGCGAGGCACAGCTCGCCGAGGCCGAAAAACTCGTCGAACAAGGCGAGGCGTTGGCCGCACAGCTCGATAGCTTCAGCGCCCTGCTTGGCGACATCAGCCGGCACAGCGAAGCCGCCCGCGACAGCCTGTCGACCGGGTTCGATGCCCTTGGCGAGAAGCTCTCGGCCAAGCGCATTGCGCTTGCGGAGACCGAGGCAAGGCTGGCCCAGCTCACCGAAAGCGGGGTGCGTCTGCTCGAAATTATCCAATCGGGCGCACGCGCGAGCCGCGAGGACCTGCAATCGGCCATTTCCCAAGCCAGCGAAAGCCTGTGTGCAGTCGAAAGCCGCGCGGGCGAGGTCAGCCGGCTGATGCTGCAGTCGAGCCAGAGCGGCATCGACCTGTCGGAATACCTCATCAAGACCCGGGAAGAGATCGACGCGACCGATGGAGCCTTGAACGGGCTAAGCGCGCGACTCGCCGAGCATTCAGACGAAGCACTGGCCAAGCTGCAGGGGCTGCGTGGTGGCCTTGCGCGGCTGGCCGAGGAAAGCGGCACAGTGGCCGGCGACACCCAGGAACAGCTTCGCGCGGCGCTGGGTGCACTTGAAACGGCGATTGCCCGGGCCTTTGCCACGCTTGAGGAAGGCACGCGCAACAAGGCTGCGGCGGTGGCAGAAACTCTCGGCGGCGAAGCAGTCGCGGTGCTCGAACGAACCCTGCGCAACGAAGCCGCTGCCACGGTCGGCAAGATCGAGCAGGCTATGGCTCACGCCTCGGGCGTCGGGCGCGAAGTCGTGATCCAGCTGCGCGACCAGCTGGCGCGGGTGAACGAGCTGACCGGCAATCTCGAACAACGCGTCGCGCGCGCCCGCGAGCTGGCCGAGGAGCAGATCAACAACGATTTCGCGCGCCGCATGGCGCTGATCACCGACAGTCTCAATTCAGCCGCGATCGACATTTCCGGCGCGCTATCGACCGAAGTCGCGGACACGGCTTGGGACGCCTATCTCAAGGGGGACCGCGGGATCTTCACCCGCCGCGCCGTGCGGCTGATCGACAATGGCGGTGCGCGCGATATCGCCGAGCTCTACCAGCGCGACGAGACTTTCAAGGCCAATGTCAGTCGTTACATCCACGATTTCGAAGCCATGCTGCGCGCCATGCTATCGACCCGTGATGGCCACGCGCTCAGCGTGACCATGCTGGGTTCGGACATGGGCAAGCTCTATGTGGTGTTGGCTCAGGCGATCCAGCGCTTGCGCACCTAACCAATCGCGGTTGCAATCGGGGGCTTGGGCAGAATGTCGATATCCGCTGCCGTGACCCAGCCATAGATGTAATTGGCGACGAACAGACCGGTGCACACCGCGGCGATGATCGTCGCGCGCAGGGCAATTCTGCCCGGCCTGAAATTGACCGGCGCGCTGTCGGCCTGGCCAGGAACCTTTTCCACGCCCGCCTCATCTGCGGTGCGCACTCCGAAAGGCAGCATGATGAAGGCGCTCATCACCCAGAACAGGAAATAGATCGCGGCAATCGAGGTGAGCTGCATCAGTCGGCGCTTCCCGGCATCACAACCCGCACCTGCGGCCTCTTGCCCGACCAACGCTGGGCAGCGCGCCGGGCCGCAAGCCGCGCCGCTTCCTTCACGCTGGTCGGATCGCGCGCCTCGCGGCCCTTGAGGCTGGAGATCGCGTCGAGCACATCACTGGCGGCCTCGGCGAGGAAATCCGGCATGTCCTCGTCGAGCGGCAGGCCCACCGCCTCGATCACCGGCTTCTGCCCGCGCACCAGAACCACCACCACCACGCCTTCGGCTGCGATCCGCCGGCGCATGGTGATCGCCTCACCATTGGCCGGCGCGATGATGTCGCCATCGAGCACCAACCGGCCCGCATGCACCTCACCCAGCTTGCCCGGTTTTCCCGGCGCGAGGCGGATGACATCGCCGTTCTTCTGCACCACCTGCCAAGGGATGCCACAGGCCTTTCCGAGACGCGCCTGCTCGGCCATGTGGCGCATCTCACCGTGCACTGGCACAAGTATTTCGGGCTTGAGCCAGTCGTAGAGCGCCTCAAGTTCGGGCCGCCCCGGATGACCGGAAACGTGGATGAAGGCCTGCCTTTCGGTCACCATGGTGATGCCGCGCGCGGCGAACTGGTTTTGCACCCGGCCGATGGCGAGTTCGTTTCCCGGTATCTGGCGCGAGGAAAATAGCACCACGTCACCTGCCGCGAGTTCGATTGGATGGTTGTTCTCCGCCATGCGCGCCAGCGCCGCACGCGGTTCCCCCTGCCCGCCTGTGGCCAGGATCAGCACCTCGCCGCGCGGCAGAGCCATCGCCGTGTCGAAATCGACTGGCGTGGGAAAGTCGGCGAGATAGCCGGTATCCTGCGCCACTTCGATGATCCGTTCGAGCGAGCGGCCTGCGATGCAGATCTGCCGCCCGGTCTCGCGGGCGACTTCGCCAAGCGTCTGGAGCCGTGCGACATTGCTGGCAAAGGTGGTCACGACCACACGCTTGCCAGCATGGCGGGCGATTTCCTCCATCAGCGCATGATGCACCGCACCTTCGCTGCCCGAAGGGTTGGGGTTGAAGACATTGGTCGAATCGCACACCAGCGCCAGCACACCCTTTTGCCCGATGGCGCGCAGTTCCTCCTCGGTGGCGGGTTCACCGATGATCGGTTCTTCGTCGAGCTTCCAGTCGCCGGTGTGGAAGACGCGGCCGTGCGGCGTCTCGATCAGCAGCGCATTGCCCTCGGCAATCGAGTGTGCGAGCGGGATGTAGGTGATCGTGAAAGGCCCGAGATCGAAGGCGCCCTCGCCCTCCTCGATGATGTTGAGCGCGACCTTGCCGAGCAGCCCCGCCTCTTCCAGCTTGCGCGCCACCAGATCGGCGGTGAAGGGTGTGGCATAGAGCGGCACGCCGAGTTCGCCCGCAAAATAGGGCACGGCGCCGATGTGGTCCTCGTGCGCGTGGGTGAGCACGATGCCGATCAGATCGTCGGCGCGTTCCTCGATGAATTCGAGGTCAGCGAACACCAGATCAACCCCCGGATATTCGCTGCCCGAAAAGGTCATCCCGAGATCGACCATCAGCCACTTGCCCTGACAGCCGTAAAGATTGACGTTCATCCCGATCTCGCCCGAACCGCCGAGCGCGAGGAAAAGGAGTTCGTCTTCAGGGGTAAAGTCGTTCTTCACAATCTCTCTTACGTTGGCCCGGCTCAGGCGGTTTCGGCCTGGCGGGCAAGGATGGCGAGGCCATCGAGCGTGAGGTCGGCATCCACGTGATCAAAGATCTCTGTCGCATCGTCGAACAGGATTGCAAGCCCGCCGGTAGCAACCACCTTGGCCGGGCGGCCGATCTCGCTCTTCATCCTGGCGACCATGCCTTCCATCATTGCGACATAGCCCCAGAACACGCCGATCAGCATCTGGTCTTCGGTGTTGCGGCCGATGACGCTGCGGCTTTCGGGTGTCCGAATGGCGATGCGCGGCAGCTTGGCAGTCTTGCCCACCAATGCATCGAGCGAAAGATTGATCCCCGGCGCAATCGATCCGCCCTTGTAGGCGCCGGTGAAGTCGACCGCCTCGAACTTGGTGGCGGTGCCGAAATCGACGACGATCAGATCCCCGCCATACTTGTGGTGTGCGGCAAGGATGTTGAGAGCACGGTCGGCCCCGAGCGAGGAGGGCTGATCGACGTCAATCTCGAAGCGCCAGCGGGCCGCGCCCTGCCCGGCGAACAGCGGAGTAATGCCGAAATATTTCTGGCCCAGCACGGTGAGGTTGTGGTCGGCGCGCGGCACCACCGAGGCGACGATGATCTGGGTGATTTCCGAGCGTTCCACGCCTTCGATCTTGAGCAGCTGGAGCAGCCACACCGCGTATTCGTCACCGGTGCGGCGCGGATCGGTGGCGATGCGCCAGCGCGCGCGGATCGTGTGCCTGCCCTCCTCGTCATAGGTGAACAGCGCAAATACCACATTGGTGTTACCGACATCAGCGGCGAGCAGCATGGGTTGCAGTCCTTGGCTTAGGAAATGTCGCCTGCGCGAATGACACGTTCGCAGCCATCCGCCAAGCGCAGGCGCAAGGCGCCGTCCGATTCTTCCAGCCCGGCAAAGCTGCCGGTGAGTACAGAGCCATCGGTGTCATGGACGGTGAGCGGTGATCCCTGGGCATGGATCGAGCGGGCAAGGAAGGCATGGAGCGTCGCTGCCAGGCCATAGGTGCGCCAGGCCTCCAGTCTGCGATCGAAGGCGGCTGCCAGGCTGGCCGCAAAGTCTTCGAGCATTGGCGCAGCGGCGAGATCGGTCAGCGCGGATGTCTTGCGATCGGGCAATTGCGGCGCCCGGACGATGTTGACGCCGATGCCAACGATAATGTGCCCGCGCACCATTTCGAGCAAGATGCCGGAAAGCTTCCCGCGATCCAGGAGCACGTCGTTGGGCCATTTGAGCGCGAGCTTTTCGCTCTCGCCCATGGCCGCGGCGACCGCATCGTAAACCGCAAGCGCGGCCACGAAACTGAGCGTGGCAGGCGGGGGGTCGCTCTCTCCCAAGCGCACCACCGTCGAGCCCATGAAATTTCCCGCGCCATCGAACCATTCGCGGCCCTGCCGCCCGCGGCCCGCAGTCTGACGGCGAGCGACCAGCCAGCTCCCTTCCGTCCAACCCTCACCCGATCGCAGCCGTGCGGCGAGGTCGGCATTGGTCGAGCCGGTCTGAGGGACGAGCTGGATCAAACCGCGAGGAACAGCGCGGCTGCGGCCTTGTCGGCCAGATCGGTGAGCGAGGGGGTGAGAAGGTAGCCGAGCGGCGAGATGATCAGCGCGGTCAGGCCAAGCAGTGCCCAGTGGCCCGCCCCGCTCTTGCCGGTGACCACGCCCGCAGGCTCATCGAAGAACATCACCTTGACGAACTTGATGTAATAGAACGCCCCGATCACACTCGCGGCAATCGCGATCGCGCCAAAGGCGATGAGGCCCGCCTCCACCGTCGCCTGGAACACCACGAACTTGCTGTAGAAGCCGAGCAGCGGCGGAATGCCGGCAAGGCTGAACATGAACAAGAGCAGCGCCCAGGCGATCGCGGGACGCGTGACCGAAAGCCCGCGGATATCGGCAAAGGTTTCGAGCAGCGCGCCCTCGTCATCGCGCAGCATCAGCAGCGCGACGAAGCTGCCGAGGCTCATCGCGACATAGATGAACAGATAGACCAGCATCGCGCTCGCCCCGTCTGCATTGGCGACAGCCAGGCCGAGCAGGATGAAGCCGATATTGTTGATGGAAGAATAGGCCAGCAGGCGCTTCAAATTCTCCTGCCCGATAGCCCCCAGCGCGCCGAAGATGATCGAGGCGAGCGCGGTGAACATCACGATCTGCTGCCATGCCTGGACTTGGGCGCCGAACACCTCGAAGGCGACCCTGGCGGTCAACGCCACGGCGGCAACCTTGGGCGCGGTCGCGAAGAAGGCGGTCACCGGGGTCGGCGCACCTTCATAAACGTCTGGCGTCCACATGTGGAACGGCACCGCGCTGATCTTGAAGGCGAGGCCCGAAAGCACGAAGACCACCCCGAACAGCGCCCCGGTGCCAATCTCGCCGGTCAGGCTAGCGCGCACCACGCTAAAGGCGGTGCCGCCGGTCAAGCCGTAGAGCAGGCTCATGCCGTAGAGCAGGATGCCCGAAGCCAGCGCACCCAGCACGAAATACTTCAGCCCCGCCTCGCCCGAGCGCGTGTCCTTGCGCAGGATCGCCGCCAGCACGTAGGCGGATAGGCTGTTGAGTTCGAGCCCGAGATAGAGGCTCATGAAATCATTGGCCGAGACCATGATGCTCATGCCGACGGTGGCGAAGAGCACCAGCACCGGATATTCGGCGCGCATCACCCGCTCGGCGCCGGCAGCCGCGCTGTTGAAGAAGGCCGGCGCAACGATCAGCGCGCCGATGGCGGCAAGATAGATCAGTGCCTTGGCGAACAGCGCGAAACTGTCAACCTTGAGCAGGCCGCCGAAAGCCAGCGTTGCCGGGCTGTCAACCCCGACATGCAGGCCCGGAACCAGCATAAGTCCGGCCCCGAACAGCGCCGCGGCAGCGGCAATCGCGATGCCGCGCGCAGTCTTGTCGCCACCCCAGGCGGCAACCAGCAGCAGCACAAGCCCTGCGCCGATCAGCAGCAGTTCGGGCGCGACGAGCGCGAAGGAAGGAACGAAATCCATCAGTGCGCGCCCTCCTTGGCGCTGTCAGAGTTGGTATCCGCTTGGCCCATGCCCTCATGCCCCGCCCCGTGATGCGAGAGCGCGTTGGCCGCCTCGGTCCGCGGGGTGCCGGGGGCAAGCTGCGCATCCGAGGCCGGAGCCGCCGCCGCAAGCCGCGCATCGAGCACCGCAATGTCGGCACGCATCGGCGCAAGGAAGCTTTCAGGATAGACCCCCATCCACAGCACCGCTGCGGCAATCGGGGCCATCATCGCCCACTCGCGCGCCGAGATGTCGGGCATGGCGGCCGCGTCGGCGTTTTTCTGGTCACCAAAGGCCACGCGCCGATAGAGGTAAAGCATATAGGCCGCGCCAAGGATAATGCCGGTGGTCGACACCAGCGCGACCAGGCTCGATGTCTGGTAGATACCCGCCAGGGCGAGGAACTCGCCAACGAAGCCGCTGGTCCCCGGCAGACCGATCGAAGCCATGGTGAACAGCAGGAAGAACAGCGCGTAGTAGGGCATGTTGATCGCAAGGCCGCCGTAACGCGCGATCTCGCGGGTGTGCAACCGGTCGTAGATAACCCCGACACAGAGGAACAAAGCCCCCGATACGAGACCATGCGAGAGCATGATGATCATCGCGCCTTCCAGCCCCTGCACGTTAAAAGCGAACAGGCCGACGGTGACAATCGCCATGTGGGCGACCGAGGAATAGGCGATCAGCTTCTTCATGTCGGCCTGCACCAGCGCGACCAGCGAGGTATAAACCACCGCCACCATCGACAGGGCGAACACCAGCCACGCGAACTGCGCCGACGCCTCGGGAAACATCGGCAAGCTGAAGCGGATGAAGCCATAGCCGCCGAGCTTGAGCAGCACGCCTGCAAGGATCACCGAACCTGCCGTGGGCGCCTGGACGTGGGCATCGGGCAGCCAGGTGTGGAGCGGCCACATCGGCACCTTCACCGCAAAGCTCGCGAAGAAGGCCAGCCACAGCCATGTCTGCGCTTCGGGCGGGAAACCGTACTGCATCAGCGTCGGGATGTCAGATGTGCCGGCTTCGGCCACCATCCAGAACATCGCGATCAGCATCAGGACCGAGCCGAGCAGGGTGTAGAGAAAGAACTTGTAGCTCGCATAGATGCGGTTGTCCCCGCCCCACACGCCGATGATCAGATACATCGGAATGAGGCCCGCCTCGAAGAAGACGTAAAACAGGAACAGATCCTGCGCCGCGAAGGTGCCGATCATCAGCACCTCCATGAACAGGAAGGCGGCCATGTATTCGCCGACGCGCTTTGCAATCGAATCCCAGCTGGCCAGGATGCACACCGGCATCAGGAACACGCTCAGCATGATGAGCAGCAGCGCAATCCCGTCGATCCCCAGCGCGTAGCTGAAGCCCGCGAACAGCTCGGCCTTCTCGGTGAACTGCCACTGCGGGCCGCCGATTTCGTAGTTGGACCACAGCCCGATACCGAGCGCAAAGGTGACGAGCGTTGCGGCAAGCGCGATCCAGCGCGCGGCTTTTGCACCGGCAAACAGGCACGCCACTGCGCCCGCCAGCGGCACGAGCATCATGAGCGACAGGATGGGAAGGCCTTCCATTACGAAGCGCGCTCCTAAAGCAGAACGTAGGTGACAGCGGCGACCAGCCCGAGCAGCATGATCAGCGCGTAGGTGTAGACGTAGCCCGACTGGACTTGCTTGGCTGCGGCGGCGCTGCGCGCGATCACCGCGGCGACTCCGTTGGGGCCGAAGCGGTCGATGGTGCCGATATCGCCCAGTTGCCAGAACCAGCGCCCGAGGGCGAAGGCGGGCTTGACGAAGATTGCGTCATACAGCTCGTCGAAGTACCACTTGCGATAGACGAACTGGTGCAGCGCGCCGAAGGTCGCGACGAATTTCGCCGGGATGTCGGGCTTGGCGATATAGGCAAGATAGGCGCCTGCAAAACCGAGCAGCATCACGATGAAAGCCGCATACTTCACCCAGTAGGGCACCGCATGCATCGCGTGAATGAGCGGTTCGTTATAGAAGATCGAGCCGGCCCAGAAGGCGGCGCGGTCGAGGAAATGTGGAGCGAACACCTGTCCTGCGGCCACCGCGCCGATGGTCAGCACCCCGAGCGGGATCAACATTGACGCCGGGCTTTCGTGCGGATGATAGCCTCCGGTGGTGTCCTCGCCCGCTTGTTCGCGGGTCTTGTGGACGGCGTGTTGGATGTGCTCGCTCTCGATCCAGCGGGGCTTGCCCCAGAAGGTGAGGAACAGCAGGCGCCAGGAATAGAAACTAGTCAGCAGCGCCGCCCCGACACCGAGCCAAAAGGCGGTGAGTGAAACCTGCGTGCCGCGCGCAAAGGCGACTTCGAGGATCGCGTCTTTCGACCAGAAGCCCGCAAAGCCGACACCGAGATGATAGACCCCCAGCCCTGTGATCGCCAGCGTGCCCGCGAGCATCGCGTAGAAGGTCAGCGGGATGTGCTTTCTAAGGCCGCCGTAATAGCGCATGTCCTGTTCATGGTGCATCGCGTGGATCACGCTGCCCGCACCAAGGAACAGCAGCGCCTTGAAGAAGGCGTGGGTGAACAGGTGGAACATCGCCGCCCCATAGGCTCCCACCCCTGCAGCAAAGAACATGTAGCCGAGCTGCGAGCAGGTCGAATAGGCGATCACCCGCTTGATGTCCCACTGCGTGGTGCCGATCGTGGCGGCGAAGAAACAGGTTGCAGCGCCGACGATGGTGACGATGGTGAGCGCGGTCGGCGCGGTCTCGAACATCGGCGAGAGGCGGCACACCATGAACACCCCCGCCGTCACCATGGTCGCCGCGTGGATCAGCGCCGAAACCGGGGTCGGGCCTTCCATCGCGTCCGGAAGCCAGGTGTGCAGGCCGAGCTGCGCGCTTTTGCCCATCGCCCCGATGAACAGGAGGATGCACAAAATATCCATCGCGTAGAGGCGCATGCCGAGGAAGGTGATGGTCGATCCGCTCATCGCGGGTGCAGCTTCGAGGATCGCCGGGATCGAGGTGGTCTGGAACACCAGGTAGGTGCCGAAGATGCCGAGCATGAAGCCCAGGTCTCCCACGCGGTTGACCACGAAGGCCTTGATCGCTGCCGCCCCTGCGGAAGGTTTCCTGAACCAGAAGCCAATCAGCAGGTAGGACGCAAGCCCCACCCCTTCCCATCCGAAGAACATCTGGACGAGGTTGTCCGCCGTCACCAGCATCAGCATCGCGAAGGTGAACAGCGAGAGATAGGCAAAGAAGCGCGGCTGATCCGGGTCTTCCTCCATGTACCCCCACGAATAGAGGTGCACGAGCGCGGACACCGAGTTGATCACCACCAGCATGATCGCGGTCATGGTGTCGACCCGCAACGCCCAGTCGAAGGACAGCGCGCCGCTCTGCACCCACTTGAGCACTGGCACGACCTCCGCGGTCGCCGTGCCGCCGAGGAATCCGAGGAAGATCGGCCAGCTCATTACCGCGGAAAGAAACAGCGCGCCGGTGGTCACGGACTTGGCCGCCACGTTGCCGATAATGCGGTTGCCCAGCCCTGCAATCAGGGCAGCAGCCAGCGGCGCGAAAACGATGATCAGGATGGGATGCACGAGCGCCTTACCCCTTCATCCGGTTGATGTCGTCGACCGCAATCGTCCCACGCGCGCGGAAGTAGATGACGAGGATCGCCAGCCCGATCGCCGCCTCGGCTGCGGCCACGGTCAGCACCAGCATCGCGAAGATTTGGCCGACGAGATCCTGCATGAAGGCGCTGAAGGCGACGAGGTTGAGGTTCACCGCGAGCAGGATCAGCTCGACCGCCATCAGGATGACGATCACGTTCTTGCGGTTGAGGAAAATGCCCAGCACACCGAGCACGAACAGGATCGCGCCCACGGTAAGGTAATGTTCGATGCCGATCCCACCTGCACTCATCATAGTTCGACCCCCTGCCCGATGCCCGGGTTCTTCATCACGGTTGCTTCTTCCGGACGGCGACGGATCTGCTTGCCCACGTCCTGGCGCGCGCGGGCACCCGGTTTGGGCGGCTGGAAAGTCAGCACGATCGCGCCGATCATCGCCACCAGCAGGATGATGCCGGCGATCTCGAACAGCGCGATATACCGGCCGTAGAGCAGTGCGCCGAGCGCCTCGATATTGCTCGTATCAGCGGCCGGCATCGCCGAACCGTCGGGCGTTCCGAGTGTCAGCCCGCCCGCGTGGTAGGCTCCCAAGGCCAGCAGCAGCTCGGCCAGCAGAACCGCGGCAATCAGCAGCCCCAGCGGCGCATTTCGGGCAATGCCTGCGCGCATCGCGGCAAAATCGATGTCAAGCATCATCACCACGAACAGGAACAGCACCGCAACCGCGCCGACATAGACGATCACCAGCAGCATCGCGATGAACTCCGCGCCCACCAGCACCATCAGTCCGGCGGCGTTGAAGAAGGCCATGATCAGCCACAGCACCGAATGCACGGGATTGCGCGCCATGACGACCATCACGGCGCTGGCGACGACAATGGTGGCGAAGAAATAGAAGGCGATGGCCTGTATCATGATGCGTCTCCGCCGATCCGCAAACCCCGGCTCGAAGGCCGGCGTCCAGAAAGCGGCAATATGATCCCTAGTCCAAGTCTTGGCCCCGGCGGCGTACCGTGACCGTGAATGCAATTGACCCCGTAACTGTCCGGCGCGCCCTAGCGATAGGGGGCGTCGGCTTCAAGATTGGCCGCGATGGCCCGTTCCCACTTGTCACCATTCGCAAGCAGCTTGGCCTTGTCGTAGAGCAGCTCCTCGCGGGTTTCGGTGGCGTATTCGAAATTCGGCCCCTCGACGATCGCATCGACCGGGCAGGCTTCCTGGCAGAAGCCGCAGAAGATGCACTTGGTCATGTCGATGTCATAACGGGTGGTGCGGCGGCTGCCGTCCGCGCGCGGTTCGCTCTCGATGGTGATCGCCTGCGCGGGGCACACGGCCTCGCACAGCTTGCACGCGATGCAGCGTTCCTCGCCGTTGGGATAGCGCCGCAGCGCGTGCTCACCGCGAAAGCGGGGCGAGAGCGGCGACTTCTCGAACGGATAGTTGATCGTCGCCTTGGGCTTGAAGAAATACTTCAGCGTCAAGGCGTGCGCCTTGAGAAAATCCCAGAGGGTGAACGATTTGACGAGATGCGAGACGGTGGTCATGCGAAATGCCCGATGGCCATGAGGTAACCGGAGGTGGCGGCGACAAAGAGCAGGCTCATCGGCAGGAACACCTTCCACCCGAGCCGCATCAGCTGGTCGTAGCGGTAGCGCGGCACGGTCGCCCAGATCCAGCTGAACATGAAGAAGAACACGAAGGTCTTGAGCAGGAACCAGATAATCCCCGGTACCGCGTAGAGCACCGGAATGTCGAGCGGCGGCAGCCACCCGCCCCAGAACAGCAGCGTGTTGAGCGAACACATCAAGAGGATGTTGGCATACTCGCCGAGCCAGAACAGCGCGAAGCTCATCGAGGAATATTCGGTCTGGTAGCCCGCGACGAGCTCGCTTTCGGCCTCGGTGAGGTCAAACGGTGCGCGCGCGGTTTCGGCCAGCGCCGAGATGAAGAACACCACCCACATCGGGAAGAGCAGCGGGTGGATCGCATAGGCGTTGATCAGCCCCAGCCCGAAGCCCTGCTGTGCGTTGACGATGCCCGAAAGGTTGAAGGTGCCCGCAAACAGCACCACGCACACCAGCACGAAGCCAATCGAAACCTCGTAGGAAATCATCTGCGCCGAGGCGCGCATTGCCGAGAAGAACGGGTATTTGGAGTTCGACGCCCACCCGCTCATCACCACGCCGTAAACCCCCATCGAGCTGATCGCGAGGATGTAGAGCAGGCCCACGTTGATGTCGGCGATCACCCCGCCGTCCCAGAACGGGATCACCGCCCAGGCCGCGAGCGCCACGGTGAAGGTGATGATCGGCGCGAGCAGGAAGATGCCCTTGTTCGCGGCGCTCGGGATGATGGTTTCCTGCAGGAATACCTTGAGGCCATCGGCAAAAGACTGGAGCAGGCCGAACGGCCCGACCACATTCGGCCCGCGCCGCAGCATGATCGCGCCCAGCACCTTGCGGTCGACATAGATCACCATGGCGACGCTGAACATGACGAGCAGCGACACAATGACGATCGCCGCCACGGTAGCGACGGTCCATGCCCATTCGTGGGGCAGGCCGAGCGACTGGAAGAAGGCGGTCATTCCGCGGCCTCCTTGACGTCAGCGCCGTGGAGCAATTCGTCCGAGCACTGCTGCATCACCGCGCTGGCGCGGGCGATGGGGTTGGTGAGGTAAAAGTCCTTGATCGGGTAGCCCGCGATTGCGCCATCGAACCTGGCGCTGCTGTCCCCCTTGGGGAGCGGGCCGTAATCGGCGAGCCCCTCTTCGCCCAGTGCGGGAACGGCGGCAATCATTTTCGCCTGAAGCTCCTCGAAACTGTCAAAGCCGACCGTCACGCCGAGCACATCCGCCAGCGCGCGCAGGATCGTCCAGTCCTCGCGCGCGTCGCCGGGGGCGAAGACCGCCTTCTCGGCGAACTGCACACGCCCCTCGGTGTTGACATAGGTCCCGTCCTTCTCGGCATAGGATGCGCCCGGCAGGATGATGTCGGCGTTATGCGCGCCCCTGTCGCCGTGGTGGCCGATATAGACCTTGAGGCTCTTGGCGAAGGGCGCATAGTCCATCTCGTCCGCGCCGAGGCTGAGCAGCACCTTGGGGCTGGCCGCGGCAATATCGCCCATCCCGCCCGGCAGCGTGAAGCCGAGCATCAGCGAAGCCATGCGCGCCGCGGAGATGTGCAGCACGTTGAAGCCGTTCCAGCCATCCTTCACGAGCCCGAACTTGTCCACCAGCTTGAGCGCAGCAGGCAGCGCGCCCTTGGCGAGCGCCGCCGCGCCGAGGATCACCGCCGGACGCTGGGCCGACTTCATGACGTCACCCAATTGCTTGGGGACGCGGTTCAGGATCTTGAGGTCGCTGCCGAGGAAGGTCGCCGGATAGGTGGGATCCCATTCGGGGCCGATGATGAAGACCTTGGCCCCCGCCTTCACCGCCTTGCGCAGGCGGACATTGAGCAGCGCGGCTTCCCAGCGGAC
This sequence comes from Erythrobacter tepidarius, assembly GCF_002155695.1. GTDB lineage: Bacteria > Pseudomonadota > Alphaproteobacteria > Sphingomonadales > Sphingomonadaceae > Erythrobacter > Erythrobacter tepidarius. The sequence continues at coordinate 83,644 of NZ_MUYJ01000014.1, forward strand.
ATTGCTGCCGATGATGAGGATGGCATCGGCGGTCTCGATCCCGGCGAAGGTGCTGTTGAAATTGACCGCGGCGAGGTTCGACACGTCATAGGTCATGCCGGTCTGGCGCGCCTCGGTGAGATTCGATCCGCAAGCATTGACCAGCGCCTTGGCGGCGAACATCGTCTCGGCATCGAGCAGATCGCCTGCCACCGCCGCGATGCTCGCCTTGTCGCCTTCGAGCGCGGCGGCAATCTTCGCAAAAGCCTCATTCCATTCAGCAGGTTGCAATTTGCCCTCGCGGCGCAGCCACACGCGGTCGAGGCGGCGCTTGGTCAGGCCGTCAACCTGAAAACGGCCCTTGTCCGACAGCCATTCCTCGTTGACGTCATCATTCACCCGCGGCAGCGCACGCATCACCTCGCGACCCTTGGAATGCAGCGTGATATTGGCTCCGACCGCGTCCGAAACGTCGATGCTGAGCGTCTTTTTCAACTCCCAAGGCCGCGCCTCGAAGGCATAGGGCCGCGAGGTGAGCGCGCCCACCGGGCACAGGTCGATGACGTTGGCGGAAAGTTCATGCGCTGCCGCCCGTTCGAGATAGGTGGTGATCTGCATGTCCTCGCCGCGATAGAGCGCGCCGATCTCGTCCACGCCCGCGATCTCCTCGGAGAAACGCACGCAGCGGGTGCAGTGGATGCAGCGGGTCATGATCGTCTTGATCAGCGGGCCCATGTATTTCTCGGTGACGGCGCGCTTGTTTTCGTGGAAGCGCGAGCCGCCGCGGCCATAAGCGACCGCCTGATCCTGCAGATCGCACTCGCCGCCCTGATCGCAGATCGGACAATCGAGGGGGTGGTTTATGAGCAGGAACTCCATCACCCCCTCGCGGGCCTTCTTGACCATCGGGCTGTCGGTGCGGATTTCCTGGCCTTCGGTGGCCGGCAGCGCGCAGCTAGCCTGCGGCTTGGGCGGTCCGGGCTTCACCTCCACAAGGCACATACGGCAATTGCCGGCGATGGAGAGGCGCTCGTGGTAGCAAAAGCGCGGGATTTCCTTGCCCGCAAGCTCGCACGCCTGCAGCACAGTCGCGCCCGCCGGGACCTCGATTTCTACGCCGTCTACGGTGACCTTGGGCATTATTCGGCTGCCTCTTGGAATTGCGCGTTGTGTTCGTTGATCCGCCGCTCAAGCTCCGGCCTAAAATGGCGGATGAGGCCCTGGATCGGCCATGCGGCGGCGTCGCCCAGCGCGCAGATGGTGTGGCCTTCGACCTGCTTGGTGACCTCGTGCAGCATGTCGATCTCCTCGATCGCCGCGTCACCCGTGCGCAGGCGCTCCATCATGCGCCACATCCAGCCCGTGCCTTCGCGGCAGGGGGTGCACTGGCCGCAGGACTCGTGCTTGTAGAAGTAGGAAATGCGACTGATCGCGCGGACGATGTCGGTCGATTTGTCCATGACGATCACCGCCGCGGTGCCGAGGCCCGAGCCCAGTTCCTTCAGCCCGTCGAAATCCATCGGCGCATGGCGGATTTGCTCCGCCGGAACCAGCGGTACGGACGAACCACCGGGGATAACGGCCAGCAAATTGTCCCACCCGCCGCGGATGCCGCCGCAGTGTCTTTCGATCAGCTCCTCGAAGGGGATGCTCATCGCTTCCTCGACGACGCAGGGCTTTTCCACGTGGCCGGAGATCTGGAACAGCTTGGTGCCCTTGTTATTCTCGCGCCCGAAGCTCGCAAACCACGCAGCCCCGCGCCGCAGGATCGTCGGGGCGACTGCGATGCTCTCGACATTGTTGACCGTGGTCGGGCAGCCATAAAGCCCCGCGCCCGCCGGGAACGGGGGTTTCAGGCGCGGCTGGCCCTTCTTGCCTTCAAGGCTTTCGATCATCGCGGTTTCTTCACCGCAGATATAGGCCCCCGCACCCCGGTGCATGTAGACATCGAAGTCATAGCCCGACTTGCACGCGTTCTTGCCGATCAGGCCCGCGGCATAGGCCTCGTCGATCGCCTTCTGGAGCGTCTCGGCCTCGCGGATATATTCGCCGCGGATGTAGATATAGGCCGCCCGCGCACGCATCGCGAAGCCGGCAACCAGCGCGCCTTCAATCAGCTTGTGCGGATCGTGCCGGATGATCTCGCGGTCCTTGCACGAGCCGGGCTCGGATTCGTCGGCATTGATGACGAGGAAGCTCGGCCGCCCGTCCCGCGATTCCTTGGGCATGAAGGACCACTTGAGCCCCGTGGGAAAGCCCGCCCCGCCCCGCCCGCGCAGGCCCGACGCCTTGATTTCCTCGATGATCGCCTCAGGCCCGCGTTCGAGCAGCGCCTTGGTATTGTCCCAATCCCCGCGCGCCTGCGCGGCCTTCAGCCCCCAGTCCTGAAAGCCATAGAGGTTGGTGAAGATGCGGTCCTTATCCGCGAGCATTGCTGCTTTCCTTCTTCTTGGCGCGCTTCAGACGCACCAGCGAAATCACCTGAAATGCCAGACCAAGACCCATCAGGATCGCACCCAGCTCGATCATGCCGGTCGCGCTCAGCACCGCGCCGAGCGCAAAGCCGGTGAGGCCGAGGATCGCGATGAGAAGCGTGAGCGGGTTCATGCGAAGGTCCCCGACTGCCACATCCCGATCAGCACCCCGACAATCAGCAGGATCACCCCGACGCGCACCAAGCCCATCAGCACCTTGTAGGCGATGAAGGCGAGCACGGCCGCGCCAAGAAGGGAGGCGATGGCAGTCACCTTACCATTCGCCCCGGTAATCGTGGTTGGCATCAACCATCGCGGTGAGCGTTGTCGGCCCGCCCAGAGGCTCGCAGGTATGGCGACCGGGTTCCTGCGTGCCTGTCTTGGGTTGCTGGCCGGCGGCGAGCGCATCGAGCACCGCGTCGAGGCGTTCGGGGGTCAGGTCCTCGTAATTGTCGTCGTTGATCTGGACCATCGGTGCAGTGGCGCAATTGCCCATGCATTCGACTTCGGTGAGGGTCCAAAGGCCATCCGGCGAAATCCCGCCCTTCACCATCCCGCGCTTCTTGCAGGTCTCGAACAAGGCGTCGGAACCGCGCAGCATGCAGGGCGTGGTACCGCACACCTGCACGTGGAATTTGCCGACGGGCTTGAGGTTATACATGAAATAGAAGCTGGCGACCTCGAGCACGCGGATCACCGGCATGTCGAGATACTTGGCGACATATTCGATCACCGGCAGCGGCAGCCAGCCTTGCGTCCCGGTCTCCGCGCCGACCTGGCGCTGGGCAAGATCGAGCAGCGGCATCACCGCGCTGCGCTGTCGCCCTTCGGGATACTTGGCGATGTGCCAGTCGGCGATTTTCTTGTTCTCCGGCGTCCATGCAAAGCCGCCCCAGCGGGCGCGCAGTTCGGGGGTGTCGGGAGCGGGGGTGCGGTCAGCCATTATCTGTCACATTCACCAAAAACGACATCGATTGCGCCCAGAATGGCGGTCGCGTCGGGCAGCATATGCCCGCGGCTCATGAAATCCATCGCCTGGAGGTGCGAGAAGGCCGTGGGGCGGATCTTGCAGCGATAGGGCTTGTTGGTGCCGTCGCTCACGAGATAGACCCCGAATTCGCCCTTGGGGCTCTCGGTGGCCACGTAAACCTCGCCCGCCGGCACATGGAAGCCTTCGGTGTAGAGCTTGAAGTGGTGGATCAGGCTTTCCATCGACTGCTTCATCTCGGCGCGCTTGGGCGGCGAGACCTTGCCATCGGTGCTGGCAATCGGCCCGCCGGGCATATCGCGCAGACACTGCTTGATGATCTTCGCGCTCTCGTAGACTTCCTTCACGCGCACCATGAAGCGGTCATAGCAATCCGAATTGGTGCCGACCGGAATGTCGAACTCCATCCGGTCATAGACGTCGTAGGGCTGGCTCTTGCGCAGGTCCCACGGGACGCCGGCAGCGCGCAGCATCGGGCCGGAGAAGCCCCAGGCCACCGCATCATCACGGCTGACAACGGCGATATCGACATTGCGCTGCTTGAAGATGCGGTTGTCCATCACAAGGCTCATCGCATCGCCGAACAGCCGTGGCAGACGGGTTTCAAGCCAGTCGCCGATGTCGACCAGCAGCTTTTCCGGCACGTCCTGATGCACGCCGCCCGGACGGAACCAGGCCGAATGCATCCGCGCGCCGCTCGCCCGCTCGAAGAAGTTGAGGCAGTCCTCGCGCAGTTCGAACACCCACAGGTTGGGCGTCATCGCGCCCACGTCCATCACGTGCGCGCCGATGTTGAGCATGTGGTTGCAGATGCGGGTCAGCTCGGCGAACAGAACGCGCAGATATTGCGCGCGGATCGGCACTTCGAGGTTCAAGAGCTTCTCGATCGCAAGCACGTAGGAGTGCTCCATGGCGAGCGGAGAGCAGTAGTCGAGCCGGTCGAAATAGGGCAGCGCCTGGAGATAGGTCTTGTGCTCGATCAGTTTCTCGGTGCCGCGATGGAGCAGGCCGACATGCGGATCGATCCGCTCGATGACTTCGCCGTCGAGCTCCATCACCATCCGCAGCACGCCGTGCGCGGCCGGGTGCTGGGGGCCGAAATTGATCGTGTAGTTGCTGATCACCTCACCGCTTGTGGTGAGCGATTCCTCGCGGGTCATGCTCATTTCCTCGCCTCCCCTTCCGGCCTGGGCGGGGCCTTCTCGTCACCGGGCAGCACATATCGGGCGCCCTCCCACGGACTGAGGAAATCGAAGCTGCGCATTTCCTGCGCCAGTTCGACCGGCTCGTAGACCACGCGCTTTTCCTCCTCGGAATAACGCAGCTCGGTGTAGCCGGTCATCGGGAAGTCCTTACGGAACGGGTGCCCCTCGAAGCCGTAATCGGTAAGGATGCGGCGCAGATCGGGGTTGCCCGCAAAGGTAACGCCAAACAGGTCGAAGACCTCGCGTTCGAGCCAGCCCGCATTGGGCCACAGGGTGGTGACGGTCGGCACCGGGGTGTCCTCGCTGGCCGAGCACTTCACCATCACGCGGTGGTTCTTCGTCAGGCTCTGGAGCATGTAGACGACTTCGAAGCGTTCGGGGCGCGCGGGATAATCGACGCCGGCGATCTCCATCAGCTGCTGGTACTGGTGATCATCGCGCAAAATCCGCAGCACCTGATCGACCCCGTCACGCGCGACCCGGAAGATCACCTCGCCATGGGCTTCGCTCGCCTCGATCAGCCAGACAGAGATGGTCTCGCTGATGGCATCGATCACGCCCTCGTTGGAAGCGAATTTCGGGGCGGAATGCAGAACAGCCATATCCTTGCCCTTACCTCTCGATCGTGCCCACGCGGCGGATCTTGCGCTGCAACTGCATCACACCGTAGAGCAACGCCTCGGCGGTCGGCGGGCAGCCTGGGACGTAGATATCGACCGGAACGATCCGATCACAGCCGCGCACCACCGAATAACTGTAGTGGTAATAGCCGCCGCCATTGGCGCAGCTGCCCATGCTGATCACATATTTGGGATCAGACATCTGATCGTAGACCTTGCGCAGCGCCGGGGCCATCTTGTTGCACAGCGTGCCGGCGACGATCATCACGTCCGACTGGCGCGGGGACGCGCGCGGGGCGGCGCCGAAGCGCTCCATGTCGTAGCGCGGCATGTTGACGTGGATCATCTCGACCGCGCAACAGGCGAGCCCGAAGGTCATCCACCACAGGCTGCCGGTGCGCGCCCACTGGAACAGTTCCTCGGTCGAGGTGACAAGGAAGCCCTTGTCGTCAACCTCGCTCTGGAGGGACTTGAAGAAATCGGCATCGGGCTGACGCAGTTCGCCGCCCTGTGCCGCCGGAATGATGGAAGAATTGGCCACGGTGCTCATTCCCAGTCCAGCGCCCCCTTCTTCCACTCATAGGCCAAGCCCACGGCGAGGATGAAAAGGAACACCATCATGCCGCTCCAACCGATCCAGCCCGTCTCGTCCAGGCTCACGGACCAGGGGAACAGAAAGGCGGCCTCAAGATCGAACACGATGAAGCTGATCGCCACGAGATAGAAGCGCACGTCGAACCGGCTGCGCGCGTCCTCGAAGGCGGGGAAGCCGCATTCATACTCCGAGAGCTTCTCGGCATTGGGTTTATGCGCGCCGGTAAGCCGGGACACCGCCATTGGGGCGACCACGAAGAGAAGCGATAGCCCGAAGGCAATGAGGATGAATAACAGTATCGGCAGATACTGGCTGAGATCGACCACGGCGATGTCCAAGCTTGTTAATCCCGAAGCTCGCCCTAGGCCGGACGCGCGCACCGCGCAAGCCTGCGACTCGGTGAAAAGCCCGCAATTATGTTGCAGGAAATCGAACAGAGGTTGCGGGTCGGGCGCAACCTCAGTGTGGCGGGCAGGCACAAACGGGCGAGCACCTGCGCGCCAGTATCATTGCCGACGCGAGGCGATGCGAGGCCGCTTGTCCCCAGCGCGGCAGCGACCGCCGTTACTTCAGCATGCGCGCCACGGCCTGCTCGGTTGCCTTGCCATAGGGAGGCTTCAGCCCGCCCAGCTTGGCGATATCGATCTTGGGCTGGTGATAGACCGCGCGGGCATGGCTGAATTCGCGAAAGCCTTCGATCGCATGGTAGCTGCCCATGCCCGACGGTCCGATTCCGCCGAACGGCAGGTCTTCCATCGACACGTGGAAGATCACGTCATTGGTCGTCACCCCGCCGGAGATCGTGCGGGTGAGCACCCGCTCCTGCTCAGCCTTGTCCTCACCGAAATAGTAGAGGCCGAGCGGACGGTCGTGCGCATTGATGTAGTCGATCGCCTGATCGACCGAGGTGTAGGTCATCACCGGCAGGACGGGGCCGAAGATTTCCTCCTGCATCGCCGCCATCGAATCGTCGACATTCCTGAGGATGGTGAGCGGCATCTTGCGCTGGTTGGCATTGCCGAAATCCTCGCCCGCCGGGTTGACCTCGATCACTTCCGCGCCCTTGTCGCGCGCATCCGCGACGAGGCCCTGAAGCCGCTCGAAATGGCGGTCGGAGACGATCGAGGCATAGTCGTCATTGTCGAGCAGGCGCGGATACATCGCGCTCGCCGCGCGGACGATCCCGCTGACCGCCTCGTCCTGCTTGTCCTCGGGCACGATCAGGTAATCGGGCGCGAGGCAGATCTGCCCCGCGTTGAGCATCTTGCCGATCGCGATCCGCTCGCCCGCCCTCGCATAATCGGCGCTGCGCCCCATCACCACCGGTGACTTGCCGCCCAGTTCGAGCGTCACGGGAACCAGATTCGCCGCCGCGGCCTGCATCACGCGGCGCCCCGTGGCGGTCGAACCGGTGAAGACGAGGTGGTCGAACCGCAGCGCAGAAAACGCCGCCGCCACTTCCGGCCCACCGGTGACCACCGCGACTTCCTCAGGCGCGAAGTATTCCTCCGTCAGCTGCGCCATCAGCGCGCTGGTGCGCTCGGTGAATTCGGACGGCTTGATCATCGCCCGGTTGCCCGCCGCCAGCACCTGCATCAGCGGCCCGAAAGCGAGCTGCACCGGGAAGTTCCACGGCGAGAGAATGCCGATCACGCCCTTGGGCTCGTAGCGCAGTTCCGCCCTGGCGCCGAGCAGGCCGAGCGGGAACTGCACCTTGCGCTTTTCTGTCTTGGCCCAGGCATCCAAGTGCTTGAGCGCGTGCGCCCCTGCCCCCACCGTCGCGGCGATATCGGTGAGCATCGACTGCTGGATCGAACGGCTGCCGAAATCGGCGCTCATCGCCTTGGCCAGAGCCTCGCCATGATCCTTGACCAGCGCCATCGCGCGGCGGATGCGATCCTTGCGCTGCGACAGCGGCTCGGGTCGCGATGCGGTAAAGGCAGCGCGCTGGCGTGCGAGCAGGGATTCGAGTTCTTCGCGGCGATCGTCGGCCATGCCATTCTCCCACAGATATTGGCGCATCGTAAATGCGTTTCGATTTGCGACGCGTTGTTGCGCAAAGCCTCCGGCCTGACAAGCATATTGCCGCCGCACAGGCGCGATTGCCTTTGCCGCAATGCAGCATTAAACCGCTCGGCGATTGCCATCCCACCCGAGGACCATGCCCATGACACAGCTCTCCCCTGCCGATCCGATCGTGATCCTTTCCTACGCGCGCACCCCGATGGGCGCGATGCAGGGCGCACTGGCCGAGATGGCGGCGACCGATCTGGGCGCGGTGGCGGTCAGGGCGGCGGTCGAGCGGGCCGGGGTTGCGGGCGAGGATATCGATCGCGCCTATATCGGCTGCGTGCTGCCCGCAGGCCTCGGCCAGGCGCCGGCGCGTCAGGCGGCGATCAAGGCCGGACTTCCGCTTTCGGTGCAGGCCACCACCGTCAACAAGGTGTGCGGTTCGGGGATGCAGACCGTGATCATGGGCGCCGAAGCCCTCGCCAGCGGCACCATCGACATGGTCGTCGCCGGGGGAATGGAGAGCATGACCAATGCCCCCTACCTGTTGAAGAAACACCGTTCGGGCGCGCGCCTCGGGCACGACACGGCCTATGATCACATGTTCCTCGACGGGCTGGAAGACGCCTACGAGCCGGGCCGGGCGATGGGTACCTTCGCGCAGGACACCGCCAACGCCTACCAGATGACCCGCGAGGAAATGGATGCCTATGCGATCGAATCCCTCGCCCGTGCCAATCGCGCAATCGCCAGCGGCGCCTTTGCCGACGAGATCGTCCCGGTGACCGTGACGACCCGTGCGGGCGATGTCGTGGTCGAGCATGACGAGGCGCCGTCGAAGGGCCGCCCGGACAAGATCCCGCAGCTCAAGCCCGCCTTTGCCAAGGACGGGACGATCACCGCAGCGACCTCCTCGTCGATCTCCGACGGGGCCGCCGCACTTGTCCTGACGCGTGCCAGCGTCGCCGAGGCCAAGGGCCTTGCCCCCGTGGCCCGCGTGGTTGCCACCGCCGCCCACGCCCATGCCCCCGCCCAGTTCACCACCGCGCCAATCCCCGCGATCCGCAAAGTGCTGGAGCGCGCCGGGTGGAGCATCGAGGATGTCGACCTGTTCGAAGTCAACGAGGCCTTCGCCTGTGTCGCGATGTTCGCGATGCGCGATCTCGGCATCCCGCACGAGAAGATCAATGTGAACGGTGGCGGCACCGCGCTCGGCCACCCGATCGGGGCGAGCGGCGCACGAATCATCGTCACGCTCATCGCCGCGCTCAAAGCGCAGGGCAAAAGGCGCGGCGTCGCTTCGCTGTGCATCGGCGGCGGAGAAGCCACCGCGATTGCCGTCGAACTGCTCTGATCGCGTAGTGCCGGGCGGCGGGTTACTCGTCGCCCGGCAAGTCCTCCACGCCCCACAGGCGGTTGCGCGCGATCCAGCCCTTGCGCCCGCCGATATCGACTTCGCACCAATCCGCGCGGCAGCCCGTCAGCCGACCGACAACCCCCGGCTGCGCCCGCCAACGCAGCGCTGAACCGGCCGTCGGTTCGGCGCGGATATCGGCCAAGCCGCTGCCTTGCACCAGCACCCCGCGCGCGGGATCGAGCTGGCTGCGCGCGATCCAGCCCTTGTCGCCCTCCGGATCCTCGACCAGACGCCAGGCCTCGTGCACCCGGACGACCTTCACCGGCAGGCCCTTGCGCTTGTAAACCCACTGGATCGGATATTCCTCGCTCGGACCGACGCGCATGCGCACCTCGTCATAGCGCAGCGCCGCCCAATAGGGCACCTCGCGGTCCTGCGCGCTGAGCGGCGTGGCGGTGATCATGGCCCCCGCGAGCAAGCCAAGGCCGGGGCCGGCGTAAAAACGAAATCCCATCATTGCCAAACCGATAGCGCTTCTAGCGCCCGCCTTTCAAGCGCGCCTTGGCCTGCTTGCGCGGCATCACGCCTTGACCGCGCATGGCCAGTGGCATTAGCCGGTGGGCCATGACCGAAACCCGCACTACGCTCGAACGTCCCCGCGTCATCGTCACCCGCCATCTGGTGCCCGCGGTCGAGGCGCGGATGCGCGAATTGTTCGACGTGGTGCTGAACGAGGCAGACGTGCCGCTGTCCCGCGATGAGCTGGCCCAAGCCATGCAGGATTGCGACGTTCTGGTGCCAACCGTGACCGACCGGATCGATTCCGATCTGATCGCCGGGGCCGGCCCTCGCCTCGGCCTCATCGCCAATTTCGGCGCGGGTACCGAGCACATCGATCTCGCCGCCGCTGCTGCGCGGCGGATCATCGTCACCAACACGCCGGGCGTATTCACCGATGACACTGCCGATCTCGCGATGGCGATGATCATCGGCGTGCCGCGCCGGATGCGGGAAGGCACCGCGCTCGTGCGGCGCGGGGAGTGGACCGGTTGGACACCCTCCGGCCTGCTCGGCAGGAAGCTGGCGGGCAAGGTGCTCGGTATCATCGGCATGGGTCGGATCGGACAGGCCGTCGCGCACCGCGCCCGCGCCTTCGGACTGGAGATCGCCTACACCAACCGCAAGCGCCTGCCCGAAGCCGTGGAACGGATGCTGGCCGCACGCTATGTCGCCGATGTCGATGCGCTGATCGCAGAGGCCGACATTCTCACCCTGCACTGCCCGCTCACGGATGAGACGCGCCACATGGTCGATGCGCGCAGGGTCGCGCTGATGAAGCCCGGCAGCAGCATCGTGAACACCGCGCGCGGCGAATTGATCGATCAGGAAGCGCTGATCGCGGCGCTGGAATCCGGCCACCTCGCGGGCGCCGGGCTGGATGTCTATCCCGACGAACCCAAGGTCGATCCGCGCCTGATCGCCCATCCCAACGTGATGACCCTGCCCCATATCGGCAGCGCGACCGCCGAGGGCCGCGAGGATTCCGGCCACAAGGTGATCGCCAATATCCGGATGTGGGCCGATGGCCACCGCCCGCCCGATCAGGTGCTGACCGCGCTCGTGCGGGCTTAGGGTAAGCAAACGGCTATGATGAGGCGGTGTGTCTTCTGCGGAAATAATCTCGCAGGGACCAAAAAAAGCTTTGAGCACATTTGGACACCTCGAAGAACCTGCTGTTTTCGGCCTGATGAGGGCGCGGATGGTCTGATCGCGGTCTTTTGTGCGTGAAGGCTGGCCTTTTCGGCCTGGTTTCCGCGGTTTTCGGGGCCTGAGTGCCGCTCAGCAGTCCGTTTTCGCGCTATGCAGGCGCACCTTGCCCCTCGAGCCAGGCGAGGCGCTGGAAGTTATAGGCAAGGTTGGCCATGCCGATCTTGATCCGGGCTCTGGCGATGCCGATGGTGCGGATGAACAGCCCCATGCGGTGCTTCTGACATGCGAACACGTGCTCGACCGCCGAGCGCACAGCGGAGCGCTTGGCATTGGCTCTGGCGATGTGTTTGGGCAGCGGCCGACGCGGCGTGCGCTTCTGGTGGATGTGGCTCTTGAACATGCCCCGCTCGAGGAACGCCTCGTTCTTCTTCGAGCGATAAGCGGTGTCCGCCCATACGCCCGAACCGGTATTCTGCTTGCTGATGAGGT
>NZ_MUYJ01000015.1 GCF_002155695.1 Erythrobacter tepidarius
CCCCAGCTGGGATTAGAGCCGGGCGGTTGTTTTGCGCATCAGCGCGGTTGAAGCAATGGGCTGCGTAGCGGAGCCCGTAGGGCGTAGCGAAGCAGTCCATTGCTTATTCAGTTCGGCGGCGAACGCCGCCGGTGTTGCGTAGCCAAGGGACGAGTGCGGTCTCTCGCGGTTGTAGTCCTCGACCCAGGCAGCGATCTCGACCCGGGCATGGGCAAGGCTCATGAACAGGGTCTCGTTCAGCAGCTCGTCGCGCATGCGGCCGTTGAAGCTCTCGACGTAGCCATTCTGCATCGGCTTGCCCGGAGCGATGTAATGCCACTCCATGCCGATCTCGCCGCACCATGCGAGCACGGCATTGCTGGTAAGCTCGGTGCCATTGTCGCTGACGATCATGCCCGGCTTGCCGCGCTGGGCGATCAGCTGGGTCAGCTCGCGCACGACACGGTGCCCGGAGATCGAGGTGTCCGGCACCGCTGCCAGGCACTCTCTGGTCACATCATCGACAACGTTGAGCACGCGGAACCGCCTGCCAGAAGCTATCTGGTCATGAACAAAGTCCAGGCTCCAGCGCTGGTTCGGCAGCGCCAGCACCGGAGCAGGTGCTCTGGTGCCGACAGCACGCTTGCGGCTGCGTCGTCGCCTCACCGCCAGACCTTCCTCCTTGTAAAGCCGCTGGGTCTTCTTCCGGTTGATCGTCACGCCCTCCCGACGCAGCAGGATATGTAAACGGCGATAGCCGAACCGGCGGCGCTGGTTGGCCAGCCCACGCAGCTTCTCGCGCAGATCGGCATCATCGTCCCGTGTGGAACGGTAGCGCACGCTCTTGCGATCAGCATCGATGACACGGCACGCCCGCCGCTCGCTCATCCCATGACACGCCTGGAGATGAGCGACCGCTTCCCGCTTAGCGGCGGGCGTCACCACTTTTTTGAGAGCAAATCCTTCAGCGCCACGTTGTCCAGCATCGTGTCGGCCAGCAGCCGCTTGAGCTTCGCGTTCTCGCTCTCAAGTTCCCGCAGCCGCCGGGCCTCGGATACCTCCAGCCCGCCATACTTGGCCTTCCAGTTGTAGATCGTCGCTTCAGACACCCCGTGCCGCCGGGCCAGATCAGCGGTCTTCGCCCCCGCCTCTGCCTCCTTCAGCACCCCAATGATCTGCTCTTCTGAAAACCTCTTGCGCTTCATCGTCTGTCCTTCCTTCAGGCCAGACTCTAATCGAGCGTGGAGGAAAATCAGGGGGTCACGTCACTGCGCGACATTCCCGCAGCGCGCCCCTTCACAGTAATTGGCCCAAGCCGCCATAAGCTCGCGGCGTTTTTCCAGCATAGTTCCACGTTGATATGCGGCAACGGTCTTGTCGCTCACCACGTGCGCCAGCGCCGCCTCTGCCAGATCGGAAGGCCAGTTGGTTTGCTCGGCAACCCAATCGCGGAAGGTAGAGCGGAAGCCGTGCGCGGTAACGTTCAGCCCCATGTCGCGGAGCGCCTTTGTCAGCGTCATGTCGGAGAGGGGCTTGCCGCGCTTCTGGCCCGGAAAAACAAGGTCGGTGTATTCGCGGCGATGCGCTTTCATCCGCTCGAAAAGCGCCACCGCTTGCGGGGAGAGCGGCACCACGTGTTCGCGTCCTGCCTTCATCCGCTCGGCTGGCACCGTCCACGTTGCCGCATCCAGATCAAGCTCGCCCCAAGTCATCATCCGCACCTCGCCCGAACGTGCGGCAGTCAGGATAACAGCTTCGAGTGCCAGCCGCCCCATGCTTTCGGATTCCCGTAATTTACGCGTAAATACGGGAAGCTCGGCATAGGGGAGCGCGGCATGGTGCTTGGGCTTGGCGCGCTGCCTTGGGAGCGCCTTGTCGATCACAGGCAAGGCCAGCCCGCTTGTCCGGTAGCCCTTGGCGACTGCCCAATCGATCACGGCATTGATACGCTGGCGCAGCCGCCGTGCGGTTTCCGGCTTTTCCAGCCATATCGCCGCGAGGCAGTCGCGCACCGCTGCCGCGTCGACGTCCGCCACCGAACGATTGCCGAAAGCAGGCACCGCATAGGTTTCGAGCGTGTTGAGCCATTGCGCCGCGTGCTTGGCATTTTTCCAGCTCGGCGCGTTCTCGGCATGAACCGTTTTTACGGCTGCGGAAAACGTGGGAATGCCCGCCGCCTTGGCGCGCTCTGCAACCGGATCGATCCCAATCTCGATTTGCTGGCGCACCTCTGCCGCACGCTCGCGGGCAAGCTTGAGCGGGACTTTGCTGGCGCTGCCTAGGCCAATGTCGCGCCGCCGCCCGTCTTTTTGGACACGGACAATCCAGCTCTTGCTGCCGCCCTTGCCGACAATAAGGCCAAGCCCCTCGCCATCCCAATAGCGCCCCGGCTCTTTGAGCTTGGCGATACCTGTTGCCGTGAGCTTACCCATCGCCACTTTCCCCACACTATTTCCCACAACGTAACGCGGATTGCGGGGAACGGCAAGGGCCAGCCGGGAACGTCAGCTTTGCTATTTCTCTCTATTTTAGAGGGCTTGCACGGCTGGCGAGGTCCGGCTGGGATTGGGTAGGTGGCGGAGCAGGAGGGATTCGAACCCTCGATACGGTTTTGCCGTATACACACTTTCCAGGCGTGCGCCTTCGACCACTCGGCCACTGCTCCGCTGCACGTTCTTGTTGCGCTACCGCTCGGCTGCCTGCGCGCCTTTTGGCGCGCTGCCGCTTGGTTGCTGGAGCGCCCAAGAAGGGCAAGGCTGCGCCGATAGCGGTGAATGGCCCCCTTCGCAAGGCGACAGGTTTGGCAGTGCACCGGAATTGTGGTACGAGACTCGCGGTGGTCAGCGCTGCGCGGATCCGGCATTCCCTGCGAACGCTGCCTCAAGAACCCCTTTCCGCCCCCCAAAACGCGTGGAAAGGGGTTTTTGCGTGGCGCCCCTTGTTTTTTCTCAAGCGCCGGCGGGCGCATCCGCCCTTGGCTTACGCGCCATGAGGCGCGGCGGGCAGTTGCCCTCGCGGCCATGCGGCCCGGGCCATCGCTTTCATTCTGGCTATGGCTTTGCTTGGCTGGCACTATGCCCGCATGAACAGAGCCTTCCTCGCCGCTGCGACGGCCCTCACCCTCACCCTGCCCGCTGTCGCTCAGGACGAGCCCTTGCCCTCAAGTAGCGAAGCGGTAGGGCAACCAAAGACTCCCGCGCCAGCGCCATCGGAGATCGTCGCCGCCGCGCCCAAGAGCGATTGGGTGGCGATTCCGGCGGAGGATCTGCTGGTGATGACCCTCGCGCCGGATGCCGAAGGCAAGCCGCGCACGGTGGTGATCCAGCTGATGCCCGCGCCCTTCTCGCAAGGCTGGGTCCACAACATCCGCCTGCTCGCACGCGCCAAGTGGTATGACGGCATCTCGGTCAACCGGGTGCAGGACAATTACGTCACCCAGTGGGGCGATCCCAATTACGACAACCCGGAAGCGACGGGGAAGCCCAAGCCCTTGCCGCAAGGGCTGAAGGTGATGGGGGAAGCGGAGTATGTGACGCATGATTGGTGTGGTCATCACGTTTGCCCACCACTGCCGCCCGTTGGTGCGGACGATACCAAGCAAGACGACACATATGGAAACGCCGGCATCGTGCGGGGCTGGCCGCTCTCTAGCCAGCAGGGAATGTCAGGGGTCTGGCCTGTCCATTGCTACGGCATGGTCGGCGTCGGACGGAACTACTCGCCCGACACCGGCTCGGGCGCGGAACTCTACACCGTGATCGGCCATGCCCCGCGCCATCTCGATCGCAACATTGCGCTGGTCGGGCGGGTGATCGAGGGGATGGAACACCTCTCGAGCCTGCCGCGCGGGTCGGGCGATCTCGGCTTTTACACCGCGGAGGAAGCGGGCAAGCGCACGCCGATCCTGACGGTGCGGGTCGCGAGCGATCTTCCCGCGAGCGAACAACCGAGATTTGAATATCTCTCGACCGAAAGCGCAATCTTCGCCCGCTACGCCGAAGCCATCGCCAACCGCCGCGATCCGTTCTTCATCGTGCCCGCCGGCGGCGCGGACATCTGCAACATCCGCGTGCCGGTGCGGCGGGTGACGGACGGGGGCTGAGCCTACTGCCGGTCCGCCTGTGCTACCGCGTCGCTGGCGCGCAGGGCCGATATGATGCGGTTGAGGTGGGCCGCATCCTCGACCTCGACCTCGATATTATAGGTCACAAAGGGGTGGTCGATCTGGGCCTGGATCAGGGTAATGATGTTGGCCTTGTTCTGTGCGAAGATCCCCGCCATTTCCGCGAGCGTGCCCAGCCGGTCGTAGATCGTCACCGACAGCTGCCCCGCTGCCCCTACCGAACGGTTGCCCCAGGCAAGATCGATCCAGTCGCTGTCCACCCCGTTCGCCAGTTCCATGCAGTCGATCGCATGGACCAGCACCGGCTCGCCCTTGCGGCGGATGCCGACGATGCGATCGCCGGGCACCGGGTGGCAGCACGGGGCGAGCTCGAAGGCGACCCCGGGCGTCAGGCCGCGGATCGAGATTGCCCGTTCACGCCGTTCCCAGTGTTCATCCGCGGCAATGCTCGCGGTGCAGCCGGGCACCAGCGCCTCCATCACCTCGCGATCGGAGATCTTGGCCGCGCCGATGGCGTACATCAGCTCATCCGGTTCCTCCATGCCAAGCCGGTGCACCGCTGCGCGGATCGCCTTCTTGCCGATCCGCGCGGGCACGCGCGCGGCGATCTCGTCGAACAGTTTGGCCCCGATCTCGGCCACCTCGGCGCGCTCCTTCATTCGCACCGCCCGGCGGATCGCGGCGCGCGCCTTGCCCGTAACCACGAAAGACAGCCATGACAGCTGTGGCGAGGCGTGGGGGTTCTTGATGATTTCCACGACATCGCCATTGTTGAGCGGTGTCCTGAGCGGCATGTGACGCCCGTTGATCTTCACACCCGCCGTCTGGCTACCGAGGTTGGTGTGGACTGCGAAGGCAAAGTCCACCGCGGTCGCGCCCTTGGGTAGCTGGAACAGCGCGCCCTTGGGCGTGAAGGCGAAGATCCTGTCCTGATAGATCGCCAGCCGCGTGTGCTCGAGCAGCTCCTCGGCATCGTGGCTGGCATCGACGATCTCGATCAGGTCGCGCAGCCAGCCGACCGCGCCATCGGGCTTGTCGCCCTGCTTGTAGGCCCAGTGGGCGGCGAGGCCGAATTCATTGGTGCGGTGCATCTCGCGGGTGCGGATCTGCACTTCGACCCGCATCGAATTCTCGTACATCAGCGAGGTGTGCAAGGAACGGTAGCCGTTCGATTTGGGGGTCGAGATGTAGTCCTTGAATTTGCCCGGCAGGAACTGCCAGGTGGTGTGGAGGATGCCGAGCGCGCGGTAACAATCCTCAACGGTATCGGTCAGCACGCGGAAGGCCATGATATCGGTCACCTGCTCGAAGCTGACGTGGCGTTCGGCCATCTTGCGCCAGATCGAATAGGGGTGTTTCTCGCGACCAGACACCTCGACCTTGAGCCCGGCCTCGGCAAGGCGCTGCTTGATCTTGAGCGCGATGGCATCGACTTGCCCGCCGTCTTGACTTCGCAGTTGTTCAAGCCGGCCGGTGATGGTGGCATAGGCCTCCGGCTCCAGCTCGCGGAAGGCGAGCGCCTGCATCTCGCGCATGTATTCGTACATCCCCACGCGTTCGGCGAGGGGGGCGTAGATATCCATCGTCTCGCGGGCGATGCGCTGGCGCTTTTCGGGTGACTTGATGAAATGCAGCGTGCGCATGTTGTGCAGCCGGTCGGCGAGCTTGACCAGCAGCACGCGGATATCTTCCGACATCGCCAGCAGGAACTTGCGCAGGTTCTCCGCCGCGCGCTCGTTCTCGGGCATGGTCTCGATCTTGGAGAGCTTGGTGACACCATCCACCAGCCGCGCGACCTCGGGGCCGAAATGGGCCTCGATGTCTTCGATCGTGGCGAGCGTGTCTTCGACCGTGTCGTGGAGCAGCGCGGTGATGATGGTCGCCTGATCGAGCTTGAGGTCGGTCATCAGGCCCGCGACTTCGACGGGGTGGGAGAAATAGGGATCGCCGCTCGCACGCTTTTGGCTGCCGTGCTTCTGCACGGTATAGACGTAAGCGCGGTTGAGCATCGCCTCGTCGGCGGCAGGGTCGTATTCGAGGACCTTCTCGACGAGTTCGTATTGGCGCAGCATTACGGGTGAATATGAGCGCCAGAGCACCATGCCGCAAGTGCGAAGAAGGGCGCGGCCCTCCGCGTCAGGGCCAGATTGCGCGCGGCGGAAGGCTCATCAGGATCGCATCGATATTGCCGCCGGTCTTGAGGCCGAAGATCGTGCCGCGGTCATAGACCAGATTGAACTCGGCATAGCGGCCCCGGTATTCCAGCATCTGCGCTTCGTCCGCCGCATCGAAGGGTGTGTGCATGCGCCGCCTGACGATCGCCGGGAAGACGTCGAGGAACTTCCT
This sequence comes from Erythrobacter tepidarius, assembly GCF_002155695.1. GTDB lineage: Bacteria > Pseudomonadota > Alphaproteobacteria > Sphingomonadales > Sphingomonadaceae > Erythrobacter > Erythrobacter tepidarius. The sequence goes on from NZ_MUYJ01000015.1 coordinate 6,449, forward strand.
GCCGATGTCGCGGATGAAGGCAAAATTGCGATCGAAGCCGGCGTCATCGGCGCATTCGAGGTGATCGCAGAATATCCCGCCGACCCCGCGATGCACCTTGCGGTGCGGGATGTAGAAATACTCCTGCGCCCACTTCGAATAGCGTTCATAATAGGTCTCGTCGTGCGGATCGCAGGCGGCCTGCATCGCGGCATGGAATTCGGCGGTGTCCTCGGCATAGGGGATCGGCGGATTGAGATCCGCCCCGCCGCCGAACCAGGCCTTGGTGGTGGTGAGAAAGCGGGTGTTCATGTGCACGGCCGGCACGTGCGGATTGGCCATGTGCGCCACCAGGCTGATCCCAGTCGCGGCAAAGCCGGGGTTGTCCGCGCTCGCCCCGTTGATCGAGCCGGCAAATTCCTTGGCGAAGTTGCCGCGCACGGTCGAGACATTGACCCCGACCTTCTCGAACACCTTGCCCTTCATCAGCCCCTGAACGCCGCCGCCAGGATCGGGATTGCCTTGCTCCTCGCGCTCCCACGGGATGTAGGTGAAGCGGGCGTCAGAGCCTGCCTCGCGCTCGATACGCTCGAATTCAGCGCAAATTTGGTCGCGCAGGTCTTCAAACCACGCCCGCGCGCGGCCCGTATGTGGTGTCCAGTCCGTCATACATCCCCGTCCGTCATTTGCCCGCAGCATAGGCGATGAAGCGCACCGCACAAGGCCCGCCCCGGCATTGCCAAAGCGAATCTTTGCAGGCAATGAGCCAGGCATGGTTCGCGCTATGTTCTTTCCCTTCGCCTTTGCCGGACACGAGCTGGCGCTCGGGCAAGGCCGCGCGCTCTACTGGCCGGCCGAGCGCACGCTGCTGGTGGCCGATCTGCATCTGGAGAAGGCGAGCTGGTTTGCCGCGCGCGGCCAGATGCTCCCGCCCTATGACAGCCGCGATAGTCTCGAACGGCTGGCCGAGGCGGTGCGGCTAACCGGCGCACGGCGGGTGATCACGCTGGGCGATAATTTCCACGATGCTGCCGGCGCGCTCAGGCTCGATCCACACTCCGCCGGGATGCTCGAGGCGCTCACGCGGGCGCTCGATTGGGTATGGATCACCGGCAACCACGACGAGGAACTGCCCAAGGGCTTCGGCGGGACGATCGTGCCCGAGCTAGAACTGGGCGGCGTTGTCCTGCGCCATGAAGCCCGCGCCGGAGAGACCGCGCCCGAGCTTTCGGGCCACTACCATCCCAAATTGCGGGTCAACCTCAGGAACCGCCATATCGCGCGTCCCTGCGCGGTCATCGGCAGCAGCGACAACGGGGCCGAGCGCATGATCCTGCCCGCTTTCGGCAGCCTCACCGGCGGGCTCGATGCCGCCCATCCCGAAATCCTCGGTGCGCTGCAACCCGCGCGCACGATCGCGGCGCTGATGCCCGCCAAAGGCCGCATCGCCCGCTTCCCGCTGTGGCAGGCAAGCGCCTGACAAGCGGGCCGCCTCACAGCCCTTCCCTAGGCGAAGGCCCCCTCTGCCGTGCCCCTGGTGCGCGAGGTCGGTGAAGTGGCCGAAAAACCGGGGGGCGCTAGTGCCCCGCCCGGACCGTCTGCAGGAAGTCGCGCACCTGTTCGCTGAGGTGCGAGGCCTGGGCTTCAAGCTCGTTGGCGCTGAGCAGCACCTGCGAGGCCGCCGCGCCCGTCGAGAGCGACAGCTGGCGCACGTCCTCGATATGCGTGCTCACCTTCTCGGTCGCGCGGGCGGCAAGGTCGATGCTCTGGGCCAGATCACGCCCCGCCACGGACTGCTGATCGACCGCGGTGGCGATCGAGACGGCGGTGCTCTCCAACTCGCGCACCTGTCCTGCGATCGCCCGCAGCGCCTTGACACTGGCGCCGGTGCTGGTCTGCATCGCGCGGATCTGTTCGGCGACCTTTTCGGTTGCGCGGCTGGTTTGCATCGCCAGTTCCTTGACCTCGCTTGCAACCACCGCGAAGCCGCGGCCCGCTTCGCCGCCGCGGGCCGCTTCGATGCTGGCGTTGAGCGCGAGCAGGTTGGTGCGCTGGGCGATCGTCTGAATCAGCTCGACGATCTGGCCCACTTCCTCGGCCGAGGCGGCAAGCGCGGTGATCGTCTCGTCCGCCTCTCCGGTCGCCGCGGCGGCGAGACGGGCGAGCTCGCTCGACGAGGCCGCCTGACGGCTGATTTCGCTGATCGAGAGTGCGAATTCGTCGCTCGCGGCTGCCGCGGCGGTCGCCCCGGCATTGGCCTCTTCGATCGAAGCGGCAACGTCGCTGGTGCGGCGGCTGGCTTCTTCGGCGCTCTTGGCCATGCGCGTGGCGGTGGTGTGGAGCTGGCTCGATGCCGCGGCCACGCCGCCGACAACTTCGCCGACCGTGCGTTCGAACTGGCGCGCAACCTCGTCGAGCAGCGCAGCCTTCTTGGCCTCGGCTTCAAGCCGTTCGCGCTCGCGTTCCTGCTGCATCAGCAATTCCTGTTCGGCCCGCTCCGAGCGTTCGCGTGCGCGATCTTCCATCCACTTGTTGGCGCGCTTGAACAGTTCGAGCGCGCGAACCATCTGGCCCACTTCGTCCTCGCGCTCCGCACCGGCGATGGTGAAATTGCGATCGCCTTCGGACAATTGGTTCATGGCGCCGGCGATTTCGACGATCTTGCGCGAGAAATCGTGCGACAAGTAGGCCATGCCCAGCAGCAGGACGCTCGCGGCGAAGGCGGCGAGCACGGCGAGGATCAGCACCATGTTGAAGAAATAGGCGATGCCGCTGGCTTCGCGGGCTTGCGCGTGCTGCGCGAGATCGGTGGCGAGCCGGCCCGCCTCGTTCACCAGCCTCTCGCCCGCTGCCGCGAGTGTGGCGGCTGCGGCGTTGGCATTGCCGCCGCTGCGCACGGTTTCGGCGGCGCGGTCGGCCTCGCTGCGGAAAGCGGCGAGCTGGGCGGCGAGGGTCGCCACGCGCGGCTCCATTCCGGGTACATGCGCGCCGAGCGCGGCATCGAGCGTGGCGATCTGCGCGGCCAGCGCCGCCTCGCTCGCGCGCTGGCTCTCACGCAGGCGCGCGGAACGGTCATAGAGCGCCCGCACGGCGTGATAGCGCAGCTCGCCCGAGGCGGTTTCGAGCGCGCCCGCGGCGACCACGGCTTCCTGCACCCGCGCCGTGGCGTTGTAGCGCTTCCACAGATCGGTCAGACCGAGCCCGAGCACCAGCGTCATCAGCGTGCCGACCGCGAAGAAGGTGCCGAAAATGGCGTTGATCTTGTTCGACAGGGAAAGATTGCGGAACCACGCGAGCCGTTCGAGCAGGCTGATGCGCGCAGGTTCGCGGCTCGTCTGGGCCGGGCCCGACGTGACGGCACCCTCGCTCTCGAAATCGGCTCTGAGGTCGCGGACGAAGTCAGGCACCGCGTGTTCCTCGCGCCGTTCCTGCAGTGTCATCATGTTCATGCCACAATCCCCCGGTGCGTGTTTGCAAGCTTTCGTAAAGGATAATCCTTGCCGAAAGCTTGATTGACGAAGGCGATCGGACACCGCTTTGCGCGAGCAGCAGGCCGCTCTAGCCCGCCCGCACCCGCATCAGGAAAGCCTGCAACTGCTGGCGCAGGCTTGCGGCTTGGGTTTCGAGGCCGGTGGCGCTGGCGAGCACCTGGCCGGCCGCGGAACCGGTCGAGAGCGTCGCCTGACGCACCTGCGCGATATGGCCGGAGGCGCGTTGCGTGCCGCGTGCGGCAAGATCGATACTGCGCGCCAGATCCTGTCCGGCGATCGACTGCTGGTCGACCGCGCTGGCGATGGCAACCGCGGTGGTTTCGAGCTGCGCAATCTGTTCCGCGATCGTCCGCAGCGCCGACGCGCTGGCACCGGTGGTGGCCTGCATTGCGCGGACCTGTTCGGCGATCTTCTCGGTTGCGCGGCTGGTCTGGTTGGCGAGTTCCTTGACCTCGCTGGCGACCACCGCGAAGCCACGGCCCGCTTCGCCGCCGCGGGCGGCCTCGATGCTGGCGTTGAGCGCGAGGAGGTTGGTGCGCCTGGCAATCGAATTGATCAGCTCGACGATCTCGCCGACCTGCTGCGCCGAGGTGGTGAGCGCGCCGATGGTGCTGTCGGCCTGGCGGGCCGAACGCGTCGCCTCGCGTGCCAATTCGGCCGAGTCTGCGGCCTGCCGGCTGATCTCGCCGATCGACATGGCAAATTCATCGCTCGCCGAAGCCGCGGCGGTGGCGCCAAGACCGGCTTCCTCCATCGCGCCCGCTGCCTCGCCGGTAAGGCGGCTGGTGTCCTCGGCGGTGGCGGTCATCAGCTGGGCGGTTGCCTGCAACTGGCTGGCAGCGGCGGCGACATTGGTGACGACATCGCCGACGGAGCGTTCCAGCCGGTCGGCAAGATCGCGCAGCATCCGCTCGCGTTCACGCTGCGCGTCCTGCTGTTGCTGCTGGAGCCGGGTCTGCGCGTCGCGTTCCGCGCGCGCGCGTTCGGCGCGTTCGCGGCTGAGGCGTTCGAGGCGCAGGCCGGCGCGGTGGAACACCTCGAGCGCGCGCGCCATCTCGCCGATCTCGTCCTGGCGGGTGATGCCGGTGATTTCGATCCGCTTCGCCCCGGCGGCCAGCTGGGTCATCTGTTCGGCCATCGACCTCAGCAGCCCGCCGACGGTATGGTTGACATAGCGCTGCGCCATCAGGGTGATCAGGATCAGCGCTGCCGCGATGCCGATCCATATGAGCAGCAGGGCAAGGATGAGGTCAGCTTGGGCATGCGCGCCGGCATCGGCGTCCTTGCCCAGCAGGTCGGCCAATTCGCGGCCTGCCGCGAACACCGCGCCGCCCGTCGCGGTCACCTCGCGCGCGCGGGCCTCGCGCAGTTGCGGATTCCCGGCATCGCGCTCGAACGCGGCGATCTGGCGGTGAAAATCGGCCACACCCTCGCGAATCACGGCAAGCCGATCATAGGCGGGGATGTTGTCTTCGCGCAGCGCGTCCGAAAGGCGGGCGATGACGCGTTCGGCGGCGGCGAGGTGATCGCGCGCCGCGCTGCCGCGCGCCCCTGGCCTGCCGGTCACCAGCATTTCGGCATGACGCTGGCTTTCGCTGAGATGGGTGACCAGCCGCTCGGCTTCGAGCGCGTGATCAAGGATCAGGTTGATCCGTTGCGCGCGGCTGCCGAGTTCGATGAATCCGCCGATCGCGAAAAGTCCGGCAGCGAGCGCGAAGCCCAGACCGAGCATGAAGAAGCAGGAGATCTTGCCGCTGATCGAGAGTCGCTCGAACCAGCGCCGCAGCCCCCCCCCATGCTGCCGGTCTGCGCCGCCCTCGTCGGGACAGCCTGAGTCCCGGCGCGTTCGGCCGCAAGGTCGAGGGAAATATCCTCCATCGCGCTCACGCGGCTGCCTCTCCCGCGCGCTTGGCGTTCTGCTCAGCGATCAGGCGGTCGATCTCGGCGGCGGGCAGCGCGCGGTGATAGAGCCAGCCCTGGATCTGGTCGCAGCCGGCCATGCGCACCAGCTCGGCCTGCGCCTCGGTTTCGACCCCTTCGGCGGTCACGCTCATGTTCAGCGCACGGGCGAGCGCGATGCTGGAGAGCATCATCGCGCGGCTGCCCTCATCGCCGCTCGCCAGTTCGATCAGGCTGCGGTCGAGCTTGAGCTTTTCGAAGCTGAAGCGCCGCAGGAAGCCGATTGAAGCATAGCCGGTGCCGAAATCGTCGAGCGCGATACGCACGCCGAAGGCACGGATTACATCGAGCGTGCGTTCGGCCACCACCGGATCGAGCACCAGGCAGGTCTCGGTCACTTCCAGTTCGAGCCGGTGCGGGGGAAAGCCGGTTTCTTCCAGCACCTCGCCCAGCTTGATCGGAAACTCCGGATTGCGCAGCTGCGCGGCGGAGATGTTCACCGACAGGGTCATGTCGTCCCACCGCAGCGCATCGCACACCGCCTGACGCAGCACCCATTGACCGAGCGGGTTGATCAGCCCCGAATCCTCGGCCACCGGAATGAAGACGTTGGGGCCAAGCGGCATACGTTCGCCGCGCGGCCAGCGCAGCAGCGCCTCGACCGCGACGATCCGCCCGTCCTCGGCATCGACCAGCGGCTGGTAGGCGAGCGCAAATTCGCCTGCGGCAATGGCGGTGCGGATCTCGTCTTCGATCTCGCGCACGCGCTCGCGGCTTCGGTCGAAGGTTTCGTTGAACCAGGTGCAGCGCATCTTGCCACCGCGCTTGGACATGTACATCGCCACGTCGCTGCGGCGCAGCAACTCGGACGAGGGCACGCGGTGTTCAGCGGTGCTGCGAGCAAGGCCGATACTGGCTCCGACCGCGATTTGCCTGCCGGCCACCGTCACCGGCGTGGCCAGCCGCTCGAGCAGCGTGCGGCACATGCCTTCAAGGATCGTCCCGGCGACCTTGCCGCCCAACACCGCTGCGAATTCGTCGCCGCCGAGCCGGTAGCAGCGCGCCTCGTTGCCGCAGGCCTCGACCAGCATCTGCGCACAATGCTCGATCAGCTGGTCGCCAAGGGCGTGGCCGTAATGGTCGTTGACCTGCTTGAAGCTGTCGAGATCGATCAGCGCCAGCGCCACTTCCTCGCCGCTTTCCGCGAGGCGTTCGACATCCACGTGCAGCGCACAGCGATTGGGCAGCCGGGTGAGTGTATCCCTCAGACTGAGCGATTCCAGCTCGCGGAGATTGGCGACTGCGCTGCGGCCAAGCAGGATCAGGAGCGCCGAATAGACCAGGATCGTGGCGGTGAGCAGCGGCGCGGGGCTGACAATCGCCAGACGATGATTGAGGCTCACCGCCAGCACCGCAACCCCGGTGATTACGCAGGCGAGCGCCAAGGGCACCAGCACGAGGCCCACAGGCGTGAGACGCAGCGGTTTGGCGGTGTGCGACAAGCTCTGTTTTCCCTTTTCGGCCCACAGCCGGTGCCACGGGCGAGGCTTGCTGCGGATCGTAAAGGGCGGCGGCTAATGAAGGGTAAAGCCAGACACCGATCGCTTCCCATTGCGGCCCCTTCGCCGCGCAGGAAAGGGGTTAACCGACCAGCAGCTGGCGCGCTTCGCTGTCCGCCGCGATCGGCTCGAAGAAGCTTGCGCGCCGCGGCGAGGGGCTGAAGTGGTGGGTCTGGCCGACCACGGTCTCGCCCGCGCCGAGCATCAGGAAGCCGTCAGGCGCAACCGCGCTGGCAAGCCGATCGAAGGCGGCTGCGCGGGTGGCGCGATCGAAATAGAGCAGCACGTTGCGGCACAGCACCAGATCGAAGGGCTCGCGCCCGGGCGGCGGGCCGAGCACGTTGTGCTGGCGGAATTGCGCCATCCGGCGGATGTCCTCGCGTATCAGCCAACCGCTTGATATTTCCTCGAAATGGCGCAGCATCTGGGTGACCCCGAGCCCGCGCTGCACCTCGAATTGGCTGTATAGGCCGCTGCGCGCTGCATTGATCGCGCGCTGCGACACGTCGGTGCCGATCAGCTCGATGCGCCAGCCCGCCCAGCGTTCCTTCTGGTCGGCAAACACCATCGCCAGCGAATAGACTTCCTGTCCGGTCGAGCAGCCCGCCAACCAGATCGACAGCCGCTTGGTGCCCGCGCGGCGGCGCGCGAGTTCGGGCAGGATATCCTGGGGAAGCTGATCGAAGGTCGGCTTGTCGCGGAAGAAATAGGTTTCGTTGTTGAGCAGCGCCTCGACCACCTCCTGCGACAGGTCGCGGCCGTCCGAGCCGGCGCGCGGCGAGGCCAGCAGGCAAACCAGCTGGTCGATATTGCTGATGCCGTGTTCGCGGAAGATCCCCGCCAGCGCCGAATTGACACGCCAGCGGCGGCTTTCGGTGAGGTGCTGGCCGGTGCGCGCGGCAAGCAGATCGGCGATGATCTGGTGCGAGGCTTCGCTGGTTTCCACGCCGCGCGCCTCAGCCTTGCCGCATGAGCGGGATGCTGGGCTGCGCCATGATGGCTTCGCCCAGCGTCATGGGATCGGCGATGAGGCTGGCAAGACCAGCCCTGGCGACGGCGCCGGGCATGCCCCATACCGCGCTGCTGGCCGCGTCCTGCGCGTAGATCGTGCCGCCTGCGCTGACCAGTTCCTGCGCGCCGATCACACCGTCGCGGCCCATACCCGACAGGATCACCCCGAGCGCGCGGCCCTCGCAGGCGACTGCGAGGCTGGAGAGCATCGGATCGATCGAGGGCAGGCAGCCGCTGGGAGCCGGATCGCGGCAGATCTGCGCGATCAGTCGCTCGCCGCTGCGGCGCACCAGAAGGTGGCCGTCTCCGGGCGCGATCATGACACGGCCCGGGCGGATTCCCATGCCGTGGGCGGCGATATCTGCGGGCCGACGGCAGGAGGTCTCGATCTGCCGCGCAAACACCGGGATGAAGGAGGAGGGCAGGTGCTGGGTGATCAGGATCGGCAGGTCGAAGCCAGGCTCCATCGCTCGCAGCATCAGCCCGAGCGCATGGATCCCGCCGGTCGAGGCGCCGATCGCGATCACCTCGGTGCAGCGCGGGCGCAGGCTGGCCCTGGCGCGCACGAAGGCGCGTTCGGGCGGCGGCGCGACCAGCGGTGCAGAATCGAGGAAGCGGCTGCCGAGCGCGCGAATCTTGCCCAGCAACTGGGCGCGGTAGTCCTCGGTAAAGCCGCCCGGAAGCGGTTTGAGCAGGGTGTCGGCGGCCCCCATCTGCAGCGCGGCAAGCGTGTGTTCGGCACCGTCGGTGGTCAGCGAGGATACGACCAGCACCTGCGGGTGGGCGGGGGTCGCGAGAATCGCGGGCAGGGCATCAAGCCCGCCCATGCCGGGCATTTCGAGATCGAGCAGCACCACATCGGCCGGCTCTGCGGCGAGCTGGGCGATCGCGCGTTCCGCGCTGCTGGCGGTTCCGGCGATCACCAGTGCCGGATCGCTTTCGACCATGCGCCGGAAGATCGTGCGCACGGTGAGCGAATCATCGACGATCATCACCCGGATCGCATGCTTGCCGATGCGTCCGGAGGTCACAGCATGAGGGCGCCGGTCGCAGTTCACGCCAAGCCGACGAGCTGGAGCTTGATCTGGAGGGTTTCGTGATCGAACGGCTTCATCACATATTCGTCCGCTCCTGCCTCGATTGCCTGACGGATATGCGCGACATCGTTCTCGGTGGTGCAGAACACCACCTTGGGCTTGTCGCCGTCGGGGCGCTGGCGCAGGTGCATGAGGAACTCGATTCCCGTCATCACCGGCATGTTCCAGTCGAGCAGCACCACATCGGGCATCGCCGCTGCGCAGGCGTCGAGCGCTTCCTTGCCGTTCTCCGCCTCGTGGACCGCAAAGCCGAGCGTTTCGAGGATATGCCGTGAAACCTTGCGGATCACCCGCGAATCATCGACGATCAGGCACGTTTTCATGGCATTTCCCGCGTTGGACCGCACACGAGCCTAGAACCATCTGGTAAGCATAGGATTAAGCCGCCGCCTCGCTTTCGGCGCGTGCCGCCTCGGGCCCGGCGATCAGTGCGGCGAGATCGATCAGCAGGGCGGGGCCGGCCATGGTCTCGATCATGCCCCGCGCCACGCGCGACCATTCAGGGCCGAAGCCGCCCGGCACCTGCCCGGCGGCGCCGGTGGCGGTGGTGATGTCTTCGATCGCATCGACCAGCAGCGCATAGGAATGGCCCCCGCTGGCGACCACGGCGGCGCGCCCATCGGTGGGCGCATCCTGCGCGCCAAAGCCGAGCGCGCGGCGGCAGTCGATCACGGTCAGGGTCTGGCTGCGCAGCGCGGTGATGCCCGCGATAAAGTCGGGCGCGCGCGGCACCGGAGTGATGGCGCCGATCTCGATCACCGATTTGACATCATGCGCCGTGAGCGCGCAGCGCCGCCCGGCGATCTGGATGATCACCAGCAGCTCGCTCATGGCCGCAACCCTCCTGCCAGCCGCCCTTGGCGGGCCGCGGCGAGTGCGGCCAGCAGCCCGTCGCGATCGTAGCGGTAGATGGTATCCTTGCTGCCGCCCGCATCGGGATGATCGCGCAGGCGGATCACTGGGCCGGCCGGCATGCGCCCGAGCGCCGCGGCCGCTTCGAACACGTCCTCCGGCAGGATCGTGACGACATCGCTCTCGGTGCTGTCGCAGGCGACGATATCATAGCCGGCCGCCGTGACCAGCGGGGCAAGGATGGTGCGCGCCCAGTCGCTGTCGGGCAGCGCGCAGCGCGGCCGGTGCGCCGGGAGCGGGGCCTCGCCGTGGCGGGCGAAAAGTTCGTGCGCGTCGATCAGCGCGACCGGCTGGCCGCCGACCAGCGTCATCGCCTCGATCAGCGGGTCTTCGGGCACGGCCACCAGCGCCTCGGTCAGTTCCACCGCATCCTCGACCGTGCGCACCGCATAAAGCAGTTCGCAGGTCCCGTCGCCGAGCCGCAGCAGGCGCAGCTTGTCGGCGATGAGCGGCGTGTCGGGCAGGCCGACCAGCGGCAGGATCCTCCCGTCGATCACCACCCGCGGGCGCGGCGCGGAGCGATCGATGGCGGCGGCAACCGCGGTCTCGATGCGCTGCACCAATTCGAGCCGCACCGCCATGCGCCGGCCGGCAAAGTCGGTGAATAGCATCGCCCGCGGTGCCGCAGCGAGCGGCCCGGCAGCATCCTCGTCTTGCCGCTCGAGCACACGGCTGCGGCCATCCGCCACCAGCTCGTGCAGCGCGGCGATGTTGGTAACGTCGAGCAGCAGCACCGGCTGGCCATCGTCGAGCAGCGTCGAGCCGGCATAGAGCCCGGACTTCATCACTGCCGGTGCGAGCGGTTTGACCACCAGATCGCCGTGGCTGTGGATGCGTTCCACCACCAGCGCGAACAGATCGCCGCTTGCCAGCCGCAGCAGCACCAGCGTGAGGTCGCCGTGCGCATCGCTGCCCGCGATGCCGAGCACCTCGGCCAGCATCAGGCAGCGAATGCGCTTGCCGCGGAAGGTGATCAGCGCGCTCTCGCCCATGCGGGTGAGTTCGAGCGCCGCGGGCGAGGCCTGGACGATTTCCTCGATATAGCCTTGCGGGATGGCGAAGCGCTGGGTGCCGACTTCGACGGTGAGGCCGGCAATGATGCTGAGCGTGAGCGGGATCTGGAGCGTGAACTGGGTGCCTTCGCCCGGCACGCTCGATACCTTGATGCTGCCGCCGACCTTTTCGAGGTTCTGGCGCACCACATCCAGCCCGACCCCGCGCCCGGAGACGGCGCTGACCGCCTCGGCGGTCGAGAAGCCCGGTTCGAAGATCAGGTTGACCAGCTTGTCGCGGCTCATCGCGGCGCGCTCGGCAGGGGTAATGAGGCCCGTGGCGATGGCCTTGGCGGCGATCCGCTCCTCGTCGAGCCCGCGACCGTCGTCGCGGATGACGATGGCGATGGTGTTGCCCGACTGGCGGGCGGCAATCGCCAGCAGGCCGATTTCGCGCTTGCCCGCGGCAAGGCGCGCAGCGGGGGCTTCGATGCCGTGGTCGATCGCGTTGCGGATGAGATGGGTGAGCGGATCGCGGATGGTCTCGATCATCTCGCGATCGAGTTCGACATCGCCGCCGTCGAGATCGACCATCACCTGCTTGCCGAGTTCGGCGGACAGATCGCGCACCAGGCGCGGCAGCGCGCCGAACAAGGTCTCGATCCGCTGCATCCGCATCCGCGTTATCGCATCGCGCACGCCGGCAAGGATCGCCGAGAGCCGTTCGAACGGGCCGTCGATGGTCGGCTGGTTGCCCGCCTGCCGCAACCGGTGGGCGAGATCGTTGCGCGCCAGCACCATGTCGGACACGCCGCTCATCACCCGGTCGAGCAGTTCGACCGGCAGGCGGATGGTGCGCTGGGCGCTGAAGCTGTCGCTGCGGCGGGTGGCCCAGCCGCCGCCGTCTTCGCCGCGTTCGACCAGCACGCTGGCCGGCGGGTGGCGCGGGTTTGCCGCGGCGTCGGCCGCCTCGGGCGCGGCGTCGAGCGCGGCGATCAGCGCCGCGTCATCGGCTTCGGGAAAGTCTTCGCCCGCCTCGATCGCATCGACCATCGCCGCGATTCGGTCGATGATCGCGAGCACGGCGGACACCAAGGCCCGATTGGGTTCGCGCCGTCCGGCGCGGCAATCGGCAAGCGCGTCCTCAGCTGCGTGGGACAGGGCGGCAAGGCGCGGAAAATCGAAGAAGCCACAATTGCCCTTCACCGTGTGCACGAAGCGGAAGATCGCATCGATGCGTGCCCGGTCGTCCGGGTCAGCCTCCCAGGCGACGATCTCGCCACCGGAAGCCTCCAGCATCTCGCGGGTCTCGGCGATGAAATCCGCCAGCAGATCGTCCATCAGGTCGCGCGCCCCTTTGCCTTGCGCGGTGCTTTATGGGGCAGCTTGGTTAATGAACGCCTAGCGCGCCGCCCATGCCGGCTGCGGTTTCAGGAAGATATGGCGCACCAGCACCAGAGCCGAAACCGCCCCGAACAGGTTGGCGGCGAGTTCCGCGGCGTAGATCGCAGCCGAACCCATGCCCGGCTGGAGCAGCAGCGCGACCGGCAGCATCACCAGGAACACCCGCGCCACCGACTGCATCAGCGCAAGCCCCGCGCGGTCGACCGCGTTCATGATTCCATTGCCAACGATCAGCAACCCGAACCCGGCATAGCCCCAGGCGGCGATCTTGAGGTAGAGCGCGAATTGCGCGACCACGGCGCGATCGTTGGTAAAGGCCTGCGCGAAACGCTCTCCGAAAGCAGCCATGGCAAGCGCCACGCCAAGGCCCCAGATCACGCAGAACCCCGCCGCGTAGAGCGCCGCCTCACGCGCCCGATCATAGCGGCCAGCGCCCCAGTTCTGCCCGACGATCGCCCCGATCGCCCCAGACAGGCCGAGCAAGGGCACGATCACGAAGCTCTGCAACCGCCCCGCCGCCCCGAACCCCGCCACCGCCGCCTTGCCCTCCAATGCGACCAGCGCAGTCAGGATCGACAGGCCGAGCGGGTTGATCGCGTTGGAAAAGGCCGCCGGCAGGCCGACGCGTGTGATCGCCCGCGCCTGTTCGATAAGGTTGCAGTCCTTTAGCAGCGCGAGGTTGAGGGGCAGCGATGTGCCGCGCAGCAGCAGCATGGCCACCAGCACGCCAAGGCCCCAGCCGATCACCGTGGCATAGGCCGAGCCAGCAATGCCGAAGCCTGCGAAACCGCCAAGCATGCCTGGGGTTCCGGTGACCAGGATCGGGTTGAGGGCACAGTTGGCGGCGGCATAGGCGATGCTGACCGTGCTGGTGCGTTTGGCCTCGCCCTGTCCGCGCAGCACGCCGTTGAAGCCCATGATCGCGAGGCTGAGCGGAAAGCCGCAGGCATAGGGTGTCATGTAGGCGCGGATCAGCGGCATCAGCTCTGCCGGCGCGTTCATCGCGGTGAAGATCGGATCGATCGCAAGCCATAGCGACAGGCCCATCAGCATGCCGACAAGCGTGGCAAAGACGATCCCGAAATTGGCGCGGCGCGCGGCCTTGGCCGGATCGCCTTCCCCCAGCGCGCGGGCGACCACCGAATTGATCCCCACCATCACCCCCACGCCCAGCGAGGTGCTGGCGACCGCGACGGGGAAGATGAAGCTAATCGCGGCGAGCGGCGCGCTGCCGAGCTGGCCGATGAAATAGGCATCGACGATCCCGATCGACATGATTGCCGCCACCCCGATCACCGCCGGCAAGGTCTGGCTGACGAGGTGTCCAGGGATTGATCCGTTGACCAGTCTGGGAAGGCTTTGCTCGCGCGCGTTCATCGGTCTTGCGGGCGTAGCGGGGCCCCGCGCGACTTGCAAAGCATTCCCGCCGCGTGCGATAGCAAACCGCGAAGGCAAATGGAGAGGAACGGTCGATGGCGACGCAGCTCAAACCCGGTATCGAATGCAGCAAGCAGGAGTGGCAGGCGCGGCTCGACCTCGCCGCCTGCTACCGCATCTTCGACCATCTCGGCTGGTCGGAGTCGATCTACAACCACATCTCGCTCAAGGTGCCGGGGGAAAGCGATACCTTCCTCATCAACCCTTTCGGCCTGCTCTATTCCGAAGTCACCGCCTCCAACCTCGTCAAGATCGATGTCGAGGGCAACAATGTCGGCGGCTCGCCCTACATGGTGAACAAGGCCGGTTTCACCCAGCACGCCTATTTCCACAAGCATCTGGGCGATCGGGCGAACGCGATCTGCCATGTCCACACCACCGCGACCATGGCCGTGGCCAGCCACAAGGACGGGCTGCTGCCGATCAATTTCTATGCCTGCAATTTCCATGGCCAGATCGGCTATCACGATTTCGAGGGCGTGACCGTGCGCGCAGAGGAAGGCGAGCGGCTGGTCAAGAACCTCGGCAATCACAGCATCCTGATGCTGCGCAACCACGGCCCGGTGGTGATGGACCGCACCATCCAGGGGATGTTCGTCAAGATGTGGGCGCTCCAGCGCGCCTGCGAGATCCAGGTGGCGACGCTGGGCATGGGCGAGCCGATCCTGATTGCGCAGGACGTGATCGATGTTCACCAGCGCGACCTTGCGGTGATGAGCGGGCAGGGCGGTGCGGGCCTGTTCGACTTCGAGGCGTGGAAGCGCCGCATCGACAAGATCGACGACAGCTGGCGCAGCTAGGCCGCCCGGAGCCGCCATGTCGCGCATGACCGTCAACGAGCGGCCGGTCGAGTTCGATCTCGATCCCCGGATGCCGGTGCTCTACGCGCTGCGCGAGGCGATGAACCTCACCGGCACCAAGGCCTGCGGAGGCGGCGAATGCGGCGGCGCATGCATGGTGCTGGTCGACGGGGTGGCGCTGCGGTCATGCAAGATCACCTTGGCCGAAGCCGAGGGGCGGGTCATCACCACCATCGAAGGGCTGAGCCGTGATCGCTCGCATCCGGTGCAGCAGGCGATGGTGGCCGAACAGGCGATCCAGTGCGGCTATTGCACTCCGGGCATCGTCATCGCGGCGGCCGCGCTGATCCAGCGCAATCCTGCCCCGACCCGCGAAGAGATCCTTGCTGCAATCCCCAATATCTGCCGCTGCGGGGTCTATCCGCGGCTGGTGCGCGCGGTCGAAAGGGCGGGGCGCGTGGCCCAGCGCCGCGAGAGTATCAGCGCCGCGCCGGCCCCCGGCATCAGCCCCGAAGACGCGGCGCAGGCCGTGCCTGCGCTGCGCGTGCCCGAGACCGATTAGGTATCAGAACCTCCCCGTGATCGTGAACCGCGCATTGAGCGGCGGGGCCACGGTCAGCTCGTCGGCCGAGTGGGCGTTGGGGAAGTAGAGCGTGTCGAACAGGTTCTCGACATTGATCTGGAAGCGCAGATTGTCGTTCAGCGCGTAGGAGACCGCCATGTCCACCCGCGCATAGGCGGGCAGGGTGACGGTATTGGCGTTGTCGGCGAAGCTTTCGTCCTGCGCGGTCAGGCCGAGCCCGAAGCCGAGCTTATCGGTCGCCTGGAAGGTGTTCCAGAGCGAGAACATGTGTTCGGGCAGCTCACGCAGGCGGCGCCCCGTTGGCCCGGTGCGGCTCTGTTGCTCGCCATCGAGGTAGGAATAGCCTGCCGAGAGGAACCACCAATCCGCCACCTGTCCCTGCAGCTGCGCCTCGAACCCGCGGATCTTGCTGTCGATCACGTCGAGCGTGTCGGGGTTGTTGTCGGCTGGCTGGGGCGAGGACTGCTCGATCTGGAAAAGGGCGCCCGTCAGCGCGAGGCCGGGGCGGATGTCCCACTTCACCCCCGCTTCGAGGTTGGAGAAGGTGTCCGGATCGAGCGCATCGTTGGGCGGGTTGATGTCGGCGAACTGGTCACCCGAGCGCGGCAGGAAGGTTTCCGAATAGCTGGTGTAGAGCGACAGGTTCTCCTGCGGCTTGATGATGAGGCCAAGGCGGGGGCTGATCTCCTCGTCCCTGCGGCTGCGCACCACGCCGGTGCGCTTGTCGAGCACGGTGATCTCGAAGCTGTCGTAGCGCGCGCCGAGCACCAGGCGCAGCCAATCGGCGATCTTCATCTCGTCCTGGATATAGGCCGAAAGGACGGTGAGATCGGCCTCGGTGTCATCGTTGAGCGCGGTAAAGGCGAAGCGGGTGGTGCGGCCATCGGCGAGCGTGCCGATCCCGCCCCGCATCGGGAAAGGACGCAGCGCGGAGAAAAATTCCACGTCCGCGCGCCGGCCATCGGCCACGGCAGTGTCGAACACCGCGTTGAAGCGATCATTGTCGTTGCGGGTGTCGATGAACTCGCCGCCCACGATCAGCGTATGGCCGATCCCGCCGGTTGCGAATTCGCCGACGAGATTGCCCGACAGGATCAGGTTCCTGCGCTGGTTGTTGTCGATATAGCCGTCGATCGCCACGACATTGGTGGCCGGATTGTAGCCGACCGGGAAATAGTTGGCATAGGTCTTGGCATAATCGCCATAGGAGGCGGTGAGGTTGGCCTTGACGCTTTCCGAGAAGCGGTGCTGGAGCGTGCCGCGCAGCACGTGCGCTTCGAAGGTGGCGTAGTTGTTCTCGGGATCGGCAAAGGTGATGCGTCGCAATGCGCGCACCGGTTTGCCGTTGTCGTCGGTCGGGATGCCGCGGTCGATGAAGCGTTCGTGATCGAGATATTCGTAGGCGAGATCGATGATCGTGCGGCTGCCCAGTTCCACCCGCAGGGTCGGGTTGATGCTGATCTGCTCGCCGTCGAACAGGTCGCGGTGGTTGTCGAGATGCTCGTAGGCGGCGTTGATCCGCAGCGCGGCGCTGTCGCCGAGCGCGACGTTGAGATCGCCCCACACGTCATAGGCGCCGATGCTGCCGGCCGAGGCGCGCAAACCGGCGAAGGTCTTGCCGACGACGCCCTTCTTGGTCACGCGGTTGAGCACGCCGCCGGTGCCGCCGCGTCCGAACAGCAGCGCGTTGGGGCCGCGCAGGATCTCGACCTGTTCGAGATTGTAGAGCCCGCGATAATATTCGACGTCGTCGCGCACCCCGTCGACGAAGAAGTCCGCGGTCGAGCGCACGCCGCGGAACACCACCGCATCGCGGTGGCCCTCGCCCTGCGAGGAGGTGACGCCGGGGGTGTAGGCGACGATATCGGCGACGCTGTCGAACCCCTGGCGGATGATCTGGTCGGCGGTGGTGATGCTCAGCGACTGGGGAACGTCGATGATCGGGGTCGGGGTCTTGGTGGCGTTGATCTGGTTTGCATAGAGCACTTCGCCGGTGACGACGATGTTCGGACTTTCCATGCCCGCCGCATCACCCGCTTCGGCAGTGGCCGCAGCGTCGGCCGGGGCGGTGCTTTCCGCGGAGGTTGCCGCGAGGGCGGGGCAGGCGATCGTGGCAGCGCCAAGCATCAGCGCCGTCCGGGTAAGAGGCAGAATCATGAGGGACCTTTCGTCTTGGTCCGGGCCAGCTATTGCAACTTACTTGCAAATGCAAGACCCGTGCGGCGGCGAAATGGATAATCATCAAGCTGTAGCATTTGCGCCGCACATCCCCTATCCGCGCCGGGCGCAGCAGCAATTTCAGGAGCGCGGCATGAAGGTGACGATCTGGCACAATCCGGCCTGTGGCACGTCGAGGAAGACGCTGGCGATCCTCGAAAGCCTGAGCGGTGTCGAACTGACGGTGATCGAATATCTGAAACAGCCGCCAAGCGCCGCGAAGCTCGCCCAGCTCTACCGCGATGCTGGGATCACGCCCCAGCAAGGCCTGCGTCTGCGTGGCACCGACGCGGCGGAACGCGGGCTACCGGATGCGGATGATGCCACGGTGCTGGCGGCCATGGTCGCCGAGCCGCGGCTGATCGAACGCCCTCTGGTGGAGACCGAGAAGGGCGTGCGCCTCTGCCGCCCGCAGGACAAGGTGCTGGAGATTCTCTAGTTTTGCTGGCCCGCCTGCGTGGGCCCGCACTCGACGCTGTTTCAGGCCCTCCGGGCTTGAGCGCCTGCGGCACGCGCGGGTGCGCTCGCCGCCCTCTGGCCGTGCAGGTGAGGAAATTGCACGCCGGAGGATTTGCGCACATCACGCATGCGTCAGCTCCCGGTCAGCCTGCAACCCGAACCATCCGTGCACCAGCACAAGCGCGCACAGCGCCACGATCAGGCCGAAGCCCAGCCAGTCGGAATGGCCGTAGAGCCAGACGCCCAGCGCGGGCGCGTAGATATAGCTTGCGCCTGCCAGCGAGGCGACGATACCGCTCGCCTGTCCCTGCTCGGCACGGGTGACCGCGAGCGAGGTGCCGGCCGTTGTCCCCGGGCGGAACAGGCCGAACCCCAGCGAGGCAATCGCATAGCCCAGCGCGATCAGGTGCAGATCCCCCGCCAGCGCCAACACCACCGTGCCCAGTGCCGCGGCGGCGATGCCCCACAGCGTCGCCGCGCGCGGGCCGAGATGAAAGCGCGGGATCAGGCCCCATTGCGCAAGCAGCGTCGCGATCGCCCCGCTCATCAGCACGAGGCCCACCGGCCCCGCGCCTTCGGCGGGGCTGTCGCGCAGGGCCAGCCGGTCGAGCACCAGAAAGCCCGAAATCCCCAGCACCATCGCCTGCGCATGGCCGCCGAAGAACCCTGCGAAGACCCACGGCCTAATGCGCGGATCGCGCCATGAGAGCCGCGGCGGCGGGCCCGCGATTGCAAGCGCATCCTCGCTCTCGCTCGTCTCCTGCGGGTCGAGCGGCGCGCCCGAACCGCTCGACGAATAGGCCACCGCCTGGCCGCGCGCGGCAAAACGCGGCTCGTCGTCGGGCAGGCGCAGGCGCAGCAGCGCGAGCGCGACCGCGCCGATGACGGCAAAGCACAGGAACGGCCCGGTCAGCCCGATCCCGAGGAAGGGCAGCACCATTAGCGGCGCCAGCGCGGGGCCGATCACCGTGCCCAGCCCAAAACTCGATGCGATCAGTGAAAGCGCCTGGGTGCGCTCGGCCCGCGGCGTGCGCGCGGCAACATAGGCCTGCACCGCCGGCGGCGCGGCGCTGCCGAACCCGCCATAAAGGCTGCGTGCGGCAGCAAAGGCGACCAGCGTCCACAGTGCGCTCATCCAGCCCGCCAGCCCCGCCCACAGCGCCCCGCCGCACAGGATGAAGGAAGCGATGAAGCCTGCCAGCCCCACCGCCATCATCGCCTTGCGCCCGCGCCGGTCCGAGCGCCGCGCCCAGAGCGGCGCGCACACCACCCAGAGCAGCGCCGACCAGCTATAGGCAAGGCTGATCCACACGTCCTCGACCCCCAGCGCCGTGCCGATCGAGGGCATCACCGATTGCATCGCGGTGTTGCCGGCGGCGGTTACCAGCATCACCATGAACAACAGCGCCATGCGCGCCGGCGGGATCGCGCGCGCCGCAGCGGCCTGTCCCGCCGGTTCGCGGTGGGGATCGGTCTCGGCCATCGGCGGGCTGTGTCTGCCCTATTCGAAGGTTTCGGCCAGCCGCTCGGGCGCAGCGCCGGCAAGCTGGCGATGAACCGCGGCCAGCACGACGAGGAAGATCACCGTGATGATCGCATTCACCAGCGCGTTCACCGCGGCGATGCCGATGCGGGCCACCTCGCCGCCTGCGGCCGAGAGGATCAGCGTCAGTATGCCCTGCACCAGCGCGCCGATGATCACGATCACCACGAAGAGCAGCACGAAAAAGGCGAAAATGCGCAAACTGTTGCCCTTGGTCAGCCGCCATGAACGGGCGATGGCAGCAACCGGATTGCGCTCTTCATCAATGGCGATGACAGGCGCGATCAGCGAGAACTTCACCGCCACGTAGATTACCAGCACCACCAGCGCGAGGCCTGCAATCGCCACCACCACCGGCGGCGCGAGCGCGGCCAGCAGCGCCAGCGGCACACCGATCGCCACCCCTGCGGCGAGCGCGCTCAGCAACTGCGCGGCGATATAGGAGGGGATGCTCCGCACGCCCTTGCCCAGCGCCTCGCCCACGGTCGGATGGCCGCGATCGGTCAGCAGCGCGAGCAGGCTCATCGAGCCGATGAAGCCGGCGATGCTGATCGCCACCAGCGCCGGCCAGCTATCGGCATAGAGCGCGGCGAACTGATCCATCGCCTGCTGCATCGCCGCCTGCGGATCGCCGCTCTGGCCCGGGCCGGAAACCGGCAGCGTGGCGCCGACCTCGGGCATCATCAGCCCGGCGGCGAACGAGGGCAGGAAGAAGAACAGCCCCGCCAGCGCCGAGATCGTGTCCTTGTTGGCTCCGATCAGCGCGGTCGCCTGGGTCCAGGCCTTCCCCATGTCGAGCTTTGCATTTGCCATGTCCGTCCGATCCCCGACGCTATGTGACGATGCTCCTGCAATCGCCTCTTGCCATCCAGGCTCAATGCCCCCACCGAGGCGGCATGGCAAGCACTGCTCCCAAGACTGTCAGACCTGCGCCTCCCGAATGGCGGCGCGAGAGTGCGCCGGTGCCCTATGCCGAAGCGCTGGCGGCGATGGAGGCGCGCAATCAGGCGGTTGCGGCGGGCGAAGCGGCGGAGCTGGTCTGGCTGCTCGAACACCCGCCGGTTTATACCGCGGGCACCAGTGCCGACCCTGCCGAACTGGTCGATCCGCGCTTCGAGGTGGTCGAGGCCGGGCGCGGCGGGCGCTATACCTATCACGGCCCCGGCCAGCGCATCGGTTACCTGGTGCTCGATCTCAACCAGCGGGGCAAGGACGTGCGCTGCTTCGTTCACGCGATCGAGGGCTGGGTGATCGCCGCGCTGGCGCGCTTCGGGGTCGAAAGCTGGCGGGCGGAAGGCCGCGTCGGCATTTGGACCCGCGACAGCGACGGCAGCGAGGCCAAGATCGGCGCGATCGGGGTGCGCGTGCGGCGCTGGGTGACGATGCATGGCTTCTCGGTCAACCTTGATCCCGACCTTTCCCATTTCGGCGGGATCGTGCCTTGCGGCATTGCCGAATACGGTGTCACCAGCCTCGCGAAGCTCGGCCTGAAGGTCTCGGCGGAGGCATGGGATGCGGCGCTGGCCGCGACCTCGGAGGATTTCCTTGACGCGCTCGACGCGGCGGCGAAAAGAGCGTGCCGATGAACCGCGCTGCCTTTCATGCCGTCCTCCTCCTGCTGCTTTGCACCGCCTGCACCGGGGAGGCAGGCGCGCCTGCCGAGCGCGGCGGCAAGGCCGCGGGCGAGGTGCTGGGTGGATCGATCTCGGATGCGATGATCCCGCTCGAACAGCTCGATTCGCAAGCTCCCCTTGCCCCGCGCCAGGGGCCGGCTCCGGCCGATCTCGATGCCGAGCAGCCGGTGGTCACCCCGGTCGAGGGGGTGGAGGGCGCGGCGCCGCAAAGCGAAGGGGCCGAAGCACCCCCCGCCGCCCCGGCCCCTGATGCGTCCGAATAAAACCCGGGCTTACCCTGCTGCCTCGGCCCGTTCCTCGGCGAGGGTCGGGTAATCGACATAGCCTTCGGGGATCGGGAAGTACCAGCTCTTGGGCACGTCCTTGTTGGGGTTCCAGTGGGCCCCGGCCGCGATCCGCTTTTCGAGATCGGGGTTGGAGATGTAGGGCCGCCCGAAGCTGACCGCATCGCACTTGCCGCTGGTCACGTCCGCTTCCGCCTGCTCGGCGGTGTAGTCGGAGTTGAGAATCAGCTTGCCGGTGTAGATCTGGCGGATCAGCGGGCTTTGCTTGGGCACGTCGGTTCGCCCGAAGGTGCCTTCCGGCACGGGTTCGCGCAGTTCGACGAAAGCGAGGCCCAGTTCCTCGCACACCTTGGCCGCCGCGCCGAAGGTCGCAGGCGGGTTGCTGTCATCGGTCCCTTGCGAATCCCCATTGGGCGAGAGGCGGATGCCGACCCGGTCCGCGCCCCACACGTCGATCAGCGCTTCCAAGACTTCGCGCATGAAGCGGGTGCGGTTTTCGGGGCTGCCGCCATATTCGTCGGTGCGCAGGTTGGTCTTGTCGCGCAGGAACTGGTCGACAAGGTAGCCATTGGCGCCGTGAAGCTGCACCCCGTCGAAACCCGCCTTCTTGGCGTTCTCGGCGGCGCGGCGGTAATCGGCGATGGTGCGCTTGATGTCCGCATGGGTCATTTCGCGCGCTAGGGCATAGGGGTGCTTGCCGCTCGGCGTGTGCGCCTCGCCCGGCGCCTGCGTGGCGCTGGCCGAGAAGGGTGGCTCGCCGTTCAGGAAATAAGGATGGACGAGGCGCCCCATGTGCCAGAGCTGCATGACGATGAGGCCGCCTTCCTCGTGCACCGCCGCGGTGGTGGCCTTCCAAGCCTCGGTCTGTTCGTCCGTCCAGATTCCGGGAGCCGAAGGCCAGCCGAGTCCCTCACGGCTGATCCCGGTCGCTTCGGTGAGGATCATGCCCGCGCCGGCGCGCTGGCGATAATAGAGCGCCATCAAATCGTTCGGGACGAACATCGGATCGGCGGCGCGCCCGCGGGTCAGCGGCGCCATGAAGATGCGGTTCCTGGCATGGAGCGCGCCCATCCGGAGCGGCTGAAACAGGGCACCATAACTTGGGGTGTCGTGCATATGTGGGTAATCCTCTCGATCGGGTTGCGTTTGGCTATCCACTTGGGGGCGGCAAGGCTAGGGCGCAAGCATGGAAAATGAGGGTGCGCCCCAAGAGAAACTTGTTCCCGCCGAAGCGCGCCCGGCGGCGTGGCTGCTGTTGCTCGCGCTGCTGGGCGGCAATGTCGCGCTGGCGATCGGGCCGTGGTTCGTGCGGGTGGCCGATACCGGGCCGGTTGCGGCCGGGTTCTGGCGACTGTTTCTGGCGCTTCCGTTCATGGCGGTGCTGGCCCGGGCGAATGGCCAGCGGCTGACGGGCATCCCGGCGCCAACCCTGGCGCTGGTGGCGCTGGGCGCGGTGACCTTCGCGCTCGATCTTGCTAGCTGGCACATCGGCATCGGCATGACGCGGCTCGGCAATGCCACATTGTTCGGCAATGCCGGGTCGATCGTGCTCTTGTTCTGGGGGGTCATCGTCCATCGGATGCTGCCCGGCAGGCTGGAGTGGCTGGCGATCGTCTTCGCGCTGGCGGGCGCGGCGATCCTGATGGGGCGCAGCCTCGAGATTTCGCAAGAGACGCTGATCGGCGATCTGTTCAGTGTCGCAGCCGGGCTGCTTTATGCGGTCTATCTGCTGACGCTCCAGAACGCGCGCGGGGCGTTCGGATCGTGGAGCCTGCTGGTGTGGGTGAGCATCTTCGGCGCGCCGGTGCTGCTGGTGATTGCCTTGGCTCTGGGCGAGCCGGTGTGGCCCGGAGACTGGGGGCCGGTGATCGGGCTGTTCATTCTCAGCCAGCTGGTGGGGCAGGGGCTGATGGTGTTCGCGCTCAAATATTACCCGCCGCTGGTGGTGGGCCTTGCCCTGCTGACCCAGCCCGCGGTCGCCTCGGTCTACGGCTGGCTGGCGTTTGGGGAAGTGCTCTCGGGGCTGGATATCGTGGGCATGCTGCTGGTGGGCGCGGCGCTGGCGGTGTCGCGGGCGAGGGCGACCTAGCGTCAATCTTCACCCCGGCCAAAGCGGGGGCCTCGGGCGGGCGCCCCTCAATCCCCGCTAAACCGCACCTTCCCCAGATCGCCCATGCCCACGGTCCCGCTCGCCATTTCCAGCATCCGATCGAGGCTGCGCTTGGCCTTCAGGCGGATGCCTTCGTCTATTTCGATCTGCGGCTGCAAATCGCGCAGCGCCACATAGAGCTTTTCCATCGTGTTCAGCGCCATGTAGGGGCAGATGTTGCACGAACAGTTCCCGTCCGCCCCCGGCGCGCCGATGAAGGTCTTGTTCGGCAGCGCCTTTTCCATCTGGTGGATGATGTGCGGCTCGGTCGCCACGATCAGGGTGTCGCCCGGGAAGGTCTTGGCGAAGGCGAGGATGCCGCTGGTCGAGCCGACATAGTCCGCATGGTCGATGATCGTCGGCGGGCATTCGGGGTGCGCGGCAATCGGCGCGCCGGGATATTGCTCCTTGAGCTTGAGCAGTTCGGTTTCGCTGAAAGCCTCGTGGACGATGCACACGCCGGGCCACAGCAGCATGTCGCGGTTGAACTTGCGCGCGAGGTAGCCGCCAAGGTGCCGGTCAGGGCCGAAGATGATCTTCTGTTCGGGCGGGATCTGGGCAAGGATTGTCTCGGCGGAGGAGGAGGTGACGATGATGTCGGAGAGCGCCTTCACCTCGGTCGAACAATTGATGTAGGTCAGCGCGATGTGATCGGGATGGGCCTCGCGAAAAGCGCGGAACTTCTCGGGCGGGCAGCTGTCTTCAAGGCTGCACCCGGCGTCCATGTCGGGCAGGATCACGGTCTTGTGGGGTGAGAGGATCTTGGCGGTATCGGCCATGAACTTGACCCCGCAGAAGGCGATCACGTCGGCATCGGTCGCCGCTGCCTTGCGGCTGAGTTCGAGGCTGTCGCCCACGAAGTCGGCAATGTCCTGAATGTCGGGCGTCTGGTAATAATGCGCGAGGATCACCGCGTTGCGCTCTTTGCGCAAACGGTCAATCTCGGCCAGCAGATCGGCGCCGGCGGGGACTTTGGTGACTTGGTTCATGGGGCGGTTCCCGGATTGGACTGGCTGGTGGATATAGAGGGCGACGACTGGTTAGGCCACCCGCCAGACTGCATCCTGCTGACGAACCATGCCGCGCCTTTCCAGATCGAGCAGATGCGCGGTGACGCTCATCTCGGCCGCTCCGATCAGGCGCGGGTCGAGGCCCTTGTACATCTCGGGGATGAAGCCGCTGACGGGACGCGCGGCCTCGCCTAGCAGGCGCAGGATCTGGTTTTCGCGCTGGCGGCGGTGGCCGATCATCCCGCGCACCAGCTGGCGGGGCCTTTCGATCGCCGCGCCGTGGGCCGAGTGATAGCGCACATCATCGCGCGCCAGCAGCTTTTCGAGGCTCGCCATGTAATCGCCCATGTCACCATCGGGTGGCACGACGACGCTGGTCGACCAGCCCATCACGTGATCGCCGGTGAACAGTGCGCCCGATTCCTCCAGCGCATAGCACAGGTGGTTCGAGGTATGGCCCGGCGTGGCGACGGCGGTGAGCGTCCAGCCGGTGCCGCGCATCCCTTCGCCATCCAGCAGAACGCGGTCGGGCGCATAGGTGGTGTCGAAGGCCTCGTCCGAACGCGGCAGGTCGGATGACAGAACCAGCGGCGCGCAGCCGACGATCGGCGCACCCGTCCGCACCGCCAGCGGGGCAGCGGCGGGCGAGTGATCGCGGTGGGTGTGGGTGCACATGATCGCAAGCACGCGGCGTCCGGCAATCGCGGCAAGGATCGCTGCGATATGCGCTTCATCCGCCGGGCCCGGATCGATTACCGCGCAGTCCGGCCCGCGCGCCTCGCCCACCACATAGGTCTGGGTTCCGGTGAAGGTGTAGGGCGAAGGGTTGGGCGCCAGCACGCGGCGCACCAGCGGCTCGACATCTTCGGCAAGGCCGGTGGGCCAAGGTTGTGGGGGGATGGTGACCATGGCCTTGCATATGCGGCGAGGCGTGGCAGAAGTCACCCCCGAGAGAGGATAGGTCATGTCCGATTACATTCTGGTGCTCGACGAGGGCACCACCTCTACCCGCGCGATGCTGTTCGCCGCCGATGGCGTGTTTGTTGCGAGCGCGCAGGCCCCGCTCACCCAGCACTATCCGCAGGCCGGCTGGGTCGAGCATGATCCGCAGGAAATCTGGGAGAAGTCGCTGGCCTGTGCGCTGGAGGTCATCCCAAAGGTGGGCGGCGCGGCGGCGGTAGCCTGTATCGGCATCACCAACCAGCGCGAGACCGTGGTGGCATGGGATCGCAATACCGGCCAGCCGCTGACCCGTGCGATCGTCTGGCAGGATCGCCGCACCGAGCCGCTCTGCGCGGCGCTGCGCGCGGGCGGGCACGAGGCCGCGGTGCAGCAGCGCACCGGATTGCTGCTCGATCCCTATTTCTCCGGCACCAAGATGCGCTGGATGCTCGATAATGTGCCGGACGTGAAGGCAGCGGCCGAGAAGGGCACGCTTGCCTTGGGCACGGTGGAAAGCTGGCTCATCTTCAAGCTCACCGGCGGCGCGGCGCATGTCACCGATGCCTCCAATGCCAGCCGCACGTTGTTGATGGGGCTGGAGGATACGCAGTTCAACGAGGGCCTGTGCGATCTGATCGGCGTGCCGCTGGCGGCGCTGCCGGGGGTGACCGACATGGCCGGGCCGCTCGCCATGACCGCTCCGGCGCTGTTCGGGCGGGCGATCCCGATCACCGGGCTGGCGGGGGACCAGCAGGCCGCGACCATCGGCCAGGGCTGTCTTGCGCCCGGCCAGACCAAGGCGACCTATGGCACCGGGGCCTTCGTGCTGACCTGCCAGGGGAGCCGCGTGCCGCGCTCGGCCAATCGCCTTCTGGGGACGGTGCTGACCCAGATCGAGGGCCAGCGCAGCTACGCCATCGAAGGCTCGGTCTTCGTCGCGGGCAGTCTGGTGCAGTGGCTGCGGGATTCGCTCGGGATTGTCGATCTTGCCGAGGAGACCGAGACCCTCGCGCGCACTATCCCTGACAGCGGCGGGGTGGTGATCGTGCCGGCGCTCTCGGGCCTCGGCGCGCCGCATTGGCGGGCCGAGGCGCGCGGGGTGATCGCGGGTCTGAGCTTTGCCAGCGGCAAGGCGCACCTCGCCCGTGCGGCGCTGGAGGCGATGGCGCACCAGACCCATGATCTCGCCACCGCCTTCGCCGCGGATGGGGCGGCGTGGCAGACGCTCAGGATCGACGGCGGGATGTCGGCCAACAACTGGATGGCGCAGGATCTGGCCGATATGCTCGGCGTTCCGGTCGAACGGCCGGCCTTCGTCGAAACCACTGCGCTGGGTGCAGCGATGCTGGCGGCGACGGGGGCTGGGCTCTACCCCGGCCTCGATGCGGCAGCAAAGGCGATGCGCGGCGCGCTGACGCGGTTCGATCCGGCGATGCCGGCGGGCGTGCGCGAGGAGCGGTTGAGCCGTTGGCGCAAGGCGCTGGCGGCGGCTTGATCCTCGATCGCGCCAACGCGCGATGCAGACCCCGCCCACCCAAGGTGGCTGTTTAACCCAAACGCCCGAATTCGCGCCCGATGCGTTCCTGGAAGGCGCGCGCCGGGGAGGCCATTTCGAAGTGCTGGCGCCAGGCCTCGTCGAGTCGGGCGATGCGCCGGTGGAGACGCTCGGTCTCGGCGATCAACGCGCGGGTTTCCGGTTCGAGCAGCGCCAGCTGCTTCTCGTCCGCGCCGCGATCGGGCGGCAGCGCGCCGTGCAGGCGCACCCGGTTCTCCGAAAGCTCGCCCGAGAACAGTGCGCGCTGGTTGAGCAGCCATGCCAGCACGTGCATCATCCGGGTGGTGGCCTTGAGCCCCTCGGTCGAAAGCGCGAGACGCACGAAGGCATCCTCGCCGGTCACCGGCTCGCGGGTGCCGGCGGTGAACACCGCGCGCACCTCGTCGGCCAGCACCAGCGCTTCGGTGTAGAGCGCCTCGATGATCGGGCGAGAGAGACTGGAAGTCCGGGCCATGGTGCGCCGCAGATTAGGCCCCTGCCGCCCGGCCCGCCACCGGCACATGGTTACTTTCCAAGCAATTTTTTCGCCTTTGTCCCGACCGGGAACAGTTTTGCGCGCGGCGCATCGATTGGTCGGGCAAGCCGTGCCATGACCGCGACGAACCGCCGGATCAGGCAATGATGTCCGGCAGCAGCGTGTCCTCGATAATCGCGATCTGGTCCTTCAGGCGCAGCTTGCGCTTCTTCAGACGCGCGATCTGGAGCTGGTCGGCAAAGCCGTTCTGGCGCGCGGCTTCGCTCAGCGCGGTGATCGCGGCATCGAGGTCGCGATGCTCGGTCCTGAGCAATTCGAGCTTTTTGCGCAGCTCCTGCTCGGTCATGCCTGCCTGGGTTCCCTTCTCGTGCCGTCGCCGACCGTGCCTCCCCAGCCCCGCTACGCGTTCCAGCGCGATTCGATAAGATGGGCGTTCGCATTTTTTCGCGATGCGCCGCGGACCGGCGGGCGATGGCCGGGGCACGCTTCGTCGCAGGCGGTGATGCACCGGACGGTTTGTGATGCGCAAGGGCCTTGCATCGCACGCGGCTTGCGGTTTCAATGAGGGCTGCGGCTCGGCCGCATCCAGACCGAGTCGCCTTCACGGGGCAGCCCCCCGCGCAGACAGGAGAACTCGTATGGCTTCGACCGCAGTGTCTTCCCACATCCACGCCCTTCAGGCCAAGCATGCCGAGCTTGACGCGCGGCTGCACGCCGAACTGGCCCGGCCCGTGCCCGACACCGCGACGATCCAGACGCTCAAGAAGCAGAAGCTGCGGTTGAAGGAAGAAATTGCCGGCTACTGACGAGGCCGCATCCGCCGCGACGGTTGCAGGTTGGCCGCTGCGGCCTTAAGCCTTGGCGGCCATGAGTGCCGCCGCAGCCGCCCGCAAGATTCTCACCCGCCTCACCGAAGTCATGGCTTCGCGTTTGCACGCGCAGGCCAAGCTTGATCAGGTGGTCGAGATCATCGGTGAATGCTTGTCGAGCGAGGTGTGCTCGATCTACCTCCTGCGCGAGGGGATGCTGGAGCTGTTCGCCACCCGCGGCCTCAACCAGAGCGCGGTGCACGTCACCCGCATGGCGATCGGCGAGGGGCTGACCGGGGCGATCGCGCAGAAGGTGGAGACGCTTAACCTTGCCGAGGCCAAGGCCCACCCCGATTTCCAGTATCGCCCCGAAACCGGCGAGGAAAAGTTCCACTCCTTCGCCGGGGTGCCAATCGTCTATCGCGAACGCGCGGTGGGGGTGCTGTGCGTCCAGCACGTCGAGCCGCGCCGCTACGAGGATGTCGAGATCGAGGCGCTGCAGACCACCGCGATGGTGCTCAGCGAACTGATCGTCAATGCCGAGCTGGTCGATGAGGAGGAAGCCCGCGGGCTGACCGCCGAAATGACGGGGCCGCAGCAGCTCACTGGCCTCACGCTGGTCAAGGGGTTGGGCGCGGGCGTGGCCGTCTATCACCAGCCGCGGGTCGAGATCACGCAGGTCATGGCCGAGGACATCGAGGCCGAGCGCCAGCGCGTTTACCGCGCCTTCGACAAGATGCGCGAGCAGATCGACAACCTCGCCAGCCAGGCCGAGTTCGGCGTGGGCGGCGAGCACGAGGAAGTGCTCGAGACCTACAAGATGTTCGCCTATGACGAGGGCTGGTCGCGGCGCATCAACGAGGCGATCGATTCCGGCCTGACAGCCGAGGCGGCAATCGAGCGGGTGCAGCAGCACACCCGGATGCGGATGCGCGAGATCGACGATCCGCTGCTGGCCGACCGGATGCACGATCTGGAGGACTTGGCCAACCGCCTGCTGCGCATCGTCTCCGGGCAGGTCGGCACCGCTGCCTCGCAGGGCCTGCGCAAGGACACGATCCTGATCGCGCGCAATCTCGGCCCGGCCGAACTGCTTGAATATGACAAGCGCCGGCTCAAGGGCGTGATCCTCGAAGAAGGCTCGCTCACCGCGCACGTGGTGATCGTCGCGCGGGCGATGAACGTGCCGGTGCTCGGCCGCGTGAAAGGCGTGCGCACCACGATCCGCGAGGGTGACGAGATCCTGCTCGATGCCACCGCCGGCCAAGCGATCATCCGCCCGCTCCCGCAGGTCGCCGAAGCCTTCCATGCCCGTTTTGCCAAGAGCCGCGAGAAGCAGGCGGCCTATGCGCGCCTGCGCGATGTCGAGCCTTTCACCCGCTGCGGCACGCGCATCCAGGTGATGATGAATGCCGGCCTGCGCGACGATATGTCGATGCTGGCGATGACCGGCGCGGACGGGGTGGGACTGTTCCGCACCGAGTTCCAGTTCCTCGTCTCGGCCACCCTGCCGCAGCGCGAGCGCCAGACCAGGCTCTATCGCGACGTGCTCGATGCCGCGGGGGACAAGCCGGTGATCTTTCGCACGGTCGATATCGGCGGCGACAAGTCGGTGCCCTACCTCGCCTCGGAAATCGCGGTGCAGGACGAAAACCCGGCGATGGGCTGGCGCGCGCTGCGCCTCGCGCTCGAGCGCGAAGGTTTGATGAAGGTGCAGGCACGCGCACTTCTCGAAGCGGCGGCGGGGCGTTCGCTCTATGTGATGTTCCCGATGGTGTCCGAGCCGTGGGAGTTCGACGCGGCCAAGGCGGTGTTCGACGAGCAGCTCGCCTTCTTGCGGGCGCAGAAGAAGCTGCTGCCCGAACGCATCCACTTCGGCGCGATGCTCGAAGTGCCCGCGCTCGCCGAGGTGCTCGACATGCTGCTGCCGCGCCTGAGCTTCCTGTCGATCGGCACCAACGATCTCACCCAGTTCCTGTTCGCCGCCGACCGCGCCAACCCCAAGCTGGCGGAACGCTACGACTGGCTCAGCCCCTCGATCCTCAGGTTCCTGCGCCGCGTCATCCAGGCGAGCATCGGCAGCGGCGTGGAGATCGGGGTGTGCGGCGAGATGGGCGGGCGGCGGCTGGAGGCACTGGCGCTGATGGGCATCGGCTATCGCCGCCTGTCGATCACGCCCGCCGCGGTCGGCCCGATCAAGGAGCTGGTGCGCAAGGTCGATCTCGCCGAGCTTTCGGCAGCGATGACCGGCTGGCTGGCCGAGCCGCGGGGCGATCTGCGCGCACAACTGGCCGCCTGGGCCGATGCGCGCGACATCGAGTATGATTGATCGCGCGCCAGCGGCAGCTTGCGCCATGCCGTGCGTTGGATCGGTTGCCTCGTCACGCATGCGCTTGACAGCCCCCGCTGCGACAGGCTGATTGGCGTTCAAGCGCAATTCACGAAGATCGTCACAAAAGCCTCGCAAACAGGCGCGGACTCGGGTCATGGACAGCGAACAGGATAGCGGCACGGATAGCGTGCAGGACGTGGCTTATGCCGGTGCCGGCGCGCGGCTGCGGGCGGCGCGCGAGGCGCGGCGGATCGAACTCGCCCAGATTGCTCTCGAAACCCGCATTCCGCTGCGCCACCTCGAGGCGATCGAGGCTGGCGACTTCGCCAGCCTGCCCTCGCGCACCTACGCCATCGGCTTCAGCCGCTCTTTCGCCAAGGCGGTGGGGCTGCATGAGGGGGCGATCATCGAAGCCGTGCGCGCCGAACTGGCCGATGGGCAGCGGCGCCACGCGACCGCGAATTCGGCGATGGAGCCGGGCGATCCGGCCAAGCTGCCCTCGGCCGGCCTTGCCTGGTTCGGGGCCTTTGCCGCGCTGGTGCTGGCGGTGGGGCTGATTGCCTTCTTCTCGACCCGCTTTGGCGCCGGCACCGGCCCTGCGCCGCTGACTGCGCCACCTGCGCCCGCGCCGCTCGCAACCGCCACGCCGCAGGCCGCCACTCCCGCCAGCGCCGAGCCGGTGGTGCTGACCGCGCTCGCCGACGTGTGGCTGCGGGTTTACGAGGAAGGCGGCGCGCCGTTAATCGAAAAGCAACTGGTGAAGGACGAAAGCTTCACCATCCCGGCCAGCGCCGCCAATCCCCGCCTCAACACCGGGCGGCCCGATCTGCTGGCGATCACGGTCGGCGGCAAGCCGGTTCCGGCCTTGTCGGACAGGCCCATGCTGCTTTCGGGCGTGCCGGTTTCGGCCGCCGCCCTGCTCGCACGCGCTGCTCCTGCGCCCGGCGCTTCACCTGGTCCCGCGTCCGGAGCGGCGGTCACTCCGCGCGCGCCGGTCCGCCGCGACCTTCCGGCCACACCCGCTCCGGCCACGCGCGCAGCCGCCGCGCCCGCCGGGGTCGAGACGGTCCCTGAACCTGCCGCCGAAACCCCGCCAGCCGCCGCCGGCGCGAACGAGGCCCCGCAAGGCTGAGGAGCGCTGCACTGCCCGCGGTGCGGGGTTTTCCGGTTGATTAGGGGTTTCTCACTCTCGACTTGACGGCGCCAAGGATGCAGGAAAAGCGTCCGCTTTCGTCTGCCCCGTGCCAGAACGGGACGGCGATCAGCTTGCGTACCATGGCATCGTCAGGGAGCCCGCCGATCATGATCACCACCCCCCCGATCCATCATCCCCGCACCATCGGCCTGCGAATCATGCGGATGATGCTTGCCGCCGCGGCGCTCGGCACGCTGCCGGTCGCCGCCGGCGCGCAGGACGCCGCCGGGCAGGAAGCGCGCTTGCGCAAGATCGAAGCCGAAGTGCGGGCGCTCCAGCGCAAGGTGTTCCCCGGCGGGGACGGGCGCTTCTTCGAACCGCAGATCGCCCCCGGCACCACTGCCCCGGCCAATGGCGGACAGGTGATGGGCGTGATCCCGCCCGCAACCACCGCGGTCAGCGACATTCTGGTGCGCCTCGATGCGCTCGAAACCCAGCTTCAAAGCCTGACCGCGCGCTCGGAGGAGCAGGCCAACACCCTCGCCCAGCTCGAACGGCGCCTCGCCGCGCTCGAAGCCGCTGCAGCTCCGTCGGTGGCGGCACCGACGGTCGCCGCGGCCGCGCCTGCAACCACCGCGTCGCCCCCTGCGGCCCAGCCCGCGGCCCGTCCGGCCCCGCCCGCCACGCGCCCGGCGACGACCGCACCGGCCACCGCCGCTGCGACCACGCCCGCGCGCCCCGCGCCGGCCGCTGCCTCGCCCAGTGCCGAGCGGCTTGCCGCCGTGCAGGCGATCACCAAGCCGCAAACCGCCGATCCGGGGGATGACGAATATTCCTACGGCTTCCGCCTGTGGAATGCCGGGTTCTATCCCGAAGCGCGCCAGCAGCTCACCAGGTTCGTCGAGCAATATCCCAACCACGCGCGGATCAGCTACGGGCGCAACCTGCTCGGCCGCGCCTTCCTCGACGACAAGCTGCCCGAAGAGGCGGCGCGCTGGTTCCTCAAGAACTACCAGGCCGACAAGAACGGTGCGCGCGCGCCGGACAGCCTGCTCTATCTCGGCAAGGCGATGATCGCGCTGAAGGATACCAAGCGTGCCTGCATCGCGCTGGCCGAATTCGCCGAGACCTATCCGCTGATCGCATCGGGCCGGCTGGCGAGCGAATATCAGGCCGCCCGCGCCAGCGTGACGTGCAACTGAGCCAGCAGGCGCGCTTCGCCGCCAGTCTGGCGGCTTTGTGGCCGGAAGAGGACCGCACCGGTCCGCTCGGTCTTGCGGTCTCGGGCGGGCCGGACAGCCTTGCGCTGATGCTGCTCGCCCACGCTGCGCTGCCGGGAAGGATCGCGGTCGTGAGCATCGACCATGGCCTGCGCCCCGAAGCGGCTGGCGAGGTCGCGCTGGTCGAGCGGCTGGCGGGCGAGCGCGGGATTCCCTTCACCGCGCTGAGCCTGACCCCGCAACCCGGCAACCTCCAAGCCCAGGCGCGCGCCGGGCGCTATGCCGCCTTGGCGGGGTGGGCGCAGGCGCGCGGGCTGGGGGCGGTCGCCACCGCGCACCATGCCGATGATCAGGCCGAAACCCTGCTGATGCGCCTCAACCGTGGGAGCGGGCTGGCGGGCCTTGCCGGGGTGCGCGCGGTCTCGCGGATCGCGGGCAGCCAGGTGCCGCTGCTGCGCCCGCTGCTCTCCTGGCGCAAGGCCGAGCTTGAGGCGCTGGTCGCCGCCGCCGGGATTGTCGCCGTGCGCGATCCTTCCAACGCGAACCCCGATTTCGAGCGAGCCGCGATCCGCATGGCGCTGGCCGAGGCCGACTGGCTCGATCCCGCCCAGCTCGCCATCAGCGCCGCGCATATCGCCGAAGCTTGGCAGGCGATCCAGTGGTATGCCGAATGCGAATGGGAAGAGATGGTGGTGCGCGACGAGACCGCGCCGACCGGGCTGGGCTTTGCCTATTGCGCCAATGGCCCGCGGGTGGTGGCGATCGAGACGATCATCCGGATCATCCGCGAACTCGGCGGCCACGCCACCCGCGCCGAGGCCGCACGCGCCTGGGACCGGCTGTGGCGCGGCGAAAACGCCTCGCTCGGCGGGGTGCTGGCGGTACCGGGGGTGGAGAAGGTCGAGAAGATCGGCGTGCCGATGCGCGTCTGGCGTTTCCGGCCTGAGCCGCCGCGCGGGAAGGCGAATTAGCCTGTGCCGGCGCCACCCCGACGGGGGCGTTACAGCACCCTGTCGCCGACCCCGATCATCCGGCCGCGGGTGATGATCACCTTGTCACCCCGGTCCGCCGCGGCGAACAGCTTGGCGGCGAATGCGTCCGGCACCCCGATGCAGCCGTGGCTGGCATAGCCATTCAGCACCGGCGAGCCGTGGATCGCGATCCCGTCCCAGGTCAGCCGCAGGGTGAAGGGCATCGGCGCGTTGCCGTATTTTTCCGAGACGTTGTTGCGTTCCTTGGTCAGGATCGGGAAGATGCCGGTTGGCGTGCGGTGCTTGCGGGTGCCGAGCAGGGCGACGGCGGTGCCGATCTCGTGTCCGTCGCGGAAGACGCTGATGACGCGCGCCTCCAGATCGACGGTGATGACAAGCTTGCCGCCGCGCGGTGCGGCGCTTTCGTCCCAGAACCAGTCGCCATAGCGGATCGTGCCCGCGATCGGCAGGATCGACTTGATCACGAAAGGATCGGTGCTGGCGCGCGTGAGCGCGCTTGGAGCGGGGGCGGCTTGGTCGAGGGGTTCGGCCGGGATCATCCGCGCCGCCGGGCCGCGCGGGGCTTCGATGACGGGCGCGGCTGGGGGCGCGGTGTAGGTCACCGCGTCATCCCCGCTGAGCGCCGGCAGGCCGGCATAGGTCAGCGCCGGTTCGTCGCCTGTGCTCGGCGCGATCAGCGGGGCGCTATCGAGATCGGGATCGATCCGCTCGAGGGCCTGATCGGCGCGGGCGGCGACGCGCTGCGCGGCTTCGGCCGCCTCGTCAGCCGCCGGTTGGGCCAGCAGCGGCGCACAGGACGCAGCGAGCGCGACAAAGGCGATGGGAAGAACGAGCGAGCGGATCATGAGCAGGATTATGCCGCAGGCGGAAAAGGCTTTCCAGCGGTTAACCATCCGGCGTCCCTCGCGGGGACGATGGCGGGCGCGGGGTTAACGCTTTTTTGCGCCCTCAGGCGCCGGGCGCGGGCCGTCCGGCCCGCTTGGCTACGCGCCATAAGGCGCGGCGCGCGTTCGCGCTTGCGGCGCTGCGCGCCGGATCAGCGCGCCGGGTGCTCCCTTGCAGCAACGTCGCTTCGCTTTCCTACACGCGCGCTTGCAGCCTATCCTGCGAGTTGCCCGCTCTTTGCCATCGTCGTTATCTCACCGCCCTTGCGGCCCGCCCGCCGCCGCTTAGCCTTTGCGCGCGCGGAGAAATCTGTCCGTCCGGCTGCGGTTCGTTCTGAAAATGAGGTCAATTCAATGCAATAGGCCGGAAACACAAAGGTGACGCGGTGTCACCTTTGTCACCTTTGACATTTTCGCAAAGCCGGGCCTTATTTTTGTGCGATGACGCCGAAGAGGTCGTGCGCGTCGGCGTCCTCGATGCGGACCTTGACGATATCGCCCGGCGCGAGGCTTTCCGGCACGTTGCGCAGATGGACCGCGCCGTCGATCTCGGGCGCGTCGGCCTGGCTGCGGCCGGTCGCGCCGATATCGCCGTCCTCGTCGGGCGCGCCCACCTCGTCGATGATGACGGGGAGCGTGCGGCCCACTTTCGCCGCAAGCTTGGCGGCGCTGATCCGCTCGGTCACTTCCATGATCCGGGCGTAGCGTTCTTCCTTCACGTCTTCCGGCACGGGATCGGGCAGGGCGTTGGCCGCGGCGCCTTCGACCGGCTCGAAGCGGAAGGCGCCGACGCGGTCAAGCTGGGCTTCCTCCAGCCAGTCGAGCAGGTAGCGGAAGTCCTCCTCGGTCTCGCCGGGGAAGCCGACCACGAAGCTGGAGCGGATCGCGATATCGGGGCAGATTTCGCGCCAGGACTTGAGCCGTTCCAGCACCTTGGCCTCGTTGGCGGGCCGGCGCATCAGCTTGAGCACCTTGGGGCTGGCGTGCTGGAAGGGAATGTCGAGATAGGGGGTGAGCAGCCCCTCGGCCATCAGGGGCACGACCTGATCGACGTGCGGGTAGGGATAGACATAGTGCAGGCGCACCCACGGCGTCTGGCCTTGGGGCGTCTTCAGCCGGCCCAGCTCGCGGGCGAGGTCGGTCATGTGGGCGCGGACGGGGTGGCCTTTCCAGTCGCGGCTCTCGTGACGGATGTCGACCCCATAGGCGCTGGTGTCCTGCGAGATGATGAGCAGTTCCCTGGTGCCCGCCGCGACCAGCTTCTCTGCCTCGCGCAGCACGGCATCGACCCGGCGGCTGGCGAGCTTGCCGCGCAGCGACGGGATGATGCAGAAAGCGCAGGAGTGATTGCAGCCCTCGGAAATCTTGAGGTAGCTGTAATGCCTCGGGGTCAGCTTGATATCGGGCTGCGGGATGAGGTCCACGAACGGGCCTTGCGAGGGCGGAGCGTGGGTGTGGACCGCTTCGACCACCTGTTCGTATTGGTGCGCGCCGGTGATCGCGAGCACCTGCGGATGCGCGGCGCGGATCGCATCGGCCTGCTCGCCCATGCACCCCGTCACGATCACCCGGCCGTTTTCGGCGATCGCCTCGCCGATCGCGGCGAGGCTTTCCTCCTTGGCGGAATCGAGGAAGCCGCAGGTGTTGACCAACACCACGTCGGCCCCGGCATAGTCTTGGGCAAAGGCATAGCCATCGGCGCGCAGGCGGGTGAGGATGCGCTCGGAATCGACCAGCGCCTTGGGGCAGCCGAGGCTGACCATGCCGATCTTCTTCTGGCCCGGGAGGATCGTGGGGGTATTCATCGCGGCGCGCCCCCTACACTGTGCGCGGCGCGAGCGCTAGGCTTGACGGCGAACTCACGGCAGGGGCATGACGCAGGGCATGATCGCAAAGCTCTTCACCGACCACCCGCGGTCCATTGGCGAGACCTATGGCCAGCACGCGCGTACCGCCTTCAGCTTCGGCTGGCGCATGATCACCGGCGGGCTGGCGTGCATGGTCCATGCCGTGGTGCCGGGCCTGTTCGTCAAGACCGCGAGCCGCACCGTGGTGCAGCTCGATGCCGAAATGCGGGGCCGCAAGGCCACCCCGGCCGAGGAAGAATTCGCCTACGTGATCTAGGCGCGCGCTCTGTCCTACGCCTCCGGCTTGGGTTAAACGCGCATACATGCGGATCACGATCACCAAGGGTGCCTCAGCCGACACCATCGCGATCGAGCGCGCCGACGGCTCGCGCGCGACTTTCGGTTTCCCGAAGAAGGGGCCCTACCCGCACGACGCCTACCACTTTTTCATCGAGCGCGAACTCGGCATGGCGGCGGGGTTCTGGGGTCTGGTCGCAGGTGGCATGGCGCCTGATGCAGTGCAGGCATTGACGCTCGCTGGCGGCCATGCCAGCGCCAAACGGGCGGAACGGCCCGACCCGGCAATCGTCGAACTGATCCAGGCCGAGCGCCTCGTCGAATGTTTCGAGGCGGCGAGCTGGGGCGGCGGCGCGGATGACGCCAGCATCCTCGCCATGGCCGAACCCGGCTGGGCGGCCAGTCATGTCCTTCCGCCCGCGGGTGTAACAGAGAAATTGGGCGCCATCCGTGCAAGGCTCGACCCCTTCCTCGCCGAATGGAGGGCGCTGCCCGAAGGCGGGGCGCTGAACCTCGAATGGCCCGACAATCTGGAGACCCGCGCATGAATGACTTTGCCCTGTGGCCGGTGCTGGCGGGAACCGGAGCGTTCTTTGCCGTGGGCGCCCTATGGTATGGCCTGATCTTCCCCAAGGCGTGGCAAGGCGCGGCCGGGCTGAGCGATGCGGACTTCGCGCGCGGCAACCGGGGGGTGATCTTCGGCCTGACATTCGCCTTCGAGATGCTGATCGCGATGGTGTTGTGGCACCTCGTCGCCCGCACCGATCCGGCGCCTCACGTGGTGATGATGATGGCGACCGGCTTTGCCCTGGGGGTGATGATCCCGGCGGTGGGGATCAGCTATCTCTCCCTCAGGAAGAGCCTGATGCACTTCCTGATCGATGCCGGCCATTTCCTGTTCGGCATGGCGGCAATGGGCGCGGTGTTCGTCTGGTTCAGGCGCTAGGCGCGGCGTCGTTCGTGGCGGTCGGGATGATTTCGACCACCACATCGCCCGGCTGGAGGGCCTTGCACCCGTCCTCCCAGAACCCGATCGCCTGGCCATTGCGATAGACCCTGAGGCCCTGTCCGCCGCTGGCCAGTTCGGTGATCGGCTTGCCGCATTCGGCCTCGGTGATGACCCGCTCGACCAGTTGCACCCGCCCACCGACACTGGCAAGGTCGGCGAGATAATCGGCGATGTGCGCGCCCTTCACGCTGCCTGCCAGCAGCAGGCCGGTGAACCGCACGGGATTGATGACGTTGTTCGCACCCGCCTGCCGCGCCAGCAGTTCGTTGTCCTCGGCCCGGACTACCACGGTGATCGGCACCCTGGGGGCGAGATGGCGGACCGTGAGCACGATCAGGATCGAGGTATCGTCGCGCCCGGCGCTGACCAGCACGCTCGACGCCTCGGCGATCCGCACCGCCTTGAGCGTTTCGTCACGCGTGGCATCGGCGGCCATGACGTTGACCCCGAGCTTTTCCGCCTCGGCGAGGCGATCATCCGACGGGTCGATCACCACGATGGTGCGCGGATCGACCCCGCGCTCGATCAGCTCACCCACGCTCTGCGCGCCGGAAACGCCGTAGCCCAGCACCACCACATGGCCGGTGAGCTGTTCCTGGATGCGTGCCATGCGCCATTTCTCCCAGCTGCGCTTGATCACGAAATCATAGGCCGCGCCCACGAAGATGAACAGGATCGCGATCCGCACCGGGGTGACGATCACCGCTTCGATCAGCCGCGCACGGTCTGACACCGGGGCGATGTCGCCAAAGCCGGTGGTGGTGATGCTGATCATGGTGAAATAGACAACATCAAGGAAGCTGACGACGCCGTCATGCCCATCCTTCAGCCCGGCGCGATCCCACCAGTGGATCAGGATCACCATCATGATCAAACCGAAGGCGAGGCCCATCCGGATACCCAGATCGCCCCATACGGGAATCTTGACGGCGCGGCGCAGCGGCTGGAACTGCTCGGCGAGCCGCGGCTTGCGGCGGAAGGGGTTGGCGGGGCCGCCGCGCCTGGCCATCAGCCGCCGAACCGTTCGGCCAGGATGCCGATGGTCGAATAGTGGGTGAGATCGAGCTGCAAGGGCGTCACCGCGACAAAGCCGTCCTCGATCGCCTCCAGATCGGTGCCGTGATCGAGGGTGTGCTCGATCGGGTCGAGCCCGAACCAGTAATAGCGGTAGCCGCGCGGATCGCGGCCCTCGACGATGGTGCCGCGAGAATAGTCATGGAAGCCCTGCCGCACGACGCGGATGCCCTTGACCTGCTCGGCCGGCAATGCAGGGAAGTTGACATTGATCAGCGTACGCTCGGCCATCGGCGCGTCCAACAGCGGCGCAAGCACCTTGGCCCCCCATTCGCGCGCCGCGCCGAAGGGGACATCGTCGCCCATGCCTTCGCGGGCATAGACCTGACTGAAGGCGATTGCGCGGATGCCCGCCAGCGCGCCCTCGATCGCAGCCGAGACCGTGCCCGAATAGGTGATATCGTCGGCCAGATTCGCCCCGCGATTGACGCCCGAGAGGATCAGGTCGGGGGGCTCGGGCATGACAGTGCGCAGCGCCATCATCACGCTGTCGGTTGGCGTGCCTGTGACGGCGAAGCGGCGTTCGCCCAGTTTCTGCAGCCGGACAGGGCGCGTCAGCGTGAGCGAGTGGCCCGCACCGGACTGCTCTTCGGATGGCGCACAGATCCAGATATCGTCGGAGAACTGGCGGGCGATATGCTCCATCACCTTGAGGCCCGGGGCGTGGACGCCATCGTCATTGGTCAGGAGGATGCGCATCAGCCGAGCGGTTCCAAGCGGGTGAGGCCACCCATATAGGGCCGCAATACTTCGGGCATGGTGACCGATCCGTCGGCATTCTGGTAATTCTCGAGCACCGCCACCAGCGTGCGCCCGACCGCGAGGCCGGAGCCGTTGAGGGTGTGGACGAACTCGGTCTTTTTCTCGCCCGCCACGCGGTAGCGCGTGTTCATGCGGCGGGCCTGAAAATCGCCGGTGTTGGAGCACGAGCTGATCTCGCGATAGGCACCCTGGCCGGGGAGCCAGACTTCGAGGTCATAGGTCTTGCGCGCGCCGAAGCCCATGTCGCCGGTGCACAGCAGCACCTTGCGATAGGGCAGGTTGAGCCGTTCTAGGATGGTCTCGGCGGCGCGGACCATGCGCTGGTGCTCGGCCTCTGAGTCTTCAGGACGCACGATGCTGACCAGCTCGCACTTCTCGAACTGGTGCTGGCGGATGAACCCGCGCGTGTCGCGCCCTGCCGCCCCCGCTTCGGAGCGGAAGCACAGGGTGAGCGCGGTCAGGCGGATGGGGAGCGCGGCTTCGTCGAGCAGCTCGCCCATGACGCTGGCGGTGAGCGAGACTTCGCTGGTGGGGATGAGCCAGCGGCCGCTCGTCGTGCAGAAGCTATCCTCGGCAAACTTGGGCAGCTTGTCGGTGCCGTACATCGCATCCTCGCCGACCAGCACTGGCGGGTTGCATTCGGCATAGCCATGCTCGCTGGTTTGCACGTCGAGCATGAACTGGCCGAGCGCGCGGTGGAGCCTTGCCATGCCGCCGCGCAGGAAGGTGAAGCGCGCGCCCGAGAGCCTTGCGCCGGTCTCGAAATCCATGCCGAGCGCGGGGGCGATGTCGGCGTGTTCGCGCGGTGCGAAGTCGAAGACGCGCTTCTCGCCCCATTCGCTCATCACCCGGTTGTCCTCCTCGCCCGCGCCGTCGGGCACGTCCGCGCCCGGCAGGTTGGGGATGATTTCGAGCGCGGCCTTGAGCTGGCCGGCCAACGCGTCCGCGCGGGCTTCGAGCGCCGGCATCTGCTCCTTGAGCGCGGCGACCTCGGCCTTGAGCGCCTCGGCCCCTTCGCGATCGCCTTTGGCCATCGCCGCGCCGATCAGCTTGCTGGCCTCGTTGCGGCGGCTTTGCGCAACCTGCACCGCGGTCACCGCCGCGCGCCGTTCCTCGTCGAGCGCGACCAGGCTGGCGGCCAGCGGCTCCAGCCCGCGGCGGGCGAGGCCTGCGTCAAAGGCTTCGGGATTGTCTCGGATCAGGCGAATGTCGTGCATGGGCTGGGCCTATGCCCGCTTGCCTCCCGCAAGGAAAGAGGGCGCGGGAATGCCGAAGGCCACCGAACCAATTTTTCGCGCGCAGAGGCGGATAGCCACCGCGTGCCGCCGACCCGGCACCAATTCTCCGCCCCTGCGCTTCTGCGCGTGACCAGGATGGCAATGCCGCGGGCGCGGCGTGATCAGGGACAGGAAAGAGGGAAAGGGCGGCGGGTGTGCCTTGCAAGGCCGCCGCCCCTCCACCGGGCAGAGCGGATCAGAAGTTGATCTGCGCAGTCACGAAGATCCGGCGCGGATCGCCGTAGAATCCGGTCAGCGTGCCTTCGCGGCCGAGCGTCGGGACGAAGGGCGCACCGCCTACGCCGCCTGCGACGAAGTTGTAGCCGGCGACGATATACTCCTTGTCGAACAGGTTCTTGCCGTGCAGCCCAATCGAATAGAGCCCGCTCTCGGGGGTATAGACCACACTCGCATCGACCAGCACGAAGCCGTCCTGATCGAGGAAGGGGTTGGGCACTTCGAACTGGCTCGCATCCGAACGCAGCGAGGCAAGGCCGATGAAGTCCATCATCCCGCCCGCCACCGGCAGGCCCAAGTTGAAGCCCATATGCGCGGTGATGTCGGGGGTGTTCTGGAACACGCGGCTGTCGGCCACGTCATTGCCGAAAGCGTCGATGAAGGTGTTGAACTTGGCATCGAGCACGCCCAGCGACCAGTTGATGCTGAAGCGGCTGCCTTCGCCGGCAAAGTCCTTGCCGACCAGCGCGGAGCCCTCGAACTCGATGCCGTTGACGTCGGCATCCGCGGCGTTGGAGGTGATCCCGATGAAGCTTTCGTTCACCCCGTCGCCATTGGCATCAAAGCCGACCGAGCCGGGGATCTGCACGTCGGTGTATTGCGCGAGGAACCCGGCAAGGCTGATATTGACGCGGTTGTCGAGCAGCGAGGCCTTCCAGCCGAGTTCGAAGCTGTCGACCTTTTCCGGGGCGAAGGCCATGAAGTCGAACACCTCGTCCGGCGTGCAGGCGCCGCCGCGCGGATTGCGGCACGCGGTGGTCTGGCCGCGCGGGTCGAAGCCGCCGCCCTTGAAGCCCTGCGAATAGGTGAAATAGATGTTGTGATCGGCGTTCGGCTGCCAGCTGATCGAGGCGCGCGGGTTGAAGTCTTCGAAGGTGGCGCTGCCGTCGAAATCACTTGTCACCGCAATCGGCACGCCGGTTCCGCCGAACAGGTTGGAGAAACCGCCGAGGAAGGTCGTGCGCAGCACGCGGCTCGCGCGCTTGTCGTTGGTGTAGCGTCCGCCCAGCGATAGGCTGATGGTGTTGGTCAGATCATAGGTGAAGTCGCCGAACACCGACCAGGTCTTGGTGTTGACATCGCCCAGCGTCTGCGCGGTGAGCCCATTCAGCGTGGTGAACAACGCAACGTCGAAGGCGGTGAAGGCATTGGCGTCGAGATAGTAGAAGCCAAGGACGCCCGAGAGCTTGTCGCCTTCGTAGAGGAGCTGGAATTCCTGGCTCAGCTGGTCGTTCTCGTAGATC
This sequence comes from Erythrobacter tepidarius, assembly GCF_002155695.1. Classification (GTDB taxonomy): domain Bacteria; phylum Pseudomonadota; class Alphaproteobacteria; order Sphingomonadales; family Sphingomonadaceae; genus Erythrobacter; species Erythrobacter tepidarius. Next base: position 49,000 of record NZ_MUYJ01000015.1, read on the forward strand.
GCCGGCACGTCGACATCGACCGCGGGAAGGCTGTCGAAGTCGATCGGAGTGGTCGAACGGTCTTCGCGGTAGCCGGTGATCGACTTCAAGGTCAGCGTGTCGGAAAGGGCGATCGCAATGTTGAGCGCGCCGCCATAGGCCTCGACTTCCTGATCGACGATGTTGAGGCCGGCGCGGGTGTCGAACACGTCATCCAGCACCGGCGCGCCGCTCCGCAGGCCGGGGATGAAGCGGTGGCCCTGACGCGCCTCGGAGTTGTCCTTTACGTAATCGCCCGAGAGGCGGAGCGAGAAGGCGCCGCTTTCGAATTCGATCGTGCCGCGCGCGGCCCACACGTCCTTGTTGTAGTTCTCGGTGCCGAGCGTGAGGTTGTCGCCGAAGCCCCCGCGCGAAAGCCGTGCGCCGCTCGCCCCGATCTTGAGGCTGTCGGTGATCGGCGTCGAGACGCTGACGATCAGGTCGGCCTGATCATAGGAACCGTAGGTGCCGCGGATCTTCACGCTCAAATCGTCGGGCAGCGCGGCGGTCACATACTTGATCGCGCCGCCGATGGTGTTGCGCCCGTAAAGCGTGCCCTGCGGCCCGCGCAGCACTTCGATGCGCTCGACGTCGTAGATATCGAGCACCGCGGCCTGCGGGCGGTTGAGATAGACATCGTCGATGTAAAGGCCCACGCCCGCCTCGAAGCCGGCGACCGGATCCTGCTGGCCGACGCCGCGGATAAAGGCGGTGAGGGTGGTGTTGGTGCCGCGGCTCACTTCGAGGGTGATGTTGGGCACCTGCTGGGCGATCTGGGTGAGATCCTGAACGCCCTGCTGGATCAGCGCATCGCCCGATAGCGCGGTGACCGACAGCGGGACGTCGATCAGTCGCTCCTCGCGGCGGCGGGCGGTGACGATGATCACGCCCTCATCGGTCTCGTTCGCCTCGGCGGCTGCATCATCCGCGATGTCCTGGGCGGCGACCGGCGCAGCAAAGGCGGCAAGTCCGGCGGAGCTGGCAAGCAGCAGCGCACGGGTGCAGAATGTCTTGATCATTGGCTCTGTTCCTCTCCTGGCCTTTTGTGTCGCCTTGATATTGAAAGTTGAACCACCTTTCAAGTTTAGACTTGTGCATTGCCCTTGCGCGGCTTACCGAAAGCGTGGAGGGAGTAGCTGATGGGCAACAGTCCGGCCACCGTGACCAAAGGCGAAACTATCGCGTGCAATGATGCCAAGGCTCCGCGCACCGAGCGTGGGCGGCGGACTTTGCGCAAGCTGCTTGACGCGGCGGCGGTGGAGTTCGGCGAAAAGGGCTTCCACGAGGCCTCGGTCAGCTCGATCACGCGCCGTGCAGGAGTGGCGCTGGGCAGCTTCTACACCTATTTCGACAGCAAGGATGCGCTCTTCCGTGCGTTGGTCGCCGACATGAGCGAAAAGGTGCGCACCAGCGCCCGCTCGGCGCTGCATGATGGCATGGACGCGCTCGAGATCGAGCGGGCGGCGCTGGCAGCGTTCCTGCGCTTTGCTGCCGAGCACAAGGAAATCTACCGCATCATCGACGAGGCGGAATTCGTCGATCCGGCGAGCTATCGCCAGCACTACGAGACCATCGCCGCGCGCATCACCGATCGCCTTGCAGCCGGTGTCGCGGCCGGCAAATTCCGCGAGGGGCTGGGTGAGCTGGAGGCCTGGGCGCTGATGGGCATGAATGTCTTTGTCGGCCTGCGCTATGTGGTGTGGGGCGGGGCGGAGAAGACGCCAGACGAGGTCGCTGCCAGGGTGAATCGCCTGCTCGCCGAGGGTGTGCTCAAACACTAAACAGCTGAAAGCATGGGAATACGTGCGCCCGGCCGGGCGCGCTGTTGCACGCCCTGTTGCATTTATTGCGAACGATTCCCATTCGCACGGGTATTGACTCGCATTCGCAATAAGGCCAGAAGCGCGGTGTTTCTCCCTTCACAGCAGGAAGCGTCCCCGCGTGTCTCCGATCCACCGCCTTGCCTTTTCTGTAGCTCCCCTTGCGCTTTTCGCGGCCCCCGCGGCTGCCGAAAGTCTGGCCGCCAATGCCGATGCTGCCGAAGCTGAAGGCCAGCAGCAGACGGGCCGCATCACCGTCACCGCCACCCGCGCCCCGGTGCTGCAGGAAGAAGCCCCGGCCACCGTCACCATCATCACCGACGAGCAGATTGCCGACCAACTCGCCACCGACATCAAGGACCTTGTGCGCTTCGAGCCGGGCGTCACTGTCCGGCGCGCCCCGGCGCGCTTCGGCGCGGCGATCGGCGCGACCGGTCGCGCCCGCAACGAGGGCTTCAACATCCGCGGCATCGGCGGCAACCGCGTGCTGATCCAGGTCGACGGCATTCGCAGCCCTCAGGGCTTCAGCTTCGGCCCGCAGGATGCCGGGCGCGGCGCCTTCACCGATGTGAGCCTTGTGAAGCAGGTCGAGATTCTGCGCGGACCGGCCTCGGCGCTCTACGGTTCGGACGGGCTGGCCGGCGCGGTCAGCTTTGTCACCGCCGATCCGGTCGATCTCGTCAAGCAGGAAAGCTTCGGCGGCTTCGTCACCTCGCAATATTCGAGCGAGGACAATGAATTCGCCCACACCGCGACGCTCGCGGGACAGGCCGGCGATCTCTCGGCGATGATTGCCTATACAAGGCGCGACTTCGAGGCGCTGGAGAATCGCGGCACCAATATCGGCACCGGCCCCACCCGCACCGCGCCCAATCCGCAGGACGGCAGCAGCGATGCGGTGCTCGCCAAGCTGGTGTGGGACAATGGCCCGCACCGCATCCGGCTGACCGGTGAATGGCTCGATGCCGCGGTCGAGACCGAGGTGCTGAGCGGCCTCGGCCCGGCCTTCACCTTCGGTCCGCGCCCGGTGTGGACGGTCGACGCGCTGAACGCGCGCGACACCAACACCCGCAAGCGCGTCTCGCTCGACTGGACCTATGACGGTTCGCCCGGTGATGCGATCGAATATGCCTTCCTCTCCGCCTACTGGCAGGATGCAGAAGACCGCCAGTTCGCCTTCGAAGAGCGTACCAGCCTCACCGCCACGCCCGCGCCCGATCGCGAGCGACTGAACACCTTCGAAAACCGCGTCTATGGCGTTGTCGGCGAGGTTCGGACCGGCTTCGATCTGAGCGGGATGGCGCACCGCATCGCGCTGGGCGGCGATGTCAGCTGGACCCGGCAGGAAGGCCTGCGCGACGGCACTTTTCCGGGCCGCGGCGAAAGCTTCCCCACCCGCGCCTTTCCGGTCACCGACTTCACGCTGGGCGGCATCTTCCTCGCTGACGAGATCACCCTGTTCGACGGCGCACTGACGCTGTTCCCGGCGCTCCGGTTCGATTTCTACGATCTCAACCCGACCGACGATCCGCTGCTGACCACCTTCACCCCGCAAGGCCAGAGCGACAGCCGCCTCAGCCCCAAGTTCGGCGCGACGCTGAAGCTGGCCCCCGAGGTTTTCCTTTTCGGCAATTATGCGCAGGGCTTCCTCGCGCCGACGCCGAGCCAGGTGAACAATTTCTTCGAATTCATCGCGGGCGGCTACACCTCGATCCCCAACCCCGATCTGCGCCCCGAAACCAGCAAGAGCTGGGAGGTGGGGGCACGCTATGTCGGCGACATCTTCTCTCTGCAGGTCAGCGGCTTTCGCGGCGACTATGACAACTTCATCAGCCAGCAGGTGGTGAGCGGCGGCTTCACCCCGCAGAACCCGGCGATCTTCCAGTTCGTCAATTTCAACGCCGTGGAGATCGAAGGGCTGGAGGCCCGCGCCGAGATGAAGCTCGACAGCGGCTGGAACGCCCGCCTCGCGCTCGCCTATGCCAATGGCGACATCATCAATCCCGGCGGCGCGCGGGTGCCGCTGGACACGATCGATCCGTTCAATGTCGTCGCCGGCTTCGGCTATCGCGATCCGGAAGGGCGGTTCGGGGGCGAGCTGATCGTCACCCACAACGGCCGCAAGGAGGCGGGCGAAGTCGAACGCGCGGCCGATGGCAGCGAATTGTTCGTCCGGCCCGAAGCCTCGACCATCCTCGATCTCACCGCCTTCGTGGCCGTCACCGAGCGGCTCAAGCTGCGCGCCGGCCTCTTCAACCTGACCAACGAGAAATATGCGCTGTGGTCCGACGTGCGGGGCCTGCGGGTCGCCGATGCCGGCATCCTCGACGCCTTCACCCGTCCGGGCCGCAATCTCAGCGTTTCGGCCAGTTTCCGGTTCTGACCACCCTTGGAGGACACCATGAAGACCCGACGCAATACGGCTTTGGCCAAGACCCCTTTTTTCACGTGCCTCGCTGCGCTCGCGCTGGCTGCCGTGCCCGCCGCTCCGGCCCTTGCCGACGGCCCGATCGTCCAGAGCGCCGAGGCGGCCAAGGCTGCCTTCGCGGAAGACCGCAAGAGCATCCTTGCCATGGCCGGTGACTTCAAGGTGACCTTCGACATGCAGGAATCGACCCCCTGGATGGAAGGCTACACGCCCTTGGAGCGCAAGATTTCGGGCGGTTACGAGAGTGTCCGCGTGATCGAGGACACCGGCACCCGTATCGTCCTCCAGCACCTGCTGGTCACTGGCGACGAGGCCAACCCCTATGTCGTCAAGCACTGGCGGCAGGACTGGGAGTATCAGCCGGCAAAAATCCTGGTGTTCAAGGGGGGCGATAGCTGGGAATGGCAGGACGTCCCCGAGAAGATGCGCGCCGGGCGCTGGTCGCAGACCGTCTGGCAGGTCGATGACAGCCCGCGCTATGCCGGATGGGGCGAATGGGAGACCGTCCACGGCATCCGCCGCTGGCGTTCGAACTGGACCGCACGCCCGCTTGCCCGCCGCGATGCGATCCGCAATCCCGTCTATGATCACTATATCGGCATCAACCGCCACCAGCTGACCCCGACCGGCTGGATCCATTGGCAGGACAACACCAAGATGGTCACCCCTGCCGATGGTGGCGCGGCGAAGCCGGTGGTGCAGGAATATGTGCTCAACACCTATGAGCGCTTCAACGGTTATAATGTCGCGGCGGCAGAGGCTTACTGGGCGAAGACCAAAGACTATTGGGCCGCAGTGCGAGACAAGTGGGACGAGGTCGCCGCCGCGAATGGCGGTATCCGCATCGCCCAGGAAGCCAGCGCTGGCACCAGCATCGCCGAACAGCTGCTGAGTCTCGCCGACGCGATCAAGGACGGCAAGGATACCCCTGAAGCCGCAAGCGCCAAGGCGCTGGCGCTGATTGCGGAAGGCACCTCCGGCAAGGGCGGCTGAGCCGCTCTTGTCCCCGGGCCGGCAGGCGCGTGTCCTCTCGCCTGCCGGCCTGCTTGCTGGCCCTATTCCCCGGCGCTAGAGCGGTGGCCATGCTGCTTGTCATCAATGCCATCGAGGATGCCGGACACCTCGCCGCGCTGGCCGAGCGGATTGCGCTGCTCGAATGGCGCGACGGGCGCGAGACGGCAGGTGCGGTGGCGCGCGAGGTCAAGCGCAACCTGCAAGCCGCGATGGAGAGCACCGCCGGGCGGCGGCTCGCCGACGAGCTGCTGTCGGTGATTGCCGAGAACCATGTCCTCAAGGCCGCTGCGCAGCCGCGCCGCTTCTCACCGCTGATCATCAGCAAGACCTCAAATGGCGGGCATTACGGCCCGCATGTCGATAACGCGCTGATGGGCAAGGGGACGGGCCGGGTGCGGACCGATCTGTCCTTCACCCTGTTCCTCACGCCCCCTGGCGAATACGACGGCGGCGAGCTGGTGGTTCACGCCGCCGGCATGAGGCAGGAGGTGAAGGGCGAGGCGGGGCATCTGGTGCTCTACCCCTCGGGCACCATCCACGAGGTGCGTCCGGTGACGCGCGGGGAGCGGATCGTGTGCATCGGCTGGATCGAGAGTATGATCCCCGATGGCCTGCGGCGCGAGATGTTGTTCGATCTGGAAAACTTGCGCGCATCGCTGCGGCGTCAGCTGCCCAGCCAGTCAGCCGAGCTACTGACGCTCGACAAGACCATCGCCAATCTGCTGCGGATGTGGGCGAACCCCTGACGCCCTTGGGGCCGGGGCGCGCTTGGCCTTGAGCGTGAAGTAGAGGATCAGGCTCACCCCGATCACGCTCGGACCGGCCCAGATTGCCGGGTTGAACACGTGCTCGGGCACGAGCCGGATCAGCCCGACCGAGAGGAAAGCGGTGTAGGCCGAGATGCCCATGCCGATCAACGCGCGGAAATGTTCGCCGATATGTGTGCCGCGCGGAAAGTCCGTGGCCCGCCAGATAAAGCGCTGCTGGATAGCCATCGCGACGATGCCGATGACAGCGACCAGCACCATCAGCGGGTGGCTGACCCGTGCGCCATAGATGCCGCACCACGCGCCCGAGACAACCACCGCCGCGATCACCGCCTGATAGCGGATCGCCCGCAAGGCGCGGCGGTTGCGGGCATGCTTCACCACCGCAAGGCCATAGTCGACAAAGCCCATGGTGAGCGCACCGAGATAGAGCATCATCCACCCGAACAGCCCATCGAACAGCGCGCGGTCGGTGACTTCGGGATGGCGGACTTCCGGCCCGTAGAGCGAGAGCAGCGCCATGGCGATGGCAAGGCCGCCCGCGCCGAGAAAGCCATAGCAGGCGGTCTTGCCCCACTTGCGGTGGTTGGCGGCGCCCTTGCGGGTGACGATCGGCCCCCAGAATGCCGTAAGCCCCACCGCGCCGGTGACGACATGCAGCAGCACGAGCGCATGGAACAGCGTCATGCCCGCGAGCATGACACAACTCTTGTCAGTCCGCTAGAACACTCACCGCACCCGCGAGGGCGCGACCAGCACCGCGTTGGCGATCATCAGGTCCAGCCCGTCAAGAAAGCCGCGGGTCGAGGGATCATGTGCAAAGCCGATCACCAGTCCGCGCCCGGTGGGCTGCGCCATGAGGTAGGGCTTGTAGGCCATCTGTCGCCGGTTCTCGTCCCACACATAGCCGCTGGCAACGAGGTTGCCGGGCGCGGCGAAGCGCACCGCGTTGACACCCTTGTCGCGCCCGAGCGGGGTGAAGATTTGCGTCCCTGCCGCGAGGACGACCGCGCCGTCGTCATAGCCTGCGGAGAGAAAATGATCGGGCTCGCCGACGACATTGAGCAGCGCGCCCGGTAGCGTGTCGGGCAGGGCTGCGGGATCCTTGATCGCCTCGCGGTATTCGCTGTCATTGGTGATCGCGACCGCTTCGGCGAGATCGTCCTTGGCCTCTTCGGCCTTACCTGGATCGCGGCCGAGTGCGGCCTCGCGCTTGACTGCAAGGAGCGCATCCTTGCCGCTGCTGAAAGTCTCGAGACTGTCGCCGATGACGACCAGCACCCCGCCGCGCTGAACGAAGGCGCGCAAGCCCCGCTGGCCCGACTCGCCAAGCTGCGCGGAGGGATTGCCCTCGGGCACCAGCACCACATCATAGTCCGACAGATCGGCGCGGGCGAGGCGGGCGGTGCGGATCGGGGTCACCGGCAGGCCGAGGCGTTGTTCGAGCACATAACGCATCGAACCGGCGCTAAGCTGCGATATGCCATCGTCCCACGCAATGGCGATACGCGGCAGGGTCAGACGGGCGAAGCTCTCGCTGCCGAGGTTGGGGCCGCGATCGACCCAGCCCGATTCGAGTGCCACGGTCTGCGCGCCGACCTCACGGGCCAGTTCGGCGAGGCGGGCCATCCTGGCGGGCGTATTGCTGCCAGCCGGGAACACCACGGTGCCGCGCGGGAACTCGCGTCCGGCGGTGGCGAAGGCCTTGTCGGTCACCCGCCCTTCGATCCCTTCGCGCAGCGCGAGCGTGACGAGGCGGGCCTGGCCACTGTCGGTCCAAGGCACGGCTAGGGCAAAGCTGCCCGTCCCTTCGGTCAGCGGCGCAATGGGGGTGTCGGCAGCCAGTTGCGTGCCGGTTGCTGGAGCATTGCATAAAGTCACCGCGGTGCCCGACATCAGCCCGACAGACCATGCGGTTACATCATAAAGTTCGTGCGGCAGATCCTGCGTGCGGCGCCGTTCCTGCTCTGCAAGAAAATCGGCCGGCAGCGGGGTGTCGCGGTCGAGCAGGCTCCTGACAAGGCGCGCGGCCGGCTGGGCCTGCGGAACAGCGAGGAATCCCCGCGGATAGCTCTTGCCGCAGGCGCTCACCGGCCCCTCGCGGCGCAGCACGGTGATGCCCTGCGCCGCAAGACGGCGGCCGAGGTTCTCGGCATTCCAGCGCCGCTTGGACAGGTCGATCAGATAGGTGCCGCGACCGGCTGCGCCGGCAGCGTTGGCAGCACGATATTGGGCGAAGTCGGCAAGGAAGCGCTGCGGGTTCTCGGCAACCGCGCCTGCGGTTGCGAGGCTGGCGATGAAGTGGTTCATCACCCCGTCGGCATAGGTCAGCGTGGTGCCGTCGCGCCGTTCGAACACGAGGCCCCGTGCCGAGCCCTGTTCGTAGGTCGCTCCGATCGCGCCCTGATGCGCGTTCCAGGTGTCGCCATAACCGGGGTAGAAAAGGTCATAGACCTCGCGGGTGAAATAGGGCTCGCCGCGCGCATCGAAAGCGGCCGCGTTGGCACGGCCGATCAGCTCGTAGGCGCGGATCTGTGCGGGGGTCAGATTGGGGCTGAAGGGCTGGGCGGCGGGGCTGAAGAAATAGGTCTCGTCCCCGCCCATCTCGTGCAGGTCGATCACCACCACCGGGTTCCATTCGCGGATCGCGGCGATTTTGCCGCGGGTCTCAGGCTGGCTGAGGGTGAACCAGTCGCGGTTGAGATCGAACATGTAATGATTGACTCGCCCGCTCGGCCAGGGCTCGTCATGCTCGGCTGCCTGGCGGTCGGCGGATGGAGCGATCCCGCTGGCGGCGAGGAAATTGTTGACGAAGCGGGCCCGCCCGTCGGGGTTCTGCATCGGATCGATCACCACAATGGTTTCGCGCATGATCCGCGCCGCGCGGGGATCGTCCTGCGCCGCGAGCAGGTGATAGGCGGTCATCAGCGCGGCGTCGGTCGAGGAAATCTCGTTGCCGTGGACGCCGTAAGCCAACCAGATCACCGGCAGGGCCGCCCCGTTCGAGGCGCGTCCTGCGGCGATATTGGCAAGGTCGGCGCGGATCGCGTCGAGCCGGGCGATGTTTTCAGGGTTCGAGATGACGACATAATAAAGCGGGCGGCCCTCCCAGCTGGTCGCATATTGCACCAGCCGGGTGCGGTCAGGCGCGGCTTCGGCAAGGGCCGTCAGGTAGGAATAGGTCTGATCGGGCGAGGTGATGCGGGTGCCGGGCGCGTGGCCGACGGTTGCGGTCAAGGTCGGGATCGCGGGATCGAAGGTGCCTTCGATGAAAGACTGCGCCTGCGCCGGCAGGCTCGCCCACAGCGCCGCGCCGACCAACGCCGCCAGCACCGACCGCCACCGACCCCACAACCTGTTGCGCATGAAAATTCCCCGTCTCGACCGGCAGGATGCCGTTTCCCGGCCTTGCCGCGAAGTCGTCTGCCCGGTCAAGCCGCGAGACGTTTCTGGCCGCGCGCATGCAGCGGCAGAACTCACCATGTCGAAGGGCAGCAGTCGCACGGTTGGCGCAATTGCGCGAGAAGTTCGCGCATTGGTCGAGTAGTGCCGAGGTCATTCGGATGCCGGTTTCGCCAAGCTGGCGACCGGCCAGCTGACGATCTGGTTCCCAGAAGGCAAACCCTACAGCTTCTGCGGCGTGCCGGCCCATATCTGGGAAGGCCTCTGCAACGCCAGCTCGAAGGGTCGCTACTACAACCGGCACATCGAAGGCCGTTATCCGTGCTAAAACAGGGCGCGAACCTGTGGGTCGGTGATGTACGGGATTTGTACGGATTTTGCCTGCACCGGCCTGCATTTTCGCGCAATGTTCCGCATCAAGCAGACCTACCATCTTTCCCGCCGAAGCTAAAAGCCTCTGAAACCTTGGGAAAAATGGTGGGCGCGACAGGGATTGAACCTGTGACCCCACCCGTGTGAAGGGTGTGCTCTACCGCTGAGCTACGCGCCCGTCCGGATGAGGGCCTCTGCCCCGGACAGGGGCGGGCCATTACTGTGCTCGGCTGCGTTTGGCAAGCGCCCGCAAGCCATCGCGAAGAGACTTTTCCGCGCGCACTCAATCGGCCATGAGGAGGCGGACCAGCGCGGCCATGCCGCTCGCCGGAGCGCGGGCGGCAGCTTTCGCCACGGGGGCGCGGGACGGACATTCAAGGCAATAGGCCTGCACACCGGTGCCGCGTGCGAACCACCCGGCATCATGCACCAGCCGTGCGGCCAGTTCGTTCTGCCGACGCGCAATCAGGGCGAAAGGATCGCCGCCCGCCAGCTTGGCAGACGCGCTTTCCTGCTTTGCGAGCAACCGCCGGATCAGCGGATCGAAATTCTCGCCCTCCTCGCCGAGGAACACGGGATGCCACTCGCCTTTCTTCAGGCCGGCCTTTGCTGCGGCCCATTCGAGCGCGTCTTCGAGTCCGCCGAACTGGTCGACAAGGCCCATCTGCCGTGCCGCGCCCCCGTCCCACACGCGTCCTTGGGCCAAGGTGTCGACTTTGGCGACGGTCATTTTGCGCGCCCGGGCGACCCGGATCAGAAAATCGCGGTAGGTCGCGCTGACACCTGCCTGCAACACTGCCTCGATCTCGGGCGAGAAGCCGCCGAGAATATCGGGCTGCCCCGAAAGCGGGGTGGTTTTGTAGCCGTCGGCGTTGACCCCGATCTTGGCTGCGGCTTGTTCGAAGGTCGGCACCACCGCGAACACCCCGATCGAGCCGGTGATAGTCTCGGGTTGAGCGAAGATTCGGTCGGACGCGGTCGCCACCCAGTAGCCGCCGCTGGCCGCAATATTGGCGAAGGATACGACGACCGGGATCTTGCGGTCACGGAATCGCTGGATCGCCAGGCGCATTTCCTCCGCCGCGATGGCCGAGCCGCCGGGCGAATCGACCCGCACCACCAGCGCGGCCAGATCATCGTCGAGCGCCTGATCGAGCAGGTCGGCGATGCGTCGGCCGCCGGCAGTGCCCGGCCCGGCATCGCCATCGACAATCTCCCCCGCGATGGTCACCACGCCGATCGCCTTGCCCGAACGCTCTGGGCCAAGATCGGCGAGGAAGGCGTTCAGATCGCTCGCGGCGAATGCGCCGGGCGTGTCGTCCGCACTGTCCTTGCCCGCGATTTCTGCGACCCGGGCGCCGAACTGCGCGCGGTCCCCCAGCCTGTCAACCAGCCCGGCCTTGAGCGCCGCATCGGCCAGATCGCCACCCCCGGCTGCGATGAAGCCCGCCGTATCGCCGGTGACCCCTGCCAGATCGGCCTTGGGGCGCGCCCTTTTCACATTGGCTTGCCACTCCGACCACAGCGCGTTGTAAACGCCCGCGATGCTCTCGCGCGCCTCGTCCGACATCGAACTGCGCGAATAGGGCTCGACCGCCGACTTGAACTGGCCTGCGCGGTAAATGTGGGCATTGACCCCGATCCTTTGCAGCAGATCGGCGAAATAAAGATTGTTGCCACCCGGCCCGGTGACCAGCGCCACGCCTTGCGGATCGAGCCACACCTCGCTCGCATGGGCGGCCAGCAGCATGTGGTCATCGGCATAACCGAGCGCGAAGGTCAGCACCGGCTTCTTGGCCTTGCGGACACGGTCCATCGCCTCGCCGATTTCGGTGAGGTGCACCTGCCCGCCACCGGTAAAGGTGGTGAGATCGAGCACCACGGCCTTGATCCGATCGTCGGTGGCCGCCGCATCGAGCGCGCGCACCAGATCGCGCGCGCGATACTCCTCGACCGGGGCGGCGCCCGACAACAGCGCCTCGATCGGATCGAGCATCGACTTTTCCTCGACGATGCGGCCCGAAAGCTCGATCAGCAGCGCGCCTTCGCGCACTTGGCCGGGGTGAGGGCGGGCCGAGAGGATGGCGAATAGTGCAACGAAGAACAGCAGCAAGAACAACAGGACAAGCCCGTCCTTGATCCCGACGAGGATTTTCCAGACCTTGGCCACGAAACTCATAAAAACTGCCTCTTTTGCGTCGCTGCCGCCATGTCGCCATCGTCTAGGTGCTTTAAGCGCCAACTTCCATTGGAAAGCTTACGCCACGGGTTGAGCGGCGGTTGCGGCTCGACTAAGGGCGTGGCTTTAATGGCTACTACCGATCTTTCCGCGTCTTCGGGCCGCTTTCCGACGGGACGCATGGCCTTTCCGCACCGCGATCTCACCGGCATCGGTCAGTTGCAGCGCCATGAAATACTCTATCTGCTGGATCAGGCTGAACAGTGGGTCGCGCTCAACCGGCAGAGCGCCAAGCACAGCGATCTGCTGGCGGGCCTGACCATCATCAACGCCTTTTTCGAGAATTCGACCCGCACGCTGCTGTCCTTCGAAATCGCGGGCAAGCGGCTGGGTGCCGACGTGGTCAACATGCACGCCGCGCAAAGCTCGGTGAAGAAGGGCGAGACGCTGATCGACACCGCGATCACGCTCAACGCCATGCGCGCCGATGCGATCGTGATCCGGCATGGTTCCTCGGGCGCGACCGGGCTGATCGCCGACAAGGTCGATTGCCCGGTGCTCAATGCCGGCGACGGCAGCCACGAACACCCGACCCAGGCGCTGCTCGACGCGCTGACCTTGCGCCACGCTCTGGCCGAGCGCGGCGAGGGGACGGAGGACTTCACCGGTCTCAAGGTGGTGATCTGCGGCGATATCCTGCACAGCCGCGTGGCACGTTCGAACATCCTATGCCTCACCGCGCTGGGGGCCGATGTGCGCGTTTGCGCGCCGCCGGCGCTGATGCCGGACGGGATCGAAGCGATGGGGGTGCGTGCCTTCTACCGGTTTGACGAGGCGCTCGATGGGGCGGACGTGGTGATGATGCTGCGGCTGCAATCGGAACGGATGAGCGGGCAGTTCATCCCCTCCGCGCGCGAATATCGGCATCTCTACGGCTTGACGCGGGAGCGTTTGGCGTTGGCCCGTCCGGATGCGCTGGTGATGCATCCGGGGCCGATGAACCGCGGGGTCGAGATCGATAGCGAGGTTGCCGACATGGTGGGCCGCTCGCTGATCACCCGGCAGGTGGAGATGGGCGTGGCGATTCGCATGGCCTGTCTCGATATTCTCACCCGCGAGGCGCGCGGGCTGGAGGGCTGGGCATGAAGCAGTCGCGGCCGCTTACCATCACCAATGCCAAGCTGGTCACACCCGACGGGATCGTGGCGGGCGCTGTGCGTTGCGCCGACGGCCTGGTCGTCGCGATCGGCCCTGATGTGAGCGCGCGGGAAGGCGACGAAGTCGTCAATGCGCACGGCAAGCTCGTCGCCCCCGGGCTCGTCGATCTGGGCGTGTTCGCGGTGGACAAGCCGGCATTCCATTTCGGCGGCATCACCCGCGCGGCGTTGATGCCCGATCAAGCCCCGCCGCTCGATCTGCCGAGCCGCGTGGGCTTCATCGCCAAGAGCGGAAAGCCCGATCTGTGGGTCCATCCGCTCGCCGCCGCGACCCGCGGCCTGGAGGGCCGCGAACTGGCTGAACTCGCGCTGATGCAGGAGGCAGGGGCCAAGGGAATCGCCACGGGCCGGCGCTGGATCGCCGATTCGGGGGTGATGCTGCGCCTGCTGCGCTATGCCGCGATGCTCGATCTGGTGGTTGTGACCCATGCCGAGGATGCGGGCCTTGCCGCAGATGCGGTGGCGACAGCGGGCGAAATCGCCACCCGGCTAGGCCTGCCTGCCGCCCCGGCGCAGGCCGAGGCGCTGGCGATTGCCCGCGATCTGGCGCTGGCCGAACTGGCGGGCGCGCGCCTCCATTTCCGGCAGGTCACCACCGCTGCTGGGTTCGACCTCGTCCGGGGCGCGAAGGCACGCGGGGTCAAGGTCACCTGCGGTATCACGCCCGCGCATTTCATGCTGTCAGATCTGGCGATCGTCGATTACCGCACCTTCGCCCGCCTTTCGCCCCCGTTGCGCTGTGAGGCTGATCGTCAGGCGGCGCTGGCAGCGATCGGCGACGGCACGGTCGATGTCATCGCCAGCGGCCACGATCCGCGTGGGCCGGAGGACAAGCGTCTGCCTTTCGCCGATGCCGCGTCGGGCATGGCCGGGGCCGAGACGCTGCTCGCCATGACATTGGGGCTGGTGCGCGACGGTGTGATCGACACGGCCCGCGCCTTCGATCTGCTCGCCCGCAACCCCGCCCGCCTGCTCGGTGTTCCGGCAGGAGAGCTTTCGGCTGGTTTGGAGGCTGACCTTGCGCTGATCGATCCCGATGCGCCGTGGATCATCGATCGCCGCAAGATGGAGGCGACTGCCGATAACACCCCCTTCGACCGTCAGGGCGCGCAAGGCCGTGTGCTGGGCCTGTGGAAGGGCGGCGTCCGGCTGTCAGCCTGAACCCCGCCAGCAAATAGCCCCAGGAGAGCCGTGGCGCGCCGGGGGCTTTTTGCTGCGCCAACCGCAGGAAGGAAGGACTCTCTAGCGCGTGCGGGCCGCGAGGCGCACGCCGCGATCGACCGCACCCGGGGGCGGGGTGGTTCCGGCATAGGCAAAGCAGCCGCGACCGGCCGACCTGACGGTGCCGCACATCGCCTTGGCGCTCATCGCGCCGAAACCGGCAGCCGCCACGCGCCAGAAGGTGCGGCCGTTCACCACCGCCTCGGTGATGACGACATCGTGATCCCTGAGCTGCGGGAACTTACCCTTGAGCACGGTCCAGCCGCGCTCGGCCTCGATCTTGCTGTCATAGGCCCCCAGCTGGACGAGGTGGGTGTTGGCGCTCTTGTCGCTCGCTACCGGGGCGGCAGGCGTGCCGGTCATGCGGCGCTGCGAGCTGGCGGCCAAACGGCGGCCGCCGCGCGGCGCGGCGCGTTCGGCACGGGTGGGGAGCTGCTGCACCACCGGGTTGGAAACGAAGCGCACGCCCTCGGCATTCGCCGGGCTTGCCGCGGGCGCGGCGAAGGCCTCCGCAAAGCTCTGCCGCGAGCTTGCGACCGCCGGCTGCGGGGCAGCAGCGGGCTCGGAGGGCGCGGCCTCGGCCATCACCGGCATCTCGCCCTGCGCGGCGGCCTCGGCCACCATCACGTCCTGCGCCGGGAAATTGGCCAGCGCGAGGCGCTGCGGCTGCCCTGCATCCATGCGCGGGGTCACCTGCAACATCGCCGCGACGCGCTGCTGGAAATGTTCGGGCGCGGACATCGCCGCCCATTCGGCGAGGCGCGTGTCGAGCTGGTCGGCGGGCACGTCCTCGGCTGCCATCACTCGCGCCGCGCGCCAGTTGCCGGCGAGCGCGTAGGTGTAGGCGAGGTTCTGGCGCAGCTTGGGGGTTGCCTCGTCGCTGGCGCGCACCGCGTTGGTGAGCACGTGGATACCGCGTTCCGGCTGGCCGGCGAGGGCATAGGCGAGGCCGAGATCGGCGGGATCGATCAGTTTGGCATAGTCGTCGAGCACCTGCACCGCCGCCCTGCCTTCGCCCAGTGCGATCTTGGCCAGTGCGAAGCTCAGCACGGTGCGCGCGTCCTCATTGCCGAGTTCGAGCGCGTCGTTGAAGGTTGTCGCAGCCGACTGGAAGCGGCCTGCTTCGAGATAGGCGGCACCGAGCAGCGCGCGAAATCCGGGGTTGCGCGGCTCTGCCAGCACGGCGGCCTCGGCATGGGCGATGGCTTTGTCGGCCTGGCCCTTCTGCAACGCCACCTGCGCACTGGAGAACGACACCTCGGCGCGCGGCGCGACCGAGGTCGAGCAGCCTGCGAGCGCGAGGCCCGCCAGCGCTGTGGTGACAGCGAGGGCGAGGCGCGGCGCGGTGAAGCCGGTCTTGGTGCTGCGGTCCATGGTCATAATCCCCCTGTTGATCCTCTCGGTCGCGATGGTGGTGGGTGTCAGTGGCGTTTGAGGTGAGCGGCGATCACGTCGAGTTCGTCGAATTCAGCAAGCATGGCGTCGAGTGCCTCGGTCACCAGCGCCTGCGCGCTCACACCCTGCATGGTCGCGGCAAGGCGCAGCTTGAGATGGCGCTCGGGATCGAGCCGCAAGGTGAAGGCGGCGCGGCGTTCGGCCACCGGGGCGAGGGTGCGGGCCGATCTGCGGGCTGGTGTGCGGGGCGTGCGGCGCACCTTTGCCGAACCGACGCCGGGCGATGGCGGCGGGGCGAGCGGCGCATGGTCCGCAGCCGCGCAATCATCCGCGTACCCCTCTTCCTCTGCCGCTTGCGCCACCCCGGCGGCGTATTCTGGGCCGGTCATCGCCGCATCGGCCAGCACGCGCTCTTCAAGGCGGCGCCGCTGACGGCGCACGATCGGGCTGTGCGCCGAGACAGCCTCGGCGGGGGTGACAGCCGCGCTGATCGGCACGACGACATCGGCACCGGCTCCGCTTTCGCTGCTGCTCTCGCTATCGCCCATGTCATTCCAGCCGAGATCCTCGAGCTGTTCTTCTGCCAGCGCGGCGATTTGCGTCTCGTCGACCATCAGCGGGGCGACCTGCGGACGCATCGCGGGCTTGGCGCCGCCCTTGCGGGCCAGCAAGGTGGGGCCGAGAGAGGCAAAACCGGAATCGGACATCGCCCTGTTTCCCCTTGGGGTTGCCTACTGCGCTACCCGGCGACCAAAGCCGCCAGCCGGACGCGGCACACCGCCCATCGGCTGGCCGATACCGTTCGGGACCGGAGCAAACACGGTGCGACGGAAATTCTTTTCGAGCCGGTCGGCGATGTATCGCCACAGCGCGCCGATCTCGGCCGCCGAGCGGCCTTCAGGGTCGACTTCCATCACCGTACGGCCGTCGATCATCGAGGCCGCGAAATCGGTGCGGTGGTGGAGCGTGATCGGCGCGACGGTGCCATGCTGCGACAGCGCCACAGCGGCTTCCGAGGTGATCTTGGCCTTGGGCGTGGCGGCGTTGACGACGAACACCAGCGGCTTGCCCGCGCGTTCGCACAGGTCGACCGTGGCGCCCACCGCACGCAGATCGTGCGGGCTGGGACGGGTCGGCACCACGATCAGCTCGGCGACCGAGATCACCGACTGGATCGCCATGGTGATGGCCGGCGGGGTGTCAATGACCGCCAGCTTGAAACCTTGCTGGCGCAGCACCTGAAGATCGTTTGCGAGGCGCGAGACCGTGGTCTGGGCGAAGGCGGGATACTCCGCTTCGCGCTCGTTCCACCAGTCAGCCAGCGAACCCTGCGGATCGATGTCGATCAACACGACCGGGCCGGCGCCCGCGCGCTGGGCCTGGACGGCCAGATGTCCGGACAGGGTCGTCTTGCCCGATCCGCCTTTCTGCGATGCCAAAGCGAGTACACGCAACGCCTGGGTCCCCCTGGATTGATGCCGCCTCGTGCCGCCCCATTGCGACCCCGATTTGCGACCGGATGGGCACGGGATCGCAGGATACCCCTAATTTTGGGTTAACAGGCCGTAGCCAAACGCTTTGTCGAGGCGACCGGGGGTGGTTTGCTGCCGCGGATCCGCGGCCTCACGGGATCAGGTGATGCTCAACAAGGATTTGCTAACCGTATCGTGCTTAGAAGAGCGCGGCTTGAAACCTGACAGGATGACGCGAGGCCTTATGGCTTGGACCATTGCAGGAACCCGGACGGGCATCGTTGCGGCGCTGCTGGCGTTGCTTGCCGCGGCTCCGGCTGGCGCGGACGTGAAGGCCGGAGTCGATGCGTGGAGCGAGGGCGATTATGCCCGCGCCGTGACCGAGTGGCAGGGCCCTGCCGCCCAGGGTGATCCTGACGCGCTATTCAATCTGGCGCAGGCCTACCGCCTGGGGCGCGGCGTCCCGGCGAACACGGCCAAGGCGCGCCAGCTGTACGAGGAGGCGGCGCAGCGCGGCCATGTCAAGGCGGCCGACAATTACGGGCTGATGCTGTTCCAGGAAGGCGAGCAGGAAAAGGCCATGCCCTTGATTCGCGCGGCGGCCGAACGCGGCGATCCGCGTGCCCAATACGTGCTGGGCCTGTCGCACTTCAACGCCGACTATGCCCCGCGTGACTGGGTCCGCGCCTATGCGCTGATCACGCTGGCGCAGGGCCAGGGCCTGCCGCAGGCGAAGGAAGCGATCACGCAGATGGATCGCTATGTGCCGCTGGTGCAGCGGCAGCAGGCGCAGTCATTGGCTCGCCAGATCGAGGCCGACGCCAAGGCCCGGCGCAGCACCGAACTGGCCGCGCTTGAACTCGGAACCGCGACCCCTGCCGCGCCAGCCGCAGTCCCCGTGGCCCCGCAACCGAGCCAGGCAGCCAGATCGACAGCCGCGCCGGTACCTGCTGCGGTGCCGGCCCGCGACGAGGGGCCGGCGGTGCGCACCGGCGGAACCTGGCGGGTGCAGCTCGGCTCCTTCGGCGTGCCGGCCAACGCCGATCGCATGTGGGCCGCGCTATCGGGCAATCCCGTGCTGGCCGGGACGAGGAAGACCATCATTCCCAGCGGCCGGCTGAACCGGCTGCTGGCGGCCGGTTTTGCCACCGAGGCTGACGCCGCGCGCGCCTGTTCCCGGCTCAAGGCGCAGGGGCAGGCCTGTCTGGTTGCGGGCCAGGAGTGATTTTCGGCCAAGCGGGTGACACGGTTCGATAAGCCGCCCGCGACGATACTTCTTCATCGCCTGCGCCTTTGCTAGGCTGGCCGCGCCACAAAAGGGGACAACCGGCTATGGACGGGACCATCGGCGTTCGCGCCGCGCATGACGGTGCCGGCCAAGCTGCGGCGGCCATCGCGCCTGTGGCTGCATCCGCACGGATCGACACGCTCGATTTCATTCGCGGCCTTGCGGTGATGGGAATTCTTGCCGCCAATATCGTTGCCTTCGGGCAGCCGATGGAAGCCTATCTGTATCCCGCCGCGTTCAAAACCGATCCGGGCGATCCGGGCGGGTGGATGTGGATCGGCCAGTTCATCCTGATCGACGGGAAGATGCGCGGCCTGTTCACGCTGCTGTTCGGGGCCGGGATGTGGCTGTTCATGGAAAAGGCCTGGGCCAAGGGCGCAACCCGGGGGCTTCAGGCGTGGCGGCTGGCCATCCTGGCCCTGTTCGGGATGATCCACTTCTTCTTCATCTGGCCCGGTGATATCCTGTTCCTCTACGCGCTCTTCGGCCTGATTGCGCTCGCCGCTCTCCAGTGGCGCCCGAAGACCCAGTTCAGCCTGGGCGTGACGGGCTATTTGCTCGGGGCATTCTTGCTGGGAGCCTGGCTGACGATGCCTTGGCTTGTCTTCGACACCCCCTTGGGTCAGTCCACCCCCGAATTCGCCGAACAGCGTGCCGGCCTGAGGGTGGAGATGGAAAATGCCCTCGCCCGGGGCAAGGTGCCCGATGCGGCGATGGCGGCGGGCGATTACGCGATGCTGGTGAGGCACCGCCTGACCGAGCAGTGGTACGAGCCCTTGACCAACGCCGCGCTGTTTGGGTTCGAGACCCTGCCGCTGATGCTGATTGGCATGGCACTCTACCGTCAGGGTTTCTTCAGCGGCGGGATTCCGCGGGCGCGGCTGTTGCGCTGGGGCTGGAGCGGACTGATCGCCGGTGCGCTGGCGCATCTGGCGATCGGTCTGGTGGTGCAGGCGGGCGGGTTCAGCTATTATGGAACGCTCGCTGGCTTCGTCGGCTGGTCGATGTTGCCGCGCCTGTGGATGGTGCTGGGCCTCGCCGCGCTTCTGGTGGCCTATGCGCCCTCGGCGACCGGCTGGCTCGGTGACCGCATCCGCGCCGCGGGCCGCGTGGCCTTCACCAACTATCTCGGCACCTCGATCGCGATGATGTTCGTTTTCCACGGCTGGGCGCTCGGGCTGTTCGGGCAGTTGAACCGCCCCCAGCTCTATATCGTGGTGGTGCTGGCGTGGATCGCGATGCTGGCATGGTCGAAGCCTTGGCTCGACCGCTTCCATTACGGTCCGCTCGAATGGCTGTGGCGCTGCCTGACATATCGGCGGTTGTTCCCCGTGCGCAGATGATTTTCCTACTTGTTATTGAGAGTAGTTCGCATATCTTGGCTGCCGCAAACGCTTCGCAAGAAAGATTCGCGCGCCCATGTACATCTGCATCTGCAACGCCATCCGTGAGATTGATTTGCGAAAGGCGGCTCTGGCCTGCGATGGCGATGCCGAAGCGACCTATGCCTGCCTCGGCAAGCGCCCCAATTGCGGCCAATGTCTTGAAGAAGCGCAGGAAATCATCGACGCGGAACGAGCTGCCGCCAAGTGCGAGGAATTCGCAGTATAAGCGCCGCGAGACGCGATTGCGAATATCTCGCAAACCGCTGATTCGTAAAGAAATTTCCCTGATGCACCTTGCGGATATGGCCCGGTAGCGTCTATCTACCAGGCAATGCCGCCAACCGGCTTTGACATTTCGCAAGGAGCTTTCCGATGAAGGGCGACCCGAAGGTCATCGACTATCTCAATCAGGCGCTCACCAACGAGCTGACCGCCATCAATCAATACTGGCTCCATTACCGGGTGCTCGACAACTGGGGCCTGAAAAAGCTGGCCGCCTACGAGCGCAAGGAATCGATCGAGGAAATGGAGCACGCCGACAAGCTGGCCGAGCGCATCCTGTTTTTGGAAGCGCTGCCCAACTTTCAAGCGATCCACAAGCTCAAGGTGGGCGAGACGGTCGAGGAAGTGCTCAAGGCCGACATGGCGCTCGAGAACGAGGCGATCCCGCTCCTGCGCGATGCAATCGAACATTGCGAAAGCGTGCGCGACTATGTCAGCCGCGATCTTTTTGCCTACATCCTCACGAACGAGGAAGATCACGTCGATTTCATCGAAACCCAGTTCGAGCTGATCAAACGCATGGGGCTGCAGAACTACTGCCAGCTGCAAAGCGCACCCGCAGGCGATTGCTGACCGGCGTCACTCCTTCGCAGGCTGGGCGCTGCGTGCGGCCAGCCGCGTCTCCATCAGGAAGAAGCCCAGCCCCGTCACCAGCAGCACCATCGTGAGCACCCAGAGCGCGGCGATCACCGTGCCGATCTGTGCGGCGATGTAGGCCGAGATGAACAGCAGGCCGATCACGAGGCTGATGATGACGGCCGCCGCGGTCGAGAAGAAAATCGCGCCCTGCGCCAGCTTGCGCCGCTGTTTGAGCCACACCAGTTCGGCCGCGCGCCAGCTGTCAGGCTGTTCCCCGCGGGCGCGCGCATCCTCGATCTTCTCGACCCGCTGGGCGATCCAGATCATCCGGCTCATCACCACGTTCATGATCGCTCCGATACCCGAGAGCAGGAAGGCAGGCGCGAGGCTCAGCTGCACCACTTGCTGCACCCTCGGAGTGGATGCGGTGCGCTCGATGATCTCGAAGGCGAAGGGCGTTTTATGCGCGGCCTCGAAAGCGGCGGCGGCAAGCAGATCGAGCAGCATCGCGGCGCTAGTCCTTGGCGTAGGGGTTCTTGTTGGTTTTGAGCGTCACGCGCACCGGCACCGCCTCGAAGCCGAGCTTGGCGCGGATGCCGTTGACAAGGTAACGCTCATAGCTCTTGGGCAGCAGGTCGAGCCGGGTGCCGAAGATCACGAAGCGCGGCGGACGGGTGCCCGCCTGGGTGATGTAACGCAGCTTGATGCGCTTGCCGCCGGGGGCGGGGGGCGGGTTGGCTTCGAGCGCGTCGTCGAACCAGCGGTTCAAGGCCGCAGTCGGCACGCGCTTCGACCATGCCTCGCGCAGTTCGAAGGCGGCACCGATCATCTGGTCGAGCCCTTTGCCGGTCTTGGCTGACACGGCGAACAGCGGCAGGCCGCGCACCTGCGCCAGGCCATCATCGAGCGCGGCGCGGATGCCGTTGAACAGCTTGCTCGCGTCCTCGGCCACATCCCACTTGTTGATCGCCACCATCAGCGCCCGGCCCTCTTCGAGCACCAGCGACGCGATCTTCAAGTCCTGGTGCTCAAGCCCCTGCGTCGCGTCGAGCAGCAGCACCACGACTTCGGCGAAGTCCACCGCCCGACGGGCATCGGCGACCGAGAGCTTTTCGAGCTTTTCGGTGACATTGCGCTTCTTGCGCATGCCCGCCGTGTCGATCAGCCGGACATCGCGGGTCTTGCCCGACTTGGGATCGGTCCACTGCCAGTCGATTGCGATCGAATCGCGGGTGATACCGGCCTCCGGCCCGGTCAGTAGGCGCTCTTCGCCGAGCAGCCGGTTGATGAGGGTGGATTTGCCGGCATTGGGCCGGCCGACGATCGCGAGCTTTAGTGGCACGTGATGGCGCTCCTCCCCTTCCGGCGCGCCCATCTCGGCGCGCAGCGCGTCCTGTGCTGCCTCCCAGGCTTGCGCCTTGGCACCGATGATCGGCCACAGTCCGCCGAACAGATCGGCGATGCCCTCGCCATGCTCGGCCGACATGGCCAGCGGTTCGCCAAGGCCGAGTGCATAGGC
This sequence comes from Erythrobacter tepidarius, assembly GCF_002155695.1. GTDB lineage: Bacteria > Pseudomonadota > Alphaproteobacteria > Sphingomonadales > Sphingomonadaceae > Erythrobacter > Erythrobacter tepidarius. Next base: position 71,358 of record NZ_MUYJ01000015.1, read on the forward strand.
TTCCATTGCCCCGCTTTCTCCGGCTGCGCCCTCGGCCTTGTTGGCAACGACGACCACCGGCACGTCCTGTTCGCGCAGGTAGCGGGCGATTTCCTCGTCGAGCGGGGTAAGGCCGGCGCGCGCGTCGACCACGAAGATCGCCGCGTCCGCCCCCGCAAGGCTCGCCTCGGTCTGCTTGCGCATCCGCCCGGGCAGCGAGAGTTCGTCCTCGTCCTCCCAGCCGGCGGTATCGACCACGGTGAAGTGTAGCCCGGCGATCACCGCATCGCCCATCCGGCGGTCGCGCGTCACCCCGGGTTGATCGTCGACCAGCGCGAGTTTCTTGCCCACCAGCCGGTTGAACAGGGTGGACTTGCCGACATTGGGACGGCCGATGATGACGACTTCGGGCTTCTTGGGGAGCGACATGATGCCGCCCAAGTGGGCGCAAACGCCTCTTTTGGCAAGCTTGGCCCTCGGCTCAGCCCTTCTGGGCGACCGGCGGGTTCTCGCCCAGATCTTCGTACCACGCCTCGACCGGGCCGGTGAGCTTGATCGTTAGCGGCTGGCCTTTGCGGTCCACCGTCTTGCCGGCCTGGACACGCACCCAGCCTTCGGAGATCGAATATTCCTCGACATCGGTGCGCACCCGGCCCCGGAAGCGAATGCCGACACCGCGCCGGAGCTTCTCCGCATCGAAGAACGGACTGCGCGGATTGACCGACAAGTGATCGGGCGGAACGTCCGGGCCGGCGCTGGCGGGGGCGGTTGCAGGGGTCTCTTCAGTCATGGCCGCGCCCTTAATCCGGCTTTGCACGCCCGACAAGCGTGTTGCGCTTGCCCTTTTGGCTTGCGGGGGATAAGGGCACGCGCTGATACGCGCGGGGGGCCATGCTTCCCGCGCCGCTTCGTTCGGGCATGCGGGCGTGGCGAAATTGGTAGACGCACCAGATTTAGGTTCTGGCATCGCAAGATGTGGGGGTTCGAGTCCCTTCGCCCGCACCAATTCGCCCCCAGCCTGTCCCGGCCTTTCGGAATTCTATCATAGAAGGCTTCAGACCAGTTCCCATGCACACCAAGCAGACCGTCAACGAAGGGCTCAAGCGCGCCTATCTGATCACGATTCCGGCTGCCGATCTCACCGCAAGGATCGATGCCGAGATCAAGAAGGTGGCGCCGCAGGTGCGGATGCCCGGCTTCCGTCCGGGCAAGGTGCCGGCCAATCTCGTCAAGAAGATGCATGGCGAAGCCCTGCACGGTCAGGTGGTGAACGACACCATCCGCGAATCGGTCGAAAAGCTGCTGCGTGACGAAGGGCTGCGCCCGGCGATGCAGCCGGAAGTGGGCCTCAACCCGGACTACGCGCAGGGCAAGGACGCCGAGATCACCGTCAGCCTCGAGGTGTTGCCGGCGATCGAAACGCCCAGCATCGACGGTCTGAAGCTCGAAAAGCTGGTCGTGCCGGTCACCGAAGCGCAGGTCGACGAAGCGCTCGCCAACATCGCCCGCCAGAACAAGAGCTACAAGGACGCGCCCAAGACCAGGAAGGCCGCCGAGGGCGATCAGCTGATCATCGATTTCGTCGGCAAGATCGACGGCGTCGAGTTCGAGGGCGGCAAGGCCGAAGACGCGGCGCTGGTGCTCGGCTCGGGCACCTTCATCCCCGGCTTCGAAGACAGCCTCAAGGGCGTGAAGGCCGGTCAGGAAAAGACCATCACCGTCACCTTCCCGGAAAACTACCAGGCCAAGCATCTCGCCGGCAAGCAGGCGACCTTCGACGTCACCGTGAAGGCGGTGAAGGTCGAGACCGAGACGACCGTGGATGAGGAGTTCGCCAAGAGCCTCGGACTCGACAGCCTCGAGAAGCTGCGCGAGATCATGAAGGCACAGCTCGAGCAGCAGACCGCCGGTCTCACCCGCACCCAGATGAAGCGCGCGCTGCTCGATCAGCTCGCCGCGGGCCACAGCTTCGAAGTGCCCGGCACCATGGTGGAGGCCGAATTCCGGCAGATCTGGGCCCAGCTCCAGCAGGAAGCTGCGCGCGAGGACGATCCGGCCGCTGCGCTCAAGCAGATCGAGGATGAAAAGGACGAATACCGCGCGATCGCCGAGCGCCGCGTGCGTCTGGGTCTGCTGCTTTCGGAAATCGGCCAGGCCAACGGCGTGGAGGTGACGCAGCAGGAAATGACGATGCTGGTTCAGCAGGCGGCAATGCAGTACCGCGCCGAGGATCGCGAGCGCTTCGTGCAATATATCCAGTCCGATCCGATGGCCGCCGCCCAGCTGCGCGCTCCGCTCTACGAGGACAAGGTCGTCGATTTCCTGTTCGAAAAGGCCGAAGTCACCGAACGTGAGGTGACCATGGACGAACTTCAGGCGGCCATCGAGGCCGACGCGACCGTCGATGCCGCTGCGGCCAAGAAGGCGCCCGCCAAGAAGAAGGCCCCGGCCAAGAAGAAGGCCGAAGCCAAGGCCGAGGTAGCCCCCTCTGCGGAAGCCCCCGCCGAGGATAAGCCCGCGGCGAAGAAATCGCCTGCCAAGAAGGCTTCGCCCAAGAAGGTTGAAGCTTCCGAGGAAAAGCCCGCCGCCAAGAAGGCCCCGGCCAAGAAGGCAACGGCGAAGAAGTAATCTCGACCAGGCGCTGCGGCTTACCGTTCGGTCGCGCGCCACGGCCGGAATTTGGGCGCGGGCAGCTTGGCTGTCCGCGCCCTTTCGTAGGCTGCGCCCGCCTTCAGCACGGCGTGATCGTCCCATTTGGCGCCGAGGATGCTGAGACCCACCGGCAGGCCCTCGATCGTACCCATCGGCACGGTGAGGTGCGGGTAGCCGGCGATTGCCGCCGGGCCGCCGAAGCCGATCGAAGCGTTGTAATTGTCGCCGTTGATGAGATCGCTGGCCCAGCTCGGCCCGTTCGTCGGGGCGATAAGGAACTGCACCTTGTTGTCGGCCAGCAGCTTGTCGAGCGTTTCCGGCCCCGCGATCCTGAGCGCGTTGGTGCGTGCGGCCTCATAGGCGGCGCGATCGGTGGAGCTTTCGGCCAGTTCGAACAACTCCTGCCCAAACCAGCGCAGCTCCTCGTCCGCGTGGGCCTTGTTGAAAGCGATGATGTCCGCGAGGCTGCGCGGTGTCGGCCCGGCCCTGAAGGCGGGGATCGCGCCGAGATATTTGCCGAGCTCCTCGCGCAGCTCGAACATCATCACGGTGAAGCTGTCGCGATACATCGTCTGGTCGGGCGTGAAGCTTATGTCGATCAGCACCGCTCCGGCGCGTTCGAGATCCTTGAGCGCGCCATCGAACACGCTGGCGAGATCGGCGCGGTTGCCGATCTGGTCGCGCAACACGCCTATCCGCACACCCTGTAGCGAGTAGGTGTCGAGCCCCTCGGTATAGTCCTTCACCCGTTTCGCCGCGAGAGTCGCCGGATCGGCCTTGTCGGGGCCGGCGATCGCGCCGAGCAGCAGCGCCGCGTCCCGCACGGTGCGGGTCATCGGTCCGGCCGTGTCCTGCGTCGAGGAGATCGGCACCACATGGGTGCGGCTGACGATCCCGACGCTGGGCTTGAAGCCGACGATGCCGTTGATGCTGGCCGGGCAGGTGATCGATCCGTTGGTCTCTGTTCCGATCGCGCCCCAGGCAAAGCCTGCCGCCACTGCCGCAGCGCTGCCGGACGAGGAGCCACAGGCATTGCGGTCGATCGCGTAGGGGTTACGGGTCAGCCCGCCGACGGCGCTCCACCCGCTGGTTGATCTATCCGAGCGGATATTGGCCCATTCGCTGAGGTTGGTCTTGCCCAGCACCACCCCGCCGGCTGCCCGCAGATTGGCGATCAGCGGCGCATCGCGCCCGGTCATGTTGTCTTTCAGGGCCAGGCTGCCCGCAGTGGTGGCAAATTCGCGGGTTTCGATATTGTCCTTCACCAGCACGGTGCGCCCGTGCAGCGGCCCGGTATGGGCGAGCTGACGCGCCTTGACCGGGGCGGTCGGATCATAGTCGATGACTGCATTGAGGCGCGGCCCGTTATCGTCGAGCGCCTGAATGCGCAGGACATATTCGTCCACCGCAAGCAGCTCGCTCATCGCTTCGCGGTCGGGCATCGTCTCGCCAGGCCGGGGCGAGGCTTGCGCAAAGGCTGCGGCCGAGGTGGTCAAAAGGACGGCAGCGAGCGTGCCTCGCGCAAGGGTGAGCGTCATCATTGCCCGCAGGTTTGCCCGCTTTTTGCAGCAATGCAAGGCGCCTGATTGCCCGACAGCAGCGCGCAATTCACAGGCGAAACGGTAAACGTCCTTGAAATTGCCCCGCTGCCTCCGACATAGCCTTGGCGACAAGTCACGAAGGATACCCATCTCCCATGATCGATGTGCTCGGCAACCACGGCGAAACCTATGGCGCGCAAGGCCAGTTCACGCGCGATCCCCTGACCGGCGCGCTGGTGCCGGTGGTGGTTGAGCAGACCAGCCGGGGCGAACGCAGCTTCGACATCTTCAGCCGCCTGCTGCGCGAACGCATCGTGTTCGTGACCGGTCAGATCGAGGACACCATGGCGAGCCTGATCATCGCCCAGCTGCTGTTCCTCGAAAGCGAAAACCCCTCCAAGCCGATCGCGATGTACATCAACTCGCCCGGCGGGGTGGTGACGGCGGGCCTCGCGATCTTCGACACCATGCAGTACATCAAGCCGCGCGTGTCGACCGTATGCATCGGGCAGGCTGCCTCGATGGGCAGCTTCCTGCTGGCTGCGGGCGAGCCGGGGATGCGCATTGCGCTGCCCAACGCGCGGATCATGATCCACCAGCCTTCGGGCGGGGCGCGCGGGATGGCCTCGGACATCGAGATCCAGGCGCGCGAGATCCTGCGCATCCGCAGCCGGATGAACGATCTTTACGTCAAGTTCACCGGCCGTAGCCTCGAGGAAATCGAAAAGGCAATGGACCGCGACACCTTCCTCGAAGCCGAGGAGGCCAAGGCCTTCGGCCTGGTCGACAAGGTGTTCGAGACCAGGCCCGACAACGAGGAAACCGGCCAGGAGGGCGGTTCGGGCGGGGCCCCTGAGTAAGGCCATCGCCCCGCACTTGCCCCGCGGCGGAACAGCAACCCGATACCCAGGTGTTTCCCGCTATTTCGTGGCCCCAAGCTCCGCCCCGGAGCGATTAAAACCTTCGCCATGTGTTGATTCATCCGGCGCCATGGATACATTTGCCGAATCCGTTCGTGCCATAGCAATGCTATCGTCCGCGGATTCGAGGACACAGGAATGACAAAATTGAGCGGATCCGACAGCAAGAGCACCCTCTACTGCAGCTTCTGCGGAAAGTCCCAGCACGAGGTGCGCAAGCTCATCGCCGGCCCCACGGTGTTCATCTGCGATGAATGCGTCGAGCTGTGCAACGACATCATCCGTGAGGAAACAAAGGCGGGGATCGCCGGCAAGAAGGAAGGCGAGATCCCCACGCCGATGGACATCTTCACCACTCTGAACGATTACGTGATCGGTCAGGACCGGGCGAAGCGGGTGCTCGCGGTCGCGGTGCACAACCACTACAAGCGCTTAAAGCACAGCGGCAAGGCGGGCGATGTCGAGCTTGCCAAGTCGAATATCCTGCTGATCGGGCCGACCGGTTCGGGCAAGACCCTGCTTGCCCAGACGCTGGCGCGCACCTTCGATGTGCCCTTCACCATGGCCGATGCCACCACGTTGACGGAAGCGGGTTACGTGGGCGAGGATGTGGAGAACATCATCCTCAAGCTGCTTCAGGCATCCGATTACAATGTCGAGAAGGCCCAGCACGGGATCGTCTATATCGACGAGATCGACAAGATCAGCCGCAAAGCAGAAAACCCTTCGATCACCCGCGACGTTTCGGGCGAGGGCGTGCAGCAGGCGCTTCTCAAGCTGATGGAAGGCACCACCGCCTCGGTGCCGCCGCAGGGCGGGCGCAAGCATCCGCAGCAGGAATTCCTCCAGGTCGACACGACCAACATCCTGTTCATCTGCGGCGGGGCCTTTGCCGGGCTCGACAAGATCATCGCTGACCGCCTCCAGAAGCGCAGTATCGGCTTCGGCGCGCATGTCGCCGATCCCGACAAGCGCCGGGTGGGTGAACTGCTCGAAAAGAGCGAGCCGGAAGATCTGCTCAAGTTCGGCCTGATCCCCGAATTCGTCGGTCGTCTGCCGGTGATCGCGACGCTGCACGATCTCGACATTCCGGCGCTGGTGACGATCCTCAAGGAGCCGAAGAACGCGCTGGTCAAGCAGTACCGCAAGCTGTTCGAGCTTGAAGATGTGGAGCTTACCTTCACCGACGACGCGCTCCAGGCGATCGCCGAGCGCGCGATCAAGCGCAAGACCGGTGCGCGGGGCCTGCGCTCGATCGTCGAAGGCCTGCTGCTCGACACGATGTTCGATCTGCCCGACATGGAAGGCGTGACCGAAATCGTGATCGACCGCGAAGTGGTCGAGGGCAAGAAGGAACCGGTCCGCGTGATCGGCGGCGAAGAGAAGAAGGAAGTGGCGGCCTGATCCTTCGCGGCGCCTCCGCCCTGGCGGCTGGGTGCACTGCTGTTCAGGCCTCCGCCGACAGAGTCAGACCTTGAACTGAAAAGCCGACGCCGCCGAAGTGAAACGCCCGTTCGGACAAGCGGTCCATCGGTGGGAATGCGTGGCTCGTATGCGGCTGCGAGGACGGAGCAAGCATCGTCATCGTCTCGGCCGAGGGCAATCCCGCCTCACCCTTGGTCTTCTCGTTCCTCCGGGATTTGCGGGGTCAGCATCACCTGAGAGGCGAGGGCAATGGTGACGAGATCGGATCCAAGGCAGATCTCGACGCGCTCAGCGCATGGAGCCGCAAAGATATTGAGCAGGCACGCAAGCGCGCAATAGCCGCGACCGCTGCCGCAATGGGAGCGCCAACCCCCTAGTCTCGCTGACCGACCCCCTCAACCAATCAAAAAAAAGCCCCGTCCGGCGCTGGAGGAACGCCGGACGGGGTCGCAAGCAGCACCGCCCCTCGGGGTGGAGGGGATGGGGAAACAGGGGGCGGTGCTAGCCGTTGAGCGCTCTCGATCAGGCAGGCAGGAACACGCCATCGGTAACGTGGATTACCCCGTTCGAGGCCATCACGTCGGCCTGGGTCACGGTGGTTTTGCCGCCCTTGGCATCGCTGATCACGACCTTGCCGCCATCAAGCATCGCAGTTAGCGTGCCGCCCTGCAACGTGGTGAGGGTGGCCTTGCCGCCATTGGCGTTGATCAGCTTGACGAGGTCACCCGCAGTCACCTTGCCGGCGACCGCGTGATAGGTGAGGATCGCGGTCAGCGTGCCCTTGTTCTCCGGCTTTACCAGCGTTTCGACCGTGCCGGCGGGAAGCTTGGCAAAGGCCGCGTCGGTCGGCGCGAAGATGGTGAAGGGGCCGGGGCTCGACAAGGTTTCGACGAGGCCCGCGGCTTTGACAGCGGCGACGAGCGTGTTGTGCGCGCCGGTGCTCACAGCGGTTTCGACGATGTTCGGTGCCGCCTTGGCTTCCATTTGGTTGTCGGCCAGCGCGGGCATGGCGACAAGGCCGGTCATCGCGGCGAGCGCGGCAGCGATGATCGCTGTGAGGGTGGTCTTGGGGGTCACAGGGGGTTCTCCTCTTGGGGGTGCGTCACGACTGCAAGCTCTCCCGCTTGCCTAGACAGCTACGCAGCACCGCGAGCCGAGGATGCACATTTTTTGCTAATGCGGATGAATTGCCGTTAACGCAGGGTGAAGCGAGGGCGCGTCGGGGTCCCGGCTCGGCCATCCGGCTCAGACGGTGGTGAAGGCGCCGCTGGCCACCACTGGGCCGGCATCCACGCCTTCGGGCTTGCCGCCCAGGGGTTCACGGGTGAGTATCAGCCGCGATCCGTCATGCAGCGCGGCGACGACGTCCCGTGGCAGCGTCATGCTGCGCACCTTGCCCGGCACAACCACGCCGAGGGACATTGCCGCCCCGCCGTTTTCGGGCACCAGCCACAATTGGTGATCGTGCACCCCATCGGGGGTGAGACCGATTGCGGCGACCAGCATCTTCCCGCTTTCCGGGATATAGGTCACATCGAGCCGCAGCCCGGTGTCACCGATCGGCACGGTTGCCACCATCGGCGCCGCCTCAGCCAGCTGGGCCGGTGCGGTGCCGGGAGCGGTCAAAGGCGTCTTGTCCGGGGCAAAGGCGAACAGGGCCAGGGCCACGGCCGCCGCTGCCGAAGTCAGTCCGGCGGTCCATTGCCAGCGCCGCAGCCGCGCCTTCAGCGCGGCCACCTCGCCGGGCGTCGCCGCCCCAGCCGCTTCGCCAGCCGGCATTCCGATGCGTGCGGCGATCGCGTCCCATACATGCGCGCCTGGCTCTGCTGCTCCGGCCATTTCGTCGGTCCACGGCGCGAACCAGTTGTCCCACCAGTCCTTGCGCCAGGCGAAGTCCGGATCGGTCGCGTATTTGCCGCGCGCGGCGAGCAGTTCCTCGCCTTCGAGCAGGCCAAGCGCCCATTCGGCGGCGAAAGTGGGATCGTCGCGCATCGGCTCGGACCCGCTGTCTTCGGGCCGGCTCATGCCGCCTCGCTCGCTTCCAGGCACGCGCGCAGGCGTTGCAGCCCGCGGCGGATCCAGCTTTTCATCGTGCCGAGCGGAACCCCGGCCTGCTCGGCCAGCTGGGCGTAGGTCTTGCCGTCGAAAAACGCGGCGCGGATATGGCTCTGGGTGCGCTGATCCAGCCCGGCGATGCACTTGTGGATCTGCGCGGTCCGCTCGGCATCGACCAGCAGCGCGTCTGCCAGCGGGCTTTCGTCGGGCAGCGGGGCGGCTTCCTCGATATCCACCGCGCTGCCGCGCACCTTGCCCGTGCGCAGCCGGTCGATCGCGCGGTTACGGGCAAAGGTCGCCAGCCACGAAATCGGGCTTGCCCGCGCGGGATCATAGCGGTCGGCCCGCTGCCAGAGATTGACATAGACGTCCTGCAAGGCGTCCTCGGCTTCCTTCCTGTCGCCCAAGATACGCAGGATGATGCCGAAGAGCTTCACCCGCGTGAGGCGATAGATTTCTTCGAGCGCCGCCTGATCGCCCGCGGCAAGGCGCTCCATCGCCTCGTGCAGCGCCGCGCGCGCCTTGTCGCTGCTGGGGCGCGGGCGGGCGGCCATCAGCCAAGCGCCTCGCAGGACGGCTGGCAGGCAGTCTCCCCGCTTTCGATCTGGAGGGTCGCGTGGTTCACCCCGAAACGGGTGCGCAGGCTTGCGGCGATCTCGTGCATGAAGGCGTCGGAAGCGGGGCGCTGCGGCATCACCAGATGGGCAGTGAGCGCGGTTTCGGTGGTCGACATCGGCCAGACGTGGAGATCATGGACCGCCGCCACGCCCTCGAAGCCGGCGAGATGGCGGCGCACCTCGCCAAGGTCGATGTTCGCGGGCGCGGCGTTGAGGCTCATCGCCACGGTGTCGCGCGCCAGACCCCATGTGCTCCAGCCGATCACCGCAACGATCGCGAGGCTCACCGCAGCATCGATCCAGACGCGCCCGGTCAAGAGGATCGCCGCCCCTGCCAGAACCACGCCAAACGAGACCGCGGCATCGGCGGCCATGTGCAGATAGGCACCGCGGATGTTGAGATCCTCCTGACTGCGCATGAACAGCATGGCAGTCAACGCGTTGATCGCGATCCCGATCCCGGCGACCGCCATCATCGCCGTGGCTTGCGGTGCCTGCGGCGTGGTGAGGCGGTGGAAGGTCTCGAACAAGATCGCCGTGATCGTCACCGCCAGCAACAGCGTATTGGCGAGCGCGGCGAGGATGGTCGATGACTTGTAGCCATAGGTGAAGCGCCCGGACGGTGGCCGGCGTGCCGCAATCGCGGCGATCCATGCCAGCGCGAGGGCCAGCACGTCGGACAGATTGTGCCCGGCATCGGCGACCAGCGCCATCGAATCGTAGAGCAAGCCCGCCACCGCCTCGACCACGACGAAGCCGGTGTTGAGGACGATGCCGACCACAAAGGCGCGGCCGAAATCGGCGGGGGCGTGGTGGTGCTGGCCCCCATTCGTGTGCCCGTGGCCATCATCGTGGTTATGAGCGTGCGCGCGATCCATTGCGGGTCTAGTTGTAGACGCAGGCATCGAGCCCGTCACGCCTGACGATGCCGATCCGGCCTTCGATGCGGTTGCCGTGGCGCGCGAGCCACCCGCGCGGGCCTTTCACCGCACGCTTCTTGGGGCTGGGCAGGGCGGCGGCCATGCGGCTGGCCTCGTCGGCGGAAAGGCGCGCGGCGGATTTGCCGAAATAGCGCTGCGCCCCGGCCTCGGCGCCATAGGTGCCGATCCCGGTTTCGGCGACGTTGAGATAGACTTCCATGATCCGCCGCTTGCCCCACACCGCCTCGATCCAGAAGGTGAACCAGGCTTCCAGACCTTTCCGGAAGAACCCGCCGCCCTGCCACAGGAACACGTTCTTGGCGGTTTGCTGGCTGATGGTCGATCCGCCGCGGATACGTCCTCCGTTCTCGGCGGCCTCCATGTTCTCCCGCATCGCCTGCTCGATCGCTTCGGTGTCGAAGCCGAAATGCTGGCAGAAGCGCGAATCTTCTGCCGCGATCACCGCGTCGACCAGATTGCGGTCGATATTGTCGAGGCTTTCCCAGTCCTTGGTGATACCGTTTGCGTCCATCAGCATGGTCGCGGTGACGGGGACGGGGAGCCATTTGGACACCTCGAAGAACCTGCTGTTTTCGGCCTGATGAGGGCGCGGATGGTCTGATCGCGGTCTTTTGTGCGTGAAGGCTGGCCTTTTCGGCCTGGTTTCCGCGGTTTTCGGGGCCTGAGTGCCGCTCAGCAGTCCGTTTTCGCGCTATGCAGGCGCACCTTGCCCCTCGAGCCAGGCGAGGCGCTGGAAGTTATAGGCAAGGTTGGCCATGCCGATCTTGATCCGGGCTCTGGCGATGCCGATGGTGCGGATGAACAGCCCCATGCGGTGCTTCTGACATGCGAACACGTGCTCGACCGCCGAGCGCACAGCGGAGCGCTTGGCATTGGCTCTGGCGATGTGTTTGGGCAGCGGCCGACGCGGCGTGCGCTTCTGGTGGATGTGGCTCTTGAACATGCCCCGCTCGAGGAACGCCTCGTTCTTCTTCGAGCGATAAGCGGTGTCCGCCCATACGCCCGAACCGGTATTCTGCTTGCTGATGAGGT
>NZ_MUYJ01000016.1 GCF_002155695.1 Erythrobacter tepidarius
CCGTGCTCGAGGCAGGCTGCTTCGCCCATGCGAGGCGCAAGTTCTTCGAGCTGGCCGATGTCGTAAGCTCGGCCCGCAAGAAGAGTCGCGGACAGAGCGCCGCCATGATCTATCCGATCGCGCTCGAAGCCGTGCAGCGCCTCGATGCCCTGTTCGACATCGAGCGCGGCATCAACGGCAAGAGCCCGGCCGAGCGGCTTGCAGTTCGCCAGGAACTCAGCGCGCCGCTCATGGCCGAGCTCCACACCTGGCTGACCGAGCAGGTCGCCAAGCTATCGCGCGGCCATGATCTCACCAAGGCCTGCTTCTACATGCTCAAGCGCTGGGACGCGTTCACCCGCTTCCTCGACGATGGCCGGATCTGCCTCACCAACAACGCAGCTGAGCGCGCGCTCCGCTGCATCCCGCTTGGCCGCAAGGCATGGCTGTTCTGCGGATCCGATCGCGGCGGCCAGCGTGCCGTCATCATCTACACCCTGATCCAGACCGCCAGGCTCAACGATGTCGATCCGCAGGCCTGGCTCGCCGATGTCCTCGCTCGCATCGCCGATCATCCCGCCACCAGGCTCGATCAGCTGCTGCCTTGGAACTGGCGCAAGAGTGAAGGTCTGCTATCGCAGGCGGCATGACCCGCCAAAGCGCCATCGACAGTTTTACCGAGATCGCCACGCTGCGTATCGAGCTGAACGATTCCGACCCGCTCATCTGGCGAGAGCTCGAAGTCCCAACCTCCATCACCCTCAAGGTGCTGCACGAGATCGTCCAGACCGCCATGGGATGGCTCGACTATCACCTCTGGGAGATGGTCATCGATCACCAGACCTACGGCCTGCCCATGGACGAGGACTGGGGGACCGCTCCCCGCAAGGTCGCCTCCCGCACACGACTGCGCGATGTGCTTGCTCCCGGCACTACCCGGATTCATTATGTCTATGATTTCGGCGATTACTGGGAACACAGTTTGATCATCAGGGATGTCCGAGCTGGGGATCGCTCCACGGCATATCCGCGTTTCATCGCCGGTGAGCGCAACTGCCCTCCCGAGGACTGCGGCGGCATCCCGGGGTTCTACGAAATGCTCGAGGCGAGAAACGATCCGGACCATCCAGATCACGCCGATGTCAGCGAATGGCTCGACGACTACGATCCAGACGAACTCGATGTCTTCCCGATCAACGGCATCCTCGGCCGGATCGCCGCTCGTCGTAACGCCGCAGCAAAACGCATCATCAAACCCAGTGACCGCTAACTGAAACGGGTGCGGCCTTCACCGGATGGATACCCTGTATCCACAACAAAATTGGTGAAAAAAGTCCTACCGCGCCCTTTCGCGCGGCTGCGACTCGTGTCAAAAAGCAAAGTCCCGCTCAACCACTCGGGCTGAACGGGACTTTGTTGAACTGGGGCCGGCAGGGCCCTCAGCTGCTCTCCACCTCCCGTTGTATTCAACTTCGGGTTGCAGTCAAGGCTCCTGTCGCGCTCCGCAAGGAGTCACACACAATGCCAATTCAGCATGCCTTGCAGGTCTTCGAATACGAGGACCAGCGCCCCTTCCGCATCATCGACATCAACGGCGAGCCTTGGTTCGTGCTCGCAGACGTGTGCCGCGAGCTCGAAATTGCCAATGTCGGAGACGCCGCTTCTCGGCTTGATGACGACGAAAAAGATAACATCGGGATTACCGATGCTATCGGCCGCCAGCGCAAAACCGTCATCATCAACGAGTCCGGCCTCTACTCGCTGATCCTGACGAGCCGGAAAGCCGAAGCCAAGCGCTTCAAGAAGTGGGTGACCAAGGAAGTCTTGCCCTCGATCCGCAAGACCGGGGGCTATGGGCGGAACACGCCTGCGTTCATCCGTCGCTACAATCAGAATTGGGACCGGTGCGCCCTTGGGCACTTCTCGGTCATCAACGAGATTGTGGTGCGGCTATGGGGCCGGTTTGAACACCTCGGTCACATCCTCGCTGATGTCGCGCAAGATGGCCGTGAAATCAGACCTGACATCAGCGTCGGCCGGGGCTTCTCGAAATGGTTGAAGGATAACCATCCGACCGTGGCCGACAATTACACCTTCTACAGCCATTGGACACCTGCGGGTGAGTTCGACGCACGGCAGTATCCCGACGCAATGCTGCCCCTTTTCCGGGAATATCTTGATCAGGTCTGGATCCCGAATGAAGCGGAGCGTTACTTCAACCGGCGCGACCCGGCGGCCCTGCCCCACATTGGGCATCTGCTCCCGGCCCCGGCCAAAAAAGCCAGCTAAGACGGTGCAGGCGGGGCCGAAAAGCCCCGCCTCACTCATCCTCGGCCTGCCTTCATCGGCCGCCACAATCCACAGACCTGTTCCCCGATTGTTCTGATCGCTGGTTTCCTACAGATCGCCCCATCGGCACGGTCGACCCATGGGAAGCACGCGCCTTGAGCAGATCACCGACTTCGCCCGCAAGGGTTACAGGCTCTGGGTGAAGTGCCGCGCGTGCCATCACCGCGAACTGCTCGACCCGGTGCCGATCGCCATGCAATGCCATGCCCGCGGCTGGCCGCGTGACCTGGGCAGCCTCGGCGCCCGAATGCGGTGCACGGCTTGCGGGCATCGGGGCGCCGAATGCGGGCCGGGATAGGTCCTTCGGAAACCTGATCGACGCATGCCGCGCCCGCGCGTGAGCACGAAGTTGCAGTTTATCCGCACACGGCAGCAGCGAAGGCCTCTTCCTTCGATCCGGGCACTGCGGCCCTCGATGCTGCGCTCGCCCTCTCCCACTGTTCGATCACCTTGCCGCCGGCACTGTAAGCAAGAAACTGGACCGCGGCGTAGCGGTTCGTTCCGGCAGCGCAGGTGACGCGGTAGAGGGTAAGAGAGCGCCGGTAGGGCACGCTAGCGTCGCGATCATGTAGGCCTTGCACCCAAACCTCAATTGGTGTGCGAGTTACGCCGTTGGGCCCGAACGTGATCGAGGACGGTGCCGAGCCCCAATCATAGGTCTTGATGAAATAGCGCGACGATGCGGCGAACGCTGGCCACCAACAATTCTGGCGGAACTCGTTGCGCCAGAGCTTCACGTCGATCTGAACGAAGACGTTGGACGATGCCTCAGGATTGCAGAGCCCTTGCGCGTCTACGATCACCGGATCCTTTTCCCAAGATGCCCCATCAGCCGGCGTCCCCGGCCAGTCTTGAGCATGCGCCGCTTGGGCGGAAAGAAGTGCAAGGGCGGCGATGAGGGACTGCATGATCAATAGATTATCCCGTCTTGAGTAGCGCGCAAGCTGCGGATCGCTAAATGCGGGGCCGACCCGGAAGCCGACCCCGCAAAGATCAGAAGAGCGAGGGCTGGTCGGAGCCAGCGCCACGCTTCCCGGTGTTCACCTCGGACACGCGTCCTTGGTTCCAACCGAGATCCGCTGCGATATCGTGCTGAAACTCGCCAGCAGCGAGCCTCTGCTTAACCTCGAGGTAGACTTCGAGGGTGTAGGGAGCCCGGTGTGGGCTCTTGGGTCGTCGGGCCATGGTTTTTCCTTTGCCATGCGTCGACCGGCTTGACGGGGCCCCACCCATGTGGATATTCCCACGCTGGCTGGGGATTTTCCCGCTCCTGCTCGCCGGACAAGGAAAAGCAGGAGTTGCCCCGGCCAAAGGCCCTCGGTGGTAGGACACCGGGGGCTTTGTTTTTCCGGAGCAATCACGTGCAGGATTCCACGAGTCGGGAATAGGCACAAGGGGCCAAGTTCCGATTCTGTTCTACATCGGTGGATTGATTGACAGCAGCCTCGCGAAGGTTGCGCCGGACGGTCGATTTCGCCCTCGCAGTTGGAAGAGTGGTGGGCAGCGCGGGCGCCGCTCGCGTAACGGCCCAACAATCCGCCGGTTTCTGATCGAGTTGGGCGGATGGGATATCCTGCGCACCACACGCAAGCTAACGCTGGCGATCGAGGGCTGGGCATGCGGTGCTTGCGTGTTCGCGATCCATAACCGGGCGTTCGCCATCATCTGCCATGGCTCTGTCCCCACTCAGGAGGTGGGGAAATCACTCGCGCCACCCTTTGTGCGGTGCGCTCTTGATCCCGCTGCAGATCGAGCGCTCGCTCTGGATGCTCTTTCGCTAGCGTTTCGCGCTCCGCCTTGAGTTCAGCCTGTAGCGAGGACACCTCCGCTGCCACGGTTGCAATTCGCACGTGATGTTCGAGGAGATGCACCATAGTGGGCTCAAGTTTCGACCGGCTGAATCGCAACACGCGAGGAGGTTGACCCTTGTCGCGGTAGCTGAAGCAGAGATTATCACCATCCATCGTGGCGACGCACCTCCCAGCCACAACATCGTCGAGGATGCTACGAGACTGTTCAAGTTGCCGGCGGTCTGCGGCAATGGCTTCGGCACGTTTTTCACTTTCGGCCAGATCAGCTGCGGCTTGCTTTTTCAGTCCAGCAAGCAGTTGACCTTGATTGACAAAGCCTATGACCCAATCCGGTGCTCTCTGTTTCAGGGTCGACGCGACACTTGGAGGGAGCGTCTTCGCCAGTGCCGCGCTGATGATTACTTTACCTTCGATATTGAGGCTTGCCTGCCCAAGCGCCGGGTTGATGAGGCGAACAGCCTCGAGCCATTCCGTCTGAGTCTTCTCTGCTGCTTGGACCTTGGCCTGTCTTGCACGGGCGCTCTCTAGGCTTCTGCCGAACTCGTCGATCGCTTCCTCGAGTTGGCGTTCTTTTGCAGCACAATAATCCATGCGCCTCTTCAGGTCGGCGATCGCAGCGGTGTGCTGCTGCACGGCCGCATCGTGCTGCTCCCTCTCAGCCGCAAGTTGACGCTTGCGCTCTTCGACCTTTACGCGTTCCTCGTCGAGTTTCTTCTCCTTCGATGCCAAGTCAGCCAATGCTTGGCGCACTCGCTCGAGAGCTTTCGCCAATGCGCGTGCCATCGTGACGATCGCGCTAGGCAACGGAGAAGCAAAAGCAGCCTTCTCATCGTCGCTCATTCTAGAACGGTCCATACGGACGCCGTCGCTGCCCTCTCGAAGCTCAAGGCCATTCCGATCGTCGGCAGCGCGCGCGAGGAGGGACAATTGCGCATAGTGCCACTTCCGTTCCTGTTCAAAACTAGCTCGCTCAGCCTGAACCGTCGAAATGCTGGCGCGGGCTTCATTGATTGCAGCTTCAGAAGCCACACGGTTGCGGCGCGCAGCCTCTGAGTCTGCTGCAGCCTTTCTCAATTCCTCCGATGCGACGCCAAACAGAGTTTTGAGATCGGCTTGCCGCCGTTCGATCTCTGAAGTCTTCTGACGCAGTGCCTCTTCTGCCGATTGCCGTTCCAGTTCGATCGAGATGCGAGCACGCTCAGCCTCCTGCTTCAACCTGTCCGCCTCATACCGAAGCTGTTCGGCGAACGCTTTTTCGCGCTCTGCTTGATCCCGATCTCGCTGCGCCTTCTTGCGCTCCAACGCAGCAGCATCTCGCTCAGCTGCGGCTTGCTCGACCAACTGCTGTAAGCTCTTCTCCTGTTCGGCGACCTTCCGTATTCCTTCCTCCGCCTCGGCCTTCATGCTCTCGAGCTCCTCCTTGCGGAGCTCTTCAGCGCTCTTCCAATCTGGGCCGGGATTAGCCTTGGGGTCGCCACGCTGCACGCCTGGGAGCTTCATCTCATCGCGGAAATACGCGAAGATTGCGTCCTGCATGGCCTGCCCACGCCCGCGACTTGAGTTGCTTCGGTTGTGCTTTTCCGCGAGCGCCTCTTCATGGACCGTGACGCTCACCGCCAACCTGGAGGTTTTCTTGGTCTTCTTGATGTATTTCGGGGCTACGAAGATGTCGACGATGTGTCGACCCTGCTCATCGCGATCGATCCGGTCGGCGAAAATTGACTGTTCGCCAAAGATTGTTTCGACAATCCGCCGTGCATGATGAAGCATGTGCTGGGGGTTTTCACCATCGACCAGATCCTTCGGGAACTGGATAATGACGTGCTTCGCGACGGTCTTGCATTTTGGCACGAACGCGTCCTGCACATGCTTACAGTACAGCTTCCAAAGATCGAGGCCGGTGCTCGTAACGGGAGGGTCCTTGGAGATCGCGCGGGCCTTCGACGTCACATCGAGGCGCTTGCCGTGCCTTTCTGCCGCGGTGAGGTCAGCTTTGCTCAGACACACGGCTCGGATGGAACCTGAGATACCGGCGACGGGGCTGCGTCTCATTTTGCCCTCCGCGCGACGATGTTGTGGACGTAATGAAAGTACACGGTGAGGTGTTGAGCATCCGCGACGATCGGCCGGACGCCGAAGGCAATTTGCGCAAGCTGTAGACCTGTGTACGAAGTTGACGCGTCTTCTTCGCGATCAGACGTGTTGATGACTGCGCGGGCGGCGTGAAGCGTGGACGCTGAGCACCTCGCAAGATTGGTGGCGGCTGCGGTGCTCTTTTTTGTCGCCAGCCTCCACGGTAAGGGGGGTAGTCCCAAAAAAAGCCGAACACGCTCGGTTTTTTTCCTGACGGAAAAAAGCGTGCCAGGGGAGAGCCCCTGGACCCCCGTCGGACCTGCGGTCCGAGGCTTTCCGATCCATCGGAAAGCCGGCTCACCGCACGCACGGCGGTGATGGACAGCGCCCCTTGCAAGGGGACGCTGATGCGGTGAAGGAGCAGCCGTGTTCGTCATCACTGAGCCTCCCTTGTCGGTATTGGCTTTGTGCTGACGAGCGGCGGCTCGCCTGACCCCGCTTCCCGCGGGGTCGGCTCACCGGCCGACGGCTGCTCATTCACCGGCGAAGTGACTGCTTCGCCCATGCACTTCGCAGATGTGTCGCTCTCGCCCGTGCAGGGCTTGTTCACGCCTGCCGGATGGGTGGCTTTGCCACCCCCGTCGGCGTGAGAGAGCGACCCATCCTTGATTACGCGGCTGTTTTCACCGGACGAGTATGACCGGGCATCCGATTGGCCGCTTGCATGCTCGCCATTCCGTGACCCGGCCGAGAGATGATGTCGGAGAACAGGGTCTTCGTCATCATCATCACGGTAGGTATACCGATCCATGTCGATGCCAAAGTCCGGCTCGGCAGGGGATGAAGCGAACACGTTCGGCGAACACGACTGGCCACCAGTCGGCTGCCGTGGTGCTTGCGCTGCGCTCGCCACGGCAACGATGGCTTCTTCATCGTCAGGTGGTGCGGTCTCCTGTCCGTTGGAACACCGCACAGGTTTGCCGTTCGCGTTCGGTTCAGGTGATGATGCATGGGCGGAGGTGTCAGCGACGACGTTTGCTGTTTCGCTCGACGATCCCGCCGACGTCTGTGGCGTGGTAGGCTCACTATCGTGATGTTGCACACCGCGATGCTCGTCCGTCTCGGAGACCAACTGCTCTTCGCCGCTGGCCAGGTCGACGGCGTCGTCATTTTCGATGACCGGCATCGAAAGCGCTCGCTGCAGCTGGGCCAAAAGCTGGTCGATGATCTGCACGTGAGCTTTAGCTTGCTCTTGAATCGCCAGGATGGAAGCCATGGCCCCTGAGCCCAACATCTTCTGCGTGAGCCATCGTTTCGTGTAGTCACTGTAGGTCTCGAGGCTACCTTCACCGCCGCACAAACCCCGCAGCTCACGCACAGGAGGTGCGTGCCCTTTGGTGAAGAAGTAGCCGTCGAGGATCCTAGCCACCTCTACGAAGGGCGGAGCTTTGCGTTGAGGCATTGAACTTCCTTTTGCCAGATTCGAGTGATCGCTTCACCACGAGGGTGGAAGAGCGAGCCTTTTTCAGAAAAAGGCAAAAGAGTATTATAGAATGACTTCTACGCATCTGGTTGCCCATCACCCCTGCCAGCACACGCTTAATCGCGTTAAAACAACATTTCACCGTATAATCCCAATATGTTCTTTTTTCGATCCTGCTTAGTTTCCGCCTCTCTGTTGCATCACGCAACATGGCAGCACGTCTTTCGGAAGTAATCGCCTCAGAAAGGAGCCTAGCGCTTGCCAATTCGTGAGGGCTCGTCGGCTGCTGCACGAGTTTTATCTAGGGGCTTCGGGTCTGAACATTGCTCAGTCTTTCGACCGCGATGTGCGTCGACCGCTAAACGCAGCACCCATGCCGCCGGTGAAGGAAAAGCCCTCTCGCAGCCGAGCTGCATGAGGTTGGCTGGGTGAAGGAAAAAGGTTCCTTCGGCCGACCTCGTGGAAGCGAGGTAATGCATGAACAGCTTGAATGACGAACTTGGCCGGAAGGCCGGTGAGGCAGCCGACGACAACGTCCGCGTCCTGCGGCGGATCGCCCGGCTGGACGACTGGCCTAAGATGGGCGACCCGGACCGGCCAGGGATGACGATCGCCGTGGTGGATACCGAAACCGAGGGCCTGGACCCGGACAGCGACCAGATCATCGAACTCGCCGCAGCCCTGGTGCAGACCGACATCGAGGGCCGCATCACCCGTATCATCGACAAGGCCTATGGCCTGCAGGATCCGGGCCGACCGCTGTCGCCGAAGATCACAAAGCTCACCGGCCTGGATGACCACAAGCTCGCAGGCCGCGCGATCGATGTGGAGAGGATGACCGCCTTCTTCGCCCGTGCCGATGCGGTCCTGGCTCATGGCGCGCGGTTCGACGCGGGCTTTTGCCGGCGTCTCCTCCCGGGGATCGAGCATGTCCCCTGGGTCTGTTCACTGAACGATGTCGACTGGCTCGCGCAGGGCTTCGATGGCAGGGCGCTCGGACATCTGCTGATGCAGCAGGGCCTGTTCGCACCCAAGGCGCACAATGCAGGTGATGACGTGACCGCGACCATCAACCTGCTCGCCACGGTGCTGCCGAACGGCCGCACGGTCTTGGCAGAGGCGCTGGCGAATGCACAGACCACGACCATCCGGTTGGACGTCGAAGGCCAGACCTTCGATGCGCGTGGCGATCTCAAGCGCCGAGGTTATCGGTGGGATTGGGACCGCAAAGTCTGGTCGCTCGAGACCAGCGAGTTCCAGGCCGATTGGGAGGAAAGCTGGATCGCGCGGCACTGCACACGCGTGACGGTCACAAGGACACCGGTCACCTGGCTCGATCGCCACTGCTGAATGAAAGGCTGCAGGCCACGCCGGTGCTCCGGTGTCGCCTGCAGGAGTGTGAAACGGGCGGGCAGCACACCCGCCCGGCATTCCTCACGTTGTCAGAGAATGAGTGAGCCTGCCTGAGAGAAGGAAAAAAGGAAGGCTTGGGTCCGTCCCATGAGGAGCGGCCCGTCACTCCAACCCAAGGAAATACGAAGATGATCGATCTGAACCTCGGCGGGGCCTGTCCCCGCCGACCCATCACCCATGCGCTCCCCAGGGCCATGAAGGACCCCCATGCACCACAGGATGGGGACCTCGGCGACTGCGACCTCGGCGTGGTTGCGATCAACGGCAGCATGGCGGCCGGCGTTGATCTGCTCGCCGCCATCGCCATGCGGTCCGGCAAGGACTGGCTCATGGCCAACTTTCGGGACGAGGTCACCACGATGTGCAGCGGTCTCGTGATCCTGCGCCACACTGGTGCCGGACTCCTCGTCAGCATGGTCGAGCCGTGCGTGCTGCATAGGGGGGCGCCGATGATGCTCGTGACCCTCGATCGCAAGTTGGCTTTCGAGATGATGCCGGACGGCCGGATGGTCGATCGTCCGGTGCCGAGGCCGGCCCGCGTGAAAGAAGGCGTCGAGCGGGGCTGGAGCGAACTTGTTCGCCGAATGCGTGCGCTGATCACAGAAGCCGGCGTCTTCCGTCACAAGAGCGTGGAAATCCATATCCTGCCGACGAGCTGATCGGCCATCGTTCGGCGCGTGGACGTGGATTGACCAGCCACTGACCACCCGTCGATCGGTCCGCCCTCCCATCATCATCCCTCCACCAGACGGGCGGCGCTCCCAAGCGGAGTGCCGCCCGTCTGTATTCGTCCAAGGATCTTCCCATGCCCCATCCCGGCCATCCCCCGGTGTTGGCCTCTGTCATCATCGTCCGCAATCGCCCCTTCCTCCAACGGGGCTCGGCGATCTCCCACATCGCCCTGTTCACCGTCACCCGGTGCGGCAGGCGGGCGGCTCGCTTCAGCGTCAGCAAGGCCGCCTTCGATCCCACTACGCCGCGGGCTGCCATCATCGACGGCTTGTGCGCGCGCATCCCGCCAGGCGCCGAGGTGCTGGTGCGTGAGCCGCGGCTTTCGGATCATGCCTTCCACTTTATCGTCACAGCAGGTGACGTCATGCCGCCTTGCGACAACACGCTGATCGCCCGCCGCCTGCCCGGCTCGACCATGCTGCCGCTCGCGGTTCGCGACAGGCAGCTTGCCGAGTTGGGGCGGAGCATCGGCCTCGACCTGCCGGGGCCGCAGTCCACACCGTTGAGGCGCAGCCGTAGCGCACCGGAGCAGGCGATGGCTCTGTGGGCCGCCTACACCGCCGGCTTCTGCTCGCGGCGAGAAGCCGAGTGCCTGTTCGCGGCCTTCCATGCCTGGCGAGCCATCGAACAGGCCCGGCCGGTCCCGTTCTGACACTGCCTGCGATCCAACTGCGCCTGCGCAGCACCTATCTCACCACCACAAGGAGAACCTATGACCCTGTCCCACCCATACAAATACACTTTCCTCGACACCGAGAGCGCATGGGACCGCGATCTGATCGCGGCTAATGAGGAGATACATCCGGACTGCCAGCACAATCGGATCGCCTCACGCTGCATCAGCGCCGCCGCTCTCTTTGACCTCGATATCTTGGCAGACGGCGCCGTGTCATTTGGCGCCGTGAATTCCTGGAGCGAATACACGCACAAGTCGGATCTCGCAGTCACCAAGGCCCTGTTCGGCAGCCTCACCGAGCGCGCCGACCGCGTGGTCGTCACGTGGGGCGGGTTGCCAGTCGACCAGCAGGTGCTGACACTCACCGCGATGGAATACGGGTTGGTCTTGCCACCACAGCTGCGCGAGCCCGTATTCGGCGGGCGTCAGCGCATGCACCTTGACCTGTCACTCGCAATGCGCGCAGGCGGCAAGACGTGGCACCACCTGAGCGAGGTCGCCTATCGAATTGGCGTTCCCCTAAGCCTCCTGCGCAACAAGGCCCGGTTCTTCGAGACACGGACACCGGCCGACTGGCACCTGCTTCTCGGGCACTGCGAAGCGGATACTCTCATCACGGCCATCGTGATGATCGCTTGGCGTATCGCGCAGGGTTCGCCTGGCCTTCGGTTCGAACCCGCCGTGATCGGCATGATCGGCGCCTTCCTTCGCCAGCGCCCTGCGCATCCTATGGCGGTTGCGCTCAAAGCCTTCAGCGCCGATCTCGAGCGATGGATCAGCGCATCCCAGGAGGCGGCTTGACTCAGAAAATGGGTTGACGTGGATGATCGGCACCTAGAGCTAGCAATCCGGATGGCGATGATGTTAGAGCGCGCCGAAGCATATTTGGCGCCTCCATCCGGTTTGCCTTCATGGGCATGTTTCGCAGGGGATCGCATGAAATCGATAGAGCTATTCGCGGGTGCCGGCGGGCTTGGAATAGGCACTGGGAAGGCCGGTTTCCGGCCGGTGGAGGTGGTCGAGTGGGATGACTACTGCGTCGAGACCATCCGCGAAAATCAGGGCAGGGACGTGTCTATCGTAAAGGGGTGGTCGCTGGTGCATGGCGACGTGCGCGACGTGTCGTTCACCCGTTGGGAAGGCAAGGTCGAGCTGATCTCTGGCGGTCCCCCCTGCCAGCCGTTCTCCCTCGGAGGCAAGCACCGGGCACACCGTGACGACCGCGACTTGTGGTCGCAGGCAGTCCGGGCGGTCCGGGAGTCGCGCCCTCGCGCGTTCATCTTTGAGAATGTGAAGGGCCTCACACGGGCGACCTTCGCCACGTATCTGTCCTATATCCAGCTCCAGCTCCAATATCCCTCCCTCGCCCGCCGGGACGCCGAGGATTGGCAGGAGCACCTCGGCCGCTTGGAGCGGCACCACACTTCCGGGGCACCCTTGGAATACCGGCTGGTGACACGGCTGGTGAACGCGGCGGACTACGGGGTTCCACAGCGCCGGGAGCGGGTGTTCTTTGTCGGGTTCCGGGAGGACCTCGGGGTCGAATGGAGCTTCCCGGACGGGGAGTTCAGCGCCGATGCCCTAATCTGGGAGCAGGCGGTGACGGGCGAGTATTGGGAGCGGCTGGGCGTCGCCAAGCGGGACCGGGTGCTGTCGCCCCGAGCCGAAGCCCGCGCTCGCACTCTCCGCAAGCTCGGGCGGGAGGCTATCGCCACGAAGGCGTGGCGCACCGTCCGGGAGGCGCTGTTGGACTTGCCCGACCCCGAGCACCAGCCCCACGCCTCGGCATTGCTCTTGAACCATCGCTTTCAGGGCGGCGCTCGCACCTACCCCGGACACACCGGAAGCCCGCTTGATGCCCCCGCAAAGACACTCAAGGCGGGCGTCCACGGGGTGCCAGGTGGCGAGAATATGTTGCTCCGCCCGGACGGGAGCGTCCGCTACTTCACCGTCCGAGAGAGCGCGCGCCTGCAAACCTTCCCGGACGACTACAAGTTCCACGGCTCTTGGACGGAGACCATGCGCCAGCTTGGCAACGCCGTGCCAGTGCGGCTGGCGGAGACCGTCGCCCGTGACGTGGCGGGGCACCTGAAAGCGGTCGCAGCGTGACGCGGGGCTACTACGAGTTTGAGTTTAAGCTCCCCGAGGCGCTCCTCTCGCAGATTGTCGAGAGGTTCACCGCCGCCGAGCCGGGGTCGCTGGTGCCTGAAAACTTGGCGGAGATACCGGACGCACAAGGGGTCTATCAGCTTCTCTATCGGGGCGAGCTGGTCTACATCGGCAAGACGGATGCCGAGGCAGGCTTGCGGGCGCGCCTAGAGCGGCACTGTCGGAACGTGCAGCACCGCGTCGGGATTGAGCCGGGGGAGGTGCAGTTCAAAGCTCTCCGGGTGTTCGTGTTCACCGCCGTGGACTTGGAAACCCAGCTTATCGCCCATTACGGACGCGAAGCCGCCGGATGGAACGGGAGCGGGTTTGGCGCGAATGATCCGGGCCGGGAGCGGGACACCACGCGGGCCAAGGAAGGGCACTTCGACCTTGCGTTCCCGCTAGACCTTGACCGGCCCTTGAACGTGGACCTTGCCGGGTGCGAGACTGTCGCGGCGGCGCTGTTCCGGGTGAAGGCGTCCGTGCCTTATGTGTGCCGCTTCGAGCTGGCCGGTGGCAGGCGCCAAGCGCACCCCGAGCTGGTCGCTACCCCGCTGCCCCTGTGCCCTGTGCCCCTTACCATGCGCGGTTTTCTTTCAGCGATTGTCGCTGCCCTTCCGGCAGGGTGGCAGGCAACTAGCTTGCCTGGGCGGGTTATCCTATACCGTGAGGCTCGCGATTACCCTCACGGAGACGTCATCGCACGAAGCTGATTGTGGGGAGCGACGCGATTACCAACGCGATGCGCGCGCTGACGCGCGGCGCAGCGCAGGCCACATGAGCTTCGTCTGGCGCGCGGTCATCCAGAAACCCGACCTGCTGGAGGCGATCGGCTTCGTCCGCACCCGCGCCGGGCTGAGGGTGCAGGGCATTAAGCTGGAGGCCGACGTCGACATCATGTCCTCGGACGAGGGGCTGTCGTTCCGGACGGCGAACATTTCCTACGATTGTCCAGCCGAACGCGAATGGCCGTCGCCGATCAGAGCCAACGGCGCCGTTATGCGGCGACTGGCGCCGAAGCTCGAGGGCGATGAAATCACCCTGACCTACGGTCGGGGGCGCTGATCCTCAACACGACCCGTATTCCGGCACGCGAGCTATAGGGACAGCGCGGGACTGCCGCTGATCGCAGCAGCCCCGCGCCACCGGCTAAGAGCGCTTCAAGCGCGGCTTGCCTGTCCGGGACCGGTGATTGATCGGCAGCAGCTTGACGGGGTGCGGCTGAAGATGAGCGGTTGCGACATCGGTCCACCTCGCCATGAACGCCTTGTATTCGGCGAGCACCTTATCGACACCATGCGTCTTGGTGCGCTTGGAGTAGTGCAAGGCATTGGTGCCGGTCCGAGCATGGCCCATTACGTCAGCTCGCATGAGGTCGGGGGCTTCTGACGTGGCGTAGAAGCTAGAGCCCAGCGAGCGGATCGAGTGCATGTCCGCCTGCTTGCCTGACATCACGTTGACCGGGATCGGCATGTGCAGCCCGATCCAGTCCCTCATGTGTCCCCAGGCGATGTTGCGGAACTGGTGCCCACCGACTCGCGCTTCATTGAGGTAGAGCTCCGGGAACAGAGCCTTGTGGCCTTCAGCCCGGATGACGCGCACGTAGTCGGCGAAGCCGAGGCGAAGGAGCTCGTCATGCAACGGGATCATTCGGCCGCGCTTGGCATTCTTTTCCCCTCCATCGACCCCATCCTCTGCGCGCAGTTCGTTGTTCTGGATGACGAGGTTAGGAACGGCATCGTCGATGTGCACCTCGTCAGCGCGCAGGCCAGCAATTTCGTTCAGCGTGGCGTGGGTGTAGTAGAGCAGGATCGGCAGCCAATAGGCCGCGTCCTGATACACGGCCGTTCCCGCTTCCGCACTGAGACGGCGCAGGTGCCCACCACCACCGGTCCAGATCGGGGCCGAGAAAAGGCACCTCATGTGCTCCGGCGTCCACGGCGGGCGCTCAGTCTTTTCGGATATTTTTTTGTGCTTCCCGAACTTGACCGCGCCAACGTCGAGCGCCTTCGTATTCGCGGCCTTAGGTGCCCACTCGTCTTCAGCGAGGATCTGATAGGCGGTCGACATGTAGGAGAGGTCACGCTTGATCGTGTTGACCGAGCGGGCGTTGGCGGGTGTGACCTTCAGCGTCGCAACCACCTCGTCAAACGGCCGATCGAAATCCTTGGCGGGACGGTAGTCACGCGGCATTTCGAGGAGGGCGTTCTTGAACTTCGCGACGTCGGCGTGGTTGTATTCGCCGAGGGGCTTGTCGCCAGTTACCCAGGCGAAGGTGCGCAGCACGCGCTCATATTGCGCCAGCCCCCTGTTCCAGTGTCCCGCCGCCCGAGCAAGCCTGAGGATTTTGGGGATGACCTCGCTGAACTTCGCGGTGTGATAGGTCTTGAACAGGCAGTCATCCCGGCCAGATGCGACCGGCGCAACAGCCGCGGAAGCGGGGGAGGGCAGAGCAGCAGGCTGTGGCGTCGCTGGTGCGGGCGGCGCGAATGTCAGCGGCTCGCCATTGCGGCGGCGCTTGGCGAGGAGCGCCGCTTCCTGGTCGAATGCCGACTGCACATCCTCGTCAAAGAAGTGTGCCGCTAGCCGATGAGCTTCAGCTCGGGCTGCCAGATGGATGTGCCGGAGGCGACCAATCACAGCATCGGTCGGTTCGATGCCGAGACCTTCGGCCACCAAGGCCAGCGTCTCTTCATCCATGGTGTCTTTCCCGCATGTGCGGTCGAGATCGCATGCCACCAACTCGATATCCCAGTCGTCGTGGCCGGCAGCGGCAAGTGTCTGACGCTGCGCATCCGTGAGTTCGTTGGTCGTTCCAGGACGCTGGGCGATGTCATAGGCGCTAGCTTGGGTGCGGTGGTCAGCGATGCGGGCAAGCGGGTCGCGTGAGGGGTCGTGGAACTCCGATACGAAGGTCGCGAGGCAATGGCGGAGCTCCGTTTCGAACAGGGACTTGAGCGTGTCCGCGTCGAGTTCCCGGTTCGATTCGTAGAAGGCATTCACAGTCCGTCTCACCTGGTCGAATTGCGCGGCGAGCCCGGTTGCGCGCTCGCGAGCCTCCTGCCCATTGCAGGTCGAAAGCGGCACTACGATAGTGAAATCCTTGCCGTTCTGGAAGCGGACGCGGCGCCGGAAGTAGTAGCGCCCGGACCGGCGGATGCTGAAAGGTATCTTGGGCATTGAAGGGCTCTCCGAGATGCCTCGGTGAACCGGCATGTGATACATTACGTAACACTCCGCCTCACCGAGAGGTGAAAAGCGGTTTTCCTTCAATGCTTTGCAAGAAAAGTGGTCGGGGAGACAGGATTCGAACCTGCGACCCTCTGCTCCCAAAGCAGATGCGCTACCAGACTGCGCTACTCCCCGCGCTGCGGTTTTCCTTAGGTTTGGCGCCGTTCCGGTGCAAGCGGAACGTGTGGCAAGTGGCAGCTGGTGACAGAGCAAGGCCAGAACCGCCAGCCGCAATCCCGAAACAGTCCCGGAACCCTTCCGATGCCGTTCCCCTTGACCACCGCCGCGCTGGCCATTTCTGCTTGCTCGCCCCCGCCCCGGTGGGCCCGGCAGGATTCGAACCCGCGACCTAGCCGTTATGAGCGGCCAGCTCTAACCGCTGAGCTACAGGCCCCGATCAATGCGTACCGGAGACAGGGCGAGGGTTAGCCCCTACTCCGGCGCAAGGGCCGAGACAAGCGCGCAAAGCTTTCCCTAGCCGACGCTGGCCGCCAGAATCTCTGCCACGGTGCAGCTGCGCACGCCGCGCCGGGCAAGCTCGGCATACACCGCGGCAAACCATGCATAGAGCGCCTCGACTGCCGCTTCGTCAGAGGCATAAGGCGTCAGTCCGGGCGCCAGCGTCGGACTGTGGAACGATAGCACCAGCACCGGCAAGCCGCTGTCGAGCGCGATGTCGATGCCGCGCATCGCCTCTTCGATGGAGACCCCTTCGGGTGTCAGCGCGATGCGTTCGAGCAGGGCGAGCCGCGACAGCGCGCCGAGCGCGCCGGGGATCCGCGCACCGAGCCGCTGCAGCGGCACGCCGAAATTGCGCAACAGGCCCGCGTGAACGCTGGTGACTGGCAGTTCGAGCAGCCTGCGCTCTGCATCGACCCAGTAGGGTGCGAGCGGGTGGTAGGAATAGTCTGGCCCACCTTGGCTGCTGTAATCGAACAGCGGTCGCACCGAGGTATCGATCCGAATTCCCACGGCCTTGAGCATATCCGCGGTTCTCGGCCCAAGCCCGTAGCGCCCGGCGCGGTAGATCAGCGGCGCGCTGGAGAAAGCGGCCTCTATCGCATCGCGCAAGGCGCTGAACTTGGCCGCTTCGAGCGCGGGCGGGAGATTGCCGGCGAAAGAGTTGAAGTGGGTAATCTCCTCCTCGAACGGCGGGTTGACCCAAGGGTGAAGCTGCACCCCGACCTCGGCGGTGCCGCGTTGGATTGCATCGCCGATGATCTCTACCGCGCGCGAATCGCTGACGATCGGCCAGTCGACCAGATAGACGGGATGCGCGCCGATTGCCTCGCAGAAGCTCTGGAAACGCGGGATCGCCGCGACATGGCTCAGGCCGCCCCCTTCGCGGCTGAAGGGGGCATCCCAGTCAAATTCCTCTTCGGTGTCGACGGTCAGCAGCACGCGCGGGCCGAACCCCGGAGCCAGCCGCGCTGCGGCACCGGCAGGCGGCGGCACCAGCATCGATTCCGTCGCCATGCGTCACTTCCCTCGTCTGCCCTAAGGCGCGTGTGCCGCCGCACCACCCACAGCAGGGCTAGGCAAGGTGTCAGAGCCGGTCAAGAGCGGCAAGGTCAGCACCACAGCATTGCCTTCGCGCACCAGCGCGCCGCCAGCCGCGCGGACCTCTGCGCGCGCGAGCCGCAAGGCAAAACCCGCGCCGAACAGGCCGGTGTTGATCATCCCGTCTGCCGGACGGACAGTGGCGGCAAACAGATCTTCTGCGCGGGCGAGCTCGGCGGGAAGGGTGCAGGACAGTCGAGCGAGCGCCTGGCCCTGGCCGATCACCGGCGCCAGCTCAGCCGTCAGCCTTTCGCCTTCACCACAGGCCGCCCCGATACTCGCCAGCAGGCGCCACAGCATCGCCTCGGCATCCTCGGCATCGCACGGCACCAGCAGACTGGTTTGCGCCGCGGTATCGAGCGCGATCCCGGCGCCGCGTGTCTCCAGCACCGGCGCGATCTGGCCGAGCATTCGCAGCACCAGCGTGGCCAGATCGGCCTCCCCCGGCGCGATCCCCAGCGCCCCGGTTTCGAGCCGCGCGAGCCGGTCGAGCTCCTCGAAGCCGGCAAGGATATGCGCGGCATCGGCGGCGATCGCAGCGGCCAGCGCGCGATATTCATGGGGCGCGGGCCCGAACAATTGTTGCTGGATCACCTCGGCATAGCCCTGGACGGCGGTGACCGGGGTGCGCAGCTCGTGCAGCAGCTGGCGGATACGGTCGGCCTCGCGCGCCTCGGGTGCCTGTGATTGGGCCGGATCCGCGAGCGCCCGGCGGAAGCGTCCGACATAACCGGTGAAATGGCCTTCGAGGCTGAAGCCGGGCTGGGCATCGAGTGTCCATTCCCCCGCAATCGCGGGTGCGCCCGACAGCACGAAAGGGGCGCCGGTGATCGGCTGGCGCCGGGCGAAAGCCCGGCCGATACTGTCGCCGGGCGCGGCATCGGCCGGCTGCGGGCTGACCAGCCTTGTGCCGATCACCATGGCCGCAACTTCGGGCGTTGCCCATTCGATCCGTCCTGCGGCGTCGGCGGTGAAGGCGAAACCGGTGACCGGACGTTCGGGCAGCTCGACCAGTTCGCCGAGCGGCAGGCGCGGCGAGAGATCGGTCTCGCCGGCGCTCTTGCTGCGCTCGCGGCGGAACTGGGCGATGCGTTCGACCAGAGCGGAAATCTCGCTGCGCCCGGTTTCGTCGCGATCAGGCCGGGTTACTGGTGCCGGCGCGGGATCGCGGCGGCGTGGCCGCGGGGCGGGCGGAGGCGGCGCCTGCGGCGCGGCATGCGGGGGCGCGACGGGGATGGTCGCCTCCGGCATCGCCTCGGCATTGCGGCCTTCGGGTGACGGGAGAGCGCGATCATGCACACCCAGCTGCGCCAGCAGCGCCTCGACATCGACCGGCAAGTCGCGGCGCAGGCGCAGGAAGCCGCGCGCGCGCACTGGCAGGCGCGGGATCAGCGCGGTCCAGTCCTCGGCCGTCAGATCGGCGCGCGACAGGGCGGCGATGGCGACATCGGGTTCCTGATCGGCGAGATGCGCGGCAAGATCGGGACTGCGGAAACGCCAGCCCGCCTCACGGATCATGCCGGCGCGCTCGGCAGCGGGGATCGCTTCGGCCAAGGCATCCATCCGCAGCCACGCGGCGGCGACAAGGCTCTGGTGCTGCGGTCCGCCGCGATGGACCCGATCCTTGCCGAGCAGGTCGAGCAATTGCCGATACTGCGTGCGCAAGCCCCGCTCGCCAGAGGCGCGCTGGCGCAGCACGGTGGCAAGGCGGTCATCGAAAAACAAGCGGGGACTCCTGAAACCTGGCCCGAGTTCTGGTTCAACCGGCGCTGCGCCGTTCGAATCGGAGGCGGATTCTGCCTCCGCCTGCCACTGTCTAGCGCCACCAGCCTGCCATGATCTAACAGGATAGCGAAATTGTCACAGTCTGACGCGCAAGGTGCGTTGCAAAGCGGGACAATTGCTGGCAAACCTAATAATATTAGCGAAGCGAGCCATCCGGCACGCCTCTTCTTACTTTCGGGATCATCGGGCCGCGGCGTTGGCGTGTAAAGAACGTGCCGGCCGGCAGGGAGCTTTAGCAGAGTGGCCAATCTGGATGACATCGACCGCCGACTGCTGGCGGAACTGCAGGCGCAAGGACGCATGACCAATGTCGAGCTGGCGCAGCGTGTCGGGCTGACTGCCCCGCCGTGCCTGCGCCGGGTGCGCGGGCTCGAGGAAGACGGGGTGATCCGCGGCTATCACGCCGATCTCGATCCCTCCAAGCTCGGCTTTGCCATCACCGTCTTTGCGATGGTCAGCCTCAAGAGCCAGGCCGAAAGTTCCCTGCGCGAATTCGAGGAACACATGAAGGCGCTTCCCGAAGTGCGCGAGTGCCACATGCTCAATGGCGAGATCGACTTCATCCTCAAGATCGTGAGCAAGGACCTCCAGAGTTTTCAGGAATTCCTGACCGGCAAGCTGACCCCGGCGCCCAATGTCGAAAGCGTGAAGACCTCGCTGACGATCCGCACCGCCAAGCAGGAGCCGGGCGTCCCGCTCTAAGGCTGCGGGGCTGGACAAAGAGGGGCCTGTCTCGCGCAGTTGCGCCGGATGCCGCAGGGCCAGTCCCAAGCCGTGGCTCCAGCGGCTTGTGCGCGCCAAGGGCTTCGCCCGGCCTGATGACCGGAAAGCACGGTGCGGTGCTGCGCGAGAGAAGCTCTAATGCAGCTTGAGCTTGGGCCGCACGATGCGGTTCACCCGGCCGATCATCATCAGGAAGATCGCCTTGATCCAGCCGTGGATGCCGATCAGGTGCAGCCGATAGAGCGAAGTGTAGATGAACCGAGCCAGCCGCCCCTCGATCGCCATGCTCCCGCCGATCAGGTTGCCCATCAGGCTCCCCACGGTCGAGAAGCGCGAGAGGGAAACGAGCGAGCCCTTGTCACGGTAGACGAAACGTTCGAGCGGCCTGCCTTCCTGCATCCGCACGATGTTGGTGAACACGGTTTCGGCCATCTGATGGGCGGCCTGCGCGCGCGGCGGGATCGGGCGATCCGCGCCGGGCGGGGTATAGCTGGCGCAGTCGCCCAAAGCGAAGATCGCGGGATCGACCGTGGTCTGGAGCGTGTCGGTGACGATGATCTGGTTTCGCGAATTGGTTTCCAGGCCCAAACTGCTGAGGAAATCCGCGCCCTTCACGCCCGCGGCCCAGACGATCAGATCGGCCTCGATCACTTCGCCCGACTTGGTGATCAGTTGGCGGGAACGGGCCTCGATCACCTGCGTGGCGGGCCGCACTTCCACGCCCAGCCGGCCTAACTCATAGGCTGCGGCATTGGCCAACTTTTC
Source organism: Erythrobacter tepidarius (assembly GCF_002155695.1). GTDB lineage: Bacteria > Pseudomonadota > Alphaproteobacteria > Sphingomonadales > Sphingomonadaceae > Erythrobacter > Erythrobacter tepidarius. The sequence continues at coordinate 20,729 of NZ_MUYJ01000016.1, forward strand.
GGGCAGGGCAGGCAGGATGCGCGGGCCGGCCTCGAGCAGGGTGACGTGCATCCGGCTCTCGTCAAACACCTCCAGACCGTAGTGCCTCAGCGCCCCTGCCGCGTTGTAGAGTTCCGCCGCCAGTTCCACCCCAGTCGCCCCGCCGCCGACAATGGCGACGCGCACCTGTTCGTTGGCGGTGGGGTCGTTCATCATCGCCCTGCTAACGCGCAGGCAATGATTGAGCAGGCGGGTGCGGAAGCGGTCCGCCTGTTCGCGGCTGTCGAGGTAGAGGCAATGCTCCTTCACCCCCTTTACGCCGAAATCGTTGGAGATCGAGCCGATGGCGAGGGCCAGAATGTCGTAGCGGATGGTGTGGCCCGCGATCAGCTCGCTGCCGTCTTCGTCCTTCACGGGCGCAAGGCTGATGGTCTTGGCGGCCCGGTCGATGCCTTCGAGGCTGCCCTGGAAGAAACGGTAGCCCCAGCGGTAGCAATGCCCGCGATAGCCAACCTCGTCGAGGTTCGCGTCCAATGACCCGGCGGCGACTTCGTGCAGCAAGGGCTTCCAGATGTGGGAGAGGTTCTTGTCGACCAGAATGATGTCGTGCCGCTTGCGCCCATACTTGGCCCCGAGCCTGCGCACCAGCTCCAGCCCCCCGGCGCCCCCGCCGACGACGACAATCTGGGTCTTGCGGTTCATCGAACACTCCTTCGCGCAAGCGCGCCGCGCAGGCCCGGACATGGCCATAGCCCGGCGGCAAAACAAAATCGCGTCAAATCATGTCGCTGGACTGCGGCATGAGCGTTCTCGAAGGGGAGGCGGGCCGGGAGATAACCAAATGGGCGGGAAGGGCCAAGCCTCCCGCCCGCAATCGCTACGGTTTCTTGTTGCGGTGCAGCATAATTGCACCGGTCAGGGCTGGCGCGCGATCAGGCCTCGCGTTGCTCCAGCCACTTTTCCAGCCACTTGATCGAATAGTCGCCGTTGAGAATGTCATCCTGCCGCAGCAGTTCCTGGTGGAGCGGGATGTTGGTTTTCACGCCCTCCACGACCATTTCCTCGAGCGCGCGGCGCAGGCGCATGATGCAGCCTTCGCGCGTGCGGCCGTAAACGATCAGCTTGGCGATCATCGAATCGTAATAGGGCGGAATGCGATAGCCGGCGTAAAGCCCTGAGTCGACGCGCACGTGCATCCCGCCGGCCGCGTGGTAGTAGGTCACAAGGCCAGGCGAAGGCGCGAAGGTGAAAGGGTCTTCGGCGTTGATCCGGCACTCGATCGCGTGGCCGTGGAACTCCAGCTCGTCCTGCTTCACCGACAGCGGGCGGCCCTCGGCAATGCGGATTTGCTCGCGCACCAGATCAACGCCGGTGATAAGCTCGGTCACCGGATGTTCCACCTGCAGGCGGGTGTTCATCTCGATGAAGTAGAACGCGCCGTTCTCCCACAGGAACTCGATCGTGCCCGCACCGCGATAGCCCATGTCGCGCATCGCCTGCGCGCAGACCTCGCCCATGCGCATCCGCTCCTCGCTCGAGATGACAGGGGAAGGGGCCTCTTCGAGCACCTTCTGGTGGCGGCGCTGGAGCGAGCAATCGCGCTCGCCCAGATGGATCGCGTTGCCCTTGCCGTCACCGAACACCTGGAATTCGATGTGGCGCGGGTTGCCGAGATATTTCTCGATATAGACGGTCGCGTCGCCGAAGGCGGCCTTCGCCTCTGATCCGGCCTGCTGCATCAGGGTCTCGAGCTTGTCCTCGCTCTCGCACACCTTCATGCCGCGCCCGCCACCGCCGCTGGCAGCCTTGATGATCACGGGGTAGCCGATCTCCTTCGCGATGCGGCGCGCTTCGTCAAAGTCGGAAACCGCGCCGTCGCTGCCGGGCACCAGCGGCAAGCCTAGAGCGCCCGCGGTGCGTTTGGCCTCGACCTTGTCGCCCATTGTGCGGATGTGTTCGGGCTTGGGGCCAATCCAGATGATGTCATGCGCCTCGACGATCTCGGCGAACTTGGCGTTCTCCGATAGGAAGCCGTAGCCCGGGTGGATGGCGTCGCACTGGGCGATTTCCGCGGCCGAGATGATGTTGGCGATGTTGAGATAGCTCTCGGAAGCAGGCGGCGGGCCGATGCACACGGCATGGTCGGCCAGCCGCACATGCATGGCGTCGGCATCGGCGGTGGAGTGCACCGCCACGGTTTCGATGCCCATCTCGTGCGCGGCGCGATGGATGCGCAGCGCGATTTCGCCACGATTGGCGATCAGGATACGCTTGATGCTCATGAGCTTAGGAGATCACCACGAGCGGCTGGTCGAATTCGACCGGCTGGGCGTTTTCGACCAGGATTGCTGTGACCGTGCCGGACTTGGGCGCGGTGATCGGGTTCATCACCTTCATCGCCTCGACGATCAGCAGGGTGTCGCCTTCCTTCACGCTCTTGCCGACCGTGATGAAGGGGGCAGCGCCCGGTTCCGGGGCGAGGTAGCAGGTGCCGACCATCGGCGACTTGACCGCGTCCTTGAGATCAGGGCCAGCCGGCGCGGGGCTTTCCGCCGGGGCAGGCGCTGCGGCAGCGGGGGCAGGCGCGGCAGCGGCAGGCGCAGGCGCAGCGGCATAGGCCGGAGCGGCGGCGGCCACGCTTGCGCGCGACACGCGGATCTTGCGGTCGTCGTCCTCGACCTCGATCTCGGTGAGGCCCGTTTCGTTGAGCAGTTCGGCCAGCTCGCGCACCAGCGCGGTGTCGATGTTCATGCCCGGCTTGCGCCCGTTTGCCTTGCCGGAATGGCCAGCGTCGTTTGCCATGTATGCCTCTTGTTATCTGGTAGGCCCGTGAAGCGCCGGGGACTATTGCCGCGAATTGCGGCTGGCAAGTGGCAAGGGTGCAATTTGTGAAAGTTGGGTGACGATTTCAGACCTCGCCCGACGCTACGGCTTCGAGCGCGATGAGGTAGGACTGCGCCCCGTGGCCCTCGACGGTCTTGGCCGCGGCCATGCCGACATAGGAGAGATGGCGGAAGCTCTCGCGGGTCTTGGGGTTGGACAGGTGCACCTCGATCACGGGCGTTCTGATCGCCTTGATCGCATCGAGCAGCGCGATCGAGGTGTGGGTATAGGCCGCGGCATTGAGCAGCACCGCCCGCGCGCCTTCGGCCTGGGCTTCGTGCAGCCAGTCGACCAGCATGCCTTCGTGGTTGGTCTGGCGCATCTCGATTTCGAGGCCCAATTCGCGGGCGCGATCCTCCAGCATTCCGGCGATGTCGTCGAGCGTGGTGGTGCCGTAGATCTCCGGCTCGCGAAGCCCCAGGAGATTGAGATTGGGGCCGTTGAGAACGTAGACGAGGTTGGTCATGGCAGCGCGGATAGCGGGAAGGGGCGGGGCAGGGAAGGGTGCGCGCACCAATTGCTGGATTGCCGCATTCCTACCGTCACAGCCACGCGGCGCCGAGCGTTGGCGGTCTGCCGATATACGGGACGACACGCGCCGCGGAATGGTCGCCAAGCTCTTGCATCGCAAGGGGCTGGAAGGCCGAACCGGCGCCGGGGTGATCGGTCTTCCAAACGAACTCCAACGCGAGCGAGGGAATGACGATCTCAGCCATCTGCGTCTCTGCCCTGGCTTCATGCATATCCCGATCCTCGGGTTTCACTGGAAATCCGGCGGCTGGGTGAGGCTCGCGTCATGGCCAACTACCGATCCACCCCCTTGACCTTCCCCCACTGGCGTGCGGCGGTGTAGCCGAGGTAGCCGGTGCCGAACAGGGCGTAGAGCGGTTCGGGCAGGCCATTGAGATAGGCGTTCATCCCTGCGGCAATGTCGCGTGCGGCGGCGGGGTGGAAAGCGGAGAGCACTCCCATCGGCAGCGCGGTCAGCAGGAGGATGTACATCACGTAGAGAAAGCTCGGCCGGGCGCGGCTGGTCCAGGGGTCAGCAGAATTGGCCTCGGCGACGATCGCCTTCAACTGCGTTTCGAGCATCTGCATCTCTTGCGTGCCTTGCAGCGCAATCAGCTCGAGCTTGGCCCTGGCGCGGGCCTCCTTGTCTGGGATGATCTTGTCGATGATCGAGGCGATGGGGCCGATGAGAATGTCGATAAGGGCCATGCGGTGCGCTCCTTGACTGTGAGTCGCCCAAAAATGACCAATTAGGTTAAAGTAGGAAAATGAATTAACCTATTTCTCGCCCGCTTCGGCCAGAAGCCGCTGCGCCAGCGCCAGATGAGGCCGATCGAGCATGGCGCCGTCCAATGCAACCACGCCTGCACCGGGGTGGTCGGCAAAGGCCTGCACCACGGCGCGGGCGTGGGCCAGTTCCTCGGCGCTGGGGGTGAAGGCGGCATTGATTGGATCGACCTGCGCCGGGTGGATCGCGAGCATCCCGGCAAAGCCTTGCGCCCGCACCCGCTGGGCGCGCGCCGCCAGCGCATCAAGATCGCGGAATTCGGGCTGCACCGTCTCGATTGCCGCCACCCCCGCCGCCGCAGCGCCAAGCAGGCAAAGGCTGCGCGCCATCTCGTAGGTGTGCGAATATTCCCCGTCCGGCCCCCGTTGCTCGCGCGCGCCCAGCGCCGCGGACAAGTCCTCCGCTCCCCAGCTCATCGCCACCAGCCGCTCGCGGCCTGGATAGGTGCCGGCATAGTCGCCGGTGCGGAACATGGCTGCCGCGGTCTCAGTGACGAGCGCGGCTACAGCCGTGCGCCCCGGCGGGATGCCGTTGGCGGCTTCCAGCGCGGTCAGATAGTGGTGCAGGCGGGTGATGTCGCTCGCGCCTTCCGCCTTGGGTAGCAACACCCCGCCCGGGCGCGAAGGCATGATTGCGGCGAGATCGGCGATGCAGTCGGCCGTGCTGACCGGATTGATCCGCACCCACAGCCGCCCGCGGTTGGCAGCAGCGCTGATCTGCTCGCACACCATCAGCCGCGCCGCCGACTTGTTCTCGGGCGAAACCGAATCCTCCAGATCGATCAGCGCGATGTCCGCATGGCTGGCGATTGCCTTGCCCATCTTCTTTTCGCTGTCACCGGGGGCGAACAGCCACGAGCGCATTCTCGGCGAAGCGAAGGTGTCAGCCATTGCTCTATCCTCTCAAGCGGCAGCCAGCCGCGCGGCGTGCTGCTGCACAAGCGCGATCATGTTGGGCACGCCCTGCGTGCGGTTGCTCGACAGCTGGTTCTTGAGATCGAACGGCGCGAGCGCGGCGGCGATATCCATCGCGGCGATCTCGGCGGCGGGTCGGTCCTGCACCGCGGCGATCACCAGCGCGACGATGCCCTTGGTGATCGCGGCATTGCTGTCGGCAAGGAAATGCAGACGATCCGCCTGGGTGCCGACGGGATAGACCCACACCGCAGCCGAACAACCGCGTACCAGCGTCGCGTCGGTCTTGAGCGCATCGGGCATCGGTTCAAGGCTGCGGCCAAGCTCGATCAGCAGGCCGTAGCGTTCGTCGGCATCGAGAAATTCGTATTCTTCGAGGATATCGGACAAACTGCGCATGGGCCGCAGTTAGGCAGGGCCAGCGCGAAACGGAAGAGGCAATTACCCGCCCAAGCCCCCCGGGCGGGTGAAGGCGTGCCAGATCACGTAGAACCAGCCGAAGAAGCCGTGAACAATGGCCCAGATGATCGACTTGTGCAGGCTCCAGCTGATCGTCACCGCGATCGCGCTGCCGAGGCCGATCCCGGCCTGCGCCGCAGAGCTGGTGGCACTGCTCACAGTTCCACCCCGCTGGCGATGGCTTCGAGCTTGCGGATGCGTTCCTTGAGATCGGCCAGTTCGATGCGCGCGGTGCCGATGCCCGAGCCGTCCTCGCCCGCCCCACGGGCACAGGCGCGGTCAAGCTCTTGCCGCTTGAGATCGAGCCAGCCCTGCCAGGCGCGCAGCAGGCTGGCAGCGATTACGATCAGCCCGATGAGGCTTGCGCTGGTTATGATCAGGGTCGGGTCGAGCAAGGTGGTGATCATTCGCTCTTCTCCTCTCTGGCCGCGGGCAGCGCGCCTGTGCTCGCTTTGGATTGGGGCTGCGCCCTGAGGGCTTCGATTTCGGCGGCGATGCGCGCCTGTTCGCGCGCCGCGCTGGTGTTGCCGTCGGTGGCGATGCGTTCGAGCACCTTCACCCGTTCGCGCAGGTCCGCCAGCTCGCGCCGGGTGGCTTCGAGTTCGGCAATACAGCGTCCCTCGCCGCGCGGGATGACCTTTTGGTTGCCGTCCTCGTCGGTGATGATTCCGGCCCGCGCCTGGACGGATTGGACGATCCCCCAGATCACGATGCCGACCAGCGCGACAATCGCCCAGCTGCTCATCGTGCGACTTCCTCGCCACCTGCCGCGGCGGGTGCCGGAAGATCGCGGCGCAGCGCCTCGATTTCATCCGCCAGCAGATTGCTGCGGTCGGTAGCGATCCGTTCGAGCACGCGCAGGCGATCCTCGATCATCTGCTGGCGCTCGGCGATCTCGCGGATTTCCGGTGCCTGCGGCTGGGCCTGGGCTTTGGCCTCGTAGCGCAGCCGCTTGCCCTGCATCACCTTGTCGACGATGCCGTTGAGCGTCATGCCCGCGATCAGGGCAATCGCGATGATGGTGATCGCGATGATGGCCTGCTCGGGCATCAGGCTTCCCCTTTGTCCATCAGGTTCGAAAGCGCGCGGTCACGCAGCGCGTCGATTTCGGCGCCGAGATGATAGCCACCGTCGGTGACGATCCGTTCGATGTTGGCAAGCCGATCCTTCATCGCGCCCAGTTCGGCGCGCAGTTCGGCGTTTTCCTGAGTCAGCAGGGTGACGCGGTGCGCGGTCTGCTTGTCGGAGCCGGGCTTGAGCGACTGCCCCCACATCCCTTCGAGCGGATAGCCGTTCTTGATCTTCATCCGGGTGGTCTGGAACGAGACGAGGATGCCCATCGCACCGAGCACGAAGGCTCCGGCGATGATCCAGCCCAGATAGGGGAGAAAGGGCGAAAGCTGTTCCATTACGCGCGTTCCTTCTTTTCCAGGCCCAGCGGCAGGCCGGCGCCTTCATCGACCCGGCGCGTATCGCGCAGGGCTTCGATCTGGGTGGCGATGTCATAGCCACGATCGGTGACGATGCGCTCGAGCACCTGCACCCGGTCTTCGAGCCGCTGGATCTGGCTGGCATATTGCGCGGCCTTTTCGGCGGTTTGCTCGGCAGTGGCACCCAGCTGCATCTCGGCGATCTTCTGCTGGTGCTTGGTCCAGATGGCGATGATCGGGATCATCAGCGCGACGATCGGGATCATGACACCCAAGGTTCCTGCATCCATGTTTTGCGTCCCCTGTTGACGTGGTGGCGGTTCAGCGCAGCCGCTCGATCTCGGCGGTCAGACGCGGGTTGCTGCTGACATAGTGGGCTTCCACCGCGGCCAGACGGCGGTCGATATCGCGGAAATTGGCGCGGATCTCGCGGGCGGTGCGCTTCGGGCTTTGACGGATGCCTTGCCAATATTTCTGCTCGCTTTCATCGCGATAGAGGTGGGGGGGCTTCTTGTTGAGGATGAAGCCGAGGATGAAGTAGGCGAGAATCGGCCATCCCAGCCCGAGCGAGAGCGCGAGCGTGCCAAGCCGGACCCAGAAGACATTGACCCCGGTGTAATCGGCGATGCCCGAGCAGACGCCCATAAGCTTGGCATTGTGGTTGTCGCGGTAAAGCGTGGTGCGGGGGCTGTTCATGCGCGGGTTCCCTTCTTTTCGGCGATCAGCTGTTCAAGTTCGCGCAGCTGCTGGTTGTCCTTTTCCTGATCGGCGATCAGCCGGCGGGCGGGGGTGAAGGCCGGATCATCGGCGGCGACCAGACGCTCGACCGTGTCCATCCGTTCATCGAGCCGCTTGGCGAGGTTGTAGAGTTCCTCCAGCAGCACCTCGTCATCGCTGGTGATGGTTGCGGCGGTCTTCCACTTGGTGATGTAGTGGAGAATGACCCAGGGCAGGCCGATGAACAGCGTCGCGACGACAAAGACGACTTCGAAATCCATGGCCTATTCCCCCTTCTTTTCGCCGCTCTTGCCGAGCGCTTTCTTCATAGCCTCAAGCTCGTCATCGATCGCATCCGAACCGGCGAGCGCCGCGATTTCGTCGGCGAGCGACGGGGTCTTGCCTTCGGCGATCTGCAAGGCGTCGGCGCGGCCTTCGGCATAGTCGACCCGGCGTTCGAGCTGGTCGAAGCGAGCCAGCGCCTCGTCGGTGCGCTCGGTGCTCAACAGCGTGCGCAGCTTGACGCGGTTCTCCGCGCTTTCGAGGCGTGCGGCGATCGCGGTCTGGCGGCTGCGGGCTTCGCGCAGGCGGTGTTGCAATTTCTGGATATCGTCCTCATAGGCGCGCAGGGCATCGTCGAGCACGGCGATTTCCGCCTTGAGCTGCTCGGCCATGTCGGCGGCCTTCTTTTTTTCGACGAGCGCCGCGCGGGCGAGATCCTCGCGGTCTTTCGACAGGGCGAGCTGGGCCTTTTCGGCCCAGTCGGCCTGCAAGCGCTCGAGCTTCACGCAGTGGCGATGCATTTCCTTCTGGTCGGCGATGGTGCGCGCGGCGCTGGCACGCACTTCGACCAGGGTTTCCTCCATTTCGAGGATGATCATCCGGATCATCTTGCTAGGATCATCCGCCTTATCGAGCATATCGTTGAAATTGGCGGCAATGATATCGCGGGTGCGGCTGAAAATGCCCATGAAGGCTACTCCATCGAGAAACGAGTTGACCCGATCAAGCGGAGCGACTCGCTCCTGCTGCTGCGGGTTGGTGCGTCCGCGAGACTGCGTCGGGGTGGGGCTGCGGCGCAAGGCTTCGATTTCCTCGTCGAGCCGCGACAGCCGTCCCGACGACAGCAGCCGGGAGGGTTGGGCCGGAGCATCGCTGCCGGGCTCGACGCGCTCGGGGCGGGCATCGCCGGCAGCATCGGCGGGGGGGGCATCCCGGGCGGGGCGCTCCGGCCCGAGGGGGTCGAACGGATCGCCCATCTCAGGCCATCTCGACCATCGCGCCGCTTTCGGCGGCGGGATGGCCCAGCGGGGCAGCCTTGGCCGCACCCGGCTGGATCTGCGCGGACAGCGCGATCATTAGCACCATCGCGGCGATGCTGGCCATCGCGGCCTGTCCGAGCTTGGTGCTCCAGAAACTGCCTTGCGCGGAGTTCTTGTTGATCATTCGGGCCTCCCAAAGTCAAAAGCGGTGGTCTTGTCAGCGAAAAAGCAATCGCCGTGCCAAACCCCGGAAAAGGCGGAAATCCGCGGTTTTTGGGCCGTTCGAGCGGATGTGTATTGGTCTCTATTGCCAAGCTTTGGGGAATTTTACTATAGATTGGTCGATGAAGCGTGAAAGCCAGTTCATCGGCCAATCGGGCGCCTTTCTCGACGCGGTCGAGCGCACCAGCCGTGCCGCGCCGATGAACCGTCCGGTGCTGGTGATCGGCGAACGCGGGACGGGCAAGGAGCTGATCGCCGAACGCCTGCACCGCCTGTCCACCCGCTGGGACGAGCCGCTCGTGACGATGAACTGCGCGGCTCTGCCGGAAACCCTGATCGAGGCCGAGCTGTTCGGGCACGAGGCGGGAGCCTTCACCGGCGCGACCAGAGCCCGCGCGGGCCGCTTTGAAGAGGCAGACCGCGGCACGCTGTTTCTCGACGAGCTCGGCACGCTTTCGATGGGCGCGCAGGAGCGGCTGCTGCGCGCGATCGAATATGGCGAGGTCACCCGCATCGGCGCCTCGCGCCCGATCCGGGTCGACGTGCGGATCGTGGCCGCGACCAACGACGATCTCCCCGCGCTCGCGGCCAGCGGCAAATTCCGTGCCGACCTGCTCGACCGGTTGAGCTTCGAGGTCATCACATTGCCCCCATTGCGGGTGCGCGAGGGCGACATCGGCGTGCTGGCGGAGTATTTCGGACGGCGCATGGCGGCCGAGCTTGGTTGGGATCGCTGGCCCGGTTTCGCCCCGCACGTGATGGAGCAGCTGGAGAACTACGATTGGCCGGGCAATGTCCGCGAGCTGCGCAATGTCGTCGAGCGCGCGGTCTATCGCTGGGGCGAACCCGACATTCCCATCGCTCACGTGCAGTTCGATCCCTTCGACAGCCCGTGGCGTCCGCGCCCGCCGGCCCATCGCGGTGCACCGGTAGCGGATGCAAAGCCGCCCGCGCCTGCGCCTTGCGCGCCTGATTTCGACAGCATCGACGATCTGCGCGCGGCGGTCGATGCGCATGAGCGTGCCATTCTCGAACATGCGCTCGGCAAGCACCGCTGGAACCAGCGCCAGACCGCGCGGGCGCTGGGCCTGACCTATGACCAGCTGCGCCATGCAATCCGCAAGCATGGGATCATGGAAGGCCAGGATAGCGCGGCGAGCTGACGGGACGATCGGGTTTGCACCGTAAGCCGGCGCACAGCCGCGCCGTGCCGCGTAACTTTCCTTAGGGCGCGGTTCAGCGCTTCTCCGCCATAATGCCGCAGGCTGCCATGTCATGGTGCAGCCAGTCGCCCTTCCACGTCGCGCGCCGGGGTCCGAGCCGGCCACGCCTCCGCTGACCGGGCGGCGTAGCGCGGCACGTCTGCGGCTGGCGGTTCCGGTGCGGATGGTCTCGACCCATGCGACGCAGAATTGCATCCTGCTCGATCTGTCGCGCACCGGCGCGCGGATCGGCCTAGCCGAACCACTCGCGCCGGGAATGTGCCTCTATCTCAGGGTCGCGGGGTTCGAGGTTTTTGCCGAGGTCATCTGGCGCAAGGCCGGCACCGGCGGAGGCATCAATGGTCTGGCCTTCGACGAGCCCTTGTCCGATGCCGCTGTCCTCGCTGTGCGCCGCCATGCCGAGGGCTTTGCGCAGCAACAGCGCGATTGCCTGCGCGATCAGGTGCGGCGGTGGGTCAGCGGGGAAGGCCGCCTCTGATCGCAGGCCGCCTGGCTGGCCGCAATCTGCGCTTGGCTCTTGCCAAATCGCGTGTCCGCGCCTAAGTGCGCATCCATCCCGACATTGTCGTGACAAGGTTTGGATGCTGGCGCCTGACGGGGCCGGCCCAAACCGCGTTGCAACGATGCCGCCCCGCCGGAGAACTCATGGCCGATATCGCGCGCCTGACTGCATTGATCGAACCCGAGGCTGCGGCCCTCGGTTTCGAGCTCGTGCGCGTCGCGTTCCTGCCGTCCGAGGCGGGCGACGGCGGCATGGCCTTGCAGATCATGGCCGAGGATCCGGCCACCGGCCAGCTGGTGATCGACCAGTGCGCCGCGCTCTCGCGCCGGGTCTCGGACGTGATCGACGCGGCCGAGGAAGCGGGCGAGGTGCTGATCGAGGGGGCCTATCATCTCGAAGTCTCTTCGCCGGGTATCGACCGGCCGCTGACCCGCGAGAAGGACTTCACCAAATGGGCCGGGCACGTGGCCCGGATCGTCATGGTCAAGGGCTATGCCGGCCAGCGCACCAACAAGGGGCTGCTCCACGGCATCGAGGACGGCATGGTGCTTCTCACCGACGCCAAGGCGGGCGATGTGCGTCTGCCGCTGGACCAGATCCATTCGGCCAAGCTCGTCCTCACCGACGCGCTGATCGCCGCCACCCGCCCGCTCGATATCAGCGGGGCTGACGAACTCATCGAAGACACCCAGGAAGAAAAGGCAGACGACTGATGGCCAGTGCCATTTCCGCCAACAAGGCCGAACTCCTCGCGATCGCCAATGCGGTCGCCTCGGAAAAGATGATCGACAAGGCGATCGTCATCGAGGCGATGGAAGAAGCGATCCAGAAATCCGCGCGCAACCGTTATGGTGCGGAAAACGACATCCGCGCCAAGCTCGATCCGCTGACCGGCGATCTGACGCTGTGGCGCGTGGTCGAGGTGGTCGAGGAGGTCGAGGACTATTTCAAGCAGGTCGATCTCAAGCAGGCCCAGAAGCTCCAGCCCGGCGCCAAGGTGGGCGACTTCATCGTCGATCCGCTGCCCCCTGTCGATCTCGGCCGCATCGATGCGCAGTCGGCCAAGCAGGTGATTTTCCAGAAAGTGCGCGATGCCGAGCGCGAGCGTCAGTACGAGGAATTCAAGGACCGCGTCGGCGAGATCATCACCGGGGTGATCAAATCGGTCGAATTCGGTCATGTGATTGTCAACCTCGGCCGTGCCGAGGGCGTGATCCGCCGCGATCAGCAGATCCCGCGCGAGGCGGCGCGCGTGGGCGAGCGCGTGCGTGCGCTGATCACCAAGGTCGAGCGTAACAACCGCGGCCCGCAGATCTTCCTCAGCCGCGCCCACCCCGATTTCATGAAGAAGCTGTTCGCGCAAGAAGTGCCCGAAATCTACGACGGCATCATCGAGATCAAGGCCGCCGCCCGCGATCCGGGCAGCCGCGCCAAGATCGGCGTGATAAGCTATGATTCGAGCATCGATCCGGTCGGCGCCTGCGTCGGGATGAAGGGCAGCCGCGTGCAGGCGGTGGTGCAGGAATTGCAGGGGGAGAAGATCGACATCATCCCCTGGTCGGAAGACACGGCGACCTTCGTCGTCAACGCGCTCCAGCCGGCGACGGTCAGCCGCGTCGTGCTCGACGAGGAAGACGGCCGGATCGAGGTGGTGGTGCCCGACGAGCAACTCAGCCTAGCGATCGGTCGCCGCGGCCAGAACGTGCGCCTGGCGAGCCAGCTCACCGGGCACCAGATCGACATCATGACCGAGCAAGAAGCCTCGGAGAAGCGCTCGAAGGAATTCGCCGAGCGCTCCAAGATGTTCGAAGAAGAGCTCGACGTCGATGAAACCCTCTCGCAGCTGCTGGTGGCCGAAGGCTTTGCCGAGCTGGAAGAGGTGGCCTATGTCGATCTCGCCGAACTTGCGAGCATCGAAGGCTTCGACGAGGAACTGGCCGAGGAACTCCAGAGACGGGCGCTCGAAGCGCTCGAACGGCAGGAGGAAGCGCACCGCAAGGTGCGCCGCGAGCTGGGCGTGGAGGATGCCCTCGCCGAGCTTCCGCACCTCACCGAAGCGATGCTGGTCACGCTCGGCAAGGCGGGTATCAAGACGCTCGACGATCTCGCCGATCTGGCGACCGACGAACTGATCGCCAAGAAGCGCGAGGCCCCGCGGCGCCGCAACAATGCCGATGGTCCGCCGCTGCGGCGTGCGCAGCGCGAGGCCGAAAAGGGCGGCGTGCTGGGTGAATATGGTCTCACCGAAGAGCAGGGCAACGAAATCATCATGGCTGCCCGTGCGCACTGGTTCGAAGACGAGCCCGACACGCAGGAGGCCGCCGATGCGGACTCCACCCAATGAGCGCCTGACGTCCGACATCGTCGCGCCTTTGCTTTCGGCCCCCTCTGATCGGGTGGCCGGGAGCGAGCGGCGCTGTATCCTTACAGGCGCGCATGACGCGCGTGCTGTGCTGGTCAGGCTGGCGATTGCGCCGGACGGGCTGGTGTTGCCCGATCCGGCGGCCAAGGCGCCGGGGCGCGGTGCGTGGATCGGCGTGAGCCGCGACGCGCTCGCGGCAGCGGTGGCCGACGGCCGGTTGAAGCGGGCGCTGATGCGCGCCTTCAAGGGTGCTCAACTCACCATTCCGGACGATCTGCCCGCGCGGGTGGAAGCCGCGCTGGCGCGCCACCTCGGTGACCGGCTCGGGCTGGAATTGCGCAGCGGCAACATCGTGCTCGGCGCGTCCCGGATCGCGGAGCAGGCGCGCGCCGGCAGGCTCGCGGCCCTGCTGCACGCCAGCGACAGCAGTGAGGACGGGCGGCGCAAGCTCGATCAGGCCTGGCGCGTCGGGCGCGGGGCGGAAGGATCGGGGGAACGCGGGCTGGTCTTGCCTCTGGACCGCATGGCATTGTCTGTGGCATTGGGCCGCGACAATGTCGTCCACCTCGGCGTTGCCGGCCATCCCGGCGACATGCGCGCCGCGATGCGGGTGCTGCAGGCAGTTTCCCGGCTTTCGCGCTTTGTTGCTGGCGGCAGCGCGCCCGCCGGCATGAGCGGTATGGGGGACAATTCCGGTCGGGACAGCCCCGGCAACAGCGAGCGGCCGCACCCGGCTGGCCGTTCGGCACAAGACGAATACGTGAAGGACTGACGAGCGATAATGAGCGACGAAAACGACAACCAGCGCATCCGCAAACCTCTGGGCCTCAAGCGCTCGGTCGATGCGGGCGAGGTCAAGCAGACCTTCAGCCACGGCCGCACCAACAAGGTGGTGGTCGAGGTGAAGCGTCGCCGCGTGCTCGGTAAGCCCGTCAGCGAACCTGCTGCACCGCCGCCGCCGCCCACGCCTCCGGTCGCGGCCAAGCCGGCCCCGGCGCCGCGTCCCGCGCGCCCGGTACCCGTGGGCGAGACTCCGCAGGAACGCGTCAGGCGGCTCCAGCTCGAGGCCGAGGAAGAGCGGCTCCGGCTCGCCGAAGAGGCGCGCAAGCGTGAAGAGGCCGAGGCCCGCGAGCGCGAGGAAGAAGAGCGCCGCCGCGCCGAGGAAAACCGCCGCGCCGAGGAAGAAGCTGCCAGGCACGCCGCCGAAGCTGCGGCCTTGCCGGCAGGGGAAGAGGTTGTCGAGGCCCCGGAAACGGCCGAGACCGAAACGACGGCACCGGCCTTGCGCAGCGACACCATGCCCGCAGCGCGCCGCTTCACGCCGGTCGAGCGGCCCGAGCCGAGGCGCCCCGAGATCAAGGGCAAGAAGAAGGAAGAAAAGCGCGCCGCGCCGATCGATGCCGGCAAGGACAACCGCCGCTCGGGCAAGCTGACGGTCACGCGCGCGCTCAACGAGGACGAAGGCCGCCGGGCGCGCAGCCTCGCCGCGCTCAAGCGTGCGCGCGAGAAGGAGCGTCGCCTTCAGGGGGGCGGTGTGTCCAAGCCGCGGGAAAAACAGGTGCGCGATGTGGTCGTGCCCGAAGCGATCACCGTCCAGGAACTCGCCAACCGCATGGCCGAGAAGGGCGCCGATCTGGTGAAGGCGCTGTTCAACATGGGCATGATGGTCACCGTCAACCAGACGATCGACCAGGACACCGCCGAGCTGCTGGTCGAGGAGTTCGGCCATAACATCACCCGCGTCTCGGAAAGCGATGTCGATATCGACACCAGCGAGGATACCGATCCGGAAGAGACGCTGCGTCCGCGCCCGCCGGTGGTGACGATCATGGGCCATGTCGATCACGGCAAGACCAGCCTGCTCGACGCCCTGCGCGGAACCGATGTGGCCAAGGGCGAGGCTGGGGGCATCACCCAGCATATCGGCGCTTACCAGATCACCACCAAGGACAATTCGAAGATCACCTTCCTCGACACTCCGGGCCACGCCGCCTTCACCGAGATGCGGATGCGCGGGGCGAATGTCACCGACATCGTCGTGCTGGTGGTTGCCGGTGACGACGGGCTGATGCCGCAGACGATCGAGGCGATCAATCACACCAAGGCGGCCGGCGTGCCGATGATCGTGGCGATCACCAAGTCGGACAAGCCGGAATACAACCCGCAGAAGATCCGCGAGCGCCTGCTCGAACACGAGGTGATCGTCGAGGCGATGAGCGGCGAGGTCCAGGACGTGGAGCTTTCGGCCAAGACCGGGGCGGGGCTCGACAAGCTGATCGAGGCGATCAACCTCCAGGCCGAGCTGCTCGAACTCAAGGCCCGCCCCGATCGCCCTGCCGAGGCGACCGTGATCGAAGCCAAGCTTGACAAGGGCCGCGGCCCGGTGGCGACGGTGCTGGTGAGGCGCGGAACGCTCAAGCGCGGTGACAATTTCGTGGTCGGCACCCAGTCTGGCCGTGTCCGCGCGATCATCGACGACAAGGGCCAGCAGCTCAAGGAAGCTGGCCCGTCGATGCCGGTCGAGGTGCTCGGTCTGGGCGGTGTGCCGTCCGCAGGTGACTTGCTCACCGTGGTCGAGAACGAGCAGCGCGCGCGCGAAGTTGCCAAGTATCGTCAGGAAAAGGCGACCGAAAAGCGCACCGCTTTGGCGCCGACCAACTTCGATACGATGTTCAACAACCTCGCCTCCAACGTCATCGAATATCCGGTGGTGGTGAAGGCGGATGTGCAAGGTTCGGTCGAAGCGATCGTCAATGCGCTCCACGCGCTGTCGAACGACGAGATCAAGGTGCGCGTGCTCAATGCCGGCGTCGGCGCGATCACCGAAAGCGATGTGCTGCTGGCGGCGGCTTCCAAGGCGCCGATCATCGGCTTCAACGTGCGTCCCAACGCCAAGGCGCGCGATCTGGTGAAGCGCGACGGGGTGCGGATGATGTATTACGACGTCATCTACCACCTCACCGAGGAAGTCGCCAAGGAGATGGCGGGCGAGCTCGGGCCGGAGCGGATCGAAACCGTGGTCGGCCGGGCCGAGGTCAAGCAGGTCTTCCCGGCGGGCAAGAAGGACAAGGCGGCAGGGCTTCTCGTGCTGGAAGGCGCGATCCGCAAGGGGCTGTTTGCGCGCCTCACCCGCGCCGATGTCATCGTTTCCGCCACCAAGATCGCCTCGCTGCGGCGCTTCAAGGACGACGTCGACGAAGTGCGCGCCGGGCTCGAATGCGGCGTGGTGCTGGAGGATACCAACGACATCAAGCCCGGTGACATGCTCGAAGTCTTCTCGGTCGAGGAGCGTGAGCGGACGCTGTGAGCGAGAAGGTCTACTTTCCCGAGGATGCCGGGCAGTCGCCGCACACGGCGCTGCTCGGCTCCGAGTTCGTCAGCTTCGACGAAGCGAGCCAGACCGCGACCATGCGCTTTCACGTGAAGCGCGAGATGACCACCTGGCGCGGGGGCGTGCAGGGCGGGCTGGTCGCGGGCTATCTCGATGACGTGATGGGCTATGCCTATGTCGCGGCCACCGGCGGCCAGATGGCCCCGCTCAATCTCGAAATCTCGATGAGCCTCATCCGCCTGATCCCGGAAGGGCCGCTGATCGGCAAGGGACGGGTGGTGCGCGCCGGGCAGCGGGTGATCTTCCTCGAAGGCGAGCTCTTGGCGGAAGACGGCACGCTCCACGCCCGCGCCACGTCGACCGCGATCCCGACTCCGCGCCCCACCCCGGAGCAGACCGGGATGCCCCGCTGATGGCCAGAGCGCCCTTCACCGCCGAACAGCAATCGGTCCGCGTCCTCAAGGTCGGCGAGCGGGTGCGGCATATCCTCTCGGAACTGCTCGCGCGCGGCGCGGTGCATGACGCTATCGTCAGTGCGGCGCATATCGCGGTGACCGAGGTGCGCATGACCCCGGATCTGCGCTACGCGACGGCCTATGTGAAGGCGCTGCTGGGGGCGGGGCCGACGACCTCGGATGACGACGTGGTCCATGCCCTCAGGCAGAACACCGCCTTCCTCCAGCGCGAGGTGGCCCAGCGGCTCGGCCTCAAATTCGCGCCCAAGCTCAAGTTCCGCAAGGACGAAAGCTTTGCCGAGGCCGACCGGATCGAGGCGCTGCTGCGTCATCCCAAGGTCGCCCGCGATCTCGCCGAGGACGAAGAGCAATAGGTCAGGCTAGCGCGGCACCATTCGCGCCCGCAAGGTGATATCGACCTTGTTGCCGACGATCAGCTGATAGCTTTTCATCCCGAACTGCCGGCGGTCGATGGTGGTCGTTCCGGTGAAGCTTACGGGCCGACCCGCATTGCGCACCGGGTCGGCATCGAAGGTCACGGCGAGCGTCGCCGGCATGGTCACGCCGCGCGCAGTCAGCTCGCCCGAAACCGTGCCCTTGGTCGCGCTCACGAGCTTCATGGAACGGCCGATAAAGCGGATCGTGGGGTATTTCTCGACCCAGAAGAACTTCTCGCCCTTCAGCCTTGCGAGCGTGACCGAATCGGGCGCCTCGATCGCGCTGGCATCGAAAGTGACATCGATCACCGCCTTTTCGGGGGCGCCGGGGATGATCGTTACCGCGCCCTCCATCCGCGGGAAGCGGGCGGTCTTGCTGGCAAGGCCGAAGAACGGAACCCTGGCCGAGACATCGCTGGCCGCCGCATCGAGGATGTAGCGCTGCGCCGTGCTAGGCGTGTTGGCGAGCGCGAAGACGGCCAGCAGGGGCAGCAGGATCATCCGGAGGCAGGCAACGGGGTTCAGCATGGCATTGCCTATACGCTTGATCCGGGCAAAAGGTTCAATCACGTCTCGCCCCGCGCCCAGCCTCTGGTTAGGCTGGCGCGATGGCCAAGCTCTATTTCTACTACGCCAGCATGAACGCGGGCAAATCCGCTCACCTGTTGCAGGCCGACTTCAACTACCGCGAGCGCGGGATGCGCACGATGCTGTGGACCGCAGCGCTTGACAGCCGCTCGGGCGGGCTAGTGAAAAGCAGGATCGGGTTGGAAAGCGCGGCGCACCGCTTCCATTCCGACACCAATCTGTGGGCCGAAGTCAGCGCGGCGCATGCTGCCGAACCGCTCGATTGCGTTCTGGTCGACGAGGCACAGTTTCTCAGCGGCGCACAGGTGTGGCAGCTGGCGCGGCTGGCGGACGAGGGCGGCATTCCGGTGCTGTGCTATGGCCTGAGGACCGATTTTCAGGGCGAACTCTTCCCCGGTTCGGCAGTATTGCTGGGGATTGCCGATGCGCTGGTGGAGCTCAAGGCCGTGTGCCACTGCGGGCGCAAGGCGACGATGAACCTGCGCGTCGACGAAAGCGGCGCGCCGGTCAAACAGGGCCAGCAGACCGAGATCGGGGGCAATGAGCGCTATCTTGCCTTGTGCCGCAAGCACTTCACCCAGGCGCTGGGACGATGATCCTGCCCGCGCCCTATGGTTTTGGCCGATCCGCCACCCTATCTTGGGCGCGATGACCGATACCCTTGCCCTGATCCTCGTGCTGGCGCCCGCCTTGGTGATGGCCATCGTGTTTCACGAGGTCGCGCATGGCTATGCCGCGCGGCTGCTGGGCGATCCCACCGCCTCCGAGCGCGGCCGGCTGACGCTCAATCCGATCGCGCATGTCGATCCGGTCGGAACATTGCTGGTGCCGGGCACGCTGGCGCTGCTGGGGGGGCCGATGTTCGGCTGGGCCAAGCCGGTGCCCGTCAACAAGTGGCGTCTCAACAATCCGCGCTTCGGGATGATGGCGGTGGCGGCGGCAGGCCCGGCGAGCAATTTCCTCCTCGCGCTGGTCGGCGCGGTGCTCTACGGCCTCGTGCTGCCCGACGGTGCCACGTTCAGCGACGACGGCAGCACCGCGCTGGTGCTGAACGCCTTGGGCAAGCCGCTGTGGCTGGGAACCGGGCTGTTCTACTTCATCCTGGCCAACTTGTTTCTGGGCATCTTCAACCTGCTGCCGATCCCGCCCTTTGACGGCTCGCACATCCTAGGCGGCGTGTTGCCGGCGTCGATGCGGGCGGTGTGGGAAAGGTTGCAGGGCATCGGCATGGCGTTGATCCTTGTCCTCGTCGCGGCCAGCTGGGTGTTCGGGACGAGCTGGCTGGGCAAAATCTTTATGCCGCCGGTGCTGTTCGCGATGCAGCTCTACCTCTCGCTCGCCGGCGCGATCCACGCGGCCTTTGCCTGAGCAGGACCATGGGTGACGAGCGCAAGGCCGTGCCGCTGTCGGGCTGGCTGATCCTCGACAAGCCGCGCGGGCTTGGCAGCACGCAGGGGGTGAGCGCGGTCAAGCGGATGCTGCGGCAGCACGGCTATGCGAAAACGAAGGTAGGCCATGGCGGCACGCTCGATCCGCTGGCCGAGGGCGTGCTGCCGATCGCGCTCGGCGAGGCGACCAAGCTCGCCGGCCGGATGCTGGATGCTTCCAAGATCTACGTGTTTACCCTTCGCTTCGGGCAGCAGACCGACACGCTCGACACCGAAGGGGCCGTTGTCGCGACCAGCGATGTGCGCCCGACGCGGGATGCGGTCATGGCCGTGCTGCCGCGTTTCACCGGCGCAATCGCGCAGGTTCCGCCCGCCTACAGCGCGCTCAAGCTCGATGGCCAGCGCGCCTATGCCAGGGCGCGGGCAGGCGAGAGGGTGGAACTGACACCGCGCAGCGTGACGATCCATGCACTTTCGCTCTTGCCGGATGCGCCAGGGCGGGATGAAGTCACGCTCGAGGCCCACGTCTCCAAGGGCACCTACATCCGCAGCCTCGCGCGTGACATCGCGCAGGCGCTCGGCACCTGCGCCCATGTCACCTATCTGCGCCGCATCAAGGCCGGCCCCTTCCATGAGCAGCAGGCGATTTCGCTGGACAATCTGGAGGAAGTCGCTAAGGGCGCAGGGCTTGAACACCTCCTCCTGCCGCTGGAGGCGGGGCTGGACGACATCCCGGCCCTCGCACTCGACCAGGCAAGCGCGCAGGCGGTCCGGCAGGGCCGGGTGCTGTCTGGCATGCCCCAATCATCCGGGCTCTACCTCGCGAAACTGGGCGCCGCCCCGGTCGCGCTGATGGAGATTTCGGATGGCACGGCCAAGGTCGTGAGGGGCTTCAACCTTCCCGATGTCGCTGAGCAAGAAAGAGAATACCATGTCGGTGACCGCCGAAAAGAAGCAGGAAATCATTGCCGCGAACGCCCGTGACCCCAAGGACACCGGCAGCCCGGAAGTGCAGGTTGCGATCCTCACCGAGCGCATCCGCAACCTGACCGAGCACTTCAAGGATCACCACAAGGACAATCACTCGCGCCGTGGCCTGCTGATGATGGTCAACAAGCGTCGCAAGCTGCTCGCCTACCTCAAGAAGAAGGATGTCGAGCGCTATAACGCGCTGATCCAGAAGCTGGGCCTGCGCAAGTAAGAGTTCGCGGGAAGGGCGGCTCAAGGGGCCGCCCTTCGTGCATTTGGGGCTTGGCAGGCATCCGGCCTGCATCGCCTCGGGGCCGAACCAGCGCCCCGCACCGGACCGGGACGGTTGTTTCCCCGGCACATGAGGCCCCGCCCGGCAATATGGCCGCGCGGGTCAGAAGGAAAACCGATGTTCGACACGAAAACCGTATCGCTGGAGTGGGGCGGAAAGACCCTCACTCTGGAAACCGGGCGCATTGCCCGTCAGGCTGATGGCGCCGTGCTGGCGACCTATGGCGAAACCGTGGTGCTGTGCGCCGTGACCGCCGCCAAGAGCGTCAAGGAAGGGCAGGACTTCTTCCCGCTCACCGTCCATTATCAGGAAAAATTTTCGGCCGCAGGGCGTATCCCGGGCGGCTTCTTCAAGCGTGAACGCGGCGCGACCGAAAAGGAAACGCTCACCAGCCGCCTGATCGACCGTCCGATCCGTCCGCTGTTCCCCGAAGGTTTCTACAACGAAATCAACGTTATCGCCCAGGTCCTCTCGTTCGATGGCGAGACCGAGGCCGATATTGTCGCGATGATTGCCGCTTCGGCCGCCCTGACCATCTCGGGCTTGCCCTTCATGGGGCCGATCGGCGCCTGCCGGGTCGGCTACATCGATGGCGAATATGTGCTCAACCCCAAGCAGGACAAGGCGCTGGCCGAAGGCCGGCTCGATCTCGTCGTTGCCGCCACCGACAAGGCGGTGATGATGGTCGAATCCGAAGCCAAGGAACTGACCGAGGATGAGATGCTCGGCGCAGTGATGTTCGCGCATGACGAATGCCGCAAGGTGATCGGCGCGATCGTGGAGCTGGCCGAAAAGGCCGCCAAGGAGCCTTGGGAAATCGATCTTTCGGACAACACCGCCGAGATCAAGGCCAAGCTCATGCAGCTCGTGGGTGCGGATATTGCGGCGGCCTACAAGCTGACCAACAAGTCCGAGCGCGCCAATGCGCTCAACGTCGCGCGCGACAAGGCCAAGGCTGCATTTGCCGACGAAACCCCGCAGACCCAAATGGTGGCGATCAAGACTTTGAAGAAGGTCGAGGCCGACATCGTGCGCACCGCCATCCTCAAGGACGGCCGCCGCATCGATGGGCGCAAGCTCGACGAGGTTCGCCCGATCGAGGCGATCGTCGGCTTCCTGCCGCGCACCCATGGCTCGGCGCTGTTCACACGCGGCGAGACCCAGGCGATCTGCACCACCACGCTCGGCACCAAGGATGCCGAGCAGATGATCGACGGCCTCGAAGGCCTGAGCTATGCCAGCTTCATGCTGCACTACAACTTCCCGCCCTATTCGGTCGGTGAAGTGGGCCGCTTCGGCGCGCCGGGTCGCCGCGAAGTCGGCCACGGCAAGCTCGCCTGGCGCGCGCTCAACCCGGTGCTGCCGAGCAAGGAAGACTTCCCCTACACCATCCGCGTGCTGTCGGACATCACCGAGTCCAACGGTTCGTCGTCGATGGCGACGGTGTGCGGCGGGTGCCTTTCGTTGATGGACGCGGGCGTGCCGATCAAGGCACCGGTGTCGGGCATCGCGATGGGTCTGATCCTCGAAGGTGACGAATTCGCCGTTCTCTCGGACATTCTGGGCGATGAAGACCACCTCGGCGACATGGACTTCAAGGTTGCCGGCACTGAAAACGGCATCACCACGATGCAGATGGACATCAAGGTCGCCGGCATCACGCAGGAAATCATGGCCAAGGCGCTGGCGCAGGCCAAGGCCGGCCGCCAGCACATCCTTGGCGAAATGGCCAAGGCGCTGTCCGGTGCCCGCAGCGAAGTGTCGAAGCACGCGCCACGGATCGAGACGATCCAGATCGACAAGTCGAAGATCCGCGATGTCATCGGCACGGGGGGCAAGGTGATCCGCGAGATTGTCGCTGAAACCGGCGCCAAGGTCGACATCGACGACGAAGGCGTGATCAAGATCAGCTCGTCCAACCTCGAGGAAATCGAAGCCGCCAAGCGCTGGATCCTCGGGATCGTCGAGGAGCCGGAAGTGGGCAAGATCTACACCGGCAAGGTCGTCAACATCGTCGATTTCGGCGCTTTCGTGAACTTCATGGGCGGCAAGGACGGTCTCGTCCACGTCTCGGAAATGCGCAACGAGCGGGTTGAAAAGCCCACTGATGTCGTCTCCGAAGGCATGGAAGTGAAGGTCAAGGTGCTCGAGATCGACAACCGCGGCAAGGTGCGCCTGTCGATGCGCGTGGTCGATCAGGAGACCGGCGAGGAGCTGGAAGACACCCGCCAGCCGCGCGAACCGCGCGAGCCGCGCGGCGATCGTCGCGGGCCCAAGGGCGGCCGCGGCACTGACCGCGGCGGCCGTGGCGGCCGCGAGCGCGAAAGCGGCCCGGCGGCTCTGCCCGACTTCCTCAAGGACTGATCGCCTCAACCGAGGTGTCGACAAGTGGCCGTCCGGAGCGATCCGGGCGGCCTTGTCTTCGGATTTGCACCGATGCGCAAGCGCGAACTGATCGACACTGCCCGGATCGAGGACGGCGCAACCCTCGAACTCTACACCCACGCCGGCCACTTCATGGTCATGATGGGGCGCAACGAGCTGATGAGCACCCGGATGCGCTTTTCCGAGGAGCAGCTGGCCGATCTCGCCATCGACCAGCTTGGCAGGGACGATGCCCGGATCCTGATCGGCGGTTTCGGTCTGGGCTTCACCTATCGCGCGGCGGCGGCACGGCTGGGGCCGAAGGCGCAAATAGTGGTCGCCGAGATTTGCGAGGCGATCATCGCATGGGCCAGAGGGCCGATGGCGGCGCTGACCGGCAATGGCCTGTCGGACCCACGGCTCGACCTCAGGATCTGCGACGTCGCGGCATTGATCGACGATGCCGTTGACGGCACCGCCGCGAAATTCGATGCGATCCTGCTCGATGTTGACAACGGCCCCGACGGGATCGCGCGCGAAGCCAACAACCGCATCTATTCGCGCACCGGCCTTGCCAGGGCGCGCGATGCACTCAAGCCTGGCGGAATTCTCGCAGTGTGGTCAGCCGCGCCCGATCCGTCCTTCCGCACGCGGCTGCGCGACACAGGCCTGACGGTCACCGAGTGGAAGGTCCGCTCGCGCCCGGGCAACAAGGGCGCCCATCACCTCATCTGGTTCGCGCACAAGACCTGACGCCCAAGCTCCATGAGCTTGGGTCGTCTGCCTTGTTGAAAGTGGGTGCTGGTTCAGAAATCGTAGATCAGCGTCACGCGGCTGAGCGTGTCGGTCTGCACGGCGCCGGGCGGCGGGTTGCTGTCATACTCCACCGCATAGGAAAAGCGCGCCGAGAGCTTGCTGCTGATCGCGGCATTCAGCCCGGTGACGAGATCGAGCGTGGTGTTGCGCGAATCGATGATCGCGACTGCCGAACCGCCAGCTTCCGCCACCGCATTGGCATCCTGCGTCAGCGTGAGGCGCTCAGTGATTTTCCAGTCGAAATCGAGCGCCGCAAGCCCCGCGATCCGGCTTTCGCTGCGCCCGTCGGTGAATTCGGTGACCCGATAGGCCGGGCCGGTCTTGAGCGAGAGTTGGATGTCGTCCCGCTTCAGCGCCTGATAGCCGAGCCCGCCCGAGATCGCGTAACGGCCCGAAAATCCCTGGAACCGGTCACGTTCGTACTGCGCCAGCGCATAGAGGTAGATCTTGTCCGAAAGCTCGTAGTTGGGCTCGTAGCGGGCGAGGTATTGTTCGCGCGTGGTGGTGCCGTTGGCGCGCTGGTAATCGACCCGCCCGGTCAGCCTGTGGCGCCAAGCGATGCCCTGCCGGGCGACCGAGAGGCCGGCGGTGATCCCGGTGTTCGAGCTGTTGCCGGTCGCGCGGAAGGCACCGAATTCGCCCTTGCCCGACCAGTTATCGAACAACCCGGCGGAACGGATCGCGGCTTCCTTGGCAGCCGCTTCGGCGGTCTTTTTCTCGGTCAGCCGGGTCTCGAAGGCGGTGAGCATCGCGTCGATCTCGGCGACGGCGTCGGGATTGGTCTGCTTGGCGATTTCCACGACGGTGCGCACCTTGGCTTCATCATTGGTGGCGATCGCCGCATCGATCATGGCGCGCACCGGTTCGGGCAGCATGGCAAGGGCAGGGCAGG
This sequence comes from Erythrobacter tepidarius, assembly GCF_002155695.1. GTDB lineage: Bacteria > Pseudomonadota > Alphaproteobacteria > Sphingomonadales > Sphingomonadaceae > Erythrobacter > Erythrobacter tepidarius. Next base: position 45,511 of record NZ_MUYJ01000016.1, read on the forward strand.
ACGCGCACAGCAGGGCCGCGGGGCCGAGGGTGGCAGGAATCCGGCAGATCATGCCGCAGCCCTAGCCGCCTCGGCTTGAGGCGGGCAAGAGGCTTGCTGCCGAACGCGGCACCCGCGGACGCGGCGGCCCGGCGGCCTTGCCCGTCTGCTTCCAGCGCGGGGCGATAGCGCATCCCGAGGGCAAGCCAGCGCGTGGGGGTGCCGGTTCGGACCGGCGAATTTCGCGTCCGTAACGGGCGATGGGCCGAAGCTCGTGCGGGGCTTTCCTACACTGTGTCCTGCGGTTCACGTTGCGCCGATGAACCGCACGCGCCCGTTCCTGACCTGGCCGAACCAATGCCCTTGCGCCTTTGCGCGGGGCGGTTTTTCGCTTCCGGACAGTGTCTCATCTGTCTCCAACTTCAGCAAAGTGGCCTTCAAGCTGAACGGTTTGCCGGCTGCACCGTCGGATTCGCAGGGATGGGCGTCAGCGCTGAGCTCAACGGACCCGCGGGCCGCCAAAGGGCAGCGGCGGCGGCGGACGGCGCACCCCGCGCGGCAGCTGGGCCTGATAAGCGCGGCCGCAATGCTCGACGCAATAGGGAAAACCGGGGTTCACCGGCTCGCCGCAGAAGTGGAAGTCGGGCTCACCCGGATGGCCGATCGGCCAGCGGCACACCTTGTCCGACAGATCGAGCAGGCTGGTCTTGCCGGCGATCTCTGGGCTGGGCTTGGCCGGTACCAGGCGACGCGGCGGAGCCGGGGGGATCGGGGCCTGCTGGTCACCGGGGCCTTGGCGCAGGAAGCCGCCGGGGCCGACCGAGACGATCTTGGGCAGTTCGGCCTGCGGATGGGGCAGGGGCTGCGACGGACTGGGGGCGACGGCGCGCTCGTCCGCCGGAGGGCGTGCCGTGGCGGTCGGCGCGGGCCGCGCGGGGGCGCGGTCGGCTGCCGGAGCAGCGACCCGCTCGGGCGCTTCGCTGCGCGCGGCGCTCTCGGGCTTGGATGCGGGTGTCACCGGCTTCTTGCCAGCCCCCGGCTTGGCCTTCTTCTCGTTGGCCTTGACCGGGGAAGGGCGCGCCTTCAGCCCCAGCCGGTGCGCCTTGCCGATCACCGCATTGCGGCTGACCCCGCCAAGTTCCGCCGCGATTTCGCTGGCAGTCGCGCCACCTTCCCACATTTTCCTGAGCGTCGCGATACGCTCGTCCGTCCAGCTCATAAAACCTACCTGTTCCTGTATCCGGTGCCTGCGCATCGACCCCTTGCCGGGAGCCATGCTTGCCACGCAAGCCCTTCCGGCCTAGGCGCTCAGACCATGGCCGATACTGCTTCAGCGCACCCCGATGGCAACGCCGTCCCCGTGACGGAAATCATGGCTGATGACAAGACCGGCGGGGGCACCCGGTTTTCCCCGCGCGGTGTTCCGGTGATCACCGGGGTCAACCGCGTGGGTCTCTTCGCCCTCTATATGAAGGAGGTGCGACGGTTTCTCAAGGTGCAGACACAGACGATCTGGGCACCGGCCTTCACCACGCTGCTGTTTCTGGTGATCTTCGCTGTCGCGCTGGGGCGCGAGGGGCGCGAGGTGCTGGGCGTGCCCTTTGCCACCTTCGTCGCACCGGGCCTGATCGTGATGGCGATGATGCAGAACGCCTTCGCCAATTCCTCCTTCTCGCTGCTGTCGGGCAAGATGCAGGGGACGATCATCGATCTGTTGATGCCACCGCTGTCCTCTGGCGAGCTGATGGCGGGGATCCTGGCGGCCGCGGTGACTCGCGCGATTCTTGTCGGCTGCACTGTGGCGCTGGCGATGGCATTGTGGCCGGGCGTGTCGCTGGCGGTGGCGCACGTCTGGGCGGTGGTGTGGTTCGGCCTGATGGGTTCGCTGATGCTGGCAACGCTCGGCCTTGCGACTTCGATCTGGGCCGAGAAGTTCGATCACAATGCCGCGATAACCAACTTCATCATCGCCCCGTTGTCGCTGCTGTCGGGCACGTTCTATGTGATCGAGAATCTGCACGGGGTGTTCCAGACGGTGAGCCGCGCGAACCCGTTTTTCTATGTGATTTCGGGCTTCCGCTATGGCTTCCTCGGGCAAAGCGACATCGGCGGGGCGCAGGCCGTGGCGGCCGCCGGGGGCGCGCTGTTGGCGCTCAACCTGGTGATGGCGGCGGCGGTTTATGCCCTGCTGCGCAGCGGATGGAAGCTTAAGAGCTGACATGGAGCTCGGGCATTGCCCGGCCCGAAAGGGCCGCAAGGACAACCGCCCGCCCGAGCCTTTGCGAGAACCAGCAAGCCGCATGGCTTGCCATAGGCATCAGTGCGTCAGCGAGGCTCGCATCCGGTAGCGGCCGTCCTTGAAGCTGTCGAACAGTTGGCGAACCGTCGGGTGATCGACCGGGCCGCCCTCGGGATCGGCCAGCAGATTGCCCTGGCTGACATAGGCGACGTAGGAGGATTCGTCATTTTCGGCGAGCAGGTGATAGAACGGCTGATCGCGCCGCGGGCGAATGTCCTCGGGGATGGACTGGTACCATTCCTCGGAATTGGCGAAAACCGGATCGATGTCGAACACCACGCCGCGGAAGCCGAACAGGCGGTGGCGCACCACATCGCCGATGGCGAAGCGCGCACGGGTCTGGCGCGGGGCGATGATCGTGCGGCCTGCCTGACTTGAGAAGAATTCTGCGCGTTCCATGCCGCCAATATGGACTTTTGCTCCGGCAAAACAAGCGCGGCTTTTGTGCGGTTGCGAGATATGCCCGCATTTTGTGGTTCATCGGGACTTGGCAAGGTTCAAACCCTGCGCTAACGGGCGCGCTTCCTGTCGCCTGCCGTCCCGACCATGCGGCCCGACCATGCGCGACAGGCCTCGCGGAGAGGTGGCAGAGTGGTCGAATGCGCCGCACTCGAAATGCGGTTTACCGGCAACGGTAACGTGGGTTCGAATCCCACCCTCTCCGCCATTATCTTGTAGCGAACCCGAGATGAGGCTCCCGTTGGGGGCCTTTTTCTTTTTGTTTCAAAGGCGCTTAGCCGAGACGCCCGAACCTCGGAGACTGGCCCTGCGCCGAATTTCTGTCTCTGAACAGCCCTCCGTCTCTAACCGACCGAACCTCGTCCGGCCCGGTTCGGCTTCGTGAACACCAGCGTTTCCAACGGGTTTCGCAGTTCGCTCGACAATGCATTCAGCGGGCGTTCTTCCGGTTGGCGTGGCCGCCGCGGAAAAACACGATAGGCATTGCGGAGCGAAATGCGGCGTAGTTACGAGCTTGGTGTGGCAGAGTATATTTTCCGCCCGGAGAGGAAAGCACTCTCTCTGATAGCGGGCAATCGGTGCGCGTTGAGCCGATGGCGTCCGCGCTGCATGTAGCACAGGGGGCTTTATGGTGCTTCGCGTCACATTCGACACTAACGTCTTGGACTTGGCATGTCGGCCCGAGCGGTTCCCAAAAGACCCTCGACAGCCGCAAATGAAAAAGGTCCACAGCGCGCTCGCGAATGGCAAGCTAAAGGGCTTCTATTCGGAGACTATGCTCACCATTGAGGGCATCATGCGCCGTGACCGAGCCGATGTGTTCGCTGCTACCCAGACAGTTATGCATCCGGAAACGAGCCAGATCACCGATTACGCAGACCTGCCGAACGTAATCCAGGAGAAGGTCGGTAGCGGGGATTTGGAAACTATCGCTATGGAATTTCGCGTTGAACAGCCACGCCGAAAGCCGCTGCATCCCGAGGTTCTAGAGCGTGTAAAGGCGGCCAAGACATTAGGCGTGAAAGTATTAAAGGGCGTGCCAAGGATAGGTGCCTATCATCTGACCGACCACGCTGGAGAATACTATCTGGGACGGGGCGAAGGCGATGATCTGAAAGCGTGGATCGACAAGGCTCATGAGGTCGCGCGAGCGATCGAAGCTCGGGGGATAGGCTTCGCTCAGGTGAAAGCGCTGGGTAGGAACATGTCTGCTTCGGACCCAGCATCCGCTTGGTTTCAGTCTCTCGACCAAGCGACCGATGTCCACCAAGAACGCAGTGTAGAGCGAGCGTTCAGCGAGTGGGCTGACGGCGACAGTGTAGCCGTCCATGTCGCTTATGGTATTGATGTTTTCTGCTCGGCGGACGTGGGCAACAGCAACGCCACCAACTCTGTCCTCGACCCGATCCATCGCTCATGGCTTACCGAGACCTACGGCGTTCGCTTTATGACCTTCGAGGATCTCGCAGACAACCTACCGTAAGCTCATTGACGTTTTCACTCACCGTTTCGAGCATAAGCTAACAAGAATGGTCGAGCGCTTCCTTCGTGCCAGAGGCGATATTCTTAGGAGTAAATGGTATCGAATACAGCGTCCATCTGCTCCGCCCACGGCCGATCGGCGACCGAAACAAGGTCGTTCAATGACAGCGCCGGTGGGACGCGCCTGATGACGAGGTGTTCAAGCACCTCGGGTGACAGATAGGCGAGCCGCATTATTCGGCTCACGAACCGGTCGGAGACCTTCTCGGCCGCGGCGATATCCTGAATGGTGGAAGCGGCACCGGATTCCAGCTGCCGCCGCCAGCTCCAAGCGCGAGCGATGGCGCGCAGCACATGAGGATCTTGTAACCGGCCGTCCCGGACCGTCACCTCGTCGGGCGGCAGGATCATCGGCCGCCCGTTGCGTTTGCGGATCGTCAGGGGGATGACGACCCGGATGGTGTTCGTCGAGTCGGTCATGCACAGGCCTCCGTCTGGCGGGGGGCCATCATGTCCCGCAGGACCGAGCCCAGACCCTCATGGCGCAGATCGACGGCGATGCCGTCTTTGCCGACGGTCACCCGCTCGACTAGAAGCTGGACGATGCGGGTTTGCTCCGCCGGATACAGCGCCGCCCAGAGCTGGTCGAACTCGCCGAGCGCCTGGACAACCGCCTTCTGATCGATGGTCGGGCTCTCGTCGCGCAGGGCCTTGATCGTCCGCGCCGCGATCTCGGGCGCGCGGATCATGCGGCGGATTTCGCCGACCACGGCGTCCTCGACCATGCCTGCGGGCAAGCGCAGCGGGCCCGAGGCGTCGCCGGTCGGGCGGTTTCGGATCAGGTCCATGGACGCGTAGTAGCGGTAGAGGCGCGTGCCTTTCTTCGTCGCCGTCGGCGTCATCGCCGTGCCCGTCTCGGTGAAGATGATCCCCTTCAGCAGGGCTGGCGTCTGGCGGCGGGTATTCTTCGCCCGCAGGCGCGGGCTTTCTGCCAAGATGCTGTGAACCTTGTCCCACAGGACCTGATCGATGATGGCTTCGTGCTCGCCGGGATAGGCCTTGCCCTTGTGCACGGCTTCGCCGAGATAGACCCGGTTGTTGATCAGTTTGTAGAGGAAGCCCTTGTCGATCGGCTTGCCGCGCTTGTTCAGAACGCCCTCGGCCGCGAGCGCTTTCGCCAGCGTCGTGGCGGAGCCGATGGCGACGAAGCGCTCGAAGATCATCCGGACCGTCGCGGCTTCCGCTTCGTTGACGACCAGCTTGCGGTCGCGCACGTCGTAGCCCAGCGGGACGTGACCGCCCATCCACATGCCGCGCTTGCGGGATGCCGCGACCTTGTCGCGGATGCGCTCGCCGATCACCTCCCGCTCGAACTGTGCGAAGCTGAGGAGGATGTTCAGCGTCAGCCGGCCCATCGAGGTCGTGGTGTTGAACGACTGCGTGACCGACACGAAGGTCACCCGATTGCGGTCGAAGATCTCGACCAGCTTGGCGAAATCCATCAGCGAGCGCGACAGCCGGTCGATCTTGTAGACCAAGATCACATCGATCAGACCGGCCTCGACGTCCTGAATGAGGCGCTTCAAGCCGGGGCGCTCCAGCGTGCCACCGGAGAAGCCGCCGTCATCGTAGCGTTCGCGAATGGTGGCCCAGCCTTCGGCCTTCTGGCTCGTCACGAAGGCCTCGCAAGCCTCGCGCTGGGCGTCGAGGCTGTTGAACTC
>NZ_MUYJ01000017.1 GCF_002155695.1 Erythrobacter tepidarius
TATGCTGGCGGGCGAGGCGCGGCGTAGCGCCAGCGACAGGGCCGATTTTTTGGGAAGCCACCCCCGTCTGAGGGAAGCCACCGGCTGCCGGAGGGCACAGGAAAACCGCGTGATTTCTGCTGGATAGCCGCAAGTCCGGGCGAGCTGCCGGGTGGCTTCTTACTGGATTCCGGAATCCACCCGGAGTCCACAGGCAATCCACCGTGGAGTCCACCGTGGAATCCACCCTCCCGTTCGCCCATTCGAGCACGCTGGCCATCGGCCGCATGCGCATCGAGGCTTCGCCCGCTGAGCCAGCCTGGCCAATCAGCGGCCACCCGCGCGGGTGCGCCCCTCCCGCGTTCCTGACCCTTTATCGTTCCTTTCTGCCCATGACCCTTGCCTTTGCCCCCGACCGCATCGAGACGTGGCCGCTCGAGCGCCTCAGGCCCTATGCCCAGAACGCGAAGCAGCATGGGCCCGATCAGGTGGCGCGGATCGCTGCCAGCATGGCCGCGTTCGGCTGGACCGTGCCGTGCCTGGTTGCCGAGGACGGCGAGTTGATCGCCGGGCACGGGCGGGTGCTCGCCGCGATGGAGCTGGGGCTGACCGAGGCTCCGGTGATCGTGCTGGCGCATCTGACCGAGGCCCAGCGCCGCGCCTACCGCATCGCCGACAACCGGCTGACCGAACTCGGCACCTGGGACGAGGCGCTGCTGGCGGGCGAACTGAGGCACCTGCTGGCCGAGGACTTCGATCTGGGGCTCACCGGCTTTGCCGATGGCGAACTCGACCGGCTGCTGGCGCTCGATCCCGAAGCGGGCGATGAGGATGGCGGCGCTTAGGTTCCGCCGGTGACCATCCCCGAGCCGCCGCGCAACCCGGCCTCGCGCAGGGGCGACCTGTGGATCCTCGGGCACCACCGGTTGCTCTGCGGTGACAGCACCAACCATGAGGACGTCCGCCGCCTGATGAACGGCGAGCGGGCGATCCTGTTCGCCACCGATCCGCCCTATCTGGTCGATTACGACGGCACCAACCATCCCACGCAGAACAAGGACTGGAGCCGGTCCTATGGCGTCACCTGGGACGACAGTGCGCAGGGCGCCGAACTCTACGACGGCTTCATCGCCGCCGCCATTGCCGAGGCGATCGCCGAGGATGCCGCCTGGTATTGCTGGCATGCCTCGCGCCGCCAGGCGATGCTGGAAGCATGCTGGGAGAAGGCCGGCGCCTTCGTTCACCAGCAGATCGTCTGGGTCAAGGACCGCGGGGTGCTCACCCGCTCGCATTACCTGTGGAAGCACGAGCCCTGCTTCATGGGCTGGCGCCGTCCGCACCGCCCGCCCAAGGTGGCCGAGGAGACGCTGCCCTCGACCTGGGAGATGGCCGTGCCCGCCGGTGAGGAGCGGCCCGATCATCCCACGCCCAAGCCGGTGGATGCCTTCGCCATCCCGATGCGCCAGCATGTGGCGCGCGGCGGCCTGTGCTACGAGCCGTTCTGCGGCTCGGGCACGCAGATCATCGCCGGCGAGGAGAACGGCCGGCGCGTTCATGCCATGGAGATCAGCCCGGCCTATGTCGATGTGGCGGTCGAGCGCTGGCAGGCCGCCACGGGCCGCGCCGCCATCCTTGAGGGCGACGGCCGCACCTTCGCGCAGGTGAAGGCCGAGCGGCTGAAGGGCGCGCAGCCGCCTCCCGCGGACGGCACCGAGGCCGAAGCTGGCGAGGCAGTGTCCGAAGCGAGACCCAGGCGCAGGCGGGCGCGGTAGGGCCATGTGGACCGTCCGGGAGATGTGCGAGGCCTGCGGGCTGGGCACGTGGCAGTTGGGCCAGTGGATCACGCGGGGCCATTATCGGCCGTCACAGGCGGTCAGGCCGGGCCAGCGGCGGCTGTTCGACTGGTGCGATCTGGCCTGTCTTGCCGTGATGGCCGAGCTGTGTGCCCTGTCGCTGGAGCCGCATGAGGCAGGGCGTCTGGTCGCCGAGCTGCGCGGCCTGCTGGAGCAGCGCGGTTGTGTGCACCAAGACATGGCGCTGTTCCTCGTCCTGGCACGATGGGATGAGAGCAGCGACTTCGCCGAGACGGTCTGGCTGAGTGATGACGCTGGTCTGCCCGCCATCGTGTGCCGCCGTCCGAAGACCTGCCTGATCGTCGACGTGGCCGGTGCATATCGGGCCGCGCTGGCGCGGATCGGGCAGAGAGAGCGGCCATGAAGCAGTCCCGCGTGATGTCGCTGATGGAGTCGCTGGCCAATGTGGTGGTGGGTTATGGCGTGGCGGTGGTGACGCAGCTTGTGGTCTTCCCGCTGTTCGGCCTGCACACGACGCTTGCTGCCAACCTGATGATGGGCGCGGTGTTCACGCTGGTGAGCGTGGTGCGCTCCTATGGGCTGCGGCGGCTGTTCGAGCATCTGCGCGCGCGCCAGGCGCTGACGGGAGGTGACCAGGTCGGACCATGACGAAGGGCATGAGCGAGCGGCAATATGCGGCCCATGCCGGTATCTCGCGCGGCGCGGTGCAGAAGGCGCGCGCGGCCGGGCGGCTGGTGCTGCATGCCGACGGCTCGATCGATGCCGCCGCGTCTGATGCCAGGCGCAGCCAGTTCACCGATCCTGCCAAATCGCGGCGCGCGGCCAGTTCCTCGAGAGGGACCGAGGGCGCCAGGCCAGTGCCCGAGGCGGCCGTGGCGGCGGTGGGCGAGACCCTGCGCGAACAGGGGCTGGCCAGCACCAGCGGCTCGGGGGGCACGACCTTCCTGCAGGCCCGGACCGCGAACGAGGTGCTGAAAGCACAGGAGCGCCGCCTGCGGTTGCAGAAGCTCAAGGGCGAGCTGGTCGAGCGCGACCGGGCCGCGGCGCTGGTGTTCCGCATGGCGCGCGAAGAGCGCGAGGCGTGGATCACCTGGCCGGCGCGGGTGGCGGCGCTGATGGCGTCGGAGCTTTCGGCCTCATGCAGCGAGGCGGCAGGCCGCGAAGTGATCGTGGAGGTGGCGGCGATGCAGAAGATCCTGGAGGACCATGTCCGCAGCCACCTCGAGGAGCTCGCCGCACCGCGCGCGCCCGACTTCACCTGAGGCTTCGGGCGGGAACGAGGACTTTCCCGGCGCCGGGGCGCTTCGGCGTGCCTGGGCGCGGGGACTGGCGCCCGATGCGCGGCTGAGTGTCTCGCAATGGGCCGACCGCCACCGGGTGCTCTCGGGCCGCGCCTCAGCCGAACCGGGCCGCTACCGCACGGCGCGCACGCCCTACATGCGCGAGATCATGGACCGGCTGAGCCCGCACGATCCGGCGCAGCGGGTGGTGTTCATGAAGGCCGCACAGGTGGGCGCGACCGAGGCCGGCAACAACTGGATCGGCTATGTCATCCACCAGGCGCCGGGGCCGATGCTGGCGGTCCAGCCCACGGTGGAACTGGCCAAGCGCAACTCGCGGCAGCGGATCGAGCCGCTGATCGCCGAGAGTCCGCCCTTGCGGGAGCGGGTCAGACCCGCCCGATCCCGCGATGCCGGCAACACCATGCTGTCGAAGGAGTTCGCCGGCGGCATCCTGATCATGACCGGGGCCAACTCGGCCGTCGGCCTGCGCTCGACCCCGGCGCGCTATATCTTCCTCGACGAGGTCGATGCCTATCCCGCCTCGGCCGACGAGGAGGGCGACCCGGTGAGCCTCGCCGAGGCGCGCTCGCTGACCTTCGCGCACCGGCGCAAGGTGCTGCTGGTCTCGACGCCGACGATCCGCGGTGTGAGCCGCATCGAGCGCGAGTTCGAGAGCAGCGACCAGCGGCGCTACTTCGTGCCGTGCCCTCATTGCGGGGCGATGCAATGGCTCAAGTTTGAGCGGCTGCGCTGGAGCAAGGGCAAGCCGGAGACGGCAGAGTATCATTGCGAGGCCTGCGAGGCGCCGATCGGTGAGCACCACAAGACGGCGATGCTGGAAGCAGGCGAGTGGCGGGCGACGGCGGAAGCTGCCGATCCGGCCACGGTCGGCTATCACATCTCGGCGCTCTATTCGCCGGTGGGCTGGATGAGCTGGGCGCGCATCGCCCGGGCGCACGAGGCGGCCCAAGGCTCGGACGAGGCCATGCGCGCCTTCGTCAACACGGTGCTGGGCGAGAGCTGGGTCGAGACCGGCGACGCGCCCGACTGGCAGCGGCTCTACGATCGGCGCGAGCCGTGGACGCCGGGCACGGTGCCGGCGGGCGGGCTGTTCATCACCGCCGGGGCCGACGTGCAGAAGGACCGCATCGAGGTCGATGTCTGGGCCTGGGGGCGCGGGCTGGAAAGCTGGCTCGTCGATCACCTGGTGATCGAGGGCGGGCCGGACCGGCAGGATGCCTGGGCGCAGCTCTCTGCCCTGCTCGACCGCAGCTGGCGACACGCAGGTGGTGCACACTTGCGGATCGCGCGCCTCGCCATCGACACCGGCTACGAGACCCAGGCGGTCCATGCCTGGGCGCGCAGCGTAGGCTTTGCCCAGGTTGCACCGATCAAGGGCGTGGAGGGGTTCAACCGGTCAAGCCCGGTCTCGGGTCCGACCTATGTGGACGTGACCGAGAGCGGCAGAAGGCTGCGCCGCGGCGCGCGGCTGTGGACCGTGGCGGTCTCGACCTTCAAGACCGAGACCTACCGCTTCCTGCGCCTTGCGAGGCCGACGGATGAAGAGATTGCCGCGGGTGCAGCGTTCCCGCCCGGCACGATACATCTGCCGCAATGGATCGAGAGCGAGTGGCTGCGCCAGCTCACCGCCGAACAGCTGGTAACGGTGCGCAACCGCAGAGGATTTGCGCGGCTTGAGTGGCAGAAAATGCGCGAGCGCAACGAGGCGCTCGACTGCCGGGTCTATGCCAGAGCGGCGGCCTGGATCGCGGGCGCTGATCGCTGGGGCGAGGACAAGTGGCGCGATCTCGAGGCGCAGCTTCAGGTGGCGCCCGGCGCAAGCGATCCTGCCGGGCAGATCCATCGGCCGGGACGGGCGCCTGAAGGCAAGCGCCGCTCCGACTGGCTCGGGCGAAGAGAAGGGTGGTTGTGAGATGAGCGCGTGGAGCGAGACGGAACTGGCGGCCCTGCGCCGCGCCTACGCCAGCGGCACGACCCGCGTGAGCTATGACGGCAGAACCGTCGAATACGGCTCGGCCGCCGATCTGCTGGCGCGGATCCGCACGCTCGAGCAGGCGCTCGCCAGCGCCTCGCGGCCGTTGCCGCTTGCCGGCCTTGCCGGGTTCTCGCGCGGGGATCGCTGATGGCGCTGGGCTGGTTCGACCGGGCGCTGGGCTGGATCGCGCCGCGCATGGCCGCGCGCCGGGTGCTGGCGCGCGAGGCCTTCGCGAGCCTTGCGCGCGGCTATGACGGGGCGGCGCGCGGGCGGCGCACCGAGGGCTGGCGCGCGACCGGCAGTTCGGCCGATGCCGAGATCGGCGCGGCCGGGCCGCTCCTGCGCGACCGCATGCGCGATCTGGTGCGCAACAATCCCCATGCCGCCAAGGCGGTGGCGGTGCTGGTCAACAATATCGTAGGCGCGGGCATCATGCCGCGCTCTGCGAGCGGCGATGCGGCCCTCGACCGCCGGGTCGATGCCCTGTTCGAGCGCTGGTCGGCCGAGTGCGACGCCGATGGCCAGCTCGACTTCTACGGCCTGCAGACGCTGGTCTGCCGCGAGATGGTCGAGGCCGGCGAGGTGCTGGTGCGGCGCCGTCCGCGCCGCGCCGGGGATGGTCTGGCCGTGCCGCTGCAGCTGCAGATGATCGAGGCCGACCTGCTCGATGGCTCCCGCCATGGCGCTTCCGGCGCGGGGCGGATCGTCCAGGGGGTCGAGTTCGATGCGCTGGGGCGCCGCCGGGCCTACTGGCTCCATGCCGAGCATCCCGGCGACGGCGGGCCTCTGGCCACGCTGCGGCAGGGCAGCCGTCCGGTGCCGGCCGAAGACATCGCCCATGTCTACGAGAAGCAGCGCACGCAGGTGCGCGGCGTGCCCTGGGGCGCGCCGGTGATCCGGGTCCTGCGCGATCTCGACGACTACGAGGTCGCCGAGATCGTGAGGAAGAAGACCGAGGCCTGCGTCACCGCGATCGTCGTCGGCGACGACGAGACGCAGCAGGGCATTGCCCCGGCGGTGGTCGATGCCGACGGCAACCGGGTCGAGCAGTTCGAGCCGGGGCTGATCGCCTATGCCCGCGGCGGCAAGGACATCCGCTTCAACCAGCCTGCCGCGACCGGCGGCTATGCCGAGTACCGCCGCGCGAGCCTGCACACCATCGCGGCCGGGTTCCGGGTGCCCTACGAGCTGCTGACCGGGGATCTCTCCCAGGTCAACTACTCCTCGATCCGCGCCGGCCTCGTCGAGTTCCGCCGGATGATCGATGCGGTGCAGTGGCAGCTGTTCATCCCGATGTTCTGCCTGCCCGTCTGGCGCTGGTTCACGCAAGGCGCCTGGGCGGCAGGGGCAATCCCTGTGCCCGAGGTTCCGGTCGAGTGGTCGCCGCCGCGCTTCGAGGCGGTCGATCCCTACAAGGATGCCATGGCCAACCTCATCGCCATCCGCTCGGGCACGATGACGCTGGCCGAGGCGATCGCGCGTGCCGGGCGCAATCCCGAGGCGGTGCTGGCCGAGATCGCCGCCACCAATGCCCGGCTCGATGCGCTCGGCCTCGTGCTCGACAGCGATCCGAGGCGGGTGAGCCGCACTGGCGGGGTGCAGGGCAGCGATCCGCTCGCCACCGACAGCGAACAGGAGTGACAGGCAATGGAGACGACGATCGAGCTTCCGGCGCTGCGCCGGGCGGGCGAGCTTGCGCCCCATACCATCGACCCTGCCGCCCGCACCGTCGAGGTGGTCTGGTCGACCGGTGCACGGGTGCTGCGCCAGCGCTGGTTCGATGCGCCCTATGACGAGGAGCTGAGCCTCGATCCCGCCCATGTCCGGCTCGAGCGGCTGAATGCGGGCGCGCCGTTCCTCAAGGTGCACGAGACCGACAGCCTCGATGCGATCATCGGCTCGGTGGTGCCCGGCTCGGCGCGGATCGAGCAGGGGCGCGGGCTTGCGCTGATCCGCTTCTCCGAGCGCGCGGAGGTGGAGCCGATCTGGCGCGACATCGAGGCCGGGCACATCCGCGCGGTCTCGATCGGCTACCAGGTCCACCGTTACCAGGTGAGCCGGCCGGAGAACGGGCGCGAGCTGTGGCGCGCGATCGACTGGACCCCCTTCGAGATCTCGGCCGTGCCGGTGGGCGCCGACCCGCAGGCCGGCTTCCGCAGCAGCCCGGTCCCCCATTCCCCCTGCGTCCTCGTCCGGCGGGACGCACGCCCAAGCCCCGAAGGAGAGCTGACCATGCACGACCCCGTCCCCGATCCGTCCGCCGCCGATGCGGCCGCCAGCGCCCCGTGCGAGGAAACCCGCGCGGCTGCCAGCGCCGTCGCTTCCGATGGCGCCCCCGCTGTTGCCCCCATTCCCACGCCGCTGCGCGAGGCCGATGCCGGCTTGCCGTCCGATGCCGAGGCGATCGCGCGCCGGGCCCGCGAGGAGGAACGCGCGCGGGTCGCCGCGATCCACGATCTGGCAAGCCGCCTCAGGCTCGAGCGCGGCTTCGCCGAGGATCTGGTCCGGCGCGGCACCCCGCTCGAGGAAGCGCGGCAGCTGATCCTCGACGAGCTTGCTGCCAAGGCCGAGGAGACCCGCAGCTTCCCCCATGTCGCGATCCCGCTCGGCGGGCGCGACGAGCGGGTCACCCGCCGCGAGGCGGTGACCAATGCCCTGCTCCACCGCTACAGCCCGGGCCTGTTCCCGCTCGAGGATGCCGCGCGGTCCTATCGCGGCATGACGCTCATGGAACTCGCGCGCGAGAGCCTCGAGCTGGCCGGCACCAGCACGCGCGGGCTCTCGCGCGACGAGGTGGCGACCCGCGCGCTGCATGCGACCTCGGACTTCCCCGAGATCCTCGCGGCCGTCACCAACCGCACCCTGCGCCAGGCCTATGAGGCTGCCCCGCGCACCTTCACCGCCTTCTGCCGCCAGGTGCTGGCCACTGACTTCAAGGCCATGCACCGGGTGCAACTGGGCGAGGCGCCGCAGCTTCTGGAAGTGGCCGAGAGCGGCGAGTTCAAGCGCGGCACGCTCGGGGAGAGCAAGGAGAGCTATCGCGTGAAGACCTATGGCCGGGTGGTGGCGATCACCCGTCAGGTGCTGATCAACGACGATCTCGACGCCTTCACCCGGATCCCGGCGATGTATGGCAATGCCATCGCCCAGCTCGAAAGCGATGTCGTCTGGTCGATCATCACCTCCAACCCCGCCATGGCCGACGGGCAGGCGCTGTTCCATGCGAGCCACAGGAACCTTGCCGCCACCGGCACGGCGCTCGATGTCACGAGCCTCGGGGCGGCGCGCGCGGCCATGGCGAGGCAGACCGGGCTCGACAAGAAGACCGTGCTCAACATCCGCCCGGCCTTCCTGATCGTGCCCGCCGCGCTGGAACTCAAGGCCGAGCAGCTGCTGGCGCAGAACCTCGTGCCGGCCTCCAGCGGCAATGTCGTGCCGGCCTCGATCCGCACGCTGGTGCCGATCGCCGAGCCGCGGCTCGATGCCGCGAGCGAGACCGCCTGGTATCTCGCCGCCTCGCCCGCCCAGATCGACACCATCGAATATGCCTATCTCGAGGGCCAGCAGGGGGCCTACATCGAGACCCGCAACGGGTTCGATGTCGACGGGGTCGAGATCAAGTGCCGGCTCGACTTCGGCGCCAAGGCGATCGACTGGCGCGGCCTCTACAGGAACCCCGGCGCCTGATCCGGTCCCGTCTTTGACACCTGAACCCCTACGAGATGGGCGGTCCTGACGGGCCGCCCTTCGTCTTTCCAGGAGGATCTTCCCCATGAAAAACTACGTCCAGCCCGGCAAGACCATCACCCTTGCCGCACCCCATGCCCTTGCCCCCGGCGACGGCCTGCTGGTGGGCGCGATCTTCGGCGTCGCCAGCGGTGCTGCGCAATCCGGTGACAATGTCGAGGCCGCGCTCGTCGGCGTCTTCGATCTGGCCAAGGCGCCGAGCCAGGCCTGGAGCGTGGGCGCCAGGGTCTATTGGGACAACACCAACCGGCGCTGCACCACCACGGCTTCGGGCAACACGCTCATCGGCGTTGCCACCGAGGCGGTTGCCGGCGGGGCCGAGGATGTCGTCGGCCGGGTGCGGCTCAACGGCAGCTTCTGATGAGCGCCTTTGCCGCCGCGCTCGATGTGCTGTTCGCTGACCCCAACCTTGCCCGCGATGGTCTCTGGCGTGCTGGCGGCAGCGGCCCGCCGGTTCCGGTGCGCGTGGTGCTGCGCCGGCCGGACCGGGTGGCCGACTGGGGCGAGACCCGCCTTCACGCCGCAACCGCGCTCGCCGATCTGCGCATGGCCGAGGTGCCAGTGCTGGAACCAGGCGATGTCATCGCGGTCGCAGGCCAGGACTGGATCGTCCAGGGCGAGCCGCTGGGCGATGCCGAGCGCCTCGTCTGGACGGCGGAGCTGGCCCCCTCATGAGGCTCGCGCTCACCACCATCGGCGATCTCAGGCAGATCATGGCCGAAGAGGTGGCTGCGGCCGAGCAGGCGGTGAGCGGGGCTGTCACCGAGGCGACCGCCGGGCTCAAGGGCGAGCTGCGCGCGCAGGTGACCGGCGCGGGGCTGGGAGCGCGCCTTTCCCGCACCTGGCGCTCGCAGGTCTGGCCGAGCGGCGAGGCGAGCCTCGGGGCGGCGGGACTGGTCTGGTCGAAGGCGCCGGCGATCATCCGCGGCCATGCCGAGGGCGCACTGATTCGCGCGCGTGGCGGCACCTTCCTTGCCATCCCGACCGAGGCGGCGCTCTCCATGCGCGCCGGTGACCGGCGGCTCACGCCGCAGCTGTGGGAGCAGCGCATGGGCACGCCTTTACGCCTCGTGCCGGGACGAGCGGGCCGGCCAGCCCTGCTGGTCGCCGAGAACCTGCGCGCGCGCAGCGGCCGGCGCGGCGGCTATGCCCGGGCGAGCGCCACGGCGCTCAGGACCGGGCGCGGCCTCGTGAGCGTGGTGCTCTTCGTGCTGGTGCCGCAGGTGCGGCTTCGCAAGCGCCTCGATGTCGAAGGCGCGGCCGAGCGCTGGATCGGCCGGCTCGAGGACCGGGTGGTGGGACGCTGGAGGTGAGGATCGGTGATGTCGACGCGTGAGGCCATTCTGGCAGCGCTCGCCGCGCAGCTCGGCGCTGCACTCGCGGCGCCGGTGCGGCGCAATGCGGCCCTGCCCGAGAAGGTGCCGGCTGACGGGCTCGTCATCCTGCGCGACGGCGAGCCGGGCGAGCCCGAGGTGACGCTGAACCCGCGCCGCGAATGGTATCGCCACCGCATCGAGCTCGAGCTGTTCGTGCCGCAGGGGAATGCTGGCGGCGGTGAGGCGGCGCTCGATGGGCTGCTCGGCGCGATCGGTGCGGCACTCCGCGCCGACGAGACGCTCGGCGGCCTTGCCGAGACCCTCACTCCGGCCGCGCCGGAGATCGGGGTGCTGGCCATCGAGGGCGCAGTCCCGCTGCTCACCGCGCGGCTCGTGCTGACCGCCGAGTATCTGGTCAGCGATCCGCTCGCGGGGTGAGATGCGATGGGATCAGGATGGGCCGGCAATGGGCCCGAACGGGAGCCGCCGCCCGGACGGAGGCGGCGGATCATCAAGCTGCGACTGCGGAGTCGTCACGCCTGCTTCAGGCGGGCGATCCCGAGCAGTGTGTCCTTCAGCGTCTCGCTCACCGCGCGGCTGGCGCTGGCGGATGGGCCGACGCGCAAGGCCCCGGCGCGCCCGACGTAGTAGTGCCAGCCCTGCGGCGCCTTGGGATGGCTGCAGGTAAGCACAGTGTAGCGCTGCGTGGCGGCATCGGGGACGAGGCGCTCGCCCGAGGCGAGGAGAGCGGCGACCAGACGGTCGTGGAGCGTGGCCTTGGCCATGGCTCAGCCTTCCGCTTGCAAGCGATAGACCCGCCCGCGGGTCTCGTCCCGGTGCGAGGCCACGCCAAGGCCCAAGCGGCGCTTGAGCCCATGCGAGAGCGCGGCGCGCACCGTGTGCCTCTGCCATCCGAGTGCTGCTGCGATCTCGGCCACGCTGGCGCCCTCGGGTGCCTGCAGCATGGCGATGAGCGCGGCCTGCTTGGTGCCGTCGCGCTGGCGGCGCGGCGGCGGGGCAGGCGTGGCGACAGCCTCCTGCGAAGCGGGTGGTTCGGGCTCAGGATCGCAGATGTGGCAGCGCGTGGTGTGTGCAAGCTCGGTGCCAGCCAGATGGAGCCTGCGGCCTGCGCCGTTGCAGTGCGGGCATTGGGACTCCTCGTGCGCAGCGCCAGATCCTTGCGGGGCTGCAGCCTTGGCTCCCCCGGCGCTGCCGACGGCGGCAAGGCCTGCGGGCGTGATGTGAAGCAGGGTGGCGCGGCCGTCCTCGTCATTGCGCCAGAAAGTGTTGTGCTTGGCGCTGGCCTTGGTCCAGCTGCGGGTCACGGTCTCGGCGATGAGCCCGCGCCGCAGCAGGGCGGCAACGACCCGCCGGGCATTGGGTCCGCGCAGCGATCCGGGAAGCGGCAGGACATTGCCATCCGCGCGCTGGGCGGCGGCGCTCAGGACCATACGCTGGGTGTCGGAAACCGGCATGGGACTGCTCTGTGTCATGGTCATGCCTCGATCCCAAGGAAGCGGGCGATCTCGCGCAGCTGGTCGCGGACATGGGCAAGGCTGCCGACATGGCCCCAGTGCACGCTGTCGGGTTCGGCGTGGAAATGATCCTCGCTCAGCGCCTGCAGACGTTCGAGCAGCCTGTCGATTTCGAGCTTGTTGGCCATGAAGGCTTCGAGCGCTGCCTTGCTGTTGCGGCGGGCCTTCTCGGCGCGGGCCTCGTGGCGGGCGGTGGTGGTCAGGGTCATCTGCTTCCTCCGTTGGCGATGCATCCGGTAGAAGCGTGTTCGCTCTGTCCGCCCTGCTTATCAAGCGATTAAGCACATGATCTGAAACAATAATCCTGCCCCGCGCGGGTGGCTCGCGCGGGCCTTCCCGTCCCCCATCCCCATCGGAGATGACCCATGCCCAAACTGCGTGCCTATGGCGCGGATGCGACGCTCAAGATCGCCCGCGAGACGAGCTATGGCGTGATGCCGTCGAGCGGCTGGCGCAGCCTCGACTTCCGCTCGACCGACCTTGCCGCCACGCAACCGCTCGCCGCCGATCCGCTGCTCGGGCGCGGGCGCAATGCGCAGGATCCCTATCGCGGCCTCGTCACCGACGAGGGCCAGATCGACGTGCCGCTCGACCTGCGCGGCACAGGCTACTGGCTCACCGCCCTGTTCGGCCTGCCGACGACGAGCAGCGTGGCGGCAAGCGGATCGATCACCTTCGCCGCCAATCCCGCCGCCGGGCAGACGATCACGCTGAACGGCGTGGTCTGGACCTTCGTCACCGGCACGCCGGGGGCGCTGCAGACCCAGATCCAGGCGACCGTGACCCAGACCATCGACCAGCTGGTCACCAATCTCAACGCCTCGGCCAATCCCGAGATCAGCAAGTGCACCTACAGCCGTCCGGCCAGCACCCAGCGGCTCGAGATCGTCTTCGATACGGCCGGGCCTTCTGGCAATGCCTTCACCATCGCCGCCTCGCATGCTTCGCCCTCGGGTCCGCGGCTCACCGGTGGCGGGCATGAGCACCTCTGGCAGAGCGGGGCCGACGAGATCCCGAGCCACACGATCGAGATCGGCCATCCCAAGCTCACCACCCCGGTGTTCTTCCGCCATCTCGGCACCATGGCCGAAAGCATCGAGTTCGAGCTCGGCCAGGACGGCCCGGCCAATGCCCGCCTGCAGCTGGTGGCGCAGGGCGAGGAGCGCGTTGACCCGGCCACGGGTGCGCGCGATGTCCGCCTCAGCCTGGCCGATGCGGCGGTAGACGCGCCCTCCGGCCTCACCGTGACGGTCAATCTGGTGATCGAGCAGCGCGAGAGCGCCATCAGCGTGCCGCGCAGCGCCATCATCCAGTCCGGCGGCGAGGCGCGCGTGCGCGTCGTCCCCGCCGATGGCATTGTGATCGAACGCGCGATCAGCTTCGTCGACTGGCCCGCCGAAAGCGTGATCGTCACCAGCGGCCTGCAGGCGGGCGAGCACATCCTGGCCGATCCCGATACCGCCCAGCCGGGCGAACAGGTCAAGGTGCGGACAGCGCCCCAGGGATGAGCCCCTACGCCGTCAAGCTCGCCTTCCGGCATCTGCTGTCTCATCCGGGGCAGTCGGCGCTGCTGATGTCGGGCGTGGCGCTGGGCGTGGGCGTGTTCATCTTCATGAGCGCGCTGATCGGCGGCCTTGCCACCTTGCTGACGCTGCGCACGGTGGGCAGCATCCCGCATATCGTGCTGGAAATGCCCGACCGCGATCCCGCTGTCCTGGCCCCGCAATCGGGTGCGCAGGTGGTCTTGCAGAAGGACCTCAGCCGCCGCCAGCAAATCGCCATCTGGCAACCGGTCGTGCCGATCATCGAGGCGGAAGCAGGCGTCACCGCCGTCTCGCCGCAGATCCGTGGTTCGGCCTATGTCGAACGCGGACAGGCGCTGGCGCCGGTGGGCGTGATCGGGGTGATGCCGGGCAAGCTGTCCGACATTGCCGATATCGAGGGCGCCATTGTTGATGGCAGCAGCAATTTGCCGACCGACGGCATACTGATCGGCAGCCGGTTGGCGGGCGATCTGGGCCTGCGCACCGGGCAGGTGCTGCGCCTGACATCCGAGCGCGGGCGGGCGCGCAGTTTCCGCATCAGCGGCATCTTCACGCTGGGCGTCGCCAGCGCCGATCGGCAGGCGGTCTATATGGATTTCACCACGGCGCGCGCGCTGTTCGACCTGCCCACGGGCATTTCGCGGATCGAGATCAAGGTGGAACCCGCCACGGACGCCGCCGCCATCGCCGCGCGGCTGCGCCGCTCGACAGGCCTCAAGACTACCGCGTGGACCGAGGACAACAGCCAGCTGTTCGAAGGGCTGGACGCGCAGGCGCGCACCGGCACCATCATCAAGGCCTTTGCGCTGATCACCATCGTGGTCGGCATTGCCAGCGCCATGCTACTGTCGATCGTGCGGCGGCAGGCGGAAATCGGCATCATGCGCGCAATGGGCGCCAGCAAGCGGCTGGTCGTGTCGATCTTCGTGCTGGAAGGGACGCTGATCGGCTTTATCGGCGCGGTCGTGGGCGCGCTGGTGGCCTGGCTGGTGCTGCTGCCCCTGCCGCCCGTCAGCGAAGTGGAGAGCGGCGGCTTGCCGATCGACCAGGCGCAGGGCGATTTCCTGCTGGCGATTGCACTGACCACGCTCGCCGCCGCGCTGGCCTCGATCCTGCCCGCCCGCCGCGCGGCGCGGATCGACCCGGTGGAGGCGATCGGATCGTGAGCGCCGAACCGATCCTTTCCGTGCGCGATCTCACCAAGGTCTTTGGCGAGGGAGAGGCGCAGGCAAAGGTGCTGAAAGGCATCGACCTGACGATGGCCCCCGGCGAAATGGCCGCGCTGCTGGGCCCGTCGGGTTCGGGCAAAAGCACGCTGCTCACCATTCTGGGCACGCTGATGCGCGCCAGCGGCGGCCGCCACGAGATGCTGGGCGTCGACCTGATGCAGGCCAGCGATGCCGAGCGCACCGCGTTTCGCAGCCGGCATCTGGGCTTCGTGTTCCAGTTCCACCACCTTCTGCCCGATCTGACCGCGCTGGAAAACGTCATGATGCCCGCCGCCGCCGCGGCCGGGCGCGAGAGCCGCGCCATGCGGGAGCGCGCCGCCGAACTGCTCGACGCGGTGGGCCTTGCCGACCGGCGCGACTACCGCCCCGGCGCCCTCTCCGGCGGGCAGCGCCAGCGCGTGGCCGTGGCCCGCGCGCTGATCAACCAGCCGGTGCTGGTGCTGGCCGATGAGCCGACGGGCAATCTGGACCGGCAAGCGGCAGACCAGGTGATGCAGCTCATCCGTTCGATCAACCAGACGCTGGCAACCAGCTTCCTGATTTCCACCCATGACGAGCATATTGCCGGCCAATGCCCGCGCCGGATCGAATTGCTCGACGGGCGGATCGTGCGGTCCTGAACTTCGTTGCCTTGCCGCCACCATTGCCAGCCAGCGCGACCGTCGGATCATCGGCCTTCGCCGGGGCAGGCCAAGGCGCAGCGTCACCGTGCCTGTGCTGCAGCCGGTGCCGGTCATGGCGCTCGCTATCCGGTTCCAGGTAGCATAGGCCCACCCCATAGGCGGTGTTCGCACTGGCATGCGCGGTGAACGCATATGCGCTTGGCAAACCGGCTTCCGCGCGGCAAGCTTGGAAAAAATTACAGGTGCAGGACTGGGAGCCTGCGGGAGGGGAAATGGCCATGCGGCTGCAGTCTTGCTTGCCCAAATTCGCCGTGCTTTTGGCGATCGCAGCCCTGCTGGGGACAGGATCTGCCGCTTTGGCCCAGCATGATCACGCGTCCCACACAGGCATGGAGATGCCGGTCGATGGCGCGCCGGCAGCACGGCGGGCAGCGCGCTGGTCCGATCCGGCCGCATGGCCCGATGGCCGCGTGCCGCGCGCCGGCGATGCGGTGACCATTGCGCGCGATGTGGACATGACGCTGGATGTCAGCCCGCCCGCGCTGCGCAGCCTGACCGTGCAGGGCGCCCTGCGCTTTGCCGACGATCGCGACCTCAATCTGACTACCGAATGGATCTATGTTGCCGGGGGCGAACTGGAGATCGGCACCGAGGCCCGGCCCTATACCCACAACGCCACCATCACCCTGACCGACGAGGTGAAGGGCGAGGACATCAACACGATGGGTGACCGGGGGATCATCCTGCTGCGCGGGACGCTGAGCCTGCATGGCAACCGCAGCCACAGCTGGTCCAAGCTGGCCGTCACTGCCGCAGCCGGGGCGACCGCGATCGAGGTACTGGACGCAAGCGGCTGGCACGTGGGTGACGAAATCGTCCTTGCCTCGACCGATTTCGACCCGCGCCAGGCCGAACGGCGCACGATCACGGCGGTGCGCGGCAACACGCTGCATTTTGCCGAGCCGCTGGAATACATGCATTTCGGCGAGATCACCTTTGGCGTGGACGAGCGGGGAGAGGTTGCCAATCTGACGCGCAATATCCGCATCGAGGCATCCGAGGATGCCAGCGAGAGCTATTTCGGCGGGCACATCATGGCGATGGCGGGCTCGCGGCTGTTCGTGGACGGTGTCGAGCTCAACCGGATGGGCCAGCACCTCACGCTGGCGCGCTATCCGATCCACTGGCACCTGCTTGGCGAAGGCCAGGGCCAGTATGTGCGCAACTCATCCATCCACGACACCTTCAACCGCTGCGTAACGGTGCACGGCACCAACAATCTGCGCGTGGAGAACAATGTGACCTACAACACCGTGGGCCATTGCTTCTTCATGGAAGACGGGATCGAGACGGGCAACGCCTTCATCAGGAACGTGGCGATCCAGACCAAGTGTCACCCCACGCTGGATTGCGTGCCCACCAACCTTGCCGCCAACGGGGAGAGAGACGCCAGCTTTGCCGATGCGGCGGCCTACAGGCAGGCCAGCTTCCACGGCGGCAACACCCTGCTCCCTTCGGACAACACCGTGGCGTCCTTCTGGATCACCAACCCGGACAACAGCTATATCGACAATGTGGCGGCCGGTTCCGACCAGGTCGGTTTCTGGTTTTCGATACCCGAGCACCCCAATGGCGCCTTCCTGGACACCGAGATCAGCCGCAACACCTGGCCGCGCCGGACGCCGCTGCGGGCGTTCCGGGGCAATGTGGCCCATTCCAATTTCGACGGGTTCCTGATCGACCGGCACATCGACCACGACAACACGTTCGGGCTGGCCTCGATCCCCTTGCTGCCCCTCACAGATCCCACCGATCTGGAAAGCGAAGTGATGGAAACGCACTAAGAGAACCTGACCGCCTACAAGAACCGCAATGGTGGTTTGTGGGGTCGGGGCGATCTTTACGTGTACAGCAACCTGAAACTTGCGGACAATGCGATTGGCATGACGCAGGCCGCTGGCGACATCGGCAGCCTGCCCTTCAGTTCGCGCCTGGTAGACTCGCTGGTGGTGGGCGAAACCGCCAATATCGGCAATCCGCGCACCGCGGAGGAACGCGCCTATGGCCGCAGCCTGCCGAAGCCGGCGATCCCCGATTTCCCCATTCGCGGCTACGAATATTATGATTACCGCGATGATGTGGTGAACACGACATTCGTGAATTTCCAGGACAATGACCGACGCAAGACCGGAGCACTGTCCTTCCTGCTGTTCACAAGCGCTGGGCTGAGCACCGGAAGCACGATCAGCGGTGCTCAGTTCGTTAACGCCAAGCCGGTCTATTTCCCGGCCTTCGACGCCCGGTTCGATAATGACAACCGCGGCGGCAACGCCTACCGGACCCTGTCGTTTCGCGACCTCGATGGATCGGTGACCGGCATCCCCGGCTCCCAGATCCTGCTCCACGATGGCGAGAATGACAGCGTCGCCACCGACGACACCTGCGACATCCGTCCCACCTGGAACGCGGCGGTGTGCACCGGCGATATCGGCCGCCTCAATCTCTCGGACGCCAGGGGAGAACTTCCCGCCGCAGTCGATCTGGAATCGCGGACCGCGCGCTTCGCCCTGCTTGCCTCGCTCGGCCCGAATGCTCCCGACACACCGCTCGTCCGGGCGCAGCGTACGGCCCTGTTCTCGCGCCGTGCCCCGCAGGCCCCCATATCGCTGGTTCGGGGTGGCAGGGAGTTTCGCGTCTCCGGCGACCAGAGCACGGTGCGGGCAGGCACCGAGATCCAGGTCAAGACCGAAAGGCCGCAAGTCACGCTCAGCCTGGCCGAAATGGACGAGGGCTCATGGGTGCTGTTCGAACTGCCGGGTTTCACCAATGCTGCCTCCGGAACGGAACAGGGCAGCATGGACGCCTTGCGCGCAGCGAACGCGACATCCTATTTCCGGGACGGGGACACGCTGTGGGTCAAGCTTGTGGCCGATGCCCCGCTCCTGCCGGTTATCCGTCCAACCGATCTGCAAGCCAGCATCACGGTCAGCAGATGACCGGCCAGCAAGGCGCTGCCAGCCTGACCGCAGCTCGCCTCCGATTGGCGGAGCATGACCTGCCCGGTGCTGTCCGGGAAACATTGACGTGTCTCCGCAGCTTGACGTTCGTCGCATAGAGAGGCGAGAACTTACCCCATATCCTTCAGGCGCCACCGGGTTCCGCCCGACACGATCCGGCTGGCTGTCTTGGCCCTATTTCCGCTTCACGACGAGCCTGCGCGATGTCGAGGGGATGCTCGCCGAATGCGGGACGGCGTGACGCATGAGACCGTTCGCTGCTCTGCGGACAAGTTCGGTCCGGCGAAGGGAACCGAAAATGCGGCGTTTCACCTCCCAGGATCAGGCCGGCCTCATCAATGCCCGCTACCGGGATTGAGCGCCTTTTTCGGCCGGGGAGCCAGCCAGATCGTAAGCGCCGCAATGATGAACAAGGCGAAGGTGAGCCCAAACACATGTAACGCCGATCCGGTAAGTGCCTGCGTTTCGAGCACGCGTTCCACGACCGCGTAGCTCTGCTCCTGGCTCAGGCCGTAGCCTTGCAGCATTCCGGTGGTGCCCTGCGCATCATTCATGCCCTGCACCATTTCCGCGCGCTGGATGCGTCCGTTGTCGATCCAGAGTGTCGAGGCCAAGGCAGTCGCGACGGCTCCGGCCATCGTGCGGCTGAAAGTGACGATCCCGGCTGCTGACGCGACCTGATCGGGCCGCATGGTAGCGATCGACAGAGCCGTCAACCCGACGAAGAAGAAGGGCATCCCGATTCCCTGGAGGAGTTGCGGAAGCGCGAGCGACCAGAACGAGGAATCGGTATTCCAGCCAAGCCGCAGCAAGGTGGTGAAACCAAGCCACAAAACCCCGATGCTGACCGTCAGGCGCACATCGACCCGGTTCAGCAACAAGGCCGCAATTGGGGCAACAAGGATAGCCAGAACGCCCTGAAAGCCGGTGACAAGACCGGCATCGGAGGCCGTGTAGCCCAGCACCTGCTGCATCCACAGCGGCACCAGCACCACCGAAGCGAACAGGGATGCAAAGCCGACTGATATGGCCAGGGTGGACACGGCCAGCGTTCGATCCTTCAAAAGCCGGATGTTGACTACCGGATCGGGTTCATACCACTCCCAGACCACAAAAGCGGCAAAGCCGATTGCCGCGGCAATCGCCATTGCGACGACCACATCCGAATTGAACCAGTCATGCTCCCGGCCCGTTTCCAACATCATCTGGAACGCGCTGACCCAGACGATCAGCAAAGCCAGGCCAACCTTGTCGAGGCGGGGCCGGCGAATGACCGTCTCATAACGGCCAAGGCTGCGCAGGAAGATGAAGAGGCAAAAGCCATTCACCGGAAGGTTGATGAAAAAGATCCAGTGCCAGCTCCAGTTGTCGCTGAGCCAGCCGCCGAGGATCGGCCCGAAGATCGGTGCTGCAATCGTGGTGGTAGCCCACAGACCCATGGCCATCGGCACCTTTTCGGGCGGAAAGATGCGGGTCAGCATGGTCTGTGTCAACGGCATGATCGGCCCGCCGGAAAGGCCCTGGAAGACGCGGGCGATAACCAGCATCTCGATCGAGGTCGATATGCCGCACAAAAAGGATGCGAGGCCAAACCCGCCCACGCAAAGTATCAGCATGCGCACCGTCCCGAACCGGGAGGCCAACCAGCCGGTAAGCGGAACGGTAATCGCCTCGGCCACGGCATAGGATGTGAGCACCCACAGGCCCTGGCTCGGCGAAACGGCAAGCCCGCCCGATATGTGCGGCACCGAAACATTGGCAATGGTGATATCGAGGACGACGACAAAGTTGCAAAGTGCCAGCGCAAAGGCGGCCAGATAAAGGGCCACACCGGTCAGTGGCCCAGGCTCTGTTGCGCCTCCGGACTCGGCAGATTGGCCGCTCGCACCCACCGCCTCAGCCCTTCGTATCGATTTCGGCCTCCATCGAGGCGCCAACGGGAAGCGGGTGCTGCGTAAGCTCCGCCGGATCGAGCGCTATGCGCACCGGGATGCGCTGCACCACCTTCACCCAGTTGCCCGTGGCATTTTGTGCCGGAATCAAGGCCGTCGCCGCGCCGGAAGCGGCCCCGATCCCGGCAACCCTGCCGCGAAACACGACGCCCGAGCCGTAAAGGTCCGATGTCAGCCGCACGCTTTGCCCAACCTTCACGTCACGCAGCTGCGTTTCCCGGAAATTGGCATCGACATAGACCTGCGCAAGCGGGATGATCCGCATGAGCGGCGCGCCGGGCGTCACCTGCTGACCGACCTGCACCTGCCGCTGGGATATCACCCCCGCGACTGGCGCCCGGATAATGGTGCGCTCCAGCATCAGACGGGCGGCATCGAGCCGTGCCTGCGCGGCAACCACATCCGGATCGGCTTCGATGCTGCCCACCCCGGTGACGACCGCAATGGCATCGGCGCTGCCCGAAGCCGCCGCGCGCCCCGCTTCGGCCGCCCGAACCGCGCTGCGCGCAGCTTCGACATTGGCACGCGCAACGGCGGCGGCGGTGCGGGCCTGCGCCAGTTCCTCACCGGCCACAGCCCCCGATGCAGCCAGCCCCTCGCGTCGGGCAAGGGCGTCATCAGCGCGCCGCAGATCCTCCTCGGCCAAGGCCAGACGCGCCCGCGCCTGAGAGGCTTCTGCGCCTGCCCCGGCAACGCGCGCGTCCTGGCTGCGGCCGTTGGCCTGGGCTTGCTGGAAGCGCTGGCGTGCCTGGCGCAGGGCCGCTTCAGCCGCAGCCACTTCTGCACGGGCATCCGCATCGTCCAGGCGCACCAGGATGTCCCCGACCGCGACTTCCTGAGTATCTGATACCTGCACTTCCACCACCGCTGCAGCGATGCGCGGCGTAATCACCGCGCTTTCCGCACCGACATAGGCGTTATCGGTGCTGACGATCCCACGCTGGAACAGGAAATACCAGCCCGCCCAGGCGGCAGCGCAAAGAGCGATGATGAGGCCAAGACGGATCAGCGCGGTCTTGCGGCGATTGGCCGGCGGCGCATCGTCCGGGGTGGCGGCCATGTCGGGCGAAGCGGAGGTGTTCATCGTTCAGGTTCCGATGTGCTGGCCGAATCCGCCATGAACCCGCCGCCAAGAGCGACGGCAAGCGCGGCATCGGCCTGATGATTGCGACTGTTGAGAGCGACAAGTGCGGCCCTTGCGGCGATCAGTTCGCGCTCTGCTGCAAGAACGCTGCGACGATCGACAAGCCCCGCCGCGTAGCGCTCGCTTGCCACGGAAAGGCTGGCCTGCACCCCATCTGCGGCGCGCCGGGCAGCACCGATCTGATCGGCCAGGCTGCGCTTGCTTGCCACCGCATCGGCAACCTGCCGGACCGCGTCGATCAGCACCGCATTGTATTGGGAGACGGCCTCGTCATATTCTGCCCGGGCCGAACGATAGCCGGCCCGCGCCGCACCGCCATCGAACAGGGGCAGGCGCAAAGCTGGCCCGACATTGGCAATCAAAGAGGAGCCGGAAAAGAGGTTGTCGATGCCGATGGCCTCAAGCCCGACAAGGGCGGCCAGATTGATATCGGGATAGAAGTTCGCCCGGGCTGCCCCGATGCCCGCCGCCGCGCTTTCGGCCCGCAGGCGGGCAGCGACAAGGTCGGGCCGCCGGCCGACCAGATCAACGGGCAGATTGGCCGGCAAGGCGAGCGAGCGGGGCTCGGCCAGCGTTGGCCGGACAATCGCCAGGCCGCGATCCGGGCCGGCACCGGCCAGCGCCGCCAGGGCGTTGCGGGAAAGGGCAATGGCCTCGTCAATGGCCGCAAGTTCGAGTTCGGCACGGCTGGTCTGACTCTCCGCGCGGCTTGTGGCGGCATTGTTCTCAAGCCCCTGCGCTGCGCGCGATGCGACCAGAGCCTGTTCCTGCCGGGCAATGTCCAGCGCCGCCTCGGCAAGGCTCCGGCGGGCAAACAACTGGTCAAGATCGATATAAGCGGCAACGATCGCCGAGATGAGGAGCAGCCGAGCCTGGGCCATGTCGGCCTGCGCCGCTTGCGCGGCAGATGTTGCCGCCGCAAGCGCGGAACGTTTGCGGCCCCACAGATCGAGATCGAACTCCGCCAGAGCCGCAATCCGGCCCCGGCTCAGCAGGCTGCCAGGGATCAGACCGGGGGGGAAACCCTGGTTCTGGCTGATCCGCACCCCGGCGCCGTTGGCTTCCGCTGCCAGGGTCGGCAGCAGTGCGGCCTGCGCCTGATCCTGAAAAGACGCGGCGCGCCGTGCCCGCGCGGCGGCCCCGGCCAGATCGGGAGACGCGGCAAGACCCTCCCCCACCAATTGGTCAAGCGCCGGGTCGCCCAGCATCAGCCACCAGCGGTCGGTCGGGAAATCGCCCTCGTCCGCCGCAAGCACGGCAGCGCCGGCCAGTCCTGCCGGATCGCGCAGGGCCGGCGGCGGATCCAGCTGTGGCAGCGATGCGCAGCCGGACAGCACCAGCCCCATCACCAAAATCGCAGTCCGCATCATCACCCTGCCGTACTGACCGGTATCATTGGCGGCGAACTGAACCCGAGAAAGGCGGTTGTCAACACAAATGATACTGCATAGTATCATTTGGTGGGAAAAGACGGACACAAGGGCAGCGCGGCGCGCAGGGCAGCTATTCTTGCGGTGGCGCGAGAGCTGTTTCTCTCGCAGGGCTATGAGGCGGTGTCGATGTCGGCAATCGCCGCGCGGGCGGGGGGATCGAAAACCACCCTATGGTCGTATTTCCATGGCAAGCCCGCCTTGTTCATGGCGGTGGCCGAGGATCTCATCGACGAATATGGCGCACGTATCGAAATCGCGCTGGTCCGCGATCGGCCGCTGGAAGAAGCGCTCGGTGAGTTCGGGCGCCATCTCCTTGCTGCCCTGATGTCCGAGCCGATCACGGCGCTGAGGCGTATTGTGACTGCCGAGGCGCATGGGATTGCCGGGCTTGGCGCCGCGTTTCACGAACAGGGAATGGCCCGCGGCTGGCGCATCGTGGCGCAATATTTCGCCGATCTTCAGCAACTGGGGCGCATCCGATCGGATGCCGATTGCATGCGTGCGGCACAGCACTTTATCGCACTGTGCCAATCGGGTTGTTACCAGGAATTCATGGCGAAAGGCACACGCAAGCCCAATGCACAGATGATCGCGGAAGATGTCGAGGCGGCGGTCAACACATTCTGCGCGGCCTATGGGCCGAACTAGCGATCGCCCAGCCAGGCGAAAGCTGCACCTGCAAGACGCACATCGGGCCGAACCTGTTCCACCAGAAGCGGACGGTTTCGTGGCAGATGTCGATCCCGCGCTCGAACAGCAGGTCTTCGACATTCCGCAACGACAGCGGGAAGCGGACATACATCATCACCACTAGGGTCCAGACTCGTTCAGAGCCAGAAGGCCACGGCTGCGGCGAGGCTTACGGCTGACAGGAAGTTTCTGGCGAGCTTGTCGTAGCGGGTGGCAATCCGGCGGACCCGAAGGGCGGCGAAGCCAACTCCTTGAGACGGCAGAACATGGCCTCGACCCGCCAGCGGTCCTTGTAACGGCGTTCGTCATATTGGATTGGGCGCTTGCGGTTGCGCCGACCTGGTATCACCGGGATGGTGCCCTGCTCGCGCAAGGCAGCCCTGATGCGGTTCGCGTCATAGCCGCGGTCAGCGATCACGCGCTTCATGCCGATGGTCTCGCCGATCAGCAGGTCTGCGCCCTTCACGTCAGATGTATTGCCGGGCGTCAGGACGAGGCGGAGTGGTCGCCCGAGGACATCGACAAGGGCGTGGATCTTCGTTGTCCTGCCGCCACGCGAGATGCCAATGGCATTGGCCCGCGCCCCCCTTTTGCGCCACCGGCAGAGCGGTGTGCCTTGATATAGCTGCTATCGATCTGGCCTGTTTCCGCGATCCAGCCTTCCTCTGTCAGCGCCGCCAGGATACGTGTCCAGATGCCCCGGCGGCTCCACCGGTTCCAGCGATTGTAGACCGTCGTCGAAGGGCCGTATTCGGGTGGGCAGTCCGCCCAGCGGCCACCGCACTTGAGCATGTGGATGATGCCCGAGATCACCCGGCGATCATCGACACGCCGCGCTCCGGGCTGGTTCTTCGGCAGGTGCGGCTCGATCGCAACCCATGCTTCATCCGACAACCAGAACAACGAACGCGACATTCCCAACAGCCTCCTGTTTCAGCGGAGTGTCCTTGAATCAATGTGCTCGCAGACTTTCAAGAGGCTGATTGGGTTTTGACCCTAACAGGGTCATAACGCAATCCTCCTGAGACGCAGCGAATTGCCGATGACGCTGACCGAGGAAAGTGCCATTGCAGCCGCTGCGATGATCGGTGAAAGCATGATGCCGAACAGCGGGTAGAGCGCGCCCGCAGCCACCGGGATACCAGCGACGTTGTAGGCAAAGGCGAAGAACAGGTTCTGCCGGATGTTGGTCATGGTTGCGTGGCTTAGGTGCCGGGCACGCGCTATCCCTGTCAAATCGCCCTTGAGCAGTGTGATGCCCGCGCTTTCGATCGCAACGTCTGTGCCGGTGCCCATGGCGATGCCGACATCGGCAGCAGCAAGCGCGGGGGCGTCGTTCACACCGTCGCCTGCCATCGCCACGATCCTGCCTTCGTCCCTCAAGCGCTTCACGATCGCGCTCTTCTGATCGGGCAGGACATCGGCTTCGATGTCGTCAATGCCGAGCCGCCGCGCGATGGCCTCAGCTGTGATGCGATTGTCTCCGGTCAACATGATGACATGGATGCCCGCTTCGGCCAGCGCCTTGAGCGCGGCAGGCGTGGTCTGTTTAACCGGATCGGCAATGCCGATGGCACCCGCAGCACGGCCATCAATGCCAAGGAAAATTGCGGTCGCCCCTTCAGCGCGCAGGGCGTCAGCACGCCTCGCCAGTTGGGCAGTCGAGATACCCTGCTCCTCAAGAAAGCGGGCATTGCCAGCAACAAGCCGATGTCCATCGACGATGCCGGTGATGCCCTTGCCGACGGGCTGATCGACGTCGCCAGGTTCACTGATTGCGAGACCCTTGGCTTCTGCATCCCGGACAATGGCCAGGGCCAGCGGATGCTCGCTGCTGCGTTCGAGGCTGGCGGCAAGGCGCAGAACCTCTTGGCTGTTGAACCCCTCGGCCGTCTCGATCGCGACCACCGCAGGCTTGCCTTCGGTGAGCGTGCCGGTCTTGTCGACGACAAGGGTATCGACCTTTTCCATGCGTTCGAGCGCCTCGGCATTCTTGATAAGGATACCGGCCTGGGCACCGCGTCCGACCCCCACCATGATCGACATCGGGGTTGCTAGACCAAGCGCACAGGGACAGGCGATGATCAGCACGGTCACCGCTGCAATCAGGCCATAGCCCATCGCCGGCGACGGGCCGACCAGGGACCAGACGACGAATGCGATCACCGCGACAGCGATCACCGCCGGCACGAACCAGCCAGACACGGCATCTGCAAGCCGCTGGATTGGCGCACGACTGCGCTGGGCTTCTGCCACCATCTGGACGATGCGTGCCAGCATGGTGTCGCGCCCAATCTTCTCGGCGCGCATCACGAGGCCACCGGTCTGATTTATCGTGCCGCCAATCAGCTTCGACGCTGCCTCCTTGATCACCGGCATGGACTCGCCAGTCACCATCGATTCATCGACCGTGCCGCGGCCGTCCAGCACCACGCCATCGACCGGCACCTTTTCGCCAGGGCGAATGCGCAAAGTGTCGCCGACCATTACCTGGTCGAGGGTGATCTCCTCGTCGCTGCCATCGGGACGAACCCGGCGGGCGAGCTTGGGCGAAAGGTCGAGCAATGCGCGGATTGCGCCACTGGTCGTCTCGCGGGCATGCAGTTCAAGCAGTTGGCCAAGCAAGACCAGGACGGTAATGACCGCTGCCGCCTCAAAATAGACCGCGACCGAGCCGTCCATCGCGCGAAACGCGGCCGGAAAAATGCCAGGCGCGAGCGTCGCCGCCATGCTGTAGGCCCAAGCGACTCCGGTCCCCATCGCGATCAGGGTGAACATGTTGAGATTGCGGCTCTTGATCGAGGCCAGGCCGCGTTCAAAAAAGGGCCAGCCAGCCCAGATAACCACTGGCGTTGCCAGCACCATCTGAACCAGGTTGCCGATGTTCCCATCCAGATAATGGCGCAGTCCTCTCAAGTGTCCGCCCATCTCGAGTGCCACTACCGGCAAGGCGAGGATGAGCCCGATCACAAAGCGCCGCTTCATGTCGGCATATTCCGGTGACGGTCCATCGCTGAGCGTCGGGGTCATCGGTTCCAGGGCCATGCCGCAGATCGGGCAGCTTCCCGGCCCTGCTTGCTGAACCTCCGGATGCATCGGGCAGGTCCAGATCGCGCCTTCTGGCACCGGTTCTGTCGGGCGCGGCGCATCAATCACATAGCGCGCCGGATGAGCTTCGAACTTGGTCAGACAGCCAGAGCTGCAGAAGTAGTGATGGGCGCCGTCATGGGTGGCGACATGCGTCGTCGTCGCAGGGTCAACGCTCATTCCGCAGATGGGGTCAATCACCATTCCTGGAGCCTTCGATCCGGAATGGGCGCATTTCGCATGGTCGTGATGCGACTCGGTCATACTTCGTGCTCCTCTGGTCGCACCTCTCATCAACCTTGACATCACGTCAGGGTCACGAGGCAATTTACCCGTTCGCCATGATCGGCTCCAGCGTACCCAACAAGGCCACCACGGCGAGGATCAAAAGTGCTGCGCCCATTTCCATAACAAGGCTTTGTTGAAGGCCACGTAACGCGGTGGCCGGATTGCCGTCGGCGATGGCTGCACCAAGAGCGGGTGTCAGCCGCCAGCGGTTGGCACCCGCCAGCACCAGCATAGCAGCAAACAGGACGAGCTTGATGAGCAGGAGTTGGCCGTAGCGCGAAGCGAACAAGGTGTCCGGGTGAGGCAAGCCCATCAGGATCAGGCTATTGGTGAGGCCCGTGAGAACGATCAACCCGACCGCAAGCGTCCCGACCCGCGAAAATCGTTCAAGGGTCCGATGCGCGATCCTGATCTGCATATCGGATTGGCGGGCCAATGGCTGAAAAAGCAGCCAGGAGAAGGCGGCGATTCCGCCGATCCATACAGCTGCCGCCAGCATGTGAACGATGTCGCTCAGGCGGTGGAGGGAGCCGGTCCACCCTTCGGTTGCGCCGGCATGGCCCGTCCAGACCAGCGTGGCGACCGCCAGCGCAGTCGAAGCAAGCAGAGAGTGCCTGGCAATATGTGGGCTTCGGTCGAGCGCGAGCGCGGCAACCAAGGCAATTGATAGTGCTGCCATGCGCACGATCCAGGCACTGCCTAGGGCGCTTTGCGTAACTATCTGCCCGAAGGTTGAGGCATCGACTGCCCAGAAGCTTGTTCCGATCATGGCTGCGACAAGCGCAATCATGCCGGTGCCAGACAGCAGCAGCCCGAGTAGCGAAAGGATGAGGGCAGGTTTGGCCAGCGGCAGCAAGGCAGTGCCTCGCTCTTCGGGTTCCAGCGCGTAAAGCGAGAAGGCCGTCACACCTACCAGCACCATCAGGTCGGCGTAAAGCGCAAACCGGAGGGCGATAACAAGCGGACTGTCCATGCCTTCAGCGCACGGTGAAGCTGAAGTTGCCGTCCATGCGATGCGTGTCGGCTCCGGCCGCGCTCCAGGTCACGCGGTAAGTGCCGGCGGCGAGCGGGCGGCGGAGCAGCAAAGTCATCGATTTCCGGTCCTTGCCCAGCTGCACGGTGAAACCCGTGATCGGCATCGGCGCATGGTTTGCCATACCCGGCATTCCCGTCATCGCGATCTCGGCCCGTGCCGTTGCGCCGATCACCGCCTCATTAAAGCGCAGTTCGATCCTCGTTGGTGCTTCGACCGTTGCATTGGCGGCCGGGGTCGAGGACACAAGCCGCGTATGCGCGCTGGCAAGCTGCGGGACCATAAGACCCAGAGCCGCGGCGGCGAGGGCAAGGCTGATCAATCGCATGAGGAAACTCCTTGGAATTGGCTACCAGGATGAAATACGCGCGCCGGAACAGCATCCCTCAAATTGGGCGGGTTCGGTTTTTCTGAGGGATCGGGGAAATGGCTTCGTATTGGATGTCGACACCTTGGGAGACTCACCATGTCAGATCTTGATCAGGCGCTCCGCCGTTTGGCCACACTTCCGGCCCCTTCGGGGCTGGCGACAATCGACGACAAAGTGCTTGCCGGAGTGGCTGCGAGCCGCCGCGAGGCTGCGGCCGGGTCTCGGCTGACGGGCTTTGCCGCAGCCCTCGCCCTGGCGGTTGGCATAGCGGGTGGTGGACTGGCGGGCGGCGAACCCGCCACAGCTCAGCCACTCTCACCCTTTGCCCCCGACAATCTGCTCGCACCTTCAACCTTGCTGGATGTGCACCCGTGAATTGGACCAGGCGGCTGATCGTTATCGGGCTTGTTGCATTTGCGGCGGCGCTGGCCGGAACTTATGCCGGTCGCGTCCTGTTCGCTCCGGAAGGGCAGAGCGAGACCGAACTCCACGCACTGCTGCACCGCGAACTCGAACTCGATGCCGCACAGGAAGCAAAGATTGAAGCAATCGAGCAGCGTTTTGCCACCCGCCGCAAGGTGCTTGAGCTGGAGATGCGGGCGGCCAATGCCCGTCTGGCCGAAGCGATAGAAGCGGAACATGGCTATGGTCCGGAAGTCACCGCCGCCATCGACCATACCCACAAGGTCATGGGTGAGATGCAGAAGGAAACACTGGAGCATCTCTTTGCCATGCGCGCCGTCCTGAGGCCCGATCAGGCGGCCAGGTTCGACCGGTCGGTTACCAGAGCCCTGACCCCGGAATTGCCGTGAGCCTTTCGCTGTCCGACGGAAGCGACGGCGAGCTCGCGGCACTGGCGCTCGCCGGTCGGCAAGACGCCTATCGCGAACTGCTGGCGCGCCACCGTGAAACTGTCTTTCGTCTGGTGCGAGCGTCGGTCGGCGACCCGCACGAGGCACTTGATATCACCCAGGAAACCTTCATCGCCGCGTTCTCGTCGCTTGGACGCTACGACCATGAGCGCCCTTTCCTGGTCTGGCTTAAGCACATCGCGCTCAACAAGTGCCGGGACTGGGCGAGGCGGAGAAAGGTTCGGGCTTTCTTCACGCGAGCAGCGCCGCTGGAGATGGCTTTCGAAGTTTCGGATGATTCCATTCCTGCCGACGTGCAAGCCGCGGACCGGACCGAACTGGCGCGCGTGACCGCGGCCATATCGCGCTTGCCGTCCCGTCTGCGCGAGGCGCTGGTCCTCCGCACGATCGACGGCCTCGGCCAGGCTGAAGCCGCAGAGGTGCTGGGAGTCAGCGAGAAGACGGTCGAGACCCGCCTCTATCGGGCCAGGGGAAAATTAAAGGCGATGCTTGGCAACCAGATCTGAGGGGTAGGGAAAGCGGCTGCGTATAGGACGTTGAAGCCGTCAATCTCACCGGACACCATTCATGCACTCTTTTGCGCTTGATCGCCGTACACTCATCCGTTCGGCTGCCTTGGGAGGCGGGGGCCTTGCGCTTTCGGCAGCGCTCCCGGCCTGGGCGCGCAGCGGAACTTCTGGTCTTGGTGCCCCGATGGCCGTGTTGTCCGGGGAGCAAATCGCACTATCCATCGGCCATGCCTCGCTCAGGGTCGGTGGACGTGACGGGCATGCCATCGGCATCAATGGTGTGACACCTGGCCCGGTCATCCGGCTGAAGGAGGGCCAAATGGTTCGCCTCGCAGTGAACAACACACTCAACGAGGAAACCTCGATCCATTGGCACGGGTTGCTCGTGCCTTTCCAGATGGACGGCGTGCCGGGAGTGAGCTTTCCCGGGATCAAGGCCGGACAGACCTTCGTGTACGAGTTTCCCGTCAGGCAGTCTGGCACCTATTGGTATCACAGCCACTCCGGCATGCAGGAAGCGTTGGGCATGTATGGCGCGATCGTCATCGATCCCGCCGCGCCCGATCCGGTGGTCTATGACCGCGAACATGTAATCATGCTCGCCGACTGGAGCTTCATGCATCCGCACACCCAGTTGCGGAAGTTGAAGGCCCAGCCCGGCTATTTCAACATGCAAAAGCAGACCTTTTCGGGATTGCTCGATGGCAAAGACCAGTCCGCTTCCGAGCGCCGTATGTGGGCCAAGATGCGGATGGACCCGACAGACATTTCGGATGTCACCGGCGCAACCTATCATTTCCTGGTCAACGGGCATGACAGCGCCGCGAATTGGACCGGACTGTTCGCCCCCGGCGAGCGGGTGCGCCTGCGCATCATCAATGCCGCCGCCATGACCAATTTCAATGTCCGGATTCCGGGCCTTGCGATGACGGTGGTTGCCGCCGATGGGCAGAACGTGCAGCCAGTCGAGACCGACGAGTTCCAGATCGGCATTGCCGAGACCTATGACGTCATAGTGGAGCCCAGGAGTGATGAGGCTTATGGCTTCATCGCCGAAGCCATCGACCGCTCCGGTCAGGTGCGCGCCACGCTTGCTCCGCGCCTCGGCATGGTCGCGCCAATCCCGGCGATCCGCGAACGCCCGCTGCTGTCCATGAAAGACATGGGCATGGGCGATATGTCTGCACCCGGTGCCGATGCGAGTGTAGCTGATCACGCAGCGATGGGCCACGCGATGCCCGGGGTGGATCACGGCTCGATGAAGATGCGCGATCCGGCGGTCGCGCCGCAGGTCAAACTGGGGCCAGGCGTGGCAACGCTTTCGCCAATGCCGATGGACCGCACAGGCGAACGCCCGACGGGCCTAGAGAAAGTCGATCACCGGGTGCTGACTTATCGTGACCTCAAATCGCTGACCCCCAATCCCGACAAGCGCACGCCGTCGCGAGAGATCGACATCCATCTGACCGCCAACATGGAGCGCTACATGTGGTCCTTCGACGGCGAAAAGTTCAGCGAGAACACTGAGCCGATCCCGTTCCGCCACATGGAGCGGGTGCGCGTCAATCTTATAAACGACACGATGATGCCGCATCCGATTCACCTGCACGGTCATTTCTTCGAACTGGTCACTGGTAATGCGGGCCATCATCCGCTGAAGCACACGGTCAATGTCCTGCCGGGCGGTAAGGTCTCGTTCGACCTGACGGCCGATGAACTCGGCGACTGGGCGTTCCACTGTCACATGCTGCTGCACATGATGTCGGGGATGTTCCGGGTCGTGACCGTGCGCCACGAGGAAGACGCGGCGTGAAGGCGACCCATATCATCATCGCTTGTGTCTTGCTGGTGACGCCCGGCTTTGCGGGGGCCCAAGCCACCATGCCAGGCATGGAAATGAAGGATGCGGCCGGCACAGTTGCTCGAGGCGAGGCCCCGCCGGTTGCAATGGACCATTCCGGCCATAGTCAGCCCGAAGCTGCCGTTCCCGCGCCTGTCGCAGTCGATCCCCATGCCGGACACGCTGCCGAGCCTAAGCCAGCGACTGCGCCACGGCCTGAAGCGATCGATCACTCCGGCCATGATATGAATGCCATGGCGGGCATTCCCGAGGGTGATCCGGGAATCGGAACTGCTCCCGCCCCTGCGCCGCCAGGCGACCATGCCGCCGACAGCTTCTTCGATCCCGTCGAAATGGCGCGTGCGAGAGAGGCCCTAGGGCGGGAGATTGGTGCCTTCATTGGGTCGATGGTGCTCTTCGATCTCGCCGAATTCCACGTGCGCAAGGGCAGGGACGGTTATCGCTGGGCTGGCGAGGCCTGGTTCGGCGGCGACGTCAATCGCCTCCTGATCAAAACGGAGGGCGAGGGCGCATTCGGCGAGCCGATCGAGAATCTGGAAATCCAGTCACTCTATTCACGTGCCATCATGCCGTTCTGGAATGCGCATGTCGGCTTGCGGCACGATATAGCACCCAATCCCTCGCAAACGTATGCCGTTGTCGGCGTCGAAGGGATCGCGCCGTACTGGTTTCATTTGACGGGGCAGATGTTCCTCTCCGACAAGGGTGACATACGGGCTCGCCTTGAGGGAAGTTACGATGAGCGGATCACCCAGCGCCTGATCTTCCAGCCCCGCGCGGAACTCAATTTCTCGGCTCAGGACATGCCTGCGATCGGCGTCGGATCGGGACTCACCGATTTCGAACTGGGTGCGCGCTTGCGCTATGAGATCCGGCGCGAGTTCGCGCCCTATGTTGGCGTGGAATGGAGCCGGAAGGCGGGCGACACCGCGCGGTTGGCACGGTTCGCAGGAGAAGATCCGGATGTGGTCAGTTTTGCCGCTGGCCTGAGGGTGTGGTTCTGATACCGATAGCAAGGCACCAAGGCTTTGGCTGGACCGACGGGTCGCAATGAAGCAGGACTTGATCCTATGAAGTCGGTCGTCGCTCTCATGGTTACTCTAGGACTGGCGTTCGGCGCAGGACCGTTTTGCGCCACCCCGGCAGCGGCTTCGATCCAGTCCGCCAACATGGCATGTGGCGACATGCCAGAACGCGGCGACCGCTCACATGATCATGGCGCACCGGACGTGGTGCGGGTCTGTCACGCGTGCCTTTTTGCTGCGCCTGCCATTGGCACCAATCTGAATGTCATGCGATGGGACCGGGTCGGCCCGGAGATCCGGGCGCCCCGAAGCCTGTCCGGCTTGAAGCAAGAGCCACCGACACCGCCCCCGCGCCAGCCGGTTTCCTGATCCGCTTCAATCTTATCTGGAGAATACACATGAAGTCCAAGTATCTGCTGGGCGTCCTCGCGCTCTCGCTTTCTACTGCCGCGTTTGCAGCCGAGCCTGCGCCTACGCCAGAAAAGCCGTGCTGTTGCTGCAAGAAGGGCGAACACGGCCAGATGGCCTGCTGCAAGGAGCATGGCGAGCAGGCTGGTCAGCATGCTCGTCACGACATGAGCGGCGTGGATCACAAGTAAGCAATGGTGCGCGGAGGGTGCTTAGCCACCCTCCGCGCATTGCCATGTGACTACCGGCCAAAGCGCATTCTGGCTATAATTGACAGTTGACGCCGTTGCGATTCAGCGCCGCCTGCGAATGAGGAGATTATACATGCGAAAGCTTGTCCTGGCACTGGCGTTGTTTTCGACCCCCGCACTCGCGGCAGGTGACATCCTGATGCACCGCGATCCAGGATGCGGTTGCTGCGAACAATGGGCCGCCCGGGTCCGCCAAGCCTTCGGCAGAAATGTGCGGATCATTGATGACGCGGACCGTGCTGCGTTCCAGCGGCACGTGGGTCTTCCGGCAAGCCTGGCGTCATGTCACACTGCGATTGTAGACGGGATCGCCTTTGAGGGACACGTTCCCATTATTGACATGCGCCGCGTGCTGGCGAACCGCCCGAATGGTGTTCGCGGGCTTGCGGTCGCAGGCATGCCGATCGGTTCGCCCGGCATGGAGGTGTCCGGCGTTCGCCCACAGCGGTTTAACGTCATAGCCTTCGGGGCCGCGCGCACCAGCGTATACGCGCAGCACTAGTTGCCGCATTGATCGGTTGCGGCGCTCAATTCACCCTCGGCCTGGTCCCCACAGGATCAATCCCGCCCCGGCGAGACAGATCAGCCCGCCCAGTATATCCCAGCGATCGGGAGCTACACCCTCGATGACTTGGAGCCAGACCAGCGACGCGACGATGTAGACGCCGCCATAGGCGGCAAAGGCGTATCCATCCGGCGGGGGCCGCCTTGCGCGGGTAGGTAGCGAGCGCTCTTTAGCGTGCTCTTTTGAGCGCGCTTAGGAGTGGTCGATGGGTCAGGTGACGGTATTTTCGGGGCCGGAGCGGCGGCGCCGGTGGAGCGAGGAAGAACGGCTGCGGATCCTTTCCGAGGCGTTCGCGCCTGGCGCCTGCGTTGCCGAGGTGTGTCGGCGGCACGATATCTCCTCGGCGCTGATCTACACTTGGCGGCGCAAGTTGCTCGATGCAGGCGCGGCGCAGGAGGCCGAGGCGCCGGATGCGCTTCCCACGCCGGTATTCGCCGAAGCGGTGATCGACGGGGACGCGGTGCCGGTCAGCGCTGCCGAGCACCCGGCGATGATCATCGACCTGCCACGCGGCAAGCGGCTGAGCGTTTTCGCTGCGGCATCGCCGGCGCTGGTCGCTGCCGCGCTGAAGGCTCTGCGATGATCCCTTCCGGCGCGCGGGTGTGGATCGCGCTGGGCCACACGGATATGAGGAAGGGCATGCAGGGCCTGGCACTGCTGGTGCAGCAGGGCCTGAAGCGTAATCCGCATGGCGGGGATCTGTTCGTATTCCGCGGCCGCGCGGGCTCGCTGATCAAGATCATATGGCACGACGGGATCGGCATGTCGCTCTACGCCAAGCGGCTCGAGAAGGGCCGGTTCGTATGGCCGTCGGCCAAGGAGGGAACGGTGTCGCTGACCCCCTCGCAGCTGGCCTGCCTGCTGGAGGGGATCGACTGGAGGAACCCCCAGTATACGTGGCGGCCGCAGAGCGCAGGATAATCGTCGCAAGGCGGTGTTTTGCCCTTGCGGCAGAGGGTGGAACATGATTCCATCTCTCCTGTGGAAGCCGCCATCTCGCCCCTGCCAGACGACGTTGAAGCGCTCAAGGCGCTGGTGGCGACGATGGCCCGCAGAGCCGAGGAGGCCGAGCAGAACGCTGCCACTGCCACGGCCAAGCTCGCCAACGCCATGGCCCACCAGAGCGCCATCGAGGCGCTGATCGCTCACCTCAAGCTGCAGATCGCCAAGCTGAAGCGCGAGCAGTATGGCCCCAGCGCCGAGCGCAGCCGACGCCTGCTGGGTCAGATGGAGCTGCAGCTCGAAGAGCTCGAGGCTGACGCCACCGAGGACGATCTGATTGCCGAGGAAGCGGCAGCGAAGACCACCACGGTCACTGCCTTCGAGCGCAAGCGCCCGGCAAGGAAGCCGTTCCCCGAGCACCTCCCCCGCGAGCGCGTGGTGGTGCCTGCCCCCTGTTCCTGCCCGGCCTGCGGTGGGGACCGGCTGTCCAAGCTCGGCGAGGACGTCACCGAGACGCTCGAGGTCATCCCGCGCTCGTGGAAGGTGATCCAGACGGTCCGGGAGAAGTTTGCGTGCCGGGACTGCGAGAAGATCGCTCAGGCCCCCGCTCCTTTCCATGTGGTGCCCCGCGGATGGGCCGGGCCCAGCTTTCTCGCCATGCTGCTGTTCGAGAAGTATGGGCAGCATCAGCCCCTCAACCGTCAGGCCGAGCGGTTCGCTCGCGAAGGCGTGCCGCTCAGTCTCTCGACCCTGGCCGATCAGGTCGGCGCCGCTGCTCACGCGCTGATGCCGATCTACAAGCTGATCGAGGCGCACGTTCTGGCTGCAGACCGCATCCACGGCGACGATACCACCGTGCCGGTCATGGCCAAGGGCAAGACCGATGTGGCCCGATTATGGGTCTACGTCCGCGATGATCGGCCGTTCGCCGGGTCTGATCCACCGGCGGCGCTGTTCCACTACTCGCGCGATCGGCGCGGCGAGCACCCGCAAGCCCATCTCGCAGGCTGGTCCGGGATCCTACAGGCCGATGCCTATAGCGGCTACAACGACCTCTATCGCGAAGGACGCGACCCCGGCCCCGTGCTCGAGGCAGGCTGCTTCGCCCATGCGAGGCGCAAGTTCTTCGAGCTGGCC
>NZ_MUYJ01000018.1 GCF_002155695.1 Erythrobacter tepidarius
TATGCTGGCGGGCGAGGCGCGGCGTAGCGCCAGCGACAGGGCCGATTTTTTGGGAAGCCACCCCCGTCTGAGGGAAGCCACCGGCTGCCGGAGGGCACAGGAAAACCGCGTGATTTCTGCTGGATAGCCGCAAGTCCGGGCGAGCTGCCGGGTGGCTTCTTACTGGATTCCGGAATCCACCCGGAGTCCACAGGCAATCCACCGTGGAGTCCACCGTGGAATCCACCCTCCCGTTCGCCCATTCGAGCACGCTGGCCATCGGCCGCATGCGCATCGAGGCTTCGCCCGCTGAGCCAGCCTGGCCAATCAGCGGCCACCCGCGCGGGTGCGCCCCTCCCGCGTTCCTGACCCTTTATCGTTCCTTTCTGCCCATGACCCTTGCCTTTGCCCCCGACCGCATCGAGACGTGGCCGCTCGAGCGCCTCAGGCCCTATGCCCAGAACGCGAAGCAGCATGGGCCCGATCAGGTGGCGCGGATCGCTGCCAGCATGGCCGCGTTCGGCTGGACCGTGCCGTGCCTGGTTGCCGAGGACGGCGAGTTGATCGCCGGGCACGGGCGGGTGCTCGCCGCGATGGAGCTGGGGCTGACCGAGGCTCCGGTGATCGTGCTGGCGCATCTGACCGAGGCCCAGCGCCGCGCCTACCGCATCGCCGACAACCGGCTGACCGAACTCGGCACCTGGGACGAGGCGCTGCTGGCGGGCGAACTGAGGCACCTGCTGGCCGAGGACTTCGATCTGGGGCTCACCGGCTTTGCCGATGGCGAACTCGACCGGCTGCTGGCGCTCGATCCCGAAGCGGGCGATGAGGATGGCGGCGCTTAGGTTCCGCCGGTGACCATCCCCGAGCCGCCGCGCAACCCGGCCTCGCGCAGGGGCGACCTGTGGATCCTCGGGCACCACCGGTTGCTCTGCGGTGACAGCACCAACCATGAGGACGTCCGCCGCCTGATGAACGGCGAGCGGGCGATCCTGTTCGCCACCGATCCGCCCTATCTGGTCGATTACGACGGCACCAACCATCCCACGCAGAACAAGGACTGGAGCCGGTCCTATGGCGTCACCTGGGACGACAGTGCGCAGGGCGCCGAACTCTACGACGGCTTCATCGCCGCCGCCATTGCCGAGGCGATCGCCGAGGATGCCGCCTGGTATTGCTGGCATGCCTCGCGCCGCCAGGCGATGCTGGAAGCATGCTGGGAGAAGGCCGGCGCCTTCGTTCACCAGCAGATCGTCTGGGTCAAGGACCGCGGGGTGCTCACCCGCTCGCATTACCTGTGGAAGCACGAGCCCTGCTTCATGGGCTGGCGCCGTCCGCACCGCCCGCCCAAGGTGGCCGAGGAGACGCTGCCCTCGACCTGGGAGATGGCCGTGCCCGCCGGTGAGGAGCGGCCCGATCATCCCACGCCCAAGCCGGTGGATGCCTTCGCCATCCCGATGCGCCAGCATGTGGCGCGCGGCGGCCTGTGCTACGAGCCGTTCTGCGGCTCGGGCACGCAGATCATCGCCGGCGAGGAGAACGGCCGGCGCGTTCATGCCATGGAGATCAGCCCGGCCTATGTCGATGTGGCGGTCGAGCGCTGGCAGGCCGCCACGGGCCGCGCCGCCATCCTTGAGGGCGACGGCCGCACCTTCGCGCAGGTGAAGGCCGAGCGGCTGAAGGGCGCGCAGCCGCCTCCCGCGGACGGCACCGAGGCCGAAGCTGGCGAGGCAGTGTCCGAAGCGAGACCCAGGCGCAGGCGGGCGCGGTAGGGCCATGTGGACCGTCCGGGAGATGTGCGAGGCCTGCGGGCTGGGCACGTGGCAGTTGGGCCAGTGGATCACGCGGGGCCATTATCGGCCGTCACAGGCGGTCAGGCCGGGCCAGCGGCGGCTGTTCGACTGGTGCGATCTGGCCTGTCTTGCCGTGATGGCCGAGCTGTGTGCCCTGTCGCTGGAGCCGCATGAGGCAGGGCGTCTGGTCGCCGAGCTGCGCGGCCTGCTGGAGCAGCGCGGTTGTGTGCACCAAGACATGGCGCTGTTCCTCGTCCTGGCACGATGGGATGAGAGCAGCGACTTCGCCGAGACGGTCTGGCTGAGTGATGACGCTGGTCTGCCCGCCATCGTGTGCCGCCGTCCGAAGACCTGCCTGATCGTCGACGTGGCCGGTGCATATCGGGCCGCGCTGGCGCGGATCGGGCAGAGAGAGCGGCCATGAAGCAGTCCCGCGTGATGTCGCTGATGGAGTCGCTGGCCAATGTGGTGGTGGGTTATGGCGTGGCGGTGGTGACGCAGCTTGTGGTCTTCCCGCTGTTCGGCCTGCACACGACGCTTGCTGCCAACCTGATGATGGGCGCGGTGTTCACGCTGGTGAGCGTGGTGCGCTCCTATGGGCTGCGGCGGCTGTTCGAGCATCTGCGCGCGCGCCAGGCGCTGACGGGAGGTGACCAGGTCGGACCATGACGAAGGGCATGAGCGAGCGGCAATATGCGGCCCATGCCGGTATCTCGCGCGGCGCGGTGCAGAAGGCGCGCGCGGCCGGGCGGCTGGTGCTGCATGCCGACGGCTCGATCGATGCCGCCGCGTCTGATGCCAGGCGCAGCCAGTTCACCGATCCTGCCAAATCGCGGCGCGCGGCCAGTTCCTCGAGAGGGACCGAGGGCGCCAGGCCAGTGCCCGAGGCGGCCGTGGCGGCGGTGGGCGAGACCCTGCGCGAACAGGGGCTGGCCAGCACCAGCGGCTCGGGGGGCACGACCTTCCTGCAGGCCCGGACCGCGAACGAGGTGCTGAAAGCACAGGAGCGCCGCCTGCGGTTGCAGAAGCTCAAGGGCGAGCTGGTCGAGCGCGACCGGGCCGCGGCGCTGGTGTTCCGCATGGCGCGCGAAGAGCGCGAGGCGTGGATCACCTGGCCGGCGCGGGTGGCGGCGCTGATGGCGTCGGAGCTTTCGGCCTCATGCAGCGAGGCGGCAGGCCGCGAAGTGATCGTGGAGGTGGCGGCGATGCAGAAGATCCTGGAGGACCATGTCCGCAGCCACCTCGAGGAGCTCGCCGCACCGCGCGCGCCCGACTTCACCTGAGGCTTCGGGCGGGAACGAGGACTTTCCCGGCGCCGGGGCGCTTCGGCGTGCCTGGGCGCGGGGACTGGCGCCCGATGCGCGGCTGAGTGTCTCGCAATGGGCCGACCGCCACCGGGTGCTCTCGGGCCGCGCCTCAGCCGAACCGGGCCGCTACCGCACGGCGCGCACGCCCTACATGCGCGAGATCATGGACCGGCTGAGCCCGCACGATCCGGCGCAGCGGGTGGTGTTCATGAAGGCCGCACAGGTGGGCGCGACCGAGGCCGGCAACAACTGGATCGGCTATGTCATCCACCAGGCGCCGGGGCCGATGC
Source organism: Erythrobacter tepidarius (assembly GCF_002155695.1). Lineage (GTDB taxonomy): Bacteria > Pseudomonadota > Alphaproteobacteria > Sphingomonadales > Sphingomonadaceae > Erythrobacter > Erythrobacter tepidarius. Next base: position 3,370 of record NZ_MUYJ01000018.1, read on the forward strand.
TGGCGGTCCAGCCCACGGTGGAACTGGCCAAGCGCAACTCGCGGCAGCGGATCGAGCCGCTGATCGCCGAGAGTCCGCCCTTGCGGGAGCGGGTCAGACCCGCCCGATCCCGCGATGCCGGCAACACCATGCTGTCGAAGGAGTTCGCCGGCGGCATCCTGATCATGACCGGGGCCAACTCGGCCGTCGGCCTGCGCTCGACCCCGGCGCGCTATATCTTCCTCGACGAGGTCGATGCCTATCCCGCCTCGGCCGACGAGGAGGGCGACCCGGTGAGCCTCGCCGAGGCGCGCTCGCTGACCTTCGCGCACCGGCGCAAGGTGCTGCTGGTCTCGACGCCGACGATCCGCGGTGTGAGCCGCATCGAGCGCGAGTTCGAGAGCAGCGACCAGCGGCGCTACTTCGTGCCGTGCCCTCATTGCGGGGCGATGCAATGGCTCAAGTTTGAGCGGCTGCGCTGGAGCAAGGGCAAGCCGGAGACGGCAGAGTATCATTGCGAGGCCTGCGAGGCGCCGATCGGTGAGCACCACAAGACGGCGATGCTGGAAGCAGGCGAGTGGCGGGCGACGGCGGAAGCTGCCGATCCGGCCACGGTCGGCTATCACATCTCGGCGCTCTATTCGCCGGTGGGCTGGATGAGCTGGGCGCGCATCGCCCGGGCGCACGAGGCGGCCCAAGGCTCGGACGAGGCCATGCGCGCCTTCGTCAACACGGTGCTGGGCGAGAGCTGGGTCGAGACCGGCGACGCGCCCGACTGGCAGCGGCTCTACGATCGGCGCGAGCCGTGGACGCCGGGCACGGTGCCGGCGGGCGGGCTGTTCATCACCGCCGGGGCCGACGTGCAGAAGGACCGCATCGAGGTCGATGTCTGGGCCTGGGGGCGCGGGCTGGAAAGCTGGCTCGTCGATCACCTGGTGATCGAGGGCGGGCCGGACCGGCAGGATGCCTGGGCGCAGCTCTCTGCCCTGCTCGACCGCAGCTGGCGACACGCAGGTGGTGCACACTTGCGGATCGCGCGCCTCGCCATCGACACCGGCTACGAGACCCAGGCGGTCCATGCCTGGGCGCGCAGCGTAGGCTTTGCCCAGGTTGCACCGATCAAGGGCGTGGAGGGGTTCAACCGGTCAAGCCCGGTCTCGGGTCCGACCTATGTGGACGTGACCGAGAGCGGCAGAAGGCTGCGCCGCGGCGCGCGGCTGTGGACCGTGGCGGTCTCGACCTTCAAGACCGAGACCTACCGCTTCCTGCGCCTTGCGAGGCCGACGGATGAAGAGATTGCCGCGGGTGCAGCGTTCCCGCCCGGCACGATACATCTGCCGCAATGGATCGAGAGCGAGTGGCTGCGCCAGCTCACCGCCGAACAGCTGGTAACGGTGCGCAACCGCAGAGGATTTGCGCGGCTTGAGTGGCAGAAAATGCGCGAGCGCAACGAGGCGCTCGACTGCCGGGTCTATGCCAGAGCGGCGGCCTGGATCGCGGGCGCTGATCGCTGGGGCGAGGACAAGTGGCGCGATCTCGAGGCGCAGCTTCAGGTGGCGCCCGGCGCAAGCGATCCTGCCGGGCAGATCCATCGGCCGGGACGGGCGCCTGAAGGCAAGCGCCGCTCCGACTGGCTCGGGCGAAGAGAAGGGTGGTTGTGAGATGAGCGCGTGGAGCGAGACGGAACTGGCGGCCCTGCGCCGCGCCTACGCCAGCGGCACGACCCGCGTGAGCTATGACGGCAGAACCGTCGAATACGGCTCGGCCGCCGATCTGCTGGCGCGGATCCGCACGCTCGAGCAGGCGCTCGCCAGCGCCTCGCGGCCGTTGCCGCTTGCCGGCCTTGCCGGGTTCTCGCGCGGGGATCGCTGATGGCGCTGGGCTGGTTCGACCGGGCGCTGGGCTGGATCGCGCCGCGCATGGCCGCGCGCCGGGTGCTGGCGCGCGAGGCCTTCGCGAGCCTTGCGCGCGGCTATGACGGGGCGGCGCGCGGGCGGCGCACCGAGGGCTGGCGCGCGACCGGCAGTTCGGCCGATGCCGAGATCGGCGCGGCCGGGCCGCTCCTGCGCGACCGCATGCGCGATCTGGTGCGCAACAATCCCCATGCCGCCAAGGCGGTGGCGGTGCTGGTCAACAATATCGTAGGCGCGGGCATCATGCCGCGCTCTGCGAGCGGCGATGCGGCCCTCGACCGCCGGGTCGATGCCCTGTTCGAGCGCTGGTCGGCCGAGTGCGACGCCGATGGCCAGCTCGACTTCTACGGCCTGCAGACGCTGGTCTGCCGCGAGATGGTCGAGGCCGGCGAGGTGCTGGTGCGGCGCCGTCCGCGCCGCGCCGGGGATGGTCTGGCCGTGCCGCTGCAGCTGCAGATGATCGAGGCCGACCTGCTCGATGGCTCCCGCCATGGCGCTTCCGGCGCGGGGCGGATCGTCCAGGGGGTCGAGTTCGATGCGCTGGGGCGCCGCCGGGCCTACTGGCTCCATGCCGAGCATCCCGGCGACGGCGGGCCTCTGGCCACGCTGCGGCAGGGCAGCCGTCCGGTGCCGGCCGAAGACATCGCCCATGTCTACGAGAAGCAGCGCACGCAGGTGCGCGGCGTGCCCTGGGGCGCGCCGGTGATCCGGGTCCTGCGCGATCTCGACGACTACGAGGTCGCCGAGATCGTGAGGAAGAAGACCGAGGCCTGCGTCACCGCGATCGTCGTCGGCGACGACGAGACGCAGCAGGGCATTGCCCCGGCGGTGGTCGATGCCGACGGCAACCGGGTCGAGCAGTTCGAGCCGGGGCTGATCGCCTATGCCCGCGGCGGCAAGGACATCCGCTTCAACCAGCCTGCCGCGACCGGCGGCTATGCCGAGTACCGCCGCGCGAGCCTGCACACCATCGCGGCCGGGTTCCGGGTGCCCTACGAGCTGCTGACCGGGGATCTCTCCCAGGTCAACTACTCCTCGATCCGCGCCGGCCTCGTCGAGTTCCGCCGGATGATCGATGCGGTGCAGTGGCAGCTGTTCATCCCGATGTTCTGCCTGCCCGTCTGGCGCTGGTTCACGCAAGGCGCCTGGGCGGCAGGGGCAATCCCTGTGCCCGAGGTTCCGGTCGAGTGGTCGCCGCCGCGCTTCGAGGCGGTCGATCCCTACAAGGATGCCATGGCCAACCTCATCGCCATCCGCTCGGGCACGATGACGCTGGCCGAGGCGATCGCGCGTGCCGGGCGCAATCCCGAGGCGGTGCTGGCCGAGATCGCCGCCACCAATGCCCGGCTCGATGCGCTCGGCCTCGTGCTCGACAGCGATCCGAGGCGGGTGAGCCGCACTGGCGGGGTGCAGGGCAGCGATCCGCTCGCCACCGACAGCGAACAGGAGTGACAGGCAATGGAGACGACGATCGAGCTTCCGGCGCTGCGCCGGGCGGGCGAGCTTGCGCCCCATACCATCGACCCTGCCGCCCGCACCGTCGAGGTGGTCTGGTCGACCGGTGCACGGGTGCTGCGCCAGCGCTGGTTCGATGCGCCCTATGACGAGGAGCTGAGCCTCGATCCCGCCCATGTCCGGCTCGAGCGGCTGAATGCGGGCGCGCCGTTCCTCAAGGTGCACGAGACCGACAGCCTCGATGCGATCATCGGCTCGGTGGTGCCCGGCTCGGCGCGGATCGAGCAGGGGCGCGGGCTTGCGCTGATCCGCTTCTCCGAGCGCGCGGAGGTGGAGCCGATCTGGCGCGACATCGAGGCCGGGCACATCCGCGCGGTCTCGATCGGCTACCAGGTCCACCGTTACCAGGTGAGCCGGCCGGAGAACGGGCGCGAGCTGTGGCGCGCGATCGACTGGACCCCCTTCGAGATCTCGGCCGTGCCGGTGGGCGCCGACCCGCAGGCCGGCTTCCGCAGCAGCCCGGTCCCCCATTCCCCCTGCGTCCTCGTCCGGCGGGACGCACGCCCAAGCCCCGAAGGAGAGCTGACCATGCACGACCCCGTCCCCGATCCGTCCGCCGCCGATGCGGCCGCCAGCGCCCCGTGCGAGGAAACCCGCGCGGCTGCCAGCGCCGTCGCTTCCGATGGCGCCCCCGCTGTTGCCCCCATTCCCACGCCGCTGCGCGAGGCCGATGCCGGCTTGCCGTCCGATGCCGAGGCGATCGCGCGCCGGGCCCGCGAGGAGGAACGCGCGCGGGTCGCCGCGATCCACGATCTGGCAAGCCGCCTCAGGCTCGAGCGCGGCTTCGCCGAGGATCTGGTCCGGCGCGGCACCCCGCTCGAGGAAGCGCGGCAGCTGATCCTCGACGAGCTTGCTGCCAAGGCCGAGGAGACCCGCAGCTTCCCCCATGTCGCGATCCCGCTCGGCGGGCGCGACGAGCGGGTCACCCGCCGCGAGGCGGTGACCAATGCCCTGCTCCACCGCTACAGCCCGGGCCTGTTCCCGCTCGAGGATGCCGCGCGGTCCTATCGCGGCATGACGCTCATGGAACTCGCGCGCGAGAGCCTCGAGCTGGCCGGCACCAGCACGCGCGGGCTCTCGCGCGACGAGGTGGCGACCCGCGCGCTGCATGCGACCTCGGACTTCCCCGAGATCCTCGCGGCCGTCACCAACCGCACCCTGCGCCAGGCCTATGAGGCTGCCCCGCGCACCTTCACCGCCTTCTGCCGCCAGGTGCTGGCCACTGACTTCAAGGCCATGCACCGGGTGCAACTGGGCGAGGCGCCGCAGCTTCTGGAAGTGGCCGAGAGCGGCGAGTTCAAGCGCGGCACGCTCGGGGAGAGCAAGGAGAGCTATCGCGTGAAGACCTATGGCCGGGTGGTGGCGATCACCCGTCAGGTGCTGATCAACGACGATCTCGACGCCTTCACCCGGATCCCGGCGATGTATGGCAATGCCATCGCCCAGCTCGAAAGCGATGTCGTCTGGTCGATCATCACCTCCAACCCCGCCATGGCCGACGGGCAGGCGCTGTTCCATGCGAGCCACAGGAACCTTGCCGCCACCGGCACGGCGCTCGATGTCACGAGCCTCGGGGCGGCGCGCGCGGCCATGGCGAGGCAGACCGGGCTCGACAAGAAGACCGTGCTCAACATCCGCCCGGCCTTCCTGATCGTGCCCGCCGCGCTGGAACTCAAGGCCGAGCAGCTGCTGGCGCAGAACCTCGTGCCGGCCTCCAGCGGCAATGTCGTGCCGGCCTCGATCCGCACGCTGGTGCCGATCGCCGAGCCGCGGCTCGATGCCGCGAGCGAGACCGCCTGGTATCTCGCCGCCTCGCCCGCCCAGATCGACACCATCGAATATGCCTATCTCGAGGGCCAGCAGGGGGCCTACATCGAGACCCGCAACGGGTTCGATGTCGACGGGGTCGAGATCAAGTGCCGGCTCGACTTCGGCGCCAAGGCGATCGACTGGCGCGGCCTCTACAGGAACCCCGGCGCCTGATCCGGTCCCGTCTTTGACACCTGAACCCCTACGAGATGGGCGGTCCTGACGGGCCGCCCTTCGTCTTTCCAGGAGGATCTTCCCCATGAAAAACTACGTCCAGCCCGGCAAGACCATCACCCTTGCCGCACCCCATGCCCTTGCCCCCGGCGACGGCCTGCTGGTGGGCGCGATCTTCGGCGTCGCCAGCGGTGCTGCGCAATCCGGTGACAATGTCGAGGCCGCGCTCGTCGGCGTCTTCGATCTGGCCAAGGCGCCGAGCCAGGCCTGGAGCGTGGGCGCCAGGGTCTATTGGGACAACACCAACCGGCGCTGCACCACCACGGCTTCGGGCAACACGCTCATCGGCGTTGCCACCGAGGCGGTTGCCGGCGGGGCCGAGGATGTCGTCGGCCGGGTGCGGCTCAACGGCAGCTTCTGATGAGCGCCTTTGCCGCCGCGCTCGATGTGCTGTTCGCTGACCCCAACCTTGCCCGCGATGGTCTCTGGCGTGCTGGCGGCAGCGGCCCGCCGGTTCCGGTGCGCGTGGTGCTGCGCCGGCCGGACCGGGTGGCCGACTGGGGCGAGACCCGCCTTCACGCCGCAACCGCGCTCGCCGATCTGCGCATGGCCGAGGTGCCAGTGCTGGAACCAGGCGATGTCATCGCGGTCGCAGGCCAGGACTGGATCGTCCAGGGCGAGCCGCTGGGCGATGCCGAGCGCCTCGTCTGGACGGCGGAGCTGGCCCCCTCATGAGGCTCGCGCTCACCACCATCGGCGATCTCAGGCAGATCATGGCCGAAGAGGTGGCTGCGGCCGAGCAGGCGGTGAGCGGGGCTGTCACCGAGGCGACCGCCGGGCTCAAGGGCGAGCTGCGCGCGCAGGTGACCGGCGCGGGGCTGGGAGCGCGCCTTTCCCGCACCTGGCGCTCGCAGGTCTGGCCGAGCGGCGAGGCGAGCCTCGGGGCGGCGGGACTGGTCTGGTCGAAGGCGCCGGCGATCATCCGCGGCCATGCCGAGGGCGCACTGATTCGCGCGCGTGGCGGCACCTTCCTTGCCATCCCGACCGAGGCGGCGCTCTCCATGCGCGCCGGTGACCGGCGGCTCACGCCGCAGCTGTGGGAGCAGCGCATGGGCACGCCTTTACGCCTCGTGCCGGGACGAGCGGGCCGGCCAGCCCTGCTGGTCGCCGAGAACCTGCGCGCGCGCAGCGGCCGGCGCGGCGGCTATGCCCGGGCGAGCGCCACGGCGCTCAGGACCGGGCGCGGCCTCGTGAGCGTGGTGCTCTTCGTGCTGGTGCCGCAGGTGCGGCTTCGCAAGCGCCTCGATGTCGAAGGCGCGGCCGAGCGCTGGATCGGCCGGCTCGAGGACCGGGTGGTGGGACGCTGGAGGTGAGGATCGGTGATGTCGACGCGTGAGGCCATTCTGGCAGCGCTCGCCGCGCAGCTCGGCGCTGCACTCGCGGCGCCGGTGCGGCGCAATGCGGCCCTGCCCGAGAAGGTGCCGGCTGACGGGCTCGTCATCCTGCGCGACGGCGAGCCGGGCGAGCCCGAGGTGACGCTGAACCCGCGCCGCGAATGGTATCGCCACCGCATCGAGCTCGAGCTGTTCGTGCCGCAGGGGAATGCTGGCGGCGGTGAGGCGGCGCTCGATGGGCTGCTCGGCGCGATCGGTGCGGCACTCCGCGCCGACGAGACGCTCGGCGGCCTTGCCGAGACCCTCACTCCGGCCGCGCCGGAGATCGGGGTGCTGGCCATCGAGGGCGCAGTCCCGCTGCTCACCGCGCGGCTCGTGCTGACCGCCGAGTATCTGGTCAGCGATCCGCTCGCGGGGTGAGATGCGATGGGATCAGGATGGGCCGGCAATGGGCCCGAACGGGAGCCGCCGCCCGGACGGAGGCGGCGGATCATCAAGCTGCGACTGCGGAGTCGTCACGCCTGCTTCAGGCGGGCGATCCCGAGCAGTGTGTCCTTCAGCGTCTCGCTCACCGCGCGGCTGGCGCTGGCGGATGGGCCGACGCGCAAGGCCCCGGCGCGCCCGACGTAGTAGTGCCAGCCCTGCGGCGCCTTGGGATGGCTGCAGGTAAGCACAGTGTAGCGCTGCGTGGCGGCATCGGGGACGAGGCGCTCGCCCGAGGCGAGGAGAGCGGCGACCAGACGGTCGTGGAGCGTGGCCTTGGCCATGGCTCAGCCTTCCGCTTGCAAGCGATAGACCCGCCCGCGGGTCTCGTCCCGGTGCGAGGCCACGCCAAGGCCCAAGCGGCGCTTGAGCCCATGCGAGAGCGCGGCGCGCACCGTGTGCCTCTGCCATCCGAGTGCTGCTGCGATCTCGGCCACGCTGGCGCCCTCGGGTGCCTGCAGCATGGCGATGAGCGCGGCCTGCTTGGTGCCGTCGCGCTGGCGGCGCGGCGGCGGGGCAGGCGTGGCGACAGCCTCCTGCGAAGCGGGTGGTTCGGGCTCAGGATCGCAGATGTGGCAGCGCGTGGTGTGTGCAAGCTCGGTGCCAGCCAGATGGAGCCTGCGGCCTGCGCCGTTGCAGTGCGGGCATTGGGACTCCTCGTGCGCAGCGCCAGATCCTTGCGGGGCTGCAGCCTTGGCTCCCCCGGCGCTGCCGACGGCGGCAAGGCCTGCGGGCGTGATGTGAAGCAGGGTGGCGCGGCCGTCCTCGTCATTGCGCCAGAAAGTGTTGTGCTTGGCGCTGGCCTTGGTCCAGCTGCGGGTCACGGTCTCGGCGATGAGCCCGCGCCGCAGCAGGGCGGCAACGACCCGCCGGGCATTGGGTCCGCGCAGCGATCCGGGAAGCGGCAGGACATTGCCATCCGCGCGCTGGGCGGCGGCGCTCAGGACCATACGCTGGGTGTCGGAAACCGGCATGGGACTGCTCTGTGTCATGGTCATGCCTCGATCCCAAGGAAGCGGGCGATCTCGCGCAGCTGGTCGCGGACATGGGCAAGGCTGCCGACATGGCCCCAGTGCACGCTGTCGGGTTCGGCGTGGAAATGATCCTCGCTCAGCGCCTGCAGACGTTCGAGCAGCCTGTCGATTTCGAGCTTGTTGGCCATGAAGGCTTCGAGCGCTGCCTTGCTGTTGCGGCGGGCCTTCTCGGCGCGGGCCTCGTGGCGGGCGGTGGTGGTCAGGGTCATCTGCTTCCTCCGTTGGCGATGCATCCGGTAGAAGCGTGTTCGCTCTGTCCGCCCTGCTTATCAAGCGATTAAGCACATGATCTGAAACAATAATCCTGCCCCGCGCGGGTGGCTCGCGCGGGCCTTCCCGTCCCCCATCCCCATCGGAGATGACCCATGCCCAAACTGCGTGCCTATGGCGCGGATGCGACGCTCAAGATCGCCCGCGAGACGAGCTATGGCGTGATGCCGTCGAGCGGCTGGCGCAGCCTCGACTTCCGCTCGACCGACCTTGCCGCCACGCAACCGCTCGCCGCCGATCCGCTGCTCGGGCGCGGGCGCAATGCGCAGGATCCCTATCGCGGCCTCGTCACCGACGAGGGCCAGATCGACGTGCCGCTCGACCTGCGCGGCACAGGCTACTGGCTCACCGCCCTGTTCGGCCTGCCGACGACGAGCAGCGTGGCGGCAAGCGGATCGATCACCTTCGCCGCCAATCCCGCCGCCGGGCAGACGATCACGCTGAACGGCGTGGTCTGGACCTTCGTCACCGGCACGCCGGGGGCGCTGCAGACCCAGATCCAGGCGACCGTGACCCAGACCATCGACCAGCTGGTCACCAACCTCAACGCCTCGGCCAATCCCGAGGTCTCCAAATGCACCTACAGCCGCCCGCCGAGCACGCAGCGGCTCGAGATCGTCTTCGACACCACCGGCCCGAACGGCAACGGCTTCACCCTCGCGGCCTCGCACGCCACCCCTTCCGGCCCGCGGCTGACCGGCGGCGGGCACCTCCATGTCTGGCAGAGCGGGGCCGACGAGATCCCGAGCCACACGCTCGAAATCGGTCATCCGAAGCTCACCACCCCGGTGTTCTTCCGGCATCTCGGCACGGTGGCCGAGAGCATCGAGATCGAGCTTGGCCAGGAGGGCCCGGCCAATGCCCGGCTGCAGCTGGTGGCCCAGGGCGAGGAGCGCTCCGCCACCACCGTCGATGCCGCACCGGCCGCCTGGGCGCCGCGGCGCTTCGCCCAGGCGCGTGGCTACGTGCGTCGCGGCGGTTCGGCGCTGGCTGGGGTGACCGGCGGCGGGCTCACCTTCTCCAACAATCTCGAGCGGGTGCGGGTGATCCGCGAGGACGGGCGCATCGAGGCGGCCGATCCGACGCTGGCGACCGCCGAGGGCACGCTGGCGCTGCGCTTCGACGGGGCGACGCTGCTCGCCGAGGCGAGCGACGGCGATCCGGTCGCGCTCGAATATGGCCTGACCATGCCCGAGGGCTATGCCCTGCGCTTCGAGCTGCCGCGGGTGTTCCTGCCGCGCACCAAATATGCCGTCTCCGGCCCCGGTGGCATCGAGGCCCGCTTCGAGTGGCGCGCCGCCTTTGACGAGAGCGAGGACACCATGCTGCGCGTCCGCCTGCTCAACGATGTCGCCAGCTATGCCTGAGGAGGAGTGTTCCCGATGATCCGTCTCGACCTTGCCCGCGAGCCTGTCTGGCTCGATCTCGGCCACGGCGTGCGCCTGCTGGTAGCACCACTCACCACCGCGCTGATGGCCGCGGCCCGCAGCGATCCGGCGCTCGCCGCGCTCGGCGAGGATGCCTCAAGCGAGGCGCTTGCCGTTGCCATGGCCAAGGCGCTGGCGCGGCTCGCCGTGCGCGACTGGGAGGGCGTGGGCGATGCCAATGGCAATCCCTTGCCGCTCAGCGCCGAGGGCCTCGATGCGCTGCTCGACCTGCTGCCGTTCTTCGAGGCCTTCCAGCTCGGCTATGTGACGAAGGGTCTGCTGCTGGAGGAGGAAAAAAACGCCTCGCCGCCCTTGCCGAGTGGCACTTCGGCGGCGGGGAGCACTATTGCCGCGGCTGCCGCACCGCCTGCGGGCAGTGCCCTGCCGTCCTGAACCGCCCGCATACGCTCGAGGGCTGGCTGGTCTGGGATCTGGCGCAGCGCCTGTCCGGCCAGCTGCGGGCAGTGCCCGGTGCCGTCATCGGGCTCGACATGGCCGCAGCGCTTGCCATGGCCGAGGCGCTCGGCATCGACCGGCGCGCCGCAGCCGAGTTCCTGCCCGCGATCGAGGCCATGATGGTGCGCGCCATCAATGCGCAGATCGCAGCCGAGGGGTGAGGAGCGCCGGTCACGCGCTCCGGTCACGGAAGTTCTCGGCCCTTGCGCCCTTCGCCATGCCTTCGAGGCTTGCCTTGTCGGGCACCGGCATCAGCAAGACGCCGGAGCCTTTCGGCACAAGGGCAAACCGTTGCCCCGGCTGCCAGCCCTGCATTGCTCGTATGCTTTCCGGAACCGTGAGCGTGAACCTTTTCGAGAGAACGCCCGTCGCTGTCATAGTCTGATGCCGCACCTGCCATACCTCTCCTTTGTGCCCTTCGGCTTTGCCTGAAAGCAAGGATATCCCGGCCCATGGCTGACAAACGCGTCTCGGTTCGCCTTGCGGTGGTGGGCGGGCGCGAGGTGCGCGCTGAGCTCGAGGGGATCGGCGAGGCCGGCGAGCGCAGCACCCAGCGCCTCGCGCGCGGCATGGACGCGGCCAGCGACCGCACGGCGGCGCTGCAGGCCCGCATCCGCATCGCCGCGGCTGCCATGGCCGCGGCCTTTGCCGCCGGTGTGGTGACCATGGTGCGCTCCGGCCTCGAGCTCATCGACAGCCAGGCCAAGCTTGCCCAATCGATCGGCACCACGGTGGCCAGTGTGCAGACGCTGCAATGGGCGGGCGAGCTGGCCGGCGTGTCGATGGGCGAGATCGAGCAGGCCACCTTCCAGCTCACCCGGCGCCTGAGCGAGGCGGCGGCCGGCAGCGGCACGGCGGTGGGCGCCCTGCAGCGCCTGCGCCTTTCGGCCGCCGCGCTCCAGGCCCTGCCGGTCGATCAGCGCATCATCGCCATCCGCGAGGCGCTCGAGCGCTTCGTGCCGCCGGCCGAGCGGGCGGCGGTGGCGAGCGACCTGTTCGGCAACCGCGCCGCGCTGGCATTCATGCGGATCGATACGGCCACGCTCCAGCAGGCGACCCGCGACGTCGCGGACTTCGGCGTGGCGGTCTCCCAGAGCGATGCCGCGGCGATCGAGGAGGCGGGCGATGCCATCGCAAGGCTGCAGCTGGTCTGGCAGGGGCTGGTCAACCAGCTGACCGTGGCCGCCGCCCCGGTGCTCACCGCCATCGCCGATGGGCTGGCCGCGCTGGCGCGGCGCAGCGGCGTGGTGGGCCAGGCGATCGGGCTGCTGATCGACAATATCGGCCGGCTGGTGGCGACCGGGCTTGTCCTGGCCGCCTTCATGGCCGGGCGCTGGGTGGCGAGCCTGGCGGCGGCCGCGCTCGCGACCGGCAGCCTTGCCACCGGGCTGGTGGTGCTGCGCGGCGCGCTGGCGCGCACGGGCATCGGCCTCGTGATCGTGGCGGCGGGCGAGCTGGTCTACCAGTTCTCCCGGCTCGTGCAGGGCGCGGGCAGCTTCGGCGAGGCCCTGGCGCTGCTCGGCGATCTCGCGCGCGAGGTGTGGGAGCGCATGGGCCTCCTCGCTGAGGTGGCCGGAGAGCGGATCGCCGCGGTCTGGCACGCGATCCGCGCCGCGGTGCTCGAGGCGCTCGATGGCGCGGTGCGCGGCGTGGTGGCCTTCGCCAACCGCACGGTCAACCTGTTCGAGGCCGCGCTGGCCGCCGCGATTGCGATCTGGCAGCGCCTGCCGCAGGCGCTCGGCGATCTGGCGGTGCGTGCGGCCAATGCCCTGATCGGGGCGCTCGAGCGCATGCTGAACGCTGCGGTGCGCGGCATCAACCGCCTGCTCGCGGCCGCCAATGCCGGGCTCGACCTGTTGGGTTCCGAGCGGCGCATCGCGCTGGTGCCCGAGATCGACCTGCCGCGGATCGAGAACCGCTTCGCCGGGGCCGCGGCGCGGGCCGGCAGTGCCGCAAGGCGCGCCTTTGCCGAGGCCTTCGCCGACGATCCCTTCGCCATGCCCGAAGGGCTGGGGCGCATGGCGGGCGCGGCGCGACAGCAAAGCGATGCGGCCTTTGCCCGCGCCGATGCCCTGCGCGCGCAGGCGCTCGCGCCGCTCGCCGCGCTCGAAGCGCTGGGCGAGGCGATGCAGCAGGCCGACCGCAGGATCGGCGAAGCGGGCGAGGCCGCCGCCATGCTCGACGAGCGCCTCGAGGCGATCGGTGGCGGCGGCGGCAATGCGGGTGCGGCCGGGGGCGGCAACGGCGGATCGGCTGGCCGAGAGCCCGGCGGCGGCGCCGAGGGTTCGGCCGAGCGCGCGGGGCGTGCTTCGCGCGAGGCCGGAGAGGTGATCACGCAGGCGGCCGAGCAGGCCGCGCGCGGCTGGGCGGCGGTACGCGAGGAACTGGCGCGCTATGCCGAGGAGGCGGCCAACTGGGGCAAGGGGCTGGGCCAGGCGCTGACCGGCGCCCTGCGCTCGGCCGAGGATGCCTTCGCCCGCTTCGTGACCACCGGCAAGCTCGACTTTCGCGGGCTGATCGACTCGATCCTTGCCGATCTCGCCCGGCTGGTGTTCCGCCAGGCGGTGACCGAGCCGCTCGCGCGCATGTTCTCGCAAGGGCTGGATCTTGGCAACCTCTTCGGCTCGCTGTTCGGTTCGATCTTCCATGCCGGCGGGGTGGTGGGCGCGCCCGCGCCGATGCGGCGGGTGCCCGCGCTTGCCTTCGCTGCCGCGCCGCGGCTCCATGGCGGCGGGGTGGCCGGGCTCGGCCCGCACGAGGTGCCCGCGATCCTCGAGCGCGGCGAGGTGGTGCTCACCCGCCGCCAGGCCGCCAAGCTCGCCGGGCAGCTCTCCGAGCGGGCCGCAGCGGGCGATGTGGTGATCAACTTCAACGGGCCGGTGAGCAATCGCGAGGAGGTGCGCCGCTCAGCCGCGCAGGCCGGCGCCCGCCTCGCGCGCATGCTCAGCGAGGGGCGGCGGGGGGTCTGATGACCGACTTCGACGACGTGCTCTTTCCCATCGGCATCTCCATCGGCTCGAGTGCGGGGCCGGAGTTCTCGACCGAGGTGACAGAGGTGGCATCGGGCTTCGAGCAGCGCAACCGCAACTGGGCCGGGGCGCGGCGGCGCTTCAACGTGGCGCCGGGGGTGCGCACCCTTGCCGATCACGAGGCGCTGCTCGCCTTCTTCCATGCCCGGGCCGGGCGGGCGCGGGGCTTTCGCTTGCGCGACTGGTCCGACTGGAAGTCGTGCAGCGTTCGTGCCGCGCCTTCGCCCACCGACCAGCTGCTCGGCACCGGCGACGGGGCGCGGCAGTTCTTCCAGCTGATCAAGACCTATGGCAGCGGGCCGAGCGCGCATATTCGCCGCATCACCCGCCCCGTGGCGGGCAGCGTGCGCGTGGCGCTGGGCGGGATCGAGCAGGCCTCCGGGTTCACGGTCGCGCACGACACCGGTCTTGTCATCTTCGACAGTCCCGTGCCGGCCGGCGTGGCGGTGAGCGCGGGCTTTGCCTTCGACGTGCCGGCGCGCTTCGATACCGACCGGCTCGAGGCGAGCGCGCCGGTGCCCGGGGTGATGCGCTTCGACGAGATCCCGATCGTGGAGATCCGCGAATGAGCCGCCTCGTCACCTGGCCGCGCCGCGCCGAGGCCGATGCCACGATCCGCCGCTTCGAGCCGGCATACTGGACGGTCGACTTTCCGCTGCCGATGATGGCGAGCGTCATCACCACCGGGCCGGATGCGCTGCGAGTGCGCGCGGTGTTCCGCACCAACCGCGACCTTGCCGGCCTGATCTGGCACACCGAGGACCGGGCGGACCACGGCCTGTTCGCCTACCACCGCGCGCGGGACTGCCGCGGCTGCGTGCTGGAGTTCGACTGGTTCTCCTCTGGCATCCGGCCAATGGACCGGCTGCAATCGGTCTCGCTCACGGTCGAGACATACCGCAATGGCACCCACTACGTGCGGCTGTGGAACTATGCCACCAGCGGCACGCCCGATGCCTGCCACATCCGCATGGTGCTCGACGAGACCACGCGCGGCGGCTTCTACGCCGATGCGCCAGTGCCCTGGCACGATGTGAAGCGCCTGTTCATCTCGCTGCAGCCGCTCGCCGCCGGGCGGGGCGACTGCGCGCTCGCCGCCCCGGCGGCACCGGGGACCAGCACGATCACGCTCAACGTCGGCGATGGCGGACCGATCGCCCCGGGCGCGCGGGTCTATATCCTCGGCTCGCATCCCGATGTCCCGGCCTATACCGTCACTTCCGCCACCAGCGGGCCGGTGCAGACCCTCGCCATCACCCCGCCGCTGGTGACCGGCGGCGGTGCCTCGGGCATCGGGCAGGAGGCCGCGCGGGCAATGGCGGCGCGCGGTGCGCGGGTCGTTCTGGCGGCGCGCGATCCGGCCAAGCTCGATGCGGCGGCAGCGGCAATCCGCGCGGCGGTGTCGAGTGCGGCGGTGGAGACGATCGTGCTTGACCTGGCTTCGCTCGCCAGCGTGCGCGCCTGTGCCGCAGAGGCCGCGACCCGCTTCCCGGTGATCGACCTGCTGCTCAACAACGCCGGGGTCATGGCCTGCCCGCTGGAGCGCACCGCCGACGGGTTCGAGATGCAGTTCGGCACCAACCACCTGGGCCATTTCGTCCTGACCATGCACTTGCTGCCGCTGCTCGAGGCGGGCCGGGGCAAGCGGATCGTCAACCTCTCCAGCCGCGCGCACCATCGCGATCACGTCCACTTCGAAGACCTCAACTACCATTCACGTGCCTACGAGAAGTGGGAGAGCTACGGCCAGTCGAAGACCGCCAACGTGCTGTTCACGGTCGCGCTGCAGGCGCGGCTGGCGGCACGCGGGTTCGACGTGCTCGCGGTCCATCCGGGCGGAATCATGACCAATCTCGGCCGCCACCTGACGCAGGAAGACATCGCAGAAATGATGGCCCGGATCCAGGAAAGCGCGGGCGGAGGGTTCACCTTCAAGACAGTCGAGCAGGGCGCCGCGACCACCTGCTGGGCGGCGACGGCGCCGGAATTGACGGGCCAGGGCGGCGTCTACTGCGAGGATTGCCACGTTGCGGCGGTCGACGATGCCGACCCCAACGGCTCCGTACGGTCCTACGCGGTCGATCGTGACAATGCGGAGCAGCTGTGGACGGTATCCGAGGAACTGGTCGGCGAGCGGTTCAGCACCTGACCGCCACCACCAGCCCGTCGCCGATCCACTCGCTCAGCAGCGCTCCTGCACGGGCCACGCCCGCTTCCTCGCCCAGCGCCTCGACCAGCGCGGCGCAGACGTTACCGAAGCTTGCGCCGCCGAGCGCCAGATCGAGCGCGCGGCCGGCAACCAGATCAACCGGGCGGAACACCGGGTTCAGCCCTTCGCGCCAAACCTGCAGGCACATGGGTTCGGTCAGCGCATAGTCGGGCGCGGTGAAAGGCTCGGCGGCCAGCGCCTGCCAGAGGGCGACGAGGTCGTGACCGGCAGGAACGACCGCAGTACCGGGTACGAACGTGATCCGCATCGCCTCCCAGTCGTCCTCGCCGAACGCTGCGGTCGCCGCTCCTAGCCCGAGCCCGTCGAGCGGCACCGCATCGGCAGCGGCGAAGGCGCAGTGCATGGCCCATTCCAGCGCAGCCAGCTCGGGCACTTCGGGATCGCGCGCGAACAGCTCGACCAGTGTTTCAGGGAAACCGTCGCCGATCACGTCGAGCGTCCAGCTTGTCGGGGGGTGCAGGATCAGGTGGTGGGCGGCGGCGCGGGCGAAAGACTCTTCTCCGACCCATCGCGCGGTGCGCTCGTAAGTCGCGCGCAGCGCCTCGACCAGCGTGGTGCGATAGTTGTTACGGTAGACCGCCATGCCCGCTGCCTGGCGCTCACTCCAGCCGGGCGGGAGAGCCGCGTCCTCGTCGAGCACTTGCGCCATGAAGGCGGTTTGCTGGCGGGCGAGCGTCACGCCGGGACCACTTCGGCCGCCGGTGCGGCGAATGCTCGTGCAAGGTCAAGCTCGTCCAGCAGTTCTTCCAGCGGCGGAATCGCATCATCGCGCTCGATCATCGTCGCAACCGGGCCAAGCAGCGCCATGGTCCGTTCGTAGAGCGCCCAGACTTCGTCGCACACGGCGCGGTCGTGGGTGTCGATCACGATCTCGCCCGGGGTGTGACCGGCGAGGTGGACCTGGCGCACCCGGTCATGCGGCAGCGCGGCGATATAGGCATCGGCATCGAACCCGTGATTGCGGCTGCTGACGTAGACGTTGTTGACGTCGAGCAACAGCGCACAGCCGGTCCGCCGGGCCATCTCCGCGATGAACTCCCATTCGGTCATCTCGTCTTCGGGGAAGGTGAGATAGCTCGACGGGTTTTCGAACAACATGGTCCGGCCCAGCGCGTCCTGTGACCGGTGGATATTGTCGCACACCGTATCCAGCGCCTCCCGGGTATAGGGCAGCGGCAGCAGGTCATGGCTGTTGTGTGCACTGGTCCGCGTCCAGCACAGGTGGTCGGATACCCATAGCGGCTCGATCCGGTCGGCCAGTGCGCGCAGGCGGCGAAGGTAGGCGGCATTGACCCCATGCGCCGACCCGATCGACAGCGATACGCCGTGCAGGATTACCGGATAGCTCGCACGGACCTGCTCGAGCACCGCAAGCGGGCGCCCGCCGTCGACCATGAAATTTTCCGAGATCACCTCGACGAAGTCGACCGCAGCCTCTCCGGTCAGGAAATCCGGATAGTGCTCGCGCCGCAGACCAAGGCCGAAGCCGGAAAACGGAATGACATCACGGTGCATGGGCAATGATCCGGAGGACAAAGGTGCGGCCCGTCTCCCTGGGCAGGGAGGGGGCTAGGCCAGAAAGACGGGCCGCCCTGGGGAAGCTGATCAGCCGAGATCGCCGATCACGCCGCCCTTGGTCAGGCACTCGCCGGCCTTCATGGCCTTGAAGCCATGGCCCTTGCAGGCGTTCTGGCCCTTGCACTGGTGTTCGGCGGTGGCGCAGTCGGAATTGCCCTTGCAGCTGTGCACGCCATAGCAGTGGACGGTGTCGTCGGCGCCGATCGCACGGCCCTTGCTGCCGGCCGGGGCGTCGGCGGCAAAGGCGGCAGCTGAAGTCAGGGCCAGCGCGGCAGCGGCGGCAGCGAAAGTGGTGGTGCGAATGTTGGTCATGAGGGTTCTCCCGCAGGATTGATGGACAAGATGACGGTGTCGTCGTCCGTAGTGGACATGGCAGTGTTCGCCTGTCCTGCCAGACAGGTTACAGGAAAAGCGACAGCAGCAAAATAGTCGCGTCGCTGTAACCGACCCGGCAATTGGTGCGAAACGGCCCTCGTCCGGCATGGTCCGGGCAAAGAATGCAGTCCCCCCAACGGAGAGAAGACCGATGAATACCGCCAAGATTGCCCGCGCCGCCGGGCTTGCCATTTCCGCCAGCCTGGTCGCCGGCCTCGCCACCGGCCCGGTCGCGGCACAGAAGGCGCCGATGGAAAAGTGCTACGGCGTCGCCAAAGCCGGCCAGAACGATTGCGCCGCCGGCCCGGGCACCAGCTGCGCCGGAACCTCGACCCGCGATTACCAGGGGAATGCCTGGAAGCTGGTCGCCAAGGGTTCGTGCGAAAAGATCTCGACCCCCAAGGGCAAGGGCTCGCTCAAGCCGATCGATCGCTGATTGCACAGGCAAACAGGGGAGCCGGATAGCATGCCGAAGCTGACCGCACTTTACGACCGGGCCGTTGCCTTGGCACAGGCCTCATTCACAGAAGGCGCGATGCTGCTGCTGGTCCGGCTCGCTCTGGCCGGAGTATTCTGGCGCTCGGGCCGGAGCAAGGTGGTAGAAGGCAGCTGGCTCGAGATCAGCGACACCACCCGGTTCCTGTTCGAGACCGATTACTCCGGCGTGCCGTTCCCGCCCGGGATCGCCGCACCGATGGCGACCTATGCGGAGCACATATTCCCGATCCTGCTGGTGCTCGGCCTTGCCACCCGCTTTTCCGCGCTGGCGCTGCTCTGCATGACCATGGTCATCCAACTGTTCGTCTATCCGGAAGCCTGGTGGCAGGTGCATGTGCTATGGGCCGCGCTGGCAGCAGTGCTGATCGTGCGTGGCGGCGGCATTCTGTCGCTGGACCACGGCTTCGGCAAGCTGCGGCAGTGAGCCGGACCGGGAGGCGTCGATGATTGCCGACGAATCTACCCTGGCCCGGTTGATGGCGCAAAGCCAGGCCGGTGACAGGCAGGCCTATACCGTGCTGCTCACCGAAGCGCAGTTATGGCTTGAACGCTACTTCCGCCGTCGGGTCGCACCGGGGCAAATGGAAGACCTGGTGCAGGAGGTGCTGATGGCGCTGCACCACAAACGGGCCACATGGGATTCGTCCCGCGCGTTCCTGCCGTGGCTGGCGGCGATTGCCCGCTACCGCTGGGTCGACCATCTGCGCCGGGTCTACCGGAGCGAGGAAGAGGCGCTGGGCGACCATGACGCGGCGGAGGACAGCGAGGAAGAAGCGGTCCTTGCCCGGATGAGCCTGGAACGGTTGTTCGTCCACCTGCCGGACAAGCAGGTCGAGGCGATCGAACTGGTGAAGATCGAGGGGCTGTCCATCGAGGAAGCCTCACACAGAACTGGTCAGAGCGAATCGGCCGTGAAGGTGAATATCCACCGCGGTCTCAAGAAGCTGGCCACGCTGATCGAGAAAGCAGAATGACCATGAACCGGGTTCCCAATCCCCTGATCGCTTCCCTCGTCGAAGACCTGGCACCAGTGGCCCCGCTCAAGCGGCGCAACGGGTGGCTGGTGGCACTGGTCGCCGTCGGTGCCACCGTGCTCGGCGTGGGGCTCTACGAAGGGCTGTGGCAAGCGGCACTGGCCGGCAATGCTGCGCCGATTTTCTTCGTCACCAACGGACTGCTGCTGCTGCTCGGGCTGGCGGCGGCGGCGGCAGTGCTGTCGCTCGCCTCGCCCGCGGTAGGCAATCGCCAGGATGCGCCCAAATGGGCGACCGCAATGGTGGCGATCATTCCCCTGACCGCAGTGTTGACCACCATCGCCGCCGGGCATGCGATCGCGGACCTGTTCGATTCGCGCAGCATGTACTGCCTGACATCGGGCATGCTGGCCTCGCTGCTGACATTTGCCGCGATGACCTGGTGGCTGCGCCGCGGGGCACCGGTTTCGACCGGCGTGGCAAACCTTTGGGCCGGTATCGCCGCTGGCGCGATCGGCAGCTTTGCTTACGGCCTGTCGTGCCCGATCGACAGCGTCGAGCACCTCGGCGTGTGGCATATCGCGCCGGTCGCGCTGTGCGGCGCGCTCGGGCGGATGGTTCTGCCGCGACTGACCCGCTGGTAAGCTGTTCCGCGATGCCGACGGGGTGCAGCGCCACGCCGAGGCGCTGCGCGTCTACCCCGGCAGCGAGGACCAGATGCCCGATCCCGCCATGCAGGCAGCCCTCGGTGCGGCGGGCTGCCCGGCGCACCGCGGTCTTGCCTATGTGGTGTTCGAGCGCCTCGAGCTTGCCGACTTCGGCAACCGCATCCCCAACTTCACCTTCGAGGTCGAGGCGCAGGCCTCGGCCACGGTGGCGAGCGTGATCGAGGAGCTGTGCAGCCTCGCCGGCGTGCCCTTCCTCGATGCCGCGCGCACCGGGCGCATCGACCTTGCCGGCTATGCCGTGGCGCGCCCGGCAAGCATCCGCCAGGTGCTCGAGCCGCTGCGCAGCGCCTTCTTCTTCGATGCCGCCGAGATCGAGGGCGCGCTCGCCTTCTTCCCCGCCGATGGCACGCCGGTCGCGCGGGTGCCCGCCGGCGAACTCGGCGCCCACCCCTTCGGCAGCGAGCCGCCGCCGCTCGAGCTCCGGCGCACGGCGGAGGCCGAACTGCCGCGCCAGATCACCGTGCAGCACCTCGATCCCGCGCGCGACTACCAGGTGAACGCGCAGCGCGCCCGCCGCTCGACCAGCCCCAGCACCGCCGATCTCTCGGTCGACCTGCCGCTGGTGCTCGAGGCCTCCGAGGCCAAGGCGATCGCCGAGCGCATGGTCTGGCTCCAGTGGCTCGGGCGCGACACGGTCACCTGCCAGCTGCCGATCGCCTATCTCCACGTCGAGCCGGGCGACAAGCTGGTGGTGCTGGATGGCGAGGGCCGCGCGCGCACCTTGCGGGTCACCCGGCGCGAGCTGCGCCTGCCGGGCAGCCTGCTGGTCGAGGCGGTGACCGACGGCGCCGCCGCGCTCTCGCGCATCGCCAGCGCCGCGCCGGCCCCGGTGCCGCCGCAGGAAGTGCTGCTGCCCGGGGTGACCACCGCCCACCTCCTCGATCTGCCGCTGCTGCGCGAGGAGGACGACGGGCCGCACCTGCTGCTCGCCGCGGCCGGGGCCTCGGCCGGCTGGCGCGGCGCGGTGCTCGAGCGATCGGCCGATGGCGGCGCCACCTGGGAGCGGCTCGCCGACCTCACCGAGGCAGCCGTGCTCGGCACCGCGCTCGACGTCCTGCCACCGGCCTCGCCCCATGTCTGGGACCGGGCAAGCAGCCTCACCGTCAGCCTCCTCGATCCGTCCGACACGCTCGAGAGCGTGAGCGAGGCGGCGGTGCTCTCCGGCGCCAATGCCTGCCTCGTCGGCGGGGAGGTGATCCAGTTCCGCGATGCCGAACTGGTCGCGCCGGGCACCTGGCGTCTTGCCACCCTGCTGCGCGGGCGGCGCGGCACCGGTGATGCGATCGGCGCCCATGGCCCAGGCGAGCGCTTCGTGCTGCTCACTGGCTCCGCCGGGAACGCCCGGCTCGCCCTGCCGCTGGCCGAGCGCGGGGCGCTGCGCCAATGGCGCGCGGTCTCGCTCGGCACCCGGGCCGAGGATGCGCCGACCATCAGCCTTGCCTGGCAGGCGCGCGCGCTGATCCCGCTTGCTCCCGTCCATGCGCGAGGTGAGCGCAACGGCGCGGGCGATCTGGCGATCCGCTGGATCCGCCGCACCCGCTGGCCCGCGCCCTGGAGCGACCATGTCGATGCCCCGCTCGGCGAGGCGGGCGAGGCATATCAGATCGACATCATGGCAGGCAGCAGCGTCAGGCGCACCATCGCCACCACCCAGCCGCAGGCGCTCTACCCGGCTGCGGACCAGATCGCCGACTTCGGCACCGTGCAACCTGCCGTGACCTGCCGCATCCACCAGCTGAGCGAGCGGGTGGGGCGCGGCGCAGCCCTGGAGGTGACCCTGTGACGACCACTCCCAACCTTGCCTTGCCCTTCATCGATGCCGCCCAGGCGCAGAAGGAGGTGACCCACAACGAGGCGCTGATCCTGCTCGATGCCCTGGTGCAGGGGCGGGTCAAGGGCCGCCACCTCTCCGCCCCGCCGGCCGCGCCCGCCGAGGGCGAGGCGTGGATCGTCGGGCCCGGCGCCACCGGTGCGTGGACGGGTCAGAGCGGCCGGATCGCACTGTGGCAATCGGGCTGGCGCTTCCTCGTGCCGCGCGCGGGCTGGCGGCTGTGGGACGAGCAGGCCCAGCGGCTCGTGACCTTCTCCGGCAGCGCCTGGGGCGACCTGCCGGCCGAAGCCATGCAGATCCCGACGCTGGCCCTCGGCTGGATCGGCTACGGATCGGGCTATGCCTCACCCCGCTACTGGCGCGATGCCCATGGGCGGGTGAGCATCGAGGGGCTGATGCAGGCCGGCACCGATGGCACCGTGTTCACTTTGCTTGCCGGCTATCGTCCGGCCGAGCGGCTGATGTTCGCCTGCTGGTCGGGCGGCGGCGCCTACCGGGTCGATGTGACGCCCGCGGGCGAGGTGATCGTCCAGGGATCGAACAGCGTGTTCAGCTCGCTTGCCGGCATCACCTTCCTCGCTGCCGGCTGATCGCACGAAAGGAGGAGCATCATGGAGCCATCGCTCATCCTCGAGCTTGCCACCCGCTTCGGGCCGGCCGGCCTCATCATCGGCTGGCTGGTGTGGGAGCGCATGACCACCGCCAGGGAGCGGCTCGCCTATGACCGCGAGCGGCTCGAGGCCGACCGCCAACTCGCCGCCTCGCTCGCCGCGCTCACCGCCGTCATCCAGGAAAGGCTGGGCCGATGAGCCGCGAAAGCCTTGCCGCCGTCCGGCTGCGCCGCGCCGCGGCCTGCGCGCTCGCCGAGGCCTGCCGCGCGCTGCTGGCGATGCCGGCGGGGAAGGCAGGGCGCGGAGGTTCGGCCCTGCCGGATACCGCGCCGCTCCCTCTCGGCGTGAAGGCGCGCCGTCCGCGCGATCGGCACGGTTGCACCGGTAACCTGCTGACCTGAACCGAACCGCCGCGGCATGGGGCCGACCGGCCCTCACGCCGCGCCTTCCATCCCATCCTTCGCGCCCGCCCCTCTTTTGCAGAGGGGTGGGCGTCATCCTGTCCGGAGACCGCTCATGACTGCCATCACCTATCGCCATTGGCGCGATGTGCCCAGCAACCGTTGGCGCTGGAAGAACTTCTCGCCTGCCGAGATCGCCTGTCGCGGCACAGGCGCCATCCGTGTGCACGAGGAGGCGCTCGACAAGCTCCAGGCGCTGCGCGACCGGCTCGGCAAGCCCCTCATCGTCCGTTCGGCCTATCGCAGCCCGCAGCACAATCGCGCCATCGGCGGCGCACCGCGCTCGAAGCACATGGACGGCACCGCCTTCGACATCGCCATGGCGAACCACGATCCGGTGGCTTTCGAGGCCGCCGCCCGAGCCGTCGGGTTCAAGGGGTTCGGCTACTATCCGCGCTCGGGCTTCATCCACATCGATCTCGGCCCGGCGCGTCAGTGGGGCGAGCGGTTCCCGGTCCGGGCGACGGCGTTCGCCGAAGAAACGCCGCCCGCACGAGAGGTCCTGGCCGACAGCCGCACGATGAAGGGCAGCGGCGCAGCTGGCGTGGCGACGCTGGGCGCCGCGGGTGTCGAGGTGGCGCAGAACGTTCTCACGGAGACACAGACCGCCATCCTGCCGCTCGTGCCCTATCTCGACACCTTGCGCTGGGTGTTCATTGCAGTGGCGCTCGCGGGCCTTGCCGTCACGATCTACGCCCGCATCGACGACTGGAAGCGGGGGCGTCGATGATCGCTGCTCTGTTCACCGGGATCGCAGCCGCCCCGTGGATGCGGGCGGTCCTGCGCTACGGAGCCATCGCACTCGCGGTGCTCCTGTTCTTGCTCGCGCTCCGGCGCTCCGGCGAGCGTGCGGGTCGGCTTGCCGAACGCCTCGAAACCTCGGAGAAGACCAATGACGTCCAACGCCAGTTGCTCGATGCGGCGGCCCGCCGCCCTCGCGATCGCAATGATCTCGCTGACC
Source organism: Erythrobacter tepidarius (assembly GCF_002155695.1). Lineage (GTDB taxonomy): Bacteria > Pseudomonadota > Alphaproteobacteria > Sphingomonadales > Sphingomonadaceae > Erythrobacter > Erythrobacter tepidarius. Next base: position 27,100 of record NZ_MUYJ01000018.1, read on the forward strand.
GGCTGCGCCACGGTCGCTTCTGACCCCCGCGTCACGACCGTCTGCCCACCGGTGGTCGAGTATAGCCGCGAGTTCCAGGCGCGCGCAGCCGACGAGCTCGATCTGCTGCCGGAGGGGTCGGCTATTGCCGAAATGCTCGCCGACTACAGCGTCATGCGGGATCAAGCTCGGACGTGCTTGCCATGATCAGTCTCTTCTTTGAACTGCAACGTGAGCTTCAGAAGTTGCTCACGGATAGCTCCGCTGTCGGCCGCCAGATCTACAGTGGCGAAGCGAATGAGATGTCCGTGCAATGAGACGGCTTCATCAAACATTTCACCAATGGCCGGGTGCAGGAGCAAGCCCTCCGCGTTGTCGGCCAGCGGGTCGCTACGTCCTGCCTGTGAACGTATGTACGAATAGATTTGATAGAGGTACCCGCTGCGCAGCGTCGTTTCGCGGCGCCAGCCCGTCGTCACGATTCTGGTGAACTTGGTGTCGATCACGATACGGCGGGTAGCCAACACATCGTCGAGCACAATATCAGTCTGCATCCCGGGCATTATGTCGCGTGCGCCTTCGGTCCACCAATCGATCGGCCAGTCGAGCAAGCCACCCGTCCGCACGCGCCAGCGCTCCCGTGGCAGTACGGTTCTGTAGAAGCCGCCGATGGCGCGTTCGAATAGCCGCCGAGCCCACTGCTCTTCCCTTTCCGGCATCGGCAAGCGGCGCGCGCCAGCTCGCTCTGTGGGCAGAACGAGATCCATCGCAAGCATCGCCGCTGCGAGCATTTCGCTGTCCTTGGCGTCATGACGACCGATCCGGTCGGCACTGAGCTCGGCGCGCGATGGCATGGCCCCAGCCACACCTTGCGCCTGCATGTCTACCGCCAGCCGTCGACAGCGATGGCGCAGATCGGGGCGCGTTACCAGCCGCGCCACGGCCTCAAGTGCGCCGCGGACGTAGCGGTTGCGCGGTGTATCGACGCTGAGCTCGACGAAGCGGCACGCCACAGCTCCGCGCGCGAGTAACCGTCGGCGCTCCGTGCGCAGCACGTCGATCCGCCCCCGGACCCGCGATAGGTCGGCGTTGCGGGGACGGTAACCGAGGCTCAGCTGTTGGCGTTGACGCTCCTCGACCGCCTGCGCCAATAACTCAGCGACGAGATCGGCGATCTCGTCGGGGTTGCGCTCGACGTCGACGCGCGTGGGCCCGGCCTTCCGGAATAGGTCCGAGGCGTAAAGCATCAGGAGCCAGATATTGCGCACGGGGATGCGGCCGATGAACCCCGCAGCAGCGCTCTCAGGCGCAACCCCGGCATCGGCGATCACCATCCCTGCAACAGCCGGTCGAGTGCCTCTCGTGCCGATTTGGGCGCGTCGAACCAGTATTCGTCAAGCAGCGGGCCGATCTCCGTTTCAGCGACCTGACGGAACCACTCGCGCGTTGCGCCGGGTTCGAGTTTTGCCGTCGGTGTGACATAGCTGTGCCCGATCTCGAACTGACGGCCGAACGCCTCGGCGATCTGCGCATTCAGCGCCACGATACGCCGCTCGATGTCATCGACGAGGGCGGGATCGACGCCGCCCTTCTCGGTTACCCACCCTCGCCAGGCTTCACCCAGCCTCGGCTCAAGTCCGACGAAGGCAAAGCGCCTGCGGAACGCGAGGTCGACCAGCGCCAGCGAGCGGTCAGCGATGTTCATCGTGCCGATGACAAAGAGGTTCTCGGGCACATGAACCGGGCGGCGGATGCCGTCGGCATCGGGATAGCAGAGCTCGAGCGCCTCGCGCGGTGTGCGCTTGCCCGCCTCCAGAAGCGTCAGCAGTTCGCCGAAGATCTGCGCGGGATTCCCACGGTTGATCTCCTCAATGATGACGACGAAGCGGGCGTCTGGGCGACCGAGCGCCGCGCGGATCGCCTCCATGAAGACGCCGTCGGCAAGGGTCAGCTTGCCATCGCCGCTCGGACGCCATCCGCGCACGAAATCCTCGTAGGAGAGGTTTGGGTGGAACTGGACCGCACGGACGCGCGCCTCGTCGCGTTCCCCCATCAGTGCGAATGCGAGGCGTTTAGCCATCCAAGTCTTGCCCGTTCCCGGCGGTCCCTGCAGGATCAGGTTCTTGCGCGTGCGCAAGCGCTCCAGCAGCCGGTCGATCTCCCCGCGCTCCAGAAAACAGCCCTCGCGCAGGATGTCGTCAACATCGTATGGCACAGCTGGCGCTGGCGTCTGGACCGGATCGACGATAGCCGCATCTTCTTCGTCCTCATTGGGCGCCGCGCCGCCTTGGTCGGCCTCGGCCTGAGACTCTTCGGGCCCCTTGTAGTGCCATGCGGCCAGCGACAGTTCGGGGAAGCTGTGGACCGGGTAGCTCTCCTCAGAAAAGCGCGCCTTCAGATCGTCCACCAGCTTGAGATAGGTGGCGCCACTGCACGGCTTCTGCGGCCCTATCGTCGGGATCCGCATCTGCAGCCGGCCGGTGAGGAACGAGCGCGAGTTGCTGTCGAGGGTTGGGAACTCCCACGGATGCGACCAGTAGAGCCCGGTCGAGAGGTTCCATGAGGCGCCCCAAACGTCGATGGCCGCGTCGTAGCGGGCGATGAATTGGTCCCGCTGATCGGGCTGATCAGATTCCGCCAACGCTGCCGCGGCAGCGAACAGGTCCCATAGTTTGTCGATGTCGCCTTCGCCGCGCTTGTCGCCGTATCGAAAGAACCAGGATCGCTGGTTGTTGAGGACCGGAATTCCCTCGAAGGTGCTCGGAGGCTCCTCCTCGACGCCGATCAGCTTGGCAAGCGCTCCCGCTATCGCGCTCCGATTGGAGTCGGTCATGGATCGGTTGAACGTGCCCATCGCCGTAAAGGGGCAGATGTCGCGCAGTGGGCCAGTACCGCCTTCCGGGTAGCGGTCCTGCAAATACCCGAGCCCCGCCATCTCTTGCGCGATTGCATGGATGCCATCGATCAGGGGCTTGCGGTCTGCCCGGTAGTCCAGGAGCTTTGCCGCAACGGCGCTGTAGAAGGATGTCCAGCGGAAACGCTGCTCGCCGTTCGCGTCGCCGAACCGCTCCCGCCAGAACGGTTCATTCCGGAACCGGTCGAGGTCCTGCTGCTGGCCGTCGAAGGTGAAGGCGAGGAGGCCATCCTCCATCCAGCCGTCCGGTACGACCCGCCAAACCGTGGCGCGGTTTGTGTAGAAATACCATTCGCGGGGCGGCGATACCGGCGTCCAGTTGACCTGAACACGCTTGCCATCGTCTAGATTGGCAATGATCGTGCCGACCGCCTTGATGGCCATCACCGAGACAGTGGCACCGCGGTTGTCGAACGGAAGATCGTGCTTGCGCGTGTAGGACGACTTGATCGCGATCCTGTCCCCCGGGCGCATCGAGCACACGAGATCGCCGTACTTCCCGTCCTCGTAGCCGTTCTCCCAGATGCCTTCAGCGAGAAATCTGGGCGTCTGGTCTTCGGTACGATTATACGCGGCGCCGACAAACCAGCTCGGCCTGGTGTTTGAAATTTCCGACATTCCCCACCCCCCCGTCTATGCCGCCATTCGATTTATTATTGAGGCGACATAGGTGTCTTTCTGATCCTCCATGAACAGCACATGCATGTCCTCCAATTCATGGATCGTCTTGCCCCAGTTCAGCTTGCCGAACCGTGTCGGTGTGACGATAAAGCTGTTCAGTATAACGTTCTCACTGGCGAGCCTTGCCTGGATGCCCTTGATGACCTGATGGAACTCGATCTTCTTGTGGCCAGGGCCTTCATGCTGGAGGCCATGAGGCTCGACGAAAGCCAAGTGCTGTCTGCCGTCCTTCACGAGCCATAGAAGGAAGTCGGGATAGAAATTTCCTGCCTCAAAGAAGCCCACCCCGCGCCCGCGGCTCTCATTTCGAAGCAAGAATAGTTCAATTCCCTCCGCCGCCAGCCGTGCTTGATCCTTTTCGATGAAGAGGCGCAGATCATCCAGGAACTGGAATTCGCTCTCATTCAATGAAACCGGTGCAATCTGGATTTTGCTTCCTTTGGCCGCATGAAGCACAGGCTCGTAAAGATG
>NZ_MUYJ01000019.1 GCF_002155695.1 Erythrobacter tepidarius
TCGGCGACCGAAACAAGGTCGTTCAATGACAGCGCCGGTGGGACGCGCCTGATGACGAGGTGTTCAAGCACCTCGGGTGACAGATAGGCGAGCCGCATTATTCGGCTCACGAACCGGTCGGAGACCTTCTCGGCCGCGGCGATATCCTGAATGGTGGAAGCGGCACCGGATTCCAGCTGCCGCCGCCAGCTCCAAGCGCGAGCGATGGCGCGCAGCACATGAGGATCTTGTAACCGGCCGTCCCGGACCGTCACCTCGTCGGGCGGCAGGATCATCGGCCGCCCGTTGCGTTTGCGGATCGTCAGGGGGATGACGACCCGGATGGTGTTCGTCGAGTCGGTCATGCACAGGCCTCCGTCTGGCGGGGGGCCATCATGTCCCGCAGGACCGAGCCCAGACCCTCATGGCGCAGATCGACGGCGATGCCGTCTTTGCCGACGGTCACCCGCTCGACTAGAAGCTGGACGATGCGGGTTTGCTCCGCCGGATACAGCGCCGCCCAGAGCTGGTCGAACTCGCCGAGCGCCTGGACAACCGCCTTCTGATCGATGGTCGGGCTCTCGTCGCGCAGGGCCTTGATCGTCCGCGCCGCGATCTCGGGCGCGCGGATCATGCGGCGGATTTCGCCGACCACGGCGTCCTCGACCATGCCTGCGGGCAAGCGCAGCGGGCCCGAGGCGTCGCCGGTCGGGCGGTTTCGGATCAGGTCCATGGACGCGTAGTAGCGGTAGAGGCGCGTGCCTTTCTTCGTCGCCGTCGGCGTCATCGCCGTGCCCGTCTCGGTGAAGATGATCCCCTTCAGCAGGGCTGGCGTCTGGCGGCGGGTATTCTTCGCCCGCAGGCGCGGGCTTTCTGCCAAGATGCTGTGAACCTTGTCCCACAGGACCTGATCGATGATGGCTTCGTGCTCGCCGGGATAGGCCTTGCCCTTGTGCACGGCTTCGCCGAGATAGACCCGGTTGTTGATCAGTTTGTAGAGGAAGCCCTTGTCGATCGGCTTGCCGCGCTTGTTCAGAACGCCCTCGGCCGCGAGCGCTTTCGCCAGCGTCGTGGCGGAGCCGATGGCGACGAAGCGCTCGAAGATCATCCGGACCGTCGCGGCTTCCGCTTCGTTGACGACCAGCTTGCGGTCGCGCACGTCGTAGCCCAGCGGGACGTGACCGCCCATCCACATGCCGCGCTTGCGGGATGCCGCGACCTTGTCGCGGATGCGCTCGCCGATCACCTCCCGCTCGAACTGTGCGAAGCTGAGGAGGATGTTCAGCGTCAGCCGGCCCATCGAGGTCGTGGTGTTGAACGACTGCGTGACCGACACGAAGGTCACCCGATTGCGGTCGAAGATCTCGACCAGCTTGGCGAAATCCATCAGCGAGCGCGACAGCCGGTCGATCTTGTAGACCAAGATCACATCGATCAGACCGGCCTCGACGTCCTGAATGAGGCGCTTCAAGCCGGGGCGCTCCAGCGTGCCACCGGAGAAGCCGCCGTCATCGTAGCGTTCGCGAATGGTGGCCCAGCCTTCGGCCTTCTGGCTCGTCACGAAGGCCTCGCAAGCCTCGCGCTGGGCGTCGAGGCTGTTGAACTCTTGTGTAAGCCCTTCCTCGGAGGATTTGCGGGTATAGATGGCGCAGCGCTGGCGGCGCGGAACGACCGCGACGGCTTCCTGACGGTTCATCTCGGCCCTCCGCTCACGCTCCGGGCGTTCGTCGCTGCCATCGACCCCCCGGATCGATGGCTGGCCTTCGGCCACCGCTCCTCACCCCTCCGCGCCTCGCGGAGGCCGAAGAAGCGGTAGCCGTTCCACTGCGTGCCGGTGATCGCCCGCGCTACCGCCGACAGCGACTTGAACTTGCGCCCCTGCCAGTCGAAGCCGTCCTTCATCACCGTGACCGTGTGCTCCACCCCGTCCCATTCGCGCACGAGGCGGGTGCCGACCATCGGGTTGCGGGGGTCGGCGATGATCGTCTTGCGCCCGACCCGGCCCTCGATTTCGTCCGCCAGCAGGTCCAGCGTACGCCGCGTCTCGCGGGACAGGCCGCCGAGGGTCAGTTCCTGGACCCGGTAGCTGAGCCTCAGCTCGAGGTAACTGCGGCTGTTGTTCGGAGCGGGCGTGCCGAAAAGGCTTTCCCACTTCGCCTTCAGCTCGACCACCGTCATTCGCTTCAGCTCGGCAAGCTGCGTGACCACGCTCGCGTCCGCCGCATCGCGGTTGCCCGGTTGCCATGGTGCGGCGTCAGTCTTTCTCTTTGTCCCTGGCATCATTGCCCTCCAACTCGGTTGCGCGGGTATCGACGACCAACACGGCGTTTGAGGGCGAGAATGTCGAATGAACTGTCTTGCCCGCGTGCAGATAAAGAACTGGACTGTTCCGGCAGGATACGCCTCAGCCCCGCGGCAAGAATGCACGCGAGTTCATCGAGGCGTTCGTCCGCCGATAGACGGGCGGGCAACAGAGGGTTCGGACCGGATCGGGCGTCTTGCATGAGACCGTTCGCAACAGAAGATGATTGGCGAAACGGTAGTCGCAAAACGAAGATATGCAATAAGATTCAATGGCTTATCGCGCCACAGCGGAATCATTAGAAGTCAGGCGTATGCACATGTCTGCCCGTAGATGATCAACCGAGTGGTTCAGTGCCGTGGCTGAGGATGCTCAGATAGTCGCTGTAGACGAACATCCGGCCGCGCTGCTTTCCTGTTATCTCGCGTACGATTCCGAGCTTTTCCAAGTGCTGTATCGACTTGGCGATCGTCGGGGCTGAAATTCCTAGCTTCTGCGCGGCGTCGGGGATCCCGACAATCGGCTTCTGCTGGAGAAGCTGGTGGACACGCAGCGCTGACGCGGCTGGGCGGCCTAGGCTCTCGATCCGCTGCCGGTCAGCTTCGAACAAGCTCAAGATCTCGCGCGCAGCTTCGGCAGCCTGCAGTGACGTTTCGGTGATGCCATCCAGAAAGAACTCGAGCCAGGTTTCCCAATCGCCGCGCTCTCGCACGCCCTGAAGTAGATCGTAGTACTGCCGACGATGCGTTTTGAAATAGAGGCTGAGGTAAAGGATCGGCTCCTTGAGGATGCCCTGGGTGCAGAGAAGAAAAGTTATCAGGAGCCGCCCCAATCGCCCATTGCCATCGAGGAATGGGTGAATGGTTTCAAACTGGACGTGGACCAGTCCCGCTTTGATGAGGGACGGGATCTCGACCGTCTCGGCATGGATGAACGCCTCAAGATCGGACATCAGGTCCAAGACGTTTTCGGGGGGCGGCGGCACGAAGAGCGCATTTCCGGGGCGGGTCCCTCCGATCCAGTTCTGGGATCGCCGGAACTCGCCGGGCTGCTTGGTGCTGCCCCGGCCCTTCGACAACAGGATATCGTGGATTTCACGAATGAGCCGGAGCGAGATCGGAAAGCCCTCTCGGATCCGTGCGAGACCATGGTTCATCGCGGCGACGTAGTTCGACACCTCCTGCACGTCGTCGAGCGGCACGCCGGGCGCCTCCTCGCTCTCGAAGAGCAGGAGATCGGAGAGCGACGATTGTGTGCCCTCGATCTGCGACGAGAGTAGAGCCTCTTTTCGCACATACATATAGAGGAACAGCGGTGTGTCGGGCAGGATCGAGGTAACCCCATCGAGCCGCCCAAGTGCGCGGTTCGCGCTCTCGAGTCGCCGGAAGAGCCCATCCATTCGCACGGCAGGTGCCGGCGGCAAGCGCGGGGGCACAAACGCTTCCGCCCTCTCTCCGGCCGTCGAGATGGTCACCTTGTGCCCAAGCCGCGAGGGCTCCTGTTCTGCAGCCATGGTTGAGAAAGGATCCTTTCCTTGGCATTGTCGGAAAGAAAGGATATCATGAAATCCTTTCTTTGTCTTGATCCTAACGAAAGGTTCTGTATGGTGTCGAGGATTCATGGGGCCCACGCCCGGCCTAGGGCGCAACAGCCTGGCGGCCTATAGGCAAACGCTATGGGTCATCAGCGCCTCGGAAAATTGCCCGCGCACCGCCTGCTACCTGAGATCGTCAGGTACCTGGTGGCTGGCGGCACGCCTACCGAGGATCTGGTTGACCAAGTCACCGAGGTTGGCCGCGACGCGCTGAAGCGTGCCCTGAAAGATGCTGTATTCATTGAAGCTCTTTGGCTTCTTATCAGGACGCCCCAGGCGGCCGCTTCGAAAGACTTCCCGGCCAACCTCAATGATCTGGGCATGGCAGATATGGCGCCAGCTTCCCTATCAGATGTCCTCGTCAACTATGATCGCGCTATTGAGAAGGTCCAGCGGCGATTGCACGCCGGAGCGACAGACCTTGGCGAGATAGCGCGCCGTGCCGGCATCTCGGCTTTGGGCGAAGCAGTTCGAGGCGCGTTGCCGACCCTATGGGCTCCAACAGCAACCGATGTGCAGGCGTCGGTCGCAGCTCTCAAGGGAACGGAGCAATTTGCGGCTCTTGCTCATCGTTTTTATGCAAACTTCGTCGAACGCGTGATCCACTACTATGTGGATCGAAACATCCACAACATGGTGGGTTCCGGCAGGGTCGCGCGATCTGTTCACGATCTCCGTGCATTCAATGATTCCATCCGACGCCACTGTGACGAGTCGGCCCTCATCATGCGCGCTTTCGCCAAAGATTGGTTGGGCAAGAACCACTACAGAGATGGCAAACAGATATCGCGAGACGACGTTCGTCGATTCTCCGCCCATGCAGCTGAGAAAATGCGGATCGAACTCGAGATCAGAAAGGGGGCACCGTGAAACGGTACTTGATCGAATGCGGTGCTTCTCAACCCTCGGCGGCAGACGCGATCGGTATGGATGTCCAAGGGGCAGCCAAGAACGTCAATCTGCGCATCGACTATATCAGCCGGACGATGCTTGGAAACGTCCCAGACTTGTTGATCGACCTGCTCGAAGTGGCAGCTTACGTCTACTGCGCAGATCAGCGGCTTGTTCGGGGCTCTGACAAACTGACGAACTTCGGCGAGAGTTGGCGGCGCAGCCTTCGCTTCTCTATCCCCGTGCGCCAGTTAGAAGCATGGCAGGATCCTGACGTACAGGAAATTTTGGCTGACACTCTCGGCTTCTTGTCGGACGACAGCTACGAGTTTGATTTTCGAATAGCCGAGGCTCCAGTCCAGCCACGGGAGCTGTACTTTCCAGAACTCCTTGATGCGTCAGCGGAGCATGACGAGGTCGCCTTGTTCTCCGGGGGCGTGGATTCGTTCGCAGGGGCGGTCAACGACATTGTTACCCTCGGGAAATCGGTCACACTTGTCGGGCATTACTCTTCCACCAAGGTCCGCGCGGTCCAGGAGAACCTGATTCAAGGTCTGAGGCAGCGGGGTTTAGATCGACGGGTTTCCTACATTCCGGTTTGGGTCAGTAATGAAAATGAGCGGGCTCGGGAATTCACACAGCGAACGCGGTCCTTCCTTTTTGCCTGCCTTGGGCTCGTGGTCGCGAGGATGTCCGGAAAGGACAAGTTCAGCTTCTATGAGAACGGCGTCGTCAGCATCAATCCACCATTGGCGGGCGATGTCGTCGGCGGCCGTGCTACGCGCACCACGCACCCGAAGGTGCTGCGCGGATTGGAGGCATTGTTCTCACTGCTCTTGGACCGCCAGATCGAGATAAAAACACCGCTGCAGTGGCTGACCAAGAAGGAGGTGACTCAGAAAATCAAGGAAGCGGGCATGGCCGACATGCTCGGCGAGACTGTCAGTTGCACCCGTCCACGAAAATGGACCGAAAAGCAGAAACATTGTGGCGTCTGTTCGCAGTGCATAGACCGGCGCTTCGCCGTGCTCGCTGCAGGCATGGGAGACCACGAGCCGGCCGAGAACTACATGCGTGACCTTCTCCTCGCCGATCGCAGTGCCGATGACGATCTGCGCATGGCCCTGAGCTACGTCTCGTTCTTCCAAAGGGTTGCCGCAACCCCCAAGGAGCGGTTTCTCGTGGATTTCCCTGAGGTGGTATCGGCGCTTGACCGTTTCCCCGGCCTGTCCACCCAAGACGCGGGCGACCACGTCTACGACCTCTTTCAGCGTCATGCGAAATCGGTCGAGGAGGTCATCACCACAGCGGTTTCCGAGCATATAGGTCCGTTGTACCGGAGCGAGTTGCCGTCCGGCTCGTTGCTGGCAACCTGTTTCAGCCGGGGCCACATCGAAGCGCCGCCGCCTTCCGATTACGACGTACAGGCCAAGGCATTCATGGATCGCCTTGGCGCCCCTGTCCTCGAATTCGCTTTCGACCAGGACGCCAAGCGCGTTCTGTTTCAGGGAAGTCATTACCTTGAAGGTGCGAATTTCCGCGTGGTCGAAGCGCTGATCGAGAACTTTCGGGAAGCCAAGAGGCAAAGAGCAGACGTCCCCTTCTTACCCGCCACCGACTTGGCGGACCGACTTGGCGTCAGCGACCAGTCGATGCGTCAGCAACTTGGGCGATTGCGAAAGGCCATCGAACCGCTGACCGTGACGCTCGGCATCCCACTGGACCAAGATTCGTTTGTCCAAACGAAGGAGCGCGCTGGCTATCGCCTGAACCCCGAGTGGCGGGAAGTCTCGGTCGGGGACATCCGGGTCGATACCGCGGTCACATCACAAGCTTGAGCCGATTACGTCACGGCCCGATCTACCCGACGTCACAACTCGCCCGCTGAAAGCCCCGGATTCCGGGGCTTTTTCGTGCGCCGACGTCACAAGAAAGACGAGGTCTGATTATATATCGGCGCCCGTAACACGTTGAAAATGCCCGTATATCCAGGCGATCCAAAGCGACTGGATGAAGTGGAAGGCACATCAACGGAGTTACACCCATGTCACTCAGGCATTTGAACCAGATCGAGCTCGCCGCTCGCTGGAACATCAGCCACCGAACGCTTGAGCGGTGGCGCTGGACGGGCGAAGGCCCGCGCTTCGTCAAGCTCGGCGGTCGCGTCGTGTATCGCCTCGAAGACATCGAGGAGTACGAGCGCGAGCAGATCCGCGCGAGCACCGCCGACCACCCCAGCAAGCCAGCGGCGTGAGGGGGCGGTGATGACGATCTCCAACCGCATCTCTCTCGATGAGCTCCGGGGCATGGCCGTCGGCGACATCGCCGCTCTGCCTGGCGAGCAACTCGCCCTCCTGCAGGACGAGGCCGCCGACGCCCTGCGCCGCGCCAAGACGATCTGCGACTGGCTCGATGGGGCCATCGCGCTCAAGTACGGCGATCGTGCCCACGCAGCGCGCCAGACTGCCGGCAAGGACACCGGCACGGTCCGCTTCGATGACGGCGCGGTCACCGTGATCGCCGAGCTTCCCAAGCGGGTCGTTTGGAACCAGGCGATGCTCGCCGGTCTGGTTGAGCGGATCCGGGCCGACGGCGCCGATCCCGCCGAGTACGTCGACATCGCGTTCAACGTGCCCGAGCGCAAGTACACGGCCTGGCCCAAGGACATCCGGCAGGAGTTTGAGCCTGCGCGGACCGTCCGCACCGGCAAGCCCAAGTTCCGGCTGCTGCTCGGCGAGGAGGCGCGCTGATGGCCATCTCGCTCGCATCCCTGCAAACCTCGTCGGTTCTGCGCCCGCCGCGCGTGCTGATCCACGGCGTCGCCGGCATCGGCAAGTCCACCTTCGCCGCCTTCGCCGACGCGCCGGTGTTCGTCCTCACGGAGGACGGTCTCGGCAAGCTGCAGGTGCCGCATTTTCCGCTGGCGACGAGCTATGCCGAGGTCGCCGAGGCGCTCGACGCACTGCTCGACGAGGACCACCCCTATTCCACGGTGGTCGTCGACAGCGTGGACTGGCTGGAGCCGCTGATCTGGGCCGAGGCCTGCCGGCGCAACGGCTGGCAGTCGATCGAAAGCCCCGGCTTCGGCAAGGGCTACGCCGAGGCGCTGACCATCTGGCGCGAGTATATCGACCGGCTGAACGCGCTCCGCGACCGCAAGGGCATGGCGGTCATCCAGATCGCCCACACCGACGTCAGGCGCTTCGACAGCCCCGAGCACGAGCCCTACGACCGCTACGTGATCAAGCTGCAGGCCCGCGCGTCCGCGCTGCTGCAGGAGCACTCGGACGTGGTGCTCTTTGCGAACTACCGGATCTCGGTGGCGAAGTCCGACGTCGGCTTCAACAAGAAGGTGACCCGGGCGCTCGGATCGGGTGCGCGCGTGATGCACACCGAGGAGCGCCCCGCCTTCCTCGCCAAGAACCGCTACGGCCTGCCGGAAACCCTCCCCCTCGAGTGGTCGGCCTTCGTCGCCGCCATGGAGGGCGGTTCCGCCGAGGCTTCCCCACCCGCTCCGGCCGCGCCGGCCACCGAATGATCCATACAGACAAGGAACAGAACCATGGCACGTTTTGACACCGCCTTTGGCGCCACCGGCGTCGAGCCCACCACCACCTACGAGATCCTGCCCGCGGGCAAGTACTGCGCCCAGATCGTCGAGAGCGAGATGCGCGTCACCAGGAACGGAATGGGCCAGTATCTCTGGCTGATGCTCGACATCCTCGAGGGCCCGCACAAGGGGCGCAAGATCTTCGACCAACTGAACCTGGTGAACGCCAACCCGACCACGGTCGAGATTGCACAGCGGACGCTCTCGGCGATCTGTCACGCCACCGGCAAGCTGCAGGTCAGCGACAGCGAGGAGCTGCACCTGATCCCGATGACGATCCAGGTCGGCGTGAAGCCCCCGAAGGACGGCTACGGCGAGCGCAACACGATCCGTTACCTGGTGCCGGAGGCCCCGGCGAAGGCGACCCCGCCCAAGCCCGCCGCGGCCCAGCCGGCCAGCGCGCCCGCCCGCTCGGCCACCGCGCCTTGGCGCGCCAAGAGCTGACGCCCTTGGCCGCCGCGGGCTGACACTCGCGGCGGCCCGGACATCGCCAGACCCGAGAGACCGACCATGACCAATACCACCGACGTGGCCTGCGCGGCCGCGAACGCCCCCAGCTTGCCCGACGACACCCGGCGCCTGATCGAGATCGAGGACGCCATCGCGAAAATCCGCACGCAGATCGCGACCGCCGATCTGACGCGGCAGCGGACGGCCAGGCCGATCGACCCCGACTGGTTTCACCGCGCGCGCACGGCGCTGCGCCATCTCAAGCGCGAGCGCGCCGAGATCCTCGCCCGCCAGGGCGGCCGCCGTCGGCGCGAGCGGATGAAGGATGCGATCATCGCCGTCCTGCGCGAGCGTCATGACCGCGCCACCTGGACCGCGGTGCTGGACGAGGCGCGCGCGCGGCTCGAGCGGGAGGAGGCGTGCTGATGGCCGAGTTCCCCGAACCCCCGACGCCGACCCTTTCTGCCATCTACGCCTCCTACGAGGCCCGGCAGGGCGACGGCTTCCGCGACCACCTCGGCGCCTCGCTGATCGGCAAGTCCTGTGCCCGCGCGCTCTGGTACGACTTCCGCTGGGCGACGCCCGCGCGGCACACCGGACGCATCCTGCGGCTCTTCGAGACCGGCCAGCTGGAGGAGGCCCGGCTCGTGCGCGATCTGCGCGCCACGGGCGCCACCGTGCTGGAGGTCGATCCCGAGACCGGGCGGCAGTTCCGCGTCGAGGCCCATGGCGGGCACTTCGGCGGCTCGCTCGATGCGGTCGCCGTCGGTCTGCTCGAGGCGCCGAAGACCTGGCACGTCGTCGAGTTCAAGACGCATTCCGCAAAGAGCTTCGCCGAGCTCATCGCCAAGGGCGTCGCGCTCGCCAAGCCCCAGCACGCCGCGCAGATGCAGGTCTACATGCACCTGACGGGCATCACGCGGGCGCTCTACGTCGCGGTCTGCAAGGACACCGATGCGCTGCACATCGAGCGCGTCCCGGCCGACCCCGAGATGGGCGAACGCCTGCTCGAGAAGGCTGGGCGGATCATCTTCGCCCAGCATCCTCCCGAGCGGATCAGCGCGGATCCCGCCTGGTTCGAGTGCCGGTTCTGCGACCACCACGGGCTCTGCCACGGCGAGGAGGCCGCGGCCGTCACCTGCCGGTCCTGCCTGCATTCGACGCCCATCGAAGGCGGCTGGCACTGCGCGCGCCATGACCGGCTGCTCGACCCGGCCGACCAGCGCCGCGCGTGCCCTCGGCACCTGTTCATCCCCGATCTGGTCCCCGGCGAGGTGACCGACGCAGGCGAGGACTTCGTCTCCTACCGCATGCGCGACGGCTCGGCCTGGACCAACGACGCCCGCGAAGAGGAGGCCGCCGCATGCTGACCCTGCGCCCCTACCAGCAGGCTGCCATCACCTCGATCTACGGCTATTTCGAGAAGGAGAGCGGCAACCCGCTCGTCGTGATCCCCACGGCAGGTGGCAAGAGCCTCGTCATGGCCGCCTTCATCGACGGCGTGCTCAAGGCCTGGCCCGACCAGCGCGTGCTGGTCGTCACCCATGTGCGCGAGCTGATCGCGCAGAACCATGCCGAGATGCTGGGGCTCTGGCCCGAGGCGCCGGCGGGCATCTACTCGGCCGGCCTCGGCCACCGCGATGCGCGGGCCCGGATCCTCTTCGCCGGCATCCAGTCCATCCACGACAAGGCGACGTGCATCGGCCATGCCGATCTCGTGCTGATCGACGAGGCCCATCTGATCCCCGGCCGGTCGAACACCATGTATCGCCGCTTCCTCAATGACCTGCAGGCGATCAACCCCGCGCTCAAGGTGATCGGTCTGACGGCGACGCCCTACAGGCTTGACAGCGGCATGCTGCACGAGGGCGAGAGCGCGCTCTTTACGGACATCGCCTACGAGGTGTCGGTCCGCGACCTGATCGACCAGGGTTATCTCGTCCCGCTCATCTCGAAGCAGACCGAGACCCGGCTCGACGTGACCGGCGTGGGATCGCGCGGCGGCGAGTTCATCGCGCGCGATCTCGAGGACGCGGTCGACCAGGATGCCATCACGCGCGCGGCCGTGGCCGAGGTGATCGCCCATGGCGAGACGCGCCGGTCCTGGCTCGCCTTCTGCTCGGGCGTGCGCCACGCCACCCATGTCGCCGAGGAGTTCCGCCGCCGCGGGGTCAGCTGCGCCACCATCTTCGGCAAGACGCCGAAAGACGAGCGCGACGCAATCATCGCCGCTTTCAAGCGCGGCGAGATCAAGGCGCTGGCCTCGATGGGCGTGCTGACGACGGGCTTCAACGCGCCGGCCGTGGATCTGATCGCCATGCTGCGGCCCACCAAGTCGGCCGGGCTCTACGTGCAGATGGCCGGTCGGGGCACGCGGCTCGCCGCGGGCAAGGAGAACTGCCTCGTTCTCGATTTCGCGGGGAACGTCCGCCGGCATGGCCCCATCGACCTGGTGCGGCCGAAACGACCGGGCGGTCCGGGCGACGGGCCGCCGCCCACGAAGATCTGTCCCGAATGCGGGACCATCGTGGCCATCGCGGCGCTGGAATGTCCCGGCTGCGGCTTCGAGTTCCCCGGCCGCGAGGTGAAGCTCGAGCCGACCGCCTCGACGCTGGAGGTGCTGTCGAGGGCCAAGCCGCAATGGGTCGGCGTCACCGACGTGACCTACAGCCGCCACGAGAAGCGCGGCGGGCGGGTGTCGCTCAAGGTCACCTACCGCTGCGGTCTCGCCTTCCACACGGAATGGGTCTGCTTCGAGCACGAGGGCTATCCGCGCCGGAAGGCCGCGAGCTGGTGGCGCGAGCGGGCGCCCGATCTGGATGTGCCCCAGTCCGTCGACGAAGCGCTCATCCTCGCGGACGAGCTGCGTCGCCCCACCGAGATCGCCGTCCGCCCTGCGGGCCGCTTCACCGAAATCACTGCCTACAGGTTCGCCCCATGCCTCACAGCCGTTCCGGGCTCTGCGCCGTCTGCCATCGAGAACCCCGCGGCTGGGGCTGGTTCGACCCGCGCTTTGCCGTCTCCGACCCGCGGCGCGACACGAGTCGCCGAGACCTCTGCAGCCGGGCTTGCCAGGACATCTGCCACCGGAGGTCGGGCATGATCGATCCTACCCCCAATGAGACCGCAGCCATGGTCGAGGGTGGCAAGGCCGGAGGCGCCTATCTCGACAGCCTCGGCCGGACCGATCTCGCCCAGCTGAGTGAGGAGGAGTGGGACACCTTCGTTCAAGTGATCGTCACCGGCTACTGCGACCACCTGCGCGATCTGGCGGCCAAGGACCGCGCGCGGCTCGATGGCATGATACCGCAGGTGCCCTTCTGATGGCGGACACCTCCTGGATGGCGCGCGTGGGCGCGCGTCTCGTGACCAACGGCTACGCGATCCTGCCGATCGCGCCCGGCACCAAGAAGCCGGGGCTCTTCGCCCGCGGCGCGTGGCGCGACTATCCGCGCTGGAACAGGCATGCGAGCCGCGCCACGACCGAGTTCGAGGTTGCAACCTGGTCGACCTGGCCCGGCTGCGGCGTCGGGATCGTCGGCGGCGCCGTCGCCGCGCTCGACATCGACATCGCCGAGGATGGCGAGCTGGCGTTGCAAATCGAGCGGCTTGCCCGCGAACGGCTGGGCGACACGCCGGCGCTCAGGATCGGCAAGCCGCCGAAACGGCTCCTGGTCTATCGCACGTGCGAGCCCTTCGCCGGGATCCGGCGCGCGCCTCTGGAAATGCTCTGCCTCGGGCAGCAGTTCGTGGCCTATGCCCAGCATCCCGACACCGGCCAGCCCTATGCGTGGCCGGACGAGGGGCTTGCGGATCTCGACATCGAGAGCCTGCCGGCTATCGACGCTACACAGGCGGCAGCGTTTCTCGACGAGGCGCTGGCGCTGATCCCGCCCGAGCTGCGCCCGAAGAGCCTCGGTGCGAAGGGCGCGAACGTGGCAGCGCACCCGTGTCTGCCGGGCCACGCACAGGCCGGCACGCTGGCTGCGGTCCGGAGCGCGCTCGCCTGGCTGCCGAACGCCGAGCTCGACTACGACAGCTGGATGCGCATCGGCATGGCGCTGAAGGGCGCGCTGGGCGAGGAGGGCGCGCCGCTCTTCGCCGAATGGTCGGCGCAGGCGGCCAAGAACGATCCGGCCGCTACGGCCAAGGCTTGGGCGAGCTTCCGGCCCGCGCGGATCGGCGCCGGCACGATCTATCACCTCGCCATGGAGAAGGGCTGGCGTCCCGATCCCGACCTGCTGCTCGACGGCAGTCAGAAGGCGTGTGCGGCCGACGAGCATCCCGCGGCCGGCCTCCTCGCGCGGCTCGCACGGCCCGAAACCTCGGCGCCGATCCTCCCGCCTGCGCCGTCGTTCACCCTCACGATCCCAGGCGGGCTCGTGGGCGATCTCGCGCGCTACATGATCGACACGGCGCGCAGACCGCAGCCACTTCTGGCGGTGGGCGCGAGCCTCTGCGCCCTCGGCGCGCTGATGGGGCGGCGCTACCGCACCGAGTCAGACCTGCGCACCAACCTCTACATCGTCGGCATCGCGGACAGCGGGTCGGGCAAGAACCACGCGCGCGAGGTCGTCAACGAGCTGTTCTTCGCGGCGGGGCTGGCGCACCACCTCGGCGGCAACAAGATCGCCTCGGGCGCGGGGCTCCTGACCGCGCTCCACCGTCAGCCGGCCATCCTGTTCCAGCTCGACGAATTCGGGATGTTCCTCGCGGCGGCGGCCGACCGCAAGCGCAGCCCGCGCCATGTGACCGAGATTCTCGACAACATGACCGAGCTCTACAGCGCAGCGAGCGGCGTGTTCCTCGGCGCGGAATACGCCAACCGGGACGGCTCGAACGAGCGGCGCGACATCGTCCAGCCCTGCCTGTGCGTCTATGGCACCACCACGCCGCTGCATTTCTGGGGGGCGCTGCAGGGCGCAAACGTGGTGGACGGCTCGCTCGCCCGGTTCATCATCCTGCCGAGCGAGGAGGACTATCCGGACGAGAACCGCCGAGCCGGGCTTCGCAAGTCGCCGCAGCCGTTGATCGAGGGGCTACAGCGACTCGCCGAGGGCGGTGGCCGGACCAGCGGCAACCTGGCGGGCCTAACCTCCGGCCCCGAGACCGCGGTCGACCCGATGACCGTGCCGATGGCAGACGAAGCTCAGGCGCGTTTCGATGCGCTCGGGGAGGAGATCACCGCCGAACTCAGGGCGGCGGCCGGCACGTTCCAGACGCCCATCATCGCCCGGATCGCTGAGAACGCGGCCAAGGTCGCGCTCGTCCTGGCCGTGGGGCGGGATGCGGTTCATCCCGTCATCCGGCTCGAGGATGCCGTCTGGGCGATCGACTTCGTGCGCCACTTCGCCCGGCGCACCATCGACGCCGTCGAGCGCCATGTCGCCGACACGGAGACAGAAGCGCATCTGAAGCGGGTGCGCGAGATCATACGCAAGGCAGGGGCGGCAGGGATGACCAAGTCCGAGCTGACCCGCGCCTCGCAATGGCTCCGGGCGCGCGACCGCGACGACATCCTGCTCACGTTGGTCGAGAGCGGCGACATCGCGACGGTGGAGCAGGAGACCGGGGGACGGAAAGCCATACGCTTCCGGGCACTGCGGTGAGGGGCGGCACGGTGCTTCCTTCAAGCTGCCCTACCCTTCAGCTGAAGGAAGGTGTCACGCAAGCCACTGTCATGAAACGGAAAATCCGACGCGAGGGACTTCTTTCAATATTTCACGCAAAGACCCCCGCGCGCGTGGATGGGAGAGGTGAGACACACATACCCTTTGAAGGAAATGAAATATTGAAAAAAGTAAGATATCTCTTTCTCTCAATGAGTTGCGGCCCGACTTCCTTCAAGCGGAGGGGCTGAAGCCATTGAAGAAAGCATCGGGCGCTTCCGGCATCGACAACGTGACCCTGACCAGACCTCGCGATCCCGGCCCGGGCGCGCGTGCCGCCCTCATCAGGCAGCCGTGCCGCCCCGACCGCCCAATCGAAGAGGAGATCGTCATGGACCGCTCCCCACATATCGCCCCGGCGCCTTTGACGGCTGCCGGCACTTTCGACCGCTGCATTCTCGCGCTCGATCTGGGCACCAGCACGGGCTGGGCGCTGCGCACATCTGACGGGCTGATCACCAGCGGCACGGTCTCGCTGCGTCCGGGACGCTTCGACGGCGGAGGGATGCGATACCTTCGCTTCACGAATTGGCTGACCGAGATCGACCGGCTGTCCGGGCCCATCGCCGCGATCTATTTCGAGGAGGTCCGGCGCCATATCGGCACTGACGCCGCCCACCTCTACGGCGGTTTTCTGGCGACGTTGACCGCTTGGTGCGAGCGTGAGGGCGTCGCCTATCAGGGCGTTCCTGTCGGCACCATCAAACGCTTCGCCACGGGCAAGGGCAACGCCGGCAAGGATGCCGTGCTCGCCGCGATGCGCCAGCGTGGTTTCCAACCCGCCGACGACAACGAGGCCGACGCGATCGCGATCCTGCTCTGGGCGCTTGCGACCCGGGGAGGTGTGCAGTGAGGTGGACGCCGAGCTTGGTCGAGGAGCGGCTGGCAGAAGCGGCCTTCGTGCTCAAGCGCCTGCCCGAACCCCGGCGGCAGGGATATTTCAATCTCTGGCCCGCCATCCGGCGCAGCGCCGAGGAACTGGCCGGAATGGAGCCGAAGCCGATGCGCGTCATCCCGTCACCCGCCGCGATCAGCCGAATGGAGGAGACGCTCAGCTGGACGGTGGGGCTCGATCCGATCGACGGCAAGATCGTCTGGCTGCGCGCCTTCGGCGAGCGCTGGAAGACGATCTGCTGGACCGTCGGGCTGCAGCGCTCCGCCGCTCACGAGCACTGGCTCTATGCGCTCTGCGTCATCGCGTGGCGGTTGAACCGGCGCCATATTCCGAAGCGGCGTTCGAAGCGGTATGTGATCGACATGGTCCGCGCGGCTTGCGTTGATCGGCCTTGATACGGTCACAGCATCTGTGGGCGTGTCGGTCAGTCCGACAGGAGCCGGGCGCAGCGTTCGGCGCGCGCGCTCAGGACGTCGACCATCCTCGCAATCACGGGGTGATCGAGCCCGTCCCCGCGTGCCTGCTCCGCGACCTTGTGAATGGCCCTGGGCAAGGCCAACGCCATATCGTGAGCCGCGATGATGATTTCCTGCTTCGGCAGACGCGCTTCGGCTGCGAACTTCTCCCACTGTCTCGGGCCGATTTCTTCGATGAGATACTTGCCGCCGATTTTTGTGGCGAGCTTCAGCTTTCGCGGGTCGAAGTCATAGATCAGCGTGCTCGCTACGTCATAAAGGGGCGCGAGACGGGCCCGACCTGCGGCGCCGATCAACATGGAAAAGTTTTTCGCATGCGCGTCCGTGCCGCCGATCAGCCAGTTGAACATGCAAGCCCGTGCGAATGTCCAGGCGTCTTCCTGTGGTTCGCCGGAGTAGATTCGAATGACCTCAAGCATCTCGGACACGCCGGGCCCGCCTTCGTTCTGGTACTTCTTCGTCGGCGGCAGGCCGAGCGCTTGGCACAGGTCCTCTTGGTGCAATCGGCGGATGCCGGTTGGGCTGCGCAGGCGGTCATAGCGCTCGATGACGATCGCCACCTCGTCTTCGAAGCGCAGGACCTGCGACCGGGCAGAGGCAAGCCCCAGCGTGCGCGCCAGCGCGAGGCACAGGTGCTCATTCTCGGCGTGACCGTCGAATACGTCGATCGGCGGCTTGAGGATATGCGTCGTGGCCATCCTCCCCAAGGGCACGCCCCAACGCTCGCCGTCGAAGAGAAGCGCGGTCTTCGGCTGGGCGCCGGCCAGGCTGAACTGTCCGGCGTCCTGCGCCACCCGCCAAGCCGATTGGTCCTTACGCAGGAGAGCCAGACGCTCGGCTATATCGCTTGAAGACAGCCACGTTACGGAGCCCTGATCGGCCTCCATGAGCGCAGGCGCGCGATCCGGTGCGACCAATTGAATGGCGCCCGCACAGTCCTCACCGACGACGCTCAAGAGCGCGAAGGGGTTGCGCGGGGAGACATGGAAACGCTGCCCCCAGCGGGCCAAGATGCCCTCGTTGTCAGGAAGGAGTCCCCAAAGCCATGGCTCGATCCGCCCATGCTCATGCTCGGCGACCACGAGCGGCATCGAGAGGGAAAGCGGATAGGCATTGCTGCTCGTCCGCCAGCCTTCGTCGTAGACAAAGGTCAGACGCCCCGCGCGCGAGCGGCGGATTTCGCCCATGACGCGGCCATCTGCGAGGACGACGAGCATGTCGGTCATCGACCGTCCCCCTTCAATGACGAGACCACGGCGTCGATGTCGACCGGGGCGATGTCGTCATGCTTACCGGCCTTGCGGTCGCGACCATCACCGTCGACGGAAAGGGTGAGCCCGAGCGCGGCCAACGTTCGCAGCACCAGGCCGATCTCGGCGCGGGCCTTGCCGCGCTCGACCGCTACGAGCCACTGCCGGCCGACGCCGGCCTTCTCGGCAAGCTCGCTCTGGCTGAGGCCCAGCTTGCGCCGGCGATCCCGGATGATCAGACCGAGGTCCAGGGGAGTGCGGACGTGCATGTCACGGCTACCTTTGTCGTCGAACGGCGACAATGTAGCAGTGTCGTGGAACGGCGACAAGCATAATTGTCTCTGATCGGCGACTTTTCGATATGTCGTCGAACGGCGATATATTCCGATCATGGGAACGCCAGGCGTCGAGCGTGGTCCGCATGGCGATCGCCCTGCGGGCAGGCGAAGTCCTGAGAAGCAAAGAGAAAGATGTCCGGCGGACACTTTTCGCTGAGACGAAAACGGCCGGATCGGTTTAGATTTCGGTCATGCTCGGGCGAGCCGCGCGCGTCGCGGCCTTGGTCCCGCTTCCAGACGAGTTCACGGGTCCTTCCTGGCGGAAATCCTATGCTGGCGGGCGAGGCGCGGCGTAGCGCCAGCGACAGGGCCGATTTTTTGGGAAGCCACCCCCGTCTGAGGGAAGCCACCGGCTGCCGGAGGGCACAGGAAAACCGCGTGATTTCTGCTGGATAGCCGCAAGTCCGGGCGAGCTGCCGGGTGGCTTCTTACTGGATTCCGGAATCCACCCGGAGTCCACAGGCAATCCACCGTGGAGTCCACCGTGGAATCCACCCTCCCGTTCGCCCATTCGAGCACGCTGGCCATCGGCCGCATGCGCATCGAGGCTTCGCCCGCTGAGCCAGCCTGGCCAATCAGCGGCCACCCGCGCGGGTGCGCCCCTCCCGCGTTCCTGACCCTTTATCGTTCCTTTCTGCCCATGACCCTTGCCTTTGCCCCCGACCGCATCGAGACGTGGCCGCTCGAGCGCCTCAGGCCCTATGCCCAGAACGCGAAGCAGCATGGGCCCGATCAGGTGGCGCGGATCGCTGCCAGCATGGCCGCGTTCGGCTGGACCGTGCCGTGCCTGGTTGCCGAGGACGGCGAGTTGATCGCCGGGCACGGGCGGGTGCTCGCCGCGATGGAGCTGGGGCTGACCGAGGCTCCGGTGATCGTGCTGGCGCATCTGACCGAGGCCCAGCGCCGCGCCTACCGCATCGCCGACAACCGGCTGACCGAACTCGGCACCTGGGACGAGGCGCTGCTGGCGGGCGAACTGAGGCACCTGCTGGCCGAGGACTTCGATCTGGGGCTCACCGGCTTTGCCGATGGCGAACTCGACCGGCTGCTGGCGCTCGATCCCGAAGCGGGCGATGAGGATGGCGGCGCTTAGGTTCCGCCGGTGACCATCCCCGAGCCGCCGCGCAACCCGGCCTCGCGCAGGGGCGACCTGTGGATCCTCGGGCACCACCGGTTGCTCTGCGGTGACAGCACCAACCATGAGGACGTCCGCCGCCTGATGAACGGCGAGCGGGCGATCCTGTTCGCCACCGATCCGCCCTATCTGGTCGATTACGACGGCACCAACCATCCCACGCAGAACAAGGACTGGAGCCGGTCCTATGGCGTCACCTGGGACGACAGTGCGCAGGGCGCCGAACTCTACGACGGCTTCATCGCCGCCGCCATTGCCGAGGCGATCGCCGAGGATGCCGCCTGGTATTGCTGGCATGCCTCGCGCCGCCAGGCGATGCTGGAAGCATGCTGGGAGAAGGCCGGCGCCTTCGTTCACCAGCAGATCGTCTGGGTCAAGGACCGCGGGGTGCTCACCCGCTCGCATTACCTGTGGAAGCACGAGCCCTGCTTCATGGGCTGGCGCCGTCCGCACCGCCCGCCCAAGGTGGCCGAGGAGACGCTGCCCTCGACCTGGGAGATGGCCGTGCCCGCCGGTGAGGAGCGGCCCGATCATCCCACGCCCAAGCCGGTGGATGCCTTCGCCATCCCGATGCGCCAGCATGTGGCGCGCGGCGGCCTGTGCTACGAGCCGTTCTGCGGCTCGGGCACGCAGATCATCGCCGGCGAGGAGAACGGCCGGCGCGTTCATGCCATGGAGATCAGCCCGGCCTATGTCGATGTGGCGGTCGAGCGCTGGCAGGCCGCCACGGGCCGCGCCGCCATCCTTGAGGGCGACGGCCGCACCTTCGCGCAGGTGAAGGCCGAGCGGCTGAAGGGCGCGCAGCCGCCTCCCGCGGACGGCACCGAGGCCGAAGCTGGCGAGGCAGTGTCCGAAGCGAGACCCAGGCGCAGGCGGGCGCGGTAGGGCCATGTGGACCGTCCGGGAGATGTGCGAGGCCTGCGGGCTGGGCACGTGGCAGTTGGGCCAGTGGATCACGCGGGGCCATTATCGGCCGTCACAGGCGGTCAGGCCGGGCCAGCGGCGGCTGTTCGACTGGTGCGATCTGGCCTGTCTTGCCGTGATGGCCGAGCTGTGTGCCCTGTCGCTGGAGCCGCATGAGGCAGGGCGTCTGGTCGCCGAGCTGCGCGGCCTGCTGGAGCAGCGCGGTTGTGTGCACCAAGACATGGCGCTGTTCCTCGTCCTGGCACGATGGGATGAGAGCAGCGACTTCGCCGAGACGGTCTGGCTGAGTGATGACGCTGGTCTGCCCGCCATCGTGTGCCGCCGTCCGAAGACCTGCCTGATCGTCGACGTGGCCGGTGCATATCGGGCCGCGCTGGCGCGGATCGGGCAGAGAGAGCGGCCATGAAGCAGTCCCGCGTGATGTCGCTGATGGAGTCGCTGGCCAATGTGGTGGTGGGTTATGGCGTGGCGGTGGTGACGCAGCTTGTGGTCTTCCCGCTGTTCGGCCTGCACACGACGCTTGCTGCCAACCTGATGATGGGCGCGGTGTTCACGCTGGTGAGCGTGGTGCGCTCCTATGGGCTGCGGCGGCTGTTCGAGCATCTGCGCGCGCGCCAGGCGCTGACGGGAGGTGACCAGGTCGGACCATGACGAAGGGCATGAGCGAGCGGCAATATGCGGCCCATGCCGGTATCTCGCGCGGCGCGGTGCAGAAGGCGCGCGCGGCCGGGCGGCTGGTGCTGCATGCCGACGGCTCGATCGATGCCGCCGCGTCTGATGCCAGGCGCAGCCAGTTCACCGATCCTGCCAAATCGCGGCGCGCGGCCAGTTCCTCGAGAGGGACCGAGGGCGCCAGGCCAGTGCCCGAGGCGGCCGTGGCGGCGGTGGGCGAGACCCTGCGCGAACAGGGGCTGGCCAGCACCAGCGGCTCGGGGGGCACGACCTTCCTGCAGGCCCGGACCGCGAACGAGGTGCTGAAAGCACAGGAGCGCCGCCTGCGGTTGCAGAAGCTCAAGGGCGAGCTGGTCGAGCGCGACCGGGCCGCGGCGCTGGTGTTCCGCATGGCGCGCGAAGAGCGCGAGGCGTGGATCACCTGGCCGGCGCGGGTGGCGGCGCTGATGGCGTCGGAGCTTTCGGCCTCATGCAGCGAGGCGGCAGGCCGCGAAGTGATCGTGGAGGTGGCGGCGATGCAGAAGATCCTGGAGGACCATGTCCGCAGCCACCTCGAGGAGCTCGCCGCACCGCGCGCGCCCGACTTCACCTGAGGCTTCGGGCGGGAACGAGGACTTTCCCGGCGCCGGGGCGCTTCGGCGTGCCTGGGCGCGGGGACTGGCGCCCGATGCGCGGCTGAGTGTCTCGCAATGGGCCGACCGCCACCGGGTGCTCTCGGGCCGCGCCTCAGCCGAACCGGGCCGCTACCGCACGGCGCGCACGCCCTACATGCGCGAGATCATGGACCGGCTGAGCCCGCACGATCCGGCGCAGCGGGTGGTGTTCATGAAGGCCGCACAGGTGGGCGCGACCGAGGCCGGCAACAACTGGATCGGCTATGTCATCCACCAGGCGCCGGGGCCGATGCTGGCGGTCCAGCCCACGGTGGAACTGGCCAAGCGCAACTCGCGGCAGCGGATCGAGCCGCTGATCGCCGAGAGTCCGCCCTTGCGGGAGCGGGTCAGACCCGCCCGATCCCGCGATGCCGGCAACACCATGCTGTCGAAGGAGTTCGCCGGCGGCATCCTGATCATGACCGGGGCCAACTCGGCCGTCG
Source organism: Erythrobacter tepidarius (assembly GCF_002155695.1). GTDB lineage: Bacteria > Pseudomonadota > Alphaproteobacteria > Sphingomonadales > Sphingomonadaceae > Erythrobacter > Erythrobacter tepidarius. Next base: position 21,282 of record NZ_MUYJ01000019.1, read on the forward strand.
GCCTGCGCTCGACCCCGGCGCGCTATATCTTCCTCGACGAGGTCGATGCCTATCCCGCCTCGGCCGACGAGGAGGGCGACCCGGTGAGCCTCGCCGAGGCGCGCTCGCTGACCTTCGCGCACCGGCGCAAGGTGCTGCTGGTCTCGACGCCGACGATCCGCGGTGTGAGCCGCATCGAGCGCGAGTTCGAGAGCAGCGACCAGCGGCGCTACTTCGTGCCGTGCCCTCATTGCGGGGCGATGCAATGGCTCAAGTTTGAGCGGCTGCGCTGGAGCAAGGGCAAGCCGGAGACGGCAGAGTATCATTGCGAGGCCTGCGAGGCGCCGATCGGTGAGCACCACAAGACGGCGATGCTGGAAGCAGGCGAGTGGCGGGCGACGGCGGAAGCTGCCGATCCGGCCACGGTCGGCTATCACATCTCGGCGCTCTATTCGCCGGTGGGCTGGATGAGCTGGGCGCGCATCGCCCGGGCGCACGAGGCGGCCCAAGGCTCGGACGAGGCCATGCGCGCCTTCGTCAACACGGTGCTGGGCGAGAGCTGGGTCGAGACCGGCGACGCGCCCGACTGGCAGCGGCTCTACGATCGGCGCGAGCCGTGGACGCCGGGCACGGTGCCGGCGGGCGGGCTGTTCATCACCGCCGGGGCCGACGTGCAGAAGGACCGCATCGAGGTCGATGTCTGGGCCTGGGGGCGCGGGCTGGAAAGCTGGCTCGTCGATCACCTGGTGATCGAGGGCGGGCCGGACCGGCAGGATGCCTGGGCGCAGCTCTCTGCCCTGCTCGACCGCAGCTGGCGACACGCAGGTGGTGCACACTTGCGGATCGCGCGCCTCGCCATCGACACCGGCTACGAGACCCAGGCGGTCCATGCCTGGGCGCGCAGCGTAGGCTTTGCCCAGGTTGCACCGATCAAGGGCGTGGAGGGGTTCAACCGGTCAAGCCCGGTCTCGGGTCCGACCTATGTGGACGTGACCGAGAGCGGCAGAAGGCTGCGCCGCGGCGCGCGGCTGTGGACCGTGGCGGTCTCGACCTTCAAGACCGAGACCTACCGCTTCCTGCGCCTTGCGAGGCCGACGGATGAAGAGATTGCCGCGGGTGCAGCGTTCCCGCCCGGCACGATACATCTGCCGCAATGGATCGAGAGCGAGTGGCTGCGCCAGCTCACCGCCGAACAGCTGGTAACGGTGCGCAACCGCAGAGGATTTGCGCGGCTTGAGTGGCAGAAAATGCGCGAGCGCAACGAGGCGCTCGACTGCCGGGTCTATGCCAGAGCGGCGGCCTGGATCGCGGGCGCTGATCGCTGGGGCGAGGACAAGTGGCGCGATCTCGAGGCGCAGCTTCAGGTGGCGCCCGGCGCAAGCGATCCTGCCGGGCAGATCCATCGGCCGGGACGGGCGCCTGAAGGCAAGCGCCGCTCCGACTGGCTCGGGCGAAGAGAAGGGTGGTTGTGAGATGAGCGCGTGGAGCGAGACGGAACTGGCGGCCCTGCGCCGCGCCTACGCCAGCGGCACGACCCGCGTGAGCTATGACGGCAGAACCGTCGAATACGGCTCGGCCGCCGATCTGCTGGCGCGGATCCGCACGCTCGAGCAGGCGCTCGCCAGCGCCTCGCGGCCGTTGCCGCTTGCCGGCCTTGCCGGGTTCTCGCGCGGGGATCGCTGATGGCGCTGGGCTGGTTCGACCGGGCGCTGGGCTGGATCGCGCCGCGCATGGCCGCGCGCCGGGTGCTGGCGCGCGAGGCCTTCGCGAGCCTTGCGCGCGGCTATGACGGGGCGGCGCGCGGGCGGCGCACCGAGGGCTGGCGCGCGACCGGCAGTTCGGCCGATGCCGAGATCGGCGCGGCCGGGCCGCTCCTGCGCGACCGCATGCGCGATCTGGTGCGCAACAATCCCCATGCCGCCAAGGCGGTGGCGGTGCTGGTCAACAATATCGTAGGCGCGGGCATCATGCCGCGCTCTGCGAGCGGCGATGCGGCCCTCGACCGCCGGGTCGATGCCCTGTTCGAGCGCTGGTCGGCCGAGTGCGACGCCGATGGCCAGCTCGACTTCTACGGCCTGCAGACGCTGGTCTGCCGCGAGATGGTCGAGGCCGGCGAGGTGCTGGTGCGGCGCCGTCCGCGCCGCGCCGGGGATGGTCTGGCCGTGCCGCTGCAGCTGCAGATGATCGAGGCCGACCTGCTCGATGGCTCCCGCCATGGCGCTTCCGGCGCGGGGCGGATCGTCCAGGGGGTCGAGTTCGATGCGCTGGGGCGCCGCCGGGCCTACTGGCTCCATGCCGAGCATCCCGGCGACGGCGGGCCTCTGGCCACGCTGCGGCAGGGCAGCCGTCCGGTGCCGGCCGAAGACATCGCCCATGTCTACGAGAAGCAGCGCACGCAGGTGCGCGGCGTGCCCTGGGGCGCGCCGGTGATCCGGGTCCTGCGCGATCTCGACGACTACGAGGTCGCCGAGATCGTGAGGAAGAAGACCGAGGCCTGCGTCACCGCGATCGTCGTCGGCGACGACGAGACGCAGCAGGGCATTGCCCCGGCGGTGGTCGATGCCGACGGCAACCGGGTCGAGCAGTTCGAGCCGGGGCTGATCGCCTATGCCCGCGGCGGCAAGGACATCCGCTTCAACCAGCCTGCCGCGACCGGCGGCTATGCCGAGTACCGCCGCGCGAGCCTGCACACCATCGCGGCCGGGTTCCGGGTGCCCTACGAGCTGCTGACCGGGGATCTCTCCCAGGTCAACTACTCCTCGATCCGCGCCGGCCTCGTCGAGTTCCGCCGGATGATCGATGCGGTGCAGTGGCAGCTGTTCATCCCGATGTTCTGCCTGCCCGTCTGGCGCTGGTTCACGCAAGGCGCCTGGGCGGCAGGGGCAATCCCTGTGCCCGAGGTTCCGGTCGAGTGGTCGCCGCCGCGCTTCGAGGCGGTCGATCCCTACAAGGATGCCATGGCCAACCTCATCGCCATCCGCTCGGGCACGATGACGCTGGCCGAGGCGATCGCGCGTGCCGGGCGCAATCCCGAGGCGGTGCTGGCCGAGATCGCCGCCACCAATGCCCGGCTCGATGCGCTCGGCCTCGTGCTCGACAGCGATCCGAGGCGGGTGAGCCGCACTGGCGGGGTGCAGGGCAGCGATCCGCTCGCCACCGACAGCGAACAGGAGTGACAGGCAATGGAGACGACGATCGAGCTTCCGGCGCTGCGCCGGGCGGGCGAGCTTGCGCCCCATACCATCGACCCTGCCGCCCGCACCGTCGAGGTGGTCTGGTCGACCGGTGCACGGGTGCTGCGCCAGCGCTGGTTCGATGCGCCCTATGACGAGGAGCTGAGCCTCGATCCCGCCCATGTCCGGCTCGAGCGGCTGAATGCGGGCGCGCCGTTCCTCAAGGTGCACGAGACCGACAGCCTCGATGCGATCATCGGCTCGGTGGTGCCCGGCTCGGCGCGGATCGAGCAGGGGCGCGGGCTTGCGCTGATCCGCTTCTCCGAGCGCGCGGAGGTGGAGCCGATCTGGCGCGACATCGAGGCCGGGCACATCCGCGCGGTCTCGATCGGCTACCAGGTCCACCGTTACCAGGTGAGCCGGCCGGAGAACGGGCGCGAGCTGTGGCGCGCGATCGACTGGACCCCCTTCGAGATCTCGGCCGTGCCGGTGGGCGCCGACCCGCAGGCCGGCTTCCGCAGCAGCCCGGTCCCCCATTCCCCCTGCGTCCTCGTCCGGCGGGACGCACGCCCAAGCCCCGAAGGAGAGCTGACCATGCACGACCCCGTCCCCGATCCGTCCGCCGCCGATGCGGCCGCCAGCGCCCCGTGCGAGGAAACCCGCGCGGCTGCCAGCGCCGTCGCTTCCGATGGCGCCCCCGCTGTTGCCCCCATTCCCACGCCGCTGCGCGAGGCCGATGCCGGCTTGCCGTCCGATGCCGAGGCGATCGCGCGCCGGGCCCGCGAGGAGGAACGCGCGCGGGTCGCCGCGATCCACGATCTGGCAAGCCGCCTCAGGCTCGAGCGCGGCTTCGCCGAGGATCTGGTCCGGCGCGGCACCCCGCTCGAGGAAGCGCGGCAGCTGATCCTCGACGAGCTTGCTGCCAAGGCCGAGGAGACCCGCAGCTTCCCCCATGTCGCGATCCCGCTCGGCGGGCGCGACGAGCGGGTCACCCGCCGCGAGGCGGTGACCAATGCCCTGCTCCACCGCTACAGCCCGGGCCTGTTCCCGCTCGAGGATGCCGCGCGGTCCTATCGCGGCATGACGCTCATGGAACTCGCGCGCGAGAGCCTCGAGCTGGCCGGCACCAGCACGCGCGGGCTCTCGCGCGACGAGGTGGCGACCCGCGCGCTGCATGCGACCTCGGACTTCCCCGAGATCCTCGCGGCCGTCACCAACCGCACCCTGCGCCAGGCCTATGAGGCTGCCCCGCGCACCTTCACCGCCTTCTGCCGCCAGGTGCTGGCCACTGACTTCAAGGCCATGCACCGGGTGCAACTGGGCGAGGCGCCGCAGCTTCTGGAAGTGGCCGAGAGCGGCGAGTTCAAGCGCGGCACGCTCGGGGAGAGCAAGGAGAGCTATCGCGTGAAGACCTATGGCCGGGTGGTGGCGATCACCCGTCAGGTGCTGATCAACGACGATCTCGACGCCTTCACCCGGATCCCGGCGATGTATGGCAATGCCATCGCCCAGCTCGAAAGCGATGTCGTCTGGTCGATCATCACCTCCAACCCCGCCATGGCCGACGGGCAGGCGCTGTTCCATGCGAGCCACAGGAACCTTGCCGCCACCGGCACGGCGCTCGATGTCACGAGCCTCGGGGCGGCGCGCGCGGCCATGGCGAGGCAGACCGGGCTCGACAAGAAGACCGTGCTCAACATCCGCCCGGCCTTCCTGATCGTGCCCGCCGCGCTGGAACTCAAGGCCGAGCAGCTGCTGGCGCAGAACCTCGTGCCGGCCTCCAGCGGCAATGTCGTGCCGGCCTCGATCCGCACGCTGGTGCCGATCGCCGAGCCGCGGCTCGATGCCGCGAGCGAGACCGCCTGGTATCTCGCCGCCTCGCCCGCCCAGATCGACACCATCGAATATGCCTATCTCGAGGGCCAGCAGGGGGCCTACATCGAGACCCGCAACGGGTTCGATGTCGACGGGGTCGAGATCAAGTGCCGGCTCGACTTCGGCGCCAAGGCGATCGACTGGCGCGGCCTCTACAGGAACCCCGGCGCCTGATCCGGTCCCGTCTTTGACACCTGAACCCCTACGAGATGGGCGGTCCTGACGGGCCGCCCTTCGTCTTTCCAGGAGGATCTTCCCCATGAAAAACTACGTCCAGCCCGGCAAGACCATCACCCTTGCCGCACCCCATGCCCTTGCCCCCGGCGACGGCCTGCTGGTGGGCGCGATCTTCGGCGTCGCCAGCGGTGCTGCGCAATCCGGTGACAATGTCGAGGCCGCGCTCGTCGGCGTCTTCGATCTGGCCAAGGCGCCGAGCCAGGCCTGGAGCGTGGGCGCCAGGGTCTATTGGGACAACACCAACCGGCGCTGCACCACCACGGCTTCGGGCAACACGCTCATCGGCGTTGCCACCGAGGCGGTTGCCGGCGGGGCCGAGGATGTCGTCGGCCGGGTGCGGCTCAACGGCAGCTTCTGATGAGCGCCTTTGCCGCCGCGCTCGATGTGCTGTTCGCTGACCCCAACCTTGCCCGCGATGGTCTCTGGCGTGCTGGCGGCAGCGGCCCGCCGGTTCCGGTGCGCGTGGTGCTGCGCCGGCCGGACCGGGTGGCCGACTGGGGCGAGACCCGCCTTCACGCCGCAACCGCGCTCGCCGATCTGCGCATGGCCGAGGTGCCAGTGCTGGAACCAGGCGATGTCATCGCGGTCGCAGGCCAGGACTGGATCGTCCAGGGCGAGCCGCTGGGCGATGCCGAGCGCCTCGTCTGGACGGCGGAGCTGGCCCCCTCATGAGGCTCGCGCTCACCACCATCGGCGATCTCAGGCAGATCATGGCCGAAGAGGTGGCTGCGGCCGAGCAGGCGGTGAGCGGGGCTGTCACCGAGGCGACCGCCGGGCTCAAGGGCGAGCTGCGCGCGCAGGTGACCGGCGCGGGGCTGGGAGCGCGCCTTTCCCGCACCTGGCGCTCGCAGGTCTGGCCGAGCGGCGAGGCGAGCCTCGGGGCGGCGGGACTGGTCTGGTCGAAGGCGCCGGCGATCATCCGCGGCCATGCCGAGGGCGCACTGATTCGCGCGCGTGGCGGCACCTTCCTTGCCATCCCGACCGAGGCGGCGCTCTCCATGCGCGCCGGTGACCGGCGGCTCACGCCGCAGCTGTGGGAGCAGCGCATGGGCACGCCTTTACGCCTCGTGCCGGGACGAGCGGGCCGGCCAGCCCTGCTGGTCGCCGAGAACCTGCGCGCGCGCAGCGGCCGGCGCGGCGGCTATGCCCGGGCGAGCGCCACGGCGCTCAGGACCGGGCGCGGCCTCGTGAGCGTGGTGCTCTTCGTGCTGGTGCCGCAGGTGCGGCTTCGCAAGCGCCTCGATGTCGAAGGCGCGGCCGAGCGCTGGATCGGCCGGCTCGAGGACCGGGTGGTGGGACGCTGGAGGTGAGGATCGGTGATGTCGACGCGTGAGGCCATTCTGGCAGCGCTCGCCGCGCAGCTCGGCGCTGCACTCGCGGCGCCGGTGCGGCGCAATGCGGCCCTGCCCGAGAAGGTGCCGGCTGACGGGCTCGTCATCCTGCGCGACGGCGAGCCGGGCGAGCCCGAGGTGACGCTGAACCCGCGCCGCGAATGGTATCGCCACCGCATCGAGCTCGAGCTGTTCGTGCCGCAGGGGAATGCTGGCGGCGGTGAGGCGGCGCTCGATGGGCTGCTCGGCGCGATCGGTGCGGCACTCCGCGCCGACGAGACGCTCGGCGGCCTTGCCGAGACCCTCACTCCGGCCGCGCCGGAGATCGGGGTGCTGGCCATCGAGGGCGCAGTCCCGCTGCTCACCGCGCGGCTCGTGCTGACCGCCGAGTATCTGGTCAGCGATCCGCTCGCGGGGTGAGATGCGATGGGATCAGGATGGGCCGGCAATGGGCCCGAACGGGAGCCGCCGCCCGGACGGAGGCGGCGGATCATCAAGCTGCGACTGCGGAGTCGTCACGCCTGCTTCAGGCGGGCGATCCCGAGCAGTGTGTCCTTCAGCGTCTCGCTCACCGCGCGGCTGGCGCTGGCGGATGGGCCGACGCGCAAGGCCCCGGCGCGCCCGACGTAGTAGTGCCAGCCCTGCGGCGCCTTGGGATGGCTGCAGGTAAGCACAGTGTAGCGCTGCGTGGCGGCATCGGGGACGAGGCGCTCGCCCGAGGCGAGGAGAGCGGCGACCAGACGGTCGTGGAGCGTGGCCTTGGCCATGGCTCAGCCTTCCGCTTGCAAGCGATAGACCCGCCCGCGGGTCTCGTCCCGGTGCGAGGCCACGCCAAGGCCCAAGCGGCGCTTGAGCCCATGCGAGAGCGCGGCGCGCACCGTGTGCCTCTGCCATCCGAGTGCTGCTGCGATCTCGGCCACGCTGGCGCCCTCGGGTGCCTGCAGCATGGCGATGAGCGCGGCCTGCTTGGTGCCGTCGCGCTGGCGGCGCGGCGGCGGGGCAGGCGTGGCGACAGCCTCCTGCGAAGCGGGTGGTTCGGGCTCAGGATCGCAGATGTGGCAGCGCGTGGTGTGTGCAAGCTCGGTGCCAGCCAGATGGAGCCTGCGGCCTGCGCCGTTGCAGTGCGGGCATTGGGACTCCTCGTGCGCAGCGCCAGATCCTTGCGGGGCTGCAGCCTTGGCTCCCCCGGCGCTGCCGACGGCGGCAAGGCCTGCGGGCGTGATGTGAAGCAGGGTGGCGCGGCCGTCCTCGTCATTGCGCCAGAAAGTGTTGTGCTTGGCGCTGGCCTTGGTCCAGCTGCGGGTCACGGTCTCGGCGATGAGCCCGCGCCGCAGCAGGGCGGCAACGACCCGCCGGGCATTGGGTCCGCGCAGCGATCCGGGAAGCGGCAGGACATTGCCATCCGCGCGCTGGGCGGCGGCGCTCAGGACCATACGCTGGGTGTCGGAAACCGGCATGGGACTGCTCTGTGTCATGGTCATGCCTCGATCCCAAGGAAGCGGGCGATCTCGCGCAGCTGGTCGCGGACATGGGCAAGGCTGCCGACATGGCCCCAGTGCACGCTGTCGGGTTCGGCGTGGAAATGATCCTCGCTCAGCGCCTGCAGACGTTCGAGCAGCCTGTCGATTTCGAGCTTGTTGGCCATGAAGGCTTCGAGCGCTGCCTTGCTGTTGCGGCGGGCCTTCTCGGCGCGGGCCTCGTGGCGGGCGGTGGTGGTCAGGGTCATCTGCTTCCTCCGTTGGCGATGCATCCGGTAGAAGCGTGTTCGCTCTGTCCGCCCTGCTTATCAAGCGATTAAGCACATGATCTGAAACAATAATCCTGCCCCGCGCGGGTGGCTCGCGCGGGCCTTCCCGTCCCCCATCCCCATCGGAGATGACCCATGCCCAAACTGCGTGCCTATGGCGCGGATGCGACGCTCAAGATCGCCCGCGAGACGAGCTATGGCGTGATGCCGTCGAGCGGCTGGCGCAGCCTCGACTTCCGCTCGACCGACCTTGCCGCCACGCAACCGCTCGCCGCCGATCCGCTGCTCGGGCGCGGGCGCAATGCGCAGGATCCCTATCGCGGCCTCGTCACCGACGAGGGCCAGATCGACGTGCCGCTCGACCTGCGCGGCACAGGCTACTGGCTCACCGCCCTGTTCGGCCTGCCGACGACGAGCAGCGTGGCGGCAAGCGGATCGATCACCTTCGCCGCCAATCCCGCCGCCGGGCAGACGATCACGCTGAACGGCGTGGTCTGGACCTTCGTCACCGGCACGCCGGGGGCGCTGCAGACCCAGATCCAGGCGACCGTGACCCAGACCATCGACCAGCTGGTCACCAA
>NZ_MUYJ01000001.1 GCF_002155695.1 Erythrobacter tepidarius
AGGTCTGGCAGCCGCGCCCCGTCATGGGCGTTGGCCGCGCTGGCATCCCAGGTCCTGATCAGCCCATGCGCCCGGTCGATGCCGATGTGGTTCTTGTAGCCGAACATCGGGATGGCAAGATCGACCGGCTTGAACGCCGCAGGATCAGCACCCTCCTTCACCTTCGCCTTGGAGTATTTGACCGTCCAGCGCGCATCGCGGTCCTTCTGGCGGATCCTGGCGGGCTTCTCCTTCCAGCGCTCCGGGATCTTGCCCTCCTTTATCGCGGCCTTTTCCTCATCGCTATTGCGCTGCCTGGGCGCCGGCACCACGGTCGCATCGATGATCTGCCCGCCCATCGCCAGATAGCCGCGATCGGTCAGCACGGCATCGAAGCGCGCAAAGAGCTTGTCGATCGCCTTGGCCTTCACAAGCTGCTCACGAAACAGCCACACCGTGGTGGCATCAGGCACCTTGCCATCGAGCCCTAACCCCAGGAACCGCTGGAACGAGAGCCGGTCCTTGATCTGGAACTCTGCCGCCTCGTCCGAGAGCGAGTAGAGCGCCTGCAGCACCAGGATCTTGAACATCATCACCGGATCGAACGGCGGCCGGCCGCCTTTGCCACGATCGCTCCGCCTCAGCGCCACGATCAGCGGCCCGCGGAACACTTCAAAATCCACCACCCCCGCCAACCGCTCCAGCGGATCGCCCGCCGCGCTCAACGCCGCATACCGATCCGACAAATCAAAGAAACCCGGCTGACCAACCATCATCGCCTCCGCTCATCGCAGCGCAGAGTGAATCAGATCAGCGCATCAAAGGCGAGGGTTTTTCGAGGTGTCCATTTGAAAGCGATCACCAGCACCAGCGTGAGGCCGGTGAACCACAGGACAGCCTTGGCAGCATAGCGGGTGATGGCGAGCAACATCCGGTCCGCTTAGCCGACCGGCGGGCCGTGCGGAAGCGGGATGATGTTCTGCAAATGTTTCACGTGAAACATTGGCCGAAAACGGCAACGGAGCGCGGCATGGCATCGCCGCGCTCCGTCAATGAGACGACAATGATCGTGCAACTTAGCGTCAATGCGCTAGGCGATTCCGGGCAGCAGCCGTTCGCCCGCGATCCGCTGCATCGCCTTTTGCAGCTTCTCGAACGCGCGCACCTCGATCTGGCGGATGCGTTCGCGGCTGACGTCGTAGGTCTGCGACAGTTCCTCGAGCGTCTGCGGCTTGTCGGTCAGGCGGCGCTCGATCAGGATGTGCCGTTCACGCTCGTTGAGGCTTTCCATCGCTTCGGCCAGCATTTCGTGGCGCATCTGCGATTCCTCGGCCTCGGCCACGGCCTCGTCTTGGAGCGGACGATCATCGGCCAGCCAGTCCTGCCATTCGCCCGAACCTTCCTCGCCGGAGCGCATCGGCGTGTTGAGCGAGCCGTCACCGCCCATCATCATCCGCCGGTTCATGTTGATCACTTCCTGCTCCGGCACGCCGAGGTCGGTCGCGATCTTGGCGACATCATCGGGGTGGAGATCGGCCTCCTCGTAGGCGTCGAGGTTCTTCTTCAGCCGGCGCAGGTTGAAGAACAGCTTCTTCTGCGCGGCGGTGGTGCCCATCTTCACCAGGCTCCACGAACGCAGGATATATTCCTGGATCGAGGCCTTGATCCACCACATCGCGTAGGTCGCGAGGCGGAAGCCGCGATCGGGCTCGAACTTCTTGACACCTTGCATCAGGCCCACGTTGCCTTCCGAGATGAGATCGGCAATCGGCAGGCCATAGCCGCGGTATCCCATCGCGATCTTCGCGACGAGGCGCAGATGGCTGGTCACCAGCTGGGCGGCGGCATCAGGATCGCCATGTTCCTGATAGCGCTTGGCGAGCATGTATTCCTGCTCGGCGGTGAGCACCGGGAACTTGCGGATCTCGGCGAGATAGCGGTTGAGGCTCTGTTCACCGCTGAGGGCCGGAACCGAAGGGCTTTTCGCATTGGTCACTTCTTACCTAACCTTTCTAGTGTCGACCGCTTGGCAAGGACCCCTGACGGGCATCGCTTGCGCTTGGGCCACGGGTTATGAATATACGCGAAAACCTGTCAGTTGTATGCGCAATTCATCGAATACAACGACGCAGTTGGTCGATGAGTTCCGCCATGTCCGCCGGCATTTCGCTGCGCAAACGGATGGTTTGCCCGGTGAGCGGATGAACGAAGCCAAGCTCGGCCGCGTGCAGCGCCTGCCGGGCAAAGTCGAGTCGTTCGAGCAGCGGACGGAGCGGTTTGGGCGTACGGCCATAGACAGGGTCTCCCACTAGCGGATGGCCAATTGACGCAAGGTGAACGCGCACCTGGTGGGTGCGGCCGGTTTCCAGCCGGCATTCGATCACGCTCGCCGCATCCAGCTTTTCGAGCACCTTGTAATGGGTCACCGCGGTTTTTCCGCGCGAGGAATTCTTGGGCAGCACCGCCATTTTCTTGCGGTCGGCATCGGATCTGCCGATCCGCGCGTCGATCGTGCCTTCGCACGGGTGCGGATGCCCGGCGCAGACCGCGATATAGCGGCGGTGGACATCGTGCGCGGCGAACTGGGCGGCGAGGCCTTCATGCGCGGCATCGGTCTTGGCCACCACCAGCAGGCCCGAGGTGTCCTTGTCGATGCGGTGGACAATGCCGGGGCGCGCCACCCCGCCGATGCCGGAAAGCTGGCCGCGACAGTGGTGCAGCAGGGCATTGACCAGCGTGCCGCTGGGATTGCCCGCCGCCGGATGCACCACCATGCCGGCAGGCTTGTCGACGACGACGAGGTGCGCGTCCTCATAGGCGATGCGCAGGGCAATCTCCTCGGGCAGCGCCCCGGCAGGCACGGCCGCGGCGAGGGTGATGCGATACGCGGTGCCCTTGGCCACCTTCATCGCGGCGCTCGCCGCAGTCCGGCCCGCGACATCGACCCGGCCTTCCGCGATCAATCCCTGCACTCGCGCGCGCGAAAGCCCGGTGGCTTCGGCCAGCGCCTTGTCGAGGCGGGCGCCAGAGCCGTCGGCGGCGGTGATGGTGCCGGTGATGATTTCGGGTTCGCTCACGCCGCACCCCCTAACCCTTTGCCCTGCGCTTGTCGAAGGCCCGCGTGTGCCTTAGCCCTTTGCGCACCGCCCCCGCACCGGCAGGGGGCTATCAGCGGGTCATGCTCGGGAATGCTTCCCGCCGGAACGGGGACGACGGATAATGGCATTGCTTGTCGCCAAGGATGCGCTCACCACCATGCGCGCCGCCGCCGCCGCGGCGCACCCGTGCGAGGCCTGCGGAATCCTGCTGGGCGAGGAAGGATGGATTGTCCGCGCGATGCAGACGCGCAACGTCCACCCTGCGCCCGAAACCCATTTCGAGATCGACCCGCAGGCGCTGATCGATGCGCATCGCGCCGCGCGCGCCGGCGGGCCGCAGGTGATCGGCTATTTCCATTCGCACCCGTCCGGCCCCGCCGAACCCTCGGCCACCGACCGTGCGATGGCAGCGGGCGATGGGCGCGTCTGGGCGATCGTCGCGGGCGGGGACATCAGGTTCTGGAAGGACGGGAAAGACGGCTTTGCCGCCCTTTCCTTTACCATCGGCGATGGTTAGGGAAAGGGCATGATATCGCAAACCGATCTTGCCGCGATGCTGTGCTCGCGGCTGTGCCATGATATGCTCTCGCCGGTCGGCGCGCTCGCCAACGGGCTGGAACTGCTCGCCGAGGAGCAGGATCCGGAAATGCGCGCGCGTTGCATGGAACTGCTTGAACATTCGGCAAAAATCAGCACCGATAAATTGAAGTTCTTCCGTCTCGCCTTCGGTGCGGCGGGCGGCTTCGGCGAGGCGATCCCGATCGACGAGGCGCAGAGCGTGGTCAACGCGCTCGTCGCTGATGCCAAGCGGGTCGAAATCAACTGGGCGATCGCCGAGCCGAGCCTGCCCAAGCCGGCGATCAAGGTGCTGCTCAACCTCGCGCAGATCGCGCTGGATGCGCTGGTGCGCGGGGGCGTGCTCGATATCGGCGCGGAGCGGCGCGACGGGGCGGTCGAGATCGTCGCCCGCGCCCGCGGTGATCGGATCGCCTTCGACGAGACCATCGGCCGTGCGCTGCAGGGGGATCTCGCCGATGGCGAGATCACCAGCCGCACCGCCGCCGCCCACATGATCGCGCTGCTGGCCGAGGAAATGGCGGGCGGTATCCAGTACAAGCTGGGTGATGGAATGCTGGTGCTCGGCGCGGTGCTGCCCGAGCCGGACGGCCTGATCGGTTAGGCTGGGTCGATGCCGGGGGGGAAAGGCGCGCGCCAGGACGAACTGGTCCACCGCGAGGTGCCCTCGCCCAACCACAATCAACGCACCCTGCCGATCAGCATGGTGGTGCTGCACTATACCGAGATGAAGCCGGTGGAGGCCGCGCTCGCGCGGATGTGCGATCCTGCTGCCTCGGTCAGCGCGCATTACTGCATCACCGAAGAAGGCGAGGTGATCCGGCTGGTGCCGGAAGACCGGCGCGCCTGGCACGCCGGGGCGAGCTACTGGCGCGGGATCCCCGACGTCAATTCGGCCAGCATCGGAATCGAGCTCGACCATCCCGGCCATGCGAGCGAGAACGGCGGCTACCGCGGGTTTGCCAAGGCGCAGATCGACGCGCTGATCCCGCTGCTGGCGCGGATCGTGAAGCAATACGACATTCCGCGCGCCAATGTGGTCGGTCATTCCGATGTCGCGCCGATGCGCAAGATCGATCCGGGCGAACTGTTCCCGTGGGAGCGGCTGGCCGAACATCGCCTGTGCTTGCCCCGTCCGCGATGCCTTGCCGCCGGCGATCCGTTCCACAACGAGGGAGCGTTCTTCCTCGCGCTCGAACGCTTCGGCTACGACATCACCGATCAGCGAAAGGCGGTGGAGGCCTTCGAGCGGCGCTGGCGGCCCGAACACATCACCGGCGTGGTCGACGGCGAAGTGGCGGCGATCCTGTGGCAATTGCTGCTCGATCGTGACCGGGGGCGCACGCGCTAGCTTTGCCTTTTGCCGATGCAGCCCTATATGGGCGCGCGTCAGGGGGCCTGAGGCAGCCGCGTGTCCTTCGGGATGCGAGGAAAGTCCGGGCTCCACGAAACAAGGGTGGCGGGTAACGCCCGCCGGCGTCCTTGCGGGGGCGTCAGGGAAAGTGCCACAGAGAGCAGACCGCCGATGGCCCGTCAAACGGCACAGGCAAGGGTGAAAGGGTGCGGCAAGAGCGCACCGGGGGGCTGGCAACAGCAACCGCATGGCAAACCCCACCCGGAGCAAGGCCGAATAGGGGTCTCGTGCCTTTGGTAAGGAGGCAGGCGGGTTTCGCGCCGAGAGACCCGGGTTGGCTGCTAGAGCCGTCGAGCAATCGCCGGCCCAGATGAATGGCTGCCCCCGCAGGCCCGTCCCGCAAGGGATACCGCCCGCGGAGACAGAACCCGGCTTATGATGGCCCCCTGATCTTCTGGTTTGCCTGCCCGCCGAGGCGGGCACGCCGACGAACTAGGCTCTGCCCACGCTTGTATAGGCAAAGCCGGCGGCGCGCATGTCCTCGGGATTGTAGATGTTGCGCAGGTCGACCATCACCGGCGCCTTGGCGAGTTCCTTGACCCGCTTGAGATCGAGCGCGCGGAAGGCGTCCCATTCGGTCACGATCACCACCACATCGGCGCCGGTGATGGCCTCATAGGCGCTTTCGCACATGGTGACTTCGGGAAGCAGCGGCCGGGCCTGCTCCATGCCTTCCGGGTCATAGGCGGCCACCGCCACGCCGGCATCCATCAGCGTCTGGGCGATCGCGAGCGCGGGGCTGTCGCGCATGTCGTCGGTGTTGGGCTTGAAGGTCAGGCCCAGCAGCGCCGCCTTCTTGCCGCGCGCCGCCTCGATCCCGCCCAGCGCATCGATCACCTTGCGCCCCATCGCCCGCTTGCGGCTCTCATTGACCTTGACCACCGCTTCGACGATCCGGATCGGGCTTTGGTAATCCTCGGCAGTCTTGAGCAGCGCGAGGGTGTCCTTGGGGAAGCAGCTGCCGCCATAGCCGGGGCCGGCGTGGAGGAACTTCGGGCCGATGCGGTTGTCCATGCCGATGCCGCGGGAGACATCCTGCACGTTCGCGCCGACCTTTTCGCACAGATCGGCCATCTCGTTGATGAAGGTGATCTTGGTCGCGAGGAAGGCATTGGCGGCGTATTTGATCAGCTCGCTCGTGCGGCGCGAGGTGAACAGGATCGGGCTTTCGTTCAGGAACAGCGGGCGATAGACCTCGCGCATCACTTCGCGCCCGAACTCGTCCTCCGATCCGATGACGATCCGGTCGGGACGCTTGAAATCGCCGATCGCCGCGCCTTCGCGCAGGAATTCGGGGTTGGAGACGACCGAGAACCTATGCGCGGTTCCGGTCTCGCGGATGATCCGCTCAACCTCGTCGCCGGTGCCGACCGGGACGGTCGACTTGGTCACCACCACCGCGTCATTGGCCAGACTTTCGCCCACTTCGCGGGCGACCTGATAGACAAAGGTGAGATCGGCATGGCCATCGCCGCGGCGGCTCGGGGTGCCGACCGCGATGAAAATCGCATCCGCGCCCTTGATGCCCTCGGCCAGCGAGGTGGTGAAGGCGAGCCGGCCCGCCTTGACATTGCTTTCCACCAGCGCGGCAAGCCCGGGTTCATAGATCGGCATGATGCCGGCGTGCAGCCGGTCAATCTTGCCCTGATCCTTGTCGATGCACACCACGTCATGGCCGAAATCGGCAAAACAGGCTCCCGATACGAGCCCGACATAGCCCGAACCCACCATCGCAATCTTCATGACCAGCTGACCTTTTCGCGTGACCTCGGAAGGTGCCCCGCCGCCGGGGGAAAACTAGCAAGCCCGGTCGTCGTGGAAGATCTCGACCGGGCCACCACCTAAGGCACGGGCCTGGATGATCCGCCGCTGATCGCCCTCGAGCACGAGCGCTGTAAGCACACCCGAACGGAATGCGCCAGTGTCAATCCCAATGCGATTGCCGCAATCCATCACCTGCTCGAAGATGGTGTGGCCGTGCACCACGACCTTTTCGAGCGGGCCTTGGTAATTGAGGAAACGCTCGCGGATCCACAGCAGATCGGAGCGCTGCTGCGCGTCAAGCGGACGGGCAGGATCGATTCCGGCGTGGACGAAGACATAGTCGCCTGCGGGGATCATCGTCTCGAAGGAAGCGATATATTCGCGCTCGGACTCCGGCACCAGCTCGTGCAGCTTGTCGAACAGCGCCTCGAGTTCGAGCGTGGCGAACTGCTGCGGCGAGAGGCCATAGCTCAACATCGTCTCGCGCCCGCCATGCTTGAGGAAGTGGCGGAGCGCCTCGGGTCGCTCGAAGGCGGCAAGGAACATCTCCTCGTGATTGCCAGCCAGCACCCTGACTTTGGCGTGCTGCTGCCAGCGCCGGGTGCGGGCGATCACCCCGGCGCTGTCCGGCCCGCGATCGACCAGATCCCCGAGCAGAACGATGCACGTGTCGGCGGGGCCGGCCTGCCGGTCGTCATTCTCGATCGCGGCGATCAACGCCTCGAGCAGATCGAGCCGCCCGTGAATGTCGCCAATCGCATAATAGCGTGTGCCGGCCGGAACCGAAGGCAGCTTCGGAGCAGGTTTCGGCCTGAAGATATCGCGCAATTTCTGAAGCATGATGAACTAGCGGTTCCGGATACGGCACCGGGGGCAGCGGCATTACAGCGGCTGGCCTTGCCGCGCAAACGCACCCCGCGGCGGGCGCGACGGACGGTGTTCTTTCGGCGCCGGACGGCAGCGCGCCCGGCTAATCGAGCGAAAAGCTCACCGTGGTGACCACGCGCACCTTCTTGTAGGGGCTGTCGGCCATGCCCCAGCCACCGGCATCGCCGTCGCGCGCCTCGATCTCGAAATAGCCCTGCGTTGCCTCCTTGATCTTGCCTACCCGGGAGTTGGA
This sequence comes from Erythrobacter tepidarius, assembly GCF_002155695.1. Taxonomy (GTDB): domain Bacteria; phylum Pseudomonadota; class Alphaproteobacteria; order Sphingomonadales; family Sphingomonadaceae; genus Erythrobacter; species Erythrobacter tepidarius. The sequence goes on from NZ_MUYJ01000001.1 coordinate 7,952, forward strand.
ATCCTTGGCGAACTGTTCGGCCGCCGCGCGCGCGTCCTTGGTCGCTTCGGCCACCATTTCCGGCTTGATGTCGTTGAGCTTGGTGAAGGTGTAGGCCATGCCCGAACCTTCTTCGAGGAACACCCCGCGACCGACGAGGTCGAACTGCCGCGCCACCGCCTGCTGGGCGCGGGCAATATCGGTGGTGCGAAGGGCGAGACGCTGGCGCACGGTGAAGCTGGTCTGCCCCTCGTTGGTGTAACTCGACAGGTTGGCACCGATCGGCTGCAACGCGTCGGCGGGAAAGCCGAGATCCTTGAAGAAGGCGGCGATCGCCTGGGTATCGGCGCGCACCTTGGCCTGCGCCTCGGCGAGGCTGTTCGAGGTGGCCGAATAGGAAATCGTCCAGGTGGCGAGATCGGCGGTGACGTTGCGCTCGGCAAGGCCGCGCACGGTGACCGCGCGCTCGGCATCCTTGGCGCGCAGCAACCCGTCGCCCAGCAGGTAGCCGCCCGCGATCATCCCGACCGCGAGGATCCCCGCCGTTCCGAACCACAGCCGGGTGGTCGGCGCCTTCCAGAAATCCCCGGTCGTTTTCGCCGGTTGCACAGCATCACTGCTCATCGCATTGTTCCCCTGTCGCAGTTGATACGACGAAATGTGCATCAAGTGCGATGAATGGTTTTTGAACGAGTCTTGGTTTTCTGCATCGTGTCCGCGATGCCAAAGCCTTGCTGACATGTCCTGCTGCCGCGCCGAAGGCCGGGCAAGAATTGAGGGTCGCATCATGGTGAAATACCTCCACTCGATGATCCGCGTCACCGATCCGCAAGCGACGGTGGATTTCTTCAGACTTATCGGGCTGGAGGAAGTGCGCCGTTTCGATGTCGCGGCGGGGCGCTTCACGCTGATTTTTCTCGCCGCGCCGGGGCAGGAGGGTGTGGCCGAGATCGAACTGACCTACAACTGGCCGCCGGAAGATGGCAGTGCGCCCGAGACGTACACTGGCGGGCGCAATTTCGGCCATCTCGCCTACCGGGTCGAGAACATCTACGACACCTGCCAGCGTCTCATGGATGCCGGCCATACCATTCACAGGCCGCCGCGCGACGGACACATGGCCTTCGTCAAATCGCCCGACGGGATATCGATCGAGTTGCTGCAGGATGGCTATCTCGAACCGGCCGAACCTTGGGCCAGCATGCCCAATATCGGCAGTTGGTAAAGCCATTTCGGCCTTCCCCCAGGTGATGTAAACCTGCTGTAAACTATCAAAAAATCTGGGGGTGTTGCATCCGCTGCAAGCGCGGGATAGGTTCGCCGCTCACACCGGGAAGGGGGTCGCCTTGCCGATCGGAGACCTTGGCCTGTGGCAGTGGCTCGTGCTGCTACAGCATGAATTGCTGCTGTTTGCCGGGATCTTCTTCCTGATCGGCGCGGCCGATGATCTCGTCGTCGACGCGCTGTGGCTTTACCTGCGCATCACGGGCCGTGCGAAGGCCCCGTCTCGCACGCGTGCGACGCTGGTGAACCGTGCGCTGCATGGCCCGGCGGCGGTGATCATCCCCGCTTGGAATGAGGCCGCGGTGATCGGCGATACTGTCGGCCATCTGCTCGCCAGCTGGCCGCAGGCCACGATGCGGCTCTATGTCGGCTGCTACCGCAACGATCCGGCCACGCTCGCGGCGGCGAGCGCGGCGGCGCGGGGCGATCCGCGGCTGCGCCTCGTGATCCATGACCGCGACGGGCCGAGCACCAAGGCCGATTGTCTCAACCGCCTCTACGCTGCACTCGTCACCGACGAACTGCGTTCGGGCCGGCGCTTCGCGATGGTGGTGTTCCACGATGCCGAGGACATGGTCGATCCCGCCGCGCTCGGCCTGCTCGACGAGGCGGTTGCGCTCGGTGCGCAGTTTGTCCAGTTGCCGGTCGAACCGCTGGTCCAGCGTCATGGCGGCTGGTTGGCGAACCAGCTCGGCAGCCATTACTGCGAGGAATTTGCCGAGGCCCACGGCAAGGCGCTGGTGGTGCGCGACTGGCTCGGGGTGGGACTGCCCGGCGCGGGGGTGGGCTGTGCGGCGGCGCGCAGCGCGCTCGAACGGCTCGCGGCGGCGCATCCCGAAGGACGCCCCTTCGCGAGCGAATCCCTGACCGAGGATTACGAGCTGGGCCTCGCCATCGCCGCGAATGGCGGGCGCTGCCGGCTGGTGCGGGTGCGCGGCGAGGACGGGCGGCTGGTGGCGACTCGCGCCTTCTTCCCCAACCGTTTCGAGGCAGTGGTGCGCCAGAAGAGCCGCTGGGTGCTCGGCATCGCCTTGCAGGGCTGGGACCGGATCGGCTGGAGCGGCGGGTTGACCGAAGGCTGGATGCGTGCGCGCGACCGGCGCGGGCCGCTCGCCGCGCTGGTGCTGCTGGTCGGCTATGCGCTGGTGCTGCTGACGGGCGTGAGCGGGCTGGCGATCCTTGCGGGCGTGAGCGAGCCGGTGCCGCTGACCCCATTCCTCGAATTGCTCCTGATCGCCAACCTCATCGCCTTCGTCTGGCGGGCGGCGATGCGTTTCGTCTTTACCGCGCGCGACTACGGCGGAGCCGAGGGGCTGCGCGCGGTGCTGCGCCTGCCGCTCGCCAATATCATTGCCATCATCGCCGGGCGGCGGGCGGTGTTCGCCTATGCCCGCACACTCGGCGGGCGCGTGGCGGCATGGGACAAGACCGAGCATGATCTCCACCCGCTGCGGCTGGGCCTTGCCGCACAGGAGCAGCGCTTATGACCCGCGGCGCACCGCTGGCGATGATCGGGCTGGTGCTCGCCGCCTGGATCGGCGCGCGGGCGATGCTGTGGGAAAGCCCCTTTGCTGCGCCGCAAGGCCGGTTTCCGGCGGCCACCACGCCTGTTGCCGCTTATGATCGGGGCGCGACCCGCGCCGCGATCGCAGTGGCCGGCGAGAATCTTCCCCCCCTGCCACGCCAGCACCCTGGCCGCCGGGCCCGCAGCCATGGCCGCTTGGCCTTGCTGGCCGGCGGCCTGGTGGCCGGGATGGAGCCGGAATACGCCTTTGCCCGGCAGGATCTGCGGCGCGCCGCGCTGCGCACGCCGCTCGGCGCTGGCGGAGCGCGCGAGGAGGGCACGGGTGCTGCCCCAAGCGAGGCACCCCCGTTCCTCGCGCCGCCCCCCGCTCCGCCGGCGGCGCGCCAGCGGGCGGGGCGCTGGTCGATGGATGGCTGGGGCTTTTGGCGGCAGGGATCGGACGATGCGCCGATCGCGCAGGGGCGCGTGCCGATCTACGGCGCAAGCCAGATCGGGGCGGTGCTGCAATACCGCATCGCCCCCGGCCATGCCCGCGATCCGCGCCTTTATGCCCGCGCCTATCGTGCGCTGGTGCGACGAGGCGAGAGCGAGCTGGCGCTCGGCGGCTCGGTCCGACCGCTGCCGCGCGTGCCGGTGCGGCTGTTCGGAGAGCTGCGCGTGACCGACGGGGCGTTCCGCACCGAAGCGCGCCCGGCCGTCCTTGCCGTCACCCAGCTGGCCCCGCAAGCGCTGCCGCTCGGAACGCGGCTGGAGGCCTATGCGCAGCTCGGCTGGGTCGGCGGCGTGGATGCGACGGCCTTCGCCGACGGGCAGGCGAGCCTGAGCCGCGAGCTCGCTCTGGTCGCGAAGGCGACCGAGGATGCGTTGCACCTCAGCCTCGGCGCTGGTGCATGGGGCGGGGCGCAGGAGGACGCGCAGCGGTTCGATATCGGCCCGACGATGCGACTTGACCTGACACTGGGCGATGTGCCCGCGCGGGTCTCGCTCGACTGGCGCGAGCGGGTGGCAGGCGAGGCCGGGCCCGGCTCGGGTGTCGCGGTGACGCTCTCGACCCGATTTTGACCGGACGCCCCTTTGGGTGGCACAGACGCTCCGGGCCTTTGGCCGCTCCGCCTGCCCACCCGTCCACCAATGATACCATCATGCTATGGTGCCCTAGGGCGGACTCTGGAGCGCGCCTCAGGGCGACAGGAAACCCCAAAAAACACCGCGGATAGGGGCCTGCTGCGCCTTTCATCGCACCGGCGGCTCGGCTAGCCTTGCGCGCATGGATGTCTATCTGCCCATCGCGAATCTCTCGGTCAACGGGCTGTATATCGTGCTGCTGGGCGGTTTGACGGGCATCCTGTCGGGCCTGTTCGGCGTCGGCGGCGGGTTTCTGACGACGCCGCTGCTGATCTTCTACGGCATTCCGCCGACGGTGGCCGCGGCCTCGGCCGCCACCCAGGTGACCGGCGCAAGCGTTTCGGGCGTTATCGCCCATTCGCGCCGCAACGGGGTCGATTACCGGATGGGCACGGTAATGGTCGGCGGCGGGGTAATCGGGGCGCTGATCGGTGCGGTGCTGTTCCGGCTGCTGCAATCGCTCGGCCAGATCGATGTCGTCATCAACATTCTCTACGTGCTGATGCTCGGCTCGATCGGGGCGCTGATGATGCGCGAGGCGATCGGGGCGCTCAGGCCCTCGCTGCTCGGCCAGTCCGCGCCGCCGGTAAGGAAGCGCCGGCACCATCCGCTGGTCGCGAGCCTGCCCTATCGCTGGCGCTTCTATGCCTCGGGGCTCTACATCTCGCCGCTGGCACCGTTGATCCTCGGGATGCTGGTCGGCATCCTGACGATGCTGCTCGGGGTGGGCGGCGGATTTCTGCTGGTGCCGGCGATGCTCTACATCCTGGGCATGAGCGGCAATGTCGTGGTCGGCACCTCGCTCTACCAGATCCTGTTCGTGACCATGGTCACCACCATGACACACGCGCTGACCACCAAGGCGGTCGACTTGGTGCTGGCCGCGTTGCTGCTGCTCGGTTCGGTGCTGGGGGCGCAGTTCGGCACCCAGATCGCGCTCAAGGCAAAGCCCGAATATCTGCGCCTCGCGCTGGCCGCGCTGGTGCTGTTGATCGCGCTGCGGATGCTTTACGGGCTCGGCGTGCAGCCCGACGAAATCTACACGGTGACGCCCCTGTGAGGCCGGGCCGCGCCGCTGCGCTGCTGCTGGCCTGCGTGGCGCCGCTGCTGATGGCGCAGGCCGAACCGATCCTCGTGCCCGAAGTCAGCCAGTCGCGGATCGAGGTGCGGCAAGGCTTCACCGGCGCGAACCTGTTGCTCTACGGCGCGGTGATCGCGCCGCCCGGCAGCCGTGACAAGTACGACATCGTGGTCGTGCTCAAAGGCCCGACCGAGGCAGTCCGCATCCGCGAGAAGGATCGCATTGCGGGCATCTGGATGAACGCCGCAGCGACCGATTTCCGCTCTGCGCCCTCGTTCTTCGCGGTCGCCTCCTCGCGGCCGGTGCGGGAGATCGTCGATGAACGCACCGCCGCGATCTACGAGCTCGGCACGGACTTCATCCAGCTCTCGCCCTCGGGCCAGATCGATCCCGAGGAGCAGGCCCGTTTCGCCAAGGGTCTGGTGGAGCTGCGGCGGCGGCAGGGGCTCTACCAGGAAGACCCCAAGGGCGTGCGGATCAGCGCGGGCGTGCTCTATCAGGCGCGGATCAATCTGCCCTCGAACGTCACCACCGGCCGTTACACCGCCGAGACCTTCGCGATTGCGCGCGGCCGGGTGCTGGCGAGCGCGACCGCGCAGATCGAGGTGGAGAAGGTCGGGCTCGAAGGCAGCGTGGTGGCGGCGGCGCAGCGCTGGTCGTTCGTCTATGGCCTCGGTGCGATCGCCTTGTCGCTGGCGATGGGCTGGGTCGCCGGTCGCCTGTTCGCGCGCGGCTGAGCCGGGACGCTGGCCGGTCGTGTTGACCCGATCTTAACCCCGCTCGCCCTATCCCGTCGGCGACTTCTTCACATCGGCGCAGGGAAAGGCGCGCATGACCGATCACGGCAGGCAGGATTTCGAGCGGTTCACCGGGCCAAGCCTTGGTGGCGATGAGGATGCCTCGGCCGGGTTCACCCCGGGGCACGACAATTCGCGCTTGCCGATCGGCGTGGTGCTGGAAGTCTCCGGCTCCGGCTCGCAGGTCGCCTTCGATCTCCAGCGCATCAACGAATGCATGATCGACGAGGATCCTTCGGTCGCGCTTGCCGGCCAGGTCGGCAGCCAGATCAAGATCAAGGTCGGCGATGCCTGGCTGCTCGCCAGCGTGCGCGACCAGCGCAAGGATCGGCGCACCGAAGGCGGGATCATCGCCCATATCGATTTCCTCGGCGAAGGCGGCGAGGAGAAGCTGACCGGCCGCATCCACGGCTTCAAGCGCGGGGTCACCCGCTATCCGGTGCCCGGCGCGATGGTCTATCCGGCCACCACCCGCGACCTTGAACAGATCTATGCCAGCGACGGCCGCGCCAGCATCACCATCGGCAAGGTCTTCCCCACCCGGGACATCCGCGCCGGCCTCTATATCGACGCGATGCTCGGCAAGCACTTCGCGCTGCTCGGTTCGACCGGCACCGGCAAATCGACCAGCGCCGCGCTGATCCTGCACCGGATCTGCGAAGCCGCACCCAAGGGTCACATCGTGATGATCGACCCGCACGGCGAATATTCCGCCGCCTTCCGCCAGACCGGCCAGATCCTCGACGTCTCGAACCTGCAGATGCCCTATTGGCTGATGAACTTCGAGGAGCACTGCGAGGTGCTGCTCTCGAGCAGCGGCAACGAACGGCAGGTCGATGCCGACATTCTCGCCAAGTGCCTGCTCGCCGCGCGTTCCAAGAGCCGGCTGGCGCAGACCATGGGCAAGATCACGGTGGATTCGCCGATCCCCTATCTGCTGTCCGATCTCAACAACATCCTCCAGGACGAGATGGGCAAGCTCGACAAGGCGACCTCGTCCGCGCCCTATATTCGGATCAAGGGCAAGCTCGACGAGCTCAAGGCCGATCCGCGCTACCAGTTCATGTTCTCCGGGATGCTGGTGGGCGACACCATGGCCGCCTTCATCAGCAAGATCTTCCGCATGCCCGGCAACGGCAAGCCGATCTCGATCATCGATGTCTCGGGCGTGCCCTCCGATATCACTTCGACCGTGGTGGCGGTGCTCTCGCGTCTGGTGTTCGACTTTGCGATCTGGGGCCGCGAGGAAAAGAACCGCCCGATCCTGCTGGTGTGCGAGGAAGCCCACCGCTACGTGCCCTCGGAAAAGCACGCCGACGGTTCCTCGGTCGCCAAGATCCTCGGCCGGATTGCCAAGGAAGGGCGCAAATACGGCATTTCGCTGGGCCTCATCACCCAGCGCCCCTCCGATCTGGCCGAAGGCGTGCTCTCGCAGTGCGGCACGATCATCGCGATGCGCCTCAACAACGAGCGCGACCAGGCCTTCGTCAAGGCCGCGATGCCCGAAGGCGCGCGCGGCTTTCTCGATTCGATCCCGGCGCTGCGCAACCGCGAGTGCATCATCTGCGGCGAGGGCGTGGCGATCCCGATCCGCGTTACCTTCGACACGCTCGAAGAACACCGCCGTCCGGCCTCGGAAGACCCGAGCTTTGTCGAGCTGTGGAACAGCGAAGGCGGCGAGGAGGAACTGGTCGAGCGCGTGGTGATGCGCTGGAGAAGCCAGGGTTGATCCTTGCTTCGCGGGCCCGCCTCCGCAGGCACGTCCTCGGCGCTGTTCCAAGCCCTTCGGGTTTGAGCGCCTGCGGGCGGGCGGTTGCCCTTGCGGTCGCTGCGCGACCGATCAATGCCTCCTTTCGTTCAGGTGCCTCTGGTGTCCCCGTACAGGTGGATATGCAGCCGGTCGCTCATCCGGAACCCGTGTTCGAGGCATAGCTCGCTCAGCCACGCCTGGCGTTCCCGCAAGGTCTTGCTGTCGGTGCCTTCGGCCATCAGGAACACCTGCCCAGGGCGGAAGCGGTAGCGCTGCTGGAGCGCGCGCACCTCGTCCACATCCGCCGGCGCGGCGATCACGAACTTGAGGCAGGCGCGCGGCTCGCGCGCCCAGGCGTCGAGCCGTTCGGGGATCAGCGCCAGCCCGGCATCATTGCCGCTATGCGCGAGCTTGGGGCTGACATTGTACTGGTCCACGCGCACATCGAGCCGCGCGGGCGGCGCAATGGTGCCGTTGGTTTCGATCTCGACCGCCATGTCCGGCAGGTGGGCCAGCATCTCAGCCAGCGCGCCCGCCTGCAACAGCGGCTCGCCCCCGGTGATGACGAGGCGCTTCTGGCCCAGCGCCGCAATCCGCGCCGCCGCCTCGGCAGGTGCAAGCGTTACCTGATTGGTCTTGCGATCAAAGGCGATGCCGTCGCGGTGCGGCCGGTTGTCCCCGGTGAAGCGCCAGGTGTAGGCCGTGTCGCACCAGGTGCAGGCGAGGTTGCAGCGCGACAGGCGCACGAAGGCAACCGGCATACCCATGCTCGGCCCTTCGCCCTGCAACGAGGCGAAGATTTCCGGCGCGCCGCTATCGTCGGTGGCGAGCACGAGGTTCATGCGCAACAATATTCCAAAGGTGCCAAAGGTGACAGCGTGTCACCTTCAGCCTTCAGCCAAAAACCTTTGTAAATCAGCGTTATGATGCGACCCATCCGGTGCGGACGGACAGCGGGACCGCGAAAGAAAGCACAGGCAGGGGCAATGATCATCTTGCGGCCTATGCCATGAAACCGGCCGGTAGGAAATTTCCCGCACCAGCCCGTGCGCACGACAAGTCCCGCCACCCCGGCGCCCGATGGCGGGGCCTATCCTGCCGGATCGGGATCCGCAAATCCGATCGCCGGCGCGCTTGTGCAGCGCGGCGATGGCTCCTGCCGCAAGCGGCAAGACTGTGATAGACATGGCCCAGTCGCGCTGGCACACCATGCCGGTGCGGCGGCGGGCTGGGGTGAGCGCTTCATCTTGCGCGACCGGGCGGACAGGGGGGGCACGATGGCGATAGACTGGGCAACGATAACCACGCTGGTGACCGAGGCGGCGCTGCAGATCGCAGCGGGCTTTGCGCTCTACATGATCGGGCGCTGGCTGATCACTTTCGCGATCGGGATACTGGGCCGGGTGCTGACCGCGCGCAATTTCGATCCGACGCTGCAACGCTACATCGCCTCGATCCTCGCGGTGGTGCTCAACATCGTGCTGGTGGTGGCGATCCTCGGCTTCTTCGGGATCGAGACGACCAGCTTTGCCGCGCTGCTGGCCGGTGTCGGCCTCGCCGTGGGTGCGGCGTGGTCGGGCCTGCTCGGCAATTTCGCGGCCGGGGCCTTCCTCATCATTTTCCGCCCCTACAAGGTCGGCGATTACATCATCGGCGGCGGGGTTGAAGGCACGGTGAACGAAGTCGGCCTGTTCAACACCGTCATCACCAGCCCCGACAACGTGCAGACCATCGTCGGCAACGCCAAGATTTCGGGCGATGTGGTGAAGAACTTCTCGGCCCATGCCTATCGCCGGGTCGATCGCACCGCGCAGCTCGCCTTCGGGGTCGATCCGCTCGATGCGATCGCGCGGCTGAAGCCGGCGCTGGCGGCGATCCCCAACGTGATGGCCGAGCCTGCGCCCGATGTCGAAATCCTCGACTTCAACGAGCGCGGGACGGTGCTGGCGGTGCGGCCCTACTGCCATACCGATCATTACTGGCAGGTCTATTTCGACACCAACAAGCTGATCGCCAAGACTTTCGGCGAGGCGGGCTATGCCCCGCCCTTTGTGGTCGAGCAGCAGAAGCAGGTGAAGTAAGGCGCAGGCGGCGCGGCGGGGCGACTACCCCAGCCGCGCCAGTGCTGCCGTGAGGCGCGCGATCTCGCCGGTGTGGTGGGCAAGATCGGCGCGGGCCTTCTCGATCGCTTCGGGCCTGGCCTTTTCGACAAAGGCGGGGTTGGCAAGGCGGGCTTCGAGGCTCTTGGCTTCCTTTTGCGAAGTCGCCAGCGCCTTTTCGAGCCGCGCCTTTTCCGCGGCGATGTCGATGATTCCCTCGAGCGGGATCACGAACACGTCCTCGCCGGCGATCACCTGCATCGCCGGGCCGGCGGGGGCCTCGCCGATGGTCACCGGTGCAAGGCGGGCAAGACGCTCGATCGCGGCGCTGGAACGCGCGATGGTGCGCGCCGCCACGTCCGACGGGCGTGGCAGCCAGGCCGCCAGCTTGGCCCCTGGCGCGATGCCGAGTTCGGCCCTGGCCGAGCGGGTGTTGGTGGTGAGGTCGATCACCCAGTCGATCGCGTCGGTGGCTTCCTTGCTGACCTCGGCTTGCGGCCTGGGCCACTGGGCGACGATCAGATCGTATTCGCGCGCGCCCAGCTTGTGCCACAGCTCCTCGGTAATGAAGGGCATGAAGGGGTGGAGCATGACGAGGATCTGGTCGAGCGCCCAGCCGGCAACGCTACGGGTTTCTTGCGCCGGCGGGCTGTCGGCGTCTCCTGCGAAGACCGGCTTGATGAGTTCGAGATACCAGTCGCAGAACTTGCTCCAAGTGAACTGGTAGATCGCATTGGCCGCCGCATCGAAGCGCAGATCGGCCATCGCCTTCTCGATCTCGGTGACGCAGGCAGCGACCTCGCCGATGATCCACTGGTTGGCGGCGAGGCGCGCAGGGGGAGCCTTGATCGTGTTCGAGGCACCGATCCCGTTCGACTGGCAGAAGCGCGCCGCGTTCCACAGCTTGGTGGCGAAGTTGCGATAGCCTTCGACCCGCTTTTCATCCATCTTGATGTCGCGGCCCTGGCTTTCCATCGCCGCCATGAAGAACCTGAGCGCGTCGGCCCCATACCGGTCGATCAGGCCGAGCGGATCGACGACATTGCCCTTGGACTTCGACATCTTCGCGCCATCCGCCGCGCGCACGAGGCCGTGGAGATAGAGCTTGTCCCAGGGCTTCTGGCCCAGATGATAGAACCCCATCATCATCATCCGCGCATCCCAGAAGAACAGGATGTCGAAGCCGGAGATGAGGAGCGAGTTGGGGAAGTGTTTTTGCAGGAGGGGCGCGTCGTCGTCCGGCCAGCCGAGCGTGGCGAAGGGCCACAAGGCGGAGGAGAACCACGTGTCGAGCACGTCTTGGGCGCGCCAAAGAGGAATATGTCGCTTCAGATCGAGTTCGCCGTCTAATTGGGCAGCGAACATTTCGTCACGGCTATCAAATAAAATGACTTCGCGATCACCGAGATAGTCGCGGTATGCGTCCTGCGCTTTTTGAATCGCTTCTTCCTCTGTCTCACAGACAAAAGTTGTCTCGCGATCCGCGAGTGCCTCGGATTGCAAGCCACCGCTTTCAGGCATTCCGAAGGTTGGAACCCAACCGCCGGACGGGTCGCGATAGAGGGCCGGCCCAAACCACGCCGGAATCCGGTGCCCCCACCACAGCTGGCGGCTGACGCACCATGGCTGGATGTTCTCCATCCAGTTGAAGAAGGTTTTTTCCCAGGTCTTGGGGATGATCTGGATGTCGCCGGAACGCACGGCTGCGATCGGCTTCTTGGCCAGTTCCGCCGCGTTCACATACCACTGGTCGGTCAGCCAAGGCTCGATCACCACGCCGCCGCGGTCGCCGAAGGGGGTGGCGATCTGGCGCGGTTCGGCGTCGTGCTCGACTTCGTTGCCGTCCTTGTCCCTGGTCACGTGCGGGATGAGGAGGCCAAGCTCCTTCATCCGCTTGACCACCAGCTCGCGCGCACCGTCCACCCCGTCGCGGCGGAAGCGATGCAGGCCGAGGAATTCCTCCGGCACCAGCCCGTCCGCCGTCTGGCACACATTGGCTTCGGCATCGAACATGTTGAGCATGTCCGCAGGCGCGATTCCCGCCCGCTTGCCGACTTCGAAGTCGTTGAAATCGTGCCCCGGCGTGATCTTGACACAGCCGCTCCCAAGCTCGGGATCGGCGTGCGCGTCGGCGATCACCGGGATGCGGCGGCCGGTGATAGGCAGGATGACGTGCTTGCCGATGACGCTCTGGTAGCGCTCGTCCGCCGGGTTCACCGCCACCGCCATGTCGGCCAGCATCGTCTCGGGGCGGGTGGTGGCGACCTCCAGATAGTCGCGGCCATCGGGCAGCCTCGCCCCGTCCGCGAGCGGATATTTGAAGTGCCAGAAGCTGCCCGCGATGGTGTGGGTTTCGACTTCGAGGTCGGAAATCGCGGTCTTGAGCTTCGGGTCCCAGTTCACCAGCCGCTTGTCGCGGTAGATGAGGCCGTCGTTGTAAAGATCGACGAAGGTCTTGATCACCGCCTTGGTGAAGTGCTCGTCCATGGTGAACTGCTCTCTGGACCAGTCCATCGAACAGCCCAGCCGCCGCAGCTGGCGGGTGATGGTGCCGCCGCTTTCTTCCTTCCACTCCCACACCTTGGCGATGAAGTCTTCGCGGCTGTAGTTGGTGCGCTTGTCCTGGCGCGCTTCCAGCTGGCGTTCGACCACCATCTGGGTGGCGATCCCGGCGTGGTCGGTGCCCACCACCCAGAGCGCGTCCTTGCCGCGCAGGCGTTCATAGCGGATCACCACATCCTGCAAGGTGTTGTCGAGCGCGTGGCCGATGTGGAGGCTGCCCGTGACATTGGGCGGCGGGTTGACGATGGTGAAGGCCTCCGCCTCGGGACGCTCGGGCCGGAACAGGCCGTTCGCTTCCCAATGCTGATACCAGCGAGCCTCGATTTCGGCAGGGTCGAAAGTGGTGGGCAAAGTGTCGCTCATAATGCCGCGCGCCATGCCAGAGGCCATGCTGCGGTGCAATGACCGACACACAGCCGGGGCGGGGAGAGCCTTGTCGGGAGAGGAAAATCCCCCCATAGCTGCAAGGCGATGGAGGAAGCCGCGCAATATTCGCTGGTGGAGGACGGCGCGGGCGGGACCCGACTGGTGCTATCGGGCCAGCTCGTGTTGGCGGTGATCGGCCCGTTCGAGCGCGCGCTGGGCGCCATTCCCGGCCCGCTGGCCGTGATCGATCTCGCCGCGGTCGAGGACATCGATACGGTCGGCGCATGGATGGTCTGCCGCATCGCGCGCCAGCACCAGTGCGACATCACCGGCGCGAAGCCGGCAGCCGAGCGGCTGCTGGCCGCGGTGCGGGGGTTTGATCCGAGCAGCGACATCGGCCCCGAAATCCGTCCCGTGTGGGAACGCGTGCCGGTGGCGGTGGGCAAACAGGTGTTCGCCGCGCGCTCGGGCATCGCCGGCGTGGTCGGCTTCTTCGGGCAAATCCTGCTCGGGGCCGCCAGCCTCTTGCGCCATCCCTTGCGATTTCCGCTCAAGGCGCTGGTGCACCAGATGGAGCTGGTTGGCGTCTCCGCCCTGCCGATCATCGGGCTGATGAGCTTTTTGATCGGCATCGTCATCGCCCAGCAAGGCTCGGTGCAGCTCGAACAGTTCGGGGCCGAGGCGCTGACGGTCAACCTCGTCGGCCGCATCACGCTGCGCGAACTGGGTGTGCTGATGACCGCGATCATGGTTGCCGGCCGATCGGGCAGCGCCTTTGCCGCGCAACTGGGCACGATGAAGCTGACCGAGGAGATCGACGCGATGCGCACCATCGGCATCTCGCCGATCGAGGTGCTGGTGATCCCGCGCATCCTCGCGGCGACCTTCATGATGGTGCTGCTCGGCTTCTATTCTTCGGTGGTGGCGATGGTCGGCGGGGCGGTGGTGGGCGACGTGGCGCTGGGCATCCCCTTCTGGACCTTCCTCGCGCGCATTCAGGAAGTGGTGCCGACCTATGATCTATGGGTCGGCCTGATCAAGGCGCCGGTGTTCGGCCTGATCGTCGCGCTGGCGGGCTGCTATAACGGATTGCAGGTGCGCGGAAACTCCGAGGAGGTGGGCCGCCGCACCACGATGGCGGTGGTCTCGGCGATCTTCGCGGTGATCGTGCTCGATGCCTTCTTCGCGGTGTTCTTCACCGAAATCGGGTGGGCGTGAGGCGATGACAGGGCATATCCATTCCCCCGACGAACCGCCCGTGATCGTGATCGAGGGGCTAGCCAACCGCTTCGGCAGTTTCGTGGTGCACGAGGATCTCGATCTGACCGTGCGCCGCGGCGAAATCCTCGGGGTGGTGGGCGGCTCGGGCAGCGGCAAATCGGTGCTGATGCGCTCGATCATTGGCCTCCAGCGCCCGGCCGCAGGGCGGATCGATGTGCTTGGCCGCACCATAACCGGGGTCGATCTCGACAGCGGGATCGGCGTGCGGCGGCGCTGGGGCGTGCTGTTCCAGGGCGGGGCGCTGTTCTCGACCCTGACGGTGGGCGAGAATGTCGAGGTGGCGCTGCGCAAGTACTACCCCGATCTCAGCCCCGAACTGCGGGCCGAGATCGCGCGCTACAAGGTGCTGCTCACCGGCCTGCCCGAAAGCGCGGTGGCGAAATATCCGTCCGAGCTGTCAGGCGGGATGAAGAAGCGCGCGGGGCTGGCGCGGGCGCTGGCGCTCGATCCGGAGCTGCTGTTCCTCGACGAGCCGACTGCGGGCCTTGATCCGATCGGCGCGGCCAATTTCGACCGGCTGACCCGCGATCTCAAGGAGACGCTCGGCCTCACCGTGTTCCTCATCACCCATGATCTCGATACGCTCTATGAGATCTGCGACCGCGTCGCAGTGATCGCGGAAAAGCGCATCATCGCGGTCGGCACGATCCCCGAACTGATCGCCACCGGGCACCCGTGGATCGAGGAATATTTCAACGGCCCGCGTGGCCGCGCGGCGCACGCCGCGCACATGCGGGGCGAGAAATGAGCCAGAGAATGTTGGACATTGCCGCCCGCCGGGCTGCATAGGGACAGACGCATGGAAACAAGAGCGAACCATCTCTGGGTCGGTGCGGTGACGCTGGTGCTGCTGGCGGCGCTGGCGGCCTTTATCGTCTGGATCGCGCGGCTGGGGCAGGGCGAGCAGAACGAGTATGATATTTTCTATGCCCGGTCGGTTTCGGGCCTCGCCAATGGCAGCCAGGTGAGTTTTGCCGGGGTGCCGGTGGGGCAGGTAAGCGAGATCGCGCTGGCCAAGGGCAATCCCGAATTCGTGCGCGTGCGGATCAAGGTGAATGACGACGTGCCAATCCTGGTCGGCACCGAAGCCACGATCGAGGCGAGCTTTACCGGGGTTTCGGCGATCCTGCTCAACGGCGCGCGCAAGGGTGCGCCTCCGATCACCTGCGAGACCACCGCCTGCCCCGAAGGCCGCCCGGTCATCCCGCCGGGGCGCGGCGGCTTTGGCGAGATCGTCGCCAACGCGCCGCTGCTGCTCGAACGGCTGGCGACGCTGACCGAACATCTGAACACCATCCTCGGGCCGGAGAATCAGGCGGAAATCTCCGGCATTCTCAAGAACACCAACCGCCTGACCGGCGGCCTGGCCGATGCGACTCCGGCGCTGACCGCCAATCTCGAGCAATTCCAGACCACGCTCGACGAATTCAACCAGACGCTCGATGCCTACGAGAAGCTGGCGCAGACCACCGAGGGGCTGGTGACGCAGGATGGCAAGCCGCTCGTCGCCGAACTGCGCGCGACGCTGCGCTCGGCCAATGCGGCGGCGGCCTCGCTGGCGGCGACGCTGGAGGACACCCGTCCCGCGGCCCGGCAGCTGCGCGAAAGCACGTTGCCCAATGCCGAGGCGACCTTGCAGGATCTGCGCGCTACCAGCCGGAGCTTGCGGTCGCTCACCGAAAAGCTCGAAAGCGAAGGCGCGGGCGCGCTGGTGGGCGGCAAATCGCTGCCGGATTACAAGCCGTGAAGGATAGGGCCATGATTGCCAAACCCGTCCCGCGTTCTGCCCTGCCGGCGCTCATGGCGCTGGCGCTGGCGGGCTGCATCAGCCTTGGCGGTCCGCCGCCCGAAAGCCTGCTGACCTTGAGCCCCATCGCGCACGCGCCCGCCGGCAGCGGCGCCACCGCCGCGCCCGACCGCAAGGTGATCGCGGTGCTCGCGCTCGACACGCCCGCCAAGCTCGATGTGCTGCGCGTGCCGGTGCAAGTGACCGACACCGAACTGGCCTATCTCAAGCAAGCCTTCTGGGTGGAAAAGCCTGCGCGCCTGTTCCGCCAGTTGCTGGGCGAGACGCTGCGCGCCAAGAGCGGCGGGGCGGCGCTGGTGCTCGACGGGGACGAGACGGTCGCGCTTGCCACCACGACGCTGCGCGGCACGCTGATCGACATGGGCTATGATGCCCCCTCCCGGTCGGTGGTGGTGCGCTATGACGCGATCCGGGTCGACAGCCAGGGCAATGCCACCACCCGCCGCTTCGAGGCACGCGAGAGCGGCGTTCCCGCGCAGGCCCGCAGCGTCGGCGCGGCGCTCAACCGCGTGGCGAACACGGTGGCGGGCGAAGCGGCGGAGTGGGCCGTCAATTGAGCGCTTGATAGCGTTGCAGATCTCCCGCCCGGCAGCATTCCCGGCCAGCAAGCATCGCCCTATCGCGTGGTGGCCGGGTGGGGAGGCGGGCGGGAGGTCTGACCCTCAGGAACGCGCCAGCCGGGCAAAGGCGCAGGCGCGCAGGAAGTCGGCCTCGCGCCGTGCGCGGCGTTGCTCTGCTTCCGCATCGCGGCCCCAGAGTTCGGCCTGCCATTCCTCTTCGAGACACGCCGCGCGCCACAGCGCCAGCGGCTCCTGCTCGTGGACGGCATCGAGCGCGGCGAGCGCGGTGACGAGCGAGGTGGCGAGCTTGGTCATCGCCTCCACCCCTGCCAGCGCGAAGGGATCGAGCGCGCAGAGCCTGGCTTCAAGCTTGGCCAGCGACTCGGCCGGCTGAGGGCGATGGACGATGCCGCTGACCCGCACCAGCTGGATGCCGAGCGCGGCCTCGAAGCGGGCGAGCAGCGGCTCCCACACCTCTTGCTGGCGTGCGTGGAGCGGCTCATCGGGATCGGCGCGGTAGCACAGCGTGTCGGTCTCGGCATAGGCGAGAAGGCCGCGCACCACGCCTGCGCGCTCGGCCACGACGATGTCGATCGCGTAATCGGCCATGTCGCGCAGCGGCAGGCTGGCAGGGTCTATCTTTTCGCCCTGATCTCGCCACTCCGCCGCGAGCGCCTCGGCGAGCGCGCGCGTCGGCACCACCTGGGCTGCCCCGGCGACGGTCTTTACCCCGCGGCCGTCGAGCAGCACCTGAAACCCACCGGGCTGCTGCCCGAGCGACACGTCCTTGTAGAAGCGGCGGATCATCGGCGCTGCCTGCCTCCGGCAGTCCAGCGGCGGGCGATGAAGCGGGGCAGGAAGAAGAATTCGAGGATCCCCGCAACCGCGAGCAGCGCGCCCACCGCCCAGGGCAGCGCGATCAGCCCGCGCACGATGGCAAATCCGACCATCACCAGCGCGATCCCGCTGAAGCGCAGCGCGGTCAGGACAAGCAGCCGTTGACGGGCCTGGGCATCGGCGGTCGCGCGCTGCGAAGGGTTCATGCGAGTGTCTCCTCAAGCGCCTGCGATAGGGCGGTGACGGTTTCCGCAACGCGCAGCGCGCCGCTCGCCATGAGTTCTGCCGGGGCGTGATAGCCCCATGCGACGCCAAGCCCGCGCACCCCGGCGTTGCGGGCCATCAGCATGTCGAAACTGGTGTCGCCGATCATCACCGCCTGATGCGGCGCCGCGCCCGCTTCGAACAGCGCCGCTTCGAGCATTGCCGGGTGGGGTTTGGACGGGTGGCGATCGGCGGTCTGGAGCGAGACGAACAAATCGGCGATGCCGTGCGCCGCGAGGCAGGCGGCCAGCCCGCGATCCGACTTGCCGGTGGCGACCGCGAGACTCCAGCCCGCATCGTGCAGGGCGGCGAGCAGTTCGGCGATGCCGTCATAGAGCGGCTCGTCGACCAGGCCCTCCTCACGCCGTGCGCGGAAGCTCGATTTGTAGAATTCGGTGACGGCGCGATTCTGTTCCTCGCCGAGATCGGGCGCGAGGTGGCGGATCGCGACCGGCAGGCTGAGGCCGACCATCCGCCGCACCATCTGCGGATCGGGTGCCGCAAGGCCAGCGCGGGTGAAGGCGCGCTCCATCGCCCAGCACACGGCCGCTTGCCCGTCGACCAGCGTCCCGTCGCAATCGAACACGGCAAGACGGGTCACGCGCAAAGGCTCCGGATCAGGTGGGCGAGCGCGGCGTGGCCCGCCTGCTCCAGCCCCTCGGCGATCATGACGCGATCTTCGGGCGTCCGCTTCTGCGAAAGCTTGAGGGTGGGACGCCAGGCCTGCACCTCGAGCTCGAAGCCGGCGATGCCGCGGAACAGGCCGGACCATGTCTTTTCGGAGGTTTCCTCGGCCACCCACGGCTCTCCGCCAAGCCGCGCTTCGTGCTTGAGGATCGCGGCGTGAAGGAAGGCTTCCAGCCCCTCATCCGCCATGCGGCGCACCCGGCCCTCGAGCTCCAGCGCGACGTAGTCCCACGTCGGCACGGTGTCGCGATTGGCATACCAGCGCGGGCTAATATAGGCGTCCGGGCCATTGATCACGACCAGTGCGGTCGCCCCGTCGAGATGCCGCGACAGGGCATTGCCGCGCGCGAGGTGGAACTGCACGGCACCATCGCCGGTCGACAGCAGCGGGGTGTGCGCCACCCGCGGCCCGTCGGGCGTGGCAGCGAAGACCATGCCAAAGCCGATTGCGTCGATCAGCGATTCCATCAGTGCACGGTCGTCGGTGCGGAAGAGCGGATTGGGATGCATCAGCGGCGCTTGTTCCTGGCCGGGCCCTTCGTGGGCCTCTTGGACTTGGGCTTGGGCTTGGGCTGGGGCTGGGGCTTTGCTACGCCGCGCGCGCGGCGGGGGCTGCGGGTTTGCTTCCTTGCCTGCTTGAAATGGCGGCGGGCCGCCTGTTTCTTTTCCTGCGGGGTCTTTTCCGGCACCTCCTCGCGCAAGGGCGCGGCATCCGACAGCGCCGGATCGAAGCCGAGCACTTCCATGCTCATCGCGAAATGCGGCGGCAGTTCGGCGGTGACATCGAGCTTGCCCCCGGTTCCTTCGCCCGCCTTCGGCTCGCTGATGATGAGCCGGCGGGCGTGGAGATGCATCTTGCGGCTGACTGCACCGGTGAGAAAGGCCTGCGGACCGCCATATTTGCCATCCCCCACGATCGGGTGGCCGATGGCTGCCATGTGCACGCGCAGCTGGTGGGTGCGACCGGTGAGCGGTTCAAGCTCGACCCACGCGGCGCGCTGTCCGGCGCGATCGACCACCCGGTAACGGGTCTTGGCCGGTGCGCCGTTTTCCTCGTCGATATGCATCTTCTCGCCGCCGGTGCCCGGCTGCTTGGCAAGCGGCGCATCGATCACCCCTTCGGCCAACTCCGGCACGCCCACCACCAGCGCCCAGTACACCTTGCGCGCCGAGCGGCTGGCGAAGCGTTTGGAGAAGCTCGCCGCCGCGCCGGGGGTGCGGGCGACCAGCAGCACGCCCGAGGTGTCCTTGTCGAGCCGGTGGACCAGGCGCGGGCGGGGCGCATTGCCCTCGACGAAGGCGTCGAGCAGCCCGTCGACATGCCGGGAGGTCTTGCTCCCGCCCTGGGTGGCAAGGCCCGGCGGCTTGTTGAGCACGATCGCGCTCGCCGTCTCGCGGATCACCATGGCGCGCGCCTCGGCGATCTGTTCGGGGCTGAGCGGGCGGGCGCGCGGCCGCGCCGCTTCGCGCGCCGCTTCATCCCCGCCCGGCGGCACGCGCAAAACCTGCCCTGCGGCAAGCCGGTCTTCCGGCTTCACCCGCTTGCCATCCACCCGGATCTGCCCGGTTCGCGCCCAGCGCGAAACCGTGGCAAAGCCGATCTGCGGCAGATTGCGCTTGAACCAGCGGTCAAGCCGGATGCCCTCGTCAT
Organism: Erythrobacter tepidarius; assembly: GCF_002155695.1. Classification (GTDB taxonomy): domain Bacteria; phylum Pseudomonadota; class Alphaproteobacteria; order Sphingomonadales; family Sphingomonadaceae; genus Erythrobacter; species Erythrobacter tepidarius. The sequence continues at coordinate 27,607 of NZ_MUYJ01000001.1, forward strand.
CCTCGGAGACGGTGAACTGGCGGACCTCGTCCCGGTCGCTCCGCGCAGGCTGAAGCGTCATGCCGCGCCCCGCATCACCGCCAGCCCCAGCCACAGCGCCGCCAGCCCGGCCACCACCGACAGCGCGGCATAGCCCGCTGCCAGTCCGGCATGGCCCCGCTCCACCAGCAGCATCATTTCGAGGCTGAAGGCACTGAAGGTGGTAAATCCGCCAAGCACCCCGACCCCTAGCAGCAAGCGCAGATATTCATGGGCGCCGTGCCGTGCGAACCAGCCGACCAGCAGCCCCATCGCCAGCGATCCGGCAAGGTTGATCACCAGCGTCGGCCAAGGAAAGGCATCGACCACGCGCAGCGTCAGGGCGTGCGTCAGCACACGGCCGGCCTGATAGCGTGCCAGCGCGCCCAGCGCGCCGCCCCCAGCCACGAGGGCCGATGCGGCGATCGGAGAAAGAACGGGAGAGGTCATTGCCCGGGGTTCTTAGCGCGGCGGATGCCATCTGCCTAGCAGGGCCGCAGATTGGCCGGATTGCGCTGACGACTTGCCTTTGCGGCGCTGTTGGACTATCGGAGCGCGGTTTGGAGGGCGGCTCCCCCGCGGGAATCGCCCCTCTTTCATTGGAACTTGACCGCGCATCCCCGTGCTGATTCGCAAGCGGGGCTCTGCGCGTTTTGGACATGAGGTAGTCGTCGTTTATGCAAATCATCGTTCGCGATAACAATGTCGATCAGGCCCTGCGCGCGCTCAAGAAGAAGCTGCAGCGCGAAGGCGTTTATCGCGAGATGAAGCTGCGTCGCCACTACGAAAAGCCCTCGGAAAAGCGCGCCCGCGAAAAGGCCGCCGCCGTGCGCCGCGCCCGCAAGATGGAGCGCAAGCGGATGGAGCGCGACGGGAGCAAGTAATCCCCTCCCCAGGCGCGTTTCGGCTGCCGGAACCGCTTGAAACACCCTTTGTGATAGGCCATCAGGGCGCGGCTCATCCCCGCGCCCTTTTGCTGTCTTTGGCGGCATCGAGGCCGCGTCAGTCAGGACAATCACATGACCGAGATTACCCGCGTTCCGATCCAGCCTGTTGCCAAGGGTTCGCTGACGAAGCTGTGGATCGGCATTATTCTTGCCATCGCCGTGGGCGCCGGCCTTGCCTGGGCGGCCGTGCCGCGCGGGATCGATCTCGACGTGCTGGTCGAAGGCACAGGTCCGCGGCCCAAGGAAGGCGAGGTCGTGTGGCTGAATTACAAGGGCAAGCTTGCTGACGGCACGGTGTTCGATGAATCCCGCCCGATTCCCTTGCCGATCGAGGGCCTCTTCCCCAAGGGCACACCCTTCCCGATCGAGGAAGGCGCGGCGATCCCCGGCTTCTTCGAAGGCCTCAAGCAGATGCAGAAGGGCGGCAAGTACAATCTCTTCATCCCGGCCGACAAGGCCTATGGCGCCGAGCCGCCTCCGGGTGCGCCGATCCCGCCCAACGCCGATCTCGAGTTCGAGATCGAGGTGATCGATATCATGAGCAAGGCGACCTTTGACCGCAACCTCAAGATCCTCCAGCAGACCATGCAGAGCCAGATGGACAACGGCGGAGCAGGTGATCCGGGCCGCGCCCCGCAGGGTGCGCCGGCTCCCGCTCCGGTGCAGTAGGGAGTTTCGCCATGTCGGTTGACAAGGCCACGGTCGCCAAGATCGCCAGCCTCGCCCGCATCCGCATGGATGACGCAGCGCTCGAACGCATGGTGCCGGAACTGAACGGCATCCTGCGCTGGGTCGAGCAACTCGGCGAGGTCGACGTTGCCGGGATCGCCCCGATGGCGGCGGTGATTCCGGGCACCTTGCGCCTGCGCGAGGATGTGGTCGATGCCGATCCGCTCACCGGAGGCGGCAAGCAGGCCGATGTGCTCGCCAATGCGCCCGCCGCCGAGCACGGCTTCTTCGGCGTGCCCAAGGTGATCGAGTGAATGTGCCTTTGCCCGCCTGTCCCCCTCCCGCGCGCGAGGGGCTAAGGGTGGGCACGAACAGCAAGACCCCCGCGCGTGGACAGGCCTGCTCCGGCGCCTCACGCAGGCGGGAGGGGAGATGAAATGACTGATCTGACCGCAGACCTGACGTCTTTGGGCGTAAAGGAGATCCGCGACGGCGTGGCGAGGGGCGACTTCACCGCGCGCGAAGTGGCCGAGGCCTTCAACGCCGCCGTGGCCGAAGCCGCCGCATTGAACGCCTTCATCGTCACCACCCCCGATCACGCGCTCGCCGCGGCCGACAAGGTCGATGCCGATCGCGCGGCGGGCAAGGAACTGGGCAGCATGGCGGGTGTGCCGATCGGGATGAAAGATCTGTTCGCCACCTATGGCATCCAGACCACCGCCGCGAGCCACATCCTCGAAGGCTTCCTGCCGCGCTACGAAAGCACCGTCAGCAGCAAGCTGTGGGACGCGGGCGCGGGGATGCTGGGCAAGCTCAATCTCGATCAGTTCGCGATGGGATCGTCGAACGAGACATCCTATTTCGGCAATGTCACCTCGCCGTGGCGGAAGGCGGGCAGCAATGCCGCCATGTCGCCCGGCGGTTCTTCGGGCGGCTCGTCGGCCGCGGTCGCCGCGCGCATCGCTCCGGCCGCGACGGGCACCGACACCGGCGGCTCGATCCGCCAGCCTGCGGCCTTCACCGGCATCTGCGGGATCAAGCCGACCTATGGCCGCTGCTCCCGCTGGGGCATCGTCGCTTTTGCCTCGAGCCTCGACCAGGCCGGGCCGATGGCGCGCAGCGTGGAAGATTGCGCGATCATGCTCGGCGCGATGGCGGGGTTCGATCCCAAGGACGCGACCAGCCTCGACATGCCCGTGCCCGACTGGGAAGCCGCGCTGAACAGCGACCTGCGCGGCAAGAAGGTCGGCATCCCGCGCGAATACCGGATGGAGGGCACCGATCAGGCGATCCTCGATTCATGGGAGCAGGGCAAGGCGTGGCTCAAGGACGCGGGCGCCGAGATCGTCGACGTCTCGCTGCCGCACACCAAATATGCGCTGCCCGCCTATTACATCGTGGCGCCTGCCGAAGCCTCATCCAACCTCGCGCGCTATGACGGGGTGCGTTACGGGTTGCGTGAGCTGCCCGATGGCTCGGGCCTGCAGGACATGTATGCCGCCACCCGCGCCGCCGGCTTCGGGGACGAGGTCAAGCGCCGCATCCTGATCGGCACCTATGTGCTCTCGGCGGGCTTCTACGACGCCTATTACACCCAGGCGCAGAAGGTGCGCGCGCTGGTTGCCCGCGATTTCGAGCGCGCCTTCGCCGAGTGCGACGTGATCCTCGCGCCGACCACGCCGACCGCGAGCTTCCCCTTGGGCTCGATGACCGACGATCCGCTGACGATGTATCTCAACGATGTTTTTGCCGTGCCTGCCAGCCTCGCCGGCCTGCCTGCGATGAGCGTGCCCGCCACGCTCAACCCCGATGGCCTGCCGCTCGGCCTGCAAATCGTGGGCCGTCCCTTCGACGAGCAGGGCGTACTCAACGCAGGGCTGGCGATCGAGCAGCGCGCCGGCTTCACCGCCAGACCGGAGAAGTGGTGGTGACTGTCGACCTGCCGCTGACGATCGCCGGGATCGGCATCATGCTGGCGGTGCCGGTGACCTTCATGGTGGCGAATTGGGTTCGCAAGAACGTCGATCACGGCGAGCTGCGCTTCGGGCCGGATGGCAAGGTGATCGAGGACGAGGAAAGCAAATGAGCAACTACCGCATCCAGGGCGCAACCGGCGAATGGGAGGTCGTGATCGGCCTTGAGGTCCATGCGCAGGTGACCTCGAACTCCAAGCTGTTCTCGGGCGCGGCGACCGCGTTCGGCGCGGAGCCGAACAGCCAAGTCTCCCTGATCGATGCCGCGATGCCGGGGATGCTGCCCGTGCCGAACCGCGAGTGCATTCGTCAGGCGGTGCGCACCGGCATGGCGATCGCGGCGCAGATCAATACCTGGTCGCGTTTTGATCGCAAGAACTACTTCTACGCCGATTTGCCGCAGGGCTACCAGATCAGCCAGCTCTATCACCCGCTGGTGGGCGAAGGCAGCCTGCTGATCGAGGCGGACGAGAAGGCGGGGATTGCGGAAGACAAGATCATCGGCATCGAGCGCATTCACGTGGAACAGGACGCCGGCAAGCTGATGCACGATCAGCACCCGACCATGTCCTATGTCGATCTGAACCGCGCGGGCGTGGCGCTGATGGAGATCGTCTCCAAGCCCGACATGCGCTCGCCTGCCGAGGCCGGGGCCTATCTCAGGAAGCTCAGGGCGATCCTGCGCTACGTCGGCTCGTGCGATGGCAACATGGAAGAAGGCTCGATGCGCGCCGACGTGAATGTCAGCGTGCGCCGTCCGGATGAGCCTTTCGGCACCCGCACCGAAACCAAGAACGTCAATTCGGTGCGTTTCGTCATGCAGGCGATCGAGCACGAGGCGATGCGCCAGGTCGATGTGCTGGAAAGCGGCGGCACGGTGGAACAGGAGACGCGGTTGTTCGACCCGGGCACCGGCACCACGCGCACGATGCGTAGCAAGGAAGACGCGCATGATTATCGCTACTTCCCCGATCCCGATCTGCTGCCGCTGGTGCTGGACGAGGACTTCCTCGCCGAATGCCGTGCCTCGCTTCCCGAACTTCCGGACGCCAAGCGCAAGCGCTACATCGAGGTGCTGGGCCTTAGCCCCTACAACGCCCGCGAGCTGACCGCCGAGGTGGAGACCTTCGCCCGCTTCGAAACCCTACTGGCCGAAACCGCCAAGGCCATCGGCAAGGACGAACCCGCCGTCGCCACGCAGGTCGCCAACTGGTCGCTCTCGGTCGCGCCGGGGGTGATGAAGGCGCTGGGTGACGAAGGCGATCCGGCCAACGCCACCGCCGCCGCCCAGGCCGCGATCCTTGCCATGCAGGACAAGGGCGAGATCAGCGGCGGCCAGGCCAAGGAAATCTTCGAGATCGTGCTGAAGACTGGGCGTGATCCTGCGGAAATCGCCGAGACCGAGGGATTGAAGCAGGTCTCCGATACGGGCGCGATCGAAGCCGCGGTCGATTCGGTGATCGCCGCCAATGCCGACAAGGTCGAACAATACCGCGCCGGCAAGGAAGCGCTGTTCGGCTTCTTCGTTGGCCAGGTGATGAAGGCGATGCAGGGCAAGGCCAACCCGCAGCTGGTGAACCAGCTCCTGAAGGGCAAGCTGGGCTGACCGGCACGGCCTGATGGGCCTTGTCCGATGACCGCCCCCAACCTTGCCATCGTCCTCATCCAGCCCGAAATCCCCGGCAACACCGGGGCGGTGGGGCGCACCTGTGTGGCGCTCGACATGGAGCTGATCCTGATCCACCCGCTCGGCTTCGAGATCAGCGACAAGCGGGTGAAGCGCTCGGGCCTTGATTACTGGCCGCACGTGCGGCTCGCCGAATATGCGAGCTGGGACGCCTTTCTCGCGGCCCGCTCGCCCCGGCCCGAACAGCTGTTCCTGTTCGAGGAATTCGGCGCGAAGAGCTTTTACGAGCCGGACTATCCCGAGGACGCCTTCCTCGTCTTCGGGCAGGAGACGAAGGGCATCCCGCCTGCTATCATCGCGCGTCACGCTGACCGGCTGTTCAAGCTGCCGATGCGCTCGCAGGTGATCCGTTCGCTCAACCTTGCCAACACGGTGTCGGCGGCGGCCTATCAGGCGCTGCGCGGAAAAATCTGAGGCGCTGCACAATCCGGCTTGCGGGCGGCGAGGCCTTCTGCCACTCCCCAGGCTGGGAGAAAGGGGCGCATTCCATGAAATTGCTGCACACTGCCGCGCTCGCCATGCTGGCAAGCCTGCCTGCCGCCGTGCAGGCGCAGGCGATCAAGACCGAACCACCGATGAAAACCTTCACCGCCGCCGAGATAGAGGCGGTGGCCATGCCCGATCTCGCCTATACCCCCGATCCGGCGGTCGCGGCGGATTTCGACAAGTATTTCTTCTTCCACCGCCCCGAAACCGGCTTCGATCAGGCCTATGCCGACATCACCGAATGCGATTCGCTTGCGAGCGGGATCAATTTCTACATGGGCGCCGATGGCGGGGCGATGGCCGGGGCGATGGCCAATTACGGCGTGCTTGCCGGAGGGATCGGCGGCGCGCTCGGCGGGCTGATGGCCGATGCCATCTTCGGCAGCGCTGAACGCCGCCGGATCAAGCGCATCAACCTGCGCAACTGCATGTTCTACAAGGGCTATGATCGCTACGGGCTGGAAAAGGGCCTGTGGCAGGCGTTCCATTTCGAGGAAGGCCTGAGTCGCGAAAATGCCCGGGACCGCGAGGCCGCGCTGATGCAGCAGGCGCGCGTCGCCTCCGGCCCGAAACCGCAATACGAGGTGCTCGAACCATGAAGCCCATCCTGACCCTTGCCGCGCTCGTGCTTGCGTTGTTTGCCGCGCCGGCTGCGGCCGGGAAGATCAAGCCTGATACCGCCGAATATCGCGCGATCGAGCTCAAGAACCTCGTATCGGGCAAGGCCCGGATCGATCCGGCCAAGGCCTATATCTTCCTGCGCAGCCCGCAGAACCGCACCAACGGCGTGTTCCTCAAGACCCCGAGCGCAGAGGAAATCGCCAATTACGAGGCCGAGTGGCGCGAGGAATTCGCGGAAGAGGTCCGCAAATATCCCGGCCGTCTCAAGAACTGGGAAGTCGCCCGGCAGGCCGGGCGCGCGCGCGGCGAGAAGCCGGTCGAACCGACCGAGGCGACCTTCGCGATTGCGCCGATTGACCTGCGCATGATCGTTCCCTTCGGCCCGCAATTCGTGTTCGACAAGATCGAGGGGCCGGACAAGAGCTTCAGCTATCTGATCGAGGTGGAGCCGGGCGAATATACCTGGTTCGGCCCGATCCTCTATCTGCCCGGCACCCAGACCTTCGGGCAGTGCTATTGCATGGGCTCGGTGAGGTTCGAGGCCAAGGCGGGGCAGATCACCTCGCTCGGCGATTTCCTCAGCCTGGGCTGGGCCGACCGCGCGGCGCTGGAGCAATCGACCATCGAGCGCATGCTGCTGCCCGACCGTCCGGCCAAGCCGACCGACTGGAGCGTGCCGGAAAGCCTCGCGAACTATCCGCATGCTCAGGCCGAGCTGCGTGCGGCGGGCAAGCGCAACAATGTCCTCTCCGCGCTGGTCGGGCGGATGCCGCCGGTGCCGGGGGTGCTGGCCTATGACCGCGATGTGCCGATCGATCTGATCGGTCTGGCCGAGGCGAAAGCCAGGGCGCAAGCCGATGCGGCGGAACAGGCTGAGCCCGCGCCTATTCCAGCCCCAGCGCAGTAAGGTTCATTGTCGCCGCGTTGTAGCTTGCCTCGGCCAATCGCCCGTCGCGCTCGGCGCGGATCGCGCGGATGCGGGCGTTGGCGGCATCCTCCTCGCGCAGGTTGACGAGGAAGAAGTCGGCCGCGCCGAGACGGAAGCGGGTGCGCTCGGCCTCGACCATCCGGTTGGCCTGTTGCACCTCGGCGCGGGCGAGTTCGGTGAGCTTGCCCGCCGCGTCGAGCGTGACGAGGATATTGCCGACTTCGGTGGCGATCTGGTCGGCGATGCGGCGCTGGCGCAGCTCGGTCTCGCGCAGTTCGGCTTCGGCCCGCTGCAAGCGCCCGCGCGCCTCGCGCCGCTGAAGCGGGACAGTGAAGGTCAGTCCGACCACCGTGTCGGTGGAATCGAAACTGGCGTCCCCCGGCCCGATCGGGCCGAAATCGCGCGACACTTCGACGCTGGCGGTGAGCGAGGGGGCGAGATCGTTGCGGCGCAGCGCGATGCGGTTGTTGGCCCGCTCGATCGCGAGGCGGAAGGTCTGGAGTTCGGGCCGCTTCATGATCACCGCGCTGACGGGGGTCGCGGCGAGCTGTTCGGCCGGGGCGATGGCCTTCATCCGCGCCATATCGGGCAGCATTTCGCGGGTCGGGACGATCAGCCGCCCGTCGCTGCCGCGCAGATAGAAGGACAGGCTGTTCGCCGCGATGTCCAGATCGCGGCGCGCCTGTTCCAGCAGCGTGCGGCGGCTCAGCAGGTTGCGTTCGTTCTCGGTCAGCGCGATGGCCGGTCGCGCGCCTTCGCGCACCTCGCGCGCAAGCCCCACCTGCCGTGCCTCGGCGATTTCGAGCAATTCCTCATAGACGCGGACTTCCTCGCCCGCCGCAACCCAGCGCCAATAGGCACGCAGCGCCTCGAGCTGGACGTTGAGCTGCACCAGCATCACATCGAGCCGCGCCTGACTGGCGGCGAGGCGCGTATCTTCGATTGCGAAGCGCCGGCTGTCGATGTCGCGATTGCGCAGCAGCGAGAACAGCGCGCCGACCTTGATTTCGCCCAGGCCGTTGGTGTTGAATTCGTTCTCATAGGTCGGAAAGGTGCCGTCGGACAGCCTGTAGCTGGCGAACACCTCGGCCCCGTAGGGACGCAAGGGCTGGCGCGCCTCGATCTTGCCAAAGCCGCCCGAATAGAAGCCGGTCAGGCGATCGTAATATTCGCCCTTGAGCATGAGATCGAAGGCCCCGTCGGCCGAAAGCTGGTCCGAACGCGCGGCAGCCTCGCGCTCGAAGGCCTCGAGGATTGCGGGGAAGGTCAGCGCCGAGGAGCGCAGCACTTCCTCTGGCAGCAGCGGGCCAGTGGTCAGCGCCACCTCCAGCGGATCGCCGACCGGTGCGATGTCCTGCGCCAGCGCAGGCGCAGCCGGGATGGCGAGCGCCAACAGCACCGCACCGCACGCCAGCCCCGCACGAGAGGGAAGGGCAAGTCCGCGCGCCATCGTCACTTGGTCGCGGCAGGCGTGGTTTCGCCGGGCGGCAGCACCGGCGGGAAGCTGTTGAGCTGACGCCAGATCTCGTAGCCCACCGGCACGGTTTCCAGCAGCACCCAGGCTTGCGCCTTGGCCCCGAAGCGCACGAAGCGTTCTTCCGGCCATGGGTGCTTTTCGCGCTTGTCTTCGCGGATCAGCACGCGGAAGCGCCCGTCGGGTTGGGCCGACTGGTCGACCGCAATGACGATCCCGCCGAAGGTCCCGACCGCGACCGAAGGCCAGCCCGAGAACTGCACCGCCGGCCAGCCTTCGAACATCACCCGCGCCTTGTCGCCCGGCTTGACCAGCGCCACGTCGCGCCCGTCGATGAAGATTTCCACCACCCGTTCCGAGCTTACCGGCACGAAGGTCGCCAGCACGTCGCCGGCGCTGACCAGGGTCGAGGCATCGCCGGCGTTGAGGCTCTGGATGAAGCCGTCGCGCGGGGCGCGCAGGATCTGCGAGGACTGGCGCGCCAGGGCGACATCGGCGCGGTTGAGCGCGGCCTGCGCCGCGGCGACCTGCCCCTGCCGTTCGGCAACGCGGATCTGCGCCGCCTCGTAGTCGCGTCGGGCGGCAAGGCCGGCCTCATAGAGCTCGCGCATCCGCCGCTCGTCGAGCTGCGCGGTGGCGAGCGCGGCCTGAGCGGCTACAAGCTGGGCCTTGATCTGGCCGCGTTCGGCCTGCAGGCGTTCAACCAGCTGCGGATCGAGATCGGCAATCCGCACGATCGGATCGCCCTTCTTCACCCGGCTCCCGTCGCGCACATACCATTCTTCGATCCGGCCGGGCACCAGCGCGGTAATGCCCTGATTGCGCTCGCCGGGGTTGAGCGTGGTCACCGCGCCGCGCCCGGTCGCGGTCTGCACCCAAGGGGCGTAGATCAGGAATGCGAGAATCGAAAGGAAGGCGATCAGCAGCATGTAGAACACCGTGCGCATCACCCGCGGGATCGTGATCGATTCCAGCGCCGTGAAGCGGTGGGCCTGCCGTTGTTGCGGCGCGCTCATGCCTGGTCTCCGTTCTCGCCCAGGTCGGCCGCGATGTTGCGCCGCTGCCGCCGCGCCTCGGAGAAGGCGGCAAAGCTGTCGAACCAGCGCTGCTGGTGGGCTTCGATGTGCAGGAAGCGGTCGCAGCCGAGCGCGGCATCGCGGTTGGAGAAATAGATCACCGTGGTATAGGCCGGTGCGCGCAGCGCGGCGAGCGCGCGGGCGAGATCCTCGGCCTCGATCAGATCAAACAGCCGCGTCAGCACCAGCACCCGCGGGCGGGCGAGGATCGCGCTGGCCAGCTTGAGCTTGAGCAGCTCGATCGTCGAAAGCGGATAGCCAGTCGCCGCGATCCGGGTGTCGAGCCCCTGTTCCAGCCCCGGTAGCACGGCGTCAAGGCCCACCGCCTTGAGCGCATCGAGCATCCGCCAGCTTTCACCCGTCGGGCAGGACAGGCTGAGATATTGGCGGATGGTCATCGGCACGAAGCTTGGCCGGTCGAGCACATAGATCGCCATGCGCAGATGGTGGGCCTCGATGTCCTTGATGTCCGTGCCGCCCATCGTGACATAGCCGGTGGCGGGCAGCTCGTAGAGCTTGAGCACATTGGTGAACAGGCGCTGGAGCCCGTGCTGGCTGGTCGAGGCCATCACCACCGCCCCGCTGGGGATGGTGAAGTCAAGCTCGGCGGTCTCGTAGCGGGCCCGTCCGCGCACCTGCCGGAACACGAGCGCGTGATCCTTGCCGGAGAGCGGATCGGCACCGCGCGGCTTTTCCTGCTCGATGTCGAAGAACAGCGACACTTCCTCGCCCGCGGCGCACATCTCGTAGAAATACTGGAGATAGGTGCCCAGCTGCGCCACCCCGAAGAAGGCCGCCGACAGCACCAGCTCGGCCGCGACCAGCTGGCCGAGCGTCAGTTCGAACTGGATCACCAGCCAGCCGCCGAGGCCCAGCAGCACGGCGCTGGCGGTGACATACATCAGCAGGAACGACAGCGTCTGCGAGAAATGCTGGCGGAAATAGCGCCGCCGCGCATTGAGATAGGCGTGGGTCGCCTTGTCGGTCTGCTCGATGGCGTAATCGACCCGCTGCTGCGACTTGAAGAAGCCGTTGGACTCGCCGATCTGCTCGAGCCAGACGGCGGTGCCGTGCTTGGCATGGCTGACGTCGATCGCGGCGCGGATCGCGCGGCTGCCCCACATCAGCCACACCACCCAGATCAGCGCGATAATCACCAGCGTGAAGATCAGGAAAAGCGGGTGATAAAGTGACACCAGCACGAAACCGACGGCGATGCTGAGCAGGATCGAGAAGCCATCGATGAACAGGATCGGCATCCGCGACATGATCACCATCACGTCGAAATAGCGATTGAACAGCGCGCCGCGGGTGGTGTCGGTGAAGAACGGGTTCTGGGCGTAGATCGCAATCAGCGAGATCTCGCTCACCATGCGCGCGTAAAAGCGCCGCGCGAACAGCTCCATCAGGTGGATGCGCAGCGCATAGAGCAGCGAGGAAAACGCCAGCAGCACGAACAGCGTCACCGACAGCATCGCCAGCGGCGCGGGCATGGCCGTGTTGGCGACGGTGTTGATCAGCATCTGCACCGAAATCGGCGTGGCCAGCGTCAGCAGGCTGATCCCCAGGCCATAGACCACGGCGAGCCAGTAGAAGCTGGTTTCGGGCCGGAGGATTTCGGCAAAGATGCGGAAGAACCGCGTTAGCGATATCTGCGAGCCGTAAGAGGGGCTTTCAACCGCCATGGCAGCCTTTCCGTCCTGAATCCGTGGTCTTGCGCCAGATCATGCCTGCCCATGCGCCAGCGTGCGGCCCGGCAAGGCCCGGCCCGTGATGATCAGGTGCATGGCGCGCAACAGCGATTGCTGCAATGGAGAAATGGCCCAGCAGGCCGACGGTTCCGGCTTGGACGAGATGTGCAAATTCATGAAGATATGAACCTATGATATAGTATTGCGTATCATTCGCGTCTGGGCGAGCCCCTAGCGGACCAACCTTGCCTGTAGCTGAACCGCGAGGCTTGGGGCATGATGCTGCGATGATTTCGGCCCGCCCAGACCCGCCTTGGCGCACGCTGTTGCTGGTTGGCGGCGGCCATGCCCATGTCGCGGTGCTGGCCGACTGGATCAGGCGCGGGGCGCCGCCGCGGGCACGCACCGTGCTGCTCACTCCCGAACCTTGCCTGCGCTATTCGGGCATGGTGCCGGGCTGGCTCGCCGGGCAGCACGCGCAGGGCGAAGGGCTGGTCGATCTGGCGGCGCTGGCGCAGCGGGCCGGGGTGGAGTGGGTTCCGGGGCGCTGCGTCGCGCTCGATCCTGTGGCGCGAAATGTCACGACCGACAGCGGCAGGATCATCCGCTTCGACTTCGCCTCGCTCGACACCGGCGGGCAGGGGCGGGGCAGGGCGCTGCTGGGAGAAGACCCGCGGCTCATCGAAGTGCGGCCGATCGCGGCCTTTGTCGAACGGATCGCCGCGCTGCCTGCGCCGGCGCGGGTGGTGGTCGTGGGCGGCGGGGCGGGGGGTGTGGAGCTGGCCTTCGGGCTGCGCAACCTTGCCGGTACCGGGCAGCGCCCCGCGGTGAGGCTGGTGACGGGCGCAGCAGGCCTGCTACCCGGCTTTGCCGCCTGCGCGCGCGCCCGCGCGCTACGGGCGCTTGCGCGGCAGGGGATTGCGGTGGTCGCGGCAAATGCCCGCTTCGAGCGCGGGGCGCTGATGGCGGGGCAGGCATCGCTCGAACCAGCCGATCTGGTGATCGCCGCGACCGGCAGCGCCGCGCCCGCCTGGGTGCGCGCCTCGGGCGTCGCCACCGATGCGGACGGTTTCCTGAGTATCGACGCCCGTCATTCTTCGCTCTCGCACCCGCACATCCTGGCCGCAGGCGACATCGCCGCGCGCGCCGATCGGACGCTGGCCCATGCGGGGGTTCATGCCGTGAGGGCCGGGCCGGTGCTCGCGGCGAACCTGCGCGCGCTGCTTGGCGGCAAGGCTCCGCAGGCCACCTACCGCCCGCGCCGGCAGAGCCTATGCCTGATCAACGCGGGCGACGGTTCGGCGATCCTCAGCTACGGGCCGCTGTGCGCCGAAGGCCGCTGGGTGCTTGCGTTGAAACATGCAATCGACAAAGCATGGGTGGCGCAATACGCGAGGCTGGCGGTAACGGCGTGACCGCCGGTGCGCCTTGGCCGAAAACAGGTCAGGCAAGCCGCTCCGGGAGGCCCCTTGAAAAAACTCGTCATCCTCGCTGCACTGGCCGCCGTTGTGGCCGCCTATTTCGCCTTCGATCTCGGCGACTACCTGACGCTGGCGGGCATCAAGGCCGGGGTGGCGCAGTGGGAGGCGTTCTATGCCGAAAACCCGCTGCTGGTGCTGGCGATATTCTTCCTTGCCTATGTCGCTGTGACGGCGGCCTCGCTGCCCGGTGCGGCGCTCATGACGCTGGCCGCGGGCGCGCTGTTCGGGGTGGTGACGGGGACGGTGCTGGTCTCCTTCGCCTCGACGCTCGGCGCGACGCTCGCCTTCCTCTCGGCGCGCTATGTCTTGCGCGACAGCATCGAGGCGCGTTTCGGCGAGCGGCTCAAGGCGATCAATACCGGGCTGGAGCGCGACGGGGCATTCTATTTGTTCAGCTTGCGGATGATCCCCGCGTTCCCCTTCTTCATGGTCAATCTGGCGATGGGCCTCACCCGCATGCGCACCTGGACCTATGTCTGGGTGAGCCAGCTGGGGATGCTGCTTGGCACCATCGCCTATGTGAATGCCGGCACCCAGCTGGCGCGGATCGATACGACCAGCGGCCTGCTCTCGCCGGTGCTGATCGGCAGTTTCGTGTTGCTGGCGTTGGTGCCCTGGATCGCCAAGGGGATCATCGCCCTGGTGCGGCGGCGCAAGGCCTATGCCGGGTTCACGCGGCCCATGAAGTTCGATCGCAATCTGGTGGTGATCGGCGCGGGCGCGGCGGGCCTAGTGTCGGCCTATATCGCCGCGACGGTCAAGGCGAAGGTGACGCTGGTCGAGGCCAAGGACATGGGTGGCGACTGCCTCAACACCGGCTGCGTGCCGTCCAAGGCGCTGATCAAGAGCGCCAAGGTCGCGCATCAGATGCGCCACGCTGACAAGTATGGCCTTGTTCCCAGCGAACCGCAGGTGCCCTTCAAGGCGGTGATCGCGCGGGTGCAGGAGGCGATCAAGGCCATCGCGCCGCACGATTCTATCGAGCGTTTCACCGGCCTCGGGGTCGATGTGGTCAAGGGCCATGCGCGGATCGTCGATCCTTGGACGGTGGAGATTGCGCGCGAAGATGGCACCACCCAGCGGCTCACCACCCGCTCGATCATCATCGCCAGCGGTGCCGAGCCGGTGGTGCCGCCGATCCCCGGGATCGAGAGATCGGGCTATCTCACCAGCGAAACGATGTGGGAGGCCTTCGCCGCAATGGACAGCGCGCCGGCGCAGGTGGTGGTGCTGGGCGGCGGGCCGATCGGATGCGAGCTTTCTCAGGCGCTTGCGCGGCTCGGCGCGAAAGTCTCTCAGGTGGAAATGGAAGACCGCCTGCTCGGACGCGAGGACGCGGATGTCGCGGCGCTGGCGCAAGCCGTGCTCGAGGCTGACGGTGTGAGCGTTCATACGGGCCACCGGGCGGTGCGGATCGAGGGCAAGGTGCTGGTCGCCGAACATGGCGGGGCTGAGGTGCGGCTGCCCTTCGACACGTTGATTGTCGCGGTCGGGCGCAAGGCGCGGCTTACCGGCTTCGGGCTGGAGGAGCTTGGTGTGGGCACGTCCAGAACTGCCCTCACCGACGAATTCCTTGCGACGCAGTTCCCCAACATCTTCGCCGCGGGCGATGTCGCCGGCCCTTACCAGTTTACCCACACCGCCAGCCACCAGGCTTGGTATGCCAGCGTCAACGCGCTGTTCGGCAGCTTCAAGAAGTTCAAGGCCGATTACCGCGTGATCCCCGCTGTCACCTTCCTCGATCCCGAAGTCGCGCGCGTCGGCCTCAACGAGCGCGCGGCCGCCGAACAGGGGATCGCAGTGGAAGTCACCCGCTACGAGATCGGCGAGCTCGATCGCGCGATTGCCGAAAGCGAGCCGCGGGGCTTCGTCAAGGTGCTCACCCCGGCGGGCGGCAAGGACAAGGTGCTGGGCGTCACCATCGTCGGCGCCCAGGCGGGCGAGCTCATCGCCGAATATGTGCTGGCGATGAAGCACGGCATCGGGCTCAACAAGATCTTGGGCACGATCCACGCCTATCCGACCATGGCCGAGGCCAATAAATATGCCGCGGGCAACTGGAAGAAGGCGCACAAGCCCGAAGGTCTGCTGAAGTGGGTCGCGCGCTATCACGACTGGATGCGGGGCTAGACGCTTATTGAAGTTCACAACCCCCTCGCTTTCGATGATGGTTTCGGCGAATACTGACGATCGGGCGTTTGGTATCTTGGGAGAAGCGTGTGAGAGAGTTGATGATCTCAAGGGCGGGGCCCGGCATCGTCGCCCTCATCGTGCTTGGAATACTATTGGTTCTATCGCCCTCAGACGCCGCAGTCTTAATCGGTGGCGGAGCAGCTCGACTGATAGATCCACCTATGCTGTTGCCCGTCATTGCTGGAATGTACCCTAGCAATCTGCGGTGGTGGGGTGCGCTAGGCCTACTCTTGGTTGGTTCAACATTAGGTCATCTCACCTTGTCACCACTCTCGGACAGTGCAACGAGCGAAGTTTTGCGAGTGACGGCCACGATTGGTGGAATTCTAGTTGGCGCAATATTCATCTCAATTTCGCATTTTGTCGCCCTAGCGTTTCAGCGAACGCAAAAGCCGACATAATGCGTAGAGATCCGACCAATGCTCCGAGTTGCTTTTTCGAGCAGAAGGACGCGTAGAATTTGGAGCTGTTCGATCAATTCCGCGGCATGATCGGCATCGCGGTGCTGCTGGGCATCGCCTGGGCGCTGAGCGAGAACCGCCGCGGCCACCCCGGCTGGCGCTGGATGGCGGGCGCGCTCGCCTTGCAGGGGCTGCTCGCGGTGCTGATCGTGCGGGTGCCGCCGGTGTGGGCGGCGGTCGGCCTCCTCAATAATGCGGTGCGTGCGGTTGAGGCGGCGACGCTCAAAGGCTCGGCCTATATGTTCGGCTATCTCGGCGGGGCGGAGCTGCCCTTCGTGCTCAAAGAGGGCGCGCAGCCGCCGCTCGTGATCGCCTTCCAGATTCTGCCGCTGGTGATCGTCTTTTCCGCGCTCGCCGCGCTGTTGTGGCACTGGGGAGTGCTACGTGCAGCTGTAAACGGTCTCTCCTTTCTGCTGCGTCGCAGCCTTGGCGTGTCGGGCGTGGTCGGGCTGTCGGGCGGGGCGAGCCTGTTTCTTGGCGTGGTTGAGGCCCCGCTGGTTACGCGCGCCTATTTCGCCCGCGTCTCGCGCTCCGAGCTGTTCCAGATCATGACCCTGACGATGGCGACCATCTCGGGCGCGATCCTGATTCTCTATGCCACGACCCTGCGTGACAGGGTGCCCGACGCGGTGGGCCACATGATCTCGGCCTCGCTTATCTCGCTTCCGGCCGCCTTGCTGATCGCGCGGCTGATGGTGCCGGGCAGCGCCGAAGACATGGCGACCGAACTGGAGAAGGAAGATCCAAGCCTAACGTTCGAATCCAGCATCGATGCGATCGTCAAGGGCACGATGGACGGGATGCAGCTGTTCCTCAGCGTGATCGCAGTGATCATCGTGGTCTTTGCACTGGTGGCGCTGGTGGACGCGATGCTGGCGGCGCTGCCCTTGATCGAGGGCGAGCCGCTGACCTTGAAGCGCCTGATGGGCTGGGCGCTGGCCCCGTTCATGTGGCTGCTCGGCGTGCCGTGGAGCGAGGCGCAGGCCGCCGGCGGGTTGATGGGCACCAAGGCGGTGCTCAACGAATATGTCGCCTATCTCGAACTCGCCGCCTTGCCGGCCGGCACGCTCGGGCCGCGAGCGACGCTGATCGTCACCTACGCGCTGTGCGGGGTGGCGAACCTCGCCAGCGTCGGCCTGCTGGTTTCCACCATCGGCACGCTCTGCCCCGAACGCCGCGCCGAGGCGGCGGGGCTGGGGATGAAGAGCTGGCTTTCGGGCAATCTGGCAAGCGCCATGACGGGCGCATGGATCGGGCTGGTCAGCTATGCTTGATGCGCGCCTGCGCCCGCTGATCGACCCGCCGCTGAGCCGTGCCGGTGCATTCCTCGCGGGGCTGGGCGTCACCGCCAACGCCCTGACCTTTGCCGGCCTCGCGCTGGGGCTGGCGGGCGCGGCGGCGATCGCGTTTGGCCAGATCGGCTGGGGGCTGGCGCTGATTATCGCCAACCGGTTGATCGATGGGCTCGACGGCGCGGTGGCGCGGGCGCGCGGGCCGACCGATCTCGGTGGCTATTTCGATATCCTTGCCGATTTCGCTTTTTACGTCAGCGTGCCGCTGGGCTTCGGTGTGCGCGATCCCGCCAACCAGCTGCCCGCGCTGGTGCTGGTGGCGAGCTTCATTCTGACCGCCGTGAGCTTCCTTGCCTTCGCGGTGATCGCCGCCAAGCGCGGGGTCACCACCGAAGCGCACGGGAAGAAGAGCTTCTTCTATTCGACCGGCCTTGCCGAGGGCACCGAGACCATCGCCGTGTTCATCGCCATGTGCCTGTGGCCGGCGTGGTTCGCAGCGCTCGCCTATGGCTATGCGGCGCTCTGCGGGCTGACAGTATTCCAGCGCAGCGCGCTGGCGGTGAGCGTCTTCAGCGACTAGCGGCTGGCCGAACCGAGCAGCGTCTCGGTGCGCTTGCGCAGTTCGACGATGCGCGCGGTGTTGGCGCCGAGATCGCTTTGCCCGACCCGGCTGACCGAGCGGAAATCGATCTGCTGCTCGCCCACGCGGGCGACGACATCGTCCTTGAAGCCGAACCAGAAAGTCTCGGCCACGCCTTCGACCGTGCCGGCGGCCTCGTCCTTGCGGATATTCTTGAAGCCCATCTGCGCCATCGCCGCTGCCACCGCGGCCACACCCTCTGCCTTGCTCGCGCCGCCGAGCGGCAGCGGGGCGGGGCGATCCTTGCGATCGGTGATGATCTGCGCGTGGCTCTTGATCGCCAGTTCGGGCGGGACGCTGTCCTTGAACAGCGCGATCTTGCCGAGCGGGGTCTGGTAATCGGCGAGCGGATTGGCCCCGGCGGCCTCGCGCATGGCGAGCGTTTCGGCGGAGAAGGCCGGGGGATTGGCAGTGTCGGTCGAGATGTCGTGGATCGGGTTGACCGCCGCCTTGCCGCTCGCCGCCAGGAACAGCACGAAGCCCGCGCCGGGCACGAGCAGGCCGAGGATCGCGATCGCCAGCGGGCCGTTGCGGCGGGGGTTGGCCCGTGCGGCGATGATCAGCGAAACCAGCGCAGCCAGCGCCGCGATGCCCAGCAGGATCGCCCCGCCGCCCAAGGTCAGCGCGAGCAGGCCCGTCTTCCAGCCCCAGATCCCGATCTTGGTGCCGAACGCGGCGACCGCGAAGTAGAGCGGCAGGAATGCCAGCAGGGCGAGCACGATCCTGGTGTGCCAGGGCAGGTTCTTGAGCATCATGGCCTGCCTGTTTAGCGTGAAGGTTCGACTGCGCAACAAGGATGCGATGAAGGCAGCATCTTGGCGGATCGTGCCAGCGGCGGGAAACCCTTTGGCGCTTGTGCGTTTCAAGCCCGCGGCAATGGGAGGGGTCAGGCGCGGGAAGCCCGCCGAAGTCCTGCTTTTCTTGGCCGACAAACTGGGTTAAGGCCGCCCGGGATGCGGGAGGACTTAGTTGTTCAGAGGACAAACGACCATGAAGCGTAATTTCCTGATGGGTGCGACCGCGCTGGCGGGACTGATGACTCTTGCGGCTTGTGGCGGCGGTGCGGGCAGCGATGCCAATGCCCCGGCACCCGAAGCCACCGAAACCGCTGCGGCGGCTGCCGAGCCGGCTGCGACCGAAGCGGCGGCGCCGGCTCCGGCTGCGGGCGCCGAATATGCCAGCTTCACCACCGATGCGGCCGCGGGCGAGAAGGTATTCGCGCTGTGCCGTTCGTGCCACGTGCTTGATGAAGGTGTGAACCGTGTCGGCCCCTCGCTGCACAAGGTCGTCGGCCGCAAGGCGGGCTCGGTTCCGGGCTTTGCCTATTCGGATGCCAACAAGAACAGCGGCGTGACCTGGACCCCCGATGTGCTGTTCAAGTATCTCGAAGATCCCAAGGGCTTCATGCCCGGCACCAAGATGGCCTTCCCCGGTATCAAGGACGCGCAGGATCGCGCCAATCTGGTGGCCTATCTCGAAAGCCAGTCGAAGTAGGACCGGGGCTTTCCGGCGATAGATTCAGGGGCGGCGCGGGCAACCACGCCGCCCCTTGTCGTTGACCGTTGTTGTTGACCGCCCACGGCCCTGCTCAAGCGGCCGCGTCGAGCGGCGCGGCAGGGCAGTGGCGCGCGAGGTAGTCCTCGTGCTTGGGCAGGCCGGCGACGCTGCGTTCGATGATGGTGCGCAGGCTGGCAAGGAATTCGCCGAGTTGCTGATCGCTTATCTGGTCGGCCATCGGATCGTAATCTTGCGGCACGATGCCCTGGCCCAGCATCACCTGCACCCAGCTTGCTTCCTTGAACAGATCGTCGACATCGCGACCCACCCGGCCTGATGCGGCGAACAGCGCGAGCTTGTGGGCGAGGCTGTCGGGAACGTCCATGTGCTTGCAATAACGCCAGAACTCGGTGTCCTCGCGGTCGGTGCGGTGATAGTGGAGGATCAGGAAGTCGCGGATCTGCGCGAACTCGGCGGTGCAGCGCCGGTTGTATTCGGCGCGCATGGTCGTCGCATCGCCGCCGCGCGGGAAGAGCTGGATCAGCCGGCTGACATGCGACTGGATAAGGTGGATGCTCGTCGATTCGAGCGGCTCCAGAAATCCGCTCGACAGGCCGATGGCGACGCAGTTGTGCGCCCAGAAGGCCTGGCGCCGCCCGGTGGTGAAACGGATCGGGCGCGGATCGCCCAGGGCCTTGGTATCGAGCCCTGCCAGCAGCGTCTCGGCTGCCTGCTCGTCGGAGACGAAGCCCGAGGAATAGACGTGCCCGTTCCCGGTGCGATGCTGGAGCGGGATGCGCCACTGCCAGCCCGCTGCCCTGGCGGTGGCGCGGGTGTAGGGGACAAGCGTCGGCAGGCGTTCGCTTGGCACGGCCAGCGCGCGGTCGCAGGGGAGCCATTTCGACCAGTCCTCGTAGCCGACCTTCAGCGTCTCGCCGAGCAGCAGGGCGCGAAAGCCGGTGCAGTCGATGAAGAAGTCGCCTGCCACCTGCCGGCCGTCTTTCAGCGTGATGGTGCGGATGTCGCCGCTTGTCGCGTCGCGTTCGACGCTCGCGACGATCCCCTCGGTGCGCGTTACCCCGCGCCCTTCGGCATAGGCCCGCAGGAACAGGGCATAGCGGCTGGCATCGAAGTGATAGGCATAGGCCAGGCCCGTCATGCCGGTGTTGCCGACCTTGTCGAGCTTGCCGAAGCGCGCCTGATCGGCAGCCAGCTGGTGGAGCGACCAGTGCCACAGATCCTTGCCCGCGCAGCCGCTCCCGACGCTGCGCCGCCAATAGTGGTGGAAGGCGACATTGCCGAGGTTCAGCCCGGTGTCCCCGAAGGTGTGGAGATAGCGGCTGCCGAGCCTGCCCCAGTCGACGAACTCGATTCCGAGCTTGAAGGTGCCCGAGGTGGCCCGCAGGAATTCATGCTCGTCGAGCCCGAGGATTGCATTGAGGCGGATGATCTGCGGGATCGTCGCCTCGCCCACGCCGACCGTGCCGATCGCCTCGCTCTCGATAAGCTCGATCGCCAGGCGCTGCCCGAGCAGCCGCGCAAAGGCCGCCGCGGTGATCCATCCGGCGGTGCCGCCGCCGACGATCACCAATTTCCTCACCTCAGGCCTGTCCATCGTCCATCCCCTGCATCTGTCACGCCGCCGCCGGGCGGAAGAAGGCGTTGATTGTCAGCCGGCCCGCGCGCGGGTCGGGGACAAGCGGCGCGGCATTGTCGATCACCCCGCTGTGCAGGATGTTGCCGCGGTAGAAAATCGCGCTGTTGAAGGTGCCGGGGGCCGCATGGATGCGTTCAAAATGCGGCGCGCCATCGGTGGTGTAGGCGGCCCGTGGCAGGCCGGTGCGGGCGACATCGGCCCGGAGCGCGGCGGCATAGCGCGGATAGTCGTCGGCGGTGAGCGCCTCCAGGCCAGTGGAACGGTGGCGGTAGAAGGCCGTGCCGCCGTGACCGGTGCGATGGAGGTAGAGCATCATGGCGATCTGGCGCGGATCGGTGCCGTCGACATGCGGCAGGCGCTGGATCGGCGCGAGCGCGGCGGGCGGGGTGGTCACGAGCGAGTACCACGCCTGCATCTCCCATTGCGTGGTCTCGCCTGCAAACCATTGATCGAGCAGCGGGGAAAGCCGTTCCAGCAGGTAGCCGCAGACCGCTGGATCGAGCGGCGCACGCAGACCGGGATATTGCGGCGTGATTCTTGCAAATTTTTGCAAAAACGCCTGTGCAATCGCCTCTTCAGGCTCTGCGAGCAATCCCTGAAGCGTTACAAGTCGATGATTTTGGCTAGAAAAATGCGAAATGTCGACATTGTCGGTGGCGATCGCCCATCCGGCTGGCGCTGTGGGGGCGCGCGATGAGCGGGTCTTGGTCATGGGGCGGAGCCTATCAAATGCCTCGTCAGCCTCCAAGGCCAATAGATAAAGCTATGAATAACATAGATAAAAAATCCGATTCATCGCCATCTGGTTGCGGCTCGGGCGACTGGCCGGACGGATTGCCGGGCGCTCCGTGCGGCGGCGAGCTGCAAACTGTGACAATCGGGCAACAAATTTCTGGAACCTCACTTCGCAGCCCGCCGAAAGTCGCCAAAAAATCTTCCTAATAATCTGATATAAAAAGAGGAAAATCGGTTTTCATGAAGGCCTGCAAAGAGGTGCGATTGGCGATTTACCTCTGGCTCGGAGTGCGCTATGAAAAAATCTGCAAAAGAACACGATTGATGTCGCTTGCGGGAGGGAAGTTCTGATGAAAACCACAGGGATCAAGGTGGGTGCGCGTCTGCTGTGCGGGGCGGCGACCGTTCTGGCGCTGGCCGCGGGCGGCGCTCCGGCGCTGGCGCAGGATGCTGCCGAGCAGCCGGCCACCACCGCCGAGGACGAGGGCGATGCCATCGTCGTCACCGGCATCCGCAGCTCGATCCAGACTTCGCTCGATGCCAAGCGCAAGGCGACTTCGATCGTCGAAGTCATCGCGGCGGAAGATATCGGCCTTCTGCCCGACCTTTCGATCGCCGACACGCTCGCCCGCCTGCCCGGCGTCACGGCCCAGCGCGTGCGTGGCCGTTCGCAGCAGATCTCGATCCGCGGTCTCGGCCCGGACTTCAGCCTTGCCCTTCTGAATGGGCGCGAGGTCGTCTCGGCGGGCAATAATCGCGGTATCGAATTCGACCAGTTCCCCTCGGAACTGATCGGCTCGGGCGTGGTCTACAAGACCGGCGATGCCCAGCTCGCCGCGATCGGCATTGCCGGCGCGGTCGACCTGCGCACCGTCAAGCCGCTCGACTACAAGGATCGCCAGATCACCGCGCAGGCGACCTATACGATCAACGACAGCGGCTCGCTCAACCCTGACTTCGCCGATGACGGCTACCGCTTCTTTGCCTCCTACATCGACCAGAACGCCGACGGCACGCTCGGCTGGTCTCTCGGTGTCACGGTGCAGTCGATCCCGACCCAGTTCATCAGCCGTGAGCTCAAGACCAACCAGTTCCAGGTCGCCCGGACGCCCGGCGGGTTGATTTACCCGGCCGACAACCCGCGCCAGGGCGTCGTCAGCCGCAGTTTCGAGCGCACCTCGGTCGCCGGGACGCTCCAGTTCGAGCCGACCGACAATTTCTCGCTCAATCTCGACGGCTTTTACACCGACACGAGCGACTCGGGCATTTTCCGCGGCACCGAAACCCCGATCGCCTCGTGGAGCGGTGCGCAGTTTGGCGGAGCTACCGGCAGCGGGCCTTTCGCCGACAGCGCGACCTACACCAATGTCGTGCCGATCCTGCGCACCGATACCGAAGGTTCGAAATCGGAAATCTTCGCGATCGGCGGTAACCTCGAATGGAAGGTCACCGACAATCTCGGCTTCTTGGTCGATTATGGCTACTCGACGCTCGATCGCAACGACATCGACTATGAAAGCTATGCCGGCACCGGCCGCGCGCGTTCGGGTGCGCAGGACACGCTGACCTTCAATTTCGCGCGCGATGGCGCCTACAGCATCGACGGCCTGCTCGATTACACCGATCCTGCCAACGTCCTGCTCACCGATCCGGGTGGCTGGGGCCAGGTCGGCTTCATCAAGCAGCCGATCATCGAGGACGAGCTGCACCAGCTGCGCGCCGAGGCCTTTTGGGAGTTCGACGGCGGGCTCATCGACAACATCACCCTCGGCTGGCTCTATACCGACCGCGAGAAGAACTTCGATTCCAACGAAAGCTTCCTGCGTCCCACCGCGGCCTTTGGCAACGGGCTGGCGATTCCGGCCAGCGCCATCGTTGGTTCGACCAACTCGCGCGGTCTCAACAACGATATTCTCGCCTACGATCCGTCGCGCTTCCTGACCGACGGCACCTATCTGGTCGAGAAGGCGACGTTCGACACCCAGTGGGTGGTGGGCGAGAAGGTCCACAATTTCTACATTCAGGCCAATATCGACGGCGATCTCGGCTCGGTTCCGGTGCGCGGCAATATCGGCCTGCGTTACGCCGACACCGAACAGCAGTCGACCGGCACGATCGGCGGCGGACTGACCAACACCGTCGGTACCAGCTATGACAATTGGCTGCCGAGCATGAACCTCAGCTTCGAGATCATGCCCGACACCTTCATCCGCATCGCGGCTGCCAAGACCATCACCCGCGCGCGGCTTGATCAGATGACGGCCAACCAGAACATCGGCTTCAACGGCCAGAGCTGTATCGACACCAACAACGATCAGCGTCCGGATCAGGTCGTCGGCTACAATCCGCCTTCGCTGGTGTGCTTCAGCCTGGGCGGGGGCAACCCGCTGCTCCAGCCCTACCGTTCGACCGCCTACGACATCTCGTTCGAGAAATATTTCTCGCCCGGTTCGGCGATCATCGTCGCGGCGTTCCACAAGGATCTGTCGGACTGGATCATCGACTTCAGCGAACTGACCGATCTGACCCAGTCGATCGTGAACTTCGGGGCGGGCGGCATCCTCCAGACCAACCCGGAGGTGGCCGTCGGGATCTTCAACGGCCCGGTCAACTTCTCGGACGGCAACATCACCGGCATCGAAGGCACGGTGCGCGTGAACTTCGGCGACCTGTCGAGCGCGCTCGACGGCTTCGGCGGGTTCTACTCGATCACCTATGCCGATGCCGAAGTGCAGAACCAGAACGGCAACCCGATCCCGATCCCGGGCTATTCGGACCTCACCTGGTCGGGCGACATCTTCTACGAAAAGAACGGCTTCCGCGCCAAGCTGGCAGCCCGTCACCGCAGCGGCTTCCTGTCGGAAGTGCAGAACTTCGACGGCTCGCTCTCGGGTGCCGACGCCCAGTCGGAGACCATTCTGGATGCGCAGATCGGGTACACCTTCGACAGGCCGGGCAGCTTCCTCAACGGGGTCGGCATCCTGTTCGAGGTGTTCAACATGACCAACGAGCCGTTCGTGACCCAGAACGATCTGTTCGATGCCAACGGCAACATTGTCGGAGCTTTCCCGAGCCGTCACGAACTCTACGGGCGCACCTTCAACTTCACCTTGCGCAAGAACTTCTGATCCCGACCCTCTCGGGTCGCACCAAGGATCCCAGGAAGGGCTCGCCAGCAATGGCGGGCCCTTTCGCTTTGGCGCGAAGGAAGGAAGCGAGGGCCGGCTCAGGCCGGTTGCAGCGGGGCCGCACAATGGCGGGCGATGAACTCGGCGTGGGACGGCATGGCGGCCACCGCCTCGTCCATTGCGGCGCGGATTTGCGCGAGCCGTTCGCTCACCGGCACGCTGGTGCGCATCGTCGCCAGCGCCGGGGCGCGGGCGGGGGTGATGCCTTGCCCGAGATAGACCGCAATCCAGCTCGGATTGGCGAACAGCTCGTGTCCGTCAGCGACCAGCAGGCCGTATTCCCGGAAATGGTCGATCTTGTATTGCAGGCTGTCGGGGATCGGCATGGCGGCGCAGTAGCGCCACAGTTCGGAATCGTCCCTTTCGCACGCCTTGTAGTGCAGGATCAGGAAATCGCGGATGCGTTCGTATTCCGCCGCGGTCTGGGCGTTGTATTCGCGCGCCAGCAGCGGCGACATGGCCCGGTCGGGGAGCAGCGCGATGAGCCGCAGGATGCCGTACTGGATGAGGTGGAGGCTGGTTGATTCGAGCGGCTCCATGAAGCCGGCCGACAGCCCGATGGCGACGCAGTTCTTCTTCCAGAATTCGCGCCGCTTGCCGGTCACGAAGCGCAAGGGGCGCGGGTCGGCCAGCGGCTTGCCGTCGAGGCTGGCGAGCAGGCTGGCGCAGGCTTCGTCCTCGGACAGAAATTGGCTGCAATGGACATAGCCGTTGCCGGTGCGGTGCTGGAGCGGGATGCGCCATTGCCAGCCCGCCGCCTTCGCGGTGGAGCGGGTGTAGGGGGTGAACGCGCCGCGCTCGCAGGGCACCGCGACCGCGCGGTCGCAGGGAAGCCAGTGCTGCCAATTGTCGTAGCCCGCTTTAAGCGCCTCTTCGATCAGCAGGCCGCGAAAGCCGCTGCAATCGACGAAAAACTCGCCCGCTACCTGCTCGCCGCCTTCGAGCGTGACGCTATCGATGAAACCGTCCGTCCCGCGCAGGGTCACATCGACGATGCGGCCTTCCTTGCGCACCACGCCCCTTTCCTCGGCGAAGCGCCGCAGGAAGGCGGCATAGAGCCCGGCATCGAAATGATAGGCATAATCGAAGGTCGATTGGATCAGCCGGCGATCGGGGGAAGGGTGGGTGAACTTGCCGGCCTTGGCCATCGCCCAGCACATCGAGAAATCGTCGATCGGGCCGGCCACCCGGCCTGCCAGGCTCTCGCGCATCCAGTGGTGGTAGAACGGCACCTGATCAAATTCGGCGCCATACTGGCCGAAGGGGTGGAAATAGCTGTGTCCGAGCCTCCCCCAGTCGACGAACTGGATACCGAGCTTGTAGCTGCCTTGCGTCTCGCGCACGAAAGTCGCCTCGTCGATCCCGAGACGGCGGTTGAAGTGGCGGATTGGCGGAATGGTCGCCTCGCCCACGCCGACCGTGCCGATCGCCTCGCTCTCGATCAGCGTGATCGCGCAGCTCTGCCCGACCGCGTCGGCCAGCGCCGCTGCGGTCATCCACCCGGCCGAGCCGCCGCCGACGATGACAATCGAACCGAGCGGGGCAGGCGCGCCGGTCATCCGCCGCAGCTCTCGCGGATCAGCAGGCTGGTTTCGAGCCGCTCGGAAATCGCCGGGCCGTCGCCGCGGTCGATCAGCTTGGAGACCAGCATCCGGCCCGCCAGATTGGCGTCCTGGTCGATGGTGGTGAGCTGCGGGGTGACGAGCCGTGCGGCGGGGATATTGTCGTAGCCCACCACCGAGACATCGCCCGGAACGCTGAGGCCCGAGCGGGTCAGCGCTCGGATCGCGCCAATGGCAATGAGATCGGATGCGGCGAACACTGCGTCGAAACTCAGCCCCCGGGCAATCGCGCTGTAGGTGGCGGCTTCGGCGGAGTGGACTTCGAAATGGGCGGGGATGACGAGGCTGTCGTCGAGAGCGATTCCCGCCTGCGTCAGCGCCTGGCGATAGCCGCGCCAGCGTTGCTCGGCTTCGGGCGCCTCGGTGTCGCCAAGGAACAGGATGCGCTTGCGGCCGAGCCGCGCCAGATGCGATGTCGCCCGCCTGCCGCCCGCGACATTGTCCGATCCGATCACGCAATATTGCGCATCGGGAAACTCTGCACCCCATACCACGAAACGGTTGTCGCGCGCGGCGAGGGCGTTGAAGGCATGGTGGAGCGAGGACTGACCGATGAAGATCACCCCGGTCGCACGGCTGGTGGCCATCGCGTAGTCGAGATCGCTGCCGGCGCGCGGGGTCAGATGGCTGACCAGCAGATCGGCATTGCGCTCACGCGCGGCCTCGGCGATCCCGGCGAGCAATTCGAGGAAGAAGGGATCCGCCACCCGGCTTTCGCGCGCTTGCGGAGCAGGGACGACCACCGCGATCGTCGCGTCCGCCCCGCTCGGCCCGGCGGGCATCGAGGCGCGGAATTCGTAGTCGTGCGCGCGGGCGATCTGCCAGATCTGCTGCTTGGTGCGGCGCTTGACCGAAGGGCTGTCATTGAGCGCGCGGCTGACAGTCGAAACCGATACCCCGGCCTCGCGGGCAATATCCTCCAGCGTGGCGCTGCGCCGCGAAGAAGGCCGGGTGGTGTTCATCGTCAGCTATGCTCCGCTCTGTCGGCTGCCCAGTAACCCGAACCTGGCGCGAGCACCATGGGGGGATTGCCTGCGAGGCCTACCTTGCTTTCGGTGGCGAGCAGCTGACCATGAGCGAAATCCTCCGGCGGGCTCCATTCGCACAAGGCGTCGCCGAGATTGAATACGCACAGCACGCGACCGCCCTCGCCCTGGCGTACGAAGGCCAGCAGCGCCTCGGGCGTGTCGAGCAAGGCGATCTCCCCGCTCGCCAGCGCGGGCCACTGGCGCCGCAGTGCGAGCAGGCGGCGGGCGTAGTGCAGCGTCGATTGCGGGTCCTGCGCCTGCCTGTCGACCGCCAGCGCGGCGTGGGCCGGATCGGGCTTGAGCCAGGTGCGGCTGGCGCTGGAGAAACCGGCCTGGGGCGCATTTGCCTGCCACGGCATCGGGGTGCGCGCGCCATCGCGGCCCAGCGTGTGCGGCCAGTTGGCGATGGCTTCGGGATCGAGCAGGTCCTCGAAGGCGACTTCGCCCTGCGGCAGGCCCAGTTCCTCGCCCTGGTAGATGATCGGGTTGCCACGAAGGCTGAGCAGCAGCAGCAGGTTGCGGCGCGCCGTTCGGGCCATGTCGCCGTCCACCGTCCAGCGGGTGATCGCGCGCGGGGCATCGTGGTTCGAGAAGGCCCATGAAGGCCAGCCTTCGCCCTTGGCCCCGCTCCACTGGGCAAGGCTCGCGCGGACCAGCGGCGCGGTGAGGCAAGGGGCGTAGAGGAAATCGAAATTATAGGCTGAATTCAGTCGTTTGTCGCCCTCAGTAAAGGCCTTCATTTCGGCCAGAGGCTCAGGCCCACCCACTTCGGCGACGGTGAACCGGCCCGGAAACTCGTCGATCGTCCGGCGGATGCGTTCCAGGAAGCCGACGATATCGGGGTGGGACTGGTTATAGCGCTTGATCTGCATGTCGAACGGGCGCGTCACCCGTTCCATCGGCAGGCCGCTCGGCGGATTGTCGCGCAATGCCGGATCATGCATCGCGAAGTTCAGCGCATCCAGCCGGAAACCGTCGACGCCGCGCTTCAGCCAGAACCGCGCCACATCCAGCAGCGCGTCCTGCACGGCGCGGTTATGCACGTTGAGATCGGGCTGCGAGGTCAGGAAATTGTGCAGGTAATATTGCTTGCGCGGCCCGTCCCATTGCCACGCCGAGCCGCCAAACACCGATTGCCAGTTCGACGGGGGCGAGCCGTCCGGCTTGGGATCGGCCCAGACATACCAGTCGGCCTTGGGATTGGTGCGATCCTTCCGGCTTTCCTGGAACCAGGGGTGCGCGTCCGAGGTGTGCGAATAGACCTGATCGATGATCACCTTCAGCCCGAGCCTATGGGCCTTTTCGATGATGCGGTCGAAATCCTCGAAGGTGCCGAACGAGGGATCGATCCCGCAGTAATCGGCCACGTCATAGCCGAAATCCTTCATCGGCGAGGTGAAGAAGGGGCTGATCCAGATGCCATCGACGCCCAGATCGGCGATGTAGTCGAGGCCGTCGGCGATGCCGGCCAGATCGCCGATTCCGTCGCCATTGGTATCGCGGAAGGAGCGCGGATAGATCTGGTAGATCACCGCACCGCGCCACCAGGCGAGCGGATCGGTGGCCGCAGCGGCGGTGGTGGATGGGCCGGCAAAGGGCTGGGCGGTTGCCATTACTTGTCAGTCTCCAGAATACAGGCGGCAAAACCGAAAGGTTCAAGCGCGATCCGCAGCGTCCCCGGCGCGGTGAGCGCGGCGGGGCACTGACCCAGCAGCGGCGCGATCCGCTGCGCCCGGTAGCTCACCTCGATCGGGCGCGAAAGCGCCGTTGCGCCGGTGTTGAACGCCAGCAGCACGCGCTGTCCGCTGGCGGGATCGTGGCGCTCCACGGCGAGCAGGCCGGGGCCGGCTTCCTCGAAGGCGCGCACCTGGCTCAGCCCGCGCCGCAGGGCCGGGCTGGCCCTGCGCGCGGCGGCGAGTTCGGCGATCAGGCGGTAGAGCGGGTGGGCGCTATCGAAATTCTCGGCGGCGGTGGTGGCATCGGTGCCGAGAAGGTTGTTGTCGTTATAGGCGTCGACCCGGCTTGCGAACATATCCTCGCGCGCCAGCTGGTCGTTGCCGTCGGAGATGAAGCCCTGCTCGTCGCCGTAATAAATGGTCGGCACGCCGCGCAGGCCGAACATCATCGCATGGCCCAGCTTGA
This sequence comes from Erythrobacter tepidarius, assembly GCF_002155695.1. Lineage (GTDB taxonomy): Bacteria > Pseudomonadota > Alphaproteobacteria > Sphingomonadales > Sphingomonadaceae > Erythrobacter > Erythrobacter tepidarius. Next base: position 57,113 of record NZ_MUYJ01000001.1, read on the forward strand.
CCCGGGCAAGCAGCTCTGCCTCGTCATCCGATCCGCTCATCTGCCGCACGAACATCGAAAAGCGCCCGAAATCGTGGTTGCCGAGGAAGGTCGGCAGGCCCAGCGCGGTCTGTGCGCCGCCGGGATAGATCGCGTCCTGCTCCAGCAGTTCGGCCATCAGCCGCGGCGGCGCCTTGCCGCTCGCCACCAGCTGCGCGGCCTTGGCGAAACCCATGTCGAGCGCGTAGGGCAGGCCGCTTTGCGCCATCACCTGCGCGGCAAGGGTGGCGGTGGGTTCTTCGTAGGCAATCTCGCCGAAGATGTGGAAGTGATCGATCCCCCTCGCCCTGGCGCGGGCGAGCATGGCAGGGACGAAGGCCCGCCAGAATTCGGGGTTCACGTGCTTGGCGGTGTCGATGCGGAAGCCGTCGATGCCGTATTCGTCGATCCACTGGCCGAAAATGGCGATCATTCCGGCGACGACCTGCGGATTCTCGGTGGCGAGATCGTCGAGCCCCGAGAAATCGCCATAGACGCTGCTTTCCCCGATCCAGTGCGAATTGCCGCGGTTGTGGTAAAGCGTGATGTCGTTGAGCCAGGCCGGCACCTTCACGTTCTTCTCCGCCTCGCGCACGAAGGGGGTGTAGGCAAAGCTCGGGTCGGTCAGCCTGGCCCAGTTCGCCGGGTCGGGATTGTCGTCGCCGGTGAAGCCCGGGTTGATCGGCGCGCCATCAGGGCCACCCTTGCGCGAGAAGGGATATTCGCCCTTGCTGCGATAGGCATAGCCGGTCGCCGGCCCTTCGACATAGTCGATCACGTCGGCGGTGTGGTTGGTGATGATGTCCATGTAGACCTTGATGCCCCTCGCATGGGCGGCATCGACGAAGGCCTTGAATTCGGCATTGGTGCCGAAATGCGGATCGACGCTGGTGAAATCGGTCACCCAGTAGCCGTGATAGCCCGCGCTTTCCTCGCCCGGCTTGCCCTGCACCGGCTTGTTCTTGAAGATCGGCGCGAACCAGATCGCGGTGGCGCCCATGCCCTGGATGTAGTCGAGCTTGGCGGTCAGGCCCTTGAGATCGCCGCCGTGATAGAAACCCTTGTGGGTGGGATCGAAGCCGTGATCGAGCGGGCCGCCCTTCAGCCCGCCGCGATCGTTGCGCGGATCGCCGTTGGCGAAGCGATCGGGCAGGACGAAATAGATGATCTCGTCTTCGAGCCGGCGCTCAGCAAGTGGGGCGGAAAGCGGGGCTGCAGCCGCCTCTTGCGCCGCGACCGGACTGCCCGCCAAGGCGCTCCCCGCGCATAGCGCAGCCGTCAACCCCACGAAGATTCGCATCATGACCCAACTCCCTCCGGCCATGTTTGTGGCACTATGGGCAGCGTTTTGCAAATCTTTGTAGGCCTTTCGTGCAGTCCTGAGCTTTTGTATCAAGTGTCTGTAAAAAATAGATAAATAAGGATTTTTTCGACGAGAATACGAATTTTTCCGACGAAAATCAGAAAGTTTCTTGCAAAATTTTGCAAGGCGTCCAGACTGTCCGGCGCCGGCTCGGCGAGAGATTGGGAAACGAAGTCCGAACAGGCTACTGCCGGCAGAGAGCCGCGTCACCCCGGCAGGGGTGGATATGCGGGGGAGAGGATGTGACACACATGACGCAAGCCGGCCACAAGCCAGCGCTGAGCGCGGGCCAGATCTGGAACATGAGCTTCGGCTTTCTCGGCATCCAGATCGGCTTCGAGCTTCAGAACGGCAATGTCAGCCGCATTTTCCAGACCTTGGGTGCCGATGTCGGCGAGCTGGCGATCCTGTGGATCGCCGCGCCGATGACAGGGCTGATCGTCCAGCCGATCATCGGCCACCTCTCGGACAAGGCCTGGAGCCCACGCCTGGGCCGGCGTCGCCCCTTCTTCCTGCTCGGCGCGCTGCTCGCCAGCCTGGCGCTGTTCGTGATGCCCAACGCGCCCGTCCTGTGGGTGGCGGCGGGGATGCTGTGGGTCATGGACGCCTCGCTCAACATCACGATGGAGCCGTTCCGCGCCTTTGTCGGCGACAACCTGCCCGACCATCAGCGCACGACCGGCTATGCGATGCAGAGCTTCTTCATCGGCACCGGAGCGGTGCTGGCTGGGGCGCTGCCGTGGGTGATGACCAACTGGCTCGGCCTCGCCAATGTCGCGCCCGAGGGCCAGATCCCCGAGACGGTGCGCTGTTCGTTCTACATCGGCGGCGCGGCGCTGCTGGCGGCGGTGTGCTGGACGGTGTTCACGACGAGGGAATATTCGCCTGAGGAGCTGGCCGGCTTCGCTGCGGCCGAAGGAGTGGTGGCGGGCGCACGGCCAGTCCGCGTGATGCGCAGCGCGCGCCAGTTCGCGCGCGGCGGCATTCTCTGGCTCGTCGCCGGAGCGATTGTCGCGGGCCTTGTGGCGCTGGCGCGGGGGGAGGGCCGGCCCGCCTTCCTGGGCGCAATCGAGGTGGCGCAGGAGCTTTACGTCCTTGCCGCGCTGGTCGCCGGGTTCGGCGTGATCCAGCTGATCGCCAGCCTGCTGCTTGCGCAGGGGCGCAGTGACAGCGGCTTCATGGAAGTCGTCGGCGATCTCTTCGCCATGCCGCGCACGATGCGCCAGCTCGCGGTGGTGCAGTTCTTCAGCTGGTTCGCGATGTTCGCGCTTTGGATCTACGGTACCCCGGGGGTGACCGCATACCACTTCGGCGCAAGCGATGCGGCGAGCGCCGCCTATCAGGATGGGGCCGACTGGTGGAGCCTGATGGGATCGGCGCGAAACGGCCTTGCCGCCGTCGCTGCGCTGGGTTTCGTGGTGGTCGCCGCGAGGATCGATCGCACCCGCCTGCACGCGCTCAATCTGATGCTTGGCGCGGCGGGCTTTGCCGCGATGCTGCTGGTGCGTGATCCGGCGCTGCTCTGGGTGCCGCAGATCGGCCTTGGCATCGCCTGGGCCTCGATCGTCTCGCTGCCCTATGCCATCCTTGCAGGCTCGGTGCCGGCCGAGAAAATGGGCATCTACATGGGGGTGTTCAACATCTTCATCGTCGTGCCGCAGCTGTTGGCCGCGACGCTGCTGGGCTTTCTCGTCACCAATATCTTCGGCGGCGCGGCGATTTACGCGATGGTGATTGCGGCGGTGAGCTTCTTGGCGGCAGCGGTGGCGACGCTGCTCGTGAAGGAGCAGACGGCATGAGGCGGGTTGCGGCTTTGTTGCTGGCCGCCACGCTGGTCGCCAGCCCGGCGTTGGCCCAGCCGGATTATACCCCGCGCGATCCGGTGCAGGTGACCAATGCCGAATGGACGCGCGATGCCGTGCTCTACCAGCTCAACACCCGCCAATTCACGCCCGAAGGCACCTTCAGCGCGGCGCAGAAGCACCTGCCTCGTCTGGCCGCAATGGGCGTCGATATCATCTGGCTGATGCCGATCCACCCGATCGGCGAGGCCAATCGCAAGGGCAGCCTCGGCAGCCCCTATGCCGTGCGCGATTACCGCGCGGTCAATCCCGAACTGGGCACCGAGGACGATTTCCGCGCTTTCGTGGCGCAAGCCCACCGGCTGGGCCTCAAGGTGATCCTCGACTGGGTCGCCAACCATTCGGCCTATGACAACCCGCTCACACTCAGTCACCCCGAATGGTACACCCGCACCCCGGAAGGTGCGCTCACCAGCCCGGCGGGCACCGACTGGTCGGACGTTGCGGACTTCGACTATTCGCAGCCTGGCCTCAGGCGCTACATGACCGAAAGTCTCCTTTTCTGGGTGCGCGAATTCGGGGTGGACGGGTTCCGCTGCGATGTCGCCGGCTATGTACCGACCGATTTCTGGGAGACCGCGCGCGCCGAACTCGACAAGGTGAAGCCGGTTTTCATGCTCGCCGAATGGGAACAGCGCGATCTCCACGCCCGCGCCTTTGATGCGACCTATGGCTGGGGCTGGAAGGAGGCGATGCAGCGCCTCGTCAAGAGCGGCGAGGGCGCAGGGCCGATCCGCGGCTATTATGCCGCACAGCTGGAGACCTGGCCGCACGCGGCGATGCGCATGGTCTATACCGAGAACCACGACCAGAATTCATGGGACGGGTTTGCGGCCCAGATCTACGGGGAGGCCTACGAGGCGGCGATTGCGCTCTCCTTTGTCGGCCCGGGCCTGCCGCTGATCTATAATGGGCAGGAGGCGGATAATGATCGCCAATTGTCGTTCTTCGAGCGTGATCCGATCGTATGGCGCGAGGGCCGGCACGCGGCGCTGTTCAAGCGACTGACCGCATTGAAGACCGCGCATCCCGCGCTCCACAATGGCCGCTATGGCGCACCGCTGATCGAGGTGCCGACGAGCGTCCCGCAGGATGTCTTCGCCTTCACCCGCGGGGGCGCTGGCGGGCGGGTGTTCGCGGTGTTCAACCTTTCGCCCCGGCCGCAGCAGGTGCGTTTCGCGCAGGCGCGCCACCATGGCCACTATAACGATGCGCTTACCGGAGCCGCCGTGAGCTTTACCAGCGACGCGACGCTCGATCTGCCCGCATGGGGCTACCGGATCTACAGCGAGAGCAAGTGAGGCGCCCGCCGGGCGCGGGAGAGGACGTATGACAAGGCAATGGAAATCCCTCGTGGCGATGGCGGCGATTGCGTGGGCGGCAATGGGGGCCGCCGCCCCTGCCGAGGCCGAAAGCCTCACGCTCGCCTCGCCCGACGGCAGGATCACCGTCACCGTCAGCGACGATGGCGGGCAGGCAACCTATGCCGTGGCCTTCGAGGGCAAGCAGGTGATCGCTCCCTCGAAGCTGGGTATGCTGTTTGCCGAACACCACGGCTTCGAGCGCGGCCTCGCCATTGCCGCCTCGGCCCGCGCCAGCAGGGACACCACCTGGGAACAGCCCTGGGGCGAACGGCGGCTGGTGCGCGACCAGCACAATGAGCTGGCCGTCACCTTCCGCACCGCAACCGATGGCCCCGCGCGCGAGCTGACGGTGCGCTTCCGCGCTTTCGATAGCGGCATTGGCTTTCGCTACGAGCTGGCCGAGCAGGATGCGCTGCGGGGCGAGATCGCCATCGTCGAGGAGCTGACCCAGTTCGCCGTCGGGGAGCGGACCAGCATGTGGTACACGCCTTCCGACGAGTTTAACCGTTACGAATATCTCACCCGCACCGCGCCCGCCGGCAAGGTTGACGATGCGCACACGCCCGCAACCTTTCGCAGCGAGAGCGGCATCCACTTCAGCATCCACGAGGCCGCGCTGGTCGATTATTCGGCCATGTCGCTCGGCGCGCTGCGGCCCGGCACCTTCGAGGCGCGGCTGAGGAACTGGCAGGGCGGGCCGAAGGTGAAGACCAAGGCGCCGTTCACCAGCCCGTGGCGCACGATCCAGATCGCGCCCGATGCGGTGGGCCTGATCAATTCCGACATCATCCTCAACCTCAACGAGCCCAACAAGCTCGGCGACGTTTCCTGGGTGGAGCCGGGCAAGTATGTCGGCATCTGGTGGGCAATGCATATCCGCGATCGCACCTGGGGCCGCGAGGGCATCCACGGGGCGACGACCGAGGAGACGAAGCGCTACATCGATTTCGCCGCCAGACACGGCTTTGCCGGGGTGCTGGTGGAGGGCTGGAACATCGGCTGGGACGGCGACTGGTTCAACAATGGCGATCTGTTCCGCTTCACCGAGCCGATGCCCGATTTCGATCTCGAGGAACTGGGCCGCTATGCCCGCTCCAAGGGCGTGCGCCTGATCGGCCATCATGAAACTTCGGCCAACATCACCAATTATGAAAAGCAGATGGAGGCCGCCTTCGACCTGTATGAGAAGGTGGGCGTGCGCCAGGTCAAGACCGGCTATGTCGCCGACGCGGGCGATGCGGTGCGGATCGATGACAAGGGCATCCGCCGCTACGAATGGCACGACAGCCAGTTCATGGTGCGCCATCACCTGAAGGTCGTGCAGGAGGCCGCCAAGCGCCGGATCTCGATCAACGCGCACGAGCCGGTCAAGGACACGGGCCTCAGGCGCACCTATCCCAACTGGATGACCCGCGAGGGTGCACGCGGGATGGAGTTCAACGCCTGGGGCTCGCCCCCCAATCCGCCCAACCACGAGGCGATGCTCGCCTTCACCCGGATGCTGGCGGGGCCGATGGACTTCACCCCCGGCATCTTCGATCTCAGGCCCAACGAACGCCCCCCGCTGCGCCCCGACATGCCTCGCGGCGATCCGGCGAATCGTCCGCAGACGACGCTCGCCAAGCAGCTCGCGCTTTATGTGGTGCTCTATTCGCCGCTGCAAATGGCCGCCGACCTGCCCGAGAATTACGAAGCGCGGATGGACGCCTTCCAGTTCATCAAGGATGTCGAGGCCGACTGGGAGCAGTCGATCGCACTCGCCGGCGAGATCGGCGAATATGTCGCCTTCGCGCGGCAGGGCAGGAAGTCGAAGGAATGGTTCCTCGGCGCGGTGACCGATGAGAACCCGCGCGACCTTTCACTGCCGCTCAGCTTTCTTGCGAAGGGCAAGAAGTACCGTGCGCAGATCTACCGCGACGGGCCGGACGCGGATTGGGACACCAATCCCTATGCCATCGTGATCGAGGAGAAGCTGGTGACCGGTGGCGAGAGCTTCGCCGTGCGGCTGGCCCCTGGTGGCGGGGTCGCGGTGCGGTTTGTGCCGGTGAAGTGAGGGGGGAGGGGAAGAGCCTCGATCTTCCGTCTTTTCAGTTCTGACCCGTTACCCTGCTTCTTTCCGATCCGCGGGGGAGGGATGAAGGTAACGTGGCCCCGGAACCTCGGCCCGCGCCAGGGCAGGCAAGTCCGGGGCTACGAGTGAGGAAACGGCGGCTTCGGTCTCGCTTCGGCCAAAAGCTGCCGTTCCGCTGTCGACCCCGAACCTATCGGTCGTTGCAGCAAATGCCCTGCTGGATTGGAGGGCATGGCACCGTCCCGTAGGAACAGAATACGCAGCAGTCGCCTTGCAGAGGTTTTAGTCGGGTGCCGCAGCCCGAACATGCGTAGAAGAACCAGCAAGCGTCAGTCGGCATGACCTCATCCTTTTCAGTGCCACAATCGGGACACCTTATTCGAGAGAGCAGGATAGGGTCAGACATAGATTATGGCTCCTGCGAACAGAGCGGTGCCGAGTAACAATCCGATGGTAGTCAGCGCCCTGAAGATTGGGCTGCCACAGGACGCATCCGACGGACAAGTGCGTGCGAGCCGGAATTGCCAGACAAGGCGCCCCGCCCCTACCAGCAGCAGCACAGCTGCAATCACTAATAAAGGGGCTCGGTAAGGCGCGAAAATCGGTGCGATGCTGCCGAGCCAGGCGGTGCCTAGGCCCGCGGATGCAAGCATCAGGGGCAACGCGCAGCACGTCGCCGCGCCGAAGGAGGCAAGCACGCCCCCGCAGGTTGCCAATCCGCTCAACCAATTCTGAATGCTGCGCATAACCTATGCCTTCGCATGACTTTGCTCGGCTCTTCTTCTACACTCTGTAGCGGCTACAGGCTCAAGAGGTCTTCCCATGAAGATCGGCGCGGTGTCGGAATTGACTGGCTGCAACATCGAAACAATCCGCTATTACGAACGCATCGGGTTACTCGCTGCACCGCCACGCAGGGGATCTTATCGCGATTATGGACCTTCGGATGTGGATCGGCTGAGGTTCGTTCGGCGCGGCCGCGAACTCGGGTTTTCGTTGGAGGAAATCGGAACTCTGTTAGACTTGGCCCCACAAGATGGAGCCACTTGCGAGACTGTTCAGACCCTTGCTGAACAACATCTGCGCAATCTCCGAGCCAAGCTGGCAGACCTTATAAAGATCGAGACCGCCCTCGCCCATCTCGTTGCGCAGTGCGGCACTCGTCCTAATAATTACTGCCCGGTGGTCGAATTCCTGGCGAGAGAATTCTGACCAAGGGTCGAGTAGCCGACCTTCAGCTTTCTACCCACTTGCCGCCATTTCTGACCTGAAGGACACGGCTCGAAGGCGGACATCGAGCGCCTCCCCCCGCCCCGAACGAAAAGAGGACGGACACCTCCTCCAAGGCGTCCGTCCTCGCGCGCTCCCGTCCGCGGGTGAATCGGCCATCGGCAGTCCGTCGCGCAGGCTCAGGCGGCTTTTTCCATCCGCGCCAGTTCGCAGTGCGACCAGATCTCCGACAAGGCCTTGATCAGGCGGTCGATATCGTCCTCGGTGTGGACCGGCGAGGGCGTGACACGCAGCCTTTCGGTCCCCACCGGAACGGTCGGGTAGTTGATCGGCTGCACATAGATGCCGTGATTGTCCATCAGCCAGTCGCTGATCCTCTTGCACTTCTTGGCGTCCCCAACCATCACCGGGATGATGTGGCTCGGGTTGTCGAGGTGGGGAATTCCCATCAAGTCGAGCTTGCGGCGCACCTGCGCGACGCGTTCCTGCTGGAGTTCGCGCTCGACACTCGAGGTCTTGAGGTGGCGGATGCTCGCCGCCGCGCCTGCGGCGATGGCGGGGGGCAGCGCGGTCGAGAAGATGAAGCCGCTCGCGAATGAACGCACGAAATCGACGAGGTTGGCGCTCGCCGCGATGTAGCCGCCCATCACCCCGAAGGCCTTGCCCAGGGTGCCTTCGATCACGGTGATGCGGTCCATCAGCCCTTCGCGCTCGGCAATCCCGCCGCCGCGCGGGCCGTAGAGGCCGACGGCGTGAACCTCGTCGATATAGCTCATCGCGCCGTGCTTCTCGCACACGTCGAGGATGTCGGCGATGGGGGCGATGTCGCCGTCCATCGAATAGACGGATTCGAAGGCGACCAGCTTGGGCACTTCGGGGCCGTATTGCGACAGGAGTTCGTCGAGATGGGCGACATCGTTGTGACGAAAGATCTTGTAAGGCGCGCGGCTGTAGCGGATGCCTTCGATCATCGACGCGTGGTTGAGCGCATCGGAGAACACGACGCAGCCCGGAATCCGGCCCGCCAGCGTGCCGAGCGCCGCCCAGTTCGAGACATAGCCAGAGGTGAACAGCAGCGCGGCTTCCTTGTTGTGCAGATCGGCCAGCTCGCGTTCGAGCAGCACGTGATAGTGGTTCGTGCCCGATATGTTGCGCGTCCCGCCCGCGCCCGCGCCGCACTCGTCGAGGCAATCATGCATCGCCTTTAGCACTGCCGGGTGCTGACCCATGCCGAGATAGTCGTTCGAGCACCACACCGTCACTGCCTGGGTGCCTTCGGCGATGAAGCGGGTGGCATGCGGGAACCTGCCGCGATGGCGCTTGATATCGGTGAAGACACGATACCGCCCGTCGGCCCGCACGGCATCCAGCTCGCCGGCGAAGAAGGCTTCGAAGTCCATGGGTTTTCTCTCTGTTTCCATGATTATTTTCTCATTTCCCGGAGCTTTGCGCAGGGGCCTTGCGCTGTCGAAGGGCCCAGCCCCACAGCATTCCGTCGCGGAATGGCAGGGCCAGGAACAGGTGTTCGAGCACGCCGAGCAGCGCCAGTGTGGCGAGCAGACTGGCGCCGACCATCTCGGCGCTGCCGACCGGCGCGGCAAGCGCCCGCTGCGCGAACCACCAGGTCACCGCCGCGATGCCGAGGATCGACACCGCCAGCAGCGCTGTCATGCGGTTGCGACCGAAATAGGTCTTGAGATAGGCGAGATGCTCGGGCAGCATTTCCGAGGAGGTGTTGGGCACGCCCACGAAGAGATTGATCTTCGAAGTCAGCCGCATCGCGAACATCAGCACGAACACCGTCGCGCCGATCTGGTTGGGAACATCCCACGACAACGAGATCAGCAGCAGCGCGGTCAGCGCCAGCGCGACTTCGTGGTGCATCACCGTGGACGCGGCTTGGCGAAAGCGCGCCAGCCCGGTGAGCGAGGGATCGCTCGGCCCGCGGCGTGGACCGGCCGCGGCCCCGGTGAGAAAGGCCAGCTCGTGCCAGCCCCACACCATCAGCGCGCCGATGAAGCCGAGATAGATCGCCCACACCTCGGCAACAAGCGAGGCGACGAGGATCACCACCAGGCCGGTGATGCCGGCAACGCCGCCAATCATCATTGCCCGGGTGAAGGTGGCGCGTTCGCGGTTGTCCGCCCACGCGATCAGGCCGGTGGCGATGAACCAGATCGCCACCGTCACGAAGAACGGAACAATATGGCCTTCCCAGCTTACCACGCCGGTTGCAGCCTGATCGCGCGGGGCAGGGTGTTCGATCTGGTCGGGTGGAGATAGAGCCGCGCGAAGTTGAACGCGGCCCCCGCCATGCCCGAGACACGCAGGGCAAGGCCGGTCAGCCCGCCGCGGGCCTTGCCTTGCTCGATCCGCACCGCCGCGAGGCGCAGTCTCTCCATCCGGCTGTGGAAGGCCGGGCTGTCGATGTCCAGCTCGACCGGATAGACCTGACGGGTGATCTGGTTGCAGACCGCGAACACCTGCCAGTCATAATCGGTCGGATTGATGCCGAGCGCCCTATGGAACGCCGGACGCGCGTGATCGCGCACATACATCGTGGCATACACGGCCACGAGGAAGAAGCGGATCCACAGCTTGTTGAACCCGGTCAGCAGCTTGGGATCGGCGCGCATGATCATGGCGAAGGCCTCGCCATGGCGGAACTCGTCATTGCACCACTGTTCGAACCAGTCGAAGATCGGGTGGAACTTGTATTGCGGGTTCTTCGCCAGCTGCCGGTAGATCGTGATGTAGCGCGCGTAGCCGATCTTTTCCGACAGATAGACCGAGTAGAAAATGAACTTCGGCTTGAAATAGTGGTATTTCTTGGACTTGGTCAGGAAGCCCAGATTGATCCCGATCCCGGAATCCTTCAGCGTTTCGTTGATGAAGCCGGCATGGCGGCTTTCATCGCGCGCCAGCAGCTTGAACAGCTGCTTCATGTCGGGGTTCTTGGTGCGCCGGGCGATTTCCGCATAGAGGATGCAGCCGGAAAATTCCGAGGTCAGCGAGCTCACCAGAAAATCGATGAACTCGGCGCGCAGCTCGGGTTCGAGCGCCTCGATCACGCCGTTGAAACTCGCGTTCTTGCGGAAGTGCTTCTTGTTGGGATCGGCCAGCATGTCGGCCATCAGCTGATCCCACTCGGCGCGCACCGGACCGACATCGATCTTGTCGAGCGCATCGAAATCGGTGGTGTAGAACCGGGGGGAGAGCACCGTCTCATGGGTCGCCATCGCCAGCGTGTCGGGCTTCGCGGCATCCTTGCCTGGGGCGGTGATGGTCGAATGGGCGTTCATCTCAGGCTCCCGGGGTTGAAACTGACTTCATAGAGTTCGGTAAGATCGAAATAGGCGGCCAGCCTGGTCCAGGCTCTGGTGAAGGCGTTGGCCCGCTTGACGGTTGCCAGACGGGTAAACCGGAGGCTCTGCCCGAAATCGACCGTCACCGGTGCGCCGTGCACCTGCACCTCGTCTCCGGGGTAGAGCGGGATATCGCCCTCCAGCTCGACATGGGCGTGGAAGTGTTCCGGACTCTGCTCGATCGTGATCGTGCAGGGCACATCGAAGCGGCGCGGACCCTCGCCGAGGAACAGCAGTGCCATCAGCGTGTCTCCTTCCGCGGCAGCAGGCCGGCATAGACCGCGCGGTTGTCCGGCCCGAAGGAGGAGACCTCGACCCGGAAACCCGTGGCCGGATCGCTCAGCGTCATGCCGCCATCGTCCCACTCGGTGAGCTGGAACGGCACTTCCGGCCCGAGTCCGCGGATGCGGCGCTGGTGAACGAGGCTGCGCACGGTGGCGCGAATGAAGCCGCCCTGGCCCGGGGTGAAACGGCCGAGCACCATCGTCCGATCGCCGTCTTCCACGCGCACCGTGCCGTCCGGCTCGTCGAAGAAGCGCAAGCTGCGCTCGGCCACCGGCTTGATCCCGGCTTCGGCGCGGGCCACCTCGGGAATGGCGCTGCGTTCGAAAAAGCCGAGCCGAACCGAGGCGGTGAGCACCAGCGAGATCAGCACGATCCCGCCCATCAGCATCAGCGGCGCCTTGTGGACCGTGACTTCGTCCCTCTCGTATTCGCGGACGATCATGCGGGGACTCCCTCCAATCCCTGATCGCTCAGCCCGGGGTCGCCCCCCCGTTTGGTCAGCGCGGCCCGCGCAAGCGCCGGGGCGGCAACCGGGGCATGATGGCCGGCTGGGGCAGCCTCATCCTTGATTTCCGTCAAATTCAGTTCGATCTCGCCGAATTGCGCGCGCACCTGCGCGATCATCTGGGCAACGGCCGCGGCATCGGGCACGGCGCGCAGCATCGGCTGCGGCATGGCATAGCGCCACGGGCGCACGTGCGGCCACAGCAGGACATAGCCGAGCAGCCGTTCGCCGCCGAGCTCAAGCGCGATATCGCCATGGCCACGCGGACGCGGGCGCAGATGCGCCGCCTTGACCTGCTTCAGCGGCAGGTTGATCCGCGTCTCGATTGCCATCCCGATGCGCATGATCAGCCGCACGTCGGTAAGGATGTAGAGCGTGCTGCGCGCGCTCAGCCAGGCGAGCAGGTAGAGCAGCGCCACCAGCACCACGCCGGCACCGGCCGCAAACAGCGCCGCACCAGTGTTGCCCAGCACCACCCCGATCACCGCCAGTGCGGCCATGTAGAGGCCGGCCTTACGGGCATGGAAGGCGGTGCGCGCGAGCAGAGCGACGTCGGGACGGCCCTTCCACAGCACCTTTTCGTCGGGCGCCGGGGTGCCGAGCCGGTCACCGTGGGCGGTCGGCCCATCGTTTTCCAGCTCGGCATGGTCGATCCCGCCGAGCCGCGCCATATCGGTCGCTGCCCGCGCCGCGGTTTCCGTCAGAGCCACGGTTCGGCCCTTTCCGGGGTCGCATACAGGTAGCCGCCGCCGTAGTAGGCCTGCACGCGGTCTTCCTCGTAGCGGGTGATGATGCCCGGGGTTTCCAGGCTCGGGACATCTTCGAACTGGGCGGAGGTGATCGCGTCGATTTCGACAAACTTGGGCTTGTCGTCGACGATCGGGAGCAGCGCATCGAGCAGGCCGTTGCCGTGCACCACGGCGACCATCATCGGAGCGAGCACCTTCTTGCCGCTGTTGGTTTCGACTTCGAGATAGCGGATGATGTGTTCGGCCTGATCGACCCAGATGTCGCTCACCTTGCCCACGGTCACGCCATCGGCGGCCACCACCGGCCAGCCGATCAGCTGCGGATCTTCGGGCGAGACCACCAGTTCGTGGCTGTTGGCGATCGGCACGATGCGCGGACGCCCGTCATAGGTAAGGTCGGGATATTTCGCACGGTTGGCCCAGGCCGCCGGCCCCATGCCGTCCTTCATCGGATTACCGGTCGGCACCCAGGGTGCGCCAGCCGCGTTGAAGGCCTGCACCGCGGGCACGTTGATGTCATCGCGCGGGACATCCTCGGGCACATAGGTGCCGCGACCATTGGGCAGCCGGAAGGTTTTCTTGCCGGTGTCGAACAGGCTGCCGGGGTGGATCTTGCCGGTCTGCTCGTCCTCGAGCGGGTAACCCTCGCGGCGGCTTTCCTTGTTGAGATAGAACACCAGCGCGATGAAGAAGCCCAGGAACAGCAGAAAGGCGAGTTCGGCCACATCGAATGTGCCGACGATATAGGCGTGGTTCATTTCACGTTCCTCTCATGAATTGGGTCGGCTGAGGCGGAGCCGGGCAGGACGGGGGACAGGCAGGCACGGGCAATCATGTCGGAAACTCCCTCAGGCCGAAGGGCTGCCCCTGCAGGTCGGCATCCTCGGGAGAACGGTTGCGCCGCAGGCCGACCAGCGGCCCCAGCGCGGCGAGTCCTGCCAGGAGCAGGACAATTTCGAGGGTATAGACAGTGGCATAGCCGCTGGCGCGGGTGGCGGTGCTGACTGGCTCGGAGCCGCTCTGCACCAGCGCCGCGACCCCGTCGCGCAGCAGCCCCCCCACCGCGATGCCTAGCCCTGCGCAGCTCGCCTGCACCGCGCCCCAAGCGCCCAGCGCCAGCCCGGCCGTGTCGCTCCTGGCGATGCGCATCGCCTCCATCAGCGTGCCGACCGAGAACAGTCCGAGCCCCAGCCCGATCCCCAGCGCCCCGCAATAGAGCATCGCCGCCGCCGAGAATGGTCCGGCGAACAGCACCAGCAAAAAGGCATTGATCCCGATCACCAGGCCTGCGCCGGCCAGCCGCAGCTGATCCCACCCGCGGCCCAGCAGACGGCCCGACAGCATGAAGCCGAGCAGCGAACCGAGCGCCCAAGCGCCTGTAAGCCCGGTGGTCGCCCCGACCGACAGGCCAAGGATCTCGCCGCCATAGGGTTCAAGCAGCGCGTCCTGCATCGCAAAGCCCATCGCCCCGATGCCGATCGTCACCAGCAGCCGCGCATTGCGCCCGTCGTGGACGAAGGCCTGCCACAGTTCCGAGAAGGTCGGTGTCTCGCGATCGGGCGCGGTGATCGCGGGATTGCGCGCTTCCTGCTTCCACAGGGCAATCACGTTGAGCACGATGGTCAGCACCGCGCAGCCCTGGATCACCTGCACCAGCTTGGTAGCGCTGTAATCGAGCAGCGCGCCGCCGATGACGAAGGCAGCGAACATCATGCCGACCAGCAGCATGACATAGAGCAGCGCCACCGCGCGCGGGCGCTTGTCCTCAGGCGCGAGATCGGTTGTCAGTGCAAGACCGGCGGTCTGCGTGACGTGGAAACCGGTGCCCGTCAGCAGGAAGGCCGCGGTGCCAGCGACAAGACCGATCTCGAAACGTTCGGGAAGGCCGAGCAGCAGCAGCGCGAAGGGCATGATCGCCAGCCCGCCGAACTGGAGGATCGAGCCGAACCAGATATAGGGCACGCGGCGCCAGCCCAGCACCGAACGATGCGTGTCCGAACGGTGCCCGATCAGCGCGCGAAAAGGCGCCACCACCAGCGGCACCGCGATCAGCAGCGCCACCAGCCAGGTCGGCGTGCCAAGCTCGACCACCATCACCCGGTTGAGCGTGCCGTTGAGCAGCACCGTCGCCATCCCCACCGTCACCTGAAACAGCGAGAGCCGCAGCAGGCGGCCGAGCGGCAGATCCGCGCTCGCCGCGTCAGCAAAGGGAAGCAGGCGGAAGGCCACCTCGGTCCAGTGCGGCGGCTTGGGGCGGGCCGAAGGCTTCATCCGTGCCTCACCAGTTCGAGCGCCTGCGAGGTGTAAAACCCGCTGGTGATGCGGCGGGTGCGGCCGATGCTCCAGCCCTCGAGCGCGACGAGCCGCTTGCGGATTTCGCTTTCGGCGGTCGGAACGATGGCGGGCGAACGGTCGGACTTCGGGAAGACCTTGCCGATCGTGTACATCGTCTGCAGCAGCCGCGTACGCGGTGCGAAAGTGAACAGGATCGACCTGGTGGTACGCTCGGCCAGTTCGGCCAGCGCGGCAACCAGATCCTCGGGCTGGTAGTGGATCAGCGAATCCATCGCCACGACATGGGCGAAGGTGCCGAGCGCCGGATCGAGCATGTCCCCCGAGCGCCAGTGGATCCGCCCGTGACCGATGAAGGAAGGGGTGCGCTGGCGCGCAACCTCGACGAGGCTGGCAGCGACGTCGATCCCGGTCACCTCGGCCCCGCGACAGGCCGCCTGGATCGCGAGGGCGCCGGTGCCGCAGCCCGCGTCGAGGATCCGGGTGCGGCGCAGGTCGTCCGGCAGCCACGACAGCAGCGTGCGGCGCATTTCCTCGCGCCCGGCGCGCACCGTCGCGCGGATGCCGCTTACCTTGGCATCGGAAGTGAGATCGATCCACGCCTGGCGCGCGGTGCTGTCGAAATAGGTCGCCAGCGCCTCGCGCTGCTCGTCATAGCGGGAGGGAAGCCGCGTCGCCATTACTCGAACCCCAGAAAATCGAAGATGTCACGGTCCTTCATCGGTTGGACCACCGAAGGCTCGACCCCGTCCCACAGCATCTGGGCAAGGCGCAGATATTCGTTCTGGGCCTCGATCACCTCGGGATCATCGCCCATCTCGAACAGGGTGCATTTCTTCAGGCGCGAACGGCGGATCGCATCGACATCGCGGAAATGCGCAAGCCGCCGCATCCCGATCGCGTCGCAGAAGCGATCGATCTCGTCGGTCTCGCGGCTGCGGTTGGCGACCACCCCGGCGAGCCGCACGTCGTAGTTCTTCGCCTTCGCGCCGATCGCCGCCACGATCCGGTTCATCGCGAAGATGGAATCGAAGTCGTTCGCGGCCACGACGATCGCGCGTTCGGCATGCTGAAGCGGCGCGGCAAAGCCGCCGCACACGACATCGCCCAGAACGTCGAAGATCACCACGTCGGTTTCTTCGAGCAGGTGGTGCTGCTTGAGCAGCTTGACCGTCTGGCCGACCACGTAGCCGCCGCAACCGGTGCCCGCCGGCGGGCCGCCCGCCTCGACGCACATCACCCCGTTGTAGCCTTCGAACATGTAGTCCTCGGGCCGCAGCTCCTCGGCGTGGAATTCGACCGTTTCCAGCACGTCGATCACCGTCGGCATGAGCTTCTTGGTGAGCGTGAAGGTGGAATCGTGCTTCGGATCGCAGCCGATCTGCAGCACCCGGTGGCCGAGCTTGGAGAAGGCCGCCGAAAGGTTCGACGAGGTGGTCGACTTGCCGATCCCGCCCTTGCCATAGACCGCGAAGACCTTGGCGGTGCCGATCCGGTCCGCCGGATCGAGCTGGACTTGGACCGAGCCTTCCCCGTCAGGTGGCCGGAAGCTGGTTCTGGGAGCGTGGAGGTTCATTGGTCGGGATCCCTTGTCGTCACTCGCCCGCGAACACGCCTTCCAGGCGGTCCTCGAGTTCGTCATTGGCTTCGCGCAGAGCCGCGAGCGTCGCTTCGTCCGGCTCCCACAGGTTGCGGTCGCAGGCTTCGAGCAGGCGGTTCGCCATCCGCACCGAGGCCTTGGGGTTGAGCTGCGCCATCCTCCGGCGCATCTTCTCGTCGAGCACGAAGGTTTCGGAGATCTTCTGATAGACCCACGGGGCGACCTGCCCGGTGGTGGCCGACCAGCCGAAGGTCGAATTGACGTGGCCCTCGATCTGGCGCACGCCTTCGTAGCCGTGTTCGAGCAGGCCTTCGTACCACTTGGGGTTGAGCGTGCGGGTGCGCGCCTCAAGATCAATCTGCTCGGCCAGAGTGCGCACCTTGGGCTTCCCGCGCGTCGCATCGAGGATATAGACCGGTGCCTCGGCCCCCTTGGCCTTGGCGACCGAGCGCGCCACGCCGCCCAGCCCGTCGACATACTGGTCGACATCGTTGATGCCCAGTTCGATGCTCTCGAGGTTCTGGTAGGTGAAATCGACCGTGCTGAGCGCGCTGCGGAGGATTTCGCGGCGCTGCACCGGGCGGCCCGAGATCCCGTAGCCGAAGCCCTTCTGGGTTTCGAAGGCATTGGCCAGCTCGTCCGGATCGGCCCAGGTGCCGCCGTCGATCATCTGGTTGACATTGGCGCCGTAGGCTCCCTCGGCGTTGGAGAACACGCGCAGCGCAGCGGTTTCGAGATCGCACCGATGCTTTTCCATCTGCGCCAGCGTGTGCTTGCGGATGAAGTTGGCCTCCACCGGCTCGTCGGCACTGCTGGCGAGCAGCGCGGCTTCGGCCAGCATCCGGATCTGCATCGGCAGCAGATCGCGGAAGATGCCCGATAGCGTCATCACCACGTCGATGCGCGGGCGGCCAAGTTCTTCCAGCGGGATCAGCTCCGCCCCGCACAGGCGACCATAGCTGTCGCGCCGCGGGCGGGCGCCCATCAGCGTCATCGCCTGGGCGATCTGCACCCCTTCGGACTTCATGTTGTCCGTGCCCCACAGCACCATCGCTATGTTTTCAGGGAAGGGCTGGCCGCTTTCGACATGGCGCGCGATCAGGCGTTCGGCCTGCTCCGCACCAAGCTTGCAGGCAAAGGCCGAGGGCAGCCGGAAGGGATCGAAACCGTGAATGTTGCGGCCCGTGGGCAGAACTTCGGGATTGGCCACGATATCCCCACCCGGCGCGGGCAGGACATAGCGGCCATCGAGCGCGCGGATCAGCGCGCCAAGTTCGTCCGAGGAAGCGATCCTCGCGGCCAGTTCGGCGCGGTCGGCCTTGTCCGGCCCGCCCGCCGCCTCGACCATGGCGTCGAGCATTTCCTCCAGTTCCTGCCCTTCGGGGTTCTTGCCGAGGATGTGCAGGCCATAGGGAATCAGCGCTTCTTCCAGCTCGTAGAGCTTGGCGCAAAGCTCGCCGATTTCGTCATAGGTGATATCGAGTGCGGCGCACTGGTCGGCGATCAGCGCTTCCAGATCGGCGCGTTCCTCGGCGTGATCGGGATCGTCCCGGGTCATCCGCCAGCGCTCGACACTGGTCTTGAGCTCGGACAGGCCCTTGTAAAGCCCGGCCTGCGCCAGCGGCGGGGTGAGGTAGCTGATCAGCGTCGCGGCCGAGCGGCGCTTGGCGAGCATCCCCTCGGTCGGGTTGTTGGCGGCATAGAGATAGAAATTGGGCAGATCGCCGATCAGCCGTTCCGGCCAGCACGCCCCCGACATCCCGGCCTGCTTGCCCGGCATGAATTCGAGCGCGCCGTGGGTGCCGAAATGCAGCACCGCATGGGCGCCGAAATCTTCCCTGAGGTAGCGATAGAAGGCGCTGAAGGCATGGGTCGGGGCAAAGCGGCCCTCGAACAGCAGCCGCATCGGATCGCCTTCGAAGCCGAAGGCCGGCTGGATGCCGACGAAAACCTTGCCGAAATGCGCGCCGAGGATCTGGATGTTGCGCCCGTCGGACAGCTGCTTGCCGGGTGCCGGGCCCCACTGCGCCTCGATCTCGGTCAGGAACTTCTCGCGCCGCACGTGTTCGTCGGCAGGGATGCGGTGGGCGACATTGGCATCGGTGCCATATTGATCGGCATTGCCCTTGAGGATCGCATCGCGCATCGTATCGAGGCTTTCCGGCACCTCGACGTCGTAGCCTTCGGCCTTGAGCCGCTGGAGCGTGGCGTAGAGCGATTCGTGCACCGCCATGAAGGCCGCGGTGCCCACCGCGCCGGAATTCGGCGGGAAGTTGAACAGCACGATCGCCAGCTTGCGCTGCGCCCGCTCGCTCTTCTTGAGGCGGATCAGCCTGACAGTGCGCTGCGCCAGCGCCTCGGCCCGTTCGGGGCAGGCCTGCATCGGGCGCAGCTTGTCGCTCGCCGGCGAGGGGCACTGGCGCGCGCAGCCCTTGCAGAACGGGCCGGAGGCGCTGGCGCGGCCGCCGAACACGCTCGGAACGGTCGAACCGTCCAGCTCGGGCAGGGCGACCATCAGCGTCGCTTCGAGCGGCAGCAGCCCGCGTTCGCTCAGCGCCCAGTCCTCGATCGACTGGAACTCGACGGCATGGGCGGCGAGATAAGGCAGATCCATCCGCGCCAACACTTCGCGCGCGGCCGCGGCATCGCTATAGGCCGGCCCGCCGACCAGCGAGAAGCCGGTGAGGTTGACGATCGCATCGACCGTCGGGCGGCCATCCGGCCCGATAAAGAACTTGTCGATCGCCGGGCGCGCGTCGAGCCCGCTGGCGAACACTGGCACGACCTTCAGCCCCGCGGCCTCGAAGGCGGCGATCGCGCCATCGTAATGCGCGGCATCGCGGCCCAGCAGGTACGAACGCAGCAGGATGAGGCCAACCGTGCCTTCGCGGCCTTCCGCGGGCGGCAGCAGGCGCAGGCTTTCGGAAATGCGCTGCTTCGTGCGCGGGTGATAGACCCCGACTTCGGGATATTCGATCGGGGCTTGGGCCTTGGTGATCCCGCGCCGATAGGCCCGCTCGCCCGAGGCGTAGCGATCGATCAGCGCGCGCACCATCGCCACCACGTTCTCGTCCGAACCGGCGAGCCAGTATTGCAGGGTGAGGAAATAGGCGCGCACGTCCTGCGCCGTGCCGGGAATGAACTTGAGGATCTTTGGCAGGCGGCGCAGCAGCTTGAGCTGGCGCTCGGCCGAATTGCCGCCGGGCTTGCCGTCCTTGCCGGCGCCGCCGCGCAGCTTCTTGAGCAGCGCCAGCGGGCCCTTGGCGGGGGCATCCATGCGGTAGTTGCCCATCTTGGTGAGCCGCACGATCTCGCTTGCCGACATCAGGCAGACCATCGCGTCGCAGGCCTCGCGCCGCGCTTCGAGCGCGGGCATGATCATGCGGATCTGCTCGTCAAGGAAGATCATGGTGGTGATGACGATATGGGCCTCGGCGATCGCGGCGTTGACCTTGGCCAGCTCGGCCGGATCGCTGCCCCACTCCGATGCCGCGTGGAGCGAGAGCAGGATGTTGTCCGCCGCCAGCTCCGCCTCGGCGCGGCCCACCGCTCCCTTGAGGTGGTTGTCGAGGGTCACGATCACCACCCGCACAACTGCGCGCGGATCAACGACAGAAGCAGAGGGCATGCTACCGTGCATAATGCGCCTTCGCGTCGTAGAGTGTCTCAAGGTCGATGGCGCTGCGCCCCTCCAGCGCAGCGAATTTTTCGGTGTTGCGGCGCGCCTTGCCGCGGACGAAGAACGGGATTTTCTTCAGCTCGCGCTCGGCCTCGGCGGTCCAGACCGGGGCGCCCGGCGCGGCGATGGTTTCAGGCGCGGCAGGCGCGGCTTCGGGTGCGGTTTCCGCCGGCGCGAGCGGTTCGTGCGCGTCGGGAGTGACGGTGCGGGCCATCGCCCGCGGCGCATGGGCGGCAAGGTGGCTGGGCCCGTGCTCGTCGGCGAATTCGAAATCCTCGCGGAACATGGTGAGCAGGTGCTCTTCCAGCCCCATCACCAGCGGGTGCACCCAGGTATCGAAAATCACATTGGCGCCTTCGAAACCCATCTGGGGCGAGTGGCGCGCGGGGAAATCCTGCACATGCACCGGCGCGCTGATCACCGCGCAGGGCAGGCCAAGCCGCTTGGCGATGTGGCGCTCCATCTGGGTGCCGAGCACCAGTTCGGGGCAGGCCGCGGCAATCGCATCTTCAACCGCGAGGTGATCGTCGGTGATCAGCGGCTCGACCCCGCAGCGCGCGGCCTCGGCGCGCACGGCGCGGGCGAATTCGCGGTTGTAGCAGCCCAGGCCGCAGACCTCGAAGCCCAGCTCCTCACGGGCGATGCGCGCGGCGGCGACGGCATGGGTGGCGTCACCGAAGATGAAGACGCGCTTGCCGGTCAGGTAGGTCGAATCGACCGAGCGTGACCACCACGGCATCCGGGAAGAGGTGTCGCCGAGGGCAGGCGTGGGATCTGCACCTGCCAGCTCGGCGACTTCGGCGATGAAGGAGCGGGTTGCTCCAACGCCGATCGGGACGGTCCGCACCGCGGGTTGAGCGAAATGGCGCTCAAGCCAGCGGGCGGCCTCATCTGCGATTTCGGGGTAGAGGACGATGTTGAAATCGGCGGCGCCGATCCGGCCGATGTCCTGCGGCGTCGCGCCCAGCGGGGCGACCAGGTTCACTTCGACCCCCAGCCTATCCAGGATCTTGCGGATCTCGACCAGATCGTCGCGGTGGCGGAAGCCGAGCGCGGTCGGGCCGAGGATGTTGGCGCGGGCCTTGCGCCCTTCACGAGGCTCGCGCACCACCGAGGTGTCGGCGAGCGTGCGGACGATCTGGTAGAAGGTTTCCGCAGCGCCCCAGTTTTCCTTGCGTTGGTAGCTCGGCAGTTCGAGCGCAATGGCCGGCACCGGCAGGCCCATCGCCTCGGCCAGGCCGGCCGGATCGTCCTGGATCAGTTCCGCGGTGCAGGATGCGCCGACGATGATCGCCTGCGGGCTGAAGCGCTTCACCGCCTCGTGCGCGGCGTCCTGGAAGAGCTGCGCGGTGTCCTTGCCCAGATCGCGCGCCTCGAAGGTGGTATAGGTGACCGGCGGGCGCCTTTGGCGCCGTTCGATCATCGTGAACAGCAGGTCGGCATAGGTGTCGCCCTGCGGTGCGTGCAGCACGTAGTGGAGCTTTTCCATCGCTGTCGCGACCCGCATGGCCCCTACGTGAGGTGGCCCTTCATAGGTCCAGACAGCCAACTGCATCGCCCTAGACCTCCAGCATGTCCCGCCGCCGGAGCGGACGGGCAAAGAGTTCGGCGAGATCCGCGGCCTGATCGAAACCGTGGATCGGCGAGAAGACGAGCTCGATCGCCCATTTGGTGGTGAAGCCCTCAGCTTCGAGCGGGTTGGCAAGACCAAGCCCGCAGACGGTGATGTCGGGCCGATCGGCGCGCACGCGATCGAGCTGGCGCTCGACGTGCTGGCCCTCGGACAGGCGCACCTGCGGGCCAAGGCGCTCCAATTCGCGAGCGAGGTGGGCGCGGTGGAGATAGGGCGTGCCGACTTCGACCAGCTGCATCCCCAGCTCGTCCTGCAGGAAGCGCGCAAGCGGCACTTCGAGCTGCGAATCGGGCAGGAAGCTGATGCGCTTGCCTTCAAGCTGCGGGCGCAGCTTGGACAGGGCGATGCGGGCGCGCTCGCGGCCTGGGGCGATGATGCGCTCGAACAGGCCGGTATCGACGCCGAATTCGGTTGCAGCGGCGCTGAGCCAGCTGGCAGTGCCTTCCGCCCCGAACGGGAACAGCGCATCGAGCCGCCTGGCGCCCCGCCCGTCGAGCGCCATCGCGGTCGCGCCGAGGAAGGGCTGGGCCAGCAGATAGCGGGTATCGGGGCCGACCGCCGGCAGATCACGGGCGTTGCGCGCCGGCAGACAGCCGACCCGTTCGATCCCCATTTGCGCGAACAGGCGCAGGAACTGGTCTTCCACGATGTCCGGCAGGCTGCCGACGATCAGCAGCTCCTTGGGCGAACCGGCAGGCAGGGCCGGCATCACCGGCACCAGCGCGGCCAGGCAGGCATCCTCGCCTTGGGTGAAGGTCGTTTCGATCCCGCTGCCCGAGTAATTGAGGATCCGCACCCGCGGCATGTGCACCGCGCCGAGACGCTGGGCGGCCTTGGTGAGATCGAGCTTGATCACTTCCGACGGGCAGGAGCCGACGAGAAACAGCGTGCGGATGTCGGGACGACGATCGAGCAGGCGGTTGACCACCCGTTCGAGCTCGTCCTGCGCATCGGCCATGCCGGCCAGATCACGCTCTTCCATGATTGCAGTGGCAAAGCGCGGCTCAGCGAAGATCATCACCCCCGCCGCGCTCTGGAGCAGGTGGGCGCAGGTGCGCGAGCCGACCACGAGGAAAAAGGCATCCTGCATCTTGCGGTGCAACCAGATGATCCCGGTCAGGCCGCAGAACACCTCACGCTGGCCGCGTTCGCGCAGCACCGGACGTGCATCGCATCCGGCATGGTTCGCCTCGGGGGCTGAGAGGGGGGCGCTGCAGCCGTCGAGGATGGCCGCTTCGCTCACGCCGCGGCCGCCAGATCCTGAAGCGGACGGGCGCTGGCCGGGGGCGCGGCTTGATCAATGGCGACCATGGCCCTTGCCGCTCTTGCCTCGCGCTCGCCTTCCAGCCGCGCCATCCGCAGTTTCCAGATGAATTGTCCGGCGTTGATCGCATAGGCCGCATAGGCAGCCAGAGCGACGATCAACCTGTCCTGAAGCGTGCCGTAGGCGCCGAACAGCATCACCAGATAGAGGGTATGCAGCGCGATGACGAGCATCGAGAACACGTCTTCCCAGAAGAACGCCTTGGCAAACAGGTACTTGCCGAAGACGACCTTCTCCCAGATCGCGCCCGTGACCATGATGGTGTAGAGAAAGAGAGTCTTGAGGACGACCATCACATCGGCGGCATGGGCCCCTTCGCCGGTGTTGAGCGTGCGGATCACCAGCGCAAGGCTGATGATGAACACCACAAACTGCATCGGTGCGAGCACGCCCTGGATCACCGTCCAGACGGTCTGATCCCGCCGAACCCGCTGTTCGGCGGTGTAGAGGGCCCGGCGCTTCCCTCTTTCGTGACCGACCCCCGCAACCTTGGTGCGGGGCGCGACCGGGGATGACTGATCCTTCCGAGTCATTCGTGCGTCAGCCTTCTCTCCTAGAGTCGGAGATTACGCGCGTTCGAACAAGAGTGTCAACATGATTGGACGTTTAGCCGTATTGACGATTTGGCCGCTGGCAATAGTGTCGTTTGCGCGCTTCCGGAAAAAGGCGTAGACAAGATTCGCTGGCTTTCGGGATCATGGCCAAGGGCGCGCTGTCAGGTTGCGCCTACTACCTCCTGCGGAAGGATGTCCGCACGACCTGGGGAGGGTCTGGCGAATGGGAGACTCGAAGGCTTCAAGCATGTTCGGCGCCGGGTCGGCGGTTCTGCGAGGGGTAATCTCCGCACCGCTTGAGCGGGTTCGCCGCGCCGCCTCCGCAAGCCGCGAAATTTCCCCGGAATCGGTCAATGCCGTGATCGAAGGCGAGATCATTCCCCGTCTGCTGATGACCCGTCTCGGCAGCGACAATCCGTCCAGGGCACGGCGCGGCCGGCCGATCGCGCCAGAGGATGCTGCCCGATTTTCCTTGCTGCCGCTGCGACTGGAAGCGGCCGGCCTGCTCGAACAAGTCGATGCTTTCATTGCGGAAGGCTCCAGTGTCGAGACCATCTGCCTCGATTTGCTCGCCCCTGCGGCGCGGATGCTGGGGGAGATGTGGGACCGCGACGAATGCGATTTCATCGATGTTACGATGGGCCTGTGGCGGCTCCAGGAAGTGATGCGCGAAGTTGTCGCGCGCTGCCCGGCCGATCCGCCCTCGTTCAAGGCTCCGCGCTCTGCACTCTTCTCGCCGATGCCCGGCGATCTCCACAATTTCGGGACGATGATGATCGAGGAAGTCTTCTCGCGCGCCGGCTGGCACAGCGAGGCGCTGGTCAGCCCGGATCGCCGCGAACTGCTCGACCGGCTGGCGCAGCGGCCCTTCGATCTGGTGGGATTGACGCTTGCCCGCCACTGTCCTAGCGCGGATGTCTCCAACCTCATCAAGGCGATGCGCAGCGCATCAGCAAATCCGAAGATTGCCGTTCTGGTCGGCGGACGCATGATCAACGAAAACCCGCACATGGTTCAGGATGTCGGCGCGGATGGCACGGGCGCCGATGCGTTCGCCGCGCTCGAAGTGGCCGAGTCACTGGTGAGGGTGTCCGCGCTCAGCAGCCAGTCCCGCCGATAGGTCCGGCCCGCCATGCTTTCACGCAAGCACAGTATCGACGGCAAGCATCCTTTCGCGCAGGCGACGGACCTGTTCCGGTCGCTCGATGCCGAAGCCGTGATGAAGCTGGCGATGGTGGCGGGCGACGTCACGCTGGTGCTCGACGATACCGGAACGATCCTCGATGCGGCCTTCGACCCGCGCGAGTTTCCGGCTTTTGCAGGCTGGATCGGGAGCAACTGGATCGAAACGGTCACGGACGAAAGTCGACCGAAAATCATGGAGATGCTCGCGGCGGCCCGGCGCGGCGAGATGCAGCACTGGCGCCAGGTCAACCACCGCACCCGCGATGGCGAGCTGCCGATCCGCTATACCGTGCTGAGCATCAACGGCGGCAGTCACCGCATCGCCTTCGGCCGCGATCTGCGCGAGGCGGGCAAGCTCCAGCAGCGCCTGCTTCAGGTCCAGCAATCGCTTGAACGCGACTATCTCAGGATGCGCCAGCTCGAAGCGCGCTACCGGATGCTGTTCGAGCGGTCGACCGAGGCGGTGCTGATCATCGAGGCGGCCACCCTGCGGATCCGTGAGGCCAATCCGGCCGCGCATGTGCTCGTCGGCGCGCGGCCGGGCAGCCTTGCCGGCAAGAAGCTGCCCAGCGTGCTCGACAAGGCGTCGCATGATACGATGCAGGCGCTGGTCGGCGCGGCGCTGGTGTCGGACACGGTCAGTCCGGCGCGCATCCGTCTGGCGCGCGGCGCGCGCGAGGTGGTGGCAGCAATCACCGGATTCACTCAGGACCGCGGGCAATATCTGCTGGTCAGGCTGGCGCCGGGCGCCGAACAGATCGCTGCTCCGGCCTCGCCGGTGCTCGATCTGGTCGATCAGATGCCCGATGCCTTTGTGGTGGCCGATACCAACCTTGAAATCGTCACGGCCAATGCCGCTTTCGTCGAGCTGTTGCGGGCCGCCAGCGTTGATCAGCTGCGTGGGCGGCATCTGTCCGAATCGATCGGCCGTCCGGGGATCGACCTTGATCTTATTGAAGGCCAGATCGACCAGTACGGGGTGGCACGCAATGTCAGCACCGTGCTGCGTAGCGGACATGATGTCGAGGGCGAGCCGGTTGAATTGTCTGGGGTAAGAACGGGCGGGGACAATCCGTACTATGCCTTCGTGATCCGCCCGATCGGTCGCCGCCTGCGCGATCTGCCGCCCGGTTCGCAGGATCTGCCGCGCTCGGTCGAACAGCTCACCGAATTGGTTGGCCGGATGAGCCTGAAGGACATCGTGCGCGAAAGCACCGACCTGATCGAGCGGCTGTGCATCGAGGCGGCGCTGTCCTACACCTCGGACAACCGCGCTTCGGCTGCGGAAATCCTCGGCCTGTCGCGCCAAAGCCTCTATTCCAAGTTGCACCGTTACGGGCTTGGCAATCTCGCCGGCGACAACGACTAGCCGCGCCCAACCAATCTCCGCTGCGCTGTGCAGCCGCCGCCCGACAGGCCGTTTGACACGGCCCGATTTGACACCCTGTTGCCAGAGACTGCGTCAAAGCGGGCGCAAATCCGGTTTGCCCGAAAGCCAAGTGTCAAAATAAATTGACGCTACAAGCTGTCAGGCATAGCCTTGCGGGATGGAACAACCGGTGCCTACGACTCGCTCCGCGCCCGTTCCGCCGGCGCGAACCACGCCGACGCCGCATGCGCGTCTCCGCCTGCGTGATGTCCTGCAGCTCCTCAAGCCGATCACCTGGTTTCCGCCGATGTGGGCCTTCATGTGCGGGGCGGTCTCGTCCGGGGCCGGGCTGGAAGGGCGCTGGTGGTTCGTCGCGGGCGGGGTGCTGCTGGCCGGCCCACTGGTATGCGGCACCAGCCAGGCGGTGAACGATTGGTTCGACCGGCACGTTGATGCCATCAACGAGCCTGATCGCCCGATCCCCTCGGGCCGCATTCCGGGCCGCTGGGGCCTTTATATCGCGTGTTTGATGAGCCTGATCTCGACCGGTGTGGGCTGGCTGCTCGGGCCGATCGTGTTCGTCGCCGCGCTGGTCGGGCTTGCCTTTGCCTGGGCCTATTCCGCGCCGCCGTTCCGGTTCAAGGCCAACGGCCTGCTCGGCCCGCTGGTATGCGGGCTGACCTACGAGGGCCTCAGCTGGTTCACCGGCGCCACGGTCATGCTCGGCGCTGCGCCTTCGGTGGAGGTGGTGCTGATCCTGTTCATGTATTCGCTGGGCGCCCATGGCATCATGGTGCTCAACGATTTCAAGGCGGTCGAAGGCGATCGCCGGGCAGGGCTGACTTCGCTGCCGGTGACCATGGGGGTGGATCAGGCCGCGCGCTTTGCCTGCACCACCATGGCTTCGCTGCAGATCGTGGTGATCTGCCTGCTGGCGCTGTGGGGCTATGGCCTGTCGGCGCTGATCGTCACCGGCGTGCTGGTGGCGCAGATTGCCGCCATGCCGCGCCTGATCCGCGATCCGGCGGGGCAAGCGCCGTGGTACAACGGCGTAGGCGTGACACTCTATGTGCTGGGAATGCTCGCTGCGGCGCTGGGCTTAGGGGGCTATATCTGATGCACGCCCCGCTCGCCGATCCATCGCCGGAAAGCGCGAGCAGGGGTTTTGGCTGGCTCGGAATTGCCCGCATCGGGCTGGTTCAGGCGGCGATCGGCGCGCTGGTAATGCTGGCAACGACCGTGCTCAACCGGCTGATGGTGGTCGAATTCGGGCTGGCCGCGGCGATCCCGGCCGGGCTGGTGGCCTGGCATTATGCGGTGCAGCTCGGGCGGCCGCTGTGGGGCCATGGCTCGGACAGGGGCAATAGCCGCACGCTGTGGATCGTCGGCGGTGTCGCATTGCTGGCAGCGGCTTCGCTGCTGGCGACGCAGGCGACGCTGATGCTGGAGAGCGCGCCGAAGCTTGGCCTGGTGCTGGCGGTGATCGCCTACAGCCTGATCGGCGCCGGCGTGGGCGCGGGCGGCACTTCGGCGCTCGCGCTGCTGGCGAGCGGGGTCGCTCCGCAGCGGCGCGCGGCGGGTGCGGCGGTAACCTGGATCATGATGGTCGCCGGCATCGTCGCTTCGGCGATCACGGTGGGCCAGCTGATCCAGCCCTTCTCGTCCGGGCGCCTGCTGGCCGTGGCGGCGGGCCTTGCCCTGGCGATGGTGGTGTTGACCGTGCTGGCGACCTTCCGGCTGGAACGCCAGGCCGGCCGGTTCGGCCACGCGGCCGAGGGCAGGCAGGCCCCTCATTTCGGCGCGGCGATCCGCGAGATCTGGCACGAGACAGCGGCGCGGCGCTTCACCATCTTCATCTTCGTCTCGATGATCGCCTTCTCGATGCAGGATCTCATCCTCGAACCCTTTGCCGGCCTCGTGTTCGGCCTTGCACCGGGGGAATCGACCCAGCTCGGTGGGCAGCATCAGGGCGGCATCCTGATCGGCATGATCATCACCGGAATCGGCGGCAGCGCCTTCACCGGCAAGCGGCCCGACGGGCTGCGCGCCTGGGTGATCTGCGGGTGCCTGATCTCGGCCGCGGGGCTGGCTGCGCTCGGGCTGGCGGCGGTCAATGGCCCGCCGTGGCCGCTCGGGGCGAATGTCTTCGTGCTCGGCCTCGGCAACGGCGTCTTCGCGGTTGCCGCGATCGGCGCGATGATGGGGCTGGCGGGCGCGGGCGAGACCACGCGAGAGGGCGTGCGCATGGGCGTCTGGGGGGCATCGCAGGCGATCGCCTTCGGGCTCGGCGGGCTGACCGGCGCGGTCGGGGTCGATCTCGCGCGGGAAGCGCTGGGCGATGATGGCGCGGGCTTCCAGCTGGTGTTCGCCATCGAGGCGGCCGCTTTCGTCTGCGCGGCGCTGTTGGCCATCAAGGCGACCGGCGCGGCAGCCGTGCGTGCGAGCGTCGGGCAGGACAAGAGGGATGAGGTTTACGCATGAACCAGACAATCTACGATGCCGTGGTGATTGGCGGTGGTCCCTCCGGAGCAACGGCAGCGACGGATCTGGCGCTGGCTGGCCATTCGGTGCTGCTGATCGAGCGTGGCGGGCGGATCAAGCCCTGCGGCGGGGCAATCCCGCCGCGGCTGCTTGCCGATTTCGACATTCCGCAATCATTGCTGGTCGCCAAGGCGCGTTCCGCCCGGATGATCGCGCCCTCGGGCCGCGCGGTCGACATGCCCGTGGGTGAGATCGGCTATGTCGGCATGGTCGATCGCGACGAGTTCGACGAATGGCTACGCGAGCGCGCCCGCCATTCGGGGGCAGAGCGGCTCTCCGCCACCTTCGAGAAGATCGAGCGCGACGAGGCGGCGCATCCGATCGTCACCTTCCGGCGCAAGCGGGGCGGGCCGATCGAAGGCGTGCGCGCGCGTGTCGTGATCGGTGCCGACGGGGCGCGCTCGGCGGTTGCCAAGCAGTGCCTTCCGGGTGCCGAGCGGATGCCCTGCGTCTTTGCCTATCACGAAATCATCAAGTCGCCCGAACACAACACCGACGCCTACGATGCCTCGCGCTGCGACGTGTTCTATCAGGGCCGCCTCTCGCCCGATTTCTATGCCTGGGTGTTTCCGCATGGCGAGACCGCGAGTATCGGCGTGGGCAGCGCCAACAAGGGCTTCAGCCTGCGCGGCGCGATCGCCACGATGCGCGATGATCTCGGACTCGATCGCTGCGAAACCGTGCGCCGCGAGGGCGCGCCCATTCCGCTCAAGCCGCTCAAGCGCTGGGACAACGGCGCAGATGTGATCGTCGCGGGTGATGCCGCCGGAATCGTCGCGCCCGCCTCGGGCGAGGGGATCTATTACGCGATGGTCGGCGGACGGCTGGTGGCCGAGGCCGCGGCGATGTTCCTCAAGACCGGCGATGCCAGGCACCTGCGCACCGCGCGCAAACGTTTCATGAGCGAGCACGGCAAGGTGTTCTGGATCCTCGGGATCATGCAGTATTTCTGGTATTCCTCGGACAAGCGCCGCGAGCGCTTCGTCACCATGTGCGACGACAAGGATGTGCAGGAGCTGACCTGGCAGGCCTATATGCACAAGCGGCTGGTGCGCGCCAAGCCGCTCGCCCACGTCAAGATCTTCCTCAAGGACACCGCGCACCTGCTAGGCTTGAGGCCCGCAACGCGCTAAGTCTTTTGCGCATGAGCCGTATGATGATCCTGCCGGTGACCGTGGCGACCGTTGCGGCGCTGTGCGTGGCCGCGCTGGGCGCGACCGTCACCGATCTCGGGCCGTGGTACCAGGCGCTGGTCAAGCCCGCCTGGAATCCGCCCGACGTGGTATTCCCGATGGGCTGGACCTTGATCTACGCGCTGATCACCATTTCGGCGATCACCGCCTGGCGCGCGGCGCCGACTGCGGCGGAGGCGGAGTGGGCGATCGGCCTGTTTGCGCTGAACGGCTTTCTCAACATCACCTGGAGCCTGATCTTCTTCCGGATGCAGCGCCCCGACTGGGCCTTCATCGAGCTGATCGCGCTCTGGCTCTCGATCATCGCTCTGGTCATCTATTGCGGGCGCTTCTCGCGCACTGCGGCGGCGCTGCTGGTGCCCTATCTGGCGTGGGTGAGCTTTGCCGGTGCGCTTAACTGGGCGGTGGTCGAACTCAACGGTCCCTTCGGTTGAGCCGGGGCAAGGGGTGGCAATGATGGCCTGGCTGTTCGCCTCCGGCCACGCAGCCGATGTGATTCTGGCCGTGCTGTGTGCCGAGGGCATGTGGCTGCGTTGGCAGCGCGCTTGGGGCTGGGGTGCGGTGCTCGGCCTGCTGGGGCCGGCGGCGCTGATCGTGCTCGGCCTGCGTGCCGCCCTGACAGGTGCCGCGTGGTGGTGGATCGCTCTGCCGCTCGCCGCTTCGCTTCCGCTCCACCTGATGGATCTTCGCAGCCGAATGGCCGCGCGCCGTCAGCCCGAGGTTTCGCCCTAAAGGCGGGCAAAGAAAACCCGGCCGGGCCGTTGAGGCCTGACCGGGTTTCTGTCGCCCGCCGCACGGGCGGGCTGCACCGGTTCCTATTCAGCAGGCTGCTGGGCGAACTGGAGCGCACCGCTCGAGTCGTAGTGGATGGTATCGGGTGCGTAGTGGTGTTCCTGCGCCCAGAGGTACCAGTTGTCGACGACCGTGCCGGTGAGCAGGATGCCGATGCCGCCGGTCAACGTGGTGAGCACTGCAAACCACCAGGCCCAGCGGTGGATCGATTCGAAGGTGGCGTTGAAGCCCATCACCCAGCGCCAGAACAGCGCGCCGCGCTCGGCCGCAGTGCCGCGGTCGGTGATCTGTTCGATCTCGCGCTCGCCGCCATAACGGCCAAGCGCAAGGATCGTCGCCCCGTGCATCGCAAACAGCACCGCCGATCCGTAAAGGAAAACGATCGAGAGCGCGTGGAACGGATTGTAGAACAGGTTCCCGTAGACCAGCGAGAAATTGTTGGTCCAGTCGAGATGGCTGAAGATGCCGTAGGGCACGGCCTGCGCCCATTCGCCCATCAGCATGGGCCGGATGAAGCCGAGCACCAGGAACAGCCAGATCGCCGAGGCGAAGGCCCAGGGAATGTGCATCCCCATGCCCAGTGCCTTGGCCCTGTAATAGGTGCGCGCCCACCAGGTCAGCACCGCGATGGTGAGGAATGCGCCGGTGATGATGAACCAGCCGCCCTTGTCGAGCGGAACGAACGGGCTGAAGCCGTATTCCGGCCCCGGAGGATCGAGCGAGAGCCAGAAGAATTCGCGCATGAAGGTTTGCGGCGACCAGCCGGCCTGAGCCCAGAAGTTCAGCCCGATGATCAGGATGGCCGCGCCGCCGAAGGCGAGGCTGATCACACCCAGCCAGCCGAGATAGATCGGGCCGAGCTGGGCCTGACCGATCTTGCCCATCCAGCGGTTGTGGCCGACAAGCGCAAGGCGTGCCTCGCTCCCGTCGAGGTGCGGGACACCCATTTCGGGCGGCCCTTGCACTTGCACCTGGGTGAAGATGTTTTGGTATGTCGCCATGGTTCAGGTGCTCCTTACGACCAGATCGGGATCTTCTTCCAGAAATCCCAGAATTCGATCCAGCTGCCGACATACAGAGTG
Organism: Erythrobacter tepidarius; assembly: GCF_002155695.1. Taxonomy (GTDB): domain Bacteria; phylum Pseudomonadota; class Alphaproteobacteria; order Sphingomonadales; family Sphingomonadaceae; genus Erythrobacter; species Erythrobacter tepidarius. The sequence goes on from NZ_MUYJ01000001.1 coordinate 89,169, forward strand.
CCGGAAATGACGATGCAGATGGCGCTCCAGAACCCGGCGCTCAGCGCGAGGAAGAGCCCCACCCGGTGAATGCCGAGCGTGCCGACCGAATAGCCGATGAAGTCACGGAAATAGGTGTCTTCATATTCCGGCGATTTGACGTCGGTACCGCCGGTCGGGTTGACCGCCGACAGGACCAGGCCGCCATGCAGGGCGAGCGCGAGGCAGTTCGTGAAGAAGAACGTGATCGCGAGCATGTGCACGGGGTTGTAATGGAAGTTCCCGAAGGCGTAGCCCACGTTCGAGACCCACACGAGGTGCGTCCAGATGCCGTAGGGGAAGCCGTTGGCCCACGCGCCCATCCACACGGGACGGATCACGTTCAGGGTGACATAGGCGAACACGGCGACGCTGAAAGCGATCGGGACGTGGTAGCTCATGCCCAGCTTGCGCGAGATTTCTGCCTGGCGCATCACCCATGAGCCGAAGGCAATGACGGCGCAAATGGTGATGACCTGCCAGTATCCGCCTTCCTTCAGGGGAGCGAAGGCGAGGCCGTACTCGACCGGCGGCGGGTTGATCGAGATCAGCCACGGGTTGAGGGTCGGACCTTGGGTCGCGGCGGCGAAAATCAGCGCCGTGCCAAGCAAGGCCGCGATTGCCGTCGTCACTCCGAAGAATCCGACATAAAACGGCCCGACCCAGAAGTCGAACAGGTCGCCGCCGATCAATGTGCCACCGCGTACGCGGTATTTCCGCTCGAAACTAAGGAGCGCCATAGGTCCATCCTCCCCGCCACAAGGGCGGGTGCTGTAGGTTGTTCGACGAGTGTCAGGAGGCAGGCAGGCGAACCTGCCCCCTCACATTTCGAGGCTACTATCCCGCCGCCGGAGCTTCCGACGACTCGATAGCGGCCTGAGCCGGCGCCGGGGCACCGGGAGCGCGCTCGAGCCAGTTGTAGCGATCCGTGCTGAGCAGGATGAAGTGGATGGTGAAGGCCAGCACCGCGAGACCCACATGCAGGGCCACGAGCGTACGGCGGATGTCAAAGTAGAACCAGATTCTCCACATGGGAAAATTCCTTTCTTGAACCGTTCAGAAGATTGCGCCGCCCGCACCTTGCAGGCCACGCGAGATCGTCACGGAATTAGAGCCAGGGCTTGTAAGCCCACATCAGAGCGTGAGCGACCAGCGCGATCGCCACATAGAGGACAAAGGTCCCCATGAAGCCCTTGTGGATTTCCTGTGCCTCTTCAGGCGTCAGGTGAGTCCCGATGCGTTCATTCATTGGACTTTCTCCGTTCAGTTGGGTGGAAATGGAGGCACGATGGCCCCCGTCGGCATCCCCGCGTGATCCCCCACGTGGATTGGTTCGCCCCTTTGACTGGGGCATGGTGGTGTGCCGGCACGGCGAAGCGCCGCGCCCGCGACAAGAGGGTGGCGTAGCGGGCGACAGCGCCGCTCATGCGCCCGCTCCTTCCAGCAGCGCCTCTTCGAGGCAATCTGCCGTGACGACATCATGGCCGCGCTGGCGTGCGGTCCGTTCGGCCGCATCGCGCAGGCGCTTGGCGGCGGAAATGCGGATCAGCACCGGCTGGGCTTCGACCATGCTATCCAGCCGCGCCTTGGCCTCCTTGTCCCAGGTCAGCTCGGTCAGGCTGCGCGCCGGGGTCTTGTCGACCTTGTCCATCTCGGTGGCGAGCGGGAGGATGTGGAACAGCGCGTCGAACAGCGCATTGCACACTTCCTGCACGAGGTAGGTCGCGCCCGAATAGCCCATGAAAGGCGTGCCGGTGTGGCGCCGGATCGCCGCGCCCGGGAAGCTCGCCGCGATATACACCCCGCGCGCCCCGCACTCGGCCATGTACATCCGCTCGTTGTAGCTGCCGAACAGCACCAGCGGCGGGTTGGCATGGATGGCGGCGCGCACCTCGTCGTTCTTGGGCTTGACCCCGGCGCGGCGCGCGAACGCGAAGTTGCAGGGTAGCCCCATGTCGTCTTCAAGGAAGTGGCGAATGCCGCGGGCATAGGTTTCGTTGGCGACGATGCCGAAGCTGGCCGTGGCGAAGAAATCCTGCGTGACCGAGCGCCACAGATCCCACAACGGCTTGATGGTGGTGTGCTTCTCGCGCTCGATGAACGGCTCCGGATCCAGCCCCAGCTCGGCGCCCAGCGCGCGCAGGAACTTGGTCGTCTGGTTCAGCCCGATCGGCGCCTGGAAATAGGGCCGCTCAAGCGTTTCGCACAGGTTGCGGCCATATTCGCGGTAGAGGCAGACATTGGCTTCGGCCTGCGCCAGCTTGGCGATGTCGGCGAGGTGGGTGCCGAGCGGAAAGACCACCCCGACTTCGGCCCCGATCCCTTCGATCAGGCGACGGATCTCGGCGAGATCCGAAGGCATGTTGAACATCCCATAGGCCGGGCCGATGATGTTCACCTTGGGCTTTTCGCCTTCCTTGCGCTCGCGCGGGGCGGGCATCTTCTTCGGGCCGAACTCGGTCCACAGCCAGGTCAGCGCACGGTCGGCCGATTGCCACTGGTCTTCATCGATGGTGCGCGGCAGGAAGCGCTTGATGTTGGTGCCTTCGGGCGTCACCCCGCCGCCGATCATTTCGGCGATCGAGCCGGTGACGACCACCGCGGGCAGTTCCGGATCGAGCGTTTCCCAGGCGCGCTTCATCGCGCCTTCGGTGCCGGTCTTGCCGAGCTCCTCTTCGGCCAGGCCGGTGACGACGATCGGCAGTTCGTGCGGGGGCAGGGCGTCGGTGTAGTGCAGCACCGAGGTGACCGGCAGGTTCTCGCAGCCCACCGGGCCGTCGATGATCACCTGCAGGCCCTTGACCGCGGTGAAGACATAGGTGGCGCCCCAGTAGCCGCCGGCACGATCATGATCGAGAACGAGCGTCATGTGCCGATCGCCTCCGCTGCCTTGCGCGCCGCTTCGTTGAGGGCAGCGTATTTCTTGCGGAACTTGGGCCGGTCGACCGGCACATCCTCCCACACGCCCGCAGCGTGTTCGGTGCCGACGCCTTCGAAGAAGTCGCGCATCGCATCGAACCGGGTCTTGTTGGCCATCGCCGCGTTGATCACCGTGGCAAGGCTGCCCGCGCCCGCCGGGCCCATCAGTGGGCGCGCCGAGATGAGGTTGGTGAAATAGAGTGAAGGGATCGCCTTCGACTTGGCGTGCTGCACCACCGGGGTGGTGCCGATGGCGAGATCGGGCCGATATTCCTCGACCGCGGCAATGTCCTGTTCGAGACTGGCGCGGAACTGGATTTTCACGCCCCTGGCTTCGAGCCATTCGCGATCGGGATCTGACCAGCGGGTCTTGGGGCAGGCGGTGCCGACATAGGCGACATCGGCCCCGCTTTCGACCAGCAGGCGCGCCACCAGCAGTTCCGAACCCTCATAGCCTGAAACCGTGATGCGGCCCTTGATCGGCATCTTTTCGAGCGCGCCCTTGCAGGCGGCGATCATCGCGTTCTTCACAGCGTCGACCTGGGCCTGCGGCAGGCCGAGCGTGTCGCCCAGCGATTGCAGCCAGGCAGCCGTGCCATCGGCACCGACCGGGGCCGAACCGATGATCGGGCGGCCCGCGGTTTCGAATTCGCGGATGCTGGCGGTGTAGAATGGATGGATCGCGGCGACCACGGCGCAATCGAGCGCGGCATAGAGCTCGCGCCATTCGCGGGTTGGCACCACCGGGCCGGCGGCAAGGCCGAGCGGGGCGAGCAGCTGCCCGATGACGACCGGATCGGCCGGGAACATCTCACCCAGCAGCGTCACCGTCGGCCTGTCCGCGCGTTCGCGCGGCGCCGCGACGGGGCCGGACATGACTTCCTCGCGGGCATATTGCAGCATCGCCCCGGCGAGCACGTCCTTCGCTTCGGCATGGGTTGGCACGCCAAAGCCGGGCACGTCGATGCCGATGATGCGCACCCCGTTGATCTGCTTCTTCAGCAGCCGCAGCGGCACGCCGCTGGCGGTGGGGACGCACAGATTGGTGACCACGATCGCATCGTAGAGCTCGGGATCGGCCAGGCCTTCGACGGCCTCCTTGATGTCCTCGAACAGCTTGCCGGTGACGAGTGTTTCGGAATTGAACGGGACATAGCCCACCGTCCGCCGCGCGCCGTAGAAGTGCGAGGTAAAGGTGAGGCCATAGACGCAGCAGGCCGAGCCTGAGAGCACGGTCGCGGTGCGCCGCATTCTCAGGCCCACCCGAAGTGACCCGAACGCGGGACACATGGACTGGGGTTGGTCGTGCGGCCCGCGCCCGGGCGCGACCGGATAGTCGGCGGCATAGCGATCGAGAATGTCGCTCTTGCCAGCGGCGCGGGCGGCGGCGCGCATGGTTTCCTTGCCACCGTGGCAGCCCGAGCCGCTGGCGAATGCCGCACCTTCGGGAGCAGCGGAAAGATCGATCCGGTCCGGGGCGCGGGTGTCGCCGGTGGGGGTCAGATCGTCCATCGCCGTCATGCCTCGTCGTAGATCACTTCGAGGCTGGGGCGCTGTTCGAACACGCCGCCGCGCATGTCGGCCTGTGTTGCGGGGATCAGCTCGATCGCGCCGCCGACCTGATCGGGGCTGAACAGCGCCAGCAGTTCGTCCTGCGACAGCGGCTTGGGCCGCAGCGGCGGGGCGTTGGCGACATTCGTGGCCAGTTCCTCGAATAGGCCACCCCATTCTCCGCCGGGATAGCCAATGATCTGGTAGTTCGCGCTCTTGCGGCGGATGTCCTCGTGCGCGGGGATCGCGGTGAGCACCGGGATACCGACCGTTTCGGCGAAGGCATGGGCCTCGCCGGTGCCGTCGTCCTTGTTGACGATCATGCCCGCCACGCCGACATTGCCGCCCATCTTGCGGAAATATTCGACCGCGTGACACACGTTGTTGGCGACATAGAGCGACTGCAGGTCGTTCGAGCCAACCACGATCACCTTCTGGCACATATCCCGCGCGATCGGCAGGCCGAAGCCGCCGCACACGACGTCGCCGAGGAAGTCGAGCAGCACGTAATCAAAGCCCCAGTCGTGGAAGCCGAGCTTCTCGAGCGTCTCGAACCCGTGGATAATGCCGCGCCCGCCGCAACCACGGCCGACTTCGGGGCCGCCCAGTTCCATCGCGAACACCCCGTCGCGTTGGAAGCACACGTCTTCGATGCGCACTTCCTCCCCGGCGAGCTTCTTCTTCGACGAGGTTTCGATGATCGAAGGGGTGGCCTTGCCGCCAAACAGCAGGCTGGTGGTGTCGCTTTTGGGATCGCACCCGATCAGCAGCACCCGCTTGCCTTGCTGGGCCATCATGTAGCTCAAGTTGGCCAGCGCGAAGCTCTTGCCCGAGCCGCCCTTGCCGTAGATCGCGATGATCTGGGTGTCCTTGGTCGCCTCGCCCGTATGAACCGGATCGGGTTCCTGCGCCGCTTCCTCGCGCAGCCTTGCGGCTTGATCCTCAAGGGTTCGGGTTTCGAGCATCGACATCTAGCAATCACTCCAATCGAGCACCATTTTCAGGCAGTCGGGATCGCTGAAGGCCTGCGGATAGGCGTCGGTCGCCTCGGTCGCCGGACGGCGGTTGGTCACCAGACCATCGAGCCCGAGCCTTCCGCACTCGATCAGCGCGCGGGTTTCGGCGAGATCGCCCGGCTGCCATTCCGCCGCGACGCGCAAGTGTACCTCCTTCATGAAGGCCGCCGGGAAAGCGAAGCTCACCCGTTCGGAATAGAACCCGGCGAGCACGATCTCCCCCCCCTTGGCGAGCCGCATCACCAGCGTGTCGATAAGGCCTGCATCGCCGCTGGCATCGTAGATCGCATGATAATCGCAGCGCTCGTCCTGCGACGGGTCGATCACCTGATAGCCGACCGCTCCGGCGCGGCGGGCCGGATTGGTTTCCCACACCGTCGGCGCCTTGCCGCCGAGCGCCAGCGTCAGCCGCGCGAGCAGCCGGCCGAGCACGCCGTGGCCGATGATCAGATCGGGCAGGGCGTCGCGGTGATGGAAGCCGCCCTTGATGGCATGGAGCGCGGTGGCGGCCAGCGCACAAAGCACGCCGGCATCGCCGAGATGTTCGGGGATCGGCAGCGCGCGCGCCGAAGGCACGATCACCCGGCGGGCGGTGCCGCCGAACAGGCCGCGGGCATCGGTGTAGCAATTGGCGCCGGGGACAAACACCCAGTCACCGATCCGTCCGCGCGCCTGGGCGCCCGCATCGACGATCCGGCCGACCGATTCGTAGCCCGGAACCAGCGGATAGCCAAACCCCGGGAAGGGCGGCATCTTGCCGGTCCACAGCAGCTTTTCGGTGCCAGTGCTGATCCCGCTCCAAGCGATATCGACCACGACATCGCCTGCTTCGACCGGCTTCATCTCGAGCGGCCGGAGCGCCAGGCGCTCCGGAGCTTCGAGGATGACTGCCAGCGTATCCATCTGTTTCCGCTCTCCGCCCGTGGATTCTCGAGGCCGAAAACGTCGACTCGAAAAGTCCGCTGAAACGTTCTCCCAACTGTTTGCTACGCTTTACGTTCCCGACTGTCAATTTTTATGGACAAAGTTCCCTCAGGCCCGGGCGATAATCACGCTTGCGTTGACCGGTTGCGCAGTTGCGACGAGCCGAGCATGCGCAAAACCGGCCTGCTTGAGCATGGTTGTGATTTCCGCCGGGCTGCGCGCGCGGCCCGATCCCATCGCCCACAGATAGAGACCGAAGAAGGCTTCCCCCATGGGTTCTGCCCCGCGAATCCGGGCCATCGGCTCGGCGATCAGCAGCCGTGCGCCGGCGGCGAGGCTGGCGCGGATATTGGCAAGCAAGGCCAGGGCCGGCGCGTCGTCGTGATCATGCAGGATCCGGATCAGCGACACCATGTCATAGCCTTGAGGTATGGAATCCTTGAAGAAATTTCCCGCATGCACGCAAACGCGCGCGGCCCCCACCGCCGCCTCCAGATGCTGCCGACCGGTTTCCGCGACCTCCGGCAGATCGAACAGGCCGAGTTCGAGGTGCGGCCAGGCGGTCCCGATCGCTTCAAGGAAGGCGCCGTGCCCGCCGCCCACATCGAGCAGCCGGCGCACGTCGCGAAAGCGCACCGAGGCCAGCACCTCGTCCGCGACGAAGTGCTGCGATGCGGCCATGAGTTGTGAATATTCAGCGGTTTGCCTGCCGCGCTCGGCCACTCCTTGCAGTGCGCCGGCGTAGGTCCAGAAGCGCGACAGCGCGGTCGCCTCGCGCCGGTCGGCGCGCAGCAGGGCGAGCGGATCGGCGAGATCGGCATAGAGCAGGCGGTGGTGACGGATCATCGCCTGCACCCCGGCATTGGCGGCGAAGACCGCGCCCTGTTCGCCCAGCATCCAGCGGTCCGGCGCGGCTTCCTGCGTGAGCATCAGCGCCCGTCCGGCACGCAGCAGGGTGAGCGCCGCGGTTTCGCTGAGCGCCATGCGCGGGGCAATCTCGCCGACGCCGAGCGGGCCGTCCTGCAATATCTCGAACAGTCCGCCCTCCACATAGGCGCGCAGCACCTGCGAATAGGCAAAGCCCGCCAGCAAATCGAAGGCGGCATTGGCGCGACGGCGTGCGATCAAGCGGATCAGCGGCAGGCGCGCAGCCCAATACTGGAAGCGGGGGTTGGCAAAGACGCGGTTACGACGCTTGATCCAGCCGATCCGCAAGGCGCTCCAATCGATCACTGGCAGGAATTTTCGGCGAGCATATGTCTAAACAATTGGACAGATGCAGTGACAAGGTCAATGATATTGTCACGGGGATCCACGGGAGGACGGGTGAGCGCACGAGTCGCCGTGATCGGAGCCGGAATCGGCGGGCTGGTAAGCGCCGCTCTGCTGGCGGCCCGCGGGCATGACGTGACCGTGCTCGAAAAGGAGGCTTGGGTCGGCGGCAAGGCGCGGCGCGTGAGCCTCGACGGGGTCGAAATCGATGGCGGGCCGACGGTCTTCACCTACCGCGAGGTGTTCGATGAGGTTTTCGCGGCCTGCGGTGCGCAGTTCGACGATCATGTCATCGCCCGGCGCGCCGACATCATCGCCCGCCATGCCTGGGACGCCAGCGGCCATCTTGATCTGTTCGCCGACCGCGAAAGGAGCCTCGCGGCGGTCGCGGCCTTCGCCGGTGCCGAGGCGGCGCGCGGCTATTGCAGCTTCGCGCGCGAGGCGCAGCGCATCTTCGACGTGCTCGAACACCCGTTCCTGCGCGGCGACAAGGCTTCCAGCCCGCTGCCGATGATGTGGCGGATGGGCTTGGGCAGGCTCCCTGACATGTTCGCCATGCGGCCGTTCGAGCGGATGTGGGACGCGCTGGGGGGTCACTTCAAGGACCCGCGCCTGCGGCAATTGTTCGGGCGCTATGCCACCTATTGCGGCTCCTCGCCCTTCGCCGCGCCCGCCACGCTGATGCTGATCGCCCATCTGGAGGCGCGCGGGGTATGGCTGATCGAAGGCGGGATCCATGCGCTGGCCGCGGCTCTCGCAATGCTCGCGCAACGGCTGGGCGCGCATGTGCGGACCGATGCGCCGGTGGCAAAAGTGCTCACCGCCAGTGGCCGCACCAGCGGCGTGCGTCTCGCCAGCGGCGAGACTATCCCGGCCGAGATCGTGATCTGCAACGGCGATCCGTCCGCGCTCGCCACCGGCCGCTTCGGCGCCGAGGCCCAGCGCGCGATGCCGGCGATCCCGCCGGCCAAGCGCTCGCTCTCGGCGCTGGTGTGGTATGCCCATAGCCGCACCCGCGGCTTCGACCTCACCCATCACAACGTCTTCTTCTCGCGCGATTACCCGCGCGAATTCCGCGAGATCGGCGCCGGGGCAACCCCGTCCGAGCCGACCGTCTATGTCTGCGCGATCGACCGGGGAGCGGCTGCCGACGCGTCGCCGCCATCGGGCCGCGAGCGCCTGCAGATCATCGTCAACGCGCCCGCCAACGGCGACGCGCGCCGCTATTCACCCGAGGAGAGAGAGCGATGCACAAGGGCCATGAGAGCCACGCTGGAGCGCTGTGGTCTCACGCTGGAAGATCCGCTGGAGCACCGGCTCATGACGCCCGAGGACTGGGAGCGGCTGTTTCCGGCCACGGGCGGCGCGCTCTATGGACGAGCGTCACACGGTTGGGCGGCCTCTTTCCAGCGGCAGGGTCCGAAAACCCGGCTGCCCGGTCTCTATTGCACGGGCGGGGCGACCCATCCGGCGGCTGGGGTGCCCATGGCAGCCTTGTCCGGGCAGCTGGCAGCCAGGGTGATCGCGAAGGACCTCGCTTCGACGAGGACATCCCCGCGGGCGGCTATTCCTGGTGGTATGTCGACGCGATCAGCGACGACGGGCAGCACGGGCTGACGATCATCGCCTTTCTGGGCAGCGTGTTTTCGCCCTATTACAAGAAGCGCGGGCGGCGCGATCCGCTCGATCATGCCGCGCTCAATGTTGCGCTCTACGGGCCTCAGGCGCGCTGGGCGATGACCGAGCGCGGCCGTGCCGCGGTGCGGCGCGATGCCGCCGACCTGATAATCGGGCCGAGCGCGGTGCGCTGGGAGAACGGGGCGCTCACCATCGACATCCACGAAGGCGACACGCGCCTGTTCGTGCCGTGGCAGCGCCCGGTGCGCGGTCGGGTGCGGGTCTATCCCGAGGCGCTCAACCGCGTCGCCTTCGCGCTCGATGCGCGGCACAGCCATATCTGGCACTGCCTTGCCCCGCGCGCGCGGATCGAAGTGGCGATGACTTCGCCCGCTCTCGCCTGGAGCGGCAAGGCCTATCTCGACCACAACCGCGGCGCAGAGCCGCTGGAGGCCGGCTTCCACACCTGGCACTGGTCGCGCGCGCATCTCAGGCAAGGCGCGCTGGTGTGCTACGAGGGCGAGCGCGGCGACGGTTCGCTCTTCGCCAGCGCGCTGCGCTTCGCGGCGGACGGCGTGCCCGAGCCGGTCGACCTGCCGCCGATCGCGCAGCTTCCGCCCAGCAAGTGGCGGGTCGATCGCCGCACCCGCAGCGACATCGGAGTTGCCGAAGTGCGCCGGACGTGGGAGGATACGCCTTTCTACACCCGTTCCGAACTGGCCTCACGCTTCCTTGGCGAGGAGGTGGTGGCGGTGCAAGAAAGCCTCGACATGCGGCGCTTCTCCTCGCCGCTGGTGCAGTTCATGCTCCCCTACCGGATGCCGCGAAGAGCGCGCTAAGGCCTCAACCGAACAGGTAGAGCCGGGTATCCGGATTTTCGCGGCGCCACATCACGCTGTCGAGAAAGTAGTGGTGGATGTTGATGAAGATCCAGAAGGTGAACAGGAACAGGAAGCCCGTGATCGCCTGCCGGTCGTAGGGCACGATGCTTTCGGCCACCAAGGGAATGGCCCAGAAGGCAAGGAAGCCGAGCAAGGCGCCGGTCGCCACGAAGGCGATCATCTGGCCCACCGGACTGGGGCCGAACAGCGCCCGCAGCAGGTTGCCTTTGCGATAGGCGACGTTGGCGAGCCGGGCCTTTTCATAATTGAGCTGGTAGCGCCACACCACGGTCAGATATTGCAGCGAATGGAGCGCCGGCACCACCAGCACCCAGAGGGGATTGACGCGGAGGAAGGCCAGCCACAGATAGAGGCTCACGCCATAGGCCACGACCCCGGTGACCGGCAGCGTGCCCTTCCCCCGCCAGTGCATCGCCAGCGTCCAGACCGACAGCGCGGTGGTGAGGCAGGCAGCGGCGCTCGTCAGGAAGAACAGCGGCTGCGGCAGGGCGAAGCTGTAATAGGCAAGGCCCCAGAGGTTCTCCTGCTGCACGGCAAGATTGATGCCCACCCACGCCGCCAGCCACACAGCATAGCAATTGGCAAGCAGGATTTTCTTGGTCCGCTCATCAAGGAAGCGCCGCTTCAGCGCCGCATCGACCATCAGCATCCCGTAACCCTGCTTGGCATAGTGCCAGCCCACCGCGAGCGCCATGAGGTTCCCGGCATAGCCGAGCAGCCGGGTATCGGCGGCAAGCGCGCCATGGACGAGGAAGGCCGCGAGCAGCAGCGGCACCACCAGTCCGGCGACCAGATAGCGCACCTGCATCGCGCGTCCGAGCGCGGGCGTGAAGGCCTTGCGAGCATAGCCGCGATAGAAGATCTGGTAGCTGTGGGCGAAGTGCGGGTGGTTGACGAGATTGGTCAGCAGCATCATCGCCGTCGCCAGCGGGGCCTTCAGTTCGGCTTCGGGCAGCAGGAAGATCAAGGGCAAGAGCAGCAGCGAGGAGCCGCCGAGGCAAAGGAAATCGATCACCGGGCCGAACAGGTGGCGCGGCGCGGGCGGGGCGGCCTGCGGGGGCGCTGCCTCGCCGGCTTGCTGCGCGGCCAGCAGGGCAATCATCGCCGAAGACTGCATATTCATGGTCGTCGTCCCCCGCTCGCGCATGGCGATGCGCCCTGGCTGTGCAGCGGCTCGACTAGCCGATTATCCTTAATGAAAACTTGAGACGGGGCTTTGCGCGCTTAGCCCTCGGGCGGCTGACCATCGCGTGCGGCGGCGTCTTTCGCCGCCTTTTCCGCGCGGGTTTTCTTGAGCATCCGGTCCATCTTCCAGAACTGCCAGACCCCCAGGCCGATCGCGAGGCCATAGAACAGCGCGATCTCGATCCAGCCGAAATTGCCCATTGCGCCGCTCCTAAGCCCGCTCTGCAAGGAAGGCGGCGATCTGCGCAGCGGCCACGCCGGGAGCTTCCTCGTGGGCAAGATGGCCCAGAGTGGGCAGGACTTCAAGCCGGGCATCGGGGAGCCAGCCGGCCGCCTCGCGCGCCCAGTCGAGCGGGATCGCCGGGTCCTGACCGCCGTGCACCAGCAGCACTGGATTGCGAACCTCGCCCATCCGCGCGCGCAAGCCGGGCAAGTCCCAATTCGCCATCATCGCGAGGCCGCCGCCCGCGTGCCGGGCGTTCTTGAACAGCGTACGGTAGCATTCGAACCCCACCGGATCGATCCGCGAGCGGGTCGCGCGCCACAGGAACCGTCTCGCCCCGCCGGCCCAGTCGATGGTGCTCGAAAACAGGCGCGGCACCAGCGGATTGACGAACAACGCCTTGGCAATCGCCGGATAGATCTGCGCCAGCGGCCCCGGAAAAGGGCGCAGCGCGGCGGACAGGCCGACGATCGGCCCGTCAAGTCCGTGCGCCAGCGCGAGCTGCAGCGCGAGCGCAGATCCGGCCGAATGGCCGACAACCGCCACCGGCGCGACATCGAGCGCGGCCAACAGCCCGGCCACCTCGGCCGCCATGGCGGGCAGGCTCATGGCGTAGGCGTCATGCCCGGTGGTGAAGGCATGGCGCGGCAGGTCGGGTGCGATAACGGTGTAATCCTGCGCCAAGCGCGGCATCAGCCCGCGCCAGGTGTGCACCGAGGCGCCGGTGCCGTGGAGCAGCAGCAGCGCTGGGCCGGAACCCATCTGCTGCACGTGCCAGCGCGCCTTGCCGACGGGCACGAAGGTGCTCGCATCCCGGTGCGGCCAGATCAGACCCTCGCGGTTCCAGTCGAGCGTGCTCATGCCGCCTTGCCGAGCATTTGCGCGGCTTTGATTGCAGATTGCAGCATCCGCGCGTCGGCACGGGGCAGGGCGAGGAAGCGCCCGCCCATCGCTTCGGCCAGCGCCGCGCCTTCGGGGCCGGGGCGGGCCGAGATGTCGATCACGAGCGCGTCGATCCCGCGTGCGCAGATTGCCCGGGCGGCGGCTTCGGCGTCTTGCCTGGCCTGCGCCCGGCCGGGCGAGCCGTCGGCGGCGATATTGGCGCGCCCATCGGTGAGGATGACGAGCGCCGCGCTGCGGCCGCGCGCGATGACCGCTTCGGCGCATTCCCGCGCGGCGTTGAGGCCCATCGCCAGCGGGGTCCCGCCACCGCCCGGCAGGTCGATCAGGCTGCGGCGTGCGCGGGTGAGCGAGCGGGTGGGAGGCAAGAGCAGTTCGGCCGTCTCGCCCCGGAACGCGACCAGCGCTACTTGCGAGCGGGTGACATAGGCCTGTGCCAGCATGAGTTCGACCGCGCCCTTGGCCTCGGCCAGCCGCGCCGCCGCCGCCGAGCCGGAGGCATCGACCGCGAAGATCGTGACCCGCGCCGCGCGCTCCTCGAAGCGGCGGATGCGCAGGTCTTGCTTGCGCATGATGATCGGCGCGTCGGGGTTTGCGCCCTGTTCGCGGCGCCGCACGGCTTGCCACGGCACCGCGGCGCGCAAGCTGTCGATCAGCGCCAGCTTGGCCCCGCCGCGCGGGATGCCCGGGCGCGCGCCCAGCGGCTTGCCGCGCGTGGCGGCCTTGCGCTTCTGGCCGGTGCCGCTGGCATTGCTCCGGCGCGGGGCCTTGCCCTGCGCGAGTTGCGCGAGGAGATTGGCCGGGATCGCCGCCTTGGCCGCCTCGACCAGAATGTCGGCCAGCTCCGGCTCCTGCTGTTGCTGCCTTTCGCTGTCCTGCTGGTTGTCACGCTCGCCCTCGGGCGGCGGGGGCGGCTCATCCTGCTGCTCGGGGGGGTGTTCCGCCTCCTCGGGTGGCAGGCGCGTGGCGCGCGGTGCGAGCACCAGGCGCACCGCGCCTTCCAGATCGCGCGCCTCCGCCGCCCCGCGCCCGTCGAGCGCAGCCAGCGCGCGGGCGGCCGCGCCGGCGAAAATCAGCGCACGCAAGCTCACGACCCCAAGCATTTCGGCGGTGGCGGCCAGTGCCTTCATCGCCGCCTCATCGAGCGGCGCTACATCGGCAAGGCTCCCAACGGCGGGAGCGAGTTCCACGCCCTGCCAGCGGCGCGACTGGCTGAGATCGCAGGCAAAGGCGAGGCGCTCTGTAAGGCTGACGGGCGGGCCTTCGTCCGGCTCGGTCGCATCGTCGCACAGCACCAGTGCGGCTTTGCCTTCGTCAGCCGAGGAGTCGAGCATTTGGGCGAGCCGCCCGGCAATGCTCGCATCCATCCGCTCGGCCATGCCTGCGATCAGCGCGCCCCCGCGCGCTTCCTCGATAAGGCCCGTCTGGCGCACCGGCTTGCCGGCCGCGAGGCTGGCGGCAAGATCGATCCCGCCCAGCAGTCGCTCGTCATCGACATGGCCGGGCATCCGGCGCAGCGCGATCGCCTCGCCCAGCGCCGCCACCAACGCCTCGCGTGCCGGCGATGCGCCGCGCAGCACCATCCCGCCGAACAATCTTGGCGCCAGAAGAAACAAGCGCGCCGCCAGCACCGCCTCGTCCAGCGGATCGACGCTGGCCTTGGCCTCGATCATCCGAACAGCTCTTCGATCGCGCGGGTGATGCGTGACGTCGAGCCGGTCTCGTCGAGCACGTCGCGCCGCAGCCGGTGGCGCAGCGCCGAGGGGGCAATGGCCACGAGGTGCTTGCGGGTCACCGCCTTGGCCCCTTCGAGCGCGGCCAGCGCGCGGGCCGCGCGCATCAGCGTCAGCTCGCCGCGCAGGCCATCCGCGCCCACGGCAAGGCAAAGCTTGGCGCAATCGCGCAGCACCTCGTCTGAAGGGATCAACTTGGGCAGTCTGGCCTTGCCACGGGCGATGCGCTTGAGAATCTTGTCGTCCTCCGCCGCCCAGCGCGCGGCGAAGCCCTCCGGGTCGGCCTCGTTCTCGGCCACCCGCTGCATGATCGTGATGCGCACGTTGATATCCTTGGGAGTGCGCACCTCGACCGACAGGCCGAAGCGGTCGAGCAGCTGCGGACGCAACTCGCCCTCCTCCGGGTTGCCGCTGCCGATCAGCACGAACCTGGCCGGGTGGCGCACCGAAAGACCCTCGCGTTCGACCACGTTCTCGCCCGAGGCGGCGACATCGAGCAGCAGATCGACGAGGTGATCCTCGAGCAGGTTGATCTCGTCGATGTAGAGAAAGCCGCGATGCGCCTTGGCGAGCAGGCCTGGCTCGAACGCCTTTTCGCCCGACCTCAAGGCGCGCTCGAGGTCGAGCGAGCCGATCACCCGGTCCTCGGTCGCGCCCAGCGGCATGTCGACGAAGGGCACGGGGCGCTTGACCATCTTGCCGGTGCCGCACACGTCGGGATAGCGCGCCTGATCCTCTTTCGAGGCGCCATAGGGGCAATCCTCGGCCGCCATGATCGGGGGCAGCAGGCTGGCGAGCGCGCGCGCGGCGGTGGACTTGCCCGTCCCGCGATCGCCGAACACCATCACCCCGCCTACCGCAGGATCGACCGCCGCAATCAGCAGCGCCTGTTTCATCTCGTCCTGCCCGACGATCGCGGAAAAGGGAAATCGTGCCATAGGTCTGGCGTTGTAACGCGGCCTTGCGGCGGGACAAGCTGCAAGTTGGACAGATATGCCGTCCAGCCCGCTTTACACCGCGCTATCTTTTCCCCAGCCGGCTGAGCAGCAGCACCGGCAGCAGCCCCGCGGCGAGGAGGATGAGCGCCGGGATCGAGGCCTCGATCAATCGTTCGTCGCTGGCCAGCCGGTAGGTGCGGGTGGCGAGGGTTTCGAGATTGAAGGGCCGCAGGATCAGCGTTGCCGGCAGTTCGCGCACCGTGTCGATGAACACCAGCGCAGCGGCGCCGGCAAGGCTCGGTCCCAGCAGCGGGGCATAGATGCGCGCCAGCACCCGTGCCGGCCCCGCGCCGAGCGAGCGCGCCGCGGCATCAAGCCCGGGCGGAATGCGCGCCAGCCCGCCGCTGACTGCGTTGTAGGCGACCGTCAGGAACCGCACCGCCAGGGCATAGACCAGGATCGCCGCAGTACCGGTCAGCAGCAGCCCGCCGCTCCACCCCAGCCAATCGCGCGCCAGGCGTGTCAGGCTCTGATCGAGGCTGCCGAGCGGGGCGAGCAGGCCCACCGCCAGCAGCGCGCCGGGCAGGGCATAACCCAGCGTGCCGAGCCTGATCGCACCCGCCGTGAGCCGCGAGGCCGAGCGCGCGCGGGCGAAGGCCAGCAGCAGCGCGGCCACAAGGCACACCCCGCTGGTGGCCAGCCCGAGCCACAGGCTGCCCGCCGCATAGGTCGCTAGATCGCCCGCCGCCCCGCGCGCGGCCTCGGTCAGCGCCATCGCGCCGAGCGCGCCGGCAGGCACGAGAAAGCCGAAAAGCACCGGCGTGAAGCAGGCGAGGAAAGCAAGCGCCTTGCCGCCGGGCGAGAGCGCCACCAGCGGTTCTGCCCCTGCGCGCGCAGCCAACCCGTCGCGGCTGTCGCTGCGCCCGGCGCGCGTTGCCGCTTCGAGCGCGACCAGCGCGATCACGAAGACCAGCATCACCGCCGCAAGCTTGAGCGCGGCCGGCTTGTCTCCCATCGCCAGCCAGCTGCGGAAAATGCCGGTCGAGAAGGTCGGGATGGCAAAATATTCCGCGACGCCAAAATCTGCGAGCACCTCCATCAGCACCAGCGCGAGGCCACCGGCGATGGCCGGGCGCGCGGCGGGCAGGGCCACCCGCCAGAAGGCCCGCGCCGGGCCGGCGCCCAGGCTGCGCGCGGCGCGCAGCTGGGCCAGGCTCTGCGTGGCAAAGGCGGTGCGCGCCAGCAAATAGACGTATGGGTAGAGCACCAGCGCCAGCACCAGCGCCGCACCGCCGAGCGAGCGGATCTGCGGAAAGGCATAATCTGCCGGGCCCCAGCCGGTAAGGCCGCGCAGCGCGCTCTGCACCGGCCCGGCATAGTCGAGCAGGTCGGCATAGACATAGGCCGCGATATAGGCCGGCACCGCCAGCGGGAGCACCAGCGCCCAGCCGAGCACGCGGCGCCCCGGAAAGGCGCTCGCCGCCACCAGCCATGCGCAGCCCGTGCCGACCAGCGTGGCCAAGCCGCCCGCCAGCAGCATGAGAAGGCCGGTGTTGGCGAGATATTCGCCCAGCACCGTGCGCGCGAGATGGACGATCGCCCCGATCCCGCCCGCGGCCGCGGCGAACAGGATCGCGCCGATCGGCAGGCCCGCCAGCGCGGCAATGGCGAGCGCGGCAAGGCTCCAACGGGCGCCCGATCCCGGGTTCGCCTGCGCGCGCGCGCTTGCCTGCGGGCCTGCAAATTGCCTAAGGCGGCTCACCGCACGTCCCCGGCTGTCATGGGCAGGATCATCATTTGAGCCTCGAATTCCGTCATATTGCCCATGCCTATGGCCCGGTGCGGGCGCTGGAGGACGTGAGCTTCAGCGCGCCGACCGGGGAGATCACCTGTCTGCTTGGCGCCTCGGGTTGCGGGAAGTCAACTCTGCTGGCGCTCGCTGCGGGGATGCTGCGGGTGCAGCAGGGCAGCATCCTGCTCGATGGCGCGGTGCTGGCCGATGCCCGGAGGTGCCCGCCGCCCGAAGCGCGCCCGGTGGGGCTGGTGTTCCAGGACGGCGCGCTGTTTCCGCACATGACCATCGCCGCCAATATCGCCTTCGGCCTGCCGCGCGAGCGCCATGGCGAGGTCGAAAACTGGCTGGCGCGGGTCGGTCTGGCGGGACTGGGTGCGCGCTATCCGCACGAATTGTCGGGCGGACAGCAGCAGCGGGCCGCGCTCGCCCGGGCGATGGCGCCGGGGCCGCAGGTGCTGCTGATGGACGAGCCCTTCGCCAGCGTCGACATCGTCCTGCGCCGCCGCTTGCGCCGCGACTGCCGCATCATCCTGCGCGAGCGCGGCGCGACCACGGTGCTCGTCACCCACGATCCCGCCGAAGCGCTCGACATTGCCGACCGGATCGCTGTGATGGAGACCGGGCGGATCGTCCAGTTCGCCTCGCCCCAGGAATTGCACGATGCCCCCGTCAGCGCGGCGGTGGGGGCGATGTTCAGCGGCGCGCAGGTGGTGCCTGGGACGCGGGCCGAGGTCGGCTTTGCCTCGGCCTTCGGGCGATGGCCCTGGGAATGTGCGCTGGGACACGTGCCCGATGTGGACGAGGTCGACCTGCTGGTCCATGCCGATGCGCTCGATCTCATCGAGGATGCCGGCGGCCTCACGGTGCGCGATTGCCATGCGCAAGGCAAGGGCGTGCGGGTGGTGCTGGTGGCGCCCGACGGCAGCGAGATCACCGTCGAAACCGCCGCCCCCGTCAATCCTGGGGCACGCTACCGGGTGAAGCCGCGCCCCGGCACGCTCAGGGTGTTCGCGCGAAATTAAGGGTTGCGCAGGTTCAGATAATATTGCAAGTCATTCGCAATTCTTGACTGGAAAGCCTCACCATGAAGAACCTGCTGCTCGGCCTGATCGCCTGCGCCGGCCTTGCCCTGACCGCCGCCTGCTCGCAAACTCCCGAGGGAGAGGGTGCCCCCGTGCCGATCACCGGCGAGGTCAATATCTACTCCTCGCGCCATTACGACACCGATCTGGCGCTCTACGATGACTTCACCAAGGCCACCGGCATCAAGGTCAACCGGATTGAGGCCGATGCCGACGCGCTGATCGAACGGATCAAGTCGGAGGGCGAATTCAGCCCGGCCGATATCCTCATCACCGTCGACGCCGGGCGTCTATGGCGCGCCGAGCAAGCGGGCGTGCTGGCGCCGGTCGGTTCGCCGGTGCTGCGCGAGCGCATCCCCGAACATCTGCGCCACCCGCAAGGCCTGTGGTTCGGCCTGTCGACCCGCGCGCGGATCATCATCTACAACAAGGCCCAAGGAAAGCCGGAAGGCCTCGCCAATTACGCCGATCTCGCCAACCCGAAATTCAAGGGCCAGATCTGCATGCGTTCGTCCTCCAACATCTACAACATCTCGCTGCTCTCCAGCATCATCGCCCACAAGGGTGCGGCCGAGGCGGAAAAATGGGCCAAGGGCGTGGTCGCCAACTTCAAGCAGCCACCGCAAGGCAATGACACCAGCATGATCGAGGCGGTGGCGGCGGGCGAGTGCCGCATCTCGATCGTCAACACCTACTACCTTGCGCGCTATGACGGGGGTGATGCCAAGCAAAAGGCGATCTTCGATGCCGTGGGGGTGATCTTCCCCGATCAGGCCGGCACGGGAACCCATGTCAACATCTCGGGCGCGGGCGTGGTCAAGACCGCGCCCAACCGCAAGAACGCGATCAAGTTTCTCGAATACCTGACCTCGCCAAGCGCCCAGCGCTACTTTGCCGACGGCAACAACGAATATCCCGCAGCCGCCGGCCTCACGGCCAATTCGGCGGTCGAGCAGCTGGGCAGCTTCAAGGCGGACACGCTCAGCGCGGCAGAAATCGGCAAGGGCCAGGCCGAGGCGGTGAAAATCTTCGACCGGGCGGGCTGGAACTGAGCGGCGGGTTGATCTGCCGCAATCCAAGGCCCGCTTTTGCCCCTTATCACTAAACTGTCTTGAAGGGGGCGCGGTTGTCGGCCATGTGCGCCCTCATTCCGGCCGCCCGCATGGGCGGCGCTGACCACAGTTCCGAGGCCCTTTTGAACCAGCTCACCCTGACCCGCGACCAGTTCATCGAAAGCGCGGCGCTCTCCGTCGAGACCATCACCGATGTCCACCACTGGTGCGACGGGCTGTTCAGCCTGAAGATGACGCGCCCGGCGAGCTTCCGCTTCCGTTCGGGGGAGTTCGTGATGATCGGCCTTCCCGGCGACAACGGCAAGCCGCTGCTGCGCGCCTATTCGGTCGCTTCGCCCTCCTATGCCGAGGAGCTGGAGTTCCTCTCGATCAAGGTGCCGGATGGCCCGCTGACTTCCCGCCTGCAATATATCCAGCCCGGCGATCCGATCTATCTCGGCAAGAAGCCGACCGGCACGCTGGTGACCGACGCGCTGCTGCCGGGCAAGCGGCTGTTCATGCTCTCGACCGGCACCGGGCTTGCCCCCTTCATGAGCCTCGTGCGCGATCCCGAGGTCTATCAGATGTTCGAGGAAGTGATCGTCGTCCACTCGGTGCGCCATGTCGCCGAACTGGCTTACCGTGAACTGCTGGAGAGCAGGCTCGAAGGCGACCCGCTGCTCGAGGACGAAGATCGCGCGCGGATGATCTACATCCCCACCGTCACCCGCGAACCCTTCCACACCACGGGGCGGATTCAGGCGCTGATCGACGATGGCCGCCTGTTCGCGCAGTCCAAGGGCCCCAAGCACTTCGTGCCCGAGGAAGACCGCGTGATGCTGTGCGGCTCGATGGCGATGATCAAGGACCACGCCGCCGATCTGGAACGCCGCGGGTTTGAAGAGGGCGCGAACAACAAGCCGGGGCAGTTCGTGATCGAACGCGCGTTCGTTGGCTAGGGCGCCTTCGCTTTCGTCGCCGCGTGGGTGACACGCGGCGCGCTTGCCTTGCCGCCAGACATTCGAGGCCAAGGCCCAAGCCCCGGATCGGATTCGGGACGACCGACGGCGGGCGGGGCGTGAGCCACCCCCACTTTCGCGCTTGACCCTTGCCAGCGCGCGGGCTTGTATCGTGGCAAATCGAAACCCATTGCCCGGAGAGAAGCCCGATGCTCGCAACCGCCCACCGCACCGCCTACAACGCCGATCACGAGGCCTTCCGCGACACTGTCCGCAAGGTGTTCGCCGAACATCTCACCCCCCATCTCGACGAGCACGAAGCTAATGGCATCGTCCCGCGCGAGGTGTGGAAGGCGGTGGGCGAGGCGGGCCTCTTGTGTCCGACGGTGAAGGAGGAAAACGGCGGCCTCGGCCTCGACTTCGGGTTCAACTGCATCGTCGCCGAGGAGCTTTCCTACCTTGGCTCGTCGGCGGGCTTCACGCTGCAATCGGACATCACCGCCAATTATTTCGAGCGCCTCGGCACCCCCGAACAGCGCGCCAAGTACCTCCCCGGCATGGTCAGCGGCGACATCATCACCGCCATCGCCATGACCGAGCCGGGCGCAGGCTCTGACTTGCAGGGCATCCGCACCACCGCGAAGAAGGACGGCAACCACCTCGTCATCAACGGGTCGAAGACCTACATCACCAACGGCCAGAACGCCGATGTGGTGATCGTGGTGGCCAAGACCGACCCGGACAAGGGCGCGAAGGGCATTTCGCTGGTGCTAGTCGACGCCGACACCCCCGGCTTCGAGCGCGGCCGCAATCTCGACAAGATCGGCCAGCACGCCGCCGACACCTCGGAACTGTTCTTCAACGATTGCCGCGTGCCGATGACCAACATCCTCGGCGCCGAGGGCATGGGCTTCGTCCACCTGATGGAGGAACTGCCGCAGGAGCGCCTCAGCATCGCGGTCGGCGCGCAGGCAGCCGCGCAGCGCGCCTTTGACGAAGCGGTGAAGTTCACCAAGGACAGGAAGGCTTTCGGCAAGACCGTGTTCGAGTTCCAGAACACCAAGTTCACCCTTGCCGACCTCAAGGCCAAGCTGCAGGTCGGCTGGGCGCATCTCGACTGGGCGATCAAGCGCCATCTCGCAGGCCAACTCACCACCGACGAGGCGAGCGCCGCCAAGCTCTGGCATACCGAGCTGCAATGGGAATGCTGCGATGTCGCGCTCCAGCTTCACGGCGGGGCGGGCTACATGAACGAATACGCCATCGCCCGGCTGTGGCGCGACGCGCGGGTGACGCGTATCTTTGGGGGGACGAACGAAATCATGAAGGAAGTGATCAGCCGCTCGATTTAAGCGCCCTCGGAGGAGCCTGAAATGACCGAACCGCTCGACTTCACCGGCAAGCGCGTCCTCGTGATCGGCGGGTCGAGCGGGATAGGCAACGGCATCGCCCACGGCTTCCGCCAGCGCGGCGCGGCAGTGACCGTCACCGGCACCCGGCCCGATTGCGGCGACTATCTCGAGGCCGAGGATGCGGATTTTACCGGCCTTGACTACCGTCAGCTTGATCTGACCGATCGCGATACGGCGGAACAGTTGGCAGCCACTTTCGGCCCGCTCGATGTGCTCGTCCTCTCGCAAGGCACCGTCCGCTACGGACGGCAGGAATTCACCCGCGAGGGCTGGGACGCGGTGGTCGATATCAACCTCAATTCGGTGATGGACGCCGCCCGCGCTTTCCATCCCGCACTCGCCGCAAGCGGGGGCACGATCATCATCGTCTCCTCTGTCGCCGCGTTCAAATCGACCATCGGCACGCCTGCCTATGCCGCCTCGAAAGCAGGCGCTGCCAGCCTTACCAAGACGTTGGGCGAGGCCTGGGCGCGGGACGGCATCCGGGTCAACGGCATCGCTCCGGGCCTCGTGCCGACCAAGCTCACCGCGGTGACCACCGAGCATCCCGAAAGGCTTGAAGCCACCATCAGGAAGATCCCCCTGCGCCGGATGGGCACGCCCGAGGACATGGCCGGCGCCGCGCTGTTCCTGGCTTCGCCATTGAGTGCCTACATCACCGGCCAGACGCTGGTGGTCGACGGCGGCCTCACGCTCTCCTGAGGAGAAACCCGATGCAATTCACCCGCCTCGGGCGCTCCGGCCTCACTGTCTCGCGGCTGTGCCTCGGCTGCATGAGCTATGGTGATACAACCAAGGGCTGGCACGGAGACTGGCTGCTGGACGAGGAGGCCGCGCGCTCCTGTTTCCGCGGGGCGTTGGAGGCCGGAATCAATTTCTTCGACACCGCCAATATCTATTCGGGCGGCACTTCGGAGGAGATCACCGGCGCTTGCTTGCGCGCCATGGCCCGCCGGGACGAGATCGTGGTCGCCACCAAAGCTTTCGGGGTATGGCGCAATGCCCCCAATTGTGGCGGCTTGTCGCGCAAGGCGCTGTTTGCGGCGATCGACGATTCCTTGACAAGGCTCGGCATGGACTATGTCGACCTGTTCCAGATCCATCGCTGGGACGATGCGACGCCGATCGAGGAGACGATGGAGGCGCTCCACGATATCGTCAAGGCGGGCAAGGCGCGCTATATCGGCGCATCCTCCATGTATGCGTGGCAGTTCGCCAAGGCGCAGGAGGTGGCGCGGGCGAATGACTGGACGCGCTTCATATCGATGCAGAACCAGCTCAATCTGCTCTACCGCGAGGAGGAGCGCGAGATGCTGCCGCTGTGCGCCGATCAGGGCGTGGGTGTGATCCCGTGGAGCCCGCTTGCGCGCGGGCGGCTGACCCGGCGGTGGGGCGAGTGCACCGTCCGCAGCGCAACCGACAGCATCGGCAAGGCGCTCTACCAGGCCGATGACGAGGCTGACCGTGCGGTGGTCGATGCCGTGCACAAGCTCGCTGCGGCACGCGGCGTCGCGATGGCCACCATCGGTCTTGCCTGGCATTTCACCAAGCCCCAGGTCACCGCCCCGATCATCGGCGTGACGAAGCCGCATCACATCGCCGACGCCGTCAAGGCGCTCGATGTGGCGCTGACCGGCGAGGAAGTGGCCGCGCTCGAGGCGCCCTATCGCCCCAAGTGGCCGACCGGAATGGGAATGCCGATGCCGGCGATGGACAAGCTCAGCATAACTGGCTGAATGGTCGCGCCGATATGCGCGCAGCCGCGCGCAATTGAGCTTGCGGCGTTGTTACATACAACTGAAATCCAGTCACAAACGCGTCATATGCTTGGGCCAAGCCAGCCGCGCAACCATGCGGGGCCCACATGGACGTGATCAACATCTTCCTGACCAGCGAACTTGGCGAAAGCCTCGATGATTTCGTGCATGACCAGCGCCGCTTCACCTTCGACAGGCTGGGGCCGGAAGGCCCGCGCCGGCTGGTCGAAGGGCCGATGTGGGCCTTCATCGACTGGGTGATGGACGATCTCGCGGGGCTGGAGATGTGCCGCCGGTTGCGCGCTGATGCCCGCACGGCCGATGCCCACATCACCATGGTGCTCGAAAACGACGATGCCGAGGATCGCCGCCGTGCGCTGCGTGCGGGTGCGGATGATTACGTGGTCGGCCCGCTCACCCGCACCGCGGTGCTCGACCGGGTGCTGGCCTTGCAGGCGCGCGGGGCCGAGCGCCACGCCACCCAGCGCTTCGAGGCGGGCGCGCTCAGCATCGACATGGCGGCCCTCCAGGCGCGCTGGAACGGCGAGCCGATCCCGTTGCGTCCCAACGAATTCCGCCTGCTGCGCTTCTTTGCCGAGAACCCCAACCGGGTGCTGACCCGCGAGGACCTGATCAGCGGCCTCGGCAAGCGCGAACCCCCGATCGACGAGCGCACGGTGGACGTGTGGGTCGGCCGGTTGCGCCGCGCGATCAAGGCGGCGGGCGGCGGCAACCCGCTGCGCACGGTGCGTTCTATGGGATACGTTTTCGATCTGGGATGATTGAGGCCGTTAAGCCATCCCACCAATCATCCTTGCGCTGGACCGGTCGCGCAGCGACCGCAAGGCCGAGCGGCCGCCGGCAGGCCCGCAAGGATCAAGGATGTCGCGGCACGGACGCGCGGCGGAACGCAAAACATGCGAGGAAGGCGCGGCCCGGATGGGCCGCGCCGCCCATCAAAACGAAGCCTTCACCCCCAGCGCGAAGCTGGTGCCGACCTGGAAGGTGTTGAGTTCGGCGCGGTTGCCATTCACTTCCTGATACTCGAAATTGTCGCGTCCGAAGATGTTGCGCGCCTCGAAGCTCAGCTCGAGCGGCACTCCGCCGAGCTTGAGCTCGGAACGGGCCACCACGTCGACTGTCAGGCCGGGGTTCTCGACCGCGTCGGGCAGCGCCCCGCCGCGCAGTGTCACGCGCTCGCTCGCGTAGTTGAGCAGCACGGTGACCTGTTGCACCTTCTCGGTATCCTCGATGCCGAGCGAGAGATTAGCAACATGGTCCGATTGGCCCACCAGCGGCGCGCCGTCGTCGAACAGCTGGCTCGCGGGCTGATCTATCGCACCTGGGATCGGCGCCAGATCGTTCGCCCCGACGGAGATCTTCGACTGGGTCCAGGTGTAGTTGGCGAGGATCAGGAACTGTTTGGTTTCGAACAGGCCGCCCCAGTCCGCGAGGTCGATGCCATAGGCGAAATCGAACTCGGCGCCGTAGAGCTGGGCTGCGGGCGCATTGGCGTAGCTGGTCTCGATGATGCCGGGTGCGGTGATCAGGAAGTTTTCGATCGGATTGTCGATGTCCTTGTAAAAGCCGGCAAGGCTCACCTTGCTCGGCCCGCCGAGATAATATTCGAGCCGCGCTTCGGCGTTGATCAGCTCGCTGTCCTTGAGGAAGGGGTTGCCGCGGAAGCGGCGGTTGGATTCCGGATCGAAATAGGTCTGCTCCACCAGCTCGCGAAACTGCGGGCGGGCTATCGTTTGCGAACCCGAAAGGCGCAGTTGGAGATTGTCCGTCACCTCCCAGGTGATCGTGGCGGACGGCAGGAAGTAGTCATTGGCGATGCGGGTCGGGTTGGCGGGCACCCCGCCGGCAAACACCGGATCGGGTGCGGCCACCTGCAAACCGTCCTCGTAGCGCAGCCCGGCCTCGATGCTGATCGTGTCGCTCGGCCGGTAGCGCAGCAGGCCGTAACCGGCATGGATCCTCAGCGCCGCATCGAACACCGGAAAGGGAGTGGGATCGGAGACCGTGACGTTGAACAGCGGCACGCCATTCGCATCACTCGCCAGCACCGCGCCATTGATGATCTCGCCCGGTCGCCGCAGCCCGAGCGCGCGCAGCGCGGTGGTGAATTCGGCAGTCGAGCCGATCAGCGGACGGATGATGAACGAGGTCGAGCGCCGGTCGGTGTCCGAATAGCTGTAGCCCGCGGTGACGCTGAGATTGTCGGTCAGCTCGTAGGAGATGTCCGCGCCGCCGAACCACAGCTTCTCGGTGAGGTCCTCGAAACCGACCTGAATGCGCTCGGTCCCGCCGATCAGCGCGCCGACATCGACCACGAACTTGTCGCCGAAGGGATCGCTCTCGACCGGGAAGTTGGTGCGGAAATAGGGGACGATGGCGTTGTAGGGCGCCTCGCGATCGGTCTGGGCATAGCCGCCGCGCAGGTCGATCTGGAGCTTGTTGAAGTTGAATTCGGCAACCAGCTGGGAATCGATCAGCTGGCGTTCGAACCAGCCGGTCTGCTGGGTCTGGAAGTCGAACCCGGTGACGCGGTCGGTGAAAAAGTCGGTGCCCTGCGCCAGACGCGCGGTCTTGAGCGTGTCGCGGATGTAGAGGTTGGTCCAGCGGATGGTGTGCTCGCCGATGTCCAGCCCGAGGCCGATCAGCCCGTTCACCAGCACCTTGTTGTCGGTGATGAAGGTGTTCGAATCGAAGATGATGTCGCCCGCCTGCGCATCGCCGAACTGCTGGCTGATGACCGAGCGGTTGCGCCAGGTATTGCTGATCCCGGCGGTGGCGATCATGCCGAGGTAGTTGCCGTCGCCGACTTCGAACGAGGCGCCGCCGGTGATGCTGGCCGAGAAATTGGCGGGCAGGTTGTCGTTCTTCTGCAGCGTGACGAGATTGAGCGGCATGATCTGTCCGGCGAGCTGGCGCTGGAGCTCGGCCGGAGCGTCGTTGATACGCGTGCCGCTGTCGATCAGGGTCTGCAAAGCGGTGGGGATGTCGCGGTTGCCGTTGTCGAAGCCGAAGGTGTCCCAACGGCTGCCGAAATAGGTCAGCCCGTTTTCGAAGGTGGTCTCGGTATCGCCGCTCGTGCCGAGGCTGACGGTGAAGAAATCCTCGGTCGGAATCGCCTTGGTGGTGAGGTTGATCACCCCGCCGCCGAATTCGCCCGGGAAGTTGGCCGAATAGGTCTTCTGCACCAGCGAGGAGGAGATCACGCTGGTCGGAAAGATGTCGAGCGGGACGACGCGGCTCAAAGGCTCGGGGCTGGGCAGCGGCAGGCCGTTGAGCAGCGCGAGCGAGTAGCGATCGCCCAGACCGCGGACGAAAACGCGCCCGTTGCCGACCAGCGAGAGCCCGCTGACGCGGCCCAGCGCTCCGGCGATGTCGCCTTCGCCGGTGCGGGCGATGTCGGCTTCCGACAGCACGGTCAGCACCTGGCTGGAGCTGCGCGCCGGATCGCGGTTGCGGCGGCCGGTGACGATGATCCCGCCGCCGGGGACCGACACGTCGGACTGCTGGAGCTCGTCCTTGGGCGGGGTCTCGTCCTCGACCGTTTCGGCTTCGACCATGGGCTCGTCCTGCGGCGCATCCTGTGCGTGAAGCAGCGATGGCAAAGTCAGCGACGTGGTGAGAAGCAGCAGGCCTGCCAGGCGCTTGCCGTAGGGCATAGGTGAGGACCCCTCGATGAATTGGTCAGTCTGGATGCGAAAAGGGGAAGGCGCAGCCATCACGCGGCGCCTCCCCCTTGCGGTGGCATAAGCGCCGATCAAGCCGGGTAAACCGGCAGGCCCGTGCAGTTACCCGTCGCGCTGTTGAAGTTCTGGATCGACGAGTTGCAGGTCCAGTTGCCGAAGATGCTGGTGAGCGCCGCGGCGTTCTCGATCGCGCCGATGAAGCTGCGGTTCGGGAAGAAGCTCGAACGGCCGGAGGCAGCAAACGGGGTGCGGCCGGTTTCGCCCGCCCCGTTCACCACACCATTGGTGAGGGTGATGGTGAAGGCGAGGTTGTTGTTGGTGCCGGCGTTGATGCGCGCCGCCACGTCGGCGTTGGTGTTGCCCGCGCCGCCACGGATCGGATCGGTCGCCGGGCAATCACCCACCACCGAATCCACGCCGATGAGCGCGGCCAGCGTGGACGGTTCATCGATCTGGAAGCAGTGGTTGAGGCCGGCATTGATGACCCCGTTGGTGAGGCCGAGCGCCGCGCCGCCGCGCGCCTGCACCACCTGCGGCGCACCGTCGCGGACGACGAAGGTGAAGTTGTTCACCTGGAAGCGGGTCTGCGGGATTGCGTTCGACGGGGTGCGATCGGCCACGTTGGGCGAGTCGAGCTCGATGATGCGGTCGCCGGTGGTCGAACGCTGGACTGCAATCACGGTGTCGAGGTTGACGATCGCCCCGGTGTCGACGTCGAGCGAATCGTCCGAGGCGCCGATGATCGCCAAGTTGCGGGCGTTGAACCCGCCGCCGAAGAACTCGACACCGTCATCCGAGCTGTTGAACGAGAGGAAGTTCTCGATCACCGTGCCCGAACCGGCGCCGCCGGTGGTCAGCGACTGGAGTTCGTTGTTGGGCGCCAGTTCGAAGCCCGAGAAGCGGATCTGGTTGAAGCGGAACGAACCCGAGCTGTCCGCCGGATTGGCGCCGCCGAAGGGAGTGGCCACGGCAGCCCCTTCGAGGCGGCCTTCGCAGGTCGGATTGTTGTTGGGCGCAGCGCTGGTGTTGAACACCCCGGTCGAGCAATCCGACACCGGTGCGCGTCCGAGCAGCACGACGCCGCCCCACTGCTGCTGGCTGTTGTCGTTGGCGAGGCCCAGGATGTTGTCGCGGCTGGTCCAGATGATCGGACGCTCGGCGGTGCCGTTCGACTGGATCGCGTTGCCGCGGTTGACGACGAGGTAGGAGTCCTGCTGGCCGAACAGGATCACGCCCGGTTCGATCGTCAGGGTCACGCTGGTGCCGGTGCTGGAGAAGCCGCGATCATTGCCGACATCGACCCGGCCGTTGATCTGGTAAACCAGGCCGCGGATGTAGGGCAGCAGATCGGTCGAGGTGAAGCGCGCCGGCAGCTGGCACACGCGATAGGTGCCGGTCGGGCCCGAGATGGTGCCCGCGTCGACCAGGCCCCCCGAGGTGGCGATGGTCGGGCAGCCTGCCGCCGGGGTCACCTGCGACTGGGTCGGGGTCGGGGTCGGCGTCGGGGTGGGTGCCGGCGACGGGTTGTTGATGATGATGTTGCCGCCGGTGCCGGGCGAGACGATTTCGTCCGCGCCGCAGCCGGCCAGAGCCACGAGGCTGCAACCCAGAACGAGAGTGCGTTGAATGTTTTTCACAGCGAGCGGTCCCCTGAAAAGCCGAGAATCGATGAGCGCGCGGACAACGGAAGATTCGATGGCGCGCCGCCTCGCTAGGGCTGCTCCGTGACAGAATTCTTGCAGCATGACAGCTGCATGGCATTTCACGAAATATGACTGAAGAAAGACAAATACGACACGAACCGATCGCGCCGGAAACCGGATTGTTGCAGTATGAATAGTATATAAATCAGTATCTTGTGAAATAAGATTGCAGAAAAATTACAATGTTACGGTTTTGTTGCATCACGCCCTCTTGTGAGTCATTCTGCGTCTCACACGTGAAAGAGGAGCCTGAGCCCATGTCTGTCACCCTGTTCGCGCTGGCCTTGATGGCCTTCACCCCGCAAGCCGCCGGTACCGGGACTGCAATGGCCTCGCCCCCGCAGGCCGGGGAACTCGCCGCGCAGACACTGGCTGCCGGGCGCGAAGACGAGGCGCTGGCGGTGCTCCAGCGCGCCAGCGCGGCCGATCCGCACGATCCCGCGGTGCTGATCAATCTCGGCATCGCCTATGCCCACAAGGGCGAGGACGCGAAGGCGCGCGCGGCCTTCGAGGCGGCGCTGGCTTGCCGCGAGGTGGTCGAGCTCGACACGGCCGACGGCAGCACCACCGATTCGCGTCGGCTGGCGCGCAAGGCGCTGCGCATGCTCGAACGCGGCGAATTCCGCCCGCGCAGCGAGCAGCTGACCTATCGCGACTGAGGTTTTCGCGGCCCTGGGTCGCACCGGAACGCAATGACGGGCGGGTTGCCGGGGGGCGGCCTGCCCGTTCTTGTGTCCGGCAGGGGGTGCGAACCGGACCCGTTTCGCAAGACTGTCACCCGCTTGTCATTTAGGTTAGACAATGGGGAGACATTCCGGAGGGCCTTGGAATGATTCTCGCCGCGGTGCGCCGCGTCACCATTGCTGCCATGCTGCTGTCCGCCGCCAGCGCGGCGCATGCCGACGTGCTCGAACTGGGCCCGCAGGGCGCGCGCTGGGTTGCCGGGCCGCTCGCGGGCCGGCCGGCAACTGCCGAGCCTGCGGTCGCACCCGTCATGGCCGAAGGCATGATGCTGCCGGATGCGGCCATTTCCGATCCCGCCCGCCATGCGGCGGGGGTGCCGGCGCGCTATGCTGCCAAGATCCACGAACTTGCCGCTCGCTTCGATCTCTCGCCCGCGCTGCTCGAAGCGGTGGTGTGGCAGGAGAGCCGCTGGCGCGAGAACGCCGTCTCGCCGGTCGGCGCGCGCGGGCTGGCGCAGCTCATGCCGGGCACGGCGCGCTATCTCGGGGTCGATTCCTCCGATCCGTTCCAGAACCTCGAGGGCGGGGCGCGCTACCTGCGCGAACAGCTCGACCGGTTCGACGGCGATCTCGAAAAGGCGCTCGCAGCCTATAATGCCGGGCCGGGACGGGTCGAACGGGCCGGGGGCATACCCAACATTCCGGAAACCCAACACTACGTCGCCGCCATCTTGGGGCGGCTCGCCAACCACGCGCGCGTGCCGGGGCTATGACCACCGCGGCGCCCAGTGAAAGAAAAATACCCGCAATGATGCCTGCAATCCGCCTGCCTGCCCGCCTGACCGCTGCCCTCGCGCTGTTGCTCGCCCCGGGCGCCGCTCTCGCGCAGACCGCTGATCCGGCTGGCTCCGGCCCGATCAACAATGCGCTGCTGTGGCTGCAGGGCACGCTGCTTGGGACCGTGGCGACGGTGATTGCCGTGATGGCGGTGGCCTCGATCGGCTTCATGATGCTCACCGGCCGGATGAACTGGCGCTTCGGTGCGACCGTCATCATCGGCGTCTTCATCCTGTTCGGCGCGACCACCATCGTCGCCGGCATCCAGTCGGCAGCAGGCTGATGAGCGACCTCGTCCGCCATCCCGTCCACCGTGCGCTTACCCGCCCGCAGATGTTCGCCGGGGTGACGATGAATTTCTTCATCATCAACCTGATGGTGACGACGATCGCCTTTCTGATCCTCAAGAGCTGGTGGATCCTGCCGGTTCCGGCGGTGATGCACGCCATCGGCTATTTCGCCTCGCTGCGCGAGCCGCGCATCTTCGACCTGTGGATCACCAAGGTTTCCAAGTGCCCGCGGGTGCCCAATTTCAAACGCTGGGGGTGCAATTCCTATGCCCCGTAAATGGATCGGAGCCGCCGCCTGGAGCGCGAAGGAAGCCAAGGTCGGCGACCGTCTGCCCTATGCCCGGCTGATCGACGAGAGCACCGTGCTGCTGCGCGATGGCAGCGTGATGAGCGCGATCCAGGTGCCCGGCCTCTTGTTCGAGACCGAGGATTCGGACGCGCTCAACGCCCACGCCGCCACCCGCGAGGTGATGCTGCGCTCGACGCTCGATGCGCGCTTCGTGATGTATCACCACGTCATCCGCCGCCGGGTGGAGGTCGAGCTCGACGCGGAATTCCCCGATCCGCTCTCGCGCCACATCGATGCGCGCTGGAAGCAGCGGCTCGCCGGGGGATCGCTGTTCATCAACGACCAGTTCATCACCCTGATCCGCCGCCCCGCACGCGGCAAGACCGGCCTGCCGGAACGCATCGGCAAGCTGTTCAGCCGTGCGAGCGCGCAGGAACTGGAGCCTGATCCCAAGGATTTGCGCAGCCTCAAGGCCGCGATCACCGGCCTGGTCGCTTCCCTGCAAGATTACGGCGCGGCGGTGCTGGGCGACTATCAGGCCCCCGGCTCGGGCGGCACCAATTCGGAGATGCTCGAGCTGCTCTCGGCGCTCTACAATGGCGAGATGCGCCCGGTGCGCCGCCCTGCTCCCGAAACCGACATCGGCCACATGCTGCCCTATCGCCGCGCGAGCTTCGGGCTTGATGCGATGGAGCTGCGCGGCAGCGGCGCCCCCGATTTTGCCGCGATCCTCGGGCTCAAGGACTATCCCGAGGCGACCTCGCCCGGCCTGCTCGACAATCTCCTGCGCCTGCCGTTCGAGATGGTCGTCACCGAAAGCTATGCCCCCAATGAGCGCACCACCGCCAAGGAACGGATCGACCTTGCGCTCAGGCGTTCGCGCTCGGTCGATGAAGAGGCCGCCGCCGAACGCGCCGAGATGCTCGCCGCGCGCGATGCGCTGGGCAGCGGGGCGGTGGGCTTTGGCGACCATCACCTGACCGTGCTGGTGCGCGAGTCGACGCTCCCCCGGCTCGACGACGCCATGGCCGCCTGCGCCGCGGCGCTCGCGGATAGCGGCGCGATCGCGGTGCGCGAGGACACCAATCTCGAACCTGCCTTCTGGGCGCAGTTTCCGGGGAACGAGGAATATATTGTCCGCCGCGCGCTGATTTCCTCGGCCAACATGGCGGGCTTCGGGTCTTTCCACGGCTTTGCCCTGGGGCAGGCGAGCGGTAACCACTGGGGCGATGCGGTCACGCTGCTGGAGACGACCAGCGCCACACCGTTCTTCTTCAATTTCCATCACGGCGATCTCGGCAATTTCAGCGTCATCGGGCCGAGCGGGTCGGGCAAGACCGTGGTGATGAACTTCCTCGCCGCCCAGGCGCAGAAGTTCCGCCCGCGCACCATCCTTTTCGACAAGGATCGCGGCGCGGAGCTGTTCATCCGCGGGATCGGCGGGCGCTATGACCGTATCGCGCCGGGCCTGCCGACCGGGTTCAATCCGCTCTCGCTGCCCGACACCCCGGCGAACCGCGCCTTCCTGCGCGACTGGCTGGCGGTGCTGCTCAAGGCCGACGGGCCGGAGGAATTCGCCACCATCGCGGCGGCGGTCGATGCGACCTATGCGAACGATCCTTCGCTGCGGCGTCTCCGGCATTTCAGGGAATTGCTGGCGGGCGCCCGCCGGCCCGAGCCGGGCGATCTG
Organism: Erythrobacter tepidarius; assembly: GCF_002155695.1. Classification (GTDB taxonomy): domain Bacteria; phylum Pseudomonadota; class Alphaproteobacteria; order Sphingomonadales; family Sphingomonadaceae; genus Erythrobacter; species Erythrobacter tepidarius. The sequence goes on from NZ_MUYJ01000001.1 coordinate 121,620, forward strand.
GCCGATCGTCTCGCCGCGTGGATCGGGGAGGGCGAGCATGCCTGGCTGTTCGACAATGCCCGCGATCTGCTCGATCTCGAGACCCGCGTGCTCGGCTTCGACATGACCGCGCTGCTCGAAAACCCGCGCCTGCGCACTCCGGTGATGATGTATCTGTTCCACCGCATCGACGAGCGGCTGGACGGGCAGCCGACCATGATCCTGATCGACGAGGGCTGGAAGGCGCTTGATGACGCGGTGTTCGCCGCGCGCATCCGCGACTGGCTCAAGACGCTGCGGAAGCGCAACGCGCTGCTCGGCTTTGCCACGCAGTCGGCGCGCGACGCGCTCGACAGCCGGATTGCGACCGCACTGGTCGAACAGACCGCGACCATGGTGTTCATGCCCAATAGCCGCGCGCGGCCCGAGGATTACTGTGACGGATTTGGCCTGACGCAACACGAATTCGCGCTGATCCGCTCGCTTCCGGCGCATTCGCGCTGCTTCCTCGTTCGCCAGCCCGATGCGAGCGTGGTGGTGCGGCTCGATCTCTCGGGCGCGCCCGAAGTGTTGACGATCCTTTCGGGCCGCGAAAGCGCGGTGCGCCGGCTCGATCTGCTGCGCGAGGCGGTGGGCGATGCGCCTTCGGCCTGGTATCCGGCGCTCACCGGACGGCCCTGGCCCGATGGCGCGGCGCTGGACGAGGATGGCCAGCCCCTCTGGCAGGCGGCGGAATGAGCACGGCCTGCGATCTGGCCGCCCAGTCGATGGGGATGGGGGTCTCCGCCGCGCTGACGGCGGTGGACTGCATCGCCGCGACCGTCAGCGAGCAGGCCTTCAACCGCCTGTTCGGCACCGAGGGCCAGCTCGCCTTCGCGCTGACGCTCCTGCTGGGGCTTTACGTGGGCTTTTTCGGCATCTCGCTGATGCTGGGCCGTTCGAACCTGTCGGTGCGCGCGTTGCTGCCGCGGATGATGACGTTGGGGCTGGTGCTGACCTTCGCCACCAGCTTCGTCGCCTTCTCGACCATCTTCTACAACATCTTCATCGGCGGGCCCGACCAGATCGCCGGCATCCTCACCGGCACCGGCGGCGAAAGCGCCACGGCGGTGTTTGCGCAGAAGCTCGACGTGGTGTTCCAGGCCGTCCAGCAGGCGACCGGCGACACCAAGGATATCGACGCCTTCTCCCCGCCGGGCATCATGTGGATGGGCGCGATGCTGCTGCTGCTTGGCACGGTGGGGCTGCTGGTCACGGCGCGGATCGCGCTGGCGCTGCTGCTGGCGCTGGGGCCGATCTTCGTGGTGCTGGCGCTGTTCGAAGGCACGCGCGGGCTGTTCACCGGCTGGCTCAAGGGGCTGACGATGATGGCGCTGGCGCCGCTGTTCGCGGTGCTGGGCGGCTCGATCATGCTCGAACTGGCGGTGCCGGTGCTGGCCGCGCTGGTGGCGGTGCCGGGCCAGATCGACCAGCAGGCGGCGATGGCCTTCTTCCTCGTCGGTTTCGTCCACGCGATGCTGATGCTGATGGCGCTGGTGGTCTCGGCGATGATGGTCTCGCGCTGGCAGGTGTTCGGCCTGGTGCCGAGCAAGGAGCGTGGCACGGGCGGGGAGGCGCCGCGCAGCCTTGCCGCGCCCGCACCAGCGGCGAGCTTGCCGCGCAGCACCAATGTCGCCCCCGCTGCCGCCGCGACGATCCCCCCGCGCCGGGTCGATGTTGCACCGGCACAGGCGGTGATCGCCGCCAATGACACAGGCCCCGCCGCCACGATTCGCGAGACCCGCGTCTATGCCACCGGCAGCGGCGCGCAGATCACCCCGCAGGGTCCCGCCGCCGCGCGTACCCGCGGCATCGGCAACCGTTTCCGTTCCGCCGGTAGCGCCGCGCCGAAACCCGTTGCCCCCATGCCCTCGGAGAAATACCAATGATCCGCCCCGGTCGCTTCCGGCTGATCCTGTCCGCCGCCGCCGCGCTCGCCGTTTGCACGCCCGCGTTGGCCGCTGATCCGCGCCTCAAGACAATCGTGTACGACGAGGCGCAGGTGGTGCGGATCGACGGCAAGGTGCTGGTGCAGACCACCATCAAGTTCGCCCCCGACGAGGTGATCGAGAACGTCGCCATCGGCGATTCCACCGCCTGGCAGGTGCAGCCCAACAAGGCGCAGACGATCCTGTTCGTGAAGCCGCTCGAACCGACCGCGCGCACCAACATGACGGTGGTGACCGACAAGCGCACCTATCTGTTCGATCTTGTCGCCAGCCCGAAGAACGCCGCGCTCTACGTGCTCCAGTTCCGCTATCCCGATCTTGAAAAGGCCGCCGAGGAAGCGCGTCTCGCCGCGGCTGCCGAGGCCGAGGCCGAAGCCCTGCGGGCCAAGGCCGACCCCGGCGAGCTTGCCGCCGCGCAGGATCCCTATGCGGTGGTCGATCCGGCCCGCATTAATTTCGAATGGGCCGGTGCGGGCACACCCGAGCTGCTGCCAGCCAAGGCCTTCGACGATGGCCTCGCGGTGTTCCTCACCTGGCCCGCCGGAACCGCCATCCCCGCCGTGCTGGTGATGAACCAGGACGGCGAGGAAGGCCCGGTCAACTTCACCGTGCGCGGCGATACGGTGGTGATCGACGGGGTGCCGCCGCAGATCATCCTGCGTTCGGGCCGCGATACCGCGACACTTACCAATATCGGTCCCTCGGCCAATTCCGCCCGCAGCGCCGGCCTGAGCGGCGCGCGCAAGAAGGGGGTCAAGTGATGCCTTGCTCCAACCATCCTGTCAGGGAGTCTCCGTGATGCGCCTTGCCATGCGTCTGCCGCCGAAGAAGGGTGACACTTCCGCTTTGGGCAGCGATCCGCGCGAGCAGGAATCGGCCGAGATCATCGACCTTGCCAGCCGCGCCGCCTTCCCCGCGGTGACCGAGCGCAAGGCCAGGGGGGACGGCCTCGGCCTTGCAGCCGGGGTGGCGCTGGTCAGCGCGATCGGTGCCGTGACTTTCTGGGCGATGGAATCCGCGCGACTGCCCGATCCGCAAGGCGTGGGCAATCCGCAGGTCGCCGCGCCGCAGGCCGCTGCGCCCGCGCCGGTCGCCACCACTGTGCCGACGGCGACGCCAGCCCCATCGGTGCCGCAGCCCGATCCTGCGCCTGCGCCGGTGCTCGCCAGCCAGCCCGGCCAATACGCGGTGCCGGCAGTCAATCCCTATGCCAGCCCGCAGCTGGTGTTTGACGGCAGCACCGCGCGCAGCGCACGGCTGGCCGAAGCGCCGATCGGCGCGCCCGCGGTCAATCCGTCCGGCGTGGCGGTGGGCACCGGGGGCGCGGCGGAATTCGCCAGCCGCGTCGGCGGCGTCGGCGGCGCACCGGCGCAGGCGCGCGCGATGGTCAATCCTTCGACCACCGTCACCGAAGGCACCCTGATCCCGGCGATCCTTGAGACGGCGATCAACACCGACGTGCCGGGCTATGTCCGCGCGGTGGTGAGCCAGGACGTGCGCAGCTTCGATGGCAAGCGCGTGCTGATCCCGCGCTCCTCGCGCCTGATCGGCCAGTATCAGGCCGGGGTGCAACAGGGCCAGAAGCGTGCCTATGTGATCTGGACGCGGCTGATCCGGCCCGATGGCGTCTCGGTCAACATCGGCTCGCCCGCGATTGCCTTCGACGGAACGACCGGGTTGCAAGGCGATGTCAACAGCCACTTCTTTCAGCGTTTCGGCTCCGGCCTGCTGCTCTCGGTGGTCGGCGGGCTCGGTGCGATTGCCACCGGCGGCGTGGGCGGCGTGATCGTTGCCGGCGGCGCGCAGGGCGCGGCCAATTCGGCGGTGCAGTCGCAGGGCCAGATCAGCCCCACCATCCGGGTGGCGATGGGCGAGCCGATCCGGGTGTTCACCGCGCGCGATCTGGACTTCAGCACGGTCGGCAACTGAGCGGCGGCATGAGCGCGGATATCCACCGGCTGCCGGCAGAGCCAGGCACGAGCGAGGCCGACACCGGCGCACGGGTTTCGGCTGAACGCTCGGTCTATCTCGAGGCCTATCTCGCGCCGTTCCGCCGCTGGCTCGACCGCGACACGGTGACCGAGATCATGGTCAACCGACCTGGCGAGGTGTGGATCGAGGATGCCGCCAATCCGGGGATGCAGCGGATCGAGACCCCGGAGATCGACGACCGGCTGGTGCAGCGCCTCGCCGAACAGGTGGCGCGCGTCTCGCATCAGGGGATCAACCGCGAGCATCCGCTGCTCGGCGCGACCCTGCCGGATGGCGCGCGCGCGCAGTTCTGCGGCCCGCCCGCGGCTCGCCGTCACTGGGTGATGGCGATCCGCCGCCACCGCCGGCTCGATCTGCCGCTCGATGCCTATGACACCGGACCGCTGGCTGGCGAAATGACCTTCGACCTGCCCGACCCGCAGACCCAGCCGATCGCCTATCTGCGCGCAGCGATCCGGGCGCGGCGCACGATCCTGATCTCGGGCGGCACCAGCACCGGCAAGACCACCTTTCTCAACGCCATGCTGGGCGAGATCCCGCGCGATGAACGTGTGGTGCTGGTCGAGGACACGCCCGAGCTGAAACTGCCGGGCGAAAACGGCGTCGGCCTGGTCGCGGTCAAGGGCGAGCTGGGCGAAGCCAAGGTTACCGCCAACGAGCTGCTTCAGGCCGCGCTGCGCCTGCGCCCCGACCGGATCGTGCTGGGCGAGCTGCGTGGGGCCGAGAGCGTCAGCTTCCTGCGCGCAATCAACACAGGCCACCCGGGGAGCTTCTCGACCATCCATGCCAACAGCTTGCGCGGCGCGCTCGAGCAATTGGCGCTGATGGTGATGCAGACCGGCATCGGCCTGACCCGCGCTGACACGATCGCCTACGCCGCGAGCGTGATCGACGTGATCGTGCAACTGGGCCGCGATGCCAATGGCAAGCGCGGCATTACCGGCATTGCCGAGAGCCGCGAACTGCTCTGACGCCCCTTCCGCCCGCCTGATTGACATTTGTATGACAGAGCCATCAAGGTGATTTACACCTGGCGGCCAAGCGAACACATGCGATTGCAGAAAACGCGCCCGGCACCGCGGCGCGAGGCGGAACGGGAAAGCGATGAGTACCTCACCGATTGGCAGCGAATCCGCTCCTGCACAGGCGGTGGCCGCGCCGATGGCCAAGCTTGCCCCTGACGAATCCCCCTATTTCAACCGCGAGCTGTCGTGGCTCCAGTTCAACCAGCGGGTGCTGGCCGAGGCCGGCAACGAGGCCTATCCGCTGCTCGAAAGGCTGCGGTTCCTGTCGATTTCGGGCAAGAATCTCGACGAGTTCATGATGATCCGCGTCGCCGGCCTCGTCGGGCAGGTGCAGCGCGGCCTCGCAACCCCCTCGATCGACGGGCGCAGCCCGACCCAACAGCTCGCCGCGATCCGCGAGAAGCTCGCCGATCTCTCGCAGCGCCAGCAGGCAATCTGGCGCTCGCTGCGCGAGGCGCTGGCCGCGGTCGACATCCATGTCGCCGACGAGCAGCGCGTCCAGCCGGCTGCGCACAAGTGGCTGAAAGCGTTTTTCCTTAACGAGATCCTGCCGGTCATCACGCCGCAGGCGCTCGATCCCGCGCACCCGTTCCCCTTCGTCCAGAACGAAGGGATGGGCCTGCTGTTCACGCTGACCCGCGACGAGACCGGCGAGCAGATCATCGAGATGGTGCTGATCCCCAGCGCTCTGCCGCGCTTCGTGCGCGTGCCGGACGAGATCACCAGCGCCGATGGCGGGCCGGCGGGGATGCGGGGCGGGGCGCTCTACATCTCGATCGCCAGCCTCATCCAGCGCTATGCTGCGGCGCTTTTCCCCGGCTTCACCATCCAGGGCGACGGGTTGTTCCGGGTGCTGCGCGACAGCGACATCGAGATCGAGGAAGAGGCCGAAGACCTCGTGCGCACCTTCCGCTCCGCGATCCAGCGCCGCCGCCGGGGGCAGGTGATCCAGCTCGAACTGGAGGAGGATTTCGACCCCGCGGCCGAGGCCCTGCTGCGCGAACAGCTCGGCATCCACGAGGCCGCCGTCATCAAGACCGACGGGATGATCGGGATCGATGGCCTTGCCGAGATCGTCGCCGAGGATCGCCCCGATCTCAAGTTCGACGCCTATTCCCCACGCTTTCCCGAACGCATCCGCGAGCATGACGGCGATGCCTTCTCCGCCATCCGCGAGAAGGACATCATCATCCATCACCCCTATGAAAGCTTCGAGGTGGTGGTCGATTTCCTGCGCCAGGCCGCGGCCGATCCCGACGTGGTGGCGATCAAGCAGACGCTCTATCGCGCAGGCAGCCAGTCAGCGGTGATCGGCGCGCTGATCGAGGCGGCCGAGGCCGGCAAGTCGGTGACCGCGGTGGTGGAGCTGAAGGCCCGCTTCGATGAGGAACAGAACCTCAAATGGGCCAGTGCGCTCGAACGCGCGGGCGTGCAGGTGATCTACGGCTTCACCGACTGGAAAACCCACGCCAAGGTGGCGATGGTGGTGCGGCGCGAAGGCGGCGGCTTTCGAACCTATTGTCACTTCGGCACCGGCAATTATCACCCCGTCACCGCGCGGGTTTACACCGATCTCAGCTTCTTCACCGCCGATCCCAAGTTGGGGCGCGATGCGGCCAAGATGTTCAACTTCATCACCGGCTATGTCCAGCCCCACGCGCTCGAACGCCTCCACATCGCGCCGATCGATCTGCGCGAGGAGATCTATGCCCGCATCGATGCCGAGATCGCCAATGCCGGCAAAGGCCAGCCTGCGGCAATCTGGATGAAGTGCAACCAGCTCACCGACGAGGGGATGATCGACCGGCTCTATGCCGCCTCCAATGCCGGGGTGCAGGTCGAACTGGTGGTGCGCGGCATCTGCTGTCTGCGACCGGGGATCGCCGGCCTGTCCGAGAACATCCGGGTCAAGTCGATCATCGGTCGCTTCCTCGAACACAGCCGCATCTACGCCTTTGCCAATGGCGCACCCATGCCGAGCGCGCAGGCGGCGGTGTTCATCGCCTCGGCGGACCTGATGAGCCGCAATCTCGATCGCCGGGTCGAAACGCTGATCCCCATCCTCAACCGCACGGTGCATGATCAGGTGCTCCAGCAGGTGTTGCTCGCCAACATGCTCGATACCGAACAGAGCTGGTGGCTGCACGCAGATGGAACCTATTCGCGGGTCGAGACCGATGGCAAGCCGTTCAACTGCCACCGCTATTTCATGACCAACCCGTCGCTGTCGGGCCGCGGCGGGGCGCTGGAAGCGGGCGCGGTGCCCAAGCTCTCCCTGCGGCGGGGGGGCATGGCATGAGTTACCGTTCTCGGCAGGCCGACCGCTCCGGCACCTTCGCCGGCGGCACGCCGCAGCGCGCGATCATCGACATCGGATCCAACACGGTGCGTCTGGTGGTCTATGGCGGCACGATGCGCGCACCGATGGTGCTGCTCAACGAGAAGGTCACTGCCAAGCTCGGACGCGAGATCGCCGGCACCGGCCGGCTCGCGGACGAGGCGATGGCGCTGGCTCTGCGCGGATTGCGCCGCTTCGCGCTGCTGCTCGCGGATCTGGGCATCGAGGATGTCGAAACCGTCGCCACGGCCGCGGTGCGCGAGGCGGTCAACGGGCGCGAATTCGTCGCGCAATTGCGCGCGATCGGGCTTCAGCCACGGGTCATTTCGGGCGAGGAAGAGGCGCTGCTCAGCGCCCATGGCGTGATCGGGGCCTTTCCCGATGCGCAGGGCATCGTCGCCGATCTGGGTGGCGGCAGCCTTGAACTGGTGCGGGTGAGCCAGGGTTCGGCCGATGGCGCAAGCACCCTGCCGCTGGGGACGCTGCGCCTGCCCGAATACCGCAAGGGCGGCCGGGCAGGGATGAAGAAGGCGCTCGACAAGGCGATCCGTGCCGCCGGTTGGGATCTCGCCGCTACCCCGCCCGCAACCCGCGGTGCGCTCTATCTGGTGGGCGGCACGTGGCGCGCGATGGCGATCCATGCGATGGCGGTCTCGGGCCACCCGCTGAGCGATCCGCACGGCTTCGAGCTCGATAAGGCGGCCGCGCTCCAGATTGCCGAGGCGCTTGCCGGAAGCGAGGGTGAGGCCTTGCGCGGGCGTGAGCGGATTTCCTCGATGCGCGCGGAAAAGCTGCCCGATGCCGCGGTGCTGCTGACGGCGCTGCTGGCGCGGCTCGATCCGGCGAAAGTGGTGTTCTCCTCTTGGGGTCTGCGCGAGGGGTTGATCTATGACCGTCTGCCTGCGCACAGCCGGGCGCAGGATCCGCTGCTGGCCGGGATCGCGGTGTTCGCCAGCCAGCGCGGGGCGCCGGCAACGCTGGCAACGCGCATGGCGGCCTGGACGCTCGATGCCGCCCCGGCCCGCACCCATGGCAGCGAACGGCTGCGGCTGGGAGCGACGATGCTGGCGCTGGCTTCGATGCAGATCGAGCCCAACCTGCGCCTGCCACAGGCGATTGACTGGGCGCTGCACAAGCGCTGGATCGCAATCGACAGCAAGGGCCGGGCCATGATGGCGGCGGCGATCGCGGCCAATGGCAACCAGTTGAACCTGCCCGCGCGCCTGCGGGCGCTGGCGAGTGAGGAGGCGCTCGAAGAGGCGATCCGCTGGGGCCTCGCGCTGCGGCTCGCGCGGCGGCTGGGCGCGCAGTCGCGCCGCTCGCTCGAAGTCAGCCGGCTGACGGTGGAAGACGGCGCGCTGGTGCTGCGGCTGGCGGAAAGCCATGCCGCGCTGTTCGGCCAGCCGACCGAAAAGGACATGAAGCTCCTCGCCGGCCGGCTCGGCATTGGCTGGCGGGTCGAGGTGGTGCCGAACGATGTGATGTAGGGGGTGCCGGCCCACCTTCGCCATGCGCCCAGCGGGCCTTGCCGGTTTTTCGTATCGCGGCTGGCGCCGGGGGTAACGGGGAGGCTGCCATAGCCCCCGTTTCCTACAGACGCCCGGGCGCATAAGCTGTGTGCGGTGCGATCGCCTCGTCCGACCCGGTGCGGTCCGCCCGTGCGATCGGCGCGTGATCGTGCTGTCCGTCCGGCCCGTTTTAACAATGCATAATCTTGTAAATCATCAGGAAAACTGGAAATGATATAGGTGACACGGTGTCACTTTTGTCAACTTCGACATTTTATTGCGCGGCGGTGTGATGTCAGCCCTTGGTGCTGGTCGCAAAGGGCGAGAAGTCGGTGTCGATGTCGAAAAGGTCGATGCCCTCGGCCGCTTTCAGGCGGTTCACCACGAGATAGGTCACCGGCGTGAGCACCGCTTCCCACGCCACCTTCAGCGCCCAGTTGGTGACCATCACGGTCAGCACGGCCTCGGTCGTCCAGATGCCGAGAAAGGCGACCGGATAGAAGATCATGCTGTCCACGCCCTGCCCGACGAAGGTCGAGCCGATGGTGCGGCTCCACAGGGCGCGGCCCTTGGTCCACACTTTCATCTTGGCCATCACGAAGGAATTGACGAATTCCCCCGCCCAGAAGGCGGTGATCGAGGCAACCACGATGCGCCAGGTGCTGCCGAACACGCTTTCATAAGTCATCTGGCAGATCGCCCCGCCGGGGATCGCCGGATCGGCGGTGGTGGTCGGCGGGCGCTCTCCGCCAAAGCCGCTGGCGGCGCATTCCCACCCGTCGAAGGCGGGCAGGGCGGTAACGATATAGGACATGAAGGCAAGGAAGATCATTGCCGCCGTCCCCACCCAGATCACCCGGCGCGCCTTGGCAAAGCCGTAGATCTCGGTCAGCACGTCGCCGATCACGTAGCCCAGCGGGAAGAACAGGATCCCCGCGCCATAGATAAAGGTGCCTTGCGGGGCGGGCCACCAGCCTTCGGGCCAGAACGGCACGCTGGCATAGGTCAGCTTGGCCGCGCCGATGATGTTCGAGAGCAGCAGAATGGTAACGAAGCCGGCCATCACCAGATCGAAATAGCGGAAGGTCACCGGCGGGCGGCTGGTGGCGACGATCCCGTCGGTGGGATCTCGGTCGAAGGCGGCGGCGGGATCGGGCTGGAGGCCGGGAGAGGTGTTTTCCATCGCGTCGAGGGTTAGCGCGATTTGCCTGTCCGGCAAAGCGCGCTAATGACGCATCCGGCGCGCGCCCGTAGCTCATCTGGATAGAGCGCGAGACTTCTAATCTTGAGGCAGCAGGTTCGAGTCCTGCCGGGCGCGCCATTCCCGAACAAAAGATAGAACCGCAGGTGTGGTTTGGCCCACACCTGCAAATGCGCTTCGGACGGGGGTTGAGACCCCATCACAGCCAGAAGGCGACCGCTGCTGCGAGGCCTACGGCGGATAGGAAGTTTCTGGCGAGCTTGTCGTAGCAGTAGCGATGCGGCGGACCCGAAGGGCAGCGCAGCCAACGCCTTGAGGCGGCAGAAAATGGCCTCGACCTGCCAGCGGTCCTTGTAGCGACGTTGGTCATACTCGGTCGGACGCTTTCGATTGCGCCGTCCCGGGATCACAGGGATCGTGCCCTGTTCGCGCAAGGCGGCCCTGATGCGGTTCGCGTCGTCGCCACGCTCGGCGATCACCCGCTTCATTCCGACGGTTTCGCCGATCAGCAGGTCCGCACCTTTCACGTCCGACGTGTTGCCCGGTGTCAGGACGAGGCGGAGCGGCCTCCCGAGGACATCGACAAGCGCGTGGAACTTCGTTGTCCGGCCGCCACGCGAAATGCCAATGGCATTGGCCCGCGCCCCCCTTTTGCGCCACCGGCAGAGCGGTGGGCCTTGATGTCGCTGCTGTCGATCATGGCGGTCTCGGTGACCCAGTTCTCCTCGGTCAACCCCGAGAGGATGCGGGTCCAGATGCCCGGCCGGCTTCACCTGTACCAGCGGTTGTAGATCGTTGTCGCCGGGCCGTACTCGGCTGGCACATCGGCCCAGCGGCCGCCGCACTTGAGCCTATGAATGATGCCCAAGATCACTTGCCGATCATCAGCCCCGTCGCGCTCCGGGGTGGTGCTTCGGCAAGTGCGGCTCGATCGCAGCCCACGCTTCGTCCGACAAACAGAACAACGAACGCGACATGCCAAGCAGCCTCCTGCACAGCGCGATCGGGAATATCCCCCCGATAATGCTGGCAAACTCAGCCGGTGAAACCAGCCTGCCGGAGCTGAGCAAGGCGGAAAACTCTAGGTCACATACCCATAAACGGGATTTCCAAGATCATTGAGTTCTGATTCAGTGTTTCGCGGAAGGGAGATGCTGATGGCGCGGTTTGATCTGACTGATTTCGAATGGTCTGTGATCCAGCCTTTGCTGCCGACAAAGGTGCGTGGCGTGAAGCGGGTTGATGACCGGCGGGTTTTGAACGGGATATTCTGGCGGCTACGCACGGGGGCACCTTGGGCGGACATTCCGTCGCGTCACGGGCCGCACACCACCTGCGTGAACCGCTTCAACCGCTGGCGCAAGGCGGGTGTGTCGAAGCGAATATTGGAGGCAGTTTCACAAGCTTATGCGGGCGACATCCAGATGATCGACTCCTCATCGATCCGCGTCCACCAGCACGCTGCCAACGCCCAAAAAAGATGGCCGATTCCGTTGCATGGGTCGCTCGCGCGGCGGCCTGACGACCAAGGTCCACGCCATGGTCAATGCCAATGGCTTGCCGATCGGCCTCGTGCTGAGTGAAGGCCAAGCCTGCGACGGGCGCAGCGCGCATCTCATGCTCGACAGCCTGACGCCTGGCTCGGTGCTGCTCGCCGACCGCGCCTACGATGCCGACAGGCTGCGCGCAGCGATTGCCGACAAGGGCGCTTTCGCCAACATCCCGCCAATGCCCCAGCGCGTCCGCAGATCAGACTTCAGCCCAATCCTCTACCGATACCGCAACCTGATCGAGTACGTCTTCAGCAAAATCAAGCATTTCAGGGCAGTGACGACCCGATACGACAAGCAAGACGACAACTTCCTCGCCTCTGTCCAACTCGCCTCAATCATAATCTGGTTGCGCCATAATGAGTCGGTGACCTAGCCCTCTTTTGTCGTCTTCATTCCCGGACCAATCCATCAGACCGGGATTGGCTTGGCAACCAGTCCACCAGACCAGCACCACCTGAGATCACTGCCAAGGCCTCGGCCTCGCTGATCACCTCGGCATATTTGGCCTGAAGGTCGAACAGGTTGGCCTCGTGCGGCTCCGGGTGCCGGTCGGCGCAGGCCTCGCGGACCACCAGCGGGATGAAGCCGTATTGCATCGCGTCGAGCGCGCTCGCCCTCACGCAGCCCGAGGTGGAATAGCCGGTGACGAGCAGCGTATCGATGCCCTCGGCGTGGAGCGTTTCGGCAAGGCCGGTCCCGAAGAAGGCGCTGGGATATTGCTTGGTGAACACCCGGTCGCCCGCTTGCGGCGCCAGATCGGGCGGGAAGGCGCCGAGCGGGGAGCCTTCGACAAATGCCTTAAGCACCGGCGCCTTGCGGTAGAACACCCCGCCGTCCGATCCATCGGGCTTGTAGCGCACATTGGTGAACACCACCGGCACCCCAGCTGCCCGCGCGGCTTCGGCCAAGCGGCGATTGCTCTGCTTGGCCGCCTCGGCGCTCGCCATGTAAAGCGGCGAGCCTTCGGTGAGATAGGCCGCCACCACATCGACGATCAGCAGCGCCGGGCGGGCGCCCGGTTGTAGCCGACCCTCGAACACGCCCGCATAATTGTCGGCTGCCGAGGGGCCGGCCATCAGATGATGCCCGCGGCGGCCAGCCGTGCCAGTTCGGCGGCATCCAGGCCAAGCCGCTCGCCATAAACCTCCGCATTGTCCTGCCCGGGCGTGGCAGGCGCGGGGCGGCGGATGCTCGACGGCGTCTTCGACAGCTTGGGGAAGGCGTTCTGCATCTTGATCTTGCCCCGGTTCTGCGTTTCGACCTCGATGATCGCCTGCCGCGCCTGGAAATGCGGATCGGCGAGCATGTCGGGGGCGCGATAGACCCTGCCTGCGGGGATCGAATATTCGATCATCAGCGCATCGACCTCCTCGACGGTCAGCGTCGCGGTCCAGGCGTTGATCAGCGCGTCAAGCTCTTCTTGGTGGATTCCGCGGGCGATGTGGGTGGCGTAGCGTTCGTCCTTCGCCAGTTCGGGGCGCCCCATCGCCTGACACAGGCGGGCAAAGATGGCATCGCCATTGGCGCCGATCATGTAGCTGCCGTCCTTGCAGGTATAAACGTTGGAGGGGGCAATGCCCTTGAGCACCGAGCCTGACCGCTCGCGGATCACGCCGTTGCGGTCATATTCGGGGATGAGGCCCTCCATCACCTGCAACACCGCCTCGTAGAGCGCGGAGTCCACCACCTGACCCTCGCCGGTCTTGTCGCGGTGATGGAGCGCGGCGAGCACGCCCATGCAGCCATAGGTCGCGCACAGCGTATCGCCGATAGAAATGCCCATGCGGCTTGGTGGACGGTCGGGTTCGCCGACGATGTAGCGCCAGCCGCCCATCGCCTCGCCGATCCCGCCGAAACCGGCGCGGTTGGAATAGGGGCCGTCCTGCCCGTAGCCCGACATGCGGGCGATGATAAGACCGGGGTTCTTGGCGTGAAGCTCGGCCGGGCTCATGCCCCAGCGTTCGAGCGTGCCGGGCTTGAAGTTCTCGATCAGCACGTCGGCCTCGGCGATCAGCCGTTTGGCGAGCGCCTGACCCTCGGGCACGCGCAGGTTGCAGGTGACCGAGCGCTTGTTGCGGGCGATCACTTCCCACTGCACCTTTTCCTCGCCCTGGCCCCAGTTGCGCATCGGATCGCCCGCGCCAGGCGGCTCGATCTTGACGACATCTGCGCCCATGTCGCCGAGCAATTGCCCGCAGAACGGGCCGGCCAGCAGCTGACCCATCTCGACGACCTTGATCCCATCGAGTGCGCCGCTCATTCCGCAGCCTCCCTCAAGGTCGTCCAGATCGGCTGGATGGGGGCGGGAAGGCCGGTTTCGGCGAGGCAATTGGCGCGCAGCGCGTCGATGCCGGGGCCGAAATCGAACAGGGGCAGCTCCCCGCGCGCGGCCGACATTTCCGCGCGCAGCGCCTCGGTCGCGGCGGCGTCCACCACGCCCTCGGCATCGGCGACCACGCCATAGGCGCGCGCCCCTTCGGGGGTGACGAGGCCCTGTCGGATTTCGAGACCTACAAGTTCCGGATCGCGCGCCAGCGGGTCGCCCCAGCCGCCCCCGCCCCAGGTGATGAAGTGGAGCAGATCGCCGGCCTTGACCGCGACATTCTCGACCTTGTTGCCGATGATTTCTTGCGATCCATCGGCGCGTTCCAACACCTTGCGCGCCCGCGCGCCGGGGCGGCCGCCATTGACGCCCCAGGGCGGCACGAACCAGCGATCGTCGTGGATCGCGATCTCGCCATCGGCAAGGAAGCGGTAGGTCATGTGGATGCCGTTGCCGCCGCGGTGCAAGCCCGCCCCGCCGCTGTCGGGCGCGGTCGAATAGCGTTCGATCCTGAGCGGAAAATAGCGTTCGAGGAATTCGTTGGGGACATTGGTGAAGCCTGGCCAGAGCGAGTGTCCGTCCGGCCCGTCGCCCAGCGGCCGCCCGGGAATGCCGCCAAAGCCGATCTGGAACAGCTGGAACCAGTCGCGCGTCCCGTCCTCGCGGCTGTCCCAGCCCGAATAGAACAAGTGCGGCGAGGAGGAGAAGCCGGCAGCGTTGAGAAACTCCGGCGTCTTCTGCCCGAGCAGCCCGCCCAGGATATCGAAGATGCGGCCCAGCGCATGGGTGCGGCCCGACAGCGCAGCGGGAAAGCGCGGCTTGAGCAGCGAGCCTTCCGGAATGCGCACTTCGATCAGATCATAGAACCCGTCATTGAACAGGATCTGCGGATCGAACACCATGATCATGTAGATGCCGAAGAACATCTTGAACATGTTTTCGTTGAGGAAGAAATTGATCGAGGCCGCCGACTGCGGATCGGTGCCATCGAAATCGAGGATCACCTTGTCCCCCTCGCGCCACATGGTGCAGCGGATCTTGTAGGGCCCATAGCCCTTGCCGTCGTCGCAGATGTAGTCCTCGAAGCTCACCGGCTCTTCGGCCACCGCCATGGCGAGCAGGGCCTTCATCGCGCGGTGGTTGCGCGCCAGCAATTCCTGTGTGGCCGAAACATAGACATCATCCCCGAAGCGATCGGCCATTTCGATCACCCGGCGCGCGGCGACGCGGCAGCTGGCGATCAGGGCGTTGAGATCAGCCTGGCACCAGTCGGGCTTGCGTGTCTGGTGCATCACCAGCTTCATCAGGTCTTCGTTGTATTCGCCCTTTCTCCAGATCTTGACCGGCGGGATGCGCACGCCTTCCTCGAAGATCGAGGACGCGCCGATCGGCATTGACCCGGGAACCCGTCCGCCAATGTCGCTCTGGTGGCCGAACATCGCGGTATAGGCGATGAGGCGCCCGTCCTTGAACACGGGGAGCAGCACCAGCCAGTCGTTCGAATGGCTGATTGCGCCCGCGCAGGAGTAGGGATCGGACAGGAAGATCATGTCCCCGTCCTCGATGGTGCCCTCGTAGCTTTTGAGGAAGCCGTCGATGAAGCTGCCGAACTGGCCGACGATCATCTTGCCGGCAGGGTCCGAGATCAGCGGGAAGGCGTCGCCCTGTTCGCGGATGCCGGGGCTCATCGCGGTGCGCACGAGGGTTGCGTCCATCTCGATGCGCGCGTTCCTCAGCGCGTTCTCGATGATGTCGAGCGTGACCGGGTCGATTGCGACCGTGTTGAAGGGGGCGGGGTTGGTCTGGATGATGCGAGCCGGCATTGGTCTTAGCCTCCCGTCTTCAAGGTGATGAGGATATTGCCGACAGCGTCGACAGTCGCTCGGCAGTCATGTTCGACCAGCGTGGTCGAATCCATCTCGGTGATGATCGCGGGGCCTTCGATGACGTCGCCCTGCCTGAGCCTAGCACGGTCATAGATCACGGCTGGGCGTTCCTCGCCGTCGATCCACATCACATGGTCGCGGATCTTGGCAGCGCGGGGATCGCCATCGCCCTTGGGCAGTTCGGCAGCGGGCAGGGCCGGGGCCTGACCCAGCGCCACCGCGCGCAGGTTCACGATCTCGTGCGGCGTATCCATGTTGAAGGTGAAGAGCCTGCGGTGTTCTTCATCGAAGCGGGCAAGGATGCCTTCGATCCCGTCCTGTTCGAGGACATGCTGCGTGATGGTCAGCGGCACCTCGAAAGCCTGCCCGGCGTAGCGCACGTCGATCTCGAACAGCGAGGTGATCTGGTCTTCGGCAATACCGTCGGCGAGCAATTCGCTGCGGGTCTGTGCAGCCATCTCGTCGAGCACTGCGACGAGATCGGCGATCGAGGTGTCACGGGCGAGGCGCGAGAAGCTGCGCGCGGTCTCGGTGCGCATCCGGGTGGTGGCGTCGCCCAGCGCACAGAGCACGCCGGGGGAGACGGGCGAGATCGCGGGCCAGCTGCCCATCAGCCGGGCGACCGCATTGACATGCAGCGGGCCGGCGCCGCCGAAGCCCATCAGCGCAAATTCACGCGGATCGTAGCCCTGCTGCACCGAGATCATCCGCAGCGCGCCGAACATGTTTTCATTGACGATGTCGATGATCCCGCGCGCGGCTTCCATCAGCGTCACCCCGAGCGCATCGGCGATGGTCTGCACCGCCTTCTTGGCGCCTTCGCGGTCGAGCTTGAAGCTGCCGCCGAGCAGGTCTTCGGGCAGGTAGCCGAGCACGACGTTGGCATCGGTCACGGTCGGAAGCTGCCCGCCCTTGTTATAGGCAACCGGCCCCGGCACAGCGCCCGCGCTTTCCGGGCCGACACGCAGCGCCTTGGTCAGTTCGGGCACGTGCGCGATCGAACCGCCGCCGGCACCCACGGTCTTCACATCGAGCGCCGAAGCCCGCACCGACAGGTGCCCGACTTCGGTGGTGCGCTGGCGGCGCGGTTCGAGCCCCTGGATCAGCGCGACGTCGGTGGAGGTGCCGCCGACATCAAGGGTCAGGATGTTCTCGAAGCCGGCATTGCGGGCCACCCACAGCGCGCCTGTCACCCCGCCGGCAGGGCCGGACATGAGGATGTTGACCGGGTGCTCCTCGGCCTTCTGGCTGCTCATCAACCCGCCATCGGAACGCAGCAGCGAAAGGCGGCCCTTGAACCCTTCGGCTTCCAGACGGTCGCGCAAGTTGGAGATATATTTCGACACCACCGGGCGCACGGCGGCATTGGCGACGGTTGACAGCGTGCGCTCGTATTCCTGCATTTCGGGCAGGACTTCGTGGCTGAGCGAAACGGGGATGCCGGGCAGCTCTTCCGCCGCGATTTCGCCGATCCGCGTTTCGTGCGCGCCGTTGAGATAGGCGTTCATCAGACTGACGGTCAGCGCCTCGATGCCTTCGCCCTTGAGCTTGCGCAGCGCAACGCGCACCGCGTCCTCGTCGAGCGGGGCGACTTCGCGGCCCTGCGCATCCATCCTGCCCGGCACCTCGACCGTGTGCTCCAGACGCGCGAGGGGCTGGGGCTTGGGCCACACGATCCAGGCTGCAAGACCGCCCGGCACGTAGGAGCGCGCGATCTGCATGATGTCGCGGTAGCCTTGGGTTGTGACGAGGCCGACGCGAGCGCCCTTGCCTTCGAGCACCGCGTTGGTGGCAACCGTGGTGCCGTGCAGGAAATAGGTGATGTCGGCCGCGGTGATGCCGGCCTTTTCGGTGATCGCTTTCACCCCCGCAAGGATGCCTTCGGAAGAATCATGCGGGGTCGAAGGGGTCTTGTGCCGCCAGAAGGCGCCGCTCGCCTCGTCGAACAGCAAGAGGTCGGTGAAAGTCCCGCCCACATCCACACCCAGCCTGTATGTCATACCTCTTCCTCTAGCCTATGCTGCGCGCGCGACGGCCGAGGGCAATTCGCGCCCCAGCACACCTGCAAACCACCTGTTAGCGGCAATCGCCGCGTCGAGATCGATGCCCGTTTCCACCCCTGAACGCGCCATCATGTAGATCAGGTCCTCGGTGGCGATATTGCCCGTCGCGCGCGGGGCGAAGGGACAGCCGCCGAGGCCGCCCAATGAGGCGTCGAAAATGCGAACCCCCGCCTTGTAGGCCTCCCACGCGTTGGCGATGCCGGTGCCGCGGGTGTTGTGGAAATGGGCGCGCATCGGGATCTTGCCTGCGAGCCTTTCGCCCAGCTTGCCGAACAATTCGCCCACTTCCCAAGGCGTGCCGACGCCGATCGTATCGGCAAGCGCGATCTCCTCAGGGCTTTCCGCGGCCAGCTCCTCGGCGATGGCGAGCACGGTGTCGTGCTTCACCTCGCCCTCGAAAGGGCAGCCGAAAGCGGCGCTGATGGTGACCTGCGCGCGGATGCCCTCGGCGCGGGCGAAGCGTAGCATTTCACGGGTTTCGGCGATGCCTTGCGCGATGGTCTGGCCCTGGTTCTTCTGGCCGAAGGTGTCGCTGGCGACGACCACGCAGCCGACCTGATCGACGCCCCGCTTGCCGCCTTCGCGGGTTGCGAGCGCGCGCAGCACCCCGCGCTTGTTGAGCACGAGGCCCACGTAGGTGCAGTCCGCCCGGTCCGGCAATCCGGCGATCACGCCTTCCGCATCGGCCATCTGCGGCACGCGCGCCGGGTGGACGAAACTCGCCACCTCCAGCCGCCGTGCGCCATAGCCGATCATGCGGGTGATCAGATCGAGCTTCGTCTCGGTCGCAATGATGTCCGGCTCGTTCTGGAGCCCGTCACGCGGACCTACTTCCACAAGTGCGATGGGCACCGGTTCGATGTGCGCGGCTGACATCCTGAATCACCTGTGCTTGCGGGGACCGTGCAGGGGTGCATGGCGCAGTTTGTATACAATTGCAATCGTGCTTGGCGTGACGAATTCATTGGAACCGCAAGTTTCGCCTTGCGTCGTCATGTGTCCCGTGCATCTGTCGCCGGGCCGACTGTCCGGGCGAAGGTGTGGAAAGCCCGCCGCAGATGGCTGCCCATCACCGCGCGGGCCCATTCCGGATCGCCGGCGGCGAAGGCGGCAATCAGTTCGTCGTGGTCGCGCGCCGACTGGCGCAGGTCCTCAGGCGAATAGGTGCGCGCCGTGCGCAGCACCACCGGAGCCTCGACCAAGCGGGCGAGCATCTGCCCGAGGCGTGGCGAAGCCGCCGCCGCGATGATGGCGTCATGGAAGGCGCGATTGGCATCAAGGAAGCGCGCGACATCGGGCTCGGGCAGCGCGATCGCGGCCTTGAGCTCGCGATTCACCGCCTCCATCTCGGCCAACTGACCCGGCGTCATCCGTCGTGCGGCGCGCTCGGCCGCATGGCATTCGAGCATCTGGCGCAGGGTGAACATTTCTTCGATATCGTCGCGGCTCCAGTCGGCGACGAACAGGCGCTTGGTGTCCGAGCGCACCAAGAGCAGCTCGTTCTCCAGCCGCCGCACTGCCTCGCGCACCGGGGTGCGGCTGACCCCGGTGATCTGCGTCAGCTGGTCTTCGGTCAGCTGCTCTCCGGCTTTCACCTGCCCGCTGAGCAGGTGCGCGCGGATCGCCGCATAGGCGCGCTCGGAGGCGCGGCTCATTTGCGCATATTCCCGCGGGCCGGGGCGAGGCAGGGGGTGTTCATGGGCTTCCTTGTGCGTGCTTGGTGTGCGGGCCGCAAGTGCGGTGAGGTGACAAAAACACACTTCACCGTCGCTTCGCGCAACACGTCTGTTTAGGCTTGACGAGAGCGTTTTGTATACAATAACCAGCTTGGCGCAAGGCAACAGGGGAGTGCCGTGAACCGCATCAAGGTCATCGTGCCGATCGCCATGGATGAAGCCGGGGTGGCCAACCGCGCCCAGCAGCTTCCCGACGGCCTCGTGCGCCCTGGCTTTGCGCCTACCTTCGAGGCCGTGCGCTGGGGCGCGGCGCTCGGCGATTCCTATCACGACACCCTGCTGATGGACTGGACGGTGTTCCAGGCGGGCGTGACGGCCGAGCAGGAGGGCTATGCCGGGGTGCTGATCGACACGGTGAGCGATTCCGGGCTTTGGCCGCTGCGCTCGGTGCTCAACATTCCCGTCGTTGGCCCTGGCGAAGCCAGCTTCGCCGCCGCGATGATGCTTGGCAAGGCGTTCTCGATCATCACCATGTGGCCGCAGTGGTTCCCGCTTTACGAGAAGGTTCTGAGCCAGCACGGCTGGAAACACCGTTGCGCTTCGGTGCGTTCGATCGACACGCGGCCGGACGTGACCGAGCTGCTCGAAGGCAAGGAGGAGGTCGTCTTCGCCAAGCTCAAGACCGAGGCGATGCGCGCCATCGAGGAGGACGGAGCGGACGTGATCGTGCTCGGCTCGACCACCATGCACCAGTCCGCGGCCTATCTCCAGAGCGAGCTGCCTGTGCCGGTGCTGAACCCAGGGCAGGTCGCCTACAAGAACCTCGAGACTTTGATCGAGCTGAGGCTCAGCCACTCGAAAAAGGCCTTTCCCGCACCCGAAGTGCCGATGTTCGCCGATATCCGAAAGGGCTGGTACTGATGAGCGAATGGCAAGAAGGCGGCCCGGGTCAGACGCCGCTGCCCTATCCCTTTTACGTCGATATCGTCACCAAGCGCTATTTCGACGGGGTCGACAACAAGATCATGGAGCAGGTGCTCGACTGCTTCACCCCCGATGCCATCCTGACCGAGGTGACGAGCAACACGGTGCACAGGGGGCGCGAGGCGATCCGGGCGATGTTCGTCAAGCTCTTCGCCGATTTCGAGACCATCTGGCACGGCAATTTCGTCCACACCGCCGACCCCGAAACCAACGCGGTGTGCAGCCAGTTCACGGTGCTCATCACCCCCAATGGCGGCGAGGAGCTGCGCTATGAGAACTGCAACCGCTTCTATCTCAAGGACCGGCTGTTCCACCGCGTCTATGTCTACATGTCGGGCGAAAACCTGCTGAAGGCGGGAGACGCCTGATGCAGTACGAACCCACACTGACGCGGGCTGAGCTGATCGACTTCGCGCTCAACAAATACTTCGCCCGCGTCGATGCCAAGGACTTGGAGGCGGTGCTGGACTGCTTCCATGAAACCGCCTTGTTCTGCATCCAGACGGCCTTTACCCGGCATAGCGGCAAGGCCGAGATCCGCCGCATGTTCGAGGATTTCTTCGCCGCCTATGACACCATCATCCATCGCGATTTCACCTGCACCGTGGACGCGGCCAATGGGCGCATCAGCGCCTGCTTCACCGCCGAGCTGCACGATGCGCAAGGTCAGGTGACGCTGCTCGAGAACACCAATTTCTGGCGTTTGCGGCCCGGCCCGGGCGGCGCGAAGTTCCAGGAAGTCTATGTCTACATGAGCGGGGCCAACCCGCTCGTGTGAAGCCTTGCCCTATCGATCCCTCCGAGGAGAGCCGTCCCATGAATATCCGTCTCGTTCTTGCCTCCAGCGCGGCTCTTGGCGCCATCGCCCTGTCCGCGCCCGCCATCGCCCAGGATGCCCCGGCCGCCGATCAGGCCGCCCAGGAAGACAACGCCATCATCGTCACCGCGCGCCGCCAGTCGGAAAGCGTTGCCGAAGTGCCTGCCGCGCTCACCGTATTCGGGGCCGAGGCGCTTGCCAGAACCGGCGTCCAGCGCGCCGACGACTTCATCCAGTTGACCCCGGGCGTGACGATCGTCACCGGCACCGCCGAAGCGGGCGATACCCAGATCAACATCCGTGGCATCAACGGAGCGCGCGATGCGGAAAGCTCGGTCGCGCTCGTGGTTGACGGGATCCTCAAGACCAACACCGCGCAACTGAACCAGAACCAGGGCACGATGCGCCAGGTGGAAATCCTGAAGGGCCCGCAGGGCGCGCTCTATGGCCGCAACGCGGCGGCGGGTGCGATCGTGATCCAGACCGTCAAGCCGGGCGACACACTCGAAGGCGGGGTGACGCTGCGCGCGGCTCAGGACAACACCTACCTTGCCACCGGCTATGTCTCGGTGCCGGTGGGCGAGGGCGCTGGCTTCGTGCTGTCGGGCAACTACTCGACCACGGATGGCTTCTTCCGCAACCGCTTCCTGAACAATTCCAAGACCATCGACGATCAGGAGATCTGGTCTGTCGACGGGCGCTTCGTCGCCGCGCTCGGCCCGAATACCGAGCTGGACGTGAAGGCCCGCTATGCCGACCTTACCGGCGCCTCGATCAACTTCAACGCCAGCTTCCACCTGCCCAACTTCGCCGCTGCCAACCCGGCCTTCTTCGAGGACGTGAACGAGCATCCTTTCGGCTTCTACTCGAACATCCGTCCGACCAATGATCAGACCACTTTCGAGGCCTCGGCCAAGATCGAGCACGAATTCGACAGCGTCACGCTGACAGCCTGGGCGCTCTATAGCGATGTCGACCAGTCGCTGACCGCTGACGGCACTTCGGCCGATTTCGCGCGCTTCACCTTCCCCGGCGCGACTCCGGCCTCGGTAGCGGCGTCCAACGCCTGCTTTGCCTCGACCGCGCAGCTGACCGGCTATCCCCTCAACCCGCCGGCCTTCATCGGCCAGATCCCGGTGCCCTTCATCTTCGCGCCGGCCAATGGCTCGACCTTCGGCCCCTACAGCCCGACCACCTGCGACGGCACCCAGTTCCAGATCCGCGAGCAGAGCGATATAAGCGCCGAAATCCGCCTCGCCTCAAACGGTGATGGGCCGTTCAACTGGCAGGTCGGCGCCTATTACCTGCACATTGACCGCGAAGTGGGCGTCAGCCTCGGTGCGGATCTCGGGCAGGGGGTAATCCGCCAGCTTTACAATGCGCCCGGCTCGTCCAACCCGACCACCCAGCTTTACAACGATTCCTTCAAGACCGATGTCTATGCGCTCTTCGCGGCGGCGGATTTCGATGTCACCGACCGGTTCAACATCTCGGTCGCGGGCCGTTACGACATCGAGGACCGCTCGGTCCGCAGCCTCGTTCCGGCGGTGTTCGATCCCTTCACTGGCGGGCCGATCAACCCCGGTCAGCAGGTCATCAACGGCGTGGTCCAGCCGATCCCCGACCAGTCGAAGACCTTCAAGCAGTTCCAGCCCAAGATCTCGCTGCGCTACGCGGTGGACGACAATGCCAACCTCTATGCCAACTGGGGCATCGGCTTCAAATCGGGCGGGTTCAACAACCAGGGTTCGGCGGCGATCGTCGATCAGGCATTCAACCAGTTCATCGGCACCAATGTGCTGATCAACGACCAGTATCGCAAGGAAGTCTCGAGCGCGTTCGAGGCGGGGATCAAGGGCAGCCTACTCGATGGCCGCATCACCTATGATCTGGCGGGCTACTACACCACCATCGACGACATGCAGTTCTTCGAGTTCTTCGTCGGCGGCTTCGGCCTGCTGCGCGTGGTCTCGAACATCGACGAGGTCGAGATCTACGGCGGCGAGCTCAACCTCACGGCCGAGATCATCGAGGGCTGGACCGTGTTCGGCTCGGCCAACGTGACCGAGAGCGAGATCAAGCAAAACGCCTCGCGTCCGGTGACGGTCGGCAACAAGTCGCCCTACACCGCCGATTACACGCTGAACTTCGGCACCCAGCTTGACGTGCCGATGACCAGCTCGATGGATTTCGTCAGCCGCGTCGATTACCGCGTCACCGGTCCGACGTGGTTCCATACGCTGCAGGACGACACCAATCCGACGCTGTTCAGCGGCCTGCTGCCGGGTTCGGCGCTGGGCCTGCCGGCCTTCGTCGGCGATGCCGACTATTCGGTTTCGCGCCGCGATGCCTTCGGCGTGGTCGATGCGCGCATCGGGGTCGAGACCGACCGCTGGTCGCTGTTCGCCTATGCTGAAAACCTGTTCAACAAGAAGTACCTGAACGAGGTGATTACTGCGGTCGAATTTGGCGGTTCGTTCATCTCGCCCGGCGGGCGTCAGCGCCTCGGGGTGGAGTTCGGCTACAAGTTCTGAGCCTTTCGGCTTGGCTCAACGCGGCGGTGACGGGCAAGGGACCCGCGCCGCCGTCTTTGTCGGTCGTGACTGTCCTGCCGCTGCGCTGTTCGAGGGCGGGGCACGCAGCCTTCACCCCCGCGCGACGGTCTCCAGCAGTTCCGCCGTTACCGGATAACCAGCGTCGGCAAGGATGGTCAGCCAGGCCTTCCCGCCTTCCTCGACGACACGGGGCGTGATCGTCTTGACCGGGATCGCTTCGGCCTGAGCGCGGGCCTCGTCGTAGCTGGCGAACAGCGCGAGCCGTTCGAGATTGCGGCGGGTCGGGAAGATCAGCTTGATCTCGCCGCGCTCTGCCGCGTCCAGCGCACCCTGGGCCGAGATCCAGAACAGGCGTGTGTTTTCCGACTGGTCAATCGACACTTCCACCGCGCCGGTGCCAAGATTGGCGAGATAGAAACGCGTGTCATAGACGCGCGGGATGCGCTCGTTCTTGGGGAACCAGCGGGCAAACGGGGTGATCTGGGCAAGATCGAGCTGCCAGCCGAATTCCGCCAGCACCGGTTCCAGCGCGCCAACCTCAGCCAGCATCGCCCGCGCGGCAGCGGCCCGCTGCGCGTCGATCGCGCCAGCCAGACCCATCGCCAACCCGGTTTCCTCCAGCGTTTCGCGCACCGCCGCGATCTGGTGCGCGGCCTCGTCCGGTGAGAGGCCATGGGCGGCGGCGATCCTTTCGCCGAGCGCGAAGTCCGCCTGATCGACCCGCCCACCGGGGAACACTGCCATGCCGCCGGCAAAGCTCATGCCGGACGAGCGGACGGTCATCAGCACTTCCGGTGGGCCGCCCGCCGGGCCGTTGCGGAAAATGATGATGGTCGCGGCGGGAATGCCCTGAGAAGAGGAATCGCTGGTCATTGCCGGGCAATGTGGCGCGGCGGCAGGGCCTTGCCAAGCGGCTGGTTTGAACAGGGTGTCGGAATGCTTTACAAGAGCGCCGCCACGACCCTTGCGGATCAGCTGCAAAATCCCGGAAATGCGTGGTTTTCCTTATTTGGCACGCACCATGCATTACGGGATGCGGTCCCAATGGTCTTCACATCGAGGCGCGCCCTTCCTGGTTTTCGGGCGGCGCCTCCCCACAAAGAAAAACGCCCCGCTCTGGTCCGGCGGGGCGTTTTTTGTTTCCCGATTGCCGCTGTCTTGTATGCTCATGCGAGCCATGCCTGCGCTTGGCGTGTGGTGAGGCTATGATGGCCCAAGCAGCCGCAGGCCAAGCCGGACGCAGATCCGCCGCCCGCGGAAAATGGCGCACGCACAGGCGCGTGCGCGACCTCAGATTTTCGCCACGCCGCGTTCGTTGAACAGCTGCTGCAATTCGCCGGCCTCGAACATCTCCATCATGATGTCGCTGCCGCCCACGAATTCGCCCTTCACATAGAGCTGCGGGATGGTCGGCCAGTCGGAAAAGCTCTTGATGCCCTGCCGGATTTCCATGTCCTGCAGCACGTCGACACTTTCATAGGCGACCCCGCACTGATCGAGGATCGCAACCGCACGGCTGGAAAAGCCGCATTGCGGGAACAGCGGGGTGCCTTTCATGAACAGCACGACATCATTGCGGGTGACGAGATCGGAAATGCGGGCGTTGATATCGGACATGCTGCGGTGCGGCCTCTGATGGGGTGAACGGGTTGCGCGGTTCAAGTGGGAACCTTGGTGGTGACTTGCAAGGCGTGGAGTTCGCCACCCATGCGAACGCCGAAGGCCGCATAGACCATCTTATGCTGCGCCACCCGGCTCTTCCCGACAAATTGCGGCGCGGTGACGGTGACCGCCCAGTGATCATCGTCTCCGGCAAGATCGGTCAGCTCGACCGTCGCCCCAGGCAGGGCGGCGAGGATGGCAGCCTCGATGGCGGCGGCGCTCATCGGCATGGGATCAGGCCTCGCCGAGCAGCTGGCGGCGCGCCTCAATCGCCAATTCGTCGAGCTTGGCGCGAATATCGGCCTCGGAAATCTCGGTTCCAGCGGCGGTGAGATCGCCCAGCACCTTGCGGATCACGTCCTCATCGCTGGCTTCCTCGAAATCGGCCTGAACCACGGCCTTCTTGTAGGCGTCGGCCTCGGCCGGAGTGAGCTGCATCAGCTTTGCTGCCCATTCGCCCAGCAGCCGGTTGCGGCGTGCAGCGATGCGGAAGGCGGTTTCCTCCTCAAGCGCGAAGTGGGCTTCCTCGGCGCGCTTGCGGTCGTTGAAATCGGTCATTTCGGTGTCCCTTCGGATACGATCCGCCCCCAGCGATAAAGCGGCCCGCCCGCGGCTTCAAGCGCCAAGCCGGGGTGAGGAAGATTATTCCATCGTCACCACGAGCTTGCCTACCGCCTCGCGATTTTCGAGCTTGGCGATGGCATCGCCGGCGCGCTCGAGGGGGAAGGTTTCGCTGATCAGCGGGTCGATCTTGCCGGCCTTCATCAGGTCGAACAACTCGCGCACCTGCGCGCGAAAGGCCTCCGGCTCGCGCATGGTGAAGGCACCCCAGAACACGCCGCAGATATCGCAGGATTTCAGCAAGGTCAGGTTGAGCGGCATCCTAGCGATCCCGGCGGGAAAGCCGACCACCAGAAAGCGGCCCTCCCAGGCGATAGCGCGCAGCGCCGGCTCGGAATATTGCCCGCCGACGATGTCATAGACGATGTTCGCGCCCTCCGGCCCGCAGGCCTTCTTGAAGGCGTCTGCGAGCGCCTTGGAGGCATCCTTGTCCATCGCCTCGCGCGGGTAGATCACCACGTCGTCGGCGCCTGCCTTGCGGGCAATCTCGCCCTTGGCCTGGGAAGAGACTGCGGCGATCACGCGTGCGCCGAAGGCCTTGGCGAGTTCGATTGCCGACAGGCCCACGCCGCCCGCCGCGCCCAGCACCAGGACGGTGTCTCCCGGTTTGATGTGGCCGCGATCCTTGAGGCCGTGGATGGTGGTGCCATAGGTCATCAGCAAGCTGGCGGCCTTCTCGAAAGGCACGCCGTCCGGTATCGGAAACATTCTTCCGACCGGCACCACGACCTTTTCGGCAAGGCCGCCATTGCCGATCCCGGCCAGCACGGCGTCGCCGATCCGGTAGCCTTCAACCCCCTCGCCGAGCGCTTCGATCACGCCCGCGATCTCGCCGCCGGGCGAGAACGGGCGCGGCGGCTTGAACTGGTAGAGGTCACGGATGATCAGCGTGTCGGGATAGTTGATTGCACAGGCCTTGACCGCAACCAGCACCTCGCCCTTGCCGGGGGTCGGGACTTCGACCTCATCGAGCGTCAGGGTTTCAGGCCCGCCGGTTGCGTGGCTGCGAATGGCTTTCATCTCGTCCTCTCCCGTAAGTCTGGTGTGTCAGGCGGCGGTGCCGCGCATCAACCACGGCTGCGCAGCGGCGCGGGCCGCTTCGAAAGCTCCGATCGCCTCGCTCCGTGCCATCGTCAGGCCGACCTCGTCCAGTCCGTTCAGTAGGCAATGCTTGCGGAACGGGTCGATCTCGAAGACGAAGCGGTCCTGGTAAGGGGTGGTGACGGTCTGCGCTTCGAGATCGACTGTGATCTCCAGTCCCTCGCGCGCCACCTCAAGCAGCCGGTCGACTGCGTCCTGCGGCAGCACCACCGGCAGGATGCCGTTTTTCACCGCGTTGCCCGAGTGGATGTCGGAAAAGCTCGGCGCAATGACAACGCGGATACCGAGGTCGAGCATCGCCCAGGCCGCGTGCTCCCGGCTGGAGCCGCAGCCATAGTTGTCGCCCGCAATCAGGATCGGCGCGCCCTTGTAGGCAGGATCGTCGAAGACATTGCCCGGCTCCGCCCTGAGCGCCTCGAACGCGCCCGCGCCTAGGCCCTCGCGGCTGATGGTCTTGAGCCACTTGGCGGGGATGATGATGTCGGTATCGACATTCTTGAGGCCAAGCGGAATGGCGCGGCCTTGAACGCGGGTGAGCGGCTGCATGGCGGTTCCTGTCAGTCGGTCTGGGGTGGTTCGCCCGAAGGGATGGCGTCGGGCCTGGCCGGCTCTTCGGCCTTCTTCTTGCGCTTGCCTGCGTAGAGCAGCGCGGCCGCGATGGCCGCCGATCCGATGGCGCCCACAGCGGCGATCGCGGCGGTGCGGGCGGTATTGTTCCTGGGCTTGTCGGTCATGGTTGTTTCATGCGCCTCGCGCTGCGGTTGTTCAAGGGGCCGACGTCACACCAGATCGCGCACATCGGCAAGCCGCCCGGTGACGGCGGCGGCGGCGGCCATCGCGGGGCTGACGAGGTGCGTGCGCGCCCCCGGACCCTGCCGCCCCACGAAATTGCGGTTGCTGGTCGAAGCGCAGCGTTCGCCCGCCGGCACCTTGTCGGGATTCATGCCGAGGCAGGCCGAACAGCCCGGCTCGCGCCATTCGAATCCGGCATCGATGAACACCTTGTCGAGCCCCTCCTTCTCGGCCTGTGCCTTGACGAGGCCCGAACCCGGCACGACGATCGCCCAGCGCACATTGGCGGCCTTGCGGCGGCCCTTGAGCACTGCGGCGGCGGCGCGCAGGTCTTCGATCCGGCTGTTGGTGCACGAGCCGATGAAGACGTTTTCGATAGGAATTTGCGTCATCGGCGTGCCGGGGGTCAGGCCCATATAGGCGAGGCTCTTTTGCGCCGCGACCCGTTTGCTCTCGTCGGCGAAGTCCTCCGGGTGCGGCACGCGCCCGCCGATGGGCACCACGTCCTCGGGGCTGGTGCCCCAGGTAACGCTGGGTTCGACATCGCCGGCCGCGATCGTCACGGACTTGGCAAAGATCGCACCGTCATCCGAGCGCAGCGTGCGCCAATAGGCGACCGCTGCGTCCCAATCTGCGCCCTTGGGGGCCATCGGCCGACCCTTGAGATAGGCGAAGGTGGTGTCATCCGGCGCGATCAGCCCGGCACGTGCGCCCGCCTCGATGCTCATGTTGCAGACCGTCAGGCGCTCCTCGATGGTCATGCGCTCGAACACGCGGCCGCGATATTCGATGACATGGCCGCTCCCGCCTGCCGCACCGATCTTGCCGATGATGTGCAGGATCAGGTCCTTGGCCGAAACGCCCGGGCCGAGATCGCCCTCCACCCGTACTTCCATCGGCTTGGACTGCTGGAGCAACAGCGTCTGGGTGGCGAGCACGTGCTCGACTTCGCTCGTCCCGATGCCGAAGGCGAGGGCCCCCAGGCCCCCGTGGCAGGCGGTGTGCGAATCCCCGCATACGATAGTGGTGCCCGGCAGCGAGAAGCCCTGCTCCGGCCCGACCACATGGACGATCCCCTGCTCTTTCGCGGTCGCGGGAATGTAGCGGATGCCGAAGGCCGATGCATTGACCTCGAGCGCGGCGAGCTGCGCGGCGCTTTCGGGATCGGCAATCGGCACCGGCTTTCCGTCCGCGTCCAGCCGCGCGGTGGTGGGCAGATTGTGATCGGGCACCGCCAGCGTCAATTCAGGGCGGCGCACCGCTCGACCGGCGATCTTCAGCGCCTCGAATGCCTGCGGGCTGGTCACCTCGTGGACGAGGTGGCGGTCGATATAGATCAGCGCCGTGCCGTCATCGCGGGTCTCGACCACATGGGCGTCCCAGATTTTTTCGTAGAGGGTGCGCGGGCGGCTCGCCATCGGGTCATGTTTCCTGTCTGCAAATGGGGCGGGGGAGCGCGATTAGACGCGCTCCTCGGCTCTGCGCAAGATGTGTGCTTGCGGTGCGGCAAATTCGTCATGCATTTGCAAGCTTCCTCGGCTATGACTGACAAATATGTCAGCAAGCACATCTCGCGCCGCCCCCTTTCTCCACCCGATCACGGTCGAACCGGCCGACATCGACTTCATGGGGCACGTCAACAATGCGCGCTATCTCAACTGGGTGCAGGAGGCGGTGCTGGCGCATTGGCGCGGGATTGCTCCGGCCGAGGATGTGGCGTCCAAGGCTTGGGTCGCGCTCAAGCATGAGATCACCTACCGCAAACCTGCCTTCCTCAATGACACGGTGATTGCGCAGACCGTGCTCGAAGGCTTCAATGGCGCGCGCGCCTTTTATTCGACGCTGATCAAGCGCGGCGAAGAGGTGCTGGCAGAGGTGCAGTCCTCGTGGTGCTGCATCGACGCCGAAACCCTGCGCCCGGCACGCATCGGGGAACACCTGCGCGCGTTCTTCTTTCCCAAGGGGGAGTGAGCGCGCTTAAGGCGCGGTCTTGCAAGCCCGGCTTCCGGTGCTCTGCCTTTCGCGGCGCCGATCAGGTCGAAAGCAGCACAAAGGCGGCCAGTTCGTGCAAAGCCAGCGCATCCGTGCGCGCCGAGCGTCGAGGCGAGGGTCAATCCCGATGCCGGGTTTTTCGACCCCGGCCCGATATCCGCCGCCACGAGGTCTGGCGACACGCCTTGCCCATCGCAAAGCGGGCAAGGCGTGTCGTTCAGCGCTGCGCGAAACGCGATTGCGCAGCCTCGCAGCCGCTCTATAGGCATCTCCATGCAAGCTTCGCGCGTATCCTCCGCCAGATGAAACCAGATTTCGCCTTGCCCCCGCACGCCTTCCAGCGCGCCATCGGCCTCGCGCTGGCGCTGGCAATTGGGGGGAGTTGGCTGGCGATCCACGCCTATGCGATGTTCGTGTTCGAACTCACGTGGGGCAACTGGCCGCTCGCGCTGATGATCGCGGGCGTGCAGTGCTGGCTTTCGGTGGGCGTGTTCATCATCTGTCATGATGCGATGCACGGGACGCTGGTGCCTGGCAGGCCGAAACTGAATTCGGCGATCGGCGCAGTGCTGCTGGCACTCTACGCCGGGTTCGCTTGGAACCGGCTTCGCGATGCGCATTTCGCGCATCACCGGCTCGCGGGCCGTGCCGGCGATCCCGATTTCGACGAGCACCATCCGGATGATTTCTGGCGCTGGTATGTCACCTTCTTCCGGCGCTATTTCGGGTGGCGCTCGCTCCTGTTCGTGCACACTGTCGTCGGCATCTACTGGCTGCTGCTCGGGATCCCGATGGCGCAGATCGTGCTGCTTTACGGGTTGCCCGCGCTCGGATCTTCGCTGCAGCTGTTCTATTTCGGCACCTTCCTTCCCCATTGCCACCGCGAGGACAAGCCTTTCGCTGACCGTCACAATGCCCGCAGCAATGATTTCGGCACGCTGGTGAGTCTCGCCACCTGCTTCCATTTCGGCTACCATCTGGAGCACCACCACCGGCCCGATGTGCCATGGTGGGGCTTGCCCGCGGCCAAGCGCGCCGGGGTGGGCGAGGTGGAAATCGCAGAATTTTCGGCAGAGGCGCCCGCATGAGCTGGCTCGAAATCTTTCTTACCGTGATGGCCTCGCTGATCGGGATGGAGCTGTTCGCGTGGTATGCGCACAAGTACATCATGCATGGCTGGGGCTGGGGTTGGCACCGTGACCATCACGAGCCGCACGACAAAGTGCTCGAGAAGAACGATCTGTTCGCCGTGGTGTTCGGCACGATCAATGCCGCAATGTACATCTACGGCTCGCTCTACTCGGACTGGCTGTGGTGGTTTGCGGTGGGGATCACCCTCTACGGGGTAATCTATACTCTGGTTCACGACGGGCTGGTGCATCAGCGCTATTTCCGCTGGGTGCCGCGCAAGGGCTATGCCAAGCGGCTGGTGCAGGCGCACAAGCTCCACCATGCGACGATCGGCAAGGAGGGCGGGGTGAGCTTCGGCTTCGTTTTCGCCCGCGATCCGGCCAAGCTCAAGGCCGAACTGAAGGCGCAGAAGGAAGCGGGCATTGCCGTGGTGCGTGATGCGGTCGGCACAGCGGACGACGGCTTCGAAGTGGTTGGCCGCAACCTCTAGGGCGTTTGGGTCAGGCTCCGATGAGGAACTGCGCCTTGGCCATCGCCGCACGGCGCAGGTGCAAAATCCCGTGCGCTTGTCCGAGCCTATCCGAGGCGCGTTCCTCAGCGCTGCCCGATCGCAAGTCGAATTCGCTGCCGGGGTGGAGCACGCCTTCGGGCTGCCGGGAACCGGCACGGCCCAGCGGCGCGTGCGATTGAAGCAAGCCGTCAGTCTTGCGAAATCGGCAACAACACTGCGCTGGCCATCGTGCCGCCGCGGTGAATGGTCTGGGTCGCGGCTTTGTAATCGGTGCTTTTCGCCTCCATGATCGAGGGCACCCAGGTTTGCGGGTTGCGATCATACAGCGGGAAAAGGCTCGATTGCACCTGCACCATGATCCGGTGCCCGGGCAGGAAGACGTGATCGACATCAGGCAGTGCCCAGCGGAAGGCATAGGGCTTGCCAGGCTCAAGCGGAGCGGGCGTGGCGAAGCCGTGGACGTAGCGGCCGCGGAAGATTTCGATCCCGATGCCAAGCTGATACCCGGCAAGATGCGGTTTAGCCGAATATTCTTCGGGGTAGACGTCGATCAGCTTGACCACGAAATCGCTGTCACTGCCGCTGGTCGCCGCGTGCAGCTCGACCTTCGGGGCACCCTTGATGTGCAGCGGCTTATCGAGCACCGGCCCGACATAGCTGAGCACGTCGGGCCGGCCGTCGACAAAACGCTGATCCTGCACCAGCCAAGTGCGCCATTGCTCGCCGTCGAGCCGGATCGGGCGCGGGAGCATCGGGACAGGCTTGGCCGGGTCTGACACATAGCTATCGCTGCCTGTTTCGGGCCGGATCCATGACAGCGAAAATCCGGCGTCGAGATAGAGCGGGGTGTAACTTCCCGCAGGCCATTGCTGCGATACCTCCCAGCGGTTGGCCCCAGTGGCATAGGTGAGCACCGGCGGCGTATCGCAGGGAGGCGCAAGGCTCTTGAGGTGACAATCGAGAAAGGGCTTCATGTAACGCGTGCGGAACTGGAGCCCGGTATCACCTTCCCACTCGAGCGGGCCAAGCGCCCGCGCCTCGTAATTGACCTGACTGTGGCGCCACGGACCGATGACGAGGCTGACCATGTCGTTGTTCACGTCCTGCGGTTCGAGGGCGCGGTAGACCGCCGGGGCGCCGTAACTGTCTTCCTGATCCCATTGGCCCGTCACCAGCATGACCGGCACAGTCAGCTTGCGCGCGCCGAGCAGCTTGTCGACCGCCTGGCCCTGCCACCATGCGTCATAGGCAGGGTGTTCGAGCATCTTGCGGATTGTCGGCAGCTCCAGCAGTCCATAGGCCTTGGCATAGTCCATTGCCGAACCCGCCTTGAGATAGGCGGTATATTCATCGCCCATGCCCTTGGGCACGTCCCCGCCGCCTTTGGCCACCGTCTGACCAAGCGCAAAATCAAAGCCAAACACCCGAAACGCGCCATTGTGGAACCAGTCGTCGCCGATCCAGCCATCAACCATCGGGCTCTGCGGCACCGCCGCCTTGAGCGCGGGATGCGGATCGATCAGCGCCATGAGCGAGGTGAAACCGAGGTAGGATGACCCCGTGATCCCGACCTTGCCATTGGTTTCCTTGACGTTCTTCACCAGCCAGTCGATCGAATCGTAAGCATCGGTGGAATGATCAACCTTCGTCGGGTTGAGCGGCCCGCGCAGCGGCCGGTTCATCACGTAATCGCCTTCCGAGCCATACATGCCGCGCACGTCCTGATAGACGCGGATATAGCCATCGTTGACGAATTCGGCGTCAGCGATGGGAAGAATCTCCTCGATCTTCTGACTGCGGTTGCGGCTTGTCATGCGGTCGGCATTGTAGGGCGTGCGCGTGAAGAGGATCGGGGCGTCGGTCACGCCCTTGCGATGAATGATGACCGTGAACAGCTTGGTGCCATCGCGCATCGGGATCATCACCGTGCGGCGCACGTAATCGGCCTGGGGGCGAACCCAGTCATATTCGGCGACCTGCTCGTTGAGCATGGTGTCGGTCAACTTGGGCGGCTTGTCCTGCGCCATGCTTTCCCAGCCCGGCAAGGCGAAAGTCGCCAGCGCTGCGAGCCAGAGCGCGACACGCCCCGGTTGTTGTTGCGGATTTGCCATAGGCCCAAGCCTCCGTTTCGGATCGCGCGCTTTGCCGCGCATGTTCCTTTGCATGGCACGGACACGAGGGCTAATCCAGCCTGTCCGATCAATACGCGAATCCTGCCGTGCCGAAGCGGCAAAGCTGCGTCAGGGTTGATGATTGCGCCTTGTGCTGAGATGTACGCCGAGCATGATTGAGATCAATGCAAGCACCTATGCAATGGGCGCATCGTGACAGCGCTGCGGGATAGAGCTACGGGCTTGTTGTGATGCCGAATTTTCGCGCCATGATCCGGGGCCATGCGGGCCTCGTCTTGTTGCTGCTGGCCCTGGTGCTCGTGGTCAAGGCGGTCGTGCCATCAGGGTTCATGCTTGCGGCAGACAGCAACCGTGTCCTGACCGTCAGGATCTGCTCCGATGCCAGCGGGGCGCCCAAGCAGATGCAGATTGCCATTCCGGGCAAGCATGAGAATGGCGGCGATCAATCCGATGCGGGCGGCAAGGCGGCGCCTTGCGCCTTCTCGGGCCTTGGGCAGGCATGGATCGGCACCGTTGATCCCCTGCTGCTGGCGAGCGCGCTGGTCTTTATCCTGCTGCTCGGCCTCGCCCCGCTCCCCACGCTGCTGACGCGCGATATCCCCTTCCTGCGGCCGCAGTTGCGCGGGCCGCCCGCCTCCGTCTGACACCCTGAACCCCTTGTGTCGTTACGCTCGCGCGCTCCTGCGGGAGTGCGCCGGGCTGTCGGAGCCAATTGTCATCTATGCCATTCTTGATTGCCACACCGCACAGCACCATGCGGGTCAACCTGCCCAGCTTGCCCGTCCAAGAGGTCTGATCCTGCACTTGCAGGAAAACCGCTCGCATCTCTCGCAGGATGCGCGCGTCACTTTCACCGTGCTCATGGGCGTGTTCATGGCGATGGCCATCCTGCCGGCTCTGAGCGGGCGATGGCTGGTGCCGGCCTATGCCATCGGCACCATGGCGCTGCTGGTCGGTGTGCTGGAATGGCATCGCCGCAAGCCCCCCGCAGCCGAGTGGCTCGCGCTCGATCAGGGCAAGCTCCTTTGGTGCAGCCTCGCGCACCAGACGGTCGAATGGCCGCTCATCGGCACGCGTTTCGTGATCGACGATGCGATCCCCGCGCGCCTGCGCCTGTTTTTGGAACACCGCAACCGCCGCATCGAGATTGCGACCTGCCTTGGAATCGAAGAACGCCGCGCGGTTGCCGACCTCACTTCCCGCGAACTGGCTGCCGCTCGGCACCCGGCATAGCGCGATGAGGGCAGGATGAGCCATTTGTGGCGACTGGTTTGCCGATGCCGGCGCTGATCCTGCTGGCGATCACTGGCGGGCCGTATCTGTTGGAACGCGCATGGGACGCCTTGCTCCATCACGATAGCCTGACGCTTGCCCCGAAAGCGCGCGGCTCACCCGCATTCTCAGCGCCCTTCATGGCGAGACAACGAGCTGTCCCGATGCTTTGGATCGCACCTGCCTTTGGGCACAGGCGCATTGCCCGGCGCGCCAGATGCGGGCATAGATGAATTTGACGGTCGCGCTTGTTCGGTGCCGCCGATCCGGCGACACGCATCCGCGACCTTTACGCCCAAGGTGCCAGGGAAGGTGGGAATGCGTTACCGGCTGGCGCATTTCAGCCCCGAACCCGCCGCCAAGGTGCGCCGCTAGCTCCTTGCCCGCGGCCATGGCTTCGAGCCGGTCGGGAGCTACCTTGCTTTTCGTGGCCGCTTGCCCAATGCCGATGTCCCGCTTGCGAACCGCGGGCTGCCATGATCCACCGAGGAAAACACGCATGACACGTCACCGCCCTCTGTTTCTCACCATCGCGGCATTCGCCACGGCACTGGTTCCGCTCATGGGGGCGGGGGTGCTTGAGGCCCAGACCGCCGCATCCGCGAGCGCGCCGGCCGCCTTTTCGCTCGCCCCTTTGCCCTATGCGGCCGATGCCTTGGAGCCGGTAATCGATACCCAGACCATGATCATCCATCATGACCGGCATCATCAAGCCTATGTCGACAACCTCAACAAGGCCGTGGCCGCCGATCCTTCGCTGGCAGGAATGAAGCTGGAAGAACTTGTCGCCCGGGCCGGTACGCTGTCCCCGGCGATCCGCAACAATGCCGGCGGGCACTGGAATCATACCTTCTTCTGGGAAACGATGGCACCGGTGGGCAAGGGCAACGCGATTTCCCCCGCGCTGGCGGCCGCGATCGACGTGCAGTTCGGATCGATGGACAAGTTCAAGGCCGCGTTCAAGGCGGCCGGCACCGCGCGCTTCGGATCGGGCTGGGTGTGGCTGATCGTGGGCAAAGACGGGAAGCTCGCAATCACCTCTACCCCCAATCAGGACAATCCGCTGATGGATGTGGCCGAGGTCAAGGGCACGCCCGTGCTTGGCAATGACGTGTGGGAGCATGCCTATTACCTCAAGTGGCAGAACCGCCGCGGCGATTACCTCGACAGCTGGTGGCAGGTGGTCGATTGGGGCAAGGTGTCCGAGCGTTACGCGGCGGCGATCAGGTAAATAAGGCTGATGCCGGAGCCGCGCAGCCTGGAAGCCGCGCGGGAACAAGGGAGAGGGTGATGAAGGTCGGATTGTACGCGGCTGCCATGTTGGCGGCTTCTTGCGCGCAGGGCACGCTGGCGCAGACGGCGGCATCGCCAGCGCCCCCCGCCGCAGGGCCCGAGACGCGCTTCACCGCGCGCGACCTGTTCGATCTGTCGATGGCGAGCGATCCGCAGATCAGCCCGGATGGCGCGCGCATCGCCTATGTACGCATGAGCAACGACATCATGACAGACCGCGCACGCAGCGCCATCTGGCTGGTCGATACCAAGACCGGCGAACAGGTGCCGCTCGCGGGTGGCGCTGATGCCGATGCGTTCTCACCCGTCTGGTCGCCCGATGGCAGGCGCATCGCCTATGTCTCGACCGCGGGCGGCAG
The DNA here is from genome assembly GCF_002155695.1 of Erythrobacter tepidarius. Classification (GTDB taxonomy): domain Bacteria; phylum Pseudomonadota; class Alphaproteobacteria; order Sphingomonadales; family Sphingomonadaceae; genus Erythrobacter; species Erythrobacter tepidarius. The sequence goes on from NZ_MUYJ01000001.1 coordinate 158,374, forward strand.
CGCGCAATTGTGGGTCAAGTGGTTGCAGGGCGGTGAGTCGGTGCGGCTGACCGGTCTGCCGACCAGCCCCTCCAGCATCACTTGGTCACCCGATGGCACCATGATCGCCTACACCATGCTGGTCGAAGGCGAGGCCCTGAAACTGGGCCAGGCGCCCGAAGGCAAGCCAGAGGGTGCGCAGTGGGCCGAGCCGCTCGAGGTCTATGATCTGCTCGCCTACCGCGTCGATGGGGCGGGATATCTCAAGCCGGGGTTCGAAAAAGTCTTCATCATCCCTGCCACTGGTGGTGCGGCGCGCCAGCTGACCTTCGGCGAGTATCACGACAAGGGCCCGTTGACCTTCTCGAAGGACGGCAAGCGGCTCTATTTCGCCGCAAACCGCAAGCCCGATTGGCAGCACGATCCGGTCGAAAGCGAAATCTATGCGCTGGACATCGCGTCGGGCACCATCACCGCGCTTACCAGCCGCGATGGCCCCGATCACAGCCCGTCCGTCTCCCCCGATGGCAAGCTGATCGCCTTCCTCGGCTTTGACGATTTGGGCCGCGCTTACGAAGATAATGACCTTTACGTGATGGCCCCTGACGGCTCTGGTCTGCGCAATCTGACGGCCGATTGGGGCTACAGCCCTTCGGGGATCGCGTGGGATGCCGACGGCACTGCGATCTATGCCCAATACGACATCAGCGGCGAGACGCGGGTGGCGCGCATCGGCCTCGAAGGGACGGTGCGCGATGTGGTGCAGGGGGTGACGGGCAGCAGCTTTGACCGGCCCTATACCGGCGGGAGCTTTTCGGTTGCCGCCAATGATGCAGTCGCCTTTACCGGCGGTGTGCCGACCTTTCCGGCCGAGCTGATGCTGGCTGCCAGCGGTGGCAAGACCCGTAGCCTGACCGACCTCAACGCCGCACTCAAGGCGGTCAAGCGGATGGGCACGGTGCGCAAGATCACCACCAAATCCAGCTATGACGGCCTGCCGATCGAAGGCTGGCTGACCTTGCCGCCGGATTACACGCCGGGCACTCGGGTGCCGCTGATCCTCGAAATCCATGGCGGGCCCTTTGCCGCCTATGGCCCGCACTTCGCCACCGACAATCAGCTTTATGCCGCAGCAGGCTACGCCGTGCTTTCCGCCAATCCGCGCGGTTCGACGTCTTATGGCGAGGACTTCGCGAACAAGATCGACAAGGCCTATCCCGGCAAGGATTATGATGACCTCATCAGCATCGTCGACGCCGCGATCGCCGAAGGGGTGGCGGACCCGGATGCGCTGTTTGTCACCGGAGGATCGGGCGGCGGAGTGCTGACCAGCTGGATCGTGGGCAAGACCGATCGGTTCAAGGCAGCGGTGACCCAAAAGCCGGTTATCAACTGGACGACCCAGGTTCTGACTGCGGACAGTCCCGCATTCTTCGGGCGGTATTGGCTCGGGGCACAGCCATGGGAAAATCCGGAGCTGTATTGGAAGCTCTCGCCGCTCTCGCTCGTGGGTAATGTCACCACGCCGACCATGGTGGTGGTGGGGGCAGAGGATTACCGCACGCCTGTCAGCGAGTCGGAGCAGTATTACACGGCCCTGCGGCTGCGCGGCGTTCCGACGGCGCTGGTCAAGATCCCCGGAGCGAGCCATGGCAGCATCGCCGCCCGCCCGTCGCAAAGCGCCGCCAAGGCAGCGGCGATCCTGGCCTGGTTCGAGAAATACAAGAAGGGTGCACCCGCCTTGTCCTCGCAATGAGGCAAGCAGGGCAGGCGAACTTGATGTCAATCCAAGCCCTGGGGGCGGGTCACTTCGACATTGCTGACCAACAGGATTAGGCGATGCGTGGCGAGCAGCGGGGCGATGGCGGGCAGCACGCCGGAGCTGGCGGTGAAGGTGACGATGCTGACCGCGCCATAACGCGCGGCCACCGCAGCCTCCCGAAGACGGGCAGCGGCAGCGGGAACGACCGGGCAAGGCCGCAAGCCGCGGGGATGGGCATCGCCCGCGTCAGCCCCTGATGAGACGCGCGTGAACGCTTAGTCAGGCTTGAACGGCACCGACGAATGGTCAAACTCGCCTCAATGCGCCTCTGGCTGCGCGCTTATGAGTCTATGTCCTAGCTACGGGGCCGTTTGCCTTTGTGGTAGTGATCGATCAGCAACGGCCACTTGCCCTTTGCCTGTCGCAGTGCATAATATATTATCACATTAATTGGGTGTTTGGTGACGGATCGCGACGAAGACCGGCGCGGATGCCGAGATCCATGCGGTCTGCCTGAGCTGCGACGCACCGCTTGATGCCGAGGCCTTCGACTTCTGGCTGCACACGCTCGTGATGCTCAGAAAGCCTGACGTTCTGCGGATCAAGGGCATCCGTCAACATCGCGGGACTGGACAAGCCGATGGTGCTTCATGGCGTGCAATGGATCCTCCATCCCCCGGTGATGCTCGACGTTTGGCTGAGCGAGGATCGTCGCCCACGCATGGTGTTCATCACCCGCGGGCTCGACGGGGCGACCTTGCGCGATACGCTTACGATTATGACCCAATCAGTGCACAGCTATCAGCTCAGCGGGCCTGAAGGTTCGCCTTTCAACGGGCCTAGACCCTTGCTGCAGCCGGGCGATCCGGGCTTCGATCTGGTCGCCCTTCGCCTGTGACCCAGTTTTAGCCAGAGCATTTTCCAATAGCGTGATCGGAAAACTCATCCGATGGCGCATTCTCACGCCTTGCTGTCAGGCCGCTGCCAATGCCATTTCGTACATAAGCCCTGGATGGCCATGCCAGACGCAACAAGGGCGGCTGCCGCCGCCCTGTCAAGATTCTGAAATTATTTGAAACCACTGGTCGGGACGAGAGGATTCGAACCTCCGACCCCCACACCCCCAGTGTGATGCGCTACCAGGCTGCGCTACGTCCCGTGCCAGTGGATGCGGGCCTATAGGGCGCGCCATCGAGGCTGGCAAGCGTCCTTGTGCGTGATCGCGCTGATGCGCGCTCCAGGCTTTTGCCCCATCCCCTTGCCGGCCACGATAGCACAGCGATTCCATTGGTGGACGGACGGGACGTGTGCACCACCAAAGGTGGCCGGTGCATTGCCGCCCGCTTGCATTGCTGCTAGGCGCGCCCACTTGAACCGCAGGGGCCTTGCTCCTGCATATCAATCAAGACATCCCACGGGCTCACACGCATGACATTCGACCTTCTCGCCGCCGCCGGGGCGGGTGCCGCCGAAGCACCGCCCGCTTGGATCAGCTTCCTGCCGATCATCGGCATGATCGCGATCTTCTGGTTCCTCATCATTCGCCCGCAGATGAAGCGGCAGAAGGAGCACCAGCAGAAGGTTGCCGCGATGAAGAAGGGCGATCAAGTGGTTACCGCCGGCGGTCTCGTGGGCAAGGTCATCAAGGTCGATGACACCTATGTCGAACTCGAACTGGGCACCAATGTCCGAGTCAAGGCGATCAAGTCCACGATCGGCGACATCATTCCTCCGGGCGGTACGCCCGCCAACGATTAATGGCCAACGGCTGAACCGGTTGCCACGCCGCCAGTCGCCGCATCCACTTTGCGCGAGACCTGAGACGCAATGCTCGAATTTCCCTTCTGGAAGAAGCTCTGGTTGTGGGGCCTGACGCTGGCCGCATCGGTGCTGGCGCTGCCTTCGCTGTTCAATGTTTCGGGGCTGGATTGGCCCTCGAGCCTGCCCAATCCGCAGGTGAACCTCGGGCTTGACCTTGCCGGTGGCTCGCACCTGCTGCTCGAAGCCAAGGCCGACGACATCCGCGCCCAGCGGCTCGAAAACATGGAAGAAACCGTCCGCCAGCTGATGCGCAATGCCAAGCCGCGCATCCGCATCGGTGATGTTTCGACGGGCGAGGGACGGTTGAGCTTCATGCTCGACAGCCCCGCAGATATCGATCGTGCGCGCGGTCTGCTCGAACCGGTGATGCAGGGCGCGAATCTGACCCGCGAATGGGACCTGGCGGTGGTCGACGGCCAGCGCATCGTTCTCACCCCGACCGAGGCAGGGATCAACGCCGCGCTCGACGATGCGATGGACAGCGCCACCGAAGTCGTGCGCCGCCGCATCGACGAGCTCGGCACGCGCGAGCCGACCATCATTCGTCAGGGCGATACCCGCATCGTGGTGCAGGTGCCGGGCCTGGAGGATCCCGAGGCACTCAAGAACCTGCTTGGCCAGACCGCGCAGCTTGAATTCAAGCTGGTTGACCTGAACGCGCTGCCCGAAAACGTGCAGGCCGGCATCGCGCCTCCGGGCAGCCAGATCTTCCCCTATGCCCCCGGCACCCCGATGGCCGGTCGGTTCGAGGCGGTGCGCCGGCTCGGCGGCATCCGCGGCGAAAACCTGACGGGCGCGCAGGCCGGGGTCGATCCCAACACCAATCAGAATGTCGTCAACATCACCTTCGATGCGCAAGGCGGAGCCAAGTTCGCCAAGCTGACGCGAGAGAATGTCGGCAAGCCTTTTGCGATCATCCTCGACGGGCAGGTGCTCTCGGCGCCCACCATCAACGAGCCGATCCTTGGCGGGAGTGCGCAGATCTCGGGTAGCTTCACCCCGGAAAGCGCGAACAATCTGGCGATCGCGCTGCGTTCGGGCGCGCTGCCGGTGCCGCTGCAGGTGATCGAGGAACGCACCGTCGGTCCGGACCTCGGCGCGGACTCGATCCGCAAAGGCCTGCTCGCCATGGCGATCGGCTCTCTGGCGGTGATTGCGCTGATGATCGCGACTTATGGCCGCTTCGGCATCTACGCCACGGTCGCGCTGGTGTTCAACGTGGCAATGCTGCTGGGGCTGATGGCGCTCGGCAACTTCACGCTGACCCTGCCGGGGATTGCGGGCTTCGTGATCACCATTGGCGCGGCGGTGGATGCCAACGTGCTCATCAACGAGCGCATCCGCGAGGAGCGCAAGCGCGGCCGCAAGGTCGTCGCCGCGGTCGAGACTGGCTACAAGGAAGCCGGCCGCGCGATTTATGATGCCAACTTCACCAACTTCATCGCCGGGGTGGCGCTGTTCGCCTTCGGCTCGGGGCCGGTCAAGGGCTTCGCGGTGGTGCTGGTGGTGGGCCTGTTCACCTCGGTGTTCACCGGTGTCACGCTGACCCGCATGTTCGTCGCCGGATGGCTGCGCAAGGCGCGCCCCAACGACATCAATATCTGAGGAGGCTCGCCGCATGAAACTGCTGAAGATCGTCCCCGACGACACCAACATCAAGTTCCTCAAACTGCGCATCCCGTTCTTCGTGCTCAGCATCGTGCTGATCTTCGGCAGTTGGGCGGCAGTGCTGGTCAATGGTCTCAATTTCGGGGTCGATTTCGCCGGTGGCCAGGAAGTGCGCATGACCTTCACGGAGCGCGAGCAGGCGCCGGTTGCGTCATTGCGCGAGCTGGTCGGGAGGCTCGGCTACGGCGAGCCGGTGGTGCAGGAATTCGGCGGACCGCAGTCGGTCTCGATCCGCGTCCCCCTGCCCGAAGGGGCCGAGGACACCCCGGGCGCGGCAACCGCGATCGGCGAGAAGGTGATCGCCGCGATTGCCAAGCAATACCCGGACGTGCGTACCGACGGGAACGACACCGTCTCGGGCAAGGTCGCGGGCGAGTTCCGCGACCAGGCGATCCTCGCGCTGCTGGCGGCGATGGCGGCGGTGTCGATCTACATCTGGGTGCGGTTCGAATGGCAGTTTGGCGTGGGCGCGATGTTTGCGCTGGTGCACGACGTATCGGTGACCATTGGCCTGTTCGCAATCACGCAGATGGAGTTCAGCCTGCAGATCGTCGCGGCGATCCTGGCGATCATCGGCTATTCGCTCAACGACACCATCGTGGTCTATGATCGCATCCGCGAGAACCTCAAGAAATTCCGCAAGATGCCGATGAGCGAACTGCTCGACCTGTCGGTCAACGAGACGCTATCGCGCACGGTGATGACTTCGCTGACGCTGTTCGTGGCGCTGATCCCGCTGCTGGTCTTCGGCCCGCCGAGTCTGTTCGGCATGGTCGCGGCGATCACCGTGGGCTTGTTCATCGGGACCTATTCGTCGATTTACATGGCCGGCCCGCTGCTGATCTGGATGGGCGTGACGTCGAACAGCTTCGTGCCGACCGAAAGCGCGATCGAGCGTCAGGAGAAGGTCGCGCGCGGCGAGGCGTAAAGCCTGCCTGCTTGTGGTTCGCTGGCGCGGACGGGTCTGCGCCGCGGTCAGGCGGCTATCAAAGAATCATAATGGGCCGCCAATGCCGCAGCATTGGCGTCCCAGCTGAAGGCTTCGGTGAGCGCAGCCACCGCCTCGCGCGCGGGCGGGGCGTTGAGAATCGCGTTGACGGCCTGCGCCACGGCCTCGGGCGTGCGTTCCGCCAACAGGCGGCCGGCAGTGTCGCAGGTAATCAGTTCGCGGGCGCCGCCAACGTCGGTGGTAACCACCGGGGTCCCGCAGGCCAGCGCTTCGACCCACGCATTGGCCAGCCCCTCGGCGACGGTCGGCAGCACCATGACATCGGCCGCCGAGAGGATCAGCGGCATCACGTCGTGATCGAGCGAGCCGGCAAAGAAAACCCTTTCGGCCACGCCTTCGCTCGCCGCGAGCGCCCGCAGCCGCGCTTCGTCCTCGCCCTTGCCGACCAGCACCAGGCGTGCGCCGGGAATTTCCTTGAGTGCGGCGATAGCGATGCCCTGGCCCTTGCGTTCGATCAACGCCCCGACGCTGGCCAGCAGCGGGGCGTTGTCGGGCAGGGCAAAGCCGAATTCCTCGGACAGCTGGCGACGCAACTGGGTGTGCTCCAGCGGGCGGAAGCGATCGCGGTCGAGCCCGGTATAATGCACCGTGATCTTGCGCGCATCCATGCCCAGAGCCGCCATCTGCCCCGCAAGAGCGCGGCTGACGGCGAGCAGCCCGGCGGCGCGGGCGGCAGCATCCAGCATCTGCTTGCGGGCAAAGTCCTGCTTGCCCCAGAAGCTGATGTCGCTCCCCCGCGCTTTGATCGTGAGCGGCAGGCCGAGTTCACGCGCGAGGATGGCAGCGGCGGGGCCATCGGGGAAAAAGAACTGCGCGTCGACCAGATCGAACGGGGCCTCGGCATGGAGGCGCTTCGCCAGCGGCAGCACCGCCCGGGCGATGGCGGCGGCGTTGCGGCGGGCGCCGATGCGCGGGATCAGGGTGAAGCGCGGGCGGTGGACGGCAATCCCGCCTTCCGTGGCGACCTCGGGCAGGTCGGCGAGCGGGCGGTAACGCCCCAGCGCCAGCGGCGGCAGGCCGATCGGATTGACCAGCGTCACCCGCCAGTCGCCGCGTTTCGCCAGCGCTTCGAGCGAGCGCGCGACGAAGGTTCCGAACCGGGGATTGGCCGGATTGGGATAGAGCGTCGAAAGGACGAGGACGTGCTTCACGCAGCGATCCTCACAGCGGTCTGACCAGCATCATCGCCACCGCGATCCAGGCCGGATTGTCGACCACCACCTGCTTCTGCCCTGCACCCGGCGGCAACAGGCCAACCAGCCTCCCGCGCCGGTCGATCAGGCGTCCGAAGGCAAAGCGCCCGCCGGGCCGCGGGACAAGGCAGTCACGGTTGATCGCGTAGGCAGAATCATCCGGGTCGAGTTGTCGCAGCCACACCAGATCGCCGGGGCGATATTCGCCCACGCTCTCGCTGACCGCCAGCACCAGCGGGGCAGGGCCGTCGGCCGCGGCCAGTTCGTTCGGCAGCAGGGCTTCGCGCGGGGCGGAAAGCGCCTGCGCACCCGCCGCAACCAGTTCCGCGATGATCTGTGCGGCCGCGCCCGTCTCGGCGCGTATCAGGCTCGCCGGATCGACCTCGAGTGCGGCGGCGATGCGGTTCATCCAGGCGAGCGAGAGTTGCCGCGTGCCGGTCTCCAGCCGCCCGATGGTCTGCGCGGTGGTCGGTGGAGTGCAGGCGGCGGCGACGTCGGCCAGCGTCATTCCCTTGGCCTTGCGGATATCGCGGATGCGGTTGAGCATCGGGCACTCGCTCTCTTTTAACCAGATAGGTTTCTTCTTTCCTACAGATAATCCGCTTTGGCAAGTCACTTGTCTGCCAAGGGAGAACACTGATGAAGCGCCAGCTGGTTGAACGCGAACTCACATCCGAAGGCCCACGCCGCACCGCGCTGTCAGGGGGGCGCCGCCCGTCCCGCACCGTCACCGTCAATCTTGCCGAAAGCCCGCTTGCTTGGCTGCACGCGCGCGGGCATCTGTCCGACCGCTTGTTTGATGCGGGCGAGGCGCTGCGGCGCGATTACGAGCGCGGCGCGCTGGCCCCAAACGTGACGATGCGCTGGGATCCGGTGCGGGTGAAATCGACCGGCGAGCGCGGCTTGTCGCCGAGCGAGAGGCAAATCGCCGCACGTCAGCGTTTCGACGGAGCGGTGAAGGCGGCGGGCAAGGGTCTGGAGGATATCCTGTGGCGCGTGGTCTGCGCCGGCGAGGCGCTGCCGGAAGCCGAGAAAACCCTCGGCTGGCCAGCGCGCAGCGGCAAGCTGGTGCTGCGCATCGCGCTCGAACGGGTCGCGGACTACTACCGCATCCCCTGATTCATGCGGCCTGGGCTGCGACTTCGGAAAAGAACCGTTCCTCGACAATCTTGCCGTCCTTGACGGTGTAGAGCGCGATTTCGCTGGCCTGAACCCGTTCGCCGTTCATCGTCACGTCCATGGCGAAGCGCAGCGCGAATTGGTCACCGAAGACAAAGGGCCCCTCGGTGGTGAAGTCGTGCACGGTCGCATTGGCTTCCCACCACGCATGCTTGGCCAGCAGGGCCTCGCGCCCCACGGTGCGGGCCCCTTCGCCGCCATGCGGTTCGAGGCTGACGATATCATCGGCCCACAGCGCCTGATAGGCGGGGGGATCATCCGCGCGGATTGCAGCGGTGAAGTCCTTGGCCAGTTGTTCGATCGACATGAGATGCACTCCTCTCCTTGCGCGCATGGTCTAGGCCGGGAATATGGCAGAATAGCGGTCGCGAGGCGGAGCGAAGGCTACCCCTCGACCATTTCCGCCAGCATCAGCCAGCGTTCCTCGGCTGCGTCCTTTTCGGCCCGGGCGTTGGCGATGCCTTGGCTGATGGTGGCGAAACGTTGCGGGTCCTTGATGTAGAGATCGGGATCGCTGAGCAGCGCCTCGCCCCTGGCAATCGCGGCTTCGAGTTCGGCGATCCGCGCGGGCAGAAGCTCGTAATCGCGCTGGTCCTTGTAAGACAGTTTGGCCCCTGCGGCGGGGGGCTTGTCGTTGCCGCCCCGTTGCGCGGTCGTTGTCACGTCGTCGCGGGCTCGTTGTGAGGTTCGTGCGGTGGCCTGGGCGGGTTTGCGCTTTGCTTCCCAGTCGGCAAAGCCACCCGCCACGATGTCCACCCTGCCCGACCCGTCGAGGCCCAGCGTGACCGTGACCGTGCGGTCAAGGAAGTCACGGTCGTGGCTGACGATCAGGACCGTGCCATCGAAATCGGCGATCACTTCCTGCAACAGGTCGAGCGTTTCGAGATCGAGGTCGTTGGTCGGCTCGTCTAGCACCAGCAGATTGGCGGTGCGGGCAAACTCGCGCGCCAGCAGCAGGCGCGAACGCTCCCCGCCTGAAAGAATGCCGACCTTGGTATCGACCAGACTAGGATCGAACAGAAAGTCCTTGAGGTAGGCCATGACATGCTTGCGCACACCTCTGACATCGACCCAGTCGCCTCCCTCGGCAAGGATCTGGCGCAAGGTGGCATTCGGTTCGAGCAGCTTGCGCTGCTGGTCGATCATCACGCCCGACAGGGTGCGGGCATGGGTGACGGTGCCAGTGTCGGGCTCCAGCTCCTTCGTGAGCAGCCTGAGCAGCGTGGTCTTGCCTGCCCCATTTGCCCCGACGATCCCGATCCGGTCGCCATTCTGGATGCGCAGCGAGAAGGGCTTGATCACGGCCCGATCGCCGAAGGTCTTGGAAATGCCCTCTGCAACGATCACCGACTTGGACTTGAAGTCGTCATCGCTCGCCAGCTTGAGCTTGGCTGTCCCTGCGCCCGAGATCATCGCGGCCCGCGCAGCGCGCATCTGATGCAGTTTCTCCAGCCGCCCCTGATTGCGCTTGCGTCTGGCGGTGACCCCGCGTTCGAGCCAATGGGCTTCGATCTTGAGCTTGGCATCGAGCCTTTCGGCGGCGCGCGCCTCCTCGGCATAGACGCTCTCTTCCCACGCCTCGTAGCCGCCGAAGCCCACCTCTTTGCGCCGCAGCGTACCGCGGTCGAGCCACAGGGTCGCGCGGGTGAGGCGGGAGAGGAAGGTGCGGTCGTGGCTGATGGTGATGAAGGCCCCGCGATAGCGGCCAAGCCAGTCTTCCAGCCAGTCGATCGCGCCGATATCAAGGTGGTTGGTCGGTTCGTCGAGCAGCAGCAGATCCGGCTCCTGCGCCAGTGCCCGGGCGATCGCGGCACGCCGCTTTTCGCCGCCGCTCGCTGTCGCCGCGGGGCGGCTCATGTCGATTCCGAGCTGGCCGGCGATGGCTTCCACCTCGTGCGTGGCCGGTGCGTCCTCGCCGCCCAGAGCAAAGTCCATCAGCGTGGCATAGGGCGAAAAGTCCGGCTCCTGTTCGAGAAACACGATGCGCGTCCCCGGCTTCACCCGCCGCTGGCCGCGGTCGGCCTCGATCCGGCCGGTGATGAGCCTGAGCAGTGTCGTCTTGCCCGCCCCGTTGCGTCCGATCAGCGCCAGCCGGTCTGCGGGCAGCACGTGCAGATCGATCGGCGCCGCGCCGCTGGTCGGGGTCGGGCCGCCGAACAGCCAGCGCCCGCCCTGCTGCAGCGCGACCCCTTCGAGCGAGAAAATAGGAGGTTGTGCCATGACCCGCGTTCGTTAGGGACTTGTCGGGAGCCTGCCAAGGCGGTTCAGTCCCGCGAAAGCTCGACGCGTCCAATGGCCCAAGCCTGCTGGAGGAAACCGTACATGAAACGTCCCGTTCTTGCCCTTGCCGCTGCAGGTGCGCTCACATTCCCCGTCGCCAGCCTTGCCGCGGCCGAAATTGATATCAAGGCCGAAGGCCCGGTGGTCGAACTCAGCGTGTTCGAGAGCATCTCGGTCGTCCCGGATATCGCCACTATCGGTGCGGGCGTGACCACCGAGGCCCCGACCGCGACCGAGGCGCTCAGCCAGAATTCGGCCGAGATGACCAAGGTGGTGGCCCGACTGAAGGCGATGGGGATTGCCGAGAAGGACATCCAGACCACCGGCATCAGCCTCAACGCTCGCTATGACTACGATCAGGCGAGCCAGCGCACGGTGTTCCGCGGCTATCAGGCATCGAACCGGGTGAGCGTCATCCTGCGCAAGATCGCGGACACGGGCAAGGTGCTCGATGCGCTGGTCGCGGCCGGAGCAACCGATCTCAATGGCCCGGCCTTCAGCATCGAGAACGACGAGGCCGCCAAGGAGGAAGCGCGCAAGCGCGCGATTGCTCGGGCGCAGGCGCGGGTGAAGGCCTATGCCGATCTGTTCGGCTATGACAGCGCGAAAGTGCTGTGGATCAGCGAGAGCATCGAAGGCCGCGGGGCCATGCCGGAAATGGCGATGATGAAGGCCGACGCTGGCATGGTTGCCGCCGCGCCGCCGCCGGTGCAGTCGGGCATGGTCTCGACCGGGATCGCCCTGTCGTTCAAGTTCGAGCTGCTGAAGGATGCCGCGCCGTAAGCCGGCACAACCATTCACGCCTCGTTCAAAGCCTTGCAGCTAGGAATGATCGCATGATGAACCCGGTTTCCGCCCGTCTCGCAGCCGTGCTCGCCGCGCTTGCCCTATCGGGTGGGGTTGCAACCGTGACGGGGGCGGCGCAGGAACAGTCGCTCAGCGATCAGGGCGAGGCACGGCGCGAGGCGCAGGCCGGCACCCAGCTCTCGCTGCGCGAGATCGAGCGGCGCATTCTGCCGCAGATGCGCGGCGCGGAGTATCTCGGCCCGGCCTATGATTCGGTTGCGCGGGCCTATCGGCTCAAGTTCATCCGCGAGGGCCGCGTGACCTATATCGACGTCGATGCCCGCACCGGACGGGTGATCGGGCGATCCCACTGACGGTGCGCCGCGCCCGGCATGATCGGGGGACAGGTTGGGCATCCTTACGCGCCGCTTGCTTGACGCTGCCGTGCCAAAAGCGCACCAACCCGCCGATGATGCAGCAGGAAAATGGTGGAACATGCGAATTCTGATTGTCGAGGATGAGCCCACGCTGGGCGCGCAGCTCAAGTCGACACTGGAACACAACGGCTATGCCGTCGACCTCTCGACCGATGGCGAGGACGGGCACTTCATGGGCTCGACCGAGGATTATGACGCGGTGATCCTCGATCTCGGCCTGCCTGAAATCGACGGGCTGACCGTGCTCGGCATGTGGCGGCGCGAGGGGCGGAGATTCCCCGTGCTTGTCCTGACTGCGCGCGACAGCTGGTCGGACAAGGTCGCCGGGCTTGATGCGGGGGCCGATGACTACCTCGCCAAGCCGTTCCAGACCGAGGAACTGATCGCTCGCCTGCGCGCATTGATTCGCCGCGCTTCGGGCAACACCTCCTCCGAACTGACAGCCGGCGACGTGCGTTTGGATACCCGATCAGGACGGGTGACGCTGGCCGGAGAGCCGGTCAAGCTGACGGCCCAGGAATACAAGCTGCTCTCCTACCTGATGCACCACAAGGGCAAGGTGGTGAGCCGCACCGAGCTGATCGAACACATTTACGATCAGGATTTCGACCGGGATTCGAATACCATCGAAGTCTTCGTTACCCGCATTCGCAAGAAACTCGGCGCAGACGTGATTACGACCATCCGTGGACTCGGTTACAGCCTCGACGACCCCGCCGAAGCCCCCCGCGCCTGAGACGTCGGGTGAGGGCGGTGATGCGCTGAATGCCTCGCCCGCGGGCGAGGCGGGCGCAAGCGCGCGGCAAGCTCTCGCAAGCCGGCCCAGCGAACCTCTGGCGGGCCCCGCGCCGCGCGCCAGTCTTGCGCGGCGCATGGGCCTGATAGCCGCGGGGTGGATCTTCGTCCTTCTGCTTGGTGGCGGCATCGCGCTCGAGCGCACCTTGACTGCGCAGGTCGAAAGCAATTTCGACGAACAGCTCGAATATATCCTGACCGCGATGATCTCCTCGGCCGAGATCGACGCCTTCGGGGAAGTCAATTTCTACCGCGCGCTCGGCGACCAGCGGTTTCTCGAACCGGGCAGCGGGCTTTACTGGCAGGTGAGCGGCGCGGGGCATGATCCCTGGCCCTCGCGCAGCCTCTGGGACCGGACGCTGAAGCTGCGCGGGGCAGCCGTGCAGGGCGAGCATTTCGACAGCGATGTGCACTTCTACGACTCCGCCCAGTTCCCCGGCGAGCCGCTGCGCATCGCCGAGCGCACTGTGATTCTGCCAGGCAGCGAGACGCGCTGGACCTTTGCGGTCGCCAGCGCCACCGAACAGATGGACGCACAGATCGGACGCGTGCGGCTGATCCTGATCTGGAGCTTCGCCGTCCTCGGCCTCGGCCTGCTCGGGATGGCGCTGCTCCAGATCCGCTATGGTCTCTCGCCGCTCAGACGGGTGCGGGCAGCAATCCACAACCTGCGCACGACCGGCGCGGGGCGGATCACCGAGCCCCTGCCGCTTGAAGTGCAGCCGCTGGTCGATGAATTGAACGCGCTGCTCGAACATTCCGAGCGGCAGGCGGATGAGGCGCGGCGCCACGCGGGCAACCTCGCCCATGCGCTCAAGACGCCGCTGACGGTGCTGACCAATGCCGCCACGGCGCGCGCGCCCGATCTCGAGGCGACGGTGATGCGCGAGACGCGCGCGATGCAGCGTCATGTCGATCATCACCTGGCCCGCGCCCGGGCCGTCGGTCGGCGCGCGGTTGGCCATGCACGTACCAATGTCCGCGCCAGCGCCGAGGCGGTGCGCCGGGCGGTCGAGCGGCTCCATCCCGATAGCCGGCTGGACATCGCCGGAAGCCGCACTGCCGAGGTCGCGATCGAGCGACAGGATCTCGACGAGATGCTCGGAAACCTGATCGAGAACGCGGCCAAATATGGCGGGGGTTCGGTGTTCGTCACCATCGATCCCGATGCCGAGAGCGCCGGGAAGCCTTCGGGTGAATGCCTGATCTGGGTCGAGGATGATGGCCCCGGCATCCCCGAGGCCGAGCGCATCCGCATCTTTGATCGCGGTGCGCGGCTCGATACCGGCAAGCCAGGCACCGGCCTTGGCCTTGCGATCGTGCGCGATGTGGCGGAAATCTATGGCGGTTCGGTCAGACTCGACACCAGCGAGGATCTCGGCGGCTTGCTGGTCGAATTGCGCCTCCCGCGCGCATGAGGCTGCGGCTCGCGAAGGGTTTGGTGGCCAGCGCCGTTAGCCGACCGAGTGCACTACCACAGCAAAGGGCAAACGGGGTCATTTGCGCCGAGACATGAAAGCTGGCGGCGAGCCTTCGATGGCGGCCCCGATGGCCGACGACGCAGCGCTGGCGGCGCGCATGGCGGCGCGTGATGCGGATGCGCTGCGCGAGGTGATCGCGCGGCATGCAGCTATACTCAACCGGATTGCCTACCGTATGGTCGGCAATGCGCACGAAGCCGAGGATATTGTGCAGGAAGCGTGCTTGCGATTGTGGGACCATTCCGCCCGGCTGGCACAACGCCATCCGGCAGGCACGTCGGCGGGCGCGGCGCTGCGTCTTTCGGGCTGGCTCAAGCGGGTGGTGACCAATATTGCGATCGATCGTCTGCGCGCTGGCCGCCGGATCTCCGACGAAGAGGTGCCCGAGCGGGCTGATGAGGCGCCGCTGGCCGATAGCCGCATCGAGGCCGAGCAACGTGATGCCGGAACGCGCGCGCTGGTCATGGCGCTGCCCGAACGCCAGCGCGCTGCAATCGTGCTGACCTATTATGAGGAGCTGTCCAACGCCGAGGCGGCAGAAGCGATGGACATGAACATCAAGGCTTTCGAAAGCCTGCTGCATCGCGCCCGCGCAAGCCTGCGGCAGGCCTTCGCGGCGCAGGGAGACGCGCTATGAGCGGCGCCGATCGCGACGAAGGTGCGCCAATCGTCCCGGGCAGCCCGCTGGCGCGCGCGCTCGATGGCTATGTAGTGCCCGGTCTTTCCGCAGGCTTTGCGGACAAGGTGCTCGCCGCCGCGGCCAACCGGCCTCCCCTGCTGCCCGAACTGCGCCGCAATGATGTGACCGGCACGGCGCGCGGCTGGCGGCTGGGACGGCGGATCGCCATCGGCGTGGCCGGCTTCTGCGCGCTGGCAAGCGCGGCGGCGGCGACCGGCCTGCTCGAGCGTGTCGGCCTGCCGGTTCCTTCGGCGGGCAAGGTGTGGGCCAGTATCACCGGCGATGAGCCCGCGAGCGCGCCGGCTAAGCCGGTTGTTGCGGTTGCTGCTGCGCCGGTCGATCCCGCGCCCGCCGCGCTCGCGCCGGTGCGGATCGAAGGTCTGATCGACACGCCCGAGGAACTGGCCGAGGCCTTTCGCCGGATCGACGAGGTGCGCAAGGGCCGCTCGGAACTGCGCCGCCGGTTGCTTGACGAACGGATCGCTCTCGAGAAGGAACGCCGTGCTGCCGCCGGGCTGCCGCTGCCCACGCCCGAGCAGGAGGCCCGCATCCGCCAGCGGCTCGAAGACGCGCGCCTGCGCCGCGAGAGGATGCTGAACGAGCGGATCGAGGCTCGCCGCGAGGAACTGCGCGAAAGGGTCGAGAGCGGCGAGGCGCTGACCCGCGAGGATATCATGCGCCCGATCCACCAGGAACAGCGCAGCCTGCAGCAGCGCGTGAAGCTCGAACGGCTGCGGCAGATGAGCCCGGAAGCCCGGCGCGAGGCCCTGCGCCAGCTCCCGCCCGAGCAACGCCGCGCGTTGAAGGAAGCCTGGCAGCAGCAGCGTGCGCAGCGGCTGGGGCGCGAGGCTCCGCTTGCTGGCGAAGCCCCGGTCGAAGCCATGCCCGAAGCACGTGTTCAGCCCGAAGTGTCCCCGTCCGAGACGCCCCCTGACGGGCCGCCGCGTTGAGTAAAAAGCCGGGTCTGGCGCGAAGGGCGCAGCATCGCTCTCACGTTGGCTCGCTGTCACCTGCCGCAAATCCCCGCAGCGGCGGATGGATCGCAACCAACCAGGAGTTTCACCATGATCAAGACCCCGCTGATGCTCGTCTCGCTGACCACGCTGGCGCTTGCACTGCCTGCCGCCGCGCAGGAACGCAGCCGCACCCGCAGCTACGAAGGCCCCAATGTCAGCGCGACCTCCACCGCCACGGTGGACCGTGAGGCCGGCACCGCATCGCGCGAGCGCGAAGTGACCAATCTCAACACCGGCAAGACCGTATCGAGCAGCGCCGTGCGCCAGCGCACCGAGACCGGCGCGACCATCGAGGTGGTGCAGACCGGCCCGCAGGGCAATTCGCGCAGTCTCGTGGGCGAGCGCACCCGCACCGAGACCGGCGCGACCTTCGTCGGCACCGCCACCGGTCGCGGCGGCGAGACCTACGGCCTGGCGGGCAGTCGCAGCCGCGATGGGCAGGGCAATTCGCAGGCCAGCCAGAGCGTCTCCGACAGTCAGGGCAATGTGCTCGCCTCGCGCGAGCGGGTGACCACCCGCAGCGATGGTCAGGTGAGCCGCAGCGTCAGCCGCACCCGCGCGCCCGGGCTCACCCGTCCGCCGCGCGCGCGCCGTCCACGCGGCTGAGCGACACGCGATTGCGCCGCTCGCAGCAGGCATGAGGCGGCCCCGCCTGGTCCTGTCACCCGATGGAGCGCGCAAGCTGGCGGCAGGCTGGCCGATGCTGGTGGCGCGGTCCGCTCACCGCCCGGGGGCACGCAGTTTTTGACCCGGCTGCGTGCCCCTCTTTTTGCCCGGTCAAAAGTGCGGTTCACGGCCTTGAGTGAACTGATTTTTCCGCACCTGACCGAGGAGGCACGGACGATGGGAAAGGCGCGGCCGGGCATGGTGACCCTGATCCCGGCCTTGAGCGGCTGGCAACCCCGTGCGCGCCGGTCCTGCCCTCCGCCCGGGTGTCGATGCTCCCGCCTTCGGCACCGCCGATAACCGGTCGCACCGACAATGGCCGCGAGGGCGACACGCCATTGTGATGGCCGTTCAGCCGCCGCGCGCCCTTTCGTGGTGACGGATCACCTCGTCGATGATGAAGCGCAGGAACTTCTCGGAGAATTCGGGATCGAGGTTGGCCTCTTCCGAGAGCTTCCGCAGCCGCGCGATCTGGCGTGCCTCGCGTTCGGGATCGGCCGGGGGGAGAGCGGCCTTGGCCTTGTATTCGCCGACCGCCTGCGTGATCCGGAACCTTTCGGCCAGAATGTGGATCAGGGCCGCATCGATGTTGTCGATGCTCTTGCGATAGGCGGCCAGCACCGGATCGGACAAGGTCGCGGGGGCGGGAGGGCTTTGCGTTTCCTGCGGCATAGCTTCCGAAACTAGCAGCAAATCTGCGCTTGCCAAGCACGCCGGGGGCACCCTAATGCCACCTTGATATGACCGCCGACGTCGTCCCTCTGCCGCGCAGCCGGCCGACTCTCGATCCGATGCTGTCGCTGACGGCCGCGGGCATGAACTGCGTCAACGCCGTGATCCTCGAACGGATGCAGAGCGAGATTCCGCTGATCCCGCGCCTTGCCGGCCACCTGATCAGCGGCGGGGGCAAGCGGCTGCGGCCGATGCTGACGCTCGCCGGGGCGGAGCTGGTCGGCTACAAGGGCACCCGGCACCACAAACTCGCCGCCGCGGTCGAGTTCATCCACACCGCCACCCTGCTGCACGACGACGTGGTTGACGGCAGCGAGCTTCGGCGCGGCAAGGCAGCGGCCAACATCATCTTCGGCAATCCGGCGACGGTTCTGGTCGGCGATTTCCTGTTCAGCCGCGCCTTCGAGCTGATGACCGAAGACGGCTCGCTCAAGGTGCTCTCGATCCTCAGCCGCGCCAGCGCCGTGATCGCAGAGGGCGAGGTCTCGCAGCTCTCCGCCCAGCGCCAGATCAACACCAGTGAGGAACAATACCTCCACATCATCGGCGCCAAGACCGCGGCCCTGTTCGCCGCCGCCAGCCACATCAGCGCGGTGGTGGCCGAATGTTCCGAAGAACAGGAGCGCGCGCTCGAAGCCTATGGCCGCAATCTCGGCGTTGCCTTCCAGCTGGTCGACGATGCGATCGACTATGATTCGGATGCAGCGCAAATGGGCAAGGATCAAGGCGACGATTTCCGCGAAGGCAAGATGACCTTGCCGGTGATCCTCGCCTATGCCCGCGGCGGCGAGGAGGAACGCAAGTTCTGGAAGGACGCGATCATGGGGCATCGCACCTCGGACGAGGATCTGGCCCATGCGATTTACCTGATCGGGAAGCACAACGCACTCGAAGATACGCGCGAACGCGCCCGCCATTTCGCGCGCCGCGCGATCGACGCGATCTCGATCTTCCCCGACGGCAAGGCCCGGCAGGCGATGGCCGAAGCGGCGCAATTCGCGGTCGCGCGCGGGCACTGAGCAGGCTATCGGCCGGGGCGATGCTCCCCGACCTTCCCATTACCGCCGTTCTGCCCGACATCCGCGCGGCATTGTCGCAGGCAGGGGCAGGTGTGCTGATCGCGCCGCCGGGGGCGGGCAAGACGACTGCCGTCGCGCTAGACCTACTCGCCCAGCCATGGTGCAGCGGCCAGATCATTCTCACCTCCCCGCGCCGGGTGGCCGCCCGAGCAGCCGCCGAGCGCATGGCCGGGCTGCTCGGCGAGAATCCGGGCGAGACTGTGGGCTACATGACCCGGCTCGACAGCAAGGTGTCGGCGAAGACCCGCATCCTTGTTTTGACCGAGGCGATCCTCGTGAACCGGCTGGTCGAAGATCCGGAGCTTCCCGGCATTTCGGCATTGCTGTTCGACGAGGCGCACGAACGCGCCCTCGACAGCGATCTGGGTCTTGCGCTGGCGCTGGAAACCCGCGCGGTGCTGCGCGAGGATCTGCGCGTGCTGGTGATGTCGGCTACGATCGATGGCGCGCGCTTTGCCCGGTTGCTGGGCGAGGATACGCCGATCATCGAAAGCAAGGGGCGCAGTTTTCCGCTGGAAATAAAGTGGCTTGGCGGCGACACTACGCAAGCGATCGAGGATCGGATGACCGCCGCCATCCTCATCGCCTGGCGCGAGGAGGCGGGCGACATCCTCGCCTTTCTGCCCGGTGTGCGTGAGATCGAGCGGGTGCGCGAAGGACTCGAGGCGCGTTTGCCCGATACCCCGATCCATCCGCTCCACGCCCAGATCGAGCCGGCCGACCAGCGCGCCGCGATCCGCCGCGATCCGCATTGCCGCCGCCGGATCGTGCTGGCGACGGCGATTGCCGAGACATCGCTGACCTTGGACGGAGTGCGGGTGGTGGTCGATTCAGGCCTTGCGCGCCTTGCCGAGTTCGACCGGGCGGCGGGGATGACAAGACTTGTCACACGGCGCGCCTCGCAGGCTTCGGCAGCCCAGCGCGCGGGCCGTGCGGCGCGGCAGGGACCAGGGGTCGCCTATCGCCTGTGGGAGGAGGCCGGGCATGCCGGCCGTCCGGAGTTCACGCCCGCCGAGATCCAGCAGGCCGATCTTGCCCCCCTGCTGTTGCGCCTTGCCAAGTGGGGTACGACCAATCCGGCGACGCTGCGATGGCTCGATCCGCCGCCCGAAGCCTCGCTCGCGGCGGCAAGGCGCGCGCTGGGGGCGCTCGGGGCGCTCGATACGGGCGGACGGATCACCCCGCTTGGCGAGGCAATTGCCAGCCTCCCGATGGCGCCTGATCAGGCCGCCGCGGTTCTGCATGGCGCGGCGGCGGGTTGCGGCGAGAATGCGGCGCGGCTGGTCATGCTGCTCCAGGAGCGCGGGTTGGGCGGACGTGCAGAGGACCTGATGCAGCGTCTTGCGCGCTGGCAGAGCGACCGCGCCCCGCGCGCGGTTTCGGCGGGCCGGATCGCGCAAGGCTGGGCCAGGCAGGCGGGCGCGCGCGCCGCCGTGATCGGGGCAAGTCCCGCACAGGACGCGGCGGAGGCACTGGCGCTGGCCCGACCCGATTTCGTCGCCCGCCGCCGCGATGCTTCGGGAGAGCATTGGATCAGTGCCGGAGGTAGGGGCTATGAGCTTGACCCAGCCTCACCGCTCGCCCGCGCCGAGTGGATCGTGATCGGCGATGCGCAAGGGCAGGCCAAGGGTGCGCGGATCACCTCAGGCGCGGAAATCGCCCCGGAACGGATCGCGGCTCTGTTTGCCAGAGACTTGCAGGAGCGTATCATAACACGCTGGAACAACGATAAAAAGCGGATCGAAGCCCGGCGCGAGCGCAGGCTTGGTGCGATTGTGCTGGCAAGTGTCCCCGAGCCTGCCCCGGATCCTGCGGTCTGTGTGGATATCCTTGTGGAAAAGGCTCTGGAGCGGCTGGAGGAACTCCTGCCTCAGGGCTTCCTCGCCCGCGCGCGGTTTGCCGGTGTCACCGCACTCTCGCCCGAGGCGTTGCGGCAGCAGGCCGCCGACTGGCTGGTCCCGTTGCTGTTCGGGAGGCGCGACCTCGATCTGCCCCCGCAGCACTTTGCCGATGCCGCGCTGGGACTGCTCGACTGGAACGCGCGCCAGGCGCTCGACAAGACGGCGCCGACCCATTTCACCGCGCCGGCCCAAACGCGCCACCCCATCGACTATGCCGGTGACGACGCGCCCAGCGTCGAGGTGCGGGTGCAGGCGCTGTTCGGGCTCGACAGCCAGCCGATGGTCGGCGGCACCCCCTTGCTGTTGAAGCTCACCAGCCCTGCGGGCCGTCCGATCCAGTCGACCCGTGACCTGCCCGGCTTCTGGCGCGGCAGTTGGCGCGATGTGGTAAAGGATATGAAGGGCCGCTACCCCAAGCACCGCTGGCCTGATCAGCCATGGCGCGAACAGCCGAGCCTGAAGACCAAGAACGCGCTTGATCCTTAGCCGCAGGCGCGCACAGCCGCATCCGCGGTCTTGGCCATGCTTGCGCCTTGGGGGTTGCGGCAGGCGCCCGTTCGGGCGCGCTGAAGGCTGGCGCGTTCGGATTCACCGCTTGATTTCTGATCGGTGCTGACGAAAAGGGCGGGCATGAGTGCACGTATCTATCAAAAGCCCAAGCACGCCATGCAGTCCGGCAAGGCCCATACCGACGAGTGGGTGCTCGAGTTCGAACAGTCGCAGGCGCGCTTTGCCGATCCGCTGATGGGCTGGACGGGGACGGGCGATACCCAGTCGCAGGTGCGGCTGACCTTCCCGACCAAGGACGCGGCCAAGGCCTATGCCGCCAAGTATGGCATCCCCGCGCGCGTCCACGCCACCCCGCCCAGGCGGCTCAAGCTTCAGGCCTATGCGGATAATTTTCGCTGAATTGCGGTTGCCTCCGGCGTCCCGACTGCATTCTTGCAAGACCCGCAGCAGCGCACCTGCGGCAGCGCGCGCCAGCCGGCTGGCCGCCCTGGGGGTGGCTTCATCGTGTCGATGCCCGCTTGAAATTTCTCCTATCGCCCGCCATAGCGCTGGCGGGAGTCGGGTGGACGTTTGCGTCCGCCCACCGTGTCAGGTCCGGAAGGAAGCAGCACAGGTGGATTGCGACGGGTCGCCCGGCTCCTTTTTCACAGACATCGCTGGCACGCCCAGCATGACAAACCGGGCCCGAGCGCCTAGCTTGTCGGCATGACCGATTCCGATCCCGAACTGCCCGAGGAAGGCAAGGGGCCGACGCCGGCCGAGCTGGAGGCGGCGGGTCAGAACGTGCTGTTCGGCGATTGCCCTCCCGCTGCGGCGCCTGTGACAACGTCGGCGCCCGATCCGGCTCCTGCTGCTGCCAGCACGCAGCCCTATCGCGTGCTGGCGCGCAAATACCGCCCGCAGACCTTCTCCGAGCTGATCGGCCAGGAAGCCATGGTACGCACTCTGGCCAATGCCATCGCGCGCGACCGGCTGGCCCACGCCTTCCTGATGACCGGCGTGCGCGGGGTCGGCAAGACCTCGACCGCGCGGCTGATCGCCAAAGCGCTGAACTGTGTCGGGCCGGATGGGCAGGGCGGGCCGACGATCAATCCTTGCGGGGTTTGCGAAGCTTGTGTCGCCATCGCGGAGGGGCGCCATATCGATGTGATCGAGATGGACGCGGCCTCGAACACCGGCGTCGATGACGTGCGCGAGATCATCGAGCAGGTGCGCTATGCGGCGGTTTCGGCGCGCTACAAGATCTACATCATCGACGAAGTCCACATGCTGTCACGCAATGCTTTCAATGCCTTGCTCAAGACACTTGAGGAACCGCCGCCGCATGTGAAGTTCTTGTTCGCCACCACCGAGGTCGACAAGCTTCCCGTCACCGTGCTCAGCCGCACCCAGCGCTTCGACTTGCGGCGCATCCCCGCCGCGCTGCTGGCCGAACACTTCGCCAAGGTGTGCAGCCTCGAAGGCGTGGAGGCCGAGCCGGAGGCGCTCTCGATCATCGCCAATGCCGCCGAAGGATCGGTGCGCGATGGCCTGTCGATCCTCGATCAGGCGATCGCCCATGCCGATCTCGAAGGCGAGGGCAAGGTCGCCGCGCGCCGTGTGCGCGACATGCTGGGCCTTGCCGACAAGAGCGCGCAGCGCCGCCTGCTCGGCCACTTGCTCGAAGGCGATGCGCCTGCGCTGCTGGCGGCGGTCGATGAGCAATATGCGCTCGGCGTTGAGCCGCTGGCCTTGATGCGTGCGCTCATGGATCTGGTCCACCGCATCACTCTGGCACAGGTGTCTGGCGCCGTGCCCGATGCTCCGGCCGAGGAAGAACGCGTCGCGCTGGCCGATTTCGCCGGCAGGCTGGGGGCGGGGGAATTGCACCGCCTGTGGCAATTGCTGCTCAAGGGCCATGAGGAAGTGCGCATCGCCCCTGATCCTTTGGCATCGCTGCAGATGGCGCTGCTGCGGACTCTCCACGCCGCCCAGATGCCCGATCCGGGCAAGCTGGCGCAGCGGCTCGAGGAAATCGCGGCACGTGGTCTTGCGGCTCCGGGCGCTGCCGCTGCGGCTGAGGGCGCTTCGACTGCGCCAGCCGCTCAGGCTGATCCCGCGCCCGCGCCCGGGCAGGACTGGGCCGCGCTGGTCGAGGCGGTTTATGCCGCGGGCGAGCTGCGGGTTGCCCAGATCATGCGCGATCGGGTGCGGGTGATCGAACTCGGCCCCGAACGTCTCGTCTTCCAGCAGGCCGACAATTTCCCTGATGACCCTGCGCCCGATATGCGCGAGGCGCTGTTCAAGGTCACCGGCAAGCGCTGGCAGATCGAACGCGGCAGCGGTCCGGCCCGGCCCAGCTTGCGCGAGGCGGCCGAGGCCGAAGCTGCCGCCGAGGAGGCGCGCATCCGCTCCGATCCGCTCGTCGCAGCGGCCTTTGCGGCCTTCCCCAAGGCCGAGCTTATCGGGACCGAGGGCAATGTCGCCCGCGCGTCCCGCCCCGCGTGGAATTGAGGAGTCTCCCGATGAAGTCGATGGAAGAAATGATGGCTGCCGCTCAGAAGGCGGCCGAGACCATCAGCAAGCAGATGAACGAGATGCAGGTCAAGCTCGACTCGATCGAGGTCGAGGGCACAGCGGGCGGCGGGCTGGTGAAGGTCCGCGCCAGCGCCAAGGGCCGCATCCTCGGCGTTTCGATCGATGCCAGCCTTATGAACCCGGACGACAAGCAGATCGTCGAGGATCTGGTGGCCGCCGCCTTCAACGATGCGCGCGACCGGGCGGATCGCGTATCAAGCGAGCAGATGAAGGAAATGCAGTCCTCGCTGGGCCTGCCGCCGGGGTTCAACCTGCCCGGGCTGGGGTAATGTTGCTGCGCTTTTGACCGGCATCCTCGCCCGGCCGCCTGCGCAGGCGAAGTCATCGAATCGTGCGGGCCTTCGTCTTTCCTGTTCGTGGCGATGCCGGAGGCGCTTGTCCCCTTACTGCGCCATGCCGAGGCTGTGGCGCTGCTTCTGAGCGATCGGCGCGACCACCTTCGCCGCATCGCTGTTCCCGCGCGGGGATAGTGGCTTCCCGCGGGCCAAGGTGGCCGTTCAGCGGGCCGGAGGCGTCGGGCTGGGCGAGACATGGGGCGGGAAAGCGCGGGCTTTGGCGCGCCCATCCACAAGCGATTGGGCCGATATGTTGCAGCCCGCCGCCCTGCTTCCCATATCTGCGGCATGACCCAGACCTACCCTCTCCTTCCCTTGCGCGACATCGTCGTTTTCCCCGGCATGGTCGTCCCCCTGTTCGTCGGGCGCGACAAGTCCGTGGCTGCGCTCGAAGCGGCGATGGAAGCCTCCAAGGACATCGTCCTCGTTGCCCAGCTCGATCCGGGCTGCGACGATCCGGACAGCGATGACCTCTATGATGTCGGCGTGATCGCGCAGGTTCTTCAGCTGTTGAAGCTGCCCGACGGCACGGTGCGCGTGCTGGTGGAGGGTAAGACCCGCGCGCGCCTGACCGCACTTGAGAATGCCGGCACGCACCTTGTCGCCGAAGTCGATGCGCTGGTGCCCGAGACCGTCGCGGGCAGCGAGGTCACCGCGCTGATGCGCCAGGTGGTCGAGCAGTTCAGCGAATATGTGAAGCTCAGCAAGAAGATGGGTGATGATGCCGGAATCGATCTGAGCGAAGTCGATGATGCCGGCCAGCTGGCCGATACCATCGCCGCGGCGATCAGCGCCAAGGTTTCCGACAAGCAAAGCCTGCTGACCGAGAACAATCCGCTCAAGCGCCTCGAGCTGGTGATGGCGCTGATGGAAGGTGAGCTGTCGGTGCTGCAAGTCGAACGCCGTATCCGAGGGCGCGTCAAGCGCCAGATGGAGAAGACCCAGCGCGAATACTATCTCAACGAACAATTGAAGGCGATCCAGTCGGAATTGGGCGGAGGCGAGGACGGCGAGGGCAACGAGATTGCCGAACTGACCGAGAAGATCGAGAAGACCAAGCTGTCCAAGGAAGCCCGCGCCAAGGCACAGGCCGAGCTCAAGAAGCTCAAGTCGATGCAGCCGATGAGCGCCGAGGCGACGGTGATCCGCAACTATCTCGACGTGCTGCTCGGCCTGCCGTGGGGCAAGAAGTCGCGGCTCAAGAAGGACATCGCCAAAGCGCAGGAGATCCTCGATGCGGATCACTACGCGCTCGACAAGGTCAAGGACCGGATCATCGAATACCTCGCGGTGCAGGCGCGCACCAACAAGCTCAAGGGGCCGATCCTGTGCCTCGTGGGTCCGCCGGGCGTGGGCAAGACCTCATTGGGCAAGTCGATCGCCAAGGCGACGGGGCGCGAATTCGTGCGCCAGTCGCTGGGCGGGGTCCGGGACGAGGCCGAAATCCGTGGCCACCGGCGCACCTATATCGGTTCGATGCCGGGCAAGATCGTCACCAACCTGCGCAAGGCGGGAACGAGCAATCCGCTGTTCCTGCTCGACGAGATCGACAAGCTCGGCCAGGACTTCCGCGGCGATCCGGCCTCGGCCCTGCTGGAGGTGCTCGACCCCGAACAAAACGCCAAGTTCCAGGATCACTATCTCGAGCTCGATCTCGATCTATCGGACATCATGTTCGTGTGCACCGCGAACAGCCTCAACCTGCCGCAGCCGCTGCTCGACCGGATGGAGATCATCCGGCTGGAGGGCTACACCGAGGACGAGAAGGTCGAGATCGCCCAGCGCCACCTCATTCAAAAGCAGATCGAGACACATGGATTGAAGAAGGGCGAGTTCACCCTGACCGAGGAGGCGCTGCGCGACCTGATCCGCTACTACACCCGCGAGGCGGGGGTTCGCACGCTGGAGCGTGAGATTGCCAAGCTGTGCCGCAAGTCCCTGCGCCAGATCCTCGAGAAAAAGGCGGACAGCATCACCATTACGCCTGAAAACCTCGGCGACTTTTTGGGTGTGCGCAAGTTCAAGCACGGGGTCTCGGAGGAAGAGCCGCAGGTCGGTGCCGTCACCGGCCTCGCCTGGACGTCGGTCGGCGGCGAGCTGCTCACCATCGAAAGCGTCACCACCCCGGGCAAGGGCGAGATCAAGACCACCGGCAAGCTCGGGCAGGTGATGAACGAGAGCGTCGCTGCGGCCTTCAGCTTCGTCAAGGCGCGCGCGCCGGCCTATGGCATCAAGCCGAGTGTCTTCAACCGCAAGAATGTCCACATCCACCTGCCCGAGGGCGCGGTGCCCAAGGACGGGCCGAGCGCCGGGATCGGGATGGTCACTTCGATCGTATCGAGCCTCACGGGAATCGCGGTGCGTCCCGACGTGGCGATGACGGGCGAAGTCACGCTGCGCGGCCGGGTGCTGGCGATCGGCGGACTGAAGGAGAAACTGCTGGCGGCGCTGCGCGGAGGCATCAAGACCGTCCTCATACCCGAGGATAACGTCAAGGATCTTGCCGAGATTCCCGCCAATGCCAAGGCAGGGCTGGAAATCATTCCGGTGAGCCATGTCGACGAGGTTCTGGCGCGTGCGCTGGTGAAGCCGCTGGAGGCGATCGAATGGACCGAGGCGGACGATCTGGCGAGCCAGCCTGGAACCAGTGCTTCGGGCGCCAATCCCGGCGCTTCGGAGATGCCAACGGCGCATTGAGCCGCTAGAACACGATTTCTTGCCGCGATTCGCGGCAGGGTCGCTTTCGATCCCGGACACAGGCGTGGTTCGGCTCATGGCGCCCGGCGCCGTGATCCGTTGCAAAACATCACCGCTTTGCACGGGCTTCCTGTCAGAGGCGAATAGCCTTTGACAGCTTGGCCGAAACAGTCTGAAGTCCAGATTTTTCGCAAGGCGATTCACCAAAATACCAATTCTCGAGCCGAGGGGGTTCCAAGATGAATAAGAACGACCTGATCAGCGCCGTTGCCGATGCAAGCGGCCTTTCCAAAAGCGATGCCTCGAACGCGGTGGAAAGCGTGTTCGACACGATCACCAAGGCCCTTTCGGGCGGCGATGAGGTGCGGCTGGTGGGCTTCGGCACCTTCTCGGTTGCCAAGCGCAAGGCATCGGTCGGCCGCAATCCGCGCACCGGCGAGGAAATGAAGATCAAGGCGTCGAACCAGCCCAAGTTCAAGGCGGGCAAGGGACTCAAGGACGCCGTCAACTGATCGCCTGATGCCGCCTCCCGCCGGGGGTGGGCAGGCACAAGAAGACCCCGTCGGCCCTTGGCGGCTGGCGGGGTTTCTTCTTGTCCGCGCCGCAGCAGCGCTGGGGGCGTTCAGTTGGCCGCGGCGATCAGTGCGGTCGGCGCGGTCGCGGTGCGCTGCGAGATCGTCCAGCGCAGGATTTCGCCACCACCCGGCGCCGCTTGTGGCCCTTCATCGGTGTTGTTGGCGAGGATGCGCATACCGGGCGCGGTGCGGATGGTGAAGGTGCCATCGAGCACCGGGATCGAGGGAATATTCTGCGCTTGCCCGCCTTTTTCGTCCGCTTCGGCCGCCCCCATAGCCGCAAGGCCGGCGAGCGAACCCATGCCGCCCATCATCCCTGCCATCGGATTGTCGCCGTTCTGGAACACAAAGGCCGGGGCATTGATCCGCACCTGTCCGCCATCGCGCAGGATCATCTGGACGAAGGGATTGGTCGCCGGAAAGCCCTCGATCGTCGGGAACATGAAATCGTGGCCCAGCGTGCCGCTGGCCGAATAGCTCACCTCGAACAGCCCGTCACCCTTGTGAACCACCCGGTTCCAGCCTTTTTGGCGTTCGAGCAGACGCACCATTTCCTCGGCCGCCTTGGGATCGGTCGGGTCGATGCCGCCCATCATGGCCTTCATCATCTCGGCGTCTTTTTTGGCCTTGGCGGCCCGCTCGGCGGCGCCGGCCTCCCATTCGGCGCGCTGCGAGGCGAGTTCGTCCTTGGTGCACGCGCGGCTCTCGTAGGATTCCTCGTCGAAGCATTCGGACGGAGTGAAGGTCTCCTCGTTTGCCGCGCCGATCATTGCCAGCTTGGACAGGGTGAGGAAGAAGATCTCGCCCTCGTAGCTGAAGGTGAAGCTGTCCGGCCCGGTCAGCGTCAGCTCGGAGGTGAACTTGCCCGGCGACATGAAGCAGCCTGAAAGCACCAGTGCAAAGCCTGTCAGCAGCGCCGCGGCGCGCAGGCGGATCGTCAAGAACATGGCCATGGCAATTCCCCTCCCTTGCTCGTGCCTTCTAGCCGCGCGTGGCGACCGCATAAAGCGCAATCGCCGCGGCATTCGAGACGTTGAGGCTCTCGATTGCAGAAGAAATCGGCAACCTCGCCAGCGCATCGCAATGGGCGGCGATGTTGTGGCGCAGGCCTTCGCCCTCGGCCCCGAGCACGATCGCAAGCGGGCCGGTCGGCATGATGTCCGCGAGCGCGCACTCGGCTTCACCGGCAAGGCCGATCCGCCAGTATCCGGCTTGTGCCAGTTCTTCGAGGGCGCGGGCGAGATTGACGACGCGCACCCACGGCACGCTTTCCAGCGCGCCCGAGGCAGCTTTCGCCAGCACGCCGCCTTCAGGCGGGGCGTGGCGATCCTGGGTGACGACGGCGGCGGCATTGAAGGCCGCTGCCGAGCGCAGAATCGCGCCGACATTATGCGGGTCGGTGACTTGGTCGAGCACCACCACCGGACGCTCGGGATCGCCGAGCGCGACCTCATCGAGGAACACGTCCCCGAGCGGCGCGCATTCGAGCACGAGTCCCTGATGCGGCGCATCCTTGGCGACCAGACGTGCGAGATCGGCGGGGTCGGCATATTCGACCGGAAAGTCGGCCGGCAGCTCGCCATCGAGGCTGGCGATGCCCTCGCGGGTCGCCCACAGCTTGCGGTGCTGGCGTTGGGGATTCTTGAGCGCTGCCTCGACGGGATGACGGCCCCATAGGCGCACCTGCCCGGCGCTGGCCTTGCCCGAACCACGCCCGCCCTTCATCCGCCCAGCGCGCCCGCGCAATGCGCGCTTGCGTTCGCCCTTGCTCGCTTGCCCTCTTGCCATTGTCGCTCCTTGCCGGCACCCGAAATCGTCCCCTGCCAGCAGGGCCATTGACAGGCAAGCACCGCTTCGCCAAAGGGGCGCCTCTCGGCAGCGGGCCCCCTCGGGGGACTCGCGCAATTTCAGAGCCTCATGTGCTCGGGAACGCCCCCCTTGCTTCAAGGGGACTGTGTGGACAGGTGGCCGAGTGGTTAAAGGCAGCAGACTGTAAATCTGCCCGCGCAAGCGTACGCTGGTTCGAATCCAGCCCTGTCCACCACCTTCCCTTTCGCTGGCAATCCCCCCGCATCGCCGGAAAGCGCGGTTTCCCAAGGAAAAAGCGTCCACCCGTGCGCGCCCCTGTTCATTGCCAGCCGTCCCAATTCGCGGTAAAGTGTGGGTGGAAAATGTGGGGGAGTGAGAACGCCCCGGCCATTTTGGGCCAAATCCCCCCACACTTTCGATCGGCTGGAGATCGAGATGGGGAAGCTGACTGCCAAGCAAGTGAAAGACGCGCTGAAAGTGCCGGGAGCCTATCAGGATGGCGACAGCCTTTTTCTAAAGGTGGATAAGCGCGGCGGGCCAGCGCGATCGGAAAGTCGTTTACCCGTTTAATAACGGTGCATTGGGAGGCGGCTGGCCTGACAGATGCGGACGCGATGCGGGCGACAACCGCTTTCCTGAAATACTGGCGCGAATGGCTTGGCGGCGAAACGGCCTACATCTGGACGCGCGAGAATGGTGACGGCAAAGGCTCGCATCTGCACATTCTGGCCCATTTGCCGAAAGGCCGCGAGATAAGCGGGCGGCGATCGATGCGGTGGGTGGAGCGCATCACGGGCAAGCCCTATCGGCGCACGGTTATTCTAACCGAAAAAATCGGGGGTGCGGGCCAGCCGGACGGCGCGCTCTATGCCGCAAATCTGGGGGCGGCGCTGGCCTACATCCTGAAAGGCGCGGAGCCGGACGCGGCGGCGGCGATCGGGATTCAGCACGAATATGGCGGACGCATCGTCGGCAAGCGGTGCGGGATGAGCCGCAATCTGGGCGGCCTGTAAAGTAGAGGCGGATAGAGGGTTTTTGAATCGCCTCAGAGTGTTATCGTGCGGCCACCCATGTGGTAGCAATACGCGCGTGGACGCGAGCCTTGAGTATTTGAGATTTGAAAGGGGGGCAACCGATGAGAATTTTCGCTTTGGCGATTTCGATCTTTGCGCTTTCGGCCTGCGCTTCGAGCATCATGGAAGGCTTTCTTGGTCAACCGGTGCAGGCGGCGATGGTAAAATATGGGCCGCCTCAAAACGCGTTCGACATGGGCGATGGCAGGCGTGCTTTTCAGTGGGAAATGAAAAGCAGCTACACCACCCCAGTGAACGTCCGAAACAGCGGCAACGTCCAAGCCTATGGCAATACGGCATGGTGGACGCAAAACACGCAAATCTCAGGTGGACAGACAGTCACGGGCCGATGCCTCTACACCATGTATGGACGATGGTCGGATGAAACCAATAGCTGGATTCTGGAGGGCTTCGAAAAACCGCGCTTGATGTGCGAGTAGGGACGGCCTTCGATTTTTCGACCATTCCGCGCGGGCGCGAAGCTATAGGACATAGCTACTTAATGCGCATTGTTGTCACGTCTAAAATTTGCGCTCTGACAGGTCTTGCGCCCTGCACATTCCGGTAAATCCGTTGTCGCCCGTCATTATGCCTGTGCGGCGGTCGATCATGAATTTTGTCCCTGAGAGAAGGCCATAGCGAATGCGGCCTTCGATCTTGTCCTCGTTGACGTGAAGGTCTTTGACATCCCGCCAGCCTTTTTCGCCAACGCAGATTGAGCACGTGGGCGGTTGAGGCAAATTCAGTCGGGCCGTTCCATCTTCAAGTTCGAATAGGGCCGTTGTGGGAACATCCCCGTATTGTGAACTGGCAGCGCCGCCCGAATACACCCGGCCTTCGGGAGTGACTACGGCTCCACCTACTTCGCGGTCTTTGAATTGTCCCCTGAACGCTCCGTCACAGATGAGGGAAAGGCGATCTTGAGCAGCAACAGGCACCGTCGTTAGTAAGGCTGTGCAAGCAATCAAACTCCTGAGCATTGGCGGCCCCCATCTCCTATCTTGTAGCATTCTAGCGGAATGTCAGACTAAGCCAAAGTGGGGGCGGGCAAATTCCTTAAGGCCGCGCCAACGTAGAGCGGGGCCAATTCCCCGTGTGATCGCTATTACAGTTTTTCGCCCGCGCGGGTGCGCGCGAGGCTGTTTGCTAAAGTAGGCGGACATAGCAATCTCAGCGCCAATATCGGCCCGAGTGTGGGGGAGAGTGTGGGCGGAGAATCTACACTTGATAAATAATCAAAGGAAATCAAGTTTCTGCGTTCCTCGTTCTATTCAAGCCCTGACCACTTTCCCCGCTCGCTTGCTCGCCCCTGTCGCCGGACGCAGTCCCGGCGCGGCGAGAGATACGACTGCGCCGGATGCGTGCTGCGCATCGCTTGGGCCAAGTTGTCTCGACCACCGCGCGTGTCGCGCGCTTGCTTGGCGATCTGTTGCCTCAGGCGATAGGCTGCGCGTGCCGCGATCCGGTCAGTCATGGCGTGAGGGCTTGAGGCATCCTGCCTGACGGCACCGCTCCCCCCTGCCGCAGGCGCCCGGTTTGCCGGTCTGGCGCCGGCCAATGTTTCACGTGAAACATATCGCGAACGAAGGCCGGGCGGAAGGCGGACCTAGGCCTGCCCTCCGCCCGCACCTGCGCCTGCTCACGCGATCAGGCGGCCAGCGTTTGCAGCGCGGTGTCGGTCCATCCGAGGCCCGGGCTATAGCGCGCATCGACCTTGCCATTCTTGAGCACGAACAGATGCAGCCAGCCGTTGTCGAACAGCTCGCGCACCCCCGGATGGCGTTCGAGGACGCCGAGGATCTCCTCGCGCGGGGCCTCGATCATCACGCTCAGGCGCAGCGGTTCGTGCTGCAATGCCTCGCCGTCATGCACCGCCTGCCATGGCAGGCCCGCGCGCAGGCGGCCACCATTGCCCTCGATCACCCCGATGCCGCCGACCACGTTGTGGATCAGCTTGTTGCCGCCGCCGAACATCTCGGGCGCAACCGCAGAACCGAAATATTGCAGGCTGATCCAGCTCGCCACCACCACCGGTGCGGTGATGATGAGTTCGAGCGTGCCGAAGCCTTCGTCCGCGCGCCAGTCGTAGGAGTGGAGGAAGGCCCGGCCACCAAGGTCGCGGCCGGCAGTCGCCTCGCGCGGGGCGGCGATGAAGGCGGCGCAGCCGACCAGACCCCATTCGGGGCGAATCTCGGCCCAGTTGCTGGCGCGGTGGTGGATGGTGTTCGCGCTTGCTCCCGGCAGACGCACTGCCCGTTCGGCCCGGGCGACCTTCGCAGCCTGGGCCAGCCATTTGCGCACCCTTTCAAGATCGCCGCTGCGGGCTGCAGGCAGGCCGTCGTCGTAAAGGGTGACCGCATCGGTCGTGGTGTCATGCAGGCCGGCGACGAACAGCGTGTCCGCCGGCACCGCGACCCCGCGCGCCGCCAGGCCTGCACGGGTTTCGGGATCGTTGAGCAGGATCGCCAGCAGGCGGGCCGAAACCTCGCCGGTGTAACCCCCGCAGGCGCCGCAGTGATAGGCGCTCTCGTGCGGGTTGTTGGTGAGGTTGCCGCCATGGCCGAGCAGCAGCACGATTTCCCCGTGGTCGCGGGTGAGGCTCATCGCCTTGAGCACGGCTGCGCCGGTATCGGCCTTGGCCTGTGCGCTCATCCCGCCGATCACTTGCGGAGCGGGTTCGGGTTTGGCCTTGGGCGCAAATCCCAGCGCCCACTTCACCAGTTTCACCGCGTAGGCCGGGCCCATCGCCTCGACGAAGGCGAAAGAGCTGACCGCCGCCTGCCGGAAGCGGCCCCAGGCGCGGGCCGAACGGGCGGTGATGCGGGCCTGCTGGTCGCCCGCCGGATCGCCGGCGCTGGTGGTCTCGATTGCAGGATTGAGCAGCACCGGCAGGTGTGCCTCGCGAATGTCGGAGCCATGGGCATGGTGCGCCAGCGGCAGGCCGAAGAAGCCGGCAAACCCGATCGTGGCGATGCTGTCATCGATACTTTCGAGCGCGCGGCGGAATATTTCCGAGCGCACGTCGATGCAGAAGGCAGCCTGCAGGAAAGGGCGATTGCCGGAAGGCGCATCGCCGTCAAGCGCCGCAATCAGGCGGCGCTGGTAGGCGCGATCGGCCGCGTCCTGCAGGATCGCCAGCGCGACTTCCTGTGCACCGGGCACCACCGGCTCGGCATGGGCGGCAACCGTCGCCGCCCAGCGCTCGGCAACTTCGGGAGCGTGGACGAGCAGGGCTTCTTCCCAGATCAGGCGGATGGCGAGCAGATCGGCCATGGTGCGATCGGTTTCGCCGACCAGTTCGGCCTGCCACAGCAGCCAGCGGGCGTGCTGCGACCAGCCGCCCATGCTCATGAACAGGCGGTGGAAGGCGGGTTCGGCGGCGGCATCGGTGATGCCCAGCGCCTCGGCTGCAAACAGGATTGCGCGTTCGGGCGAGTCGGGCGCAGCGGCGACATGGGCGCAGAACCCCCGCAGGCCGGCGATCTCCGGGGTCAGGTCATGCGTCGCCCAGGCGCGCCATGCGGCGAAGGCCCCTGAGCCGGGTGCGGGCGACCACAGCGCTTGTCCGCGATCGAAATGGCCCGCGGCCCACAGGCCGATGCACTTGTCGATCAGCGCCGGCCAGTCGATGCCGGTCGCTTCTGCCGCGAGATCGGCGACGGTCGGCAGGGCAGAAGGCTCCGGCCCGTCACCCAGCTGTTCGGCGATGCGGCGCAGCTGCATCGTATCGGCCGGGCGCAGCGGCGCAATGGATGCGGCGAGGGCATCGGCGAGGTCCTGCTCAGTGATGCGTCCGTCGCGGATCGCGGCGGCATATTCGGCGCCCTTGCGGGTCACGCGGATGCCCGCGACCCGCCCGAGCCGCGCAGCGGCGGTGGCAAGATCTTCGCCGGTCTGGCCGAGGAAGGGATTGACTGCGACCGTCGCATCGAGCGGAAAGGCCGGGGGGACGGCGCGCGCGGCGGCCTCGGCAGCCTCGAGAATGGCCGACAGCCTGACCGGCGTGATCTGAGCGTGGTTCATGAACATGGGCATTACTCCGGTAAGGCGGCGGCTCAGTGCGAGCGTGTGGTGCGAAAGCCCCCGATCGCGCGGTCGAGCAGGGCGTTGAGATAGAGGCCGTTGGCGAGGTGGACGCGCAGGCCCGCGGTCGCGGGGTGATGCGCCCACAGCGGGAATAGCGCCTGGGCGAAAGCGACAAGACCGAAGCTCGCCACCGCCACCACCAGCAGCGCCCATTCGAGCGCGCTCGGCATCGGTGCTGGCGGCAGGAGCGGACCCCAGATCGCCTGGGCGATGGTCTGGAAGCTGAAGTAGCCCGCCGCGGCCGCCAATGCCGATGCAGCAGTGCGCTTGGTCAGGGCCACCGGCGCACGGTCGGCCAGGCCCTGAGCGACGAGGTAGGCCACCCCGAAGATCAGGATCGCGCCCAGCGCCAGCGCCTGCGGCGACTTCGGCCCGAAGGCAGCGGTGAAGGCCGCGGCGATAGCGGCGAAGATCGCCAGCGCCAGCGCGAAGCTCTTGAGCACGGCCGCCATGCTCGGCACCGCCACCGGGCCGGGGCGGCGGATAGCGGCAACTTCGGTGACGGCGTTGCCCGAGGACAGGAAGGCATGGGCCTTGTAGAGCGAGTGCGCGACGATGTGCAGCAGCGCGAGGGTCCACAGGCCGAGGCCGCATTGCAACAGCATGAAGCCCATCTGCGAGATGGTCGACCAGGCCAGCGCGGTCTTGATCGCGCTCTGGGTGAGCATCACGGCAGCACCGAACAGCGCGGTGAAGCCGCCGATCATCACCAGTGCGGCCATCGCCCCGGTGCTTGCCTGCACCAGCGGCGCGGCGGTGATCAGCAGCACGCCGCCCGAGTTGATGATCCCGGCGTGAAGCAGAGCGGAGACCGGGGTGGGGGCCTCCATCACCTCGGTCAGCCAGCCGTGCAGCGGGAAGGCGGCGGTCTTGAGCGCGGCGGCGGCGGCGATTGCTGCAACCCCGAGCGTGCCCGCCAGGCCCAATCCGCCGGCGCTGGCTGCTTCGGCGAGCGCCGCGAATTCGAGCGTGCCGAAGCGGGACGCCAGCAGCGCGGCAGCGATGATCAGCATGGCATCGCCCGCGTGCCATACCAGCGCGAACTTCGTCGCCGCCCGCTGCGCCTCGGCGCGGCCTGGGTAGAACAGCAGCAGGCGCTTGAGCGTGAGGCCCACCATCCCCGCGGCCAGTATCATCGTGGCGAGGCTCGCGGCTTGCACGAACACCAGCACCGCGGCGAGCGTGAGCAGCATCAGCCCATGGAAGGCTCCCTCGCGCGCTTCGCCGTCGAGATAGGTGCGGCTGTAGCGCATGACGATCCAGCCGATGAAGCCGACCAGGCTCGCGACCGCGGTGCTGACGAGATCGGCGCGCAGACCAAGCCGCGCTACTGCGCCCAACACGCCCACGCCCGCCATCGGGCCAAGCGCGGTCTGCACAAGGCCGCCGAGCGCGAGCAAGAAGGCCGCCAAGGCCGAGGCCTCGGACCAGCGTGGCAGGCTGCCGGGCCGCCGACCGGGCCGCAGCGCGGCGAACAAAGCGGCGGGCAGAAGCGCCAGCGGCGCGAAGAACGACAAGGCGTAGGCAAACGACATGGTGGCACTCCGAGCGGGAGGTTCAACGGACGTGCCGTTCGGATAAAGTCTCGACAGAATTAAAAAAATTACATATTTTGTATCTGAATATTCTATTTAATAGAACGATGGGCAGGATTTCCTGGTGGCAAACCTCAATCTGCATCACCTGCGCCTGTTCCGGGCCACGGCCCGCGAAGGCACGCTGACGGCGGCAGCGCGCGCGCTGAACATCTCGCAAAGCGCGGTCTCCACCCAAATCAAGGCGCTCGAAGCCGATCTTGGCCATGATCTGTTCGAGCGGCGCGGGCGCCATCTGGTGCTGACCGAAGCGGGGCGGATCGCGCTCGACTATGCCGATCAGATCTTTCTCGCCTCGGACCAGTTGATGGCGACCTTTCGCGCAGTCGGCGGGCAGCGCAAGGTGCTGCGCATCGGCGCCCTGGCGACCTTGTCGCGCAACTTCCAGATGCGCTTTCTAGCGCCGCTGATCGGGCGCGACGATGTCGAGGTGGTGCTGCGCTCGGGCACCCAGTCGGGCCTGCTGCGCGCGCTCGAGGCGATGAGCATCGACGTGCTGCTGACCAACCTCATGCCCGCGCGGGATGCTGCCAGCCCCTATCTGGTGCAGCGGCTCGACGAACAGCCGGTGAGCCTTGTCGGCGCGCGTTCGCGGTTGGCGTTGGCGGGGCAGGGGCTGAAAGGGCTGCTGAAGACCGCGCCGCTGATCCTTCCCACCCCCGAAACCGCGCTGCGCGCCGGGTTCGACGCGCTGACCGAGCGGCTGGGGATCGTCCCGCGGATCGCAGCCGAGGCCGACGACATGGCGATGCTGCGGCTTCTGGCCCGCTCGGAGGCGGGCGTGGCGGTGATCCCGCCGATCGTGGTGCAAGACGAACTCGCCGCCGGCCTGCTCTGCGAACTGTTCCAGCTGCCCGACCTGTCCGAGGTGTTCTACGCGGTCACCATCCGTCGCACCTTTCCCAATCCGCTGCTGGCCGAAGTGATGGGCCGTGGCGAGGAGACAGCCGGGGCGCTTCCGGCAGGCGGCGCGGCGGGTTGACCCTCCACCATCGCGGTGCTGCCGGGTCTTGCCGGGTGCGGGGGCGCGCAGTAAGCCCGCGCGCTCCACGCGAGAGGGATTCATGCAGGACGCGCAACCTAGTCTCACCGCCGGCCTCACGGGGCGCCCGGTGATTTCCGCCACCGGTCTGTTTACTCCGGCCGAGATCATCACCAACGAGGAGCTGGTCGCCAGCTTCAACACCTTCGTCGATCGCTACAATGCCGCCCATCCCGAGGCCGAGCCGCTGGCCTATTCCTCGGTCAAATTCATCGAGAAGGCGAGCGGCATCAAGGCGCGCCACGTGATGAGCAAGACGTCGATCCTCGACCCCGAGATCATGGCCCCGCGCTGGCCCGAACGCGCCAATGACGAGCTCTCGATCATGGCCGAGATCGGTGTGGCCGCGGCGCAACAGGCGCTCGACCGGGCCGGACGCCGCCCGCAAGATGTCGACGCGGTGCTGTGCGCGGCATCCAACATGCAGCGCCCCTATCCGGCAATGGCGATCGAAATCCAGCAGGCGCTCGGGATCGAGGGCTTCGCATTCGACATGAATGTCGCCTGCTCCTCGGCGACCTTCGGCATCCAGACCGCCGCCGACTACATCCGCGCCGGCAATGCCCGCAGCGTGCTGGTGGTCAGCCCCGAGATCACCTCGGGCCATCTCAACTGGCGCGACCGCGACAGCCACTTCATCTTCGGCGACGTGGCGACTGCGGTGCTGGTGGAGGATGCGGGACTCGCGCCGGCCGGGCACTGGGAGATCCTCGGCACCAGGCTCAAGACGGTCTTTTCGAACAACATCCGCAACAATTTCGGATTCCTCAACCGCGCCACGCCCGAAACCCAAGGCACGCCGGACAAGCTATTCGTCCAGGAAGGGCGCAAGGTGTTCAAGGAAGTCGTGCCGATGGTGGCGCAGTTGATCCTCGAGGAGGCCGCTCGGCTCGGGATTGCGCCGGAGAGCCTGCGCCGATTGTGGCTGCATCAGGCCAACGCCGGAATGAACCGTCTGATCGCGCAGAAGGTTCTCGGCCACGAGGCCAACGAGGACGAGAGCCCGACGGTGCTTGACACCTATGGCAACACCTCCAGCGCCGGCTCGATCATCGCCTTCCACCTGCATTCGGACGATCTGGTGGCGGGTGATACGGGGCTGATCTGCAGCTTCGGTGCGGGATACTCGGCGGGCAGCGTTTTCGTGCGTAAGGTCGGCTGAGGCTGCTGCAGCGGACCGAGCATTCTTGCAGGCCCGCGCGCCACTCCCTAGAAGCTGAGCGATGGCAGGTGAAATCCTCGATAACAAGGGCCGGGGAGACGCGCCCTGGAGCTGGCCCACGATTCACCCGGAAGGTCGCAAGTTCGGGCTGGCCGTGAGCGCGGTCAGCCTGTTTTTCCTGCTGATCGGCTGGGAACTGATCGGCTGGCCGCTGGCCTTCCTTGCGATTGCAGTGTTCGCTTTCTTCCGCGATCCCGAACGGGTGGTGCCGCAGGCCGATACGGCGCTGGTCTCGCCGGCTGACGGGCTGGTCAGCCTGATCGAAGACGTCGAGCCGCCGCGCGAATTGCAGATCGACGACGGATCGGGCTTTGCTGGCCTTGCCTCCGGGCCGGTGACGCGGGTGTCGATCTTCATGAGCGTGTTCGATGTGCACATCAATCGCACCCCGATAGGCGGAACGGTGCGGCGGGTGGTCTATATTCCCGGGCGCTTCATGAATGCCGAGCTCGACAAGGCCAGCGAGGAGAACGAAAGGCAGCACATCCTGATCGAGCGCGGCGACGGGCTGAAGATCGGTTTTACCCAGATTGCAGGGCTGGTGGCGCGGCGGATCGTGCCTTTCGTCAAGCCCGGCGACATTGTCGCCAAGGGCCAGCGGGTCGGCCTGATCCGCTTCGGCAGCAGAGTCGATGTCTATCTTCCGGCTGGCACTGATCCCAAGGTGATGATCGGCCAGACCGTTATCGCGGGCGAGACAGTGATCGCCGAAATTGGTCAGCGCGGGCTGATCGAAGGGATCGCCCAATGAGCCGCCAGCCACCCCGCGCCAGCGGGCCGCGCAAGCTGCCCGGCGCGCGCTTCCTGCCGGCGCGGCTTGGCCCCAAGGCGGCCGAGGACGAGAACGAGGACGCGCCGGCGGTGCGCGGCGGCGGCCTGACCTTGCGGGCGATGCTGCCCAACGCCATCACTGCCGCCGCGCTGTGCGCCGGTTTGACCGGCATCCGCTTCGCGATCGACGGCCAATGGGACTATGCGGTCGGGCTGGTGGTGCTGGCCGGGGTGCTCGACGGGATCGACGGTCGCATTGCCCGCTTGCTCAACGCCCAGTCGCGTTTCGGCGCGGAGCTCGACAGCTTGGCGGATTCGCTGTCATTCGGCGTCGCGCCGGCGCTGATCCTGTTTCTGTGGAGCTTGCAGGATCTGCCCCGTTTCGGTTGGTTTGCCGCGCTTGCTTTCGCGATTTCCTGCGCCTTGCGCCTCGCGCGCTTCAACGCGCGCATTGACATGGACGAGCAGCCGCACAAGTCCGCCGGGTTCCTGACCGGGGTTCCCGC
This sequence comes from Erythrobacter tepidarius, assembly GCF_002155695.1. Lineage (GTDB taxonomy): Bacteria > Pseudomonadota > Alphaproteobacteria > Sphingomonadales > Sphingomonadaceae > Erythrobacter > Erythrobacter tepidarius. The sequence continues at coordinate 197,635 of NZ_MUYJ01000001.1, forward strand.
TCCGGTCGGCGCGGGGCTGGCCTTCACACCGTTCTACCTGTGGCATGAGACCGGGATTGCCTTCTTTCGCGATCCGCTGGTGATGACCGTGTGGCTGGCGGTGATCGCAGGCCTGATGATCTCCAACATGGCGACGCTCAGCTGGGCCTCGCTGCGGCCGCGCAAGGCGATCCGGCTGTGGCTGATCGCCTTCGCCGCGCTCGCCTTTGCCGCCTTGCTGCTCGAGCCGTGGTGGACGCTGGCGACGATCTGTGCGGCCTATCTGGCGCTGATGCCCTATGGGCTGGTCAAATACGGCCGGATCAAGCGGCGCCGCGCGCTCGAGCAGGCAACGGCCGCAGCATCGGGGCGCGCCGCGGCAGGATAACCGCGCCGCCGAGACGCGCACCGGCGCGCAGCCGCACTTCGCCGGCAGCGAGCTGCCTGATGAAGCCGGCATTCATAACGGCCTTTTCATGCATCAGTACGCCATAGGCCCGACGCGCCTTGATCGCGCTGTCGGCAAGGCTCAGCACCGCCATGACCGCGGCGAGGGCAAGCAGCAGGTTGATGGCAAGAGCAAGCATGGCGGGTTCCTTCCGATTCGGTGTTCGATATTTGTTCCTTACGGTTTGTTCCCTAGACGTTCCGGCCTGTCAAGCAAATATTCGCGTTATGTTCTGCTTGTTCCGGCGATTCAGGGCTGGATTTTCCCGAGGCCCGCGGCTAAGGGCGCGCTCGCTACGGGCGGGCCGCAGGCCCTGTCCGCAGCACTAACGTCACATGGAAGGCGCGCATACCGGTGCCGCAGGCGGGGACTCCGCCAGCGCGGTTCCAGCCTTCCAGAGGAACAACCGGAAAGGAATGACATATGGCGGCACCTGTCGTCACGATGCAGCAATTGATCGAGGCCGGCGCTCACTTCGGCCACCAGACCCACCGCTGGAACCCGCGCATGAAGCCCTACATCTTCGGCGCGCGCAACGGCATCCACATCATCGACCTGTCGCAGACCGTGCCGCTGTTCGCGCGCGCGCTCGACTTCGTCGAAGCCACCGTGCGTTCGGGCGGCAAGGTGTTGTTCGTCGGCACCAAGCGTCAGGCGCAAGAGCCGATCGCCGAAGCCGCGCGCATGTCGGGCCAGCACTTCGTCAACCACCGCTGGCTGGGCGGGATGCTGACCAACTGGAAGACCATTTCGGGTTCGATCCGCCGCCTCAAGAGCCTTGAGGAAATGCTCTCGGGCGACACCAGCGGCCTGACCAAGAAGGAAGTGCTCAACCTCACCCGTGAGCGCGACAAGCTTGAGCTGTCGCTCGGCGGCATCCGCGACATGGGCGGCATTCCGGACGTGATGTTCGTGATCGACGCCAACAAGGAAGACCTCGCGATCAAGGAGGCCGCGGTGCTTGGCATTCCGGTGATCGCGATCCTCGATACCAATGTCGACCCGTCGAATATTGCCTTCCCGGTTCCGGGCAATGACGACGCGAGCCGGGCGGTGCGTCTTTACTGTCAGGCGGTCGGTCAAGCCGCGCTTGCCGGCAAGGGCAAGCTCAAGGCTGAGACCGCTGCCGATGTCGGGGCGATGGAAGAGCCGCCGGCCGAAGCCGTCGTCGTCGATGAACCGGCGGCCGAAGACGCCAAAGCCTGATTTTGCGGGGGCGATTGACGGTTTTCGTCAAGCGCCCGTCACATTCCCCCTCTAGCGCGCCGGTCATCCTTGTGGGTGACCGGCGCCCCCCGAATAGAAGAAGGACATTCCCATGGCCGATTTTTCCGTCGCCGATGTGAAGAAGCTGCGCGAGCGCACCGGCGCTGGCATGATGGACGCCAAGAAGGCGCTCGCCGAAGCCGGCGGCGATATCGAGGCTGCCGTTGACGCCCTGCGCGCCAAGGGCCTCGCCACCGCCCAGAAGAAGTCCAGCCGCACGGCTGCCGAGGGTCTGATCGGTGTGCTGGTGGAAGGCACCAAGGGCGTGGTGGTCGAAGTCAACTCGGAAACCGACTTCGTTGCCAAGAATGACAGGTTCCAGGACTTCGTCCGCAAGGTGACAGCGGTTGCCCTGCACCTGGGTACCGACGATGTCGACGCGCTCAAGGCGGCGGCCTACCCCGACGGCGGCACTGTCGCCGAAAAGCTGACCGACAATGTCGCCACCATCGGCGAAAACCAGCAGATCCGCCGGATCAAGACCGTCTCGGTCGAGAAGGGTGCGGTCGTTGCCTATGTGCATACCGCCGCTGCCGAAGGCCTCGGCAAGATCGGTGTGCTGATCGGCTTGGAGAGCGAGGCGGGTGCCGACGTGCTCGAACCGCTCGGCAAGCAGCTCGCGATGCACGCCGCTGCCGCCTTCCCGATGGCGCTCGATGCTGAAAGCCTCGATCCCGAAGTGATCGAGCGCGAGCGCAAGATCGCTGCCGAAAAGGCTGCCGAAACCGGTAAGCCCGCCGAGGTGCAGGCAAAGATGGTTGATGGCGCAGTGAAGAAATTCGCCAAGGAAAACGCGCTGCTCAGCCAGATCTTCGTGATGGACAACAAGACCGTGATTGCCGATCTCATCGCTCAGGCTGGCAAGGCCGCGGGCACCCCGATCGTGCTCAAGGACTATGCCCGCTTCCAGCTCGGTGAAGGAATCGAGAAGGAAGAAACCGATTTCGCGGCGGAAGTGGCGGCGGCCGTCGCCGGCTGATTTTCGCTCTGCCGAAGCACGAACCGGCCGCCGCAGCGTCGATGTTGTGGCGGCCGTTTGCTTGAGCGCCACCGCGCACGGCGCTACCTTACCCTTTGCGCAATCGCGGTTTGGCCGTTAAGTGCGCGCCGCAACCAGATTGCTCCCGGAGCCCCGCACCCCCATGCCCCTTCCCCCGCTCAAGCGTGTCCTGCTCAAACTCTCCGGCGAAGTGCTGATGGGGGATCAGCAGTTCGGGATCGACCCGGGTTTCGTCGCCGCGCTTGCTGCCGAAGTGAAGGCGGCCAAGGATACGGGCCTTGAAATCTGCCTGGTCATCGGCGGGGGCAACATCTTCCGCGGCATGGCAGGCGCGGCCAAGGGGATGGATCGCGCCCAGGCCGATTACATGGGAATGCTCGCGACGGTGATGAACGCTCTGGCGATGCAGAATGCGCTCGAGCAGCTTGGCGTCCAGACCCGCGTGCAATCGGCGATCGAGATGGACAAGGTGTGCGAGCCGGTGATCCGCCGCCGCGCCGAGCGCCATCTGGAAAAGGGCCGCGTGGTGATCTTCGCCGCGGGCGTGGGCGCCCCCTATTTCACCACCGACAGCGGCGCGGCGCTCCGTGCTGCCGAAATGAAGTGCGATGCGCTGCTCAAGGGCACCAGCGTCGACGGGGTCTATGACAGCGACCCCAAGCAGAATCCCGAGGCAAAACGATTCGATCGGGTTTCCTATGACCGTGTGCTGGCCGACAATCTCAAGGTGATGGACGCCTCTGCCGTGGCGCTGTGCCGTGACAACAAGATCCCGATCGTCGTCTTCTCGATCCGCGAGAAGGGCAACCTCGCGCGCGTGCTGGCGGGCGAAGGCGTCCAGACCATCGTGCAAGACAGCTAAGAAAGAGGAACCTCAGCCATGCCGCAATTTGACAAGGCCGATGTCGAGCGCCGGATGAAGGGCGCGGTGGAATCGCTCAAGAGCGACCTTCAGGGCCTGCGCACCGGCCGGGCCAACACCACCTTGCTCGATCCGGTGCAGGTGGAGGTCTATGGCGCGATGATGCCGCTTCATCAGGTGGCGACCGTTTCGGCGCCTGAGCCGCGGATGCTTTCGGTGCAGGTGTGGGACAAGGCGAACGTCCATGCGGTGGAAAAGGCGATCGCCTATGCCAATCTCGGGCTCAATCCGATCGTCGACGGCCAGACCCTGCGCCTGCCGATCCCCGATCTGACGCAGGAGCGTCGCAAGGAGCTGGCCAAGCTCGCGAGCCAATATGCCGAAAAGGCCAAGATCGCGATTCGCAACGTGCGCCGCGATGCCATGGAAAGCCTCAAGACCGACGAAAAGAAGAAGGAAATCTCCGAGGACGAGCGCAAGCGCTTGGAAGAGCAGGTCCAGAAGCTGACCGATCAGCACGTCAAGGAAGCCGACGAGGCCGCGGCCAGAAAGGAACAGGAAATCCTCGCGCAGTAAGCGCCGAGAATCTCGGACCATGGGAACAGGATTGGACCAGTCGCGCGCCAGACATGTCGCCATCATCATGGATGGCAATGGCCGCTGGGCCAAGAAGCGGGGCTTGCCGCGCGCGGCCGGGCACCAGCGCGGGGTCGAGGCGGTACGGCGGCTGGTGCGCAGTCTCGAGCCGACTGGGCTTGAATGCCTGACGCTTTATGCCTTCTCCTCGGAAAACTGGAAGCGGCCTGACGAGGAGGTCGACGATCTGATGAACCTGATGCGCAAGTTCATCAAATCCGACCTGCCCGAATTCGTCGCCAACAATGTCAAGCTCAAGATCATCGGCGACTGGCAGTCATTGGCGCCCGATATCGTCGCCATGCTGAAAGACGCGCTGGCGCAAACCGCGCATGGCAAGCAGACGCTGGCCGTCGCGCTCAACTATGGCGGCCAGCACGAGATTGCGCGCGCTGCGGCCAAGGCGGCTGCCGAAGGCCCGGTGAGCATCGAGACGATTGCCGCGCACCTCGACACAGCCGATCTCCCGCCGCTCGATCTGCTGATCCGCACCAGCGGCGAGATCCGCCTGTCGAATTTCCTGCTGTGGCAATCGGCCTATGCCGAGATGCTCTTCGTCGATACGCTGTGGCCCGATTTCGAACCGGCGCACCTTCGCCAGGCGCTCGACGACTTTGCGCGGAGGGAGCGACGCTATGGCGGGCGCTGACGGGCGCAAGCAAGCTGTCTCCGATTTGCCGGTGCGGCTCGGCTCGGCGGTGGTGATGCTGGTGATCTCCTTCGGGGCGCTGTGGCTCGGTGGGTGGTTCTGGACCGGCTTCGTCGGCGTGCTGGCGCTGGGCGTGCTGTGGGAGTGGAACCGGCTGGTGCGCCGCTTCGCTGCGTCCGGCCTTTCCGAGACGCTGTGGTTTTTCGCTGGTGTGCTCTACATCGGCGGGGCGGCGCTGGCGATGATGGCGCTCAGAAACGGGGCGCAGTTCCTGCCCGTGAATGGCCAGAGCTTGGGCTATGGCCCGCTTGAGGTGCTGTGCGGCTATATCGCGCCGATTGTCGCGGTCGATGTCGGGGCCTATTTCGCCGGCCGGGCTATCGGTGGCCCCAAGATCGCGCCGAAGATCAGCCCATCCAAGACGTGGGCCGGGCTGGGCGGCGGGGCGCTGGCGGCGGGGCTCGTGGGGCTGGGCAACGAGCTGGCGGATTTTGGCCCGGCCTCGGGCTCGCCCGGTTACGACATGGCCAGTCTGGCGCTGGCGCTGGTCGCCGGCCTGCTGATCGCGGTGCTCGCGCAGAGCGGCGATTTCTTCGAAAGCTGGATGAAGCGGCGGGCAGGCGTGAAGGATTCGAGCAATCTCATCCCCGGCCACGGCGGGCTGTTCGATCGGCTCGACGGCTTCCTTGCAGTGTTCTTCATGCTGTTTGTGATTGCCTTGGGCCTGCGTTTGCTGGGATGATGCGGCCATGACCCGTTCGCTCACTGTGCTCGGCGCCACCGGCTCGATTGGCGCTTCGACGCTCGATCTGGTGCGCCGCAACCGCGGGGCATGGCGGGTAGAGGCCCTCACCGCGCATTGCAGCGCGGCCGAGCTGGCGGCGCTTGCGATCGAATTCGACGCCAAGCTTGCGGTGGTCGGGGACGAAGGCTGCCTGCCCGAATTGCGCGCGGCGCTCGGCAATAGCGGGATCGAAGCGGCCGGCGGCGCGAAGGCGCTGGCCGAGGCGGCGGCGCGGCCCGTGGACATGACGGTCGCGGCGATCGTCGGCTGCGCGGGGCTCGCCCCGGTGATGGCGGCGGTCGAGCGCGGGGGCACCATTGCGCTCGCCAACAAGGAAGCGCTGGTTTCGGCGGGCGAAGTGCTGATGCAGGCTGTCGCCAGGCATGGCGCGACGCTGCTGCCCACCGATTCCGAGCATAATGCGATCTTCCAGTGCCTTGCCGGAAACCGCCTGTCGGATGTCGTGCGCATCACGCTGACCGCGAGCGGCGGGCCCTTGCGCACCTGGAGTGCCGAACGGCTCCATGCCGCCACCCCGGCCGAGGCCATCGCCCATCCCAACTGGTCGATGGGGGCCAAGATCAGCGTGGATTCGGCCACGATGATGAACAAGGGGCTCGAATATATCGAGGCCTATCATCTCTTCCCGGTCGGGCTGGAGAAGCTCGCGATCGTGGTTCACCCGCAGAGCGTGATCCACTCGATGGTCGAGTTCCGTGACCGTTCGACGCTGGCGCAGCTCGGCCCGTCGGACATGCGGGTGCCGATTGCCTCGTGTCTGGCCTGGCCGCAGCGGATGGAGACGCAGCTGCCGGCGCTCGATCTCGCCGCGATCGGCCAGCTGACCTTCGAGGCGCCCAACGAGGCGCTGTTCCCCGCCACGCGCCTGGCGCGCGAAGCCATAGCGGCAGGCGGGGCCGCGCCGGCGATCCTCAATGCCGCCAACGAAGTCGCGGTAGCTGCTTTCCTTGCCGGTCAGATCAGGTTCACCCGGATTGCGGCATTGGTCGAGGAAACCCTCGCGCGCAGCAATGACGCCCCGCCCCCGACGAGCCTCGATGAAGTGCTCGCCGTCGATCAATCGGCTCGCAGGCAAGCCATGAGCCTGCTGGAGAACAGCGCCCTTGTTTGATTCCCCCCCTTTCTGGATGTACGTGGCGGGCTTCCTGCTGCTGCTCGGGCCGCTCGTTACGCTCCATGAGCTTGGCCACCTGCTGGTCGGTCGCCTGTTCGGGGTGAAGGCGGAAGTCTTCTCGGTCGGGTTCGGCAAGGAGATCGCCGGCTTTACCGACCAGCGCGGCACCCGCTGGAAGCTGTCGGCGCTGCCACTGGGCGGTTACGTTCAGTTCCGGGGCGATATGAACCCGGCGAGCGTGCCCGATCCTGCCGCGCCCAGAGAGGAAGGCAGTTTCCAACATGCCGCCTTGTGGAAGCGCGCGCTGATCGTGGCGGCAGGGCCGGTGACCAACCTTCTGGTCGCGATTGCGATCTTCGCGGCCTTCTATGCCATTCTCGGCAAGCCGGTGATCGAAGGCGCAGAGGATTCGCGCACCATCGGCGGCTTCGCCGAGGGGAGCGTCGCCGAGGCTGCGGGGATGCAGGTGGGCGATACCATCATCGCCATCGATGGCAAGCCAGTTGCCGATTTCGATGAGCTGCGCAGCGCGGTGGGCCTCCATCCGTCCCGCAAGATGGTGTTCACCGTCGAGCGTGAAGGCGCACGGATCGACATTGCTCTCACCACCGCGCGGGTCATCAAGATCGATGAGTTCGGCAATCCCACCTCGATCGGCCAAATCGGTGTCGCGCCCGCCGGCGGGAAGTATGTGTTCGAGGATGTCGGCCTGTTGCAGGCCGTGCCTTTGGCCGTCGAACAGAGCTGGGATCTGATGGGCATGATGGTGACCGGCATCCAGCAGATCCTCGTAGGTGACCGATCCTTCCAGGAACTGGGCGGTCCGCTCAAGATCGCCAAATACTCGGGCGAACAGATGAGCCTCGGGTTCGCAGCCTTCATCAACTTCGCCGCGCTGATCTCGCTTAATTTGGCATTCATCAACTTCTTGCCAATCCCCGCTCTCGATGGCGGGCACCTGATGTTCTATCTGGCCGAGGCGATCCGCCGCAAGCCGGTGGGGCCGCAGGCGACCGAATGGGCCTATCGCACCGGCATTGCGCTGGTGCTGATGCTGATGGTGGTGGTGACGGTGAATGATCTCTTTTCGCTACCCCTGTTCGGCTCCTGAGCCTGTATCTGCATCGAGCCGCGGTTTGCCGTGGAAAGCGCAGGCTCTATCGCGCCAGGTCTTGGCTCGCGGCTTGATTGCGCGGCGTGCATCGGGCAGAGGCATCCCCGAGCGCGCCCGGTTCTTCGGGGGCGGATCACCCACAGGTTGGACGGGACGTTAGCTGCATGAACCCTATGAGCGAGACAGGCCGTGGCCTCGTCACCGGCCAGACCGGCACTTCGCGCACCCTGTCCCGGGCCGAACGGCTGGTTGCTTTGCTGACCTGCGGGTCGATCCTTGCAGGTTTCCCCGGCGTGGCGATCGCGCAGGATGCGGCGCAGCCGGCGCCCGCGCCTGCGCCTGCCGCCCAGAGCAATATCATCCGCTCCATCAGCGTGGTCGGGGCCGAGCGTCTCGAGCCGACCACCATCCTCACCTACATCCGGCTGCGCGTCGGACAGGAATATACCTCCGCCGCTGCGGACGAGGCGCTCAAGGATCTCGGTGCGACCGAGCTGTTCGCCAATTTCTCGATCCGCAATGACAACGGCAACGTCGTCATCACCGTGACCGAGAACCCGGTGATCAACCGCATCGTGCTGGAAGGCAACAAGCGGCTCAAGGAGGACAAGATCCTCCCGGAAATCAAGCTGGCCCCGCGCCAGATCTTCACCCGCTCGAAGGTGCGCGCCGACGTGGCCCGGATCATCGAGCTCTACAAGCGTCAGGGCCGGTTTGCCGCTCAGGTCGAGCCGAAGATGGTGCAGCTGCCGCAGAACCGCGTCGATATCGTGCTCGAGATTTCGGAGGGCCCGAAGTCCAAGGTCCGCCAGATCAACATTCTCGGCAACGAGAAGTTCGACGATGGCAAGCTGCGCGGCGAGATGGTCACCAAGCAGGCGCGCCCCACCAGGTTCTTCAGTTCGAACACCAGCTACGATCCCGATCGCCTTGCCTTTGACCAGCAGAAGCTGCGCCAGTTCTACCTCACCGAAGGCTACGCCGATTTTCGCGTCGTCTCGGCGGTGGCCGAGCTTACGCCCGACCAGAAGGACTTCATCATCACCTACGTGGTGGAAGAGGGGGAACGATACAAGTTCGGCGAGGTCAAGGTCGACAGCCAGCTGCGCGACTTCGACAGTGACGCGATGACCACCCAGCTGCCGATGCAGACCGGCGATTGGTACAACGCCAAGCTGGTCGAAGACACTGTCGAGCAGCTGACCGAGCTGGCCGGCCGCTTTGGCTATGCCTTCGCCGATGTCCAGCCGCGTTTCCGCGCGAACAAGGATGACCTGACGATGAACATCACGTTCATCCTGCGCGAGGCGCCGCGCGTCTATGTCGAGCGGGTCGATGTCAATGGCAACACGCTGACGCAGGACAAGGTCGTGCGCCGCGAATTCCGGATCGCCGAGGGTGACGCCTTCAACAGCCTCGCGGTGCAGCGCACCACGGCGCGCATCAACTCGCTGGCCTATTTCCAGGAGAACTTCGAAGTCACCCAGACCGAAGGCAGCGCGCCTGACCGGATCGTGCTCGAAGCCAATGTCGAGGAGCGTCCGACCGGCGAATTGCAGTTCTCGGCGGGCTTCTCGTCGATCGAGCAGTTCATCCTTGCCGGTTCGATCCGTCAGCGCAACTTCCGCGGGCGAGGTCAGACCATCGGCCTCAGCGTCAACTATTCGCAGTTCTCGCGCTCGGCGCAGGTGAGCTTTGCCGAGCCCTACCTGTTCGACCGCAACATCTCGGCCGGGGTGGACATCTACCGCCGCGACTTCAACAGCTTCAATTTTACCAACCGCGATCGCAACACCACCTTCCGCCAATCGACCACGGGCTTCTCCGTGCGCGCGGGTGTGCCGCTGACGGAGTACATGTCACTTATCGGCAGCTATACGCTCAATTATGAAGACGTGACGCTGGATGAGAACCAGTTCTTCTCCGACCTCGACGGTGACGGCACGCGCGAGTGCGATCCCTTGCTGGCGGGCCGTTTCCTGTGCGACGCGATCGGCACCCGGCTGAGTTCGATCCTCGGCCTCACCCTCAACTACAACTCGCTGAATTCGCGCATCCGTCCGAGCCGCGGCAAGACGATCTCGCTGAGCGGGGAGTTCGCGGGGCTGGGTGGAGACGTGCGCTACGCGCGGTTCCGCGGGCGTGCGCAGCAGTTCTGGAACGTCGGCAATTCCGGCTTCATCTTCTCGGTTCTTGCGGAAGGCGGCACGATCATCCCGTTGCAGGATCGTCCTGGCGCGGGCGTGGACGACGTCTTGCTGACGGACCGCTTCTTCCTTGGTGAGCCGCAGTTCCGCGGCTTTGCGATCCGCGGTGTCGGCCCGCGTGTCTTGACCCAGCGTTACGAAACCGATGCCAATGGCAACCCGGTACTGATCACCGATCGCCGCCAGACCCGCGATGACGCGATCGGCGGGCGCAATTACTATCTCGGCCGCGCGGAGCTCGAGATTCCGCTCGGCAGCGGCGCGCGCGAGCTCGGCCTGAGGCCTTCGATCTGGACCGACATCGGGGCGCTGTGGGGCGTCGCGACGCCGGTGCTTCAGGACAACCCGAACGGGCTGCAGCAGCGCGACGCGCAGGGCAATCTGCTCTATCTCACGCCCCGACTCGACGCCAATGGCCAGCCGGTGCTGGTCAACGGCCAGCCGGTGTTCGACCCTACCACCAGCCCCACGGCTCCCAACGGCACGGCCAATTCTCCGCTCATCCGACCGGGCAGCGCCATCAAGGAAACCTTCCTTGGCAACTCACCCAGCCCGCGCATCACCGCCGGGATCGGGGTCAATTGGAATTCGCCTTTCGGCCCCTTCCGGATCGACTTCGCCCAGACCATCCGCAAGGTTCCGGGCGACGACGAACGCCAGTTCACCTTCAACGTAGGAACCCAATTCTGATGACGATTTTCTCCAAGCTGATTGCCCCGGCTGCGGTGGCGCTTTGCGCCCTTGCCGCCGTGCCCGCGCAGGCACAGGTCGAAGGCCGCATCGCCATTGTCGATATCGCGCGCGCCGTGATCGGCACCACGGCCTTCCAGACCGCCTACGAACAGGTCAACACCACCTACGCCCAGCAGAACGAACTGCGCCGGACCAAGGCGCAGGAGCGCCAGACCCTGCTCCAGTCGTTCGATACCAACGGCGACAAGCAGGTCGATGATGCCGAACTCACGGCCAAGCAGAAGTCGCCGCAGTTCAAGCAGCTCCAGACGTTGGAGCAGGAGATCCAGGCGCTCACCAACCAGATCGATGCCGCGCGCGTCTATGCGGTCGAGCAGGTGATTGCCCAATACGGCGCTGCCCTGCAGGAAGTGGTGACCAAGCAGCAGATCAAGCTGGTGATCGATCCGGGCAGCGTGATGTACACCGTCCCCGAGGCCGACATTACCCAGCAGATCACCACCGCGCTGAACGCCAAGGTTCCCTCGGTCGGCATCGTTCCGCCGCAGGGATGGCAGCCCGCGCGCGAAAGCGTGCAGCTGTATCAGGAGATCCAGCAGCGCCTGCTCACCGCGCAGCTGATCCAGCAGCGCCAACAGCAGCAGCAGCAGGGCAATCCGCAGGCCCCGGCCGGCCGCTGAGGCGGGCCTCTACGCCAGCCAGGGAGCAAGCGATGAGCGAGGCTGAGATTCCCGCTCCGGCGGCAGTGGATTACGACATCGGCAAGGTCCTCCAGGCCTTGCCGCATCGCTATCCGCTGCTGCTGGTCGACCGCGTGCGGTCGATGACGCTGGGCGAGCGGATCCACGCGGTCAAGGCCGTGAGCATGAACGAGCAGTTCTTCCAGGGCCATTTTCCTGGTGCTCCGATCATGCCCGGCGTGCTTCAGATCGAGGCGCTGGCGCAGGCCGCGGGCATACTCGGGATCGAGACGATGCAGCTGGCCGGTAGCGGCAAGCTGGTGATCTTCATGGGTATCGAGAACGCCAAGTTCCGCGCCCCGGTGACGCCGGGATGCCTGCTCGATCTGCATGTCGAGTTCACTCAGAAGCGCAGCCGCGTCTATAAGTTCAGGGGCGTGGCCAGCGTCGAGGGCAAGACCACCTGCGAGGTCGAATTCACCGCGATGATGACCGACGCGCTTTGAGCTGCGCAGGCCCGTGCGGGCCGCCTTCCTCGGTGCCTGCGCCCGCCTTGCAAGCTCGCGCCGCTACAGCGCGCGCCGTGCGATTGTGGCCGCGGCGCCGCCGTCCCTTTCTGCTTGATCAGGCCCGGCAGCCGTTCATCCAAGGGCTGGTTCGAGGCACTTGAGACACAGTTCAGGGATCGAAATGGCCGCGCTCAATGCTTGTGTTGCGATCGGCGGAACCGCCCAGTTCCGCTCCGGCAAAACGGCGATGGCAAAGAGCCGCGTCAGCCTAGCGGCAGGGGAAGGGCATAGGAAAGGCCGCCGCCGGCCAAAGGCGGTTGCATTGCGCGGCATTCCCCACTAAGGGGCGCGCTTCCCGTTCGATAGCACCGCCGGTCGGCACCGGCGAAAGCTGACAAGGATTTGCGTCATGAAGGCCGAAGGGCACCCCGATTATCACATGATCACGGTCAGGATGACCGATGGCACCGAATACCAAACCCGTTCGACCTGGGGCAAGGAAGGCGATGTCATGTCGCTCGAAATCGACCCGCTCAGCCACCCGGCATGGACCGGTGGCAAGCAGCAGGTTGCCGAGGGCGGCCGGGTGGCCGCGTTCAACAAGCGTTTCGGCGGCCTCAGCCTCAAGAAGTAGGCAAGCCAGGCTGCGCGGGTGGCGGCCCGCAACGAGGGGGGCGGCCCGGCAGGGTCGCCTTTTTCGTATTTGCACTCTCTCGTGCTGGCGGGCCTGGCCTGCTCTCCGGGTAGGCGCGCTTCATGCCGCGCACTTGACGCAGCGCGTCGCCATCGGCTGGGCTTCGAGGCGCGCCCGCGGGATCTCGGCGCCGCAATTGGCGCAGGTGCCATAGGTGCCATTGGCAATCCGGGCGAGCGCGAGGCGGATTTGCCGCGCTTCGGCGCGCAGCACCTCGTCCACCCCTTCAAGCGCCTCGTCATCGGCCAGATCGACCGCCTGTTCGCTGAAATCATCATCGAGCGGGTGGCGCAGATCGTCCTCGATCTCGTCGCTGCGTTCGAGAATGTCGGCGAGCCGCGCCTTGAGCTGCTGCGCGATGCCGGAAAAATCAGTCATCATCCCCTCCATGGCCTTTCGCGATACCACTTGGTGATCACGTATTTCACGCCCTTCCTGACCTTCATCCCGTGATGGAGCGTCGCCGGGTTGACGCTTCCGTCGGCCAGGCGATTGTTCCAGCACAGCAATTTGCCTGTTTCGGGCTGGAAGGTCTTGTCGAGCATCTTGAAGCGGGTAGCACCGCCCGCCGCGACTTCATTGAGATAGATCATGAAAGTCCAGGTGCGGTTGCCCGACAAGGTGCAGAACCTCGCGAAGTCGCGGCCGCCGGGAGTGAAATAGTCGGTGTGCGGCTTGAACTCCTGCCCTTCGGCATAGCGCTGGCCCTGCAGCGGCTCGCCATAGGCGCGATCGAGGCCGGAGAGCTGCGCGATCAGCGCCTCGATCCGCTCCACCGCGGGCAGGCCGGCGGCCAGATCGCAGGTCTCGCTGGTGCGGAAATAGGCATCGCCATTGTCGTCGGCGATGGTCGAGGGGCGGCGACCTGCGTCGATCAGCGCGATCAGCTCGGCGCACAGGGACGGATCGGCAAAGCCGCGCAGCTGGAACAGCTCGGCCTTGGCCGTCGGCAAGCGCTGCACCCTGTGATGCGCCGACAGTCGCGCGGCGATGGATTCGCTGGTGCCGAACATCGCATTCAAGGATAGCTCGCCACAGCAGGGGCGCAATGATTTCGGGAGCCGCGTAACAATCTTGCGCGAACGCTCGCGCAAAGCACTTTTCGCTTCCCATCGGCAGGCCTTTGTGCAAGAGGCTCGCGCCCGTCCAAAGCGCACTTGACCGCGCGCCAGCCTTGCTTAAACCGCGCGCCTCTAGCGCGGGCTTGGCAGCGACCGGCAAGGTTGCTTTCGGGCAGGGGCGTGTGGCGATCATAGCTCAGCTGGTTAGAGCGCCGGTTTGTGGTACCGGAGGTCACGGGTTCGAACCCCGTTGGTCGCCCCATCATCCCCATGCCCTGTCATGCTGTCCCGCGCCGGAAACGGGGACAAGCTGATGACCGCTTTCTGGGCCGAGCCCGATTTCGACGCACATGAGTGCGTGCAACTGGTGCATGACCGCAAGAGCGGTCTGACCGCGATCATCGCGATCCATTCGACCCATTGCGGCCCTGCCGCAGGCGGCACCCGTTTCTGGCACTACAACGATCCCGCCGGCGCGATGCGCGATGCGCTGCGCCTGTCGCGCGGGATGAGCTACAAGAACGCCATGGCCGGCCTGCCGATGGGCGGCGGCAAGGCGGTGATCCTTGCCGACGAGCAGCGCATCAAGACGCCCGAAATGCTCGCCGCTTTCGGCGACGCGGTCGAGGCGCTGGGCGGCCGCTATATCACCGCCGAGGATGTCGGCATCACCGAGGCGGACATGGTCGCGGTCGCGCAGCGCACCGCCTATGTCTCGGGCCTGCCGGTAGCGGGCGCGGGCAATGCGGGCGGCGATCCCGGCCCGTTCACCGCGATGGGCATCTTCCTTGGCATCAAGGCGGCGGTTCGTCACAAGCTCGGCAAGGACAGCCTTGCAGGCGTCCATGTCGCGGTGCAGGGCACCGGCAGCGTGGGCGGCGGCGTGGCGCGGCTGCTGGCCAAGGAGGGCGCGCGGCTGACGCTGGCCGACATCCATTCCGAACGCGCCGCCGGGCTGGCGCGCGAGCTGGGCTGTCAGGCGGTGGCCTCGGACGCGATCATGTCGGTCGGCTGCGATGTTTTCAGCCCCAATGCGCTCGGTGCGATCCTTGATGATGCGGGGGTTGCCCGACTCGATTGCGCGGTGGTGGCCGGCGGCGCGAACAACCAGCTGGCCCGGCCCGAGCACGGCGTGCTGCTGGCGGAGCGCGGCATTCTCTATGCGCCCGACTATGTCATCAACGCAGGCGGGATCATCTCGGTCACGCTCGAATATCTTGCCCGGCGCGCGGGAGCCTCGGCCGACATCAACGAAGTGCGCCGCCGGCTGGCGCAGATTCCGGGGCGGCTCGAATCGATCTGGGCCGAAAGCGACGCCACCGGCGTGCCCGCCGATGTGGTGGCCGACCGCATGGCGCAAAAGCTGATCGGACGCGGCTGAGCCGGCCTCGAAGCGTCTGGCGCGCGGGAACTATTCGCGGCGTGCATGAATTGCAGTCTTGTCCCGGATGGGTGTAAGGCTACAAGCCCCGCCAGACGCCAAAGCCATGCACATCTACGCCAACCCCACCCGATTCCTCGCTCTGGCAAAGTGGCTGATGCCGCTGTTGTTCTGGAGCGGGCTTGTGCTTTCGCTCGGCGCGATGGGGTGGGGGCTGTTCGTGGTTCCGCCCGATCGGCTGATGGGCGAGACGGTGCGTATCCTGTTCATCCATGTTCCCGCCGCGTGGCTGGGAATGGGCGGCTGGGCGGGGATCGCCATTTCCAGCGCCATGCTGCTGATCTGGAAACATCCGCTGGCCGCGCTCTCGGCGCGGGCAATCGCGGTGCCGGGGATGGTGTTCTGCGCGATCTGCCTTGCGACCGGCTCGATCTGGGGCCGGCCGACCTGGGGCACCTGGTGGGAATGGGACGGGCGGCTCACCTCGATGCTGGTGCTCTTGTTCCTCTATGCCGGCTATATCGCCCTGACCCAGGCGGCTGCGCGCGAGGGCACGACGCCCAAGATCGCCGCGATCTTCGGCCTCGTCGGCGCGATCAACGTGCCGATCATCAACCGCTCGGTGGTGTGGTGGAACTCGCTCCACCAGCCGCCCAGCATCACCATGGGCAAAAGCGCGATCGATGCCACCTATCTGTGGCCGCTGCTGGTCGCGGTGATCGGCTTTTCGCTCTTGTTCGGCGGGATCGTGCTGATGCGGATGCGCGCGCTGATTGCTGAAGCGCAGGTCGAGGCACGCTTGCGCCGCCGGGCGCTGGACGATGAAGTGCCACGCGCTGGTGCGCCTGCGGCAATGACTTTCGGGGAGCAGGCGTGATGCGCGAGGAACTGGCGCAGTGGGATTTCGTGATCCTCGCCTATGGCGTGGGTCTGGTGGCGCTCGCGGCGGTCAGCATCTGGGCGTGGCGCGCGATGCGCAGTGCCGAGGCGCGCCGCAATGTCGCGCGGCGGCGCTGAGAGGGAGCAGGGCATGAAGGCCAAGCATCAACGGCTCGTGCTGGTGGTGATCGCGGTGCTGGCGATCGTCGGTGCGGGCTTGCTGGCGGCATGGTCGCTGCGCAATCAGGCGAATTATTTCTACCTGCCCGAACAGATGGCCGCCGATCCGCCCGAAATTGGTCAGGCGGTACGGCTCGGCGGGATGGTGCAGGCCGGATCGCTCAAGACCGCAGCGGACGGGGTGACGGTCCACTTCATGGTCACTGGCAAGACCGACGCAGCCATTCCGGTGCGCTACAGCGGCATCCTGCCCGATCTGTTCGTCGAGGGATCGGGCGTGGTCGCCGAAGGCAGCCTTGGCCCGGACGGCGTGTTCATCGCCACCAACTTGCTCGCCAAGCATGACGAGAACTACGTGCCCAAGGAGCTGGAAGGCATGGGCACCAAGGAAGCTGCGAAGATTGCGGCCGATACCACGGTCGGGCTGGACTAGGCGCAAGGGACAAGGTGAGGGCTAGGCGATGATTGCCGAAATCGGACTTGCCGCCCTGTGGCTTGCTGCGGCGCTCGCGGTGCTACAGATGGTCTCGGGCGTGATGGCCTTGCGTGTTCCGGAGGGCGAAGCCGCCCCGCTGGCGATCTACACCCGCCCGGCAGCGATTTTGCAGGCCTTTCTTGCGGTGCTCTCCTTCGCGCTGCTGCTCTATGCCTTTGCCATCACCGACTTGTCGATCAAGCTGGTGGCGAGCAATTCGCACTCGATGAAGCCGCTGATCTACAAGGTCACCGGTACCTGGGGCAACCACGAAGGCTCGATGCTGCTATGGGTCGGCGTGCTGGCCGCGTCGGGCGGCCTGCTGGCGGCTTTCGAGAAGCGCTTGCCCGAACGCACCATGGGCGCAACGCTTGCCGTGCAGGGCTTTGTGGCGCTGGGCTTCTACGCCTTCCTGCTCTTGTCCTCCAACCCGTTCGAGCGCCTGCCGGTGCCCGCGGACGAGGGCACCGGGCTGAACCCGCTGCTCCAGGATATCGGTCTCGCGTTCCATCCGCCAACGCTCTATGCCGGCTATGTCGGCCTTTCGGTCGCCTTCAGTCTCGCCATGGGCGCGCTGCTGACGCGCGAGGTCAATCCATCCTTCGCCCGGGTGATGCGCCCCTGGGTGCTGGGGGCCTGGGTGCTGCTGACGCTGGGGATCACCGCGGGCTCGTTCTGGGCCTATTACGAGCTGGGCTGGGGCGGCTGGTGGTTCTGGGATCCGGTCGAGAACGCCTCGCTGATGCCGTGGCTGGCGGCGACCGCGCTGATGCACTCGGTAAGCGTGCTGGCCGCGCGCGACGCGCTCAGGACATGGACGATCATGCTCGGCGTGCTCGCCTTCTCGATGTCGATGCTCGGCACCTTCCTGGTGCGTTCGGGCGTGCTCACCAGCGTCCATGCCTTCGCGGTCGATCCGGAACGCGGCAGCTTCATCCTCGCGCTGCTGGGCCTCTATATCGGCGGGGCTTTCACCATCTTCGCCTTGCGCGCCGGGGCTGTGGCCGAGGGCAAGCGTTTTGCCGCGGCCAGCCGTGAGGGCGCGCTGGTGTTCAACAACCTGATGCTCTCCGCGATCCTAGCGATTGTGCTGCTGGGCACGCTCTATCCCCTGCTGACCGAAGCCTTCGATGTGCGCGTGAGCGTCGGCCCGCCCTACTTCAATCCGGCCTCGGCGATCTTTGCCATTCCCATGCTGCTGGTGATGGCGGTGGGCCCGCTGCTGCGCTGGCGGGCGGACCGGCCGGCGCGCATCCAGTTCGAGATATTGCTGATCGCGGCGGTGGTGATCGGCGCGATCGCGCTGGTGAGCTTTTTCGGCTCCTATCCCCTTTTGCCCTTGCTCGGACTGGGGCTTGCCCCGGCGCTGGCGGTGGCGGCGGTGCTGCCACTGCGCGGCCGCAATTTGCGCCGCGTGCCGGTGGCGACATGGGGAATGGTGCTGGCCCATTTCGGGGTCGCGGTTTCGCTGTTCGGCATGGCCTGCGAGGGTGCCTTCACCGAGGAGCGTCTCGCCGCGGTCGCGCCGGGCGGTACAGAACAGGTCGGCGATTTCGCCGTCACGCTGGAAGGCGTCGCGCCGGTGGCTGGCCCCAACTGGACCGCGATCGAGGCGCGGCTGGCGGTGCGGCAGGACGGCGGGAAGCCGGTCATCCTCACCCCTCAGGCGCGCAGTTTCTGGTCGCCCCCGCAGGCCACCAGCGAAAGTGCGCTGCTGACGAAGTGGAACGGGCAGCTCTACGCGGTCATCGGCAACCGGGCCGAGGACGGACGCTGGCAGCTTCGCTTGTGGTGGAAGCCGTTTGTGACCTGCATCTGGTATGGTGGCATCCTGATCGCGCTCGGCGGGGTGCTGGCGATTGCCGGCCGTTTGCGGGTCGACATCAAGCGCCGCAGGGCCGCTGTCAGGGGCGCTGGGCGCCGGGCCGATCTCGAAGCGCTCCAACCGCTGCCGGTTCCCGCGGAGTAGATTGATCGTGAAGAACCGATTCTTGCTCTGGGTGCCGCTTGCGCTATTCGCCTTCTTCGCGGGGCTGGCGGCCTACATGCTGACCCAGGAAAAGGACCAGTTCGTCGCGAGCACGATGATCGGCCAGCCATTGCCCGATTTCGCGCTCGATCCGGCCTTCGCCGGCCTGCCGGGCGCGGCCAAGGCGGATTTCCTCGGAGGCCAGCCACGCCTCCTCAATGTCTGGGCGAGCTGGTGCCTGCCCTGCATCGCCGAGGCCCCGCAGCTCGAGGCCCTGAAGGCGCAAGGGGTGGAGATCATCGGGATCGCCATCCGCGATCGGCCCGAAGACGTTGCCAATTTCCTTGGTCGCTATGGCAATCCCTATAGCCGCATCGGCTCCGACCGCATCTCCGAGGTGCAGCTGGCGATCGGTTCATCGGGCGTGCCCGAAACCTTCGTGATCGATGCCAAGGGCGTGATCCGCTACCAGCATATTGGTGACATCCGTGCGGATGACGTACCGGTGCTCCTGGCCGAACTGGAGAAGGCGAAATGATCCGCCCTGCCGTTCTTGCTGCTCTGGCGCTGCTGGCGGTGGTGCTGCCCGGCCCGCTGGGCGCGCAGGACACCATGCCGCCCGCGCCCTATGCCTATCAACAGCTCGACGATCCCAAGCTGGAGGCCGAGGCGACGGCGCTGATGCACACGCTGCGCTGCCTCAAGTGCCAGTCGCAGTCGATTGCCGACAGCGATGCACCGATGGCGGGTGACATGCGCCATCAGGTGAGGAGCCGCATTCTCGCGGGCGAAAGCCCCGATCAGATCCGCGCCTGGCTGATCGCGCGCTATGGCGACTATGTCAGCTACCAGCCCGAGGTGAACAGCATTACCTGGCCGCTGTTCGCGGTGCCGGTGCTGGTCATCCTGCTGGTCGCGGGCGTGCTGCTGCGGCGGCTGGGCAAGCGGCGTTCGGATGGGGGAGAGGCGGCATGATCGCAGGCTGGCTGGCTGTGGCCGCGCTGGCGCTTGCCGCCCTTGCGCTTGCGGCTTTCCTGCTGCGCCTGCCGCGTCAGGATCTGACGCTGTTTGCCGCGGTGCTGGTGTTCGGGCTGGCGGGCTATGCCTGGCAGGGCTCGCCCGGACTGCCCTCGGCGCCCAAGGCGCCCGAGAGCCGCGTCTCGGATCAGGGCGAGGCAATGGTCGAGGGCCGCGCAGCGCTGTTCGATCGCACCACGGCGCCGCCTGACTATCTGCTCACCTCCGATGCCTTCGCCCGGCGCGGACGGTTCGGTGAGGCAGCAGGCCTGCTGCGGCGCGGTCTGGAGGAACATCCGGATGATCTGGAAAGCTGGCTGGCGCTCGGCCTTGCGCTGGTGGGCCATGCCGACGGCACGGTGACCCCGGCGGCGATAGAGGCCTTCGGCCGCGCCCGCGCGATCGATCCGGACAACCCCGGCGCGGACTATTTCCTCGGCTTCGCCTATCTCCAGAGCGGTGAGGTGCGCGCCGCGCGCGCCGTGTGGGCCAGCCTCGTCGACCGCTCGCCCCCCGATGCCCCCTGGCGCGAAGGGCTGGCGGCCGAAGTCGCCCGGCTCGACGAGATGATCGCGCGCGCGCCGATGCTGCAGGGGCAATGATGCCCGCGTGCCCGCCGCCTATCGCCCCTGCATCCCATGTTGCGGCTGCAAAGCCACAGTGCTAGGCGCGCCGCCGCTCCGGCGTGAGTCGCTTGGGTGGGACGGTCAGGACCGAACCGACGGGAAATCCTATTGAGATGACCAGCACCGTTTCCCCCGCGACGTCCGGCGATGCCACCGGCCATGGCCAAGGCCATGGCGCCTCCACCGCCGCGCTGGCGCTCGGCGCGGTCGGTGTGGTGTTCGGCGACATCGGCACCAGCCCGCTCTACGCCTTCCGCGAGACCTTTGCCTCGCATCACGGCGCGCCCGGCATCTCGCCCGACGCGGCGCATATCCACGGCGTGCTGAGCCTCGTGTTCTGGTCGATGATGATGGTGGTGACGGTCAAATATGTCCTCACCATCACCCGCGCCGACAACAAGGGCGAGGGCGGAAGCCTTGCGCTGCTGGCGCTGATCCGCCGCGTGTCGGACAGTGCCAAGTGGACCGCGCCGCTGGTGCTGCTCGGGGTGTTCGCGACGGCGCTGTTCTATGGCGACAGCATGATCACGCCGGCGATCTCGGTGCTCTCGGCGACCGAAGGTCTGCAATATATCGTCCCCGGCTTCGAGCCGTGGATCGTGCCCACCGCGATTGCCATCCTCGTCTGCCTGTTCGCGCTGCAATCGCGCGGGACAGAGCGGGTGGGCAAGCTGTTCGGGCCGATCATGCTGACCTATTTCGCCATGCTGGCCACCTTGGGCGTCATGCATCTGACCGCCGATCCGGCGATCATTTTCGCGACGATCAATCCGCTGAACGCGATCAACTTCTTCATCACCGACGGGTTTACCGCCTTTATCGCGCTGGGCAGCGTCGTGCTGGCGGTGACCGGGGCCGAGGCGCTCTATGCCGACATGGGCCATTTCGGGAGGAAGCCGATCGGCATTTCGTGGCTGGCCTTCGTGTTCCCCGCGCTGATGCTCAACTACATGGGGCAGGGAGCGCTGGTGCTGTCGCAGACCTCCCCGGAGGCGACCGCGGCGCTGATCCAAGATCCTTTCTTCCTGATGATCCCCGATGCGGTCAAGGTGCCGGTGGTGTTGCTTGCGCTGCTCGCCACGATCATTGCCAGCCAGGCGGTGATCTCGGGCGCGTTCAGCCTGACCCAGCAGGCCATCCAGCTCGGCTTCGTCCCGCGCATGGAAATCCGCCACACCAGCGCTTCGGCTGCGGGTCAGATCTACATTCCGGCGATCAACTGGGGCCTGATGGTGATGGTGATCCTGCTGGTGCTGTTCTTCCAGTCGTCGAGCAACCTTGCCGCGGCCTATGGCATTGCGGTGACCGGGGCGATGTTCATCGATACCCTGCTGCTCGCGGCGGTGCTGACGGCGCTGTGGCGCTGGCCGCTGTGGAAGGCCCTGCCGCTGGTCGCAGTATTCCTGATCGTCGATATCGCCTATTTCAGTGCGAACCTCGTCAAGGTGCCGCAGGGCGGGTGGGTGCCGTTGGCAATCGGCTTCTTGATCTTCACTCTGCTCACCACCTGGTCGCGCGGGCGCAACCTGATGCGCGAGCGCATGAGCGAGAGTGCGCTGCCGCTGGAGATCTTCGTCAAGTCGGCCAAGAACTCCGCCGTGCGGGTGCCGGGCACGGCGATCTTCATGGCCTCGACCACCGCCGGCGTGCCTTCCGCGCTGCTGCACAACATCAAGCACAACAAGGTGCTGCACGAACGTGTGGTGATCCTTACCATCAACATCGCCGATGTGCCCTACGTCGGCCCGCACAAGCGCTGCGAAATGACCGACCTGGGTGACGGCTTCTACCGCGCGGTGCTCAACTACGGCTTCATGGAAGAAACCGACGTGCCGCAGGGTCTCAAGACCATGGAGCGTTGCGGGGGCGAGTTCGACATGATGCACACCAGCTTCTTCCTCTCGCGCCAGACCCTGATTCCAAGCGACCGTCCCGGAATGTCGATCTGGCGCGAGAAGGTGTTCGCCTGGATGATGCGCAATTCGGCAAGCGCGATGGACTTCTTCAAGCTCCCCACCAACCGCGTGGTCGAACTGGGCAGCCAGCTGGAGATCTAGCCCTTCGTCGGCGGCTCGTTATTGCGCGGCGCGTCGCGATCCTCGAAGCTGAGTCCATGCTTCAGCAGCATCGGGATCTGGCTGAAGGTGAACAGGAAAGTCAGCGGCAGGAACACCCACAGCTTCGCCCACAGCCAGCCCTCGAAGCGCAATTGCGCACGCAGCACTTCGTTGAGGAAGGCAAGGGCAAGGAAGAACACCCCCCAGTTGCGCGACAGCTTGAGCCAGCCTTCGTGCGACAGCCCTTCGAAGGCGGCTTCCAGCAGCACTTTCAATAGCGCCTTTCCCATCAAGCAGCCGCCTAGCAGCGCCACCCCAAAGCAGGCGTAGATGATCGTCGGCTTCAGCTGTACGAAGGTCGGATCGCCGAAAAAGATCGTCAAGCTGCCGAAGCCCAAGATCAGCGCGGTCGAGAACCACAGCATCGGCGAAACCCTGCCGAGCCGCCACCTGGAGACCATGAGCGCGATGATCGAGGCCGCCATGAACGCCCCGGTGCCATAGACAATCGCGACAGTCTCGCCCGCGGCGCTGACCTCGGCAGGCGACATCCAGCGATAGACCGCGAGGAACACCAGCAGCGGCCCGTAATCGACCGCGACGTTGAGCCAGCTCGATGCGGCCTTCTTGCCTTCATCCCCGCGCATCACGCCACCCCGGCAATCACGCGGGCGACCAGATCGGGATCGAAGGGCCTGAGATCCTCCATCTTCTCGCCCACGCCAATGGCATGGATCGGAAGTCCATATTGCTCTGCCGCCGCCACCAGCACGCCGCCGCGCGCGGTGCCGTCGAGCTTGGTCATGATCAGTCCAGTGACCCCTGCGACCTCCTTGAACACGTCGATCTGGGCGAGCGCGTTCTGGCCGTTGGTGGCATCGAGCACCAGCACCACATCATGCGGGGCTGCGGGATTGAGGCGGCCGAGCACCCGGCGGATCTTGGCCAGCTCCTCCATCAGTTCCTTCTTGTTCTGCAAGCGACCAGCCGTGTCGACGATCAGCGCGTCGATCCCGGTGTCGGTCGCCCGCTTGACCGCGTCGAAGACGATCGCCGCCGGATCGCCGCCCTCCGGGCCGCGCACGATATCCACCCCGATACGCTCCGCCCAGGTGGCGAGCTGGCCGATCGCGGCGGCGCGGAAGGTGTCGCCTGCCGCCAGCAGCACGCCGTAATCATCTTCCATGAACAGGTGGGCCAGCTTGGCGATGGTGGTGGTCTTGCCCGAACCGTTGACCCCGATCACGAGGATCACCTGCGGGCGCGGGAAGGCGGTGATTTCGAGCGGCTTGGCGACCGGGCGCAGGATCGCGGCGATTTCCTCGGCCACGGCCTCCTTCAATTCGCGCGCGGTGATCTCCAGCCCGAAGCGCTTTTCCGCCAGGCGCGCGCGAATGCGGGCCGCAGCCGCGGGGCCGAGATCGGACATGATCAACGCATCCTCGAGGCTATCGAGCGTCGTCTCATCGAGCTTGGCCAAGCCGCTGCTGCTGCCCGGCAGGTTGGCCGCGAGCCGTTCCGATGTCTTGGCGAACCCGCCGAACAGGCGTTGGGTCCAGCTGGTTTCACTCATCCGAGCAGGCCCTCCCTGACCTCGCGCACGGTTACGTCGATGATGCGGCCCGCTGCCGTGCCGGGGGGCAGGGAGACGCGGGCGTAATTCGGGGCATAGCCGCTGCCGTCGCGCTCGGCGAGGACGGGCAGGGTTTCGCCCACAAGCGATTGCAGCCACGCGGCGCGAAGCTCGGCGCTGCGGGCGCGCAGGTCGGCGGCGCGGGCCTTGATCACTTCGCGCGGGAGTTGCGGCATCCGCGCGGCCGGAGTGCCGGGCCGGGCCGAAAAGGGGAAGACATGGGCGTGGACGATGCCTAGCTCGGCGATGACCGCAAGGTTCTCCGCATGCAGCGCCTCGTCCTCGGTCGGGAAGCCGGCGATGAGGTCTGCGCCGACGGCGATGTCGGGGCGCAGCGCCTTCAATCGCGCAACCAGCTCCACCGCATCGGCCCTGCGGTGTCGCCGCTTCATCCGTTTGAGGATGAGGTCGGCGCCATGCTGGAGCGAGAGGTGCAGATAGGGCATTACCCGCGGCTCGTGTGCCAGAAGAGCGAACAGACCGGCGTCGATCTCGATTCCGTCAACCGAGGACAGGCGCAGACGGGGCAGGGCGGGGAAAGCCGTCAGGATCGCTTCGACCAGCGCGCCAAGCCGCGGTGCGCCGGGCAGATCATCGCCCCAGCTGGTGAGGTCGACCCCGGTCAGGGCAACTTCCTGCGCTCCTGCCGCAAGGTGGGCTTCGATCTCGCGCAGCACCGCCACCACGGGGAGCGAACGGCTCGCGCCCCGGCCTTGCGGGATGACGCAGAAGGTGCAGGCGTGATCGCAGCCGTTCTGAACCGCCACGAAAGCGCGGGTGCGGGCCGGGGCGATAGGCGGGGCCTCGGCCGGGATGTTCCAACTGCGCGGATCGAGCTTGGCGGCATTGGCGACCAGCGCATCGACTTCGTCCATCGCGCCTATCGCGGCGCGGTCGATCTCGGCTGCGCAGCCGGTCACCACCAGCCGCGCACCCGGATGCTCGCGGCGCGCGCGGCGAATCGCCTGCCGCGTCTGGCGCAGCGCTTCGCCCGTCACCGCGCAGGAATTGATCACGACGAGATCGCGCTCGCCCGCCAGCATCGCGCGCATCCTCTCGCTCTCGGCGATGTTCATGCGACAGCCGAGCGAAATGATCGCAGGTGCGCTCAAGCGTAGTCGTCCCAGTCGAAGGTGCCGCGGAAACTCTCGACCGCCGGGCCGCTCATCAGGATGCTGCCGGACGGCGCCCCTCTCGGCTCCCACGCGATCAGCAGATCACCGCCCGGCAGGGTGACGCGCACCGGACTGCTGACCAGTCCGCGCCGGATCGCCGCAACCGCCGTGGCGCAGGCGCCGGTGCCGCAGGCACGCGTCAGCCCGGCGCCGCGCTCCCACACCCGCAGGCGCAGATGATCCTCTCCCGCGAGGCTCGCGACATTGACGTTCACCCTTTCGGGGAACAGCGGATCATGCT
Organism: Erythrobacter tepidarius; assembly: GCF_002155695.1. Classification (GTDB taxonomy): domain Bacteria; phylum Pseudomonadota; class Alphaproteobacteria; order Sphingomonadales; family Sphingomonadaceae; genus Erythrobacter; species Erythrobacter tepidarius. The sequence goes on from NZ_MUYJ01000001.1 coordinate 222,985, forward strand.
CGATCAGCGGGCCGAGCCGGTCAAGCTCTGCGGCCTCGGCATCAGCCACGAAGAAGATCACGTGCGGATTGCCGACATTGACCGCCATCGGCTCGGTCAGATTTTCCCAGCCCACCGGCATCGTGAAGGTATCCATCGGATAGGCGAGCGGGATTGCATCCCAATCGAAGCGTGGCACCCCCATGTCGACCCGCGCGCCGCCCGCCAGCGGTTCGAGCGTGATCGGCCCGCTGGCAGTCTCCACCGTGGCGGGCGCCCCGTGGAGCACGGCAACCGCGCGGCTGCCATTGCCGCAGGCCCCGGCCTCGCTGCCGTCGGAGTTGAAGAACCGCACGCGGAAATCGTGGGCCTCGCTTGGTTCCAGCAGCACCAGCTGGTCGCAGCCGATCCCAGTGCGTCGGTCAGCCAGCGCGCGGGCGATGGCGGGCGTCATCCTCGGCATCGGCATGGTGCGCGCATCGAGCACGACGAAATCGTTGCCCAGCCCATGCATCTTGATGAAGGGGATAGCCTGCCTCACGCGCCTGCATCTATGCACGCGCGGGGCCTGCGTCCAGTCCTGCGCCGGATCGGCCTAGGAATTGGCCGCGCGCGACAAGTCCGGCGGCGGGATGCAACCCGCGGGCAGCGGCCCGGACAGGCGGCCCGCGCCGGTCAGCTTGCCGCTCGCCGCCAGCCGCTGGCGCACTTGCTCGGCGCTTTCGGGCTCGCCAAAGACATAGCCCTGCGCCTTGAGCTTGCCCATCGAGCGCAGCGCGCCGAGGATGTCCTCGTTTTCCACGCCTTCCGCAGTAAGCGGCAGATCAAGCCCGCGGGCCAGCGCGATGATCGCATCCACCAGCTGCGCATGGCCCGCAGGCTCGCGCAGCTCGCTGATGAAGTGGCGATCGATCTTGATCCGGTCGAACGGCAGATCGCGCAGCTGTTCAAGGCTCGCATAGCCGGTGCCGAAATCGTCGAGGCTGACCTTTACCCCCTGGTTTCGCAGGGAGGTGAGCATGGCGCGCACCAGTCCGATATTCTCGTGCAGGCAGCTTTCGGTGATTTCGATCTCCAGCCGCTGCGGCGGGAAATTGTTCGCCACCAATCGCTTCAGCAGGCGCTGTGCGAACCACGGATCGCGCAGCTGCACCGGCGAGATGTTGATCGACAGCATCAGTCCTTCGTCCCATTCGCGTGCATCGGCGAAGGCGCGGTCCATCAGCTGTTCGGAAAGCTGGGTGATCAGCCCCATTTCCTCGGCGATCGGGATGAAGATGTCCGGGCCGACAAGGCCGAGCTGTTCCGACTGCCAGCGCGCCAGCATCTCGAAGCCGACCAGCTCGCCGGTCTGGATGTCGATCTGCTGTTCGTAATAGGGGACGAATTCGTGCTGGCTGATCCCGCGGCGGATGCCGGTTTCCAGCTGGTTGCGGAACCTGATCTCGCTTTCCATGCCCGGATCGAACCAGAAGTGGCGGTTGCGACCCTGCTTCTTGGCATGGTAGAGCGCCATGTCGGCACGATGCATGAGGGTTTGGGCATCGAGCCTCGGACCAGGCGAAGCATCGGCATCATAATCGGTGGCAAGCCCGATCGATACCGTCAGCTCGACGGTGACATCATGCGTTTCGATCGGCGCGGCAATGCTGGCCAAGACCCGGACGACGAGATCGTCGATCCGGTCGGTATGGCCCACCGGATAGGGCATGACGAAGGCGAATTCGTCGCCTCCGAGCCGCGCCAGCCGGGCATCACGCGGGAGCAGCTCGCGGATCCGTTGGCTCACCCTCACGAGCACTGCGTCGCCGCAGGAATGGCCATACATATCGTTGATCTGCTTGAAGTTATCCAGATCTATCATGGCATAGGCGATGGCCTCGCCGCGCTGTGCGGCCCAGGCGCGCAATTGTTCGCTGGCGTCGGCCATGCTGCGACGGTTGAGGCATTGGGTGAGCGGATCGGTCGCCGCCAACAGGCGGGCCTGCTCTTCGGCCCGGCGGCGCTCGGCGATTTCGTGGGTGAGTTCGCGGTAACGCCGCCAGCCGAAGATGATCAGCGCGATGTTGAGCAGCAGCGCGCTGACCAGGAGTTTATCGGGCGCGCTTCCCGATCCCAGCAGCGATTGCACCGCTGCGGGCATGACAGCGCCTCCGGTTGCCACCAGCAGCAGGATCGCGGCTGCTGCAATGCCCAATGCGACAATGTCGCGTTCAGCATTGTGGAGCGGATCGTCTGGTTCCTTGTCCTGCAAAGCCGTCAACCCTGAGTCTTCCCATGGGACTGCAGCCGATGCCGCGCCTTCCCCCAATCGCGTGCATTATCGCAGGGGGCGCTAAAGATCGGGTTAATCGCGTGCCTGACGCGCAGCGGGGCTTGAGTGCTTGCGTGCCGGCGGGCTATCGGCGGGGCCGGCCTTTCCCGTATCTATCCGCTTGCAAGGAGCCGCACGCGCAATGGCCTACTGGCTGATGAAATCCGAACCCTTCAAGTACAGCTGGGATGATCTCGTCGCCGAGGGCGAGGGCACCTGGGATGGGGTGCGCAATTACCTTGCGCGCAACAATCTGATGGCGATGCAGGTAGGGGACGAGGCGTTTTTCTACCACTCGCGCGAGGGCCTGGAGATCGTCGGCATTGCCGAGATCACTGTCAGCGGGATCAGCGATCCCACCGACGAGACCGGCAAGTGGGCGGCGGTGAAGCTGAAGGCGAAGGAGAAATTCGCCCACCCCGTCGCGCTCGCTGCGATCAAGGCCGAACCGCGGCTCGCCCAAATGCAGCTCATCCGCCTCTCGCGCCTTTCGGTCTGCGCGGTCACGCCGGCCGAATGGGCGGTGATCTGCGAGATGGCGCGGGGTTAGTGCGGCGCGGCGACTGTTTCCCGTGAAACCGACCAAGGCCTGCCAATGATCGGACAATGACGGCCCAATGGCCGGTCAACCCTGCAGTGCCCCGCTTCACCCCACCCCGCTGCAATCATCGGGCCCGCGCGCGCAGGCCGCTGATGGTCGCGCCGCTGGCCGCGATCCGCTCGAGATCGGTCAGAGCATGGATCAGGCGGATGCCGGAGCGGGCCTTGGCTTGTTCGAGCGCGGCGACGAATTGCTCTGTTGTCGTGGCCTTGGCGCTCCACCCGCCGAAGGCCGCGCCCAGCGCCGCGAAATCGGGGTTCACCAGGCTCGTCCCCGAAACGCGGCCGGGATATTCGCGCTCCTGGTGCATCCGGATCGTGCCGTAGGCGCCGTTGTCAACCACCACCACGATGAGGCTTGCTCCATATTGCGCGGCGGTGGCGAGTTCCTGCCCGTTCATCAGGAAATCCCCGTCCCCGGCAACCGCCACGACCGTCCGCTCGGGATAGTGCAGCGCGGCTGCCACGGCCGCCGGCACGCCATAGCCCATCGCCCCGCAGGTGGGCGCAAGCTGGCCGGGATAGGCGGTGTAGCGCCAGTAGCGGTGCCACCACCCGGCGAAATTGCCCGCGCCGTTGCAGATGATCGTATCGGCAGGCAGCGCCGCGCGCATCGCCGCCACGCAGGTGGCCAGATCCATCGCCGCGTCGGAAGGCTGCGGGGTTGCCCATTCCAGCCATTCGCGGTGCGCCTCGGCCCCCGCATCGAAGGGGATAATGTCGGTATCCTCCCAGAGCGCGGCGGCCTCGGCGAATTCATCCACCGAACAGCACAGCGCCAGATCGGTGCGATAGACGCGGCCCAGTTCCTCTGGGTCGGGGTGGATGTGGACGAGGATCTGGCCGGGGTGGTCGGGCGTGGGGACGGTGTAGCCCTCGGTGGTCGCCTCGCCCAGCCGCGCGCCCACGGCGATGACGAGGTCGGCGTTCCTTACACGTTCGACCAGCTTGGGGTTGGGGCCATAGCCGAGATTGCCGGCATAGACCGGGCTGTCGGGCGCGATCGCGTCCTGCCGACGGAAGGCGGTGGCGACGGGCAGGCCGATGCGTTCGGCAAACTGCTGGAAATAGGTCCGCGCCTTGGCGTTCCAGCCCGCCCCGCCGATGATCGCGATCGGGCTGGCGGCATCGGCGATGAGACCGAGCAGCGTCTGCATCGCATCGGGGCACACGGCCTGCGCGGGGCGGGTGACATAGGGGCGCGGCACGAGACTGACGGGCACCTGTTCCACCAGCATATCCTCGGGCAGGGCGAGCACCACCGGGCCGGGCCGCCCGCTCATCGCCACTGCATAGGCGCGGGCGATGTATTCGGGGATGCGCGCCGGAACGTCGATCCGCGCCGCCCACTTGCAGATCGGGGAAAAGAAGGCGGTGAAATCGATCTCCTGAAAGCCTTCGCGCCCCTGCATCGCGCGGGCCACGTCACCGACGAACAGGATCATCGGCTGGCTGTCTTGATGCGCGACATGGACGCCGATCGAGGCATTGGTCGCGCCCGGCCCGCGGGTGACGAAGGCGATGCCGGGGCGGCCGGTGTCGGCAGCGTTCATCGCCCCCTCGGCGCAGGCCATGAATGCCGCGCCGCCTTCCTGCCGGCAGGTCACCACCGCGATTTCGGGCCGTTCGGGGAGGGCATCGAGCACGGCGAGGAAGCTTTCCCCCGGCACGGTGAAGATCCGCGTCACGCCCTGCTCGGCAAGGCAATCGACCAGCAGCGCGGCGGCGCTGCGCGTGGAATCAGACACGTGAACTCTCCCGTCTTTCCGTTCTTTCCGGCCTCTACAGCCCGGCGCGCGGCGGCGCAAACCCGTGGGCACGATGCCCCCTTGGCGCAGGTCTGTCCCACGCTGTGACAGGTGGGGTGAGAGCCGTTCCAAAAGGTAAAGAAAGTGTTAACGTCCCCCCCATGACTCGCGCCCGCCTGACCAGCGACCTCATCACCCGCCCGCGCGGCGACCATCGCACCCGCCGGAGCCTGGTGCTCAGCGATGAGAGCGCCCGCCATCCCTTCCGCGCGTTGCTGCCGCCGCACGTGAAGCGCGATCTAATCCCGATTCCGGCGGAAGACCTGTGGCGGCTGACGCTGGCCGACGTGCGCGGCTTTGCCAGCGCCTATGTCGCCGCGACCGCAGCGATCCTGACCTTCATCATCTGAAGCAGACCCTTTCGGGCCTCACCTGGCGGCATCGGCCGCGCGCGGATTGCCCGCTTCCAGCGCGTGCAGCTTGCGCGCCAGCTGGGCCGATAGCAGGCACAGGAACAGGCTGATCAAAAGTTGTTCCTGTAGCGGGATGCCGAGGAAGCCGAGCGCCCCGGCCGCGCCTGCGCCCACCACCATGAACACCGATGAGATGAAGTTGTTCGCCGCCACCGAGCGCGAGGCTTCCGACTTGTCGACCTTGGTGGTGAGAAAGGCATAGAGCGGCACCACGAACATGCCCCCCGCCACCGCGATCAGCACGAGATTGGTCAGCAGCACCAGCGCCAGCGGCTGGGCAATGAATTCGCTCACGGTGAACAGCGCGCCCGAGGCCGGGGAGAGGTTCCACGCCCGGCACAGCAGATAAAAGCCGATCAGCAGCACGCCGAGCGCCAGCACCGAGGGCGCGCAATAGCGTGCCGAGATAGCGCCCTTGAGCAGCGCATTGATCGATACCGAGCCGATCGCGATCCCGGCCGAGAAGGCCACCAGCATCACCGCGGCGACCTGCTTGTCGGCCAGCAGCACGTTCTTGGCGAGGGGGATGAACTGCACCGAAAGGATCGCAGCGATGGTCCAGAAATAGGAAATCGCCAGCACCGAATAGCGCAGCTCGGGATTGCCCATCGAAAAGGCGATCAGCGATCGCGACGCGCGGATCGGGTTCCAGTCGACCTTGGTCTCTTCGGTCTGCGGCGGGGCAGGCGGCACCCAGCGGCACACCAGATAGCCGACCAACGCAATCGCGATCACCGCGATGATGCTCCACATGATCGGCATCGCCCCGCCCAGCATCATGCCGACCAGAATCGCGACATAGGTTCCCGCCTCGACGAGGCCGGTGCCCGCCAGCACCTCGTCCTTTTCGAGATGCTGCGGCAGGATCGCGTACTTGATCGGACCAAAGAAGGTCGAATGCATCCCCATCGCGAACAGCGCGAGGAACATCAGCGGGATGGCGAGCGTGCCGACCTGCACCCCCTTGGCCGCCAGCAGCAAGCCGGTGGCGCCGACCGACATGATGATGATCTCGGCAAACTTGATCCAGCGGATGATGGTGGTCTTGTTGCGCATGTCGGCGAGCTGGCCCGAGGTCGCGGAGAACAGCACGAAGGGCAGCACGAACAGCGCGGTGGCGATGCCGCTGACGAAGGTCTCGGTCTCAGGCGAATCATAGACCTGATAGACCACGAACAGGACCATCGCCTGCTTGTAGAGATTGTCGTTGAGTGCGTTGAGCAGCTGGGTCAGGAACAGCGGCAGAAACCGTCGCTGCCGCATGAGGTTGGTCGATGTGGTCATGCGGATCGGTGCCGGTGCTTCCCTGTGCGATGCAGGCGACATAGCGTGCAGGACCGCATTAACAAGCCCCGCACGCCCGCTGTCATGCGGTGGAGGGCAGCGCGCGCGGGCTTTTGCCGCCGCGCCTGCCGCGCTAGAGCAGGGGCCAGCCATGTCGAGCCTGCCCAATATCCTCACGCTCTCGCGCATCTTCGCGGTGCCGCTGCTGGCCTTCTTCCTGTGGTGGCCGGGCTGGCAGCTGGGCTATCTGATCGGTTTCGGGCTCTATTGCATCATCGCCATCACCGATTTTTTCGACGGCTATCTGGCGCGCGCGCAGGGGACGGTTTCGAAGCTCGGCATCTTCCTCGATCCGATCGCCGACAAGATCATGGTCGCGGCGGTGATCCTGGTGCTCACCGCGCAGGGCTATCTGCGCGGGCCCTATGCAGGCGATGTGCATGTGATCGCCGGCCTTGTCATCCTGATCCGCGAGATCGCGGTTTCGGGTCTGCGCGAGTTCCTCGGCGGGATCCAGGTTTCGGTGCCGGTGTCCAGGCTCGCCAAGTGGAAGACCACATTTCAGCTGGTGGCGCTGGGTGCGCTAATCCTCGGCGGGGCGGTGCACGGGCCCCCGTGCCAGTCGGTGCTGGAGGGATGCGGTTCCATCGCCGACAGCTGGGTGCACCTGGTGGGTCTCGTCAGCCTGTGGACCGCGGCGGTGCTGACCTGCATCACGGGGTGGGATTACCTGCGCGTCGGCCTGAAGCATATGGATTGAGACTGGCGCATAGCGGCGCAATCGGGCTAACCTCGCCCGCATGGGATCGGATTCCACGTCCGGTGAAGGCCAGTATGTGGACCAGCTGGCCAATCATGCGCGCAAGCTCCAGCGCGAGGCGCGCAGCGCCATCGCGCAGGGCGATTATGCCCGCGCGTCCGCGCTGATCGGCGATGCCGAGCTGCTGGCCGAGGATGTCCACGGCCTTGTCGACGCCATCGAGCAGCGCCAGAACCAAGAGATCGCGCAGATGGCGGGCGGCCATGCGCCCGCCGACGGGCAGGCGGATCGAAAAATCAGCCGTTCGCGCCTGCGCCTGTTCATGGCGGCTCTCGGCGCAGGTCTGGCGCTTGGCCTCGCGCTGGTGGAGTGCCGATCGTCTAGCCCGCCCGCAGCTCTTCCGCCAGCAGTTGGAAATCAGCCTCCCGGGGCGAGTTCTTTCGCCATGCCAGCACGATCTCGCGCTTGGCGGTGGGGCTGTCAACGGGCCGCGCCACCACCTGCGTGCCGTTGAGGATGCCGGCTTCCAGCGCCATTTCGGGCAGCATGGTCAGGCCGAGGTCATTATTGACCAGTTGCACCAGCGTGTGCAGGCTCGTGCCGATCATCGCCGCGCTGGTGCGCAGTTCCGAGCGGCTGCAGGCTGCGAGCGCGTGATCGCGCAGGCAGTGACCATCCTCGAGCAGCAGCAGCCGCCCGGTATCGATCATCTCGGGCGGAATGCTCGCCGGGGGATTGCGCGGATCGTCCTTGGGGAAGGCGACGAACAGGCGATCATCGGCGATGTGGGCGATGGCGGCATCGCCCGTGTCGAAGGGCAGGGCCAGCAGCACGCAATCGACCCGCCCGTGATGCAGCGATTCGAGCGCATCCTGGCTGGTCTCCTCGCGCAGCATCAGCTTGAGTTCCGGCCGCTCGCGCTTGAGACGCGGCAGCAGGCGCGGGAGCAGGAAAGGGGCGATGGTGGGGATTACGCTCATGCGCAGCTCGCCCGACAGCGGCTTGCCCGCGGCCTGCACCAGATCGGCCAGTTCTTCAGCCTCGCGCAGCAGCCGGCCCGCCTTGGCCACCACCTGTTCGCCCAAGGCGGTGAAACGCACCACCCGCCGCGAGCGTTCGACCAGCGTCACGCCCAGCAGGGATTCAAGCTCGCGGATCCCGGCCGACAGCGTCGATTGCGACACGAAGCTGGCATCGGCGGCCTTGCCGAAATGGCCATGCTCATGCAGCGCCACGAGATATTGCAGCTGCTTGATGGTGGGAAGATAGGTGCTCACCGCTCGCCCGTTATTCCGCTGCCAGCCTATCGGGCGCGGGGGCGATGACATCGTCGATATGGGTCATCTTGAGCCGCCCCTGCTCGACCGCGAAGGCGAGCTTGCCCTCGACGAGGTCGAGCGCGTCCTTGCCGAACACCTCGTAGCGCCAGCCTGTGAGCACCGGCAGATCGCGCACCCCCGCGGCGAGCGCTTCCAGCTCCTCGGCGCGGGTCAGCAGCCGTGCGGCGACATCGATTTCGCGGGCGCGGATCTTGAGCAGCAGCTTCAGCAGATCGGCCACCAGCGCACCTTCCTTGCCCAGCGGCGCCCCGCGTCCGGCCTTTTCGGGCATCTCCTCCTTGGGCAGGGGCTTGGCTTCGGCCAGCACCTTCATCAGCCGCTTGCCGATGTCGTTGTCCTTCCACGCCGCCGAAAGCCCGCGCACCTTGGCGAGTTCGGCCTGCGTCTTAGGCGGGTGGCTGGCGATGTCGGCCAGCGTCTCGTCGCGCATGATGCGCCCGCGCGGGATGTTCTTGTGCTGGGCCTCGCTCTCGCGCCAGGCGGCGAGCGCCTTCATCCGCCCGAGCACCTGCGGATTGCGCCCCGGCTGGCGGATGCGCTTCCACGCCGCGCCCGGATCGGTGAGATAGTTCGCCGGATCGGCGAGCTTTTCCATTTCGGCATCGAGCCAGATGCCGCGCCCGGTCTTGATCAGTTTCTTGAGGATGCGCGGGAAGATGGTGGCGAGGTGGGTGACATCCCCGATCGCATATTCGATCTGCCGCTCGGTCAGCGGGCGGCGGCTCCAGTCGGTGAAGCGCGCCCCCTTGTCGATGGTCAGGCCCAACCAGGTCTCGACGAGGTTGGCATAGCCGATCTGTTCCGACTGGCTTATCGCCATCATCGCGATCTGGGTGTCGAAGATGGGATGCGGGGTCTTGCCCGTCATATTGACGATGATCTCGACATCCTGCCCGCCGGCGTGGAAGACCTTGAGCACGTCCTCGTTGTTGGTCAGCAGATCGAGCAGCGGGGTGAGGTCGATTCCCTCGGCCATCGGATCGATCGCGGCGGCTTCCTCGGTATTGGCGATCTGCACCAGGCACAATTCGGGCCAGTAGGTGTTCTCGCGCATGAACTCGGTATCGACCGTGACGAATTCGGATTTCGCGAGGCGGGCGCAAAGCTCACGGAGAGCCTCGGTGGTGGTGATCAGCGGATGGATTTTCATGTCTTCTTTTCGCATTGTCAGGCGGAGTGCCGCCCTCGGGATGTGTCCCGGTCTGCTCTCGCACCGCTTGACAAAGCGCGAGGCTTCCCCTGTTAGCGCGCCGACAGCGGAGCCCGGCTCCGACCAACGCACCCGCGCGCCCTAGCGTCATAGCCGCGAACAGGACAAGAGTTTAGATGCATCCCTATCGCACGCATACTTGCGCACAGCTTTCTTCCGCCGATGTCGGCGAAACCGTCCGCCTGTCCGGCTGGATCCACCGAAAGCGCGATCATGGCGGCGTCTTGTTCGTTGATCTGCGCGATCACTACGGCATCACCCAGATCGTTGCCGACAGCGACAGCCCGGCGCTGCCGGTGCTCGAGGGCCTGCGCGTTGAAAGCGTCGTCACCATCGAGGGCGAGGTCAAGGCGCGCGTGGCCGAGACGGTCAACCCCAACCTTGCCACCGGCAGCATCGAAGTCTTTGCCCGCGGCGTGACGGTGCAGAGCGCAGCCGAGGAGTTGCCGATGCCGGTCGCCGACGAACAGCCTTACCCCGAAGACATCCGGTTGAAGTACCGCTTCCTCGATCTGCGGCGCGAGACGCTCCATCGCAACATCATGACCCGCGTGGCGGTGATCGCCGATATGCGGGCGCGCATGACGGCCGCGGGCTTCAACGAGTTCTCGACTCCGATCCTCACCGCCTCGTCGCCCGAAGGTGCGCGCGACTTTCTCGTGCCGAGCCGCATCCACGCCGGCAAGTTTTACGCGCTGCCCCAGGCGCCGCAGCAATACAAGCAATTGCTGATGGTGGCGGGCTTCGACCGCTACTTCCAGATCGCCCCTTGCTTCCGCGACGAAGACCCGCGCGCCGACCGGCTGCCGGGCGAATTCTACCAGCTCGATCTCGAAATGAGCTTCGTCACCCAGGAAGAAGTGTGGGAGACGATGGAGCCGGTAATCCAGGGCACCTTCGCAGCCTTTGCGGGTGACAAGAAGGTAACGCCTGCGGGGCAGTTCCCGCGCATTCCCTATGACGAGGCGATGCTGAAATATGGCAGCGACAAGCCGGACTTGCGCAACCCGCTGGTGATTGCAGACGTGTCGCACCACTTCGCGCAGTCCGGCTTCGGCCTGTTCGAGAAGATCGTTGGCAGCGGCGGAGTGGTGCGCGCCATCCCCGCACCCGCCACCCACGAGAAGAGCCGCAAGTTCTTCGACGACATGAACGAATGGGCGCGGCGGGAAGGCTATGCGGGCCTTGGCTATGTCACCCGCAAGGGCGGCGAGTTCGGCGGCCCGATCGCCAAGAACCACGGCCCCGAGCGCATGGCCGCGCTTTATGCCGAGCTAGGGCTGGGCGAGAATGACGGGCTGTTCTTCGCCGCGGGCAAAAAGGCCGATGCCGCCAAGCTCGCGGGCGCGGCGCGCATCCGCGTGGGCGAGGAGCTGGGCCTGATCGACGAAAACGCCTTCGCGCTGTGCTGGATCGTCGATTTTCCGTTCTACGAGTGGAACGAGGACGAGAAGAAAGTCGATTTCAGCCACAACCCCTTCTCGATGCCGCAGGGCGGGATCGCGGCGCTGGAGGGGCAGGATCCGCTCACCATCAAGGCCTATCAGTACGATCTGGTCTGCAACGGCTATGAAATCGCGAGTGGTTCGATCCGCAACCACAAGCCCGAAATCATGGTCAAGGCATTCGAGATCGTGGGTCTTTCCCAAGCAGATGTCGAGCAACGCTTCGGCGGGATGTACCGCGCCTTCCATTACGGCGCGCCGCCGCACGGGGGCATGGCCGCGGGCGTGGACCGCATCGTGATGCTGCTGTGCGGGGCGAAGAACCTGCGCGAGATCACGCTGTTCCCGATGAACCAGCGCGCCGAGGATCTGCTGATGGGGGCGCCGTCGCCTGCCGAGCCGCGTCAGCTGCGCGAGCTTGGCCTGCGGGTGGTCGAGCCGCCGGCCAAGCCCGCGGGCTAGGCGCTTTCCAGCCCGGCGAGAAAGGCGGCGACATTGTCGCCCAGCGCCGGCACGTCGTAGCCGCCTTCCAGCACCGTCAGGGTCGGCAGGCCGAGCCTGGCGATGGCTGCGCCCATGCGCGCCATGTCGTCTCTGGTAAGGGCGAAATGCGCAATCGGATCCCCGGCAAGGGTGTCCGCGCCGTAGCTGACGATGAGCATCCTCGCGCCGAAAGCGGCAATCGCCTCCAGCGCCTTGGCGAGCGCGCCTGCATAGGCCCGCCACACGGTGCCGCGCGGCAGCGGCAGGTTGAGGTTCGCCCCTTCGCCCGCACCTGCCCCGCGCTCTTGCGCGTGACCCCAGAAGAACGGGAAGTCGGTGCGCGGATCGGCGTGGATCGAGACAAACAAGACGCTCCCGTCGGCGTAGAAGATGTCCTGCGTGCCGTTGCCGTGGTGATAGTCGACATCGAGCACCGCCACCGGCCCCATGCCAGCCGCGATCGCCGCGCGCGCGGCGATCGCGGCGTTGTTCAGGTAGCAATAGCCGCCGAAATAGTCCGCGCCGGCATGGTGCCCCGGCGGGCGGCACAGTGCGAAGGCCTGGCGTGCCTCGCCTGCCGCGATGGCTGCAATCCCGCCGAGAGCGGCCTGCGCCCCCCAATAGGCCGCCTCCCACGTGCCTGCGGCAATTGGCGTGACCGCATCGAAGCCGAACTGTCCGAGCTTCGCATCGATCCTTGCCAGCGCCAGCCGGCGCCGGGCGCGGACCGGGAAGGCATAGCCGATGGCGTCACCATCGCGCCCTGCCACTCGCCATTCGCCAAACGCCGATTGCAGAAAGGCCAGATAGTCCGCCTCATGCACGGCAAGGATCGGGGCAAGGCCGTGATCGGCCGGCGCGCGCACCGGGCTGCTGACCTGGGCCAGCACGCTATCGAACCGCTGCGGAGTTTCGGCGTGATTCTCCGCCTTGCCGTTGACGATCTCGTGGCTGGGCGCGTGAACTTTCTGGACGGGCGAGCCGAAGATCAGCATGACCTGCCAAGCCATCGCACGGCGACGCGGCCGCTGGCAAGCTTGGGCTCGACCCGCGCTCCGGCGCGGTCGTGCACGGGTCGTCATGCCCACTTGCGCATCCCCTCGCCCTTCATTAGGGCGGGCACGAGTTTACCCCAACCCCAGTTTCAAGAGGGAATATCATGAGCGATACTGCCGAACGGGTGGCAAAGATTGTCGTCGAGCACCTCGGCGTCGAGGCTGACAAGGTCACCCAGGATGCCAGCTTCATCGACGATCTCGGTGCGGACAGCCTCGACATCGTCGAGCTGGTGATGGCCTTCGAAGAGGAATTCGGCGTCGAAATTCCCGATGATGCGGCGGAAAAGATCACGACTGTCGGCGACGCCACCAAGTACATCGAAGAGCACAAGGGCTAAGACCCGCAAGGACGCCCCGGTGTCCGCGCCTGCGTCCTGCCTGTCCGTCGGGGACAAGGCGGGACATTTGTCCGGCAAGCCGTTTGCCGATGCGCGGATCAGGGCCTAGACAGGCTCAGCCCTACCCGGGTTGGGCCTGTTGCTTTTTCGGAGCCAAGCTCCCTTTCGGAGAACGCGAATGCGCCGTGTGGTTGTTACCGGCCTCGGTCTTGTCACCCCGCTCGGGGGCGATGTCGAAACCTCTTGGGCAAATCTGATTGCTGGCGAAAGCGGGGCGGGACAGATCACCCGTTTCGATGCCTCGAACCAGAAGTGCACCATTGCCTGCGAGGTCAAGCCCAAGGATCACCCCTGGGGTTTCGATCCCGACAAGCGGGTGGATCACAAGATCCAGCGCCAGGTCGATCCCTTCATCGTCTATGGTATCGATGCCGCCGGACAGGCGCTCGAAGATGCGGGCCTGACCAACATGACCGAGGCCGAGAAGGAGCGCACCGGCTGCTCGATCGGTTCGGGCATCGGCGGCTTGCCGGGGATCGAGTTCGAAAGCGTCAATCTCCACGAACGTGGCCCGGGCCGGGTTTCGCCGCACTTCGTGCACGGCCGCCTGATCAACCTCATCACTGGGCAGGTGCAGATCAAGTATGGCTTCATGGGTCCGAACCATGCGGTGGTGACGGCGTGCTCGACCGGCGCGCATTCGATCGGCGACGCTGCGCGGATGATCGCGATGGACGATGCCGACGTGATGCTCGCAGGCGGGGCGGAAAGCACCATCAACCCGCTCGGCATTGCCGGCTTTGCCCAAGCGCGCGCGCTCAACATGAGCATGAACGACCGCCCGACCGAAGCCAGCCGGCCTTACGACCGCAACCGTGACGGTTTCGTCATGGGCGAGGGCGCGGGCGTGGTGGTGCTGGAAGAATACGAGCGCGCCAAGGCACGCGGCGCCAGGATCTACGCCGAAGTCACCGGCTATGGTCTTTCGGGCGATGCCTATCACGTCACCGCCCCGCACCCCGAGGGGCGCGGCGCGGAGCTGGCGATGCGCATGGCGCTGAAGAAGGCCGGTCTCGGGCCGGGCGATATTGATTACATCAACGCCCACGGCACCTCGACCATGGCCGACACCATCGAACTCGCGGCGATCAAGCGGGTGCTGGGCGATGATCTCGGCGGTGCGTCCATGTCTTCGACCAAGAGCGCGATCGGCCACCTGCTCGGTGGTGCGGGCGCGGTGGAAGCGATCTTCTGCATCCTTGCGATGCGCGACCAGATCGTGCCTCCCACGCTCAACCTCCACGATCCCGACGATGGCACCGAGGGCATCGATCTGGTGCCCTTGAAGGCGCGCAAGCGCGAGGTGCGCGCGGTGCTCAACAACTCTTTCGGTTTCGGTGGCACCAACGCCTCGCTGGTCATGCAGAAGGTCGACTGATCCGGTGAGCCGCGCGCGTCTGGCCGCCCTCGGGTTTGTTGCGCTGGCGCTTGCCGGGCTGGCCTTCGCCCGGATCCTGCTGGGCGCGGCAACCATTGAAAAGGATACCACTTTCACCATTCCGGCCGGGGCATCGGTAGCGCGGGTGGCTGACAAGCTTGAGGCCGAGGGACTGATTACCTCGGCCTCCGGCTTCCTGCTGCAGGCGCGCATCTTCGGTTCCGATGCGCCGATCCAGGCGGGCGAGTTCCTGCTTACCCCCGAGATGAGCCAGGGCGATATTCTCGAAGCCTTCCAGTCGGGTGATGTGATCCGCCGCTTCATCACCATCCCCGAAGGCATGCCCTCGATCCTGGTGTGGGAACGCCTGATGGCCGAGGAGCTGCTCACCGGCCCGGTCGATGTGCCGCCCGAAGGCTCGATCCTGCCCGATACCTACGCTTTCGAGCGCGGACAGAGCCGCAAGAGCCTCGTCGAGCAGATGCAGGCGGCGATGGACAAGGCCCTGGCCGAGGAGTGGGTGAGGCGCGGTCCGGGAATCGCGGTCGATACCATGCGCGATGCGCTGATTCTCGCCTCGATCGTCGAGAAGGAGACCGGCAAGCCAGAGGAGCGCGCGATGGTTGCAGGGCTTTATTCCAACCGCTTGCGCGCTGGCATGAAGTTGCAGGCAGACCCCACCATCATCTACCCGATCACCAAGGGCAAGCCGCTCGGTCGCCGGATCCGCCAGTCGGAGATTGCCGCGGTCAATGGCTACAATACCTATACACGCGTCGGTTTGCCCGAAGGCCCGATCACCAATCCTGGCCGCGACAGCATCGCCGCGGTGCTCCATCCGGCGCGCACCAATGCGCTGTTCATGGTCGCCGACGGCACCGGCGGCCACTGGTTCGCCGACACGCTGGAACAGCACAACGCCAACGTCGCCAGGTGGTATGCGATTCGCCGCGAACGGGGCGAAATGTAGGCCTGTCAGGCTGCGGCGGGCGATGGCTGATCCCTTCATCCTCACCGCCGCCCTGCCGCCCGATCTGGCGGGCTTTGCCGAAGGGCTGCGCCGCGCGCATTATCCGCCGGAACGCAACCATCTCCACGCCCATGTCACGCTGTTTCACGCCTTCGCGCCTGCGCTGCGGGCGGAGCTGACGGACTTCATCCCGCGCATCGCCGCCCAATTCGCCGCGCCGCATGGCGCGGTCAACGGGGTGATGGATCTGGGCAAGGGCACCGCGATCGCACTCGAGGCGCCGCAATTGCTGACTTTGCGCGCGCTGATCGCCGAGCACTTCCATGGCAGTCTGACCGCGCAGGACCTTCACGAGCCGCGTCCGCATATCACGATCCAGAACAAGGTGAGCAAAGCGGAGGCGCGGGCGCTGCAAGCGGCCCTCACGCCGATGCTCGCCCCGTGGATCGCCAAGGGGCGCTTCGCCTTCCCGGCGCTCGAACTGTGGCGTTATCGCGGCGGGCCGTGGGAACGCGTCAAGGCCTGCGCCTTCCGCGGGCGCGAGAGGCTCTGACTTGCGCGACACAACGAAGGCTTGACCCCGCGCTGCGCCCGCCCTAAGTGCGCGCCTCGCGCAGGGGACACCCGGCGCCGAATCCGGCCCGCAAAGCTGCGCCGGATGTCCATGGGGCGGAGTAGCTCAGCCGGTTAGAGCAGCGGAATCATAATCCGCGTGTCGGGGGTTCGAGTCCCTCCTCCGCTACCAACGGGATAAGCCTGCTATCGGCCGATGCTCTGTTCGGGGATTCCCGGTTCCGTAAGGAACGGCTCCGAACAGCTCTTGAAGCGCCCCGGTTTTTCCCGAAGGCCATTTCACGCAAGTTATGTAGCCATGGCGCGTCGTCCAGGATGGACGAGGACTATCAGCGCCTCGATCAGATCATCATTGCAAATCAGGCCTTGCTGCTGGTGTCGTGCAGCAACCAGCCGGTGATGTCATCGCCGCTATAGACCGTCTCGAAATCGTAGGTGGGCGCGGCCAGCTTCGCTTCGCAGGTTTGCCGCCTGGCGGGGGCCAGCGCGGCCTCGGCATCGATCGCCTGAAGCCCAGCGAGGATGCAGAGCCCTTCCGCAACCGACCGGCCGCGGCTTCGCGGGCGGGGGCAAGGAGGCGGAGGCGTTCAGGGCGGCACTCGTGAAACTTGACACCGTGGCCAAATAACATATACACAGTTTATGTAAATACATGGAGAAATGAAATGAGTGCTCACGACTCGGTACTTGCCGCCGCCACCGCCCAGGTCGCGCAGGCGCGCGCCGATGCCGCGCTCCGCCCCGAAGTTGCGGGCTTCTTCGACCCTGCGACTTTTACCGTCACCTATGTCGTGCATGATCCGGCGACGCGCGAGGCGGCGATCGTGGATTCGGTGCTCGACTTCGATCCCAATGCGGCTCGCACTTCGACGGCCTCGGCGGATGCGGTTATCGATTACGTCACGTCGCATAATCTGAAAGTGACGTGGCTGCTCGAAACCCATGCCCATGCTGATCACTTGTCGGCCGCGCCCTATCTTCAGGAAAAGCTTGGCGGGAAGATCGCGATCGGCGAGCACATCGTCACGGTGCAGCAGGTGTTCGGCAAGCTGTTCAACGCCGGCACCGAATTTGCGCGCGACGGGTCGCAGTTCGACGCCCTGTTCAAGGATGGTGACACCTTTACCATCGGCAACCTGCCGGTGACGGTGATGCACGTGCCCGGCCACACCCCGGCTTGCATTGCCTATGTCGTGGGCGAGGCGGTGTTTACCGGCGATACGATGTTCATGCCCGATTATGGCACCGCGCGCGCCGACTTCCCCGGCGGTGATGCGCGCACGCTGTTCCGCTCGCTGCGCCGTATCCTCTCGCTACCGGGCGAGACCCGGCTGTTCATGTGTCACGACTATCTGCCCAAGGGCCGCAGCGAATATGTGTGGGAGACCACCGTCGCCGCCGAGCGCGCCGGCAATATCCATGCCCATGACGGCGTGACCGAGGACGAATTCGTCGCCATGCGCGAGGCGCGCGATGCGACGCTCGACATGCCGCGCCTCATCCTGCCGAGCGTGCAGGTCAATATGCGCGCCGGGCACCTTCCGCCGGCCGACGATAACGGCATCGTCTATCTCAAGCTGCCGGTGAATGCGGTATGAGCTTGCCCGGCTTTCCCGATGCGGCCCCGCTGCCGGGCCTGATCGGCGGACTGCTGATCGGCCTTGCGGCGGCGCTGATGCTGCTGGGGGCGGGGCGGATCGCCGGGGTGTCCGGCATTGCCGCGCGCGCCTTCGGCATCGCCTCAAGCTCGCTTGCGCGGATGGGGGCTTGGGCCTTCATCATCGGTCTGCCGCTCGGTGCGTTGATCGTGACCCAATTGACGGGCGCGACGGCCCCCACTTTTGCCGGCCCCGTCCCGTTGGTGGTGGCAGGGCTGATCGTCGGGATCGGCACGCGGCTCGGATCGGGCTGCACCAGCGGGCACGGGGTGTGCGGCATGAGCCGCTTTTCGCAACGCTCGTTGGTCGCCACTGCCACCTTCATGGCGACCGGCTTTGTCACCGTCGCGGTGATGAACGCGCTCGGACTGGCGGTGCTGCCATGATCCGCGACATTCTGGTGTCGCTTGTCTCGGGCACGGTCTTCGGCGCCGGGCTGGCGCTTGGCGGAATGACCGATCCGGCGCGGGTGCGGGGCTTTCTCGACCTGTTCGGCGCGTGGGACCCGACGCTTGCCTTCGTGATGGGCGGGGCGGTGCTGGTGATGGCGCTCGCCTGGCTGATTCAGAAACGGATGCAGCGTCCGTTGTTTGCCGAGGGCTTCTCGCTCCCCGACCGCCGCGACATCACCCCCCGACTGGTTGGCGGCTCGGCACTGTTCGGCATTGGTTGGGGTATTGCCGGCTTGTGCCCCGGCCCCGGCTTCGCCTCTTTCGCGATCGAACCGGCGTCGGCGGCGATCTTCGTGGCCGCCATGCTTGGCGGAATGCTGCTGGTGCGGCTGGTGGAAGGGAATTGACAATGGAACTGCGCAATATCGATGCGACCTTGGCGGTGGCCCCGCAGATGCAGCCCGAAGAGCTGGCGGGCCTTGCCGCGCAGGGCTTTGCCGCGGTGATCTGCAACCGCCCCGACGGCGAGGAGCCGGGCCAGCCGCCGCTCGACGAGATGCGGCGCGCTGCGCAGGAAGAGGGCCTCGCCTTCCACCACGTGCCCGTAGCCGGCGGACTGTTTCCACCCGCTGCCGTGGCTGCCTTCGCAGCGATCCGGCGCGGCACGCAGGGCAAGGTGCTGGCCTATTGCCGCACCGGCACCCGCTCGGCCACGCTCGATGCCCTCGCCAATATCCACGGGCTGAGCGTGGAAGAACGGCTGGCGAATGCCAAGGCTGCCGGATACGACCTTTCGGCGCTCGCCGACCGAATGGCGACTGGCGACTAGGCCGGAACATCAGGAGGGATCGGGCATGAGCAAGAACGGTCACAAGGTCGTCGTGGTCGGCGGCGGAGCCGCGGGGATCGCCACAGCTGCCTCGATGCAGAAGCGTCGCCCGGGGCTTGACATTGCGATTGTCGAACCTTCGGACAGCCACGCCTACCAGCCGGGCTGGACGATGGTGGGCGGCGGGGTGTTCGATGTCGGCACCACTATTCGCCCGATGGCAAGCGTGATCCCCAAAGGCGCGCGCTGGATTCGCCAAGCGGTCGCCAGTTTCCAGCCCGAGGACAATCAGGTCACCCTCGCCGACGGCAGCACGCTGGCTTACGAGGTGCTGATAGTCGCTCCCGGCATCCGGCTCGCCTGGGAAAAGATTGCGGGGCTTGAAGCGACGCTCGGCCAGAACGGCGTCACCTCGAATTACCGCGCCGATCTTGCGCCCTATACCTGGGAACTGGTCCAAAGAACGCGCGGCGGACGCGCGATTTTTACCCAGCCGCCCATGCCGATCAAATGCGCCGGTGCCCCCCAGAAATCGATGTATCTTGCCTGCGACCACTGGCGACGGGCGGGCGTTCTGGGGGACATCGAAGTGCAGTTCCGCAATGCCGGGGCGGTGCTGTTCGGGGTGGCCGATTACGTCCCCGCGCTGATGGAATATGTCGAGAAATACGGGATCCACCTCCATTTGGGCAGCAATCTCGTCGCCATCGACGGCCCGGCCCGTCAGGCCACCTTCGCCGCTGCCGACGGCGAGGAGACGGTCAGCTTCGACATGATCCATGTTGTTCCGCCGCAGGTCGCCCCCCAGTTTCTTGCCGAAAGCCCGCTTGCCGGGGCCAGCGGCTTTACCGATGTCGACCACCATACGCTCCAGCATGTGCGCTATCCGAACGTGTTTGGCCTTGGCGATGGAGGCTCTACCCCCAATGCCAAGACAGCAGCGGCCGCGCGCAAGCAGGCGCCGGTGGTGGCGGTCAACGCGCTGCGCCAGCTTGACGGCAAGGGGCCGACCGCAGGCTACGACGGTTACGGCTCGTGCCCGTTGACGGTGGAGCGCGGCAAGATCGTGCTGGCCGAGTTTGCCTATGGCGGCAAGCTCGCACCGAGCTTTCCGACCTGGCTGATCGACGGCACCAAGCCTGCGCGCATTGCATGGATGCTCAAGGCCGACGTGCTGCCGTGGATTTACTGGAACGGGATGCTCAAGGGCCGCGAATGGCTTGCCGGGCCTGGCGGGTTGATCGCGCAGTAAAGGGAAGTCCATGCTGCAACGCTACTTCCCCATCCTGGCATGGGGCCGCACCTATGATCGCGGCGCGCTGACCAGCGATCTGATGGCGGCGGTGATCGTCACCATCATGCTGATCCCGCAAAGCCTCGCCTACGCGATGCTGGCAGGGCTACCGCCGGTAGTGGGCCTCTATGCCTCGATCCTGCCGCTGTTTGCCTATGCCATCTTCGGCACGAGCCGGACGCTGGCGGTGGGGCCCGTGGCGGTCGTGTCGCTGATGACAGCCAGCGCGGCGGGAGCGGTTGCGGCACCGGGGACGGCGGCATACTGGGAGGCGGCCATCACCCTGGCAGCGCTGTCGGGCGTGATGCTGGTGGCGCTGGGCCTGCTCAAACTCGGCTTTCTTGCCAATCTGCTCTCGCACCCGGTCGTGAGCGGATTCATCTCGGCCAGCGGGGTGCTGATTGCCACCAGCCAGCTCAAGCACATTCTCGGCGTGAAGGCCGGGGGCGAGACCTGGCCGGAGATGCTGGCCGGACTGGCGCGCTCGCTTGGCAGCACCAACTTCGCGACCCTGGCAATCGGCATTCCGGCAACGCTGTTCCTGTTCTGGGTGCGCAAGGGACTGAAGCCGGCGCTGATGAAGCTTGGCCTCACGTCCCATGCTGCCGATATGATCGCCAAGGCCGGCCCGGTGGCGGCGGTGGCCTTGTCAATCTTTGCGGTGATCGGGTTCGGCCTGGAAGCCAAGGGCGTCTCGATTGTCGGCCGTATTCCGCAAGGCCTGCCTCCGTTCATGCTGCCTTCCTTCGATCTTGCATTGATCGAAGCCCTATGGGTGCCTGCCTTGCTGATTTCGGTGATCGGCTTTGTCGAGAGTGTCTCGGTCGCGCAGACGCTCGCGGCCAAGCGCCGCCAGCGGATCGATCCCGATCAGGAGCTGATCGGTTTGGGGGCAAGCAATATCGCCTCGGCGCTGTGTGGTGGCTATCCGGTGACCGGCGGCTTCGCACGCTCGGTGGTGAACTTCGACGCCGGTGCGCAAACACCGGCAGCGGGGGCCTTCACCGCAGTGGGCATCGCGCTTGCCAGCCTGTTTCTCACCCCGCTGCTCTACAACCTGCCCAATGCGACGCTGGCGGCGACCATCATTGTCGCGGTGCTGAGCCTCGTCGATTTCAAGACTCCGCGCCTGCTGTGGGCCTATTCCAAGGCCGATTTCGCTGCCCACGCCGCAACCATCATCGTCACGCTGGCAGCCGGGGTTGAGATGGGCGTGATCGCGGGCGTTGCGGTCGGCCTGCTGCTCTACTTGTGGCGTGCCAGCCGGCCCCATGCCGCGATCGTCGGGCGGGTGCCGGGCACCGAGCATTTCCGCAATGTCGAGCGCCACAAGGTGCTGACCTTGCCGCACCTGCTTACCATCCGCGTCGATGAAAGCCTGACCTACCTCAACGCCCGCTGGCTGGAGGAATATGTGCTTGAACAGGTCGCCGAGCGGCCCCAGCTGCGCCACGTGGTGCTGATGGCCAGCGCGGTCAACGCGATCGACGCCTCGGGGCTCGAAAGCCTTGAAGCGATCAACCATCGCCTCGCCGCTGGCGGCATCACGCTGCACCTGTCGGAGGTGAAAGGCCCGGTGATGGACCGGCTCAGGCGCAGTCATTTCCTCGACGATTTGTCGGGGCGTGTGTTCCTGTCGCAGGATCAGGCCTTTGCCGAACTGGCGAGCGAAACCGGCGAGACCCCCCCATTGCCGGTTTCCGACGAGGCCCGCGGGCTCATCTGAGCCGCGTAACCAGGCGTTTGCAGATTCAATTACATCAATATGATAAGTGAATGTGCAGCAATGCGCCATTTTTGGCGCAATTGTAGGCAAGAGGCCATAACTTAGAAATTCGATTACAATAAGTGAGATATTCAAGTTGCGCGACTCGAGAGCAGGGGTTAACTCGCCTGACGAGAATAAAGGAGGCTGGTATGGCTGGCCGAAAGCGCAATTTTTCCCAGGTTGCCGGTGGGCTCGCTGTGACTGCCGCAATGGCTGGCGCCGCAGCTTCGGCGCAGTCGGACGGTGATGCGGCAGCGCTGCGTGCCGCGCTGGATGACGAATATTGCGCCGAGGCGACCTACGCTGCGGTCATCGCGGCGTTCGGCGAAGTCCGCCCCTTCATCAACATCATCGAGGCCGAACGCCGGCACGCGGCGCAGGTCGAGGACCAATTGGACCGGCTTGGCATGCCTTACACGCGCGCCAACCCATACCTTGGCAGGCTCACTGCGCCGGTATGGGTGCTGGCTGCCTGCGAACAGGGCGTCGCCGCCGAGATCGAGAATATCGCGTTGTACGATCGCATTCTGCCCACGATCAAGAATCCGCAAGTGCGTGAGACACTCACTCGTCTGCAATCCGCCTCGCACGAACGCCACTTTCCGGCCTTCGAGCGCTGCGTTGCCCGTGGCGGGCAAATGGGATGCGGGGGTGGCCGCGGTGCCGGGCGCCCGGCATCGCACTGATCAGCCCTCAATTCTGGAGATGCAAAGGAAAATCTCATGTCCCTGCACATCGGCGATACCGCCCCTGACTTCACCGCCGACACCACCATCGGCCCGATTAGCCTGCATGAATGGGCGGGTGACAGCTGGGTGTTCTTCTTCAGCCATCCGGCCGATTTCACTCCGGTCTGCACCACCGAAATGGGCATGACCGCACGCCTTGCCTCCGCGTTCGACAAGCGCAAGGTGAAGCCTCTGGGCCTGTCCACCGACACGGTCGAGGAGCACCTCGCATGGGTCAAGGATGTCGACGAGACCCAGGGCGTGACGCTATCCTTCCCGATCGTGGCCGATCCCGAACTGACGATCGCCAAGCTCTACGACATGATCCATCCCGACCAGTCCGAGACCGCGGCGGTGCGTGCGGTGTTCATCATCGATCCGGCCAAGAAGATCCGCCTGACCATGACCTATCCGATGAGTGTGGGCCGCAATTTCGACGAGATCCTGCGCGTGATCGACAGCCTGCAGCTCGCCGACAAGGCGAAGATTGCCACGCCCGCCGACTGGCGCCCCGGCGCCAAGGTCATCATCCCGCCCTCGATCCCCGACGAGAAGGCGAAGGAAATGTTCCCCCAGGGCTTCGAGACGATCAAGCCCTACTTGCGGATGGTTCAGGTGGACTGATCATCTCTTCCCTGTGCACCGCCGGACATTCCCCCGTCTGGCGGTGCAACCCTTTGGGGCGCAAATCGTATTGTCGTTGCAGCCATTGCAATTGATCGACGTGGGGAAGGGATTAGGTGCCAATCATGCTGGAAAATCTCGATGCCCTGCTGCTCGCGCGGATCCAGTTCGCCTTCACGGTGAGCTTCCACTTCTTCTTCCCGGCCTTCTCGATCGGGCTGGCGAGTTATCTCGCGGTGCTGGAAGGGCTGTGGCTGAAGACGGGCAAGAGCGTCTATCTCGACCTGTTCAAATACTGGCTCAAGATCTTCGCGATCGCCTTTGCCATGGGGGTCGTCTCGGGGATCGTCATGTCCTACCAGTTCGGCACCAACTGGTCGGTGTTCTCGGACAAGGCGGGGCCGGTGATCGGCCCGCTGATGGCCTATGAGGTGCTTACCGCCTTCTTCCTCGAGGCGGGCTTCCTTGGTGTGATGCTGTTCGGGATGGAAAAGGTCGGCAGGAAGCTGCACTTTGCCGCCACGCTGATGGTTGCGCTGGGCACCTTCGTTTCGGCATTCTGGATCCTCAGCGTCAACAGCTGGATGCAGACCCCGGCGGGCTATTTCGTGGGCGCGAACGGCCAGTTCATGCCGGGCGAGAGCTGGTGGGCGATCGTCTTCAACCCGAGTTTCCCCTACCGTCTCGTCCACACCGTGATGGCGGCCTATCTCACCACCGCCTTCGTGGTCGGTGCGGTGGGTGCATGGCATCTGCTGAAAGACCGCGCCAATCCCCATGCGCGCAAGATGTTCTCGATGGCGATGTGGATGGCCGCGCTCGTCACGCCGGCGCAGATTTTCGCCGGCGACATGCACGGATTGAACACGCTCGAACATCAGCCCGCCAAGGTGATGGCGATGGAGGGGCACTATCAGAGCCACCCCGAAGGCGCCCCGCTGATCCTGTTCGGCATCCCCGACAGCCAAGCCAAGCAGGTGCGCCATGCGATCGAAATCCCCAAGGCATCCTCGCTGATCTTGAAGCACGATCCCGACGCGCCGCTCGCGGGGCTGGACACCATTCCCGATGACGAGGAGCCGCCGGTCGCAATGGTGTTCTGGGCTTTCCGCATCATGGTCGGCATCGGCTTTGCGATGCTGGGCATCGGGCTGTGGAGCCTGTGGGGCCGGATCCGCGGACGACTTTATGACATGCCGTGGCTCCACCGCGCCGCGGTGCTGATGGGGCCGAGCGGTTTTGCCGCCGTTCTCGCCGGATGGATCACCACCGAAGTCGGCCGCCAGCCCTATGTGGTCTATGGCCTGCTGCGCACCGCGGATGCGGCGAGCCCGTTGGATCAGCCGGCCGTGGCGGCATCCTTGCTGGCCTTCATCCTCGTCTATTTCACCGTTTTCGGCATCGGCGTGTGGTATATCCTCAAGCTGATGGGCAAGGCCCCGCACGCGGGCGAATATGGAGTCAAGCGCGGCGATACCGGTCCGATCCGCACCGCCGGAATCACCCCGGGGCCGACCCAAAACCCGCTCGGCGAGGAGACGCTGCCCTCGGCCCCTTCCGAAAAGGAGCCGGTGTGATGGATCTTACCGTCATCTGGGCCTTCATCATCGCCTTTGCCGTGTTTGCCTATGTGGTGATGGACGGCTTCGATCTCGGCATCGGCATCCTCTTTCCCGCCTTTGCCTCCGGGCGCGAACGCGATCGGGCGATGAACTCGATCGCGCCGGTGTGGGACGGCAACGAAACCTGGCTGGTGCTGGGTGGGGGCGGGCTGTTTGCCGCCTTTCCGCTGGCCTATGCGGTAATCCTGCCCGCGACCTATCCGCTGATCATCGCGATGCTGCTGGGTTTGGTGTTCCGCGGGGTCGCCTTCGAATATCGCTGGCGCGACCCTGCGCACCAGAAATTCTGGGACATGGCCTTCACCGGCGGCTCGCTGGTCGCCGCGCTGGCCCAGGGGATGACGCTGGGGGCGCTGCTGCAAGGGATCGAGGTTTCGGGCCGCGCCTATGCCGGCAGCTGGTGGGACTGGCTCACGCCCTACACCCTGCTGACCGGCCTCGGCACGGTGGCGGGCTATGCCTTGCTGGGAGCAAGCTGGCTGATCTGGAAGCTCGATGGGGCGGAACAGGCCCACGCGCGCAAGCTCGCGATCGGTTGGGGTGCGGCAACCATCGTGCTGATGGGTGCAGTCAGCCTCTACAACATCGCCTTGAAGCCCGAATATGCCGAACGCTGGCTGTCCGCGCCGGAGATCTACTGGGTCGCCCCGGTGCCGATCGTCACCGCGATTGTCGCGCTGTCGATGCTGCGCGCGATCCTCAAAGCGCGCAATTCCAAGCCATTCTGGCTCGGCATCGCGCTGTTCTTTCTCGGGATGAGCGGGCTGGGCGTGACGATCTGGCCCTATGCCGTGCCCGAAGCATTGACCATCTGGGACGCCGCCGCGCCCGAGCGCAGCCAGATCTTCATGTTGGTGGGCGTCGCGCTGACCATGCCGCTGATTATCGCCTACACGGCCTGGGCCTACTGGGTGTTCCGCGGCAAGGTGGCCGATGAGGGGTATCACTGATGTCCTCAAGCAGCGAAGCGTTAGGACAGAAAATACCTTCCTCAAGCAGCGAAGCGTTAGGACAGAAAATACCTTCCTCAAGCAGCGAAGCGTTAGGACAGCAAATACCCTCCTCAAGCAGCGAAGCGGCAGGACGAAAATAATGCTTGCCCCGCCCGAGCAACCGCCCGAAGCGCCGCTGTGGCAACGCCTCCTGTGGATGGCAGGCATCTGGGCTGCGAGCGTGGCGGTGCTGGGCGCGGTCGCCTTTGTCCTCCGCCTGTGGATCGCCCCTTGAGCCGCGTGAAAGTCTGGTACGACGGGGGCTGCCCGCTGTGCCTGCGCGAGATCGCCCTGATGCGGCGGCTCGATCGGCGCGGGCGCATTACCTTTGTCGATGTCGCGGCCGATGCCGACCCGTCCTGCCCTATCGACCGCGCCGAGCTGCTCGCGCGCTTCCATGCCGAGGAGGATGGCGTAATTCACGATGGCGCGGCGGCCTTTGCGGCAATGTGGCGCGCGATTCCCGTGCTGCGTCCGCTCGGCCTCGCTGCGCGCTCGCCTGGGGTGCTGCGGGTGCTGGAGGCGGCCTATGTGCGTTTCCTCGAACTGCGGCCGCGCCTGCAACGCCTGCTCGCCTGAAAAACCGCTTGCCCCGCTGCGCCTGATCGTCTGAATCCTTCCCGAAAACGACGGGAGAGACGACACGCCATGACCTATTTCGGCGCGATGCAGAACGAGATCTACAATGCCGGTCTCAGGGGAATCCTGCCTACCTTCCCGGTCGATTTCGCCACGCTCGAAAGGCGCGCGCACGAGGCCTTGGGGCCGAGCCTCACCAACTATATCGCGGGCGGCTGCGGGGACGAGCACACGCAGGATCAGAACGCCGCCGCCTTTCACCATTGGGGCATGGTGCCGCGCATGATGGTCGATTGCAGCACGCGCGACCTGTCGATCGAGCTGTTCGGCGACACCTATCCCACACCGCTGTTCATGGCCCCGATCGGCCTCAATGGCGAAGCCTCGCAGGACCGCCACGGCGACATCGCCGCCGCGCGGGCCTCGGCGCTGACGGGGGTGCCGTTCTGCGCCTCTACCCTTGCCAATGATCCGCTGGAGGACGTGAAGGCGGCTTGCGGGGACACGCCTGCGTGGTTCCAGCTCTACACCCCGAAGAACCGCGAGCTTGCCACCAGCCTCATTCGCCGGGCCGAGGCGGCAGGCTACAAGGCGCTGGTGGTGACGCTCGACACCTGGGTGACGGGCTGGCGGCCGCGTGACCTCAACGCCTCGAATTTCCCGCAGCTGCGCGGCAAGGTGTTGCAGAACTATTTCTGCGATCCCGTCTTCCGCGCGCTGCTGGCCAAGCCGCCGGAGGAGGATCCCGCGGCGGCGATCTTCACCTGGGCCGCGACCTTTGGCGAGGTGCTCACCTGGGACGACATGGCGTGGTTCAAATCGGTGACCAAGCTGCCGATTGTCCTCAAGGGCATCTGCCATCCCGATGACGCGCGCCGCGCGGTCGATTGCGGGGCGGATGCGATCTATTGCTCCAACCATGGCGGGCGGCAGGCCAATGGCGGGATTGCCGCCATCGACCTGCTGGAGGAGGTGGTGAAGGCATCGGGCGATACGCCCGTCCTGTTTGACAGCGGGATCCGTTCCGGCACCGATGCTGTCAAGGCGTTGGCGATGGGTGCACGCGCGGTGGGGGTGGGGCGGCCCTATACCTACGGCCTCGCGCTGGGCGGGGCGGAAGGCGCGGCCTGGGTGTTAAGATCGATCCTCGCCGAGGCCGATCTGCTGATGGCGGTTAACGGTTATCCGACCCTTGCCGCTGTGCGCGCTGCCGGGGTGCGCCGAACCGATCGCTGAGCCGGAGAGAAGCGCTCGCGTTAACCAAATTCGCTCTAGGTTTTCCACAGATTTGTTGCTAATTTTCGGCATAGAACAGCAAGCGAATCGGGGACGCGATCCATGGCACGACCGACAATCTGGTCCAGCGGGCCAGATCCCTTGCGCCGCACTTTCTGCCTTCAGGACGAATTCACGCGCCGCGCGCGCTATGGCCGAATCCGGCCGATGGACAGCCAGCATTCGCTGCTCAAGCGGATCGCGCGCCTGATCCCGTGACAAGGCGGGGCAAGGCGGATCAGCCGCCCGCCTTGGCCAGCATCACCAGCTTGGTATCGGTGAAGGCAAGGTAGCCTTCCTCGCCGCCTTCCGATCCGAAGCCGCTGTCGCCGATCCCGCCGAAGGGGGTTTCGGGCGACGACACGATCAACTGGTTGATGCCCACCATTCCGGCGCGTAGCGCGCGAGCGAGATAATGCGCCTCGTCGAGATCGGCGGAGAAGGCATAGGCGGCAAGGCCGTAGCGCAGCGAATTGGCAATCCGCACGGCATCCTCGATCGTGTCGTAGGGCACGATGGCAGCGATCGGCCCGAAGGGTTCTTCGGTCATCACGCGGCTGTCGGCGGCGGGATTGGCGATGACGGTGGGCTGGAAGAAGAAGCCGTTGCCGGCAATCGCGCTGCCACCGGTCACCACCTCGCCGCGGTTGCCTCCGGCATCGGCGACCAGCGCTTCCATAGCCGCGATCCGGCGGGCGTGCGCGAGCGGGCCCATGTCGACGCTTTCATCCACGCCCGGATCGCCGACCTTGAGCTTGCCGGCGCGCGCCGCGAATTCGGCAAGGAAGCGATCGTAGATCGTCTTGTCGACGAGGAAGCGTGTGGGCGAGACGCAGACCTGGCCGGCATTGCGGAACTTGGTTGCCGCGCACATCGCCACCGCGCGTTCGAGATCGGCATGTTTGCTGACGATTACCGGGGCATGACCACCCAATTCCGGAGTGAAGCGCTTCATGTGCCGTGCGGCCAGCGCGCCGAGATGCTTGCCGACCGCGGTCGATCCGGTGAAGCTGACCTTGCGGGTCGCGCTGGAGGTGATCAGGTGCTCGGAAACCGGACCGGGATCGCCGTAAACGAGGTTCAGCACGCCTGCTGGCACGCCTGCATCGACGAAGCATTCCACCAGCAGCTGGGCCGAGGCGGGAGTGTTCTCGGCCGGCTTGAGGATCGCGGTGCAGCCCGCGGCCAGCGCGCCGGCGATTTTCTTGGCGGGCAGATTGATCGGGAAGTTCCACGGGGTGAGCAACACCGCCGGGCCGACCGGCTCGTGCGTTACCATCTGCACGTGCAGCAGGTTGCCCCGGGCGGGGATGAGGCGACCTCCCTTGCGCTTGGCTTCCTCGCCGAGAAAGTCGATCACATCGGCCGAACCGGTGATCTCGCCAATGCCCTGCGCGCGGGGCTTGCCCATTTCGGCGGTGACGACACTGGCGATGGCGGGGGTGCGCTGGCGCAACAGATCGGCGGCACGGCGCAGGATCGCGTGGCGTTCGGCACCCGAAGTGCGGCTCCATGCAGCAAAGGCATCCTCAGCCGCTTTGAGCGCGGCATCGAGCTGGGCGGGGGAGGCCTTGGGACAATGACCGATAACCGCGCCGGTTGCCGGGTTCACCACCGGCATTTCCCCTGCTTCGCCGGTCTCCACCCATGCGCCGGCGATGAACATTCTGACGGTGGGGTAGGCAGTCACAGGCAGGCTCCTTGATCCGATTCGACCTTGCGCAAACTTGAAATTTTATTGCGCATTCGTTAGCGATATTTCCCCGTCATCGCGAGGAGAGAATTATGCTTGTCGGCGTTCCCAAGGAAATCAAGCCGAGCGAGTTCCGTGTCGGCCTCACACCCGAAGCCGTGCGCGAATATGTCGCCGCCGGGCATCGCGTGATCGTCGAGACCGGGGCGGGCCTCGGGATCGACAAGAACGATGATGTTTACCGCAAGGCCGGGGCCGAGGTGGTGGATACCGCCGAAGAAGTTTTCGCGCGGGCCGAGATGGTGGTCAAGGTCAAGGAACCGCAGCCCAGCGAATGGGTGCAGCTGCGCGAAGGCCAGATTCTCTTCACTTACCTTCATCTTGCGCCCGATCCCGAGCAGGCGAAAGGGCTGATGGCTTCGGGCGTTTCGGCAGTCGCTTACGAGACCGTGACTGGCCCGGCTGGTGGCTTGCCCTTGCTGGCGCCGATGAGCGAGGTGGCCGGCCGTCTCGCGATCGAAGCGGGGGCGCTGGCGCTGCGCGCCAGCACCGGCGGGCGCGGAACCCTGATGGGCGGGGTGCCCGGCGTGCTGCCCGCGCGCGTCGTGATCCTTGGTGGCGGCGTGGTCGGCACGCAGGCGGCGCGTATGGCGGTGGGGCTGGGGGCCAGCGTCGAGATCTTCGACCGCTCGCTGCCGCGCCTGCGCCAATTGGACGAAATGTTCCAGGGCCGCGCGATCACCCGCTTTTCCACCGCAGGCACGATCGAGCAGGCGGTCAGCCAGGCCGATGTCGTGATCGGCGCGGTGCTGATTCCCGGAGCGAGCGCGCCGCACCTTGTCACCCGCGCGATGCTGTCCGAGATGAAGCGCCGCGCGGTGCTGGTCGATGTCGCGATCGATCAGGGCGGGTGCTTCGAGACCTCGCACCCCACCACCCATGAGAACCCGACCTACGAGGTTGACGGGATCATCCACTACTGCGTCGCCAATATGCCCGGTGCGGTGCCGCTGACGAGCTCCTATGCGCTCAACAATGCGACCCTGCCTTTCGGCCTAGCGCTGGCGAGCAAGGGGCTGAAGGCCTGTGAGGACGACCCGCATCTCGCCCCTGGCCTCAACGTGCATCAAGGGCGGATCGTCAATCCGGCGGTGGCTCAGAGCCTCGGTTTCAGTTCGTGAAATGTTCCACGTGAAACATTGGCCCGGATCGTGCGCGCCCTGCGCGATGGGGATGGCCCGGCAATGATCCGGCAATGCAGCCGCCATGACCTGGCTATGCCGCCACCACCCGCTGCTCGATCGCGCCGAAGATCGAGTGGTTGTGCGCATCGCGCATCTCGATCCGCACCGTGTCGCCTGCCTGCATGAACGGGGTCTTGGGCGCGCCGTCGCGGATGGTCTCGATCATGCGGATTTCGGCGATGCAGGAATAGCCCGCGCCGCCCTCTGCCACCGGCTTGCCCGGCCCGCCATCGGCGCCCTTGTTCGAGACCGTGCCAGTGCCGATGATCGTGCCCGCGGCAAGGTTGCGGGTCTTGGCCGCGTGGGCGATCAGCTGGGCAAGGTTGAAGGTCGCATCCACCCCGGCATTGGCCCGGCCGAAGGGCTTGCCGTTCAGATCCACCATCAGCGGCAGGTGGATCAGTGAGTCAGCCCAGGCATCGCCCAGCGCGTCCGGTGTCACCGCCACCGGCGAAAAGGCGCTGGCCGGCTTGGACTGGAAGAAGCCGAAGCCCTTTTCCAGCTCGGCCGGGATCAGCCCGCGCAAGGAAACGTCGTTGACCAGCATCAGCAGCTTGATGTGCCCAGCCGCTTCTTCGGCCGAAACGCCCATCGGTACGTCATCGGTGATGCAGGCGATTTCGCCTTCCATGTCGCAGCCCCAGGCCGGATCGCCGAGCGGAATGTCCTGTCGCGGGCGCAGGAACGAGTCCGACCCGCCCTGATAAATCAGCGGATCGTGGTAGAAGCTCTCGGGCACCTTCGCCCCGCGCGCGGCCCGTACCAGTTCGACATGGTTGATATAGGCGCTGCCGTCGGCCCATTGATAGGCGCGCGGCAGCGGCGAATGGGCCTGACGTTCGTGGAAGCGCTCGCAGGGCACCGCCTCGTGCTCGACATCGCGGGCGAGGACTTCGAGCTCGGGCGCGACCCGCTCCCAATTGTCGAGCGCATATTGCAGTGTCGGCGCGATGTAGCCGGCCGCGCAGCAGCGGGTGAGGTCTTTCGACACCACCACCAGCTTGCCGTCGCGGGTGCCGTTATCGAGAGTCGCGAGCTTCATCTCTGGTCCCTTTCCGGGCTGTCCACTTGGTGATCGGGGTGCGCCGCCGCGAAGGCGGGCAGCGCGAGGCAGGCGGCTTCGATGCGGGTCATGTGGGGGCTGGCCGACAAATCGTAGTGGAACCGCCGGGCATTGGCGAGCTGCGGGATCAGCACGATCTCGAACAGTCCGGGTGCGTCGCCGTGGAGGAAATCGCCGGTTCCCAGCGCCCGCAGCCGCGCCTCGACCGGATCGAGCGTGCGCTTCAGCCAGGTGCGATACCAGATGTCGATTTCATCCTGACTATGGCCGAGAGTGTCCTTGAGATATCTGAGCACCGGCAGGTTATTGACCGCGTGGATCTCGGTAGCGATGGCATAGGCCAGTTCGCGCACCGTATAGCGCGCTTCGATGTCCTGCGGGAGAAAGGGCGGGTTCGGATAGGCCTCGTCGAGCCACTCCAGCAGCGCCATCGATTGCGCCCGG
Organism: Erythrobacter tepidarius; assembly: GCF_002155695.1. Lineage (GTDB taxonomy): Bacteria > Pseudomonadota > Alphaproteobacteria > Sphingomonadales > Sphingomonadaceae > Erythrobacter > Erythrobacter tepidarius. The sequence goes on from NZ_MUYJ01000001.1 coordinate 255,203, forward strand.
TCACGCCCGTCCGCCTCCAGCATCGGCAGCGAGCCGAAGGGATTGCGGGCGGTGAAGGCCGCGTCCTTGTTTTCCCCGGTCACCAGATTGACCGGCACGTTCTCGACGGGCAGGCCCTTGAGGTTGAGCGCAATGCGCAAACGGTAGGAAGTCGACGAACGGAAATAGCCGTAGAGTTTCATGGTGCTCATGTCTTCGTCATTGCGAGCGGCGCAGCCGCACGGCAATCCATGGCCTGGCCGGTTCGGCAAACGCAGTCCATGGATTGCTTGGTCGCTATGCTCCTCGCAATGAGGATGCCCTGCATCAAAACGCCGGGATCCCTGTGATTGCCCGGCCGAGGATCAGCGCGTGAATGTCATGCGTGCCTTCATAGGTGTTCACCGTCTCAAGGTTCACCGCGTGACGAATGACTTGATATTCTTCGGATATTCCGTTTCCACCATGCATATCGCGGGCCTGGCGGGCAATTTCCAGAGCCTTGCCGACATTGTTGCGCTTGACGATCGAGATCATGTCGGGGGCAAAGCGCCCCTCGTCCATCAGCCGGCCGACGCGCAAGCTCGCCTGCAGGCCGAGCGCAATTTCGCTCATCATGTCGGCGAGCTTCTTCTGGTAGAGCTGGGTTGCGGCCAGAGGCCGGCCGAACTGGCGGCGATCGAGGCCGTATTGGCGCGCGGCGGCAAGGCAGAATTCCGCCGCCCCCATCGCCCCCCAGCTGATGCCGTAGCGCGCGCGGTTGAGACAGCCGAACGGGCCTTTCAGGCCTTCCACGTTCGGGAGCAGCGCCGATGCGGGCACACGCACCTCGTCCATCATGATCATGCCGGTGGTCGAGGCGCGCAGCGAAATCTTGCCCTTGATCTTGGGCGCGGACAGTCCCTTCATGCCCTTGTCGAGCACGAAGCCGCGGATCGCGCCGCCATGTTCCTCGCTCTTGGCCCAGACGACGAAGACATCGGCGAAGGGCGCGTTGGAAATCCACGTCTTGCTGCCGGAGATGACATAGTCATCGCCATCCTTCTTCGCGTAGGTCTTCATCCCTGCCGGGTCGCTGCCCGCGTCAGGCTCGGTCAGGCCGAAGCAGCCGATCAGCCTGCCGGCGGCAAGGCCGGGGAGATATTTGCGGCGCTGCTCGTCCGAGCCGTAGGCATGGATCGGGTGCATCACGAGGCTCGACTGCACGCTCGCCATCGAACGGTAGCCCGAATCAACCCGCTCGATCTCGCGGGCGATCAGGCCGTAGGCGACATAGCTCGCGCCGGCGCCGCCGAATTCTTCGGGAATCGTGGCTCCGAGCAAGCCCGCTTGTCCCATCAACGGGAAAAGTTCGGGCGCGTCCAGCTCCTCGCGAAAGGCCGCGATCACCCGCGGCTGGAGTTCGGATTGCGCAAAGCCGCGGGCGGCATCGCGGATCATCCGCTCTTCTTGGGTGAGCTGGCTTTCGAGGTCGAACGGGTCTTCCCAGTTGAACGGGGCGATACCGTTCTTGGTGGGCCCGCTCGTGGGGGGTGTGCCATGCATGGCGTTGCTCCTCGCGTCTTTGGTTGCCTGTCGCCTTCGCAGGCTTGGCCGGCCAGAGCAAGGGCTCAGGCGGTCGCCAAAACGCGCCCCACCGCATCCAGCAGGATCGTGGGCGGGCAGGGTTTTGGCAGGGCCGTCGCGCGCGGGAAGCGCGCGGCGATGGCATCGCATTGCGCTGGTTCGGAATGGAGGATCACCGGCACGTTCTCGTCCAAGAGCTTCTGCGCCAATTCATAGCTCGGCCCGTCGATCAGCTCGATATCGAGAACCGCCAGATCAGGTCTTTTTTTCTGGCAGGCCAGCATCGCCGAGGAAATCCCGGCGTGCGGCCCTTCGACCTCGTAGCCGGCTTCCTCAAACGTGTCGCACAAGTCGAAGGCGGTGATGAACTCGTCTTCGGCCACCAGGATACGCACGGCCATGGACCACCTCCCCGTCCCGCGACTCCCCTAGTCGCCGAGTGTAACACGGGACGGGCGCAAAGCTTGCGCGAATATTATCCGTTCTTGCCGAATCTTTCGGCAAAGCCGGCCTCGTCGCCTGCCGCGAGCAGCCTAGCCTGTTCGATCCACCGGTCACGGGTGATGCGGCCGGCGAAGCGGCCAAGCTGGGCGTCGATGCGCGCGACATCGGCATCGGTCCAGGCGGCGATCTGGGCGTAGGAGGTGACGCCGAGTTCGCCGAGCAGCGCGACCAGCTTGGGGCCGATGCCCTTGATGCGCCCTAGATCATCGGCAGCTGCCGGAGCCGGAGCCGGGGCAGGTGCGAGAGGCGCAGCGGGCACCGGAGCCGGCGTCGGCTCCGGTGCAGGTGCAGGCCTTACCGCCGCCGGCGCTGCATCGATTAGCGCCTGATTGCGCCGCGCGCGTTCGGCGCCTTCGTCGAGCACGTCCTTGTTCAGGCTGCCGTCATCGATCACGGTGGTCTTGCGGTTGGCCTTGGTCAGCAGCCACACGGCCACCACCAACACCACCAGGCCGATCAGGATGAAGGGCAGCAAGGCATTCAGATCATTCGTCATCACGGCAAGTTGCTCCGCCACAGAATCAGTCGCGGCTGCCCTTAGCAGCCCCGAGCCCATAGCCCCAAGTCTGCCGGCTCGCGCGCGCCCTCAGCCGCCCTTCATGCTGCCGGCAAGGGCGTTGAGGCGGAGGAATTCCTGCCGCCAGAAATTGTCCTGCTTGCTGGCGAGCAGGCCGATATCGGCGTGGCTGAAGCCCATCATCAGCGCGTCGCCGCGCAGCACCTGCCCGAAGGCGGCGACGGCGGCGGCGAAGGCGAAGTCGTCAAGCGGGGCGGCGGCCGATTGGAGCGCGCAGCTGGGCACAACCTGCTCGATCAGCTTGGAGGTGTCGCTCTCGGGCAGCTTGTAGCGCAGCTTGACCGTGGCAGCCTCCGCCAGCCGCGCGGTCGCGGCCCGCGCGGGCGCGTCCTCGTATTTGCGCGGAGCGATCCAGCCCTTGCCGCCGACCGGCACCACTTCGTAGATCGCGGTGACCTGGTGGCCCGCACCGATATCTCCCGCATCGACCAGGTCATTGTCGAAATCTTCCTCGCGCAAGCTGCGGTTCTCGTAGCCCACGAGCCGGTATTGGCTGATAACGGCAGGGTTGAATTCGATTTGGATCTTCACATCCTTGGCGATGGTGAACAGAGTGCTGTTCATCTCCTCGCCCAGCACCTTCGTCGCTTCGAGCGCAGAATCGATATAGGCGTAGTTGCCGTTCCCGTGGTCGGCGATCTGTTCCATCATCGCCTCGTTGTAATTGCCCTGACCAAAGCCCAGGGTTGTCAGCGTGATGCCGCTGTCGCGCTTCTTCTCGATCAGCGCGATCAGCGCCTTGGTGTCCGATACGCCGACATTGAAATCGCCGTCGGTGGCAAGGATCACGCGGTTCACGCCGCCCTTGATGAAATTGTCCTCGGCGATGCGGTAGGCCAGTTCGATCCCTGCGCCGCCCGCGGTGGAGCCGCCCGCTTCGAGGCTTTCGAGCGCACGGCGGATTTGCGCGGTGTCATGGGTGGGTTCGAGCACCATGCCCGCAGCCCCGGCATAGACCACGATTGCGACCCTGTCTCTGGGGCCGAGCTTGTCCGCCAGCCCGGCCAGCGCGGTCTTGACCAGCGGCAGCTTGTCGGGGCTTTTCATCGACCCGGAGACATCGATCAGGAACACGAGGTTGGCCGGCGGACGCTCGGCCCTGTCGATGTCGTAACCGCGCAATCCGATGCGCAGCAGATAGGTGCCCGCATTCCACGGCGTCTTCGCCACGTCGGTCGTCACCGTGAAGGGCTGCGCGCGATCCTTGGGCCGCGGGTAATCATAGCGGAAGTAGTTGATCAGCTCCTCGGTGCGCACCGCCTCCGGCGGGGGCAGCATCCCTTGGGTCAGGAAGCGGCGGGCATTGGCATAGGCCCCGGTGTCAACATCGACACTGAAGGTGGATACCGGCTCGGCCTGAGCGAGCTTGACGGGCGAGACTTCCTTGCCGTCATACTTCTCGCGGCCCGGATCGGGGGCGATCATCACGCGCGGGGCAAGATAGGCCGCTTCGGAGGCAACCGGACCGGTGCGTGCCAACGATCCCGTGACCACGACGGCCTGCGCGGGCGCGGGAGCATAGGCAGGCGGCGGGGGCGGCGCGATGGATGGCGGCGGGGGCGGCGCCTCGGCCAGCTTCTTGGGCGCCTTGCCGGCGCAGCCCGCAAGCGCCGCGCACAGCGCCGTCGCGGCGATCAGTCTGGTTCCTCGCATCACCTTTGCTCCCCCCTTATGGCAAGGCGAAAAAATCGATTGGGGGTTGTGAATAGCGACTGAACGCGGGTTTTGTTCGCGTGCCCGCCTCCGCGGGCACGTCCCCGGTGCTGTTCCCTCGCTGCGCTACGGGCACCTGCGGGCAGGCGGTTGCCCTCGCGGCTCGTGCGTTGGCGGGCCGATAATGATCTCAGGCCGATGGCGCGTCAGGCTTGGGGACGACATTCCTGCGGAACAGCACCTTGTCGTTCTCGTCGAACCCGCGCCGCCAGATCACCAGCGCATAGGTGCCCAGCACGGCGGGAATCCCGATCAGCAGTTCAGCCCATTCGGGCAGATAGGTGAACGCCTGGCCGACCACCACCGCCGCCGCCGCCGCATGGACGAGCGCCCAGCGCCAGCTGGCGACGCGCGCCTCCAGCAGGCGGGACAGCAGCAGCGCCTTGACGAGGCTCGACGCGCCCAGCGCCAGCATCAGCGCCCCTGCCGCGCCCGCCGCCTCGTAGCCCGCACCCAGGCCGGCATTGCGCGCGGCAAGGATCAGCGCCACCGTCAGCCCGGCTTGCAGCGCGATGATCCCGACCGAGATCGCCAGATTGCGCTTGCGGGCGATATAGACCAGCACGCTTTCCGACACGACTGCCAGCGAGGCGACCACTTCGGCCGCGAGCAGAAAGGCGAGCGCGGCGGTGCCCGCGACATAGTCCGGCCCCCACAGGCCCATCACCGCCTCGCCCGGCACCCCCAGCACCAGCGCGATGCCCAGTTGCACCGCGATGATCCAGAACCCCACCTGTCGCACCTGCGCGGCGATGGCTTCCATGTTGCCGACTCGCAGGTTCCGGGTGATGACGGGCGAGAGGATCGGCTCGAAGCTGGTCTTCAATTTCTGCGGCAGCGAGGCGATCTGCTGGGCGGCATAGTAGATCCCCACCGCCTGCGGCGGCGCGAACAGGCCGAGGATGAAGATATCGAGCAGCCGCGTGCCGCGCTCGATCGCGTCCGCGCCGACAATCGGGAAGGCGCGGCCCGACATCGCCAGCATGGCGCGGGCCTGCGGTCGCCAGCCCATGGGCCGGCCATAGGTGCGCAGGAACGGCCACAAGGCCGTCAGCAGCCCGGCATAGATCGAGGCGATGAAGGCCAGCGCCAGACCCGCATCGCGCGTGCCCGGCAGGTAGAAGAACACGCCTGCCGCAATCGAGATCGTCCACGGCTCGACCACCGCCCGCGTGCGCACCGTGGTGGCAATGTCGAAGCGATAGGCCTGGGCAGCGAGCAGGATCTCGGTGACGGCAAAGGCGGGGATGGTGGCGACCAGCCAGATGTCCCAATCCGAGTTCATCCCGTTGGGGAACATCGGTTCGGGGAAGACCAGCAGCACCGCCGCCGCGACCGCCGAATAGAGCAGCGCCAGAAGGATGCCATCGTAAACAAGATTCGTTTCCGCCGCCCGGTCATCGCCCGCGCCTTCGGACAGGCGCTGGGCAAGGCCACGCTTCTCGCCGAGCGAGCAGATCAGCGCGACGATCTCGATCAGCACCAGCGCCGAAGCGAAGCGTCCGAGCGCCTGCGCGCCGTAAAGCCGGGTGGCGATGACAAGGAAGGGGATACGCGCGATCAGGCGCACCACGAACCCCATGGTGTTGGTGCGTCCGCCCTTGGCGAGGGTGGCGAGATCTGCGCCGCTTCGGTCAGCGGCGGATGGTGCGGCGGGGGGCGTGCTCACGCCGGCAAATCCTTGGCATCGCTCTCGCTCTCGGCGCGCAGCGGGCGGGCGAGCAGTTCGGCCACCACCTGCTTCGCATTCGCGCCGCTCAGAATGGCGTTCACCGCCGCAACGATCGGCATGGGAATGCTGCGCCTGACGGCCAGTTCGGCGAGCACCGGCGCGGTGAAGGCACCTTCGGCCACGGTCCGGCGGTCAGCCATCAGCGCGGCGGGATCGCTCCCCTGGCCAAGCGCCTTGCCGAGCGAGAAATTGCGGCTCGAGGGGGACGAGCACGTCAGCACCAGATCGCCGAGGCCGCACAGGCCTGCAAGCGTTTCGCCCTGCGCCCCCAGCGCCTCGCCGAAGCGTAGCATCTCGGCATAGCCCCGCGCGATCAGCGCCGCGCGGGCGTTCTGGCCGAGTTCGAGACCCTCGACCACCCCGCAGGCAATCGCCAGCACGTTCTTGACCGCGCCGCCGATCTCCGCGCCCGTGACATCGTCGGAGTAATAGGGCCGGAACGCGGGCCGCGCGATGGCGGGGACGAGGCGTTCCCACTGGGCCGCGCCGCCACCGCAGGCGAGGGTGACGGCGGTCGGCAGGCCCGCGGCCACTTCATGCGCGAAGGTCGGCCCCGAAAGGACGGCGATCTCGCTTTGCGGCGAGGCCTCGCGGGCGACGTCGTTCATCAGCCTGCCCGTGCCCGCCTCGATCCCCTTCGAGCACAGCACCAGATCGCGCGGCGGGCGGTTAAGCCCCGCCAGCACCTTGCCCAGCACCTGCGCGGGCGTCACCACCAGCACGGTGTCGATCGCCGCCAAATCGGCGAGATCGCCGGTGGCGCGGATGCTTGGCGCAAGGCGCGCCGAGGGCAGATAGAGCGGGTTGCGACCTTCGGTGTTGATCGCCGTGACGACTTCGGGCTCGTAGGCCCACAGGATGACATCGCGCCCGTCCGAGGCGATCATCTGCGCCAGGGCCGTGCCCCATGCGCCTGCGCCGATCACGCCAACCCTGTTCATGCCTTGTACCCCGCGCCGCGCACCGCCTCGGCCGCCGGATCGAGCGGCCAGCGCGGGCGCGCGGCGATATCGAGCGGGTCGCCGGTGAAATCCGCACCTTCGAGCGCCATGCGCTCGCAGCCCGCCCAGGCGATCATCGCGGCATTGTCGGTGCACAGCATCAGCGGCGGGGCGGAAAAGCGCATCGCGTGGGCTTTGGCAAAGGCTTCCAGTGCGGTGCGAACCGCCTTGTTGGCCGCCACCCCGCCGGCCACCACCAGCGCGGGGAACGGCCCCGCGGCCTCGAGCGCGTGTTCGAGCCGGTCGATCAGGCATTCGACCGCCGCCTGCTGGAAGCTCGCGGCGATATCGGCCGGCGTGTGTTGGCCGCTCTCGAGCGCGCGCAGCACCGCGCTCTTGAGCCCTGCGAAGGAAAAATGCGGCTCGCGCGAGCCCTTCAGCGGGCGGGGCAGCGGCACGGCCTGCGGGTTGCCTTCCAGCGCCAGCCGTTCGACCTGAGGGCCGCCGGGATAGCCGAGCCGCAACAGCTTGGCGGTCTTGTCGAAGGCTTCCCCCAGCGCATCGTCGATGGTGGTTGCGAGGCGGCGGTAGCGCCCCACGCCTTCGACGCTGAGGATCTGGCAGTGCCCGCCGGAGACCAGCAGCAGCAGATAGGGAAAGGCCAGGCTGCGATCTGCCAGCCGGGGCGAGAGCGCGTGGCCTTCGAGGTGGTTGATCGCCAGCAGCGGCTTGTCCGACGCCATTGCCAGCGCCTTGGCGCTGACGAGGCCCACCATCACCCCGCCGATCAGCCCCGGTCCGGCGGTGGCGGCAATCGCATCGACGCCATCCAGACCCACGCCCGCCTCGCCCATCACCCGTTCGAGCATCGGCGCGAGCCGTTCGGCGTGGGCGCGCGCGGCGATCTCGGGAACAACCCCGCCATAGGGCGCGTGTTCGGCCTCCTGGCTGGCGATCGCCTGCGCAACAATCGTCCCGTCGCCGCGCACCAGCGCGACGGCGGTCTCGTCGCAGCTCGACTCGATGCCGAGGACGAGGCGCGTGTCAGGAGTGTGCGTCGGCAATCCCATGCGGCTTCCATCTAGTCCTTGCGCGGGCTAGAGCAAGCACAGCTATGAACCACGCATCCCATTTGGCGCCCCGCCTGCGGCTCGGCACCCGCAATTCACCGCTGGCGATGGCGCAGGCCCGCGAGGCCCGCGCCCGCCTGTGCGCTGCCCACGGCTGGGCCGAGGAGGCGGTCGAGATTGTCCCGGTGCTGGCAAGCGGCGACAAGGTGCTCGACCGGCCGCTGGCCGAGATCGGCGGCAAGGCGCTGTGGACCAAGGAGCTTGATCAATGGCTGGGCGAGGCTCGCATCGACCTTTCGGTGCATTCGGCCAAGGATGTCGAGACGCTCCGTCCAGGTGCGTTCCACTTTGCAGCCTGCCTCCCGCGCGCCGACCGGCGTGATTGTCTGATCGGGGCAAAAAGCATCGCCGCCATTCCGCCGGCTGCGCGCGTCGGCACCAGTGCCCCGCGGCGTGCGGCGCAGCTGCTCAACTTGCGGCCCGACTGCAAGATCGTGACTTTCCGCGGCAATGTCGCCACCCGGCTGAGGAAGCTGGCGGAGGGCGAGGCCGATGTGACCTTTCTTGCCGCCGCGGGGCTGGAGCGGCTCGAGCAGAGCGGGGTCGGCCACCCGCTCGGTGAGGATGAATGGATTCCGGCCGCCGCGCAGGGCGTGATCGCGGTCGAATGCCGTGCCGATGATGCGGCGACAACGGCGCTGCTCGCCGCGATCGACGATGCGCCGACCCGCGCCGAACTGGAAGCCGAACGCGCGCTGCTCGCTGCACTGGGCGGGACGTGCCATTCGCCGGTTGCGGTGCTGTGCCGCTGGTCGGATGATGCGCTGGCCTTGCGCGCCGCGCTGTTCAGCCCCGACGGGGCCGAGCGGGTCGAGGGCAGCGCCACCTTCGCTCCGGGCGATGAAACGGCGGTGCGCGCACTTGCTGCCGATCTGCTGGCACGCGCCACGCCGGGCATCGCCCCGCATTTCTGCAAGGCGGGATGAGCTTTCATCTGCTTGCCTTGCGGCCCGAACCCGGCCTCGCGGCGACGCTGGAGAAAGCCCGCGCCATGGGCCTTGCGATCACCGGCTCAGCGCTGTCGGCGATCCGCCCCGTGGCGTGGGACTGCCCCGATCCGGCGCGTTATGATGGCCTCTTGATCGGCAGCGCCAATGCATTGCTGCACGGCGGCGAAAACCTTGCGCGGTTTGCGGACAAACCGGTTTACGCCGTAGGCCGAGCCACCGCCGAGGCCGCGCGTGCGCGGGGCTTTACCGTGGCGCTGACCGGCAGCGGCGGCCTTCAGGGCGTGCTCGACACCATCGCGGCTCCCTGCCACCTGCTGCGCATCGCGGGCGAGGAGCACCTGCCACTCGCGCCCCCTGGGGGCATTACCTTCGACACCGTGATCGCCTATCGCAGCGTCACGCTGCCGCTCGATCCAGTCGCCCCGCTGCTGGCATCGGGAGAGGTGCTGGCGCTGCTCCATTCCGGTGCCAGCGCGCGTCACTTTGCTGCCGAGTGCGCGCGGCTCGGCCTTGTCCGTTCCACCATTGCGTTGGCCGCGCTGGCCCCGCGGATCGCGGTCGCGGCGGGCGAGGGCTGGGGCGCTGTCCATATTGCCGCCCGGCCCGACGAGGACGCCTTGTTGGCATTGGCGTTAGATCTGTGCCAGAAGGGGCGGGCCACTCCCGCTCGCCCAGCCGGACAGCCGTAAGACATCGCCGGCACGGCAAGGACAACAAGGGTCGCAAGAACGGATCGCGATGGAATCGAAGTTCGGAAGCCGCCGCAAACCAGCCTCCGGCCGGGGCATCATGTGGGTCGCCATCGCCGCCTTCATCGCCGGCGGCGGGCTGGTGGGCTGGGTTGTGCGGTACAATCTCCAGCCCGAACATGCCGCAGGCCCGCGTTCCGGTATCGAAGCGGTGGCCGGCGCGGGCAAGAACCCCGATGCCGCGCTGTCGCCCTCGCCCAGCCCATCGGGGCAAGCGGTCGCCAACGCCAAGACCGTGCAAGCGGTCGAACGTGTCGCCGAACAGCAGGGCGGGTTCGACCAGCGCCTTGCCGCTGCCGAACAGCGCCTCACCCAGCTCGATCTCCAGGCCCAGGCAGCCGCCGGCAATGCCGCGCGCGCCGAAAGCCTGCTGATCGCCTTCGCGACCCGCCGCGCGGTCGAACGCGGGGCCGAGCTTGGCTATCTCGCCGACCAGCTGCGCCTGCGCTTCGGCGACCAGTGGCCCAATGCGGTCAGCACGATCATCGAATTCTCGCGCGATCCGGTGCGGCTCGATGCTCTGGTGGCGCGGCTGGAGGGTCTGGGTCCGCAACTGCGCGAAAGCAACGGCGGCCCGTCATGGGCTGCGTTCAAACGCGAGCTTTCGCAGCTCTTCGTGTTCCGCCGCGAAAGCACCCCTTCACCGCAGCCCGAACGCCGGCTGGAGCGGGCGCGCTGGGCGCTGGAACAGGGCCGCTACCAGAACGCGATCGACGAGGTGAAGGGGATGCCCGGTGCCGACAAGGCCGCGGCATGGATCAGGGATGCCGAACGCTATCGCAAGGCGATGGAAGCCCTTGAAGTGATCGAAACCGCTGCCGTGCTCGACCAGCGCGGTTTGCGCGACGGCGCGGGCAATCCCGTGCGGCAACTCAACAGCCCGCTGATCGTGGCGAACTAGGGCGCTTTGTCGGGCTGAGGCGCTGGCGAAGGCGGCACGCAAACAAACGCACGCAAAAAAAACTAGGCCTTGAGCAATTCCGGCAGATCGCCCGAAACGCCTCGGGCCTCGTCCATGAAGAACTGCTTGAGCAGCGGGGTGCGCTGCACCGCGCCCATGCCGAGCCGGCGCACCGCGCTTGCGGTCTTGCCCGGCACGCCGAACAGACGGGTGAGGCCGTCGGTGGCGAGGGCCACCATGAAGCTGTCGAGCCCGCGCCACGCCTCGTAACGCTTGAGCAGTTCCGGATCGCCCGGATCAAGCCCGAGCCTTGCGCCATCCGCGAGCACCTCCACCAGCGCGCCGACATCGCGCAGGCCGAGGTTGAGGCCCTGTCCCGCAATCGGGTGGATGCCGTGCGCGCTATCACCGACCAGCGCGAGGCGCTCGGCGGTGATCTTGGCGGTATGGTGGAAACCGAGCGGATAGCTTGAACGCTGGCCGACGCTCAGCACCCGGCCCAGCACCCCGCCGGTGCGCTTTTCCACCTCGGCCAGAAAAGCGCGGTCGCCGAGCTTCATCACCGCCGCCCCGTCCTTTTCCGACACCGTCCAAACCAATGATGAGCGGTGGGCGCCCTTGGCATCGTCGTTCATCGGCAGCAGCGCGAAGGGCCCGGCGGGGTAGAAGATTTCCCAAGCGACATTGTCGTGCGGCTTCTCGTGGGTCAGCCCGGCGATGATCGCGCGGTGGTGGTAATCCCACTTGGCAATGGTGATGCCGGCCCAATCACGGGTGGGCGATTGGCGGCCTTCGGCGGCGATCATCAGCCGGCCCTTGAGCTTGGTGTCGTCCGCCAGCACGGCGGTCACGCCATGATCGCTGCGCTGGCGCGCGGTGACGCTGGCCTTGGCGACCCAGTGGATCAGCGGCTCCTTCGCCGCCGCCTCGAACAGTGCGAGGCGCAGGCGGCGGTTGGGGAACATCCGGCCCAGCGTGCCATCATCGGGGCCGGGGACGAAATCGAGCCGCCCAGGCCTGTTCTGGTCGGTAACCGCGATCGCGGCGATATCGCAGGCGAATGCCTCGAGCCCCGCGGCGATCCCGATATTCTCGAACAGGTGCCAGCTGGCGGTGGAGATTGCGGTGGCGCGATCATCGAAGCCTTCGGCGGTGAGTTCGGCCGGATCGGCGCGGTCGATCACGTGGGACGACAAGCCCTTTTTCGCCGCCGCCAGCGCCAGCGTCATGCCGACGAGGCCGCCGCCGAGGATCACCAGATCGCGCGTTTCGTGTGGGGGCTGTGTCACCGCTTCGGCTCCGATTGCGAAGTTACCCTTGCGAGCCTAGAGGGTTGGCCGTGTTGCGCGCAAGAACCTTCCCGCTCCCGATCCGATACTTCGCTGCATTGTGGCTTGCTCTCCTCGCAAGCGTGATGCTGGCGGGCCAGGCCCATGCCCGGCCGGCCGAGCGCAAGGCGCTCTACGGTGACGAGAATATCGAGGTGGAGCTGTTCATCGATCCGGCGCCGGTGAAGGGCACGCAAATGCTGGCGCTGCGCTTTACGCCCAAGTCGCCCGAATGGCACGGCTACTGGTCGAACCCGGGTGATGCGGGGCAGGGGATGCGCCTCACGCTCGATCTGCCGCCGGGTTGGGAGGCGGGCGATCCGCTCTATCCCGTGCCGCAGCGGCTCACCATCAGCGGGCTGATGAACCACATCTACGAAGGGCAGTATGTGGTGCTGGTGCCGGTGAAGCTGCCCGCAGGCGCGGATGGCGCGCGCGCGCCGCCGATCACCGGCCATGTCGAATATCTCGCCTGCACCGACCAGATCTGCGTGCCGCAGGACGCGCTGCTGGCCTCGCGCCCCGGCGGCGACTTCGCGCGCTGGCGGGCGAGCGTTGCGCCGCTGCTCGATGCCAGGTCGCGCTTTGCGATCGCGGGCGCGACGCTCAGGCTGGCGATCCCGCTGCCGAGCGGTGTGGGTCTGCGCGATGCGCACGTCTTTGTCGGTGAAAAACGCATCACCCAATCCGCCGATGTCGATTTTGCGGCGCCTCAGGTTTTTCGGCGGACGGGCGATCTGCTGGTCGTCGAGATCCCGCTCAAGTCGCTGCCAGCACTGCCGGCAGGGGTCGCAGCGCCGCCCTTCGCGCCGCCGATGCAGGTGACCGGAATCCTGGCGTTCGGGGACGGAGCCGGGGTGCGCTTTGCCGCTGTGCCCGGCGCGGTTCCCACCGGCGGCGAGGTGATTGCCGGGCCGCAGACGCCACCCATCCCGCCGTGGTGGACGCTGGTGCTCGGCGCGCTCTTGGGCGGAGTGCTGCTCAACATCATGCCCTGCGTGTTTCCGATCCTCAGCCTCAAGGCGCTCTCTCTCGCCCGCGCGGGCGAGAGCGAGGCAAAGGCGCGGGCCGAGGGCCTGGCCTATACCGCAGGCGTGATGCTTGCCTGCATCGCACTCGGCGGGGTGATGTTGGCGCTGCGCGCGGCGGGAGAGCAGGTCGGCTGGGCGTTCCAGTTGCAGGAACCGGGCGTCGTCGTCGCGCTGCTGGTGCTGGCCGCCGCGATCGCCGCCAACCTCGCCGGACTGTTCGAACTGCCCTCGATCTCGGTCGGCCTGGGGGGCGAGCGCGCCGGGGCCTTTGCCACCGGATTGCTCGCCGCCTTCGTCGCGACGCCGTGCACGGGTCCGTTCATGGCGGCGGCGCTCGGCGCAGCCCTGCTGCTGCCGACTGCGCCGGCGTTGCTGCTGTTCGCAGTGCTCGGCCTTGGTCTGGCGCTGCCGTTCCTGCTGCTCGGCTTCGTCCCGCCCCTGCGGCGGATGCTCCCCAAGCCCGGTGCATGGATGGAGCGGTTCCGGCGGCTCATGGCGGTCCCAATGGGGTTGACCGCACTCGCGCTGGTGTGGCTGACGGTGCAACTGGGCGGGCGGCCATTTGCTCTGGTGGCTTTGGTGCTGGTCATCGGCGTGCTGATCGCCCTGTGGGTGGTGGGGCGCTTGCAGCAGGCGGGCAAGCTGGCGTGGCCCGCCTTCGGCCTCGTCGCCGCGCCCTTCCTCGCCTTTGCCCTCATCGCGCTGCCCAATGTCTACGAGGCCAAGGGGGGCGAGACCAAGCAGAGCATCCACTCCCCGCGCGCCTTCAGCCGCGAGGCGCTCGCCCAGGCGCGGGCCTCGGGCCGGCCGGTGTTCTTGTGGTTCACCGCCGATTGGTGCGTCACCTGCAAGGTCAACGAGACCACCGCGATCGAGCGCGCGAGCGTGCGCGATGCCTTCGAGCAGGCGGGCGTGATCACCATGGTGGGCGACTGGACGGTGCGTGACGAGGCCATCACCGCCTTCCTTACCGAACAGGGCGCGGCGGGGGTGCCGCTCTATCTGTGGTATGCGCCCGGAGCCTCGGCACCCGAGCAATTGCCACAGGTGCTCACGCCGGAGCTGCTGGAGACGCGGGCACAGGCGTCTCGGGCTGCCCCCGGCACGCTTCCACCAGCTGCATCGGCAGCGGGCTAGGGTTGAGCTTCACCAGCCCGGCGCCGGGCACGGTGACAGTGGCCTCGCGCAAGGGCGTCAGAGCCTCCCATTCCGGGCGGGCGGCCGGCACCGCGCCCTGCCACACCAGCTGGCCGCGCACGCGGGTCGCATCGACCGGGAAACGTCCGATCCTGCCATTGCCGATCAACGCCAGCAGCGCGCCGGCGCCGCGATCGGCCGGGGCATGACGGGTGATCCGCAATTGCGCCTCGGGGGTGCCCGCGCCCTCGCATTGCAGCGCCAGCAGCACCGGCTCGCCCGGAACGCCATAGACCAGCCGCAGCGGCCCGCCGCTTGCGACCCAGACGGCATTGGCGGTGTCGGGGGAGTCGATTGGTTGCGATGGTCTGGGCAGCAGCGGCAGATTGGCGGCCTGCGCGCTGCCGACATCGGCGGGAGCAGGCTTGCACGCCGGCAATGCCAGCACCGCGCAGAGCATCAGCATTGCGGCAAGGCGCGCAGTCGGCATCAGCGCGCCCTGATGAAGTTGCGCAGATCGGCCGAGAGCTTCGCCCGATCCTCGTCGCGGACATACATCATGTGGCCCGCCTCATAATATTTCCAGGTAATCCGCTCCTGCGGGATGCCGCTGCGCTTGAGCGAATATTCGGCGCCGAAGAAGGGTGTGGCGAAATCGTAATAGCCCTGCGCGTTGAACAGGCGCAGCTGGCTGTTCTGGCGCATCGCCTGCCCAATCAGCGGGGCGATGTTGAGATAGGCCTGCCGCCCCCAGCCGCTGCCGAGCGACCAGTCCCACTGCCCGCCGACATTGCCGATCGACTGGTACTGCCGGTCGGTCTTGTAGCCCAGCGTCTCGCGCGCCCACTGATTGATCGCGGCGGTATAGCCCGCGTCGATGCCGTAGAAGCTCGGATCATCGTCGGGCGTTTCGCCCGCGTTGTCGAAGTCCTTGCCGGTGTAGCGCGCGTCGAGCCGCCCGATGGTGAGGCCGCGGTCGCGCAGCAGCTCCTTGTAGAAGCGCTGGTCGGTGACGCGCAGATCGGCCTGTTCGAGATAGGTCTCCGACAGGCCGGTGAGGCGCGCGAGTTCGCGGCGCACGCTGGCGCGTTCCCCGGCGGGCAGTTCCTGCCCCTTGAGCAGCGCGGTGGCATAGGGTCCGATGGCAAAGCGCCGCGCTTCCTCGACGATCGCCTCGACCGAGGGGGCCTCGACCTTGCCGTGGTAATAGGCGGCGGCCGCCATGCTGGGCAGCGTGACGACATAGGCCAACTCGTTTCCAGGGGTCGGCTCGCGCCCGGCGAAATCGAGAATGGTGGAAATGAGGATCAGCCCGTTGAGGCCGACATCATTGTAGGTGCCGCCCTCAAGCTCGTCCACCACCATTGCAGTCCGGCTGGTGCCGTAGCTTTCCCCGCCGAGATATTTGGGACTGCCCCAGCGGCCATTATCGTTGATCCAGCGCCGGATCACCTGCGCGACGGCGCGGGCATCCTGCCTGAGACCGTAATATTTCTTGGGATCGGTGCCCTGCGTCAGATAGCTGAAGCCGGTGCCGGGCGGATCGATGAAGACGAGATCGGCGACATCGAGCAGGCTGTCGGGGTTGTCGCGCAACGGATAGGGCGGCGCGCCATCATCCTTGGCGTCCGAGGGTATCGCCACGCGCTTCGGCCCGAAGGCCCCCATCTGCAACCACACCGAGCCTGAACCCGGCCCGCCGTTATACATGAAGAACACCGGGCGGGTGGGGTCCACCGGGGTCTTCACATAGGAGGTGGTGACGATCACCGCCTCGGCCTTGCCCGCTTCGTCACTCAGGATCGTGTCGGCGATCGTGGCGCGATAGGTGATGCGCTGCCCGCCGAAGGTGCCGACAAGGTCTCGACTGCGGATCTGCGGCTCGGGCGCGGGCGCAGGCTTTGCGCTTTCGGCCTTGGGCGCGTCCTGCGCGATGGTGGGAGCGGTAAGAGCGAGGGTGCTGACAGCGGCCAGCGCGGCGAGAAGTCTTGCGTTCATGGGATGAGCGAATTGGCAGGGTTGGGGGTGCGGTTCAAGGGGCGCGCCTAGGGCTTCCCACCCATTCGCTTGTAGCGTGTCTTGCCATAGCGCGTCTTGCGCGTCCCCGGCTTGCCTTCGTTGCTGCGCCCCACAAGCGGTGCGCGTTTCTGGCTGTCCGGCAATCCGAGTTCGTCCGCCTCCAGCCGCCGGATCTCGTCGCGCAGCCGTCCGGCTTCCTCGAATTCGAGGTTCGCCGCCGCCTCGCGCATCCGCTTTTCGAGGTCTTCGATGTAGCTGCGCAAGTTGTGCCCGACGAGATTGTTGCGTTCGTCGTCGCCCGTGTCGACCAGCACGCTATCCTGCGCCGCGGTGTGGGCCACGATGTCGTGGATGTCGCGCTTGATCGTCTGCGGCGTGATCCCGTGCGCTTCGTTGAACGCCCGCTGCTTGGCCCGGCGGCGTTCGGTTTCGGCCAGCGCACGTTCGATCGAGCCGGTGATACGGTCGGCGTAGAGGATCACCCGGCCATCGACGTTGCGCGCGGCGCGGCCGATGGTCTGGATCAGCGAGGTCTCGGACCGCAGGAAACCTTCCTTGTCGGCATCGAGAATGCACACCAGCCCGCATTCGGGAATGTCGAGACCCTCGCGCAGCAGGTTGATTCCGACCAGCACGTCATAGACGCCGAGTCTCAGGTCGCGGATCAGCTCGATGCGCTCCAATGTCTCGATATCGGAATGCATGTAGCGCACGCGCACGCCGGCCTCGTGCATGAATTCGGTAAGGTCTTCGGCCATGCGCTTGGTGAGCGTGGTCACCAGGGTGCGGTAGCCCAAGGCGGCGGTCGCCTTGCACTCGGTGATGCAATCCTGCACCTGATCTTCGACCGGGCGGATTTCGACTGGCGGGTCAATCAACCCGGTGGGGCGGATCACCTGTTCGGCAAAGACCCCGCCGGTCTGCTCCATTTCCCAGCTGCCGGGGGTGGCCGAGACCGCGACGGTCTGCGGGCGCATCGCGTCCCATTCGTTGAAGCGCAAGGGGCGGTTGTCGATGCAGGAGGGCAGGCGGAAGCCATATTCGGCCAGCGTCAGCTTGCGGCGGTGGTCTCCGCGCGCCATCGCCCCGATTTGGGGGATCGTCTGGTGGCTTTCATCGACGAACAGCAGCGCGTTTTCAGGCAGGTATTCGAACAAGGTCGGCGGCGGTTCGCCGGGAAGCCGCCCGGTGAGGAAGCGGCTGTAATTCTCGATCCCCGCGCAGGAGCCGGTTGCCGCGATCATCTCGAGGTCGAAATTGGTGCGCTGTTCGAGCCGCTGCCGCTCCAGCAGCTTGCCTTCCGCCTCCAGCTCCTTGAGCCGCTCCTCCAGCTCGAACCTGATCGCCGCCATCGCCTGCTTCATCGTCGGCCCCGGCGTGACATAGTGCGAATTGGCATAGACCCGCACCTTCTCCAGCGTCGCCCCCCTGGTCCCGGTGAGCGGATCGAATTCGCTGATCGCCTCGATCTCGTCGCCGAAAAAGCTAACCCGCCAGGCTATGTCCTCATAGTGCGAGGGGAAGATTTCGAGGCTGTCGCCGCGCACGCGGAAGCAGCCGCGGGTGAAGGCCGCATCGTTGCGCTTGTATTGCAGCGCGACGAGCTTGCGGATCAGCTCGCGCTGGTCGACGCTTTCGCCCACCTTGATATCGAAGATCATCGCCGAATAGGTTTCGACCGAGCCGATGCCGTAGAGGCAGGAGACCGAGGCGACGATAATCACGTCATCGCGTTCGAGCAGCGCGCGGGTGGCCGAGTGGCGCATCCGGTCGATCGCCTCGTTCACGCTCGATTCCTTCTCGATATAGGTGTCCGAGCGCGGGACGTAGGCTTCGGGCTGGTAGTAGTCGTAATAGCTGACGAAATATTCGACCGCGTTTTCGGGAAAGAAGCTCTTGAATTCGCCATAGAGCTGCGCAGCGAGGATCTTGTTGGGGGCAAGGATCAGCGCCGGGCGTTGGAGCGTCTCGATCACCTTGGCCATGGTGAAGGTCTTGCCCGAGCCCGTCACCCCCAGCAGCACCTGCGTCTTCTCGCCTCTGCGCGCGCCTTCGACCAGTTCGGCAATCGCGTTCGGCTGGTCGCCCGCCGGCGCATAGTCGGACACCAGCTTGAAGGGGATGCCGCCCATCGACTTTTCGGGCCGCCGGGGGCGGTGCGGGGTGAAGTCGGCACCCGTTTCGGGCTCGTCCAGTCCGCGGCGGATCACGAGTTCGGCCATGGAGGCTTGTATGGGGAACAAAGCAGGCACGTGCAAGCCGGGCGCTGTTTTTCCTGCCATGTTCCGGCACGAATGCTGCTATGGCAGGGCAAAGGCAGCAGGAGAGACGGACATGAAGCGCATCACCATCATCGCGAACCTCGGGGCGGTTTTGCTGGCGGGCTGTTCGGGCGGCGGGAATGCCGATGCCGACGGCAATGGCGAAGTCAGCATGAAGGAAGCCGCCCGGCAGGCCGAGGCTGAAGGGCTGAAGCCCGAGCCGGGCCAGTACAAGGCCGTGATCACCATGACCGGTATGGAAATCCCCGGATTGCCGCCCGAAATGAAGGGTCACGGCGCGGGGCTGACCACCACCACCGACTATTGCCTCACCCAGGACGATGTCGACAAGGGCTTCGAGGAAATGATGAAGCGCGGCCAGAACGGTGAGTGCGCCTATGAACGCTTCAACCTCAAGGACGGCAAGATGGACGCGGTGATGGTTTGCAAGACCGCCGAAGGCGATGCGCGCATGGCGATGGACGGCACCGTCACTCCCACCAGTTCGGAATTCACCGCAACAATGGCAATGCAACTGCCGGATAGGGCCGAGGGGACAATGAGCTTCACCGCCAAGCATGAACGTGTCGGCGACTGTCCGGCCAGATGATCCTGCCGGCACCCCGCGCCGGGAAATATGTCGGAATTGTTGCAAGCGTTACAATTAATTGAAGATTCATGGCGGATCTGGCTTGCTAAGGGCCATGATTCAGCCTCGCATCGCTCTGGAACGTCCCCGACTGCCGGCTCCCTTGCTGGGGGCGGCGGCGAGCGTGGGCACGCAGGTGCGACAGGCCTATGTCGCCTCCGGCCTTGCACGGCGCGTGGCGCTGGCGCGTGAGGTCATCCCGCAGGAGCGCGAGGCCGGCAAGCCGCGGTTGGGGCGACTGCTGGGCGAGGCGCAGGCGCTGCTGGAGCCGGTTCGCCGTCCGCGCCGAAAGCTCGACATTCCCGCCACCAGCAATCCGCAGATGGTGATGATCCTGCCCGGCTTTGCCACCCATCCGGTACGGATGCGCTATCTCGCGCACCAGCTCGAAGCGGCCGGTCACAGCACCAAGCGCTGGGGATTGGGCTTCAACTGGGGTCCGGATGAGGAGAAGTTCCAGTTTCTCGAGCTGCGGCTGGCCGATCTGCATGCCCGCCATGGCCGCCCGGTGGTGCTGCTTGGCTGGAGTCTTGGCGGTCTGTTCGCGCGCGAGCTGGCCAAGCGCCAGCCTGATGCCGTGGCCAAAGTCATCACCATGGGATCGCCCTTCAGCGGCTCGCCGCGCGCCAACAACGTGTGGCGCGCCTACCAGTTCATCACCGGCCATTCGGTCGATGCGCCGCCGATTGCCGCCGATCTTGCGGCCAAGCCGCCGGTCGAAACCGTGGCGCTGTGGAGCGCCAATGATGGCGTGATCGCCCCGCGCTGCGCTGCCGGGCGTCCGGGCGAGCGTGACCGCGCGATCGCCCTGCGCTGCACCCATATCGGCTTCACCTATGATCCGCAGGTGATAATGACCGTGCTGGCCGAGCTTGAATCCACCCGGCGACACGCGCCTTGAGCGCAAAGATGTTACGTCATCCCGCGCAACCGCTTTCCTTTTGCAAAACCCCCGTTAATTGTTGTCTTGCACCCAAGGGCCATGCGGGGGTCAATGAGCGCTGGAAGCGGCAGTTTCGATGAGATGTTCGACGGCAGTGGCCAGACGCGGCCCGCCTATGCCGAATATTGCCGCTGGTTCGACGAGCAGCCGGGCGAATTCCTCAAGCGCAAGAACCGCGAGGCCGATGACACCTTCCGCCGCACCGGCATCACCTTCAACGTCTATGGCGAGAACGAGGCGGAAGAGCGCCTGATCCCGTTCGACATGGTGCCGCGGATCATCACCGCCAGCGAATGGCGCCGCCTGTCGCGCGGGATCGAGCAGCGGGTGCGGGCGCTCAATTCCTTCCTCTACGACCTCTATCACCGCCAGGAGATCGTGCGCGCAGGCCGTCTTCCCGAACGCCTGCTGCGCACCAATGATGCCTGGCTTGCCAACATGGTCGGCTTCACCCCGCCGGGCGGGATCTACACCCATATCGTCGGGATCGATCTGGTGCGCACCGGGCCGGACGACTTCTTCGTGCTGGAGGACAATGCCCGCACGCCTTCGGGGGTCTCCTACATGCTGGAGAACCGCGAGACGATGATGGCGATGTTCCCCGATCTGTTCAGCCGGATCGCGGTGGAAAGCGTGTCGAACTATCCTCGCCGCCTTGCGCGCAGTCTTGCCGCCTGCGTTCCGCCCGCGTTCGGCGGAGGCAAGCCGGTGGTCGCGGTGCTGACGCCGGGGATCTACAATTCGGCCTATTTCGAGCACGCCTTTCTGGCCGACCAGATGGGCGCCGAGCTGGTCGAGGGGAGCGATCTGCGCGTGGTGGAAGGCCGCGTGCAGATGCGCACCACCCGCGGCTACAAGCCGATCGATGTGCTCTATCGCCGGGTCGATGACGATTTCCTCGATCCGCTGACCTTCAACCCCGATAGCGTGCTCGGCGTTCCGGGAATCATGGACGTTTACCGCTCGGGCGGGATCACCATCGCCAACGCGCCGGGCACCGGGATCGCCGACGACAAGGCGATCTATTCCTTCATGCCCGAGATCGTCGAGTTCTACACCGGCGAAAAGCCGCTGCTGCCCAATGTGCAGACTTGGCGCTGCGCCGATCCCGACAGCCTCGCCTATGTGCTCGACAATCTCGCCGAGCTGGTGGTGAAGGAAGTCCATGGTTCGGGCGGCTACGGGATGCTGATCGGCCCGACTTCCTCGAAGCGCGAGATCGCCGCCTTCCGCGCCAAGCTGGTCGCCAAGCCCGAAAACTACATCGCCCAGCCCACGCTCGCGCTCTCAACCTGCCCGATCTACACCGCCAAGGGCCTCGCTCCGCGCCATGTCGACCTCAGGCCCTTCGTGCTGGTCAACCCTGAGGGGATCGACATCACCCCGGGCGGCCTTACCCGCGTGGCGCTGAAGAAGGGATCGCTGGTGGTCAACTCAAGCCAAGGGGGCGGCACCAAGGATACCTGGGTGCTCAAGGACTAGGATGGGGAGCAGCGCACCATGCTAGGCCGCACCGCCAACAGCCTGTTCTGGATGTTCCGCTACCTCGAGCGGGCCGAGAACACCGCGCGCCTGCTCGAGGCGGCGCTGCGCATGGCGCTGACCCGCGACATCGTTGCTGCCGAGGCCGAATGGCGTTCGGTGATCGCCACGCTCGGGCTGCAGATGCCCTATGAGGCTGTGAATGACGGCTATGACGGGATGGCGGTGTGGAATTTCGTGCTGCGCGGGGCATCCAATCCCGGCAATGTCCGCTCTATGTTCGGCGCGGTGCGGGCGAATGCGCGGGCGGCGCGGATCAACATCTCCTCGGACGTGTGGGAGGCCGTCAACGAGAGCTGGATGAAGCTCGACAAGATGCTCGCGCGCCCCGTCGGTCCGACGATGGTGGGCGAGGTGCTGCTGGCGATCCGCCGGGCGGGCACGCAGGTGCACGGCGCCTTCGACGGCTCGATGCTGCGCGATGAGGGCTATCACTTCAGCCGCGCGGGCACCTTCATCGAGCGCGCGGATTCCACCACGCGCATTCTCGACATGAAGTATTTCCTGCTGCTGCCCTCGCTCGCCTATGTCGGGTCGAGCCTTGATACCGGGCAGTGGGAGCAGGTGCTGCGTTCGGTCGCCGGGGCGCGGGTCTATTCCTGGCTCAACGCCGGTCAGATCGAGGCGCGCGGGATCGTCGAGTTTCTGGTGCTTGACGAGCGCTTCCCGCGCAGTCTTGCCTTTTGCCGCAACGCCCTGCGCGAGAACCTCGCGGCGCTGGCCCGGATGCACGGGGCCGAGGGGCGCTCGAACGCCCTGATGCGCGATGTCGATACCCGCCTCGGCAATCTCACGGTCGATCAGATTTTCGAGCAGGGGCTGCACGAATTCCTCGTCGATTTCCTTGCCCGCAATGCTGCCATCGCCGAGGCGATTGCCGAAGACTACCGGTTCCTTGCATGAGCACGATGACCCTCGCCATCCGCCACACCACGCACTACGCCTTCGGCGAGCCGGTGATGCACGCGCTCCAGCGGCTGCGGCTGACCCCCAAGGAAACACAGGGCCAGCGGGTCATCGCGTGGCGGATGATTTTCGACAATGCCCATGCCGAGCTTGAATATGACGACCAGCACTTCAACCATGTCACGCTGATCGGGGTCGAGCCTGGCGCGCGCGAGGTGACGGTGACCTGCGAGGGGATCGTCGAGACCGAGGACAATGCCGGCGTGATCGGGCGCCATTCGGGCCATCTGCCGCTGTGGAGTTTCCTGCGCCAGACCCCGCTCACGCGCCCGGGGCCGAAACTGCGCGCCCTGTTGCGCGAGATGCCAGGGGCGGCACGGGACACGCCGCTCGATTTCCTTCACGCGCTCTCAGGCCGGATCCGCGAACGCATCGTCTACGAGGCCGGGCGCACCCATCCGGCCACCACCGCCGAGGAGGCTGTGGCGCACGGCTGCGGCGTGTGTCAGGATCATGCGCATATCTTCATCGGCGCGGCGCGGGCGAGCGGGATTCCGGCGCGCTATGTCAGCGGCTACCTGATGATGAACGACCGGATCGAACAGGAGGCGACCCACGCTTGGGCCGAGGCCCATGTCGAGGGGCTGGGCTGGGTCGGTTTCGATGTCTCGAACGGCATCTGCCCCGATCCGCGCTATGTCCGCGTCGCCACCGGGAGCGACTACCGCGACGCTGCGCCGGTGACGGGGATCAGCTTCGGCGGGATGGACGAGGTGCTGCGGGTCGGGGTTGCGGTCGCGCAGCACACGCCGGAGCCTCAAGGTCAGGGCCAGACCAGCCAGTAAGCCCGTGCTTTGCCTGCGCAGCGCTTTGCGCTAGGGCGAGGCTCTTGCAGCGAGCGTGCGGGGTGGAGACAGACCGAGATGACCTATTGCGTTGGCATGGTGCTGGACCGTGGCCTCGTGCTGATGAGCGACACGCGCACCAATTCGGGCGTCGATAACATCTCCACCTTCCGCAAGCTGTTCCACTGGAGCGTTCCGGGAGAGCGCATCATCGCGGTGATGACCGCGGGCAACCTTGCCACCACCCAGGCCGTCATCAGCCAGCTGGAAGAACGCACCAAGGCCCCCTCCGAGCGCGAGAACACGCTGCTTATGGGGCCAACCATGTTCCGGGTGGCGACCGAGGTCGGACGGCTCCTGCGCACCACCATTGAAACGGTGCAGACGGATAACGGCGAGATCGGCAAGGGGCGGTTCACCGCCACCATGATCGTCGCCGGGCAGATCGCTGGAATGCAGCCGCGGCTGTTCCTGGTCTATCCCGAAGGCAATTTCATCGAGGCGAGCTGGGATACGCCGTTTTTCCAGATCGGCGAGACCAAGTATGGTCGCCCCATCCTGATCCGCGGCTATGACCGGGCGATGAGCTTCGAGGATGCGGTGAAGCTGCTCATGGTCAGCTTCGATTCCACCCTCAAGGCAAATCTCTCGGTCGGCCTGCCGCTCGATCTGCTGGTGATCGGCAAGGACGGCTTTGCCCCCACCCACGAACATCGCGTGACCGCCGATGATCCCTATTTCGCCAAGATTTCCTCGGGCTGGGGCGATGCGCTGCGTTCGGCTTTCCAGTCGCTGCCACCCTATAGTTTCGATAGCGCGGATTGAGCGACGGGCCACATCTAGGTTCGTTTTGGAGTAAACAAATTACTTAAAATCAATAGGTTAAGTCAATACGGTAATCATGAATCCTCCGGAACGGCGTGGACCTTGCGTGAATTGTGGAAGGGCCTAGCCCAGTCTTTCGCGCATGACACGCAAAGTCGCTCTTCACTTCATCGATTCGTGCAGCCGCGAGCGCGCCGAACTGGCCCGGATCGGATTTGCCCTGGGCCACCATTGCGAGGTCTATGGCGATCTCTCGGAGCTGGCGGT
Organism: Erythrobacter tepidarius; assembly: GCF_002155695.1. Lineage (GTDB taxonomy): Bacteria > Pseudomonadota > Alphaproteobacteria > Sphingomonadales > Sphingomonadaceae > Erythrobacter > Erythrobacter tepidarius. The sequence continues at coordinate 279,698 of NZ_MUYJ01000001.1, forward strand.
TCACCCGCCGCGGGAAGGCATCATCATCGCCCGTGACACCGCGGAAGAGGGCGGGGTGGCCATGATCCTCGATCGCCTGAGCCGGCTTGGCATCTGGTTGCCGCTGATCGCGGTGGACGTGCAGCCGCGGCCCAACCGCATCGTCGAGGCGATCAAGGCGGGTGCGCTCGATTATCTCGCTCTGCCGCTCGATCCGGAACGGTTGACCCGCTGCCTCACCCGCATCAGCAAGGAGGCCGAGCAGGTCAGCGCCGCGCGCCGTCGCATGATCGAGGCGCGTGATCGCATCTCCACGCTTTCGGCGCGCGAGCGAGAAGTGCTCGACTGGCTGGCCGAGGGCAGCAGCAACAAGGCGATCGCGCGCGAGCTCGACATCAGCCCGCGCACCGTGGAAATTCACCGCGCCAACATGATGAACAAGCTGGGCGCGCGCCACGCCGCCGAAGCCGTGCGGCTGCGGCTCGAAGCCAAGCTTGAACCGAAATTGCGGCTCTGACCACGGTGAGGGCCAATCGGCCCGGAAGCCTCGTGTCTGGCTGCCACTGCGCTGGCAGGCCACGCGATCGCTAACGGGTCGGTGCCCCCGGGCGGCCCCGGCGCTGCTGTCGCAGTTCAAGGACTCGCCGAACCCCTTGTTCGACAGTGTGACTTTCGGTCGGCTGAAGGCGGCCAGGATCGCAAGAGGCGCGATCCGAGTGGCAGCAGGCCAGGCCTCAGCGGCAGAACTTCGGACCGGTGCCTTCGAGATGGAAATGATCTTCGTGCGCGGCGTTGTATTCCGGGCCGAGCACCGTGCCGAAGCGCTTGCAGGCACTCTTGTGCACCACCCGCAGGAATTCCCGGGTTGCCGCATCACCGCCGTTCCAATCGCGTTTGAGCACGATCCGGCGGCCATCGGCCAGCACGAAGCCGGAAACGTCGATGGCCTCGGCGCGGGCATGGGCCGATAGCCGTTCGGTCCCTGCCACCTTGCGGCAGGCATAGGAACCCATCGTCTCGATCCGGGCGATCGGGCTGCCGAGGATCTCGCGCGCCGCGCGATCAACTCCGTAACGTGCCCAGTCGCCGAAAACCTTGGCCACCGCGCAGCGCACCGGTCCGAGATTGCTCACCCCGAAGGTCGTACGATCGCCCGCCAGCGCCGAAAGCTGCACCGTGCCGAGCTTGTTGCACCCGGGTGCGGCATAGGTATCCGGCAGCCGCTCGAACCGTGCGCCGCTTGCGCCGAGATCGGCGAGGCAGCTGCGCTCTTCCATGCTGGCGGGATAGCTCTGCGGGGCCGAGGTAACGCGGGTGGCAGGCCGGGCCTGTCCGCCGACCGGGGCGCTGGCTTTGCCGGGTGCCGCACCGCTGCTGCCCCCGGGTACCAGCGCGCCGCAGCTTGCCAGCCACAGCGTGCCTGCCAGAAGCGCCCAGCAGCGAAGTGATGCTCTTGGTCTCATGGCTAAGGAATATTGCGCAGAATTGGTTAACGAGCCGGAAACAGGTTTGCCCAAGCAATGCTTGCGGCAGGCATCGGGGATCGCCCTAGGGCTGTTGCGTCGCCAGCCGTTCTCCCCGCGCGATCCTCACCCTGTCGGGTTCGCGCGGCTGGGCGCATTTGCCATGGCCTTTGCCGGCCTGCCTGCCGATGTCGCCATCTGTGGGGGTGAGGCCCGCGCCGAGACCGTCGCGCGCATCACCCTGCCGACCGTTCATACGGCGAAGATGTCCCCAGTCCGCTCAGTCTGGCCCAAGGCCGGCCCCTGCGGCGGACTGTCCATGGCCGTGCCTGCCGGCGGCGCATCCTGCGCCTGGACGAAGGCGGCGCAACGTTCAGGCTTGTGCGGCGGCTGATTTTTGCGGCGCGGTCAGCAGACTTACCACCACGATTGCCGCCATCCCGGCGACAAAGCCGGGGACGATCTCGTACAGCCCGGGGCCGCCCAGAAATGCTGCGTTCCAGCCCAGCGCAATCCAAGCGGCGACCACGCCGGCGCCGGTAACCAGCCCGGCCACCGCGCCCGCCCCGGTCATCCGGTCCCAGGTCAGCGCCAGCAGGATCAGCGGACCGAAGGCCGCGCCGAATCCCGCCCAGGCGTTGGCGACCAGGCCGAGCACTTCGCTTTCCGGATCGGCCGCGATCACCAGCGCGGCGGCGGCGACCAGCGCGACGCTGATCCGTCCGATGTTCACCGCTTCGCGCTCGGAGGCGTCGCGGCGCAGGAACAACCGGTAGAAGTCCTCGGTGAGCGAGGAGGAGGACACCAGCAGCTGGGCCGAAATCGTGCTCATGATCGCGGCCAGCAGCGCAGCATAGAGAAAGCCCGTCACCGCCGGGTGGAACAGCAGATCGGACAGCAGGATGAAGATGGTTTCCGGGTCCTCCACCACCAACCCGTTCGCCTCGGCATAGGCGCGGCCCGAGAGGCCCACCGCCACCGCGCCCAGCAGCGAGATCACCATCCAGCTCATGCCGATAATCCCGGCGCGCGGCACGTTTTCGACCCGGTCGATCGCCATGAAGCGCACGATGATATGCGGCTGGCCGAAATAGCCCAAGCCCCAGGTCGCCGCACTGATGACGCCGACGAAGGTCGCACCTTCGGTCAGGCTGAGAAAGCCCTTTTGCGGGACCGAGGACAGGTTGAGCGGGGCGGCGGCGTCATGGCCTGAAAGGATGACCAGCGGCATGATCACCAGCGCGGTCATCATGATCATGCCCTGCACGAAATCGGTGAGGCTGACAGCAAGAAAGCCGCCGATCATGGTGTAGATCAGCACGATCCCGGCCGTTATGAGAATCCCCAGCATATAGTCGGAAAGGCCGGTATCGGGCAGCAGTCCGGCAAAGGCGGTCGCAAACAGCTTGCCCCCGCCGACCATGCCGGACGCGGTGTAGACCGTGAAGAAGCCGACGATGACCACCGCCGACACCACCCGCAGCGTCGTGCGGCTGTCAGGAAAGCGGTTGGCCAGGAATTGCGGGATCGTCAGCGCATTGCCCAGCCGTTCGGTCTGCTCGCGCAGGCGGGGGGCAACGATGATCCAGTTGAGCGCCGCGCCGACGGTAAGGCCGATCGCGATCCACGCCTCCACCAGCCCGGACGCGAACAGCGCGCCCGGCAGCCCCAGCAGCAGCCACCCCGACATGTCCGACGCGCCCGCGCTCAGCGCTGTCACCGCCGGCCCGAGGTTGCGCCCGGCCAGCAGATAGCCCGCAGCATCCGCCCTGGTCCTCATCCAGGCATAGATCCCGATGGCGATCATCAGCGCGAAATAGGCCGCGAGCGCGGCGAGGGTGTAAGGGTTCATGGCGCGGGTGGGTAACAAGCGTTGCGGCGATTGGCCACTGCGCCCCTCGTGTTATCCCGCGCTCGCAGCCTCAATCCTCCTTTCTGCGCCGCGCCTTCTTGCGCTCGTGCGGGCACAGGATCGCCTTGCGCAGGCGGATCGATTGCGGGGTGACTTCGACCATTTCGTCGTCGTCGATATAGGCGATGGCCTGTTCCAGGCTCATCCGGCGCGGCGGGGTGAGGCGGATTGCGTCGTCCTTGCCGCTCGAGCGGATATTGGTGAGCTGCTTCGCCTTGAGCGGGTTCACCTCGAGGTCTTCGGGCTTGGCATTCTCGCCGATGATCATGCCCTCGTAAACCTTCATCTGGGGCGAGATGAACAGCTCGCCGCGTTCTTCAAGCGAATTGAGCGCATAGGCCACGGCCTCGCCGTCGCCGTTGGAGATCAGCACACCGTTGATGCGGCCTTCGATCGGGCCCTTGTAGGGGCCGTACTTTTCGAACAGGCGGTTCATGATGCCGGTGCCGCGCGTGTCGGACAGGAATTCGCCATGATAACCGATCAGCCCGCGCGAGGGGGCGGAAAAGGTGATGCGGGTCTTGCCTTGCCCCGAGGGACGCATTTCGGTGAGATCGGCCTTGCGGCGCTGCATCTTCTCGACCACCGTGCCTGCATATTCGTCATCAACGTCGATAACCACGGTTTCATAAGGCTCCAGGCGCTGGCCGTTTTCTTCGCGGAACAGCACGCGCGGACGGGAAATGCCAAGCTCGAAGCCCTCGCGGCGCATCGTCTCGATCAGCACGCCCAATTGCAGTTCCCCGCGACCGGCAACTTCGAAGCTGTCCTTGTCTTCGGATTCCGTCACCCGGATTGCCACATTGGTTTCCGCCTCGCGCAGCAGGCGGTCGCGGATCATGCGGCTGGTGACCTTGGTGCCCTCGCGTCCGGCGAGCGGGCTGTCGTTGACCGCAAAGCGCATCGCCAGCGTCGGCGGGTCGATCGGCTGGGCGGCGATCGGTTCGGTGATGCTGGGATCACAGATGGTGTTGGCGACGGTCGCCTTTTCAAGGCCGGCAATCGCGATGATGTCCCCCGCCTGCGCGCTCTCCACCGGCACGCGCTCCAGCCCGCGGAAGCTCAACAGCTTGGTCGCCCGGCCCGCTTCAATCACCTTGCCGTCGCGGTCGATGGCGTGGATCGGATCATTGACACGGATGGTGCCAGACTGCACGCGGCCTGTGAGCACGCGGCCCATGAAGTTGTCGCGATCAAGCAGGGTGGCAAGGAAACTGAACTTGGCCGAGGCATCGAGTCCCGGGGGCGGGACATGCGCGACGATCTTGGCGAACAGCGGAGCAAGCGTGCCCGAACGCGCCTCCGGATCCTCGCTGGCATAGCCTTCGCGGCCCGAGGCATAGAGCACGGGGAAATCGAGCTGCTCGTCATTGGCATCGAGGCTGACGAACAGATCGAACACCTCGTCGAGCACTTCCTGCGGGCGGCCATCGGGACGGTCGATCTTGTTGACGACGACGATCGGCCTGAGGCCGAGCGCGAGTGCCTTGCCGGTGACGAACTTGGTCTGCGGCATCGCGCCTTCGGCACTGTCGACCAGCAGGATCACGCCATCGACCATGGTGAGGATGCGTTCCACCTCGGCACCGAAGTCGGCGTGGCCGGGGGTGTCGACGATGTTGATGCGGATGGTCTCGCCGCCGCCCTGCGCAGTCCATTCGACGCTGGTGCACTTGGCGAGAATGGTGATCCCGCGTTCCTTTTCGAGATCGCCCGAATCCATCGCGCGTTCTTCGACGCGCTGGTTTTCGCGGAAGGTGCCGGACTGGCGGAACAGCTGGTCGACCAGGGTGGTCTTGCCATGATCGACGTGGGCGATGATCGCGATATTTCTCAGCGAGGAGGACATTTTTCGTTTTCCACTAGGCAATCCCGACACCAGACGCGCCGGGCAGGTCAGAAGCGTGGCGCACGGCCGGGCGCGCGGGGTTAGGCCGGGATTGTGGCGGGTTGGCGACAGGCCGCGACGCTACGGCATGGTGCCGCGGGCGCGCTGCTTGTTGCGTTGCAGCATCGCCGCGCCGCCTAGCGCAAGAGCGTGCTGCGGGCAAGCGTCGGGGCGCTGACGCGCCATTCCAAGGGCTTGGCCACTGTTGCTGGCGCGCCACACAGGCCTGCTTTGCCCTGAAAATGCGCGGGCTTTGCGCTTGTCGTGCAATCGTCGCTGGCCTATCACTTCGGCCAGGATCACGGGAGAGAGCGCAACGGGGGTTGCGTGCCGTACGCCGGCGCCGTGGTCCGAGGGATTTTAGGAGAGGAGCTTCCATGCGTTCGACCTACACCGGCACGGCCGGCTCATACCGATTCATCCTGCTCGCCGGTGCCGCTGCCGTTGTCGCGGCCATGCCGGGCGTCGCACATGCCCAGGACGAAGAGCCGGAAGCCGGTCAGGGCAGCAATGTCATCATCGTCACCGCGTCCAAGCGTGAGCAGACCCTCCAGGAAACCCCGATTGCCGTGTCGGTGACCAGCGGCGAGGTGATCGAGCAGGCGCAGATCCGTGACGTGCTCGATCTCCAGACCGTCACGCCCTCGCTGCGCGTCAGCCAGCTGCAGAGCGCGTCGAGCACCACCTTCATCATCCGCGGCTTTGGCAACGGCGACAACAACTTCGGGATTGAGCCTTCGGTCGGCGTGTTCATCGACGGCGTGTTCCGTTCGCGTTCGGCTTCCGCCCTGTCCGACCTCAACATGGTCCAGCGCATCGAAGTGCTCAACGGGCCGCAATCGACCCTGTTCGGCAAGAACGCGTCGGCCGGGGTGATCTCGGTTGTCACCAAGGAACCGCAATATGAATTCGGCGGCCTTCTCGAAGCGAGCTACGGCAACTTCGATGCCTTCGTGCTGCGCGGCGAAATCACCGGGCCGATCAGCGAGAACATCGCCTTTTCGCTCGACGGCAGCTACAACCGTCGCGACGGCTATGCCAAGATCGTCAACCTCGACGAGAAAATCTCCGAGCGCAACCGCTGGTCCGCCCGCGGCCAGCTGCTGATCGAGCCGACCCCGGATCTCAAGATCCGCGCGATTGCCGATTATTCCAAGATCGATGAGGCTTGCTGCCAGGTCTCGACCCTCGTTGCAGGCCCGACCGCGGCGGCGATCTTTGCGGTTGGTGGTGCGCTCGACACCGACTTCTTCAGCTACAACACCTTCCTCAATCAGGTTCCCGAGAATGTCGTCGAAAACTACGGCGGCTCGGTCCAGGTCGATTGGAACGTCGGCAAGCTGACGGTGACTTCGATCACGGCCTACCGCGAGCTGAAGAATTTCCAGAACCAGGATGTCGACTTCACCAGCGCGCGGATCGTCAGCGAACTGCGCGATCAGGAGGTCGATACCTTCACCCAGGAACTGCGCATTGCCTCGGACTTCGACGGCCCGCTCAACTTCCTGCTCGGGGGCTTCTATTTCGACGAGTCGATCACCCAGAACAGCAGCCTCACCACCGGTCCGGACGCGCGGCCCTTCTTTGCCCTGCTGGCCGGCAATCCGCTGGTGTTCAACGCCGTCGAACAGGGTCTCGGCCTGCCGCAGGGCTCGATCTTTTCGGCCGGCCCGCTGACCGCCGAACGCTTCGCGATGGACAACCGCGCGATCTCGGTGTTCGGCACCCTCGACTTCGAGCCGGTTGACGGCCTCGTCTTCACCGCCGGGTTCAACTACACCGAAGACAAGAAGGACTTCGCCCTGTCGCAGCAGGCCTTCGACGAGCTGGCCAACATCAACCTCGTCGATGCCTTCATCGTGCAGGCGACCGGCGGAGCGGTGACCAACCGCGCCGCGTTCCAGGCGCTGCCACTGGCCAACCAGCAGGCCCTGATCGCGGCGGCGACCAACCCCGCGATCAACCCGTTGATCGGCCTCGCACCGTTCCAGTTCCAGCCGCCGTTCCTCAACCTGCCCAACGCGGTCGAGCCGGGCCGCACGAGGGACGACAAGTTGACCTACCTGTTGCGGGCGGCCTACCAGATCTCGAACGAAGTCAACATCTATGCGAGCTACGCGACGGGCTTCAAGGCAAGCTCGGTCAACCTCTCGCGCGACAGCCGTCCGGTGTTCGGCGACTACATCCCCGGTCCGGGGCGCTCGTTCTTCGCCGCGCCTGCCTCGCCGATCACCAATGCGGGCCTCGCGGTGCCAAATCTTGCCACAGGCTCACGTTTTGCCGGGCCGGAAGAGGCGGAAGTCTACGAACTGGGGATGAAGGCGCAGTGGCCGGGCTTCGGCTTCAACCTCGCGCTGTTCGATCAGAACATCAAGGGCTTCCAGAGCTTCCTGTTCACCGGCACCGGCTTCCAGCTGAACAATGCGGGCGAGCAGTCGGTGCGCGGTTTTGAGTTCGACAGCACCATCAATCCTGCCGATGGTCTCGTCTTCACCTTCGCGATGACCTATCTCGATGCCAAGTATGACAGTTTCACCGCCAGCCCGGTGGGCGATCTGTCGGGCCTTCGTCCGGGAGGCATCCCCGAATTCAACATCGCCACTTCGGCGACCTACACGCATGAATTCGGTGACAGCGGCAACAAGCTGGTGACCCGCCTCGACTATGCCCACGAAAGCAATGTCGACATCAACAATGGCCTGCCGACCTTCAACGGCCCGGTGAACGCCCGCCGCGATCCGCGGATCTTCCAGCGCGAAGTCAATCTGGTGAACGCCTCGATGATCTTCCAGATGGAGAACGGCCTCGAAATTGGCGCATGGGCGCGCAACCTGCTCGACGACGAATACATCATCACGGTGTTCGACGGTGTGGCGCAGGCCGGCACGGTCTCGGGCTATCCGAGCCAGCCGCGCACCTACGGCGGTCTGGTGCGCTTCCGCTTCTAGGCGGACGCTCCGGCAAACGGGAAAGGGGCCTCGTGCGAGCGCGCGCGGGGCCTTTTTCGTTTGCGCAGATGCAGGGATTGTGTTGGACTGCCCCGGCTGAACCAGCACCAAGGGGGAAAAGCGATGGAATACATGATCATGCCGCTCAAGCGCTACGCCGATTTCTCGGGGCGTTTGCGGCGCAAGGAATACTGGATGTTCGTGCTGTTCCAGATGCTGCTCTTGGTGCCGATCTTGTTGCTGGCCGTCTTGCTTGGCGGTCCGAACGAGGAATCCGGCGATCCTTTCGGCAACACTCTCGTGCTGTTCGTCTTGGGGGCGTATTTTCTCGTTTTCCTGATCCCCGGCATCGCGGTGCAGGTGCGCCGCTTCCACGATCAGGACAAGTCGGGCTGGTTCATCCTGCTCGGCTTCATTCCCTACATCGGCGGGATCATCCTGCTCGTGTTCATGTGCCTCGAAGGCACGCGCGGGCCGAACCGTTTCGGCCCGGATCCGAAGGACCCTTACTCCGAAAACGTCTTCGCCTGATCTGACGCGCGCCGGGCGCTCCGGTGGGGGGTTACAGCTCGCGCAGTGCCCGCGCTGGTTTCGCGCGCAGCAGCGGCAGCGCGCCGGCCAGCGCGACGCCCAGCACCAGCGCGATGCCTAGCCCGAGCACGGCCAGCACCTCGCCCCAGTCGGGTAGCCAGTCGAATGCGAACAGGCGGGTGATCACCACCCATGCGAGGCCTCCGCCCAGCGCCAGCGCGACCAGCGCCAGCACACCCGCCAGCAGGGTGTATTCCGCCAGTTGCAGCAGCAGGATTTGTCGCCGACTCGCGCCCAGGACCCGCAGTATCACCGTGTCATAGGTGCGTGCCGCAAGGGCGGCGGCAATCGCGCCCATCAGCACTGCAAGCCCTGCCAGCACCGTCACCGCCGCCGCGGCGAGCGTGGCTAGGCTAACCTGCCCGAGCAGCTTGCGCGCCTCGACCAGAATGCCGCCGACCTCGATTACCGAGCTTGATGGCAGTTCCTTCACCAACCCGCGCAGCAGCCTGCCGCGTGCGGCGGAATCGGCGTTTTCGGGCAGATCGATGGTGGCAGCGAGGTTGTGTGGCGCATCGCTGATGGCATTGCGGCTGAACACCAGCGCGAAGTTGAAGCCCATGCTCTCCCAGTCGATTTCGCGCAGATTGGCGACGCGCGCGGTGCGCTCCACCCCCAGAATGCCGATGGTGAGATAATCGCCCACTTCCAGCCCAACGGCGCGGGCGAAATCGGCATCGACTGAGACCAGCGGCTCGCCATTGTGGACCGGGCTCCACCACTGTCCCGCAACGATGCGGTTGCCCGGTGGCAGGGTGTCGGCATAGGTCAGCCCACGTTCGCCGCGCAGCGCCCAGGCACCTTCCGGGATTTGCTTGAGATCGGCGACGCGGACCATCTTGTCCCTTGGCCCATAGGCCAGCACCGCGCCGCGCATGGTCGGCACGGTGCGGATGCCTGCCTTGGGGAACTGCTCCTGGATCAGTTCGAAGAATCGCGGCTCCTTATCGCGCGGCACATCGAGCACGAAATAGTCGGGGGCCTCGCGCGGCACGCGGCTCTGGATATTGCCGTCGATCGCGCTCTGCACTGCGGCCAGCAGCACGAAGGCGGCAAGCCCGAAGCCGAGCGCGGTGATCAACGCGCCAGTGGGCGCGCCGGGGCGATGAAGATTGGCAAGCGCACTGCGCAGGAGCGGATTTGCGGGGCGCGGCAGGCGGCGGGCGAGCCGCTGGATAATCCAGCCAAGTCCCGCCAGCAGCACCAGCGCGCCGCCTGCGCCGAGCAGGAATCCGCCCGACAGCATCGGCTGCGCGGTGGTCAACAGCGCCAGCGCGCAGATTGCCGCCAGCCCGATGGCGGTGGCGATCAACGCCCGCCGATCACGCGCCAGCGGCACGATCCCCGATCGCATCAACGCCATCGCCGGGAAGGTGCGCGCGCGCAGCAGCGGCGCGGCGGCGAAGGCGAAGGCCACCAGCAGGCCGTATGCCGCTGCCAGCGCGAGCGGAGCAGGGGCGATGATCAGGCCGCCTTGAACCGGTAGCAGCCCTTGCAGAGCGCCCGCCAGCAGCGGGGTGACGGCAACCCCCGCCGCCAGCCCGGCCAGACTGCCCACCAGCGCCGCCACGCCGATCTGCATCGTATAGATGCGCAAGATGTCGCCCGAGGTCGCACCCAGCACCTTCAGCGTCGCGATGCTGGCGCGGCGCTGATCGAGATAGGAGGACACGCCGCCCGCAATCCCGATCCCGGCGATCACCAGCGCGGCGAGGCCCACCAGCGTGAGGAAATCGCTCATCTGCCGGACGAAACGGTCAGCGCCGGGCGAGGCACGCTCGCGGGTGCGGATGTCGAACCCGGAATCGGGGAAGGCCTTGGTCAGAGCCTCTTTCACCGCCTCGGGATCGCGCGCCGGATCGGCGAAGGCGAGGCGGTGCTTGCTCTGGTAAAGCGCGCCGGGTTGCAGCAATCCGGCCTCGGCGGGCACGGCTTCGGCAACGATCACCGTCGGACCAAGCTGGAAGCCTTCGGACAGGCGATCGGGTTCGTCCTTGATCACGCCTGCGGCCTTGAGCCTCACCGCGCCGACCGTAAAGCTGTCGCCCACCCTGATACCGAGCCGTTCGAGCGCGGTCTCAGCGATCCAGGCATCCTTGCCCGTCGGTGCGCCGACAGCGCGCCCGTCGGCCAGCACCAGCCGTCCGAACATCGGCCACTTGGCGTCCACGGCCTTGAGTTCGATCGGCGCGGCGGCTTCCGGCGTGCTGGCCATGGCCTGCAGGCGGAATCCGCCTGATACTTCACCATATTTCTCCAGCGCCGCCAGTTCATCGGGCCGCAGGTTCCGCTGCCACACCTCGACTTCGAGATCGCCACCGAGCAGCTCCTGCCCGGAGGAGGCAAGTTCGCGCGCGATCGCGGCCGTCAGCGTGCCGATCGCCGCGAGCGCTCCGGTGCCGAGGAAGATGCACAGCAAGAGCAGCCGCAGCCCCTTGAAGCGCGTGTTGAGATCGCGCCGGGCGATGCGCCACGCGGTCTTGAGCGGCAGGCTCATGCCGCCCTGGCCGCCGTATCCGAGACGATCTGGCCATCGGCCATGGTCAGCACTCGCTCGCAGCGCGCGGCCAGCGCAGCGTCATGGGTGATGATCAGCAGCGTCGCACCCGTCTCGGCGCGGCGGGCGAACAGGAGGTTGATGATTTCCTCGCCGGTCGCCGCGTCGAGATTGCCGGTGGGTTCGTCAGCGAAGATCAGCTCCGGGCGCGGCGCGATCGCACGGGCGATGGCGACGCGCTGCTGCTCGCCGCCCGAAAGCTGGGTGGGGTAGTGCCCGGCGCGGTGGCCGAGACCGACCGCTTCCAGCTCCGCCAGCGCGCGCTGCGCGGCCTCGTCGATCCCGGCGAGTTCCATCGGGGTGGCGACATTCTCTGCCGCGGTCATGGTCGGCAAGAGGTGAAAGGCCTGCAGCACGATCCCGATCCGTCCGCGGCGCGCGGCGGCAAGGCCGTCTTCGTCGAGCGCGCTGAAATCGGCCCCCGCAACCGTCAGGCGTCCACCGCTCGCGCGTTCGAGGCCCGAGAGCACCGCCATGAGCGAGCTCTTGCCCGAACCCGAAGGGCCGAGCAAAGCCACGGTTTGGCCGTGGGGGATGTCGAGATCGATGCCGCGCAGGATCCTGACCGGGGCAGCATTGCTACCGAGCGTCAGCGTGAGATTGCGGGCGCTGATGGCGAGAGAGGGGCTTGTCACGAAGTTCCGATGGCATAGGTGAGAGGTTGCAACAAGCTACAGGTATGGAAGGCTGGCGGATGCGCAAGCGCACTTGGTCGAATATCGTCGTGATCGGGGCCAGCCTGCTGGCACTGGCGGCGTGCAGCGATGCCTCGGACGAGGGTGCGAAAGAGGAAGCGCCCGTGCCCGCGACGGCGCAGGCCGGTGGCGAGGTGCTCCCGCGGATCCCGGTGATGGGGCCGGAGCGCCGCATCCTCGCCTTCGGTGACAGCCTGTTTGCCGGCTACGGCCTCGATCCGGCGCAAAGCTATCCGGCGCGGCTTGAAGCGGCGCTGCGAGCCAAGGGCGTGAACGCGAAAATCGCCAATGCCGGCGTTTCGGGCGATACCAGCGCAGCCGGACTGCAGCGGCTTGCCTTCACGCTCGATGCGCAGGAGTCCAAGCCCGATCTGTTCATCCTCGAACTGGGCGGCAATGATCTGCTGCGCGGGATTGCGCCGGCAGAGACCAAGGCCAATCTCGGCAAGATGCTCGCACAGCTCAAGCAGCGCGGCATTCCGGTGCTGCTGATGGGGATGCGTGCGCCGCCCAATTATGGCCCCGAATACCAGAAGCAGTTCGATGCGCTCTATGCCGAGCTGGCCAGAGAATATGGTGCAGCGCTGATCCCGTTCTGGCTGGAGGATATCTACCGCGAGCCGGAGCTGTTCCAGGCCGACAGGATCCACCCCACCGCCGAAGGGATCGAGCGGCTGGTCGCCTCGACGCTTGCCGAGGTCGAAGGCGCGCTGCCGCCGCGCGCCTCCTAGAGCCGCTCAACCTTCCCACCGCTGACCCGCCACACCGCCGCCTCGCCAAGGATCGCGTCGAATGGGGCGAGTTCGGTGCCGGTCATCCACACCTGCGCCCGGCCCTCGCGCAGGCGCCGGAACAGTTCGGTGCGGCGTAGAGGATCGAGATGCGCGGCAACCTCGTCGAGCAGAACCACGCTCGGGCGTCCCGCGGCGGCAAGGATGCCGTGGGCAAGGGTGATGGCGATCAGCATCGCCTTCTGCTCGCCGGTCGAACAGGATGCGGCGGGCTGGCGGGTGGAGGCCATGACGACTTCCAGCTCGTCGCGCTGCGGGCCGGTCAGCGCGCGGCCTGCCGCCCGGTCGCGCGCGCGCCCACGGGCGAGTTCGGCGCGCAGGGCGCCCTCGTCCAGCGGGCCGCCGGGACAATAGGTGAGAGCAGGGCGGGCGAACGGCTCGGGCGGCAGGGCTGACAGCTCGTCCGCCAGCCGGGCCACCAGCGCGGCGCGGGTTGCGCCCACCGCTGCGCCATGCTCGGCCGCCTGCGCTTCGAGCGCATCGATCCAGCGCGGATCGCCGCCCTTTTCCAACAGCCGCCCGCGTTCGCGCAGCGCGGTTTCGAGCGCGCTGACCCGGCGTGCGTGATCGGGCGCGATGGCCAGCGCCATACGGTCCATGAACCGCCGCCGCGCGCCGGCGCTGTCGGTGAACAGCCCGTCCATCGCCGGGGTCAGCCATGACAGCGCCAACCACTCGGCCAGGCTTGCCGCGCTGGCGGGCGCACCATTGACCCGCACCAGCCGCCGCCCCGGCTGTCCGGCCTCGGTATAGGTGCCGAGCCGGGCGGAGACCGTACCCGCCTCGGTCAGGCTCGCACCTATGGCAAAAGGCAGGGGAGCATCGCCGGGCGCCGGCCTACGGGCGAGATCGCCGAGATTGGCGCGCCTGAGGCCGCGTCCCGGTCCGAGCAGCGAGAGCGCTTCGAGCAGATTGGTCTTGCCCGCGCCGTTCTCGCCCACCAGCAGGTTGAAATGCGCGGTTTCGCCGAGGCTGGTCGCCGCGTGGTTGCGGAAGTTTTCGAGGCTGATGCGGCTGAGGCCCATGGCTCAAGCGCGGCTAGCGAAAGGGGCGGGATTTGGCCAGAGCGCAAGGCGTGGGTGCAGATATACCAAACATTGGGAAAAATTACCAAGCTTTCGACGAGGTGAACGTCCCGTTTGCAGGCTGAAAGCTTGGGAATGGCGGAATTCTGCGGTTTTTCGAGTTTGGCACGACCCCTGCAAAGTTTCTTGCGTCCCCGGGATGGTCCCGCGGGACAGCGAAAAACACCAAGGAGACTTGCCAATGTTTGCCCTCGATGCCTCGAACCGCCTGTTCGCCGCCGCCTTTTCGGTCGTCATCTCGGCCGCTTTCCTGGCCACCGCGATCGTTCCCGCCAGCCCGAGCCTGATGGCCTGACGCTGACCGACCCCGACCATTCTGACGCAAAGGACCCATTTTCCATGTTTGGCCCCGAAACCACAGCCCGCTTCGCTTCCGCCACCTTCGCGGTGATCCTGACGGTTGCCAGCTTCGCCTATGCGATCCTGCCCGCCAGCCCCGGCATGGCGGCGTAACCGCCTCGCCACCCGCCCATTCGCAACAGGAGTGATATCGCAATGAACGACGTTGCCCGCCATTCCGGTAGCAAGCCGCCCAAGGCTGGCTTCCGCCTCGACAAGACCAACGGCAAGGTCTTTGGCGTCTGCGCCGGGATAGGCAACTATTTCGGGATCGACCCGCTGCTCGTCCGCATCGGCTTTGTCGCCGGCACGCTGATCGGCTTTGGCAGTTTCATCCTGATCTACCTGGCGATTGCGCTGATCGCGGATTGAGTGCAGCGACCATGGAAAAGCGGTTCCCGGTTTATCGGGCCGCTGCACCTGATCGGACGAAACCGGGAAGGGGCCTTTGCCGGCCCCTTTCTCTTTACATCGCGCTGATACCGCCATCCAGCTTGAGCTCGGCCCCGGTCATGAAGCGGCTTTCCTCGCTCGCCAGATAGACCACGGCATTGGCAATGTCGTTGGGCTCGCCGACGAACTTCAAGGGGATCTGCCGCGCCAGTTTTTCCATCAGCACGTCCTTGTCGAGCGCGTGGGCCTTGGCCGTCCCGTCGAGGATTGGGGTGTCGACAAAGGTCGGGTGGACCGAATTGCAGCGGATGTTCATCCCCTGCTTGGCGCAGTGCAGCGCGATCGACTTCGTCAGCATCCACACCGCCGCCTTGCTGGCATTGTAGGCGGGCATGGTGTCGCTCGCGATCAGCCCCGCGATGCTGGAGATGTTGATGATCGCGCCGGGCGCATGTTCGCGCATCAGCGGCAGGGCCTTCTGGCAGCCGTGGAAGATCGAATTGACGTTGACATCGAAGCAGCGCTGCCAGTCCTCGAACCTGCAGGTCTCGATATTGCCGGGCACGCCGATCCCGGCATTGTTGACCAGCACATTCAGCCCGCCAAGATGCTCGCGCGCGGCGGCGATCACGGCGTCCCACTGCGCCGGATCGGTCACGTCATGCGCCATGGCAAAGGCGGTGCCTTCGCCCATCTCGGCGTTGATGATCGCCGCGGTCTCTGCCGCGCCAGCGCCGTTGATGTCGGTCGCCAGAACCCTTGCGCCTTCCTGCGCCAAGCGGATGCAATGCGCCCGGCCGAGGCCCTGCGCACCGCCGGTTACCAGCGCCATCTTGCCCGCTACACGTCCGGTCATAACTCAATCCTCTCGCAGATATTCCGGTGTCAAAAGCATCGCGATGCGCACGTCGAGAGCATGGCCCGCGCGCCGCCACTCGGCCACGAAGCGCATTAGGTCGCACAGCGCAACCCGGTGGACGGTGATATTCTCGCCTGCGGTGCCGCCCCCTTCGCTCACCCGTTCAAGCCCGGTCGCCTTGAGCAGGGTGAAACATTCCGAGACCATGCCGGGCGAGGAATAGAACTCGCCCAGAACTTCCAGCCGTGCGGCGCGGTAGCCGGTTTCCTCCTCCAGCTCGCGCGCGGCGGCGTTGATCGCATCCTCGCCCTCCTTGCCTTCATCGTCGCCAATCAGGCCGGCGGGGATTTCGAGGCTGAAGCGCCCGAGCGGCACGCGGTATTGGCTGACGAGGATAACATGGCGGGTGCCGTCCGGATCCCTATCGAGCGCGATGATCGCCGCCGCGCGGATTCCGCGCGCGCGCCCGACATATTCCCAGCGTCCGCGTTTCTTGGCGGTGATGAAGCGGCCTTCCCACATCACCTGTTCGGGCAGGTCGGCGTCGCGGTCTCGTTCCAAGCTGTGCTCCGTCGGGCAGGAATGGCCCGCCCTTCGACAGGTTCGATGCACCAGGGTCAAGGGGATAATTCGTCAAACCTCGATCAGCCGGTCGGGCAGCTCGTTCACATCCTCGCTGCCGCGCGGGAAATGTTCGGCGAGCACGAAGCCGACATCGCGGATGCCGGCCGCCAGCCCCTCGGCGATGCGGCCCTTGCGGATTTCGGCGAGCATATCGGCCATTGCCTCGCCCCACACCTCGGCGGGAACCAGCGCGGCGATGCTTTCGTCGGCGACGATCTCGGCGCGGTGTTCGCGCATCGAGAGATAGATCAGCACCCCGGTGCGCCCGGTGGTGCGCCGTTCCGCGCCGACCTTGAACTGGCGCACCGCCTGGTTGTGGACGCGGATCGTCTTGGTGGGGCCGGGGATGAGGAAAAATTTCAGCGGCTCCCACTGCTGCACCAGCATCACCGCGAGAAACGTCACCAACCCAAGCGCGATCACCATGCTGGCGAGCTCGCCGGCGGTCCATTGGTGACCCCAGCCGCCCAGCAGCGCATCCCATGCTTCGAGAAAGGGCAGGGGGAAGGCGGCAAACACGCTCATCGCGGTAAAGGCCGCGCCTGTCGCCCACAGCAGGGCAACATCGGTGTAGCCGTCCGAACGATCCGTCAGCACGGTGACGATCTCGCCCGAGGTGCGGCTTTCAGCGGCGGTCACCGCTTCGGCGACGCGCCTGCGTCCTGCATCATCAAGCCAGGCCATGTCTTACCAACCTCCCGAGGCGCCGCCGCCCCCGGAACTCCCGCCGCCGAAGCCGCCGAAGCCGCCGCCGCCGAAACCGCCGTCCCCACCACCCCAGCCGCCATTGCCGCGATCGGAGAGCGCGCCGCGCAGGATCGCGCTGCCGACCTCCCACAGGATGATGTCGCGCGCGGTATCGGCAGCGTCGCGGCCGCGACCACCCCATGGGCCGGCGCCGCTGGCGCGATACTTGCGTCGCCGCCTGCGTCCCGAAAGGATCGGCAGAACGAAGAAGAAGAACACGAAGGCCAGCCAGATCAGCACGCCGAAGGGAAAGCCGCCCTCGGCCCGGCTCTCCTTTGCGGCTGCCGCCTGTGCGGCCTCCTCGATCGCGATCGCGTCCTCCGGGCTCTTGGCCAGATGCGCGAGGATCGCGGCGACCCCTTCCGTCACGCCGGCATCGAAATTGCCTTCCTTGAAGCGCGGGGTGATGACATCGTTGATCACCCGTCCGGCCATGATCCCGCCGAAATAGCCGTGCAGGCCATAGCCGACCTCGATCCTGAGCTTGCGCTCGTTAGGTGCGATCAGCAGCAGCAGGCCGGCATCGCGCTTGGCGCCGCCGATGCCCCACTTGTCGGTGAACAAGGTCGTCGCATAGGTTTCGATGCTGGCCCCGCCGAGGCTCGGCACCGTGGCGACGATGATCGCGCGGCCGGTCTGCTTGTTATAGGCGCGCAAGGTCGCATCGAGCTGCGCCTCGGTTGCGGGCGAGAGGATATCTGCCCCGTCATAGACCGGGCCGTCCGGGCGCGGTGGGTAGTCCTGCGCCTGCGATATGCCGGGCAAGACGAGCCAGAGCAGGCCCGCCAACAGCAACAGCACCCGGCGCAGCGGGGCGAAGGGGGCAATCACCTCAGTTCGCGGCCGCCGGCGCCGCAGAGCCGGTGATGGCGCTCATGTCGACCTTGGGGTTGGCCTTGGCGCCTTCATCGGCCTCGAAATATTCGAGCGGCTTGGCGCCATAGATGATGTTGGCCGCGATATTCGAGGGGAAGGTGCGGATCTCGGTATTGTAGTCGCGCGCCAGATCATTGTAGCGCACCCGCTCGGTGTTGATCTGGTTGTTGGCCTCGTCGATCGCCACCATCAGATCGGCGAAGCGTGGCTGGCTGGCGAGCTGCGGATAGTTTTCGACCACGGTGCGCAGCTGGCCCAAAGCCTGCGTCAGCTGATTCTGCGCTTCGTTGAACTTCTTGAATTCTTCGGGGTTCGAAAGGTCATCGGTGGTGATGTTGATCGAAGTGGCGCGGGCGCGCGCGTCGATCACGCCCTGGAGGATGTCCTTTTCCGAGATCGCTGCGGCCTGCACCACGGCGACGAGGTTGGGGATCTTGTCCGAACGGTTCTGGAGCGCACTTTCGACATTGCCCCACTGCGCCTTGGCGGCTTCTTCCTTGGTCGGCACCGAATTGATACCGCAGGCCGCAAGGCTGAGCGCAGCGAGTGCGGCAAGGGCGCCGCGCAGCATGGTGGTGAACGTCATTGATCGATCCCTCCTGATCGCCCGGACAAAATGGCACCCGGGCAGCAAACTCCTGTATTGTGGATATAGCACACCACTTTGCCCGTTCAAGCGAGAGCATGGTGCGAGAATGGCTTGGCACCGCGCAGCCAGAGTGCCACAGCATGGTTCACCACAAACCAAAGGGGGTTTTCATGCTGTCGGAATTCAAGGCCTTCATTGCGCGCGGCAATGTCCTCGACCTCGCGGTCGGGGTGATCATCGGCGGCGCCTTCGGTGCTATCGTCAGCTCGCTGACCGATGATGTGCTCATGCCACTGATTGGTCTTCTTACCGGCGGCGGAGTTGATTTTTCCAACAAATACATCGTTCTGTCGGGCGAAGCGCCCGCCGGAGCGTCGCTCGCCGCCGCACGTGAGGCCGGGGCCAATGTGCTTGCTCTGGGCAGCTTCATCACGGCCATCATCAACTTCCTCATCCTGGCTTTTGTCATCTTCCTCATCGTACGTCAGGCGAACAAGCTCATGCCGCCCGCCGAGGCAGCGCCGGCCGGGCCGACCGAGGTGGAACTGCTCGCCGAAATCCGCGACGCACTAAAGAAGTGATGACAGGTCGCCTTGCCCGGTGTTCTGCATGGAACATCGGGCAGGGCGGATCTGGCGGGGTCAAAATGGAAGCCTGGCGCTTTATGCTCCCTGGCTGCTCCGGCCCGGTTTCATCCCCTTCACATTCAGGAATGCCGCGCTATATCTGCCTTTGCCGGTTTCGGCCGGCTATGGCGATAAATTGCGCTGTGCAATAGACGCAACGGACCCGGGGGCAGTACCCGGCGGCTCCACCACTTGGGCCGGGCCTCATGGTCAGCGCGCGTGAAGCGTGCCGGCCGCGCGGCCCAGCTGATGGGGCCGAACCAGGATCGACGTGTGTTGAAAAGCAGTGTTTTCGCCCGGGCTGAGTAACCCGTCAAAGGCTCAAAACCCATAAGTGCCAACGACAACGAAGCACTTGCTCTCGCTGCGTAATGTGACGGCCTGACGGCCTGAATTTACGACGCTTTGAGCACGGTTCGGACCGAACCGGGTAACAGAATCGGAA
Source organism: Erythrobacter tepidarius (assembly GCF_002155695.1). Taxonomy (GTDB): domain Bacteria; phylum Pseudomonadota; class Alphaproteobacteria; order Sphingomonadales; family Sphingomonadaceae; genus Erythrobacter; species Erythrobacter tepidarius. The sequence continues at coordinate 299,105 of NZ_MUYJ01000001.1, forward strand.
ACCGGGGGCCCGGGGGAGCCTAGCAACAGAATCCCCCACCTTCTGCGGTCAGCGGCGCGGCGCAGCCAGCCCGATGATCATTGCGCCGCTTGGTTCACCTGGGCGCGCAACTCGGCCACTTCCTTTTCCAGCCTCAGGCAGTCGAGCATCTTCGCGCCTGCTAGAAACACCGCGCCGCTGGTGGCGAGGAACAAGAGCTGGCCACCGAAGCCCGGAAACTTGTGGAGATATTCGGTGCCGCGCGCGGTCGAACCCAAGGCAAGGGCATAGATAATCATAAACGCCTCGAAGCGCGTCTTGATCACGAATAGCCGACCGATCTTGCGCAGCATGGGCTCTCCCGGGGCATGTGGGGCACCGTGCATTGGTGCCTTCCTTAACACGGCCGTAACCCTAAACCCGTCGCACCCGAGTCGGCAAACGCGTTAACCAAGCTCGGTGAGGTCGAGCGCCTCTAGCAAGGCGAGCCGTGCCGCAATCACGCTGTTCGCCAATGCCATTGTGCCAAGATCGGACGGGTCGATCTGCTCAGGCCAATGGGCGGCGATGATGCTTTCGATGAGGTCTGCCTTCGCCGCGTCGAGCAGGAAGCGTGAGTCGACGGTGGCCGGATCGCAAACCACCCGCAGCCGCAGGCAGGCGGGGCCGCCGCCATTGGCCATCGACTGGCGCACATCGACCGGGATCACCTGACGGATTGGGCCATTGGATGCGAGCATCGCCTCGACCCAGCTCCACACGGCAGCGCTCTCGCGGCACTCCTCGGGGACGATCAGCGCCATCTCGCCGCTCGGCAGTGTCAGCAGCTGGGCATTGAACAGATAGGTGCGGATTGCTTCCTCCAGCGACACGGCGGATGATGGCACCTCGATCACCTCGAGCCCAGGGAAGGCCGCGCGGATTGCGGCATAGGCGCCCTGCTGGTCGGCGAAGGCCATGTCGTGGGTGAACAGCACGCGGCCATTGGCCACCGCGACCACGTCATTGTGGAAGGCGCCTGCGGCAATTGCTGCGGGGTTCTGCTCGATGAACACGGTGCGCGCCGGATCCAGGCCGTGCGCGCGGGCGACAAGGCGGCTGGCCTGTTCGTGCTGGCGTGCGGGGAAGCGCCCGCCGGTCTTGCCATAGACGAACACTTCGACACCGGGGGCATCGTGGCTTTCGCACAGCCGCATGTGGTTGGCCGCGCCTTCATCGCCGAAGGTCGGCGGGACGGCGTCGTGGATCGCAAAGTGACGCCTATCGCCGAAGGCGATTTCCAGCTGACGCTTGGTATCGGGCCATTCCTGGGCGCGGTGGAGCATGGTGACGAGGTTGGCAGGTGTGAGGTGGCAACGGCCATCGGCGGTGTCGGGCGCGGGCGAGACCGTCGCGGCATTGGCGGTCCACATCGATGAGGCCGACCACGGCGCGGCGCGCAGCTGCGGCGCTTCGGTGCCGTCGAGCGCGAGCGCCCGCGTCAGCGCGTGGTTCGGGCGGGGCAGCGGCAGCAGGAAGCCCTGCACGCCGAGCCGCGCAAGGTTGCCGCGCATCTTGGCCAAGCCCTGCAAGGCCGCGGCGCGCGGATAGGACGGATCGCCCGCATGGCTTGCGCTGGCGATATTGCCGAGGCTGAGGCCGGCGTAGTTGTGCGAGGGGCCGACGATCCCGTCGAAATTGATCTCGGTAAGCATATTTCCCATCCCATTCGTCAGCGCGTCGGGCCCTTCGGCCGCGCGGCCATCCATGTCGGTTCTGTCGTCGCGCGCGGGCGGGCCATGGATTACCGCGTCGCTGCGCCCCTGGTGATGAGCCGGCCCTGCTCTAACGCGCCACGCTCCACACCGTGTCGCCCTCGCACACATCGAGCAGGTCGGCGCTGGCCGAATCGATCGCGATTCCGCCCTCCCCGTCGAGCACCCGCGCGCCGAAGCAGGCCCGGAAGGTGCCGAGCCGCCCGGTAGCCAGGATTGCCTTCTCACCCTCGCTCACGGCGAGCGAAGTGACCTTCGCAGGCGCGCTGTTCTTGACGCTGGCGACATCGTCGGTGCGCGCCACCATCGTCGGCCCGCCGTCAAAGATGTCGACATAGCCCTCGGCACGGAAGCCCTCGTCCTCCAGCATCCGCATCGCCGCGCGGCCGGTGGGATGGGGCACGCCGATCACGCTCCTTGCATCCTCGCTCAGCATCGCGACATAGACCGGGTGCTTGGGCATCAGATCGGCGATGAACTGGTTGCCGTTGATCGCGTTGAAATAGTCCGCCTCCTGAAAGCTCATCCCGAAGAAGCGCCCGGCGACGCCGTCCCAGAAGGGCGATGCGCCGCGCTCGTCGATGATCCCGCGCAGTTCCGCGATGATGCGGTCGGCGAAGCGGGGGCGATGCATGGCGATGAACAGGTAGCGCGAACGGGCGAGCAGCAGACCGAGGCCCCCGGCGCGTTCGTTGGGGTGGAGGAACAGCCCGCCGACCTCGCTCGAGCCTTCAAGATCGGTCACGAGGCTGAGCAGTTCAGCGCGCACCGTGCGGTCGAGCTCCTGCGAATACTGGGTCAGCGTGTTGAGGCGGTACGAATAGAACGGCCAGCGCTGGCCGACCTGGCTCATCAACTGGCAGGTGCCGCGCACTGCCCCGGTGCGGGCATTCTCCAGCACGAGCACGAACAGCTCGTCGGCCAGCGAATCGCACCCGCGCGCGAAGGCTGCCTCGGCGCGTTCGAGCTTGGCCTTGAGCGCCGCGCGATCGGGTGGGAGGTTGGTGAACCCGCCGCCTGTCAGCTTGGCCATTTCGTAGAGTGCCTCAAGATCGGTGGTGCGCGCGGCGCGCAGGCGGAAGGTCACGATATTGCTCCTAAGGCCAGGCGCTCGATGACGCGGGCGGACAGCGCCGCGCGCTCGGCGAGGCTCGGGATGATGAGATATTCGTCGGGGGAGTGGATCGCCCCGCCGCGCACGCCCATGGTGTCGACCACGGGCACCCCGCAGGCGGCAATGTTATTGCCATCGCACACCCCGCCGGTGGATTGCCAGCCGATCTCCTGGCCCAGCTCGGCACCGCATTCGCGCACCAGATCGAACAGGCGCTGGGTCTTGGCATCGACGGGCTTGGGCGGGCGGGTGACGCCGCCGTGCCGCGCGGTCGAAACTTCGTGAACAGCCTGAATATCGATCAGCAAGTGATTGAGAGCATGATCGAAGGCAGCCCCTGCCTCGACAGTCTTCGGGCGGATGTTGAAGCGCAGGACGGCATGATCGGGCACGACATTATTGGCCGCACCGCCTTCAAGCCTGGCCGGGTTGATGGTGATGTCCGGGGTCTCCAGCGCCTTCAGCCGCAGGATCAGGTCAGCCGCGGCGACGATCGCATTGCGCCCCTCGTGCGGGTTGCGTCCGGCATGGGCGCTGCGGCCGGTGAAGATGATCGAATAGTTTCCGGTGCCCCCGCGCGTATGCGCGAGCGTGCCGTCGGGCAGGGCGGCAGGCTCATAGGTCAGCGCGGCCAGCTTGCCTGCGGCCAGCTCGGCAATCAGCGCGGCGCTGGCGAGCGAACCGGTTTCCTCGTCGGAATTGATCAGCACGTCATAGCCCAGGCTGGAGGCGGCCGCGGTCTGCTCGAAGGCCAGCAGCGCGTGGAGCATCACCGCGATACCCCCCTTCATGTCGGCAACCCCCGGACCGTTCAGCGTCTGCGCGTCGAGCCAGCGCTGGTGCTGGAAGGGGTGATCGGCAGGGAACACCGTGTCCATGTGGCCGGTGAGCAGGATGCGCCGGTTCGCCTGCGGGCGCACACGCACCACCAGATGCTGACCGTGCGGCTTGTCGCAGGTGCTGCCGTCGGCGGCAATTGCGGTGACCGGGGCCGGATCGACCAGTTCGACGCTCCCGGGCAGGGCCGCAAAGGCCTCGGCCAGCGCGGCGGCTTGGCTTGCCAAGCCGGCGAGATTCGCCGTGCCGGTGTTGATCGCGCTCCACGCGCGCACCTGCGCCAGCATCGCGGCGGAGTCGATCGTCCGGGTTGCGTCCATGCCCTCCCTCTAGCCGCCCGCGCGCACCAGTCCAACCCGTTGCAATCCAATCTCCCCTGCGCCATAGGGCGGCCCGTCCTCTCCTCCCCGGGCCCTGACAACCCACGAGGACCAAGATGACTGAAATGATCACCCGCGCCGGCATCGCCATCGATTCCCGCCTGGCGAATTTCCTTGAAACGCAGGTTCTCGGCCCTCTTGGGCGCGATGTCGAGGCTTTCTGGCAGGGCTTTGCCGCGCTGCTCGCCGACTTCGTGCCGCGTAATCGTGCGCTGCTGGCCAAGCGCGAGGAATTGCAGGCGCAGATCGATGCGTGGCACAGCGAACGTGCCGGAAAGCCGCATGACGCAGCGGCCTACAAGGCCTTCCTGACGCAGATCGGCTACCTTGTTCCCGAGCCGGGTGACTTCATCATCGGCACGCAGAACGTCGATCCCGAAATCGCCACCATGGCCGGCCCGCAGCTGGTCGTGCCGATTCTCAATGCGCGCTTCCTGCTGAACGCGGCGAATGCCCGGTGGGGAAGCCTCTACGATGCCTTCTACGGCACCGACGCGCTCGACGCGGCCCCGGCGCGCCCTGGCGGCTATGACCCCGAACGCGGCGCAGCGGTGATCGCGCGCGGGCGGCAGTTTTTGGATGATACCTTTCCGCTCGCGAACGGAAGCTGGGCCGATCTGACGGGGCGTGAGGGCATCTCGCTCGCGAGGGCGGACCAATATATCGGCGAAACGGAGAAGGGGATTCTTCTCAGGAACAACGGGCTGCACGTTGAAGTTGTGTTCGATTCGAGCACGCCTGTCGGCGCGACCGACAAGGCCGGGATTGCCGACATCATCGTCGAGGCCGCGCTCACGACCATCGCCGATTGCGAGGATTCGGTCGCCGCGGTCGATGCCGAGGACAAGCTGCTCGCCTACACCAACTGGCTCGGCATCATCCGCGGCGATCTCTCGGAGAGCTTCGAGAAGGGCGGCCGCATGCTGACCCGCACGCTGGCAGGCGACAAGGCCTACACCGCCGCTGATGGCAGCACCCAAACTCTGCCGGGCCGCAGCCTGATGTTCGTACGCAATGTCGGCCACCTGATGACCAACCCCGCGATCCACCTCGCCGATGGCAGCGAGGTGCCCGAGGGCATCATGGACGCGGTCTTCACCAGCGCGATCTCGACCCTCGATATCGAGGGCCACGGGCGGTTCGGCAATTCGCGTACCGGCAGTATCTACATCGTCAAGCCGAAGATGCATGGGCCGGAAGAATGCTCTTTTACTAACGACTTGTTCGACGCAGTTGAGGATCTGCTTCAACTCCCGCGCCACACCATCAAGGTCGGCGTGATGGATGAAGAACGCCGCACCAGCGCCAATCTTGCCGCCTGCATCCATGCGGTGCGTGACCGGATCGTCTTCATCAACACCGGCTTCCTCGACCGGACGGGCGATGAAATCCACACCTCGATGCGCGCCGGGCCGATGCTCCGCAAGGGCGCGATGAAGGGCAGCGCGTGGCTCAAGGCCTACGAGGCCCGCAACGTTGCTATCGGCCTTGCCCACGGGCTTTCGGGCAAGGCCCAGATTGGCAAGGGCATGTGGGCCGCACCCGATCTGATGGGGCAGATGATGATCGAGAAGCTGGGCCATCTCAAGGCGGGCGCCAACACCGCGTGGGTGCCGTCCCCCACTGCCGCGACGCTCCACGCGCTGCATTATCACCAGATCGACGTGTTCGCGGTGCAAAAGCACCTGCCTGAACCGCCGGGCCTCGACGATCTGCTTGCGATTCCGCTGGCCGACGGGGCGAACTGGTCGGAGGCGGAAATCCGCGAGGAGCTCGACAATAATTGCCAGGGCTTGCTCGGCTATGTGGTGCGCTGGATCGATCAGGGCGTGGGCTGCTCCAAGGTGCCCGACATCAACGATGTGGGCCTGATGGAAGACCGCGCGACGCTGCGCATCTCCTCGCAGCACATCGCCAACTGGCTGCTGCACGGGGTGATTACCGAGGCACAAGTGATGGACAGCCTCACGCGCATGGCCGCCAAGGTCGATGCGCAGAACGCAGGCGATCCGCTCTATGTGCCGCTGACGGGCAACGAGGATGGCCCGGCGTTCAGAGCCGCCAAGGATCTGATCTTCAAGGGGGTGGAACAGCCGAGCGGCTATACCGAACCGCTGCTGCACCACTGGCGAAAGATCAGGAAGGCGGGTTAGACGCGCGGTTTCCTACAGGCGCGCGGATTGGCAGGCTTTCCCCATGGCCTGTCTCTCCCGCGCCTCGCTGCCACCGGACTCGCCTTGTGAAGGGGCAGGTTTTTGCGTTCAGGACAGTGTCTCATGTGTCTCCAACAAGCGCGAAGCTGAACGCCAACCGGCCGATCGATCACCCATGCATGGCGCGGGCTATGGCGACGAACTCTGCCACGCTGATCGTTTCGGCGCGGCGGGTTTCGTCGATGCCGAGGCTTTCGAGCGCCTCCAGCGCCCCCGGAACACCTTTGAGGCTCTGACGCAGCATCTTGCGGCGCTGGCCGAAGGCGGCCTCGGTCAGGCGTTCGAGGGTGTGCGCCGAGACGCCCTCGGGCATCGCGGTGGGGGTGACATGGACGATCGCGCTCATCACCTTGGGCGGCGGGGTGAAGGCGCTGCGGTGGACTTTCATCGCAAGGCGGGCCTCGGCGCGCCACTGGGCGAGCACCGCGAGGCGGCCATAGGCGTCATCGCCTGCCGATGCGACGATCCGGTCGGCGACCTCGCGCTGGAACATCAGCGTGAGCGAGTGCCACAGCGGCGGCCAGGCCTCACCGCCGAGCCAGCGCACGAACAGCGCGGTGCCGACATTATAAGGCAGGTTCGAGAGCACGTGGAAGGGCGCGTCGTCCATCAGCGCATTGTGATCGAGAGCAAGCGCGTCACCCTCGATCACGGTGAGCTGCCCCGGAAATGCCTCGCCCAGTTCGGCAAGCGCGGGCAGGCAGCGGCGGTCCATCTCGATGGCGGTAACCTTCGCGCCGGCGCGCAGCAGGGCGCGGGTAAGACCTCCGGGGCCGGGGCCGACTTCGAGCACCCGTGCGCCCGCCAGATCGCCCGGCAGCGCGGCGATGCGGGCAAGCAGCTGCTCGTCGAGCAGGAAGTTCTGCCCCAGCGCCTTGGAGGCGGCCAGGCCGTGACGGGCGATCACCTCGCGGATGGGGGGAAGAGTGGTCATGCGCGCGCCCGCGCCGCCGCCATCTCCGCCGCCATCACGATCGCCGCGGTCATCGCACCGGGATCGGCGATTCCCTGGCCGGCGATGTCGAAGGCGGTGCCGTGATCGGGCGAGGTGCGGATGATGGGCAGGCCGAGCGTGACGTTGACGCCCTCGTCCACTTCCAGTGCCTTGATCGGGATCAGCGCCTGATCGTGATACATCGCGAGCGCCGCGTCATAGGTTTCCCGCGCCCGGGGCGTGAACAGCGCATCGCCCGGCACCGGGCCGAAGGCTTCGATGCCTTCGGCCCGCAAGGCGGCAATGGCCGGCGCGATGATGCGCGCTTCCTCGTCGCCGAACTGCCCGCCTTCCCCCGCATGGGGATTGAGCGCGGCAATCGCGAGGCGGGGCTGGGCAATGCCGAAGTCGCGGCTGAGAGCGGCGGCGACGATCCGCGCCTTGTGGCTGACAAGCTCGGCCGAGAGCAGCGCGGGCACCTCGGCGAGCGCGACATGGACGGTGAGCGGGACGGTGCGCAAGCTCGGCCCGGCCAGCATCATCACCGCGTCGCGATAGGGTTTGCCGCAGGCGTCGGCGAGATATTCGGTCTGGCCCGGATAGTCCCAGCCAATCGCCGCCAGCGCGCTCTTGGCGACAGGCGCGGTGACGATCGCGCACGACGCGCCGGCCAGCGCGCACTTGGTTGCCCATTGCAGCGAGGCCAGCGCGAGGCGGGCGCCATCCGGCGAGGGGGCGGCGGGCTGGTAGGGGCCGTCGAGCAAGGCCAGCACCGGCAGGCCGGCGGCACTGGCGTAGAGCGCCTCGGACGGGTCGGCGATCGGCACGATCGGGCAGTCGATCCCGAGCCGCTCGGCACAGGCGGCGAGCAGACCCGGCCCGCCAACCACGAATACAGGCGGGGCGCGGCACCCGGCCCGCAGCCTGGCCCAGGCGCCGAGGATGACTTCGGGGCCGATCCCCGCCGGATCGCCCAAAGCGATCGCAAGAGGTGCCGCGCTTGCCGTCAATTGTATTCGATATAGGCGTCGTTGCGCAGGTCGCGCAGGTAACGCTGGGCGCGCTTGTTGACCCGCTCCTGTTCGAGCTGGTCCATCACCGATGCGAAGCTCGGCGCGCCGGCATCCTTGGGATCGTCACGTCCGCACAGCATCAGCACGCGCACGCCCTCCCTGATTCCGCCAAACAACGGGGTGGTCTGGCCGATCTGCAGGTTGAGCACGATCGCGCGCAGCTGATCGGGCAGGTTGGCGGCCTTGATCTGGTCATTCGCCACAACCTGCGCGCCGAATGCCGCCGCCGCTGCCTCGACCTCGCCGCAGCCGCGCAGGGACTCGATGAAGCGGCCGAATTGCTCGACCTTCGCGGTCGCCGCCGCCTCGGTCACACCTTCGGGGAAGGAGATCGAGATTTGCTTGAGGTTCAGCACCGCCTCGTTCGGATCAGCCATCAGCACCTGACGCTTGTTGATCAGGTAAAGGATCGAGAAGCCGCCGGGAATCTCGATCGGCCCGTTGAGCTGGCCCGGCTGCATCTGCCGCGCGGCGGCGGCGAGCTGCGGAGGCAGCTGGCCGAGCCGCACCCAGCCCAGATCGCCGCCCACCACCGCCGTGGTCGCTTCGGAGAACTGACGCGCATAGGCGACGAAGCTGCCGCCCTGGCGGAGCTGCTCCATGATCGCCTCGATATTCTTGAGCACCGCCGCGCGGTTCTCGCTGGTGGCCGAAAGATAGATCTCGCCAAGGCGGTATTCTTCGGTGCCCTTGGCCTCGTTCAGACGCTTGAGCACGTCATTGACCTCTTCGGCCGAAACGTTGACGAAAGGCATGATGTTGCGGCGCAGGAGTTTCTCCCACGCCATCTCGCCTTCGATCTGACGCTTGAGCGATGCGGGCGAGGATCCGATCTGGAGCAGATATTCGTCCATCTTCTTCGGCTCGTTGCCGAAGTTCTGCGCGGCGAGCTGCTGGTAGGTCTCCTCCACCTCCTGGGGGGTGACCTTCATTTCGGCGGCTTCGGCCGCCTGGATTTTCAAGGTCTCGTCGATTAGGTTGCGCAGCACCTGGACCCGCAGGCGCAGAAGCTCGTCGTCGGACACCGGAACATCCGAGGATGCGGTGACGAGCGCGACGCGCTGATCGATATCGGTGCCGGTGATGACATAGCCGTTGACCACCGCCGTCGCTGCGCGGCGATTGGGATCGGTCTTGCCGAAAATCGTGATGTCCTCGGGCAGGCCGAAGGGATTGTCGGCTGTCGGCACCGCCACGGTCTGCGCCGGCGCCGCAGCCGGAACCAGCGCGAGCGCAGCCAGCGAGGCCAGCATCGCCCTGGCTCGCAGCGGCATTCCGGCCTTGTTCGAAAACAGCTTCATTCTCACGCGTTCATTCCCGCCTTCGCTCATTTGTGCGCGACCCCTCACGCAATCTGGTGCAGCCCTTGCTTCAGCGCGGCTGAATGGAAGCTGAGTCCCGCCTTAGACCCGGCCCGCGGCGCTGGCCACTGCGACAGGCCCTTACCCCCAATTATCCGCGCTGCCAATTCGCTGACCGCATCAGCGAAAGCCGAGATTGCGCAGCGCGAAGAACAGCTGGAACGTGTTTCCGCGCCGGGCATCGCCCGCGTCGATGAAATCGCGTCGCCAGGTTGCGCCGAATTCGATGCAGTCATCGGCATAGGCAATGCCAAACCGGGTGCGGATCGGTTCGAAGCCATCGGGCTGGAACACCGGGTCCTCGTCGGTATTGGTGAGGTTGAACACGCCCGATCCGAACACCGACCACGTTCGCCCCAGCGCGATGCGCGCTGCGGCGCGCAGTTCTTCGCGGTCACGCAGATCCTCGACCGTCTGGATGTCGCGATTGAGCCGCAGGTAGCCAAATTCGACATAATTGCGGCGCGATCCGATGGTCGCGTCGATCTCGTTGCGGCGCACCGCGAGGTTGTCCTTGTCGAGCCGGAATCGATGCGTGAGGTTGATGAAATCGCGCAAGCGCACTTGCGTGCGTCCGACGAAATCGGACACCCGCTCGGACAGGCCGGTGCCGGTGGGAAAGATCTGTTCAGCCGGATCATCGAACCGATAGGACTGGCCGATGGTGGTCGAGACTCTCCAGCCCGGTCGCTGGAGTTCCCAGTCCACACCCCAGGTCACGCGCGTGCCGTCCTCGACCCGGTCGTAGCCGGGGAAGCGGTTGAGCGCGAAGAGGTTGGAATCCTCCAGGTCGATCGCCCGGGCATCTTCGTTGGACACATCGAGATTGCGCAAGCGCGGGCTGGCGACGATCTGCACCCGGGGTTTGAGGACCTGCGTGCCGCCAAGGGCCTCACCCACGAACGGCCATTCGATGTCGATCGCGGCGGTCGCGATTCCACGCGCGGTCCAGCCTTCGTTGCCGCGATAGCTCGGGGTCGCGGTCGCCAGGATGTTGTCGGTGTTGTAAATGTCACCGCGCACCAGCGCGGTCAGCGTGACCACCTGCCCCAGCGCGGTCAGTCGCCGCAGATCCCACTTCGCTCCAGCAAAGGCGCGCTGGGTGTCTTGCCCGTCGTTGCGCAACAGCGCAAGGCTGTTCACCTGGAACTCGATCTGGCCGCCAAGCAGCGGATCGGAGACGATCTGGCGATAGTCGAGCGCGGGCAGGGCGAGCGGCACCTGTCCCTGATCGGCATTGATCCTGAGCGTTTGGGTCGCCCAGCCGGCGAGCGAGAAATAGGATTTCCCGGTAATGCGTTCGAGGTTGATGGTCGAACGCAGGCGGTCGTCGCGGCTGAGATCGTAACGGCGCAGGAAGGTGCGGTCGGATGCGATGCGAATCGAACCGGTCAGGCTCCATTCGGGCGAGAACTGGAAGCGCCCGTTGCTTTCGATGTAGCCGCGCGGGCGGTTCTGGAAGCTTTGCCCGCCGGTGAAATCGGTCAGTCGGTCGCTGGCGGTGAGGTAGCCACTGATCTGGTAGGCGCCCTTGTCGGTCAGGTGTCGCCACTTGGCGCTCGCCATCGGCGCGACGTCGGAGAACACATAGGCCCCGAGCGTGAGGTCGCGGTTGTCGGCGAGGCGCCAGTAATATTCGCCGCTGACTTCCAGACCGTTGACCTGGCTGATCCGGAAATCAGGGACGAGAAAGCCGCTTTCTGCCTTGCCGTCGGTGCGCAGCGCGAGGCCGGGCAGGGGCAGGATGCGCGCGCCGAACAATTCCAGCATAGCGCCTTCGAAGCGCACCCGCTGGGCCTTCTGGTCGAACGTCACCTTGTCGGCGGTGATCCGCCAGCTGGGGTTCCGGGCGCAGCCGTCCTCGCCCGTCACCGCGCAGGCCGAATAGGCCGCATCGGTGAGCAGCGCGATGCCGTCCTCGCCGCGTTCGGCCGATCGCGCGGCGAGCCGGCCCCCAGCCCTGAGCGCGATCAGCAGCTCGGCCATGGCCCCGGCTTCGAAAGTCTCGGTCAGCTCGACCTGATCGGTGAACAGCTGGTTGCCGGCATCGTCAACCAGCCGGATATTGCCGGTGGCGATGATCTTGCCGGTGGCGCGGTCCCAGGTGATCTCGTCGGCGCGGACCGAGCGATCTTCCGAGCGCAGGATGACATTGCCACGCGCAATGACGATCTCGCGCTCGCTGTCATAGGCGATCTCGCGCGCTTCGAAAGCGATGACTTGAGCGGCCTGCTGCGGGTCTACCGCGGGAGCGGCGGCCCGATCCTGCGCGTCATCCTGCGCCGCGAGTGTGGCGGGCATCGCCAGCAGGATCAGCGCGAGGGCCAGACGCAAGGAAGCGCCCCGCGCCGGGGAGCGCTGGTCATGGTACGCGGCCTCGCGCGATCCGTACGACAAGCCTCCCGACATGGCCTTGCCTATTGCACCGCTCGCGCTTAATCGCAATCGCCATTGCACCCCCGACGCGTGCGGCTTGTCGCAGGTGCGCGGCACTCTGCCAGCGCAAGTCCCCGACCGGCAAACACGCGCTTCCTTTCGGAGAACCCATGCAGATTCATTTCACCGCCGCTCCGCCCGCCGACATTCGCCTGCACGCGCAGGTCGTGAACCAGGGGGCGAGTCTCGCCGCGCTCGATGCCGCGCTGGCCGAAGGTGCCGCTGCGGCGCGCTTTGCGGGCCGGGCCGGGCAGGTTTTCGATGGTTTCGTCGGCAGCGGCGCGGGTCTGCGCTGGATCGCGCTGGCCGGTGCGGGCGAGCCCGGCGCCGCCGAACGCCGCCTCAACTGCGAACGCGCCGGTGCGGCGCTGACCGCGAAATATCTCGTTTCGGGCGAGGCGGCGATGGTGCTCGATCTCGGCCAGGCGGCGCTTTCGGCGACCGATGCCGCCGCAGTCCTGCTCGGCCTGCGCCTGCGCGGCTGGCGGCATGACAAGTATCGCACCCGCCTTGCTGCCGACAAGCGCCCCTCGTTGACCACGGTTCACGTGATCAACGCGCCCGCCGGCACCGAAGCGGAATGGGAGCGCGAAGCGGCGCTGGCCAGGGGGGTCGAATTCACCCGAATGCTGGTGACCGAGCCGGCCAACATCATCTATCCGGCGAGTTTCGTGGCCGCCTGCGAGGAAGCCTTTTCCGGCACCGGTGTCAGCATCACCGTGCTCGGCGAGGCCGAGATGGAAAAGCTCGGCATGGGCGCGCTGCTCGGTGTGGGCAAGGGCTCCGAGCGCGAATCCAAGCTGCTCGCGATCCGTTGGGACGGCGCCGCGGCTGAAGACAAGCCGACCGTGTTCGTGGGCAAGGGCGTCACCTTCGATACCGGCGGCATCTCGCTCAAGCCGCCGCCGGGCATGGAAGACATGAAGTGGGACATGGGCGGTGCGGGCGCGGTGGCCGGCGCGATGCTGGCGCTCGCCGGTCGCAAGGCCAAGGCCAATGTGATCGGGGTGATGGGCCTCGTCGAGAACATGCCCGACGGCAAGGCCCAGCGCCCCGGCGACATCGTCACCACCATGAGCGGCCAGACGGTCGAGGTGCTCAACACCGATGCCGAAGGCCGGCTGGTGCTGTGCGACGCGCTGCACTGGGCGCAGGAGCAATTCAACCCCGTGCGGATCATTGATCTTGCGACGCTGACCGGGGCGATGATCATCAGCCTCGGCAACGAATATGGCGGGCTGTTCGCCAATGACGACACGCTCGCCGCGCAGCTGACCGCAGCAGGCCAGGCCAGCGGCGACAAGCTGTGGCGGATGCCGCTTGGCCCCAATTACGACAAGTTGATCGATTCGCCGGTGGCCGATATCAAGAATGTCGGCCCGCGCGAGGCCGGCTCGATCACCGCCGCGCAGTTCCTTCAGCGCTTCGTCAAGGACGGCACCCCGTGGGCGCATCTCGACATCGCCGGGATGGTGTGGGCCGCCAAGCCCGGCCACACCTGGGACAAGGGCGCGACCGGCTATGGCGTGCGCCTGCTCGACCAGTTCGTGCGGGATGTCGTGGAAGGCTGATCCGCAATTGGGGCCACAATAAGCGAAGCGGTAGGCCGGATCACTGGCCTCAAGCAGCGAAGCGGTGGGCCGGATCACTGGCCTCAAGCAGCGAAGCGGTAGGCTGGATTACTGGCCTCAAGCAGCGAAGCGGTAGGCCGGATCACTGGCCTCAAGTAGCGAAGCGGTAGGCCAACAAAGAATGCCGAAGATGAGGCGCAAGTCCGACCTGCCGACCAAGACCTGTCTCGCCTGCGGGCTGCCGTTCGCGTGGCGCAAGAAATGGGCGCGTGACTGGGACAATGTGAAGTATTGTTCCGAGCGATGCAGGCGGTCTAAGCCTCTGGCCCTTAAGTAGCGCAGCGGTAGGGCGACAAGGCAAGATGAAGCTCGACTTCTGGCAGGTCACCGAAGATCCGGTCGAGAAGGTGGTCAGTCTGATCGCCAAGCGTGCGCTCGGACTGGGTGAGCGGGTGCTCGTCGTCGCCGCCGACGCGAAGCAGCGCGCAGCCATCGCGCGCGAGTTGTGGCAGGCCGGCCCCGAAAGCTTCCTTGCCAATGGCGAGGGCGATGCGCCCGGGGCCGAACGCCAGCCCATCGTCCTGTCGGCCGCGTGCACTGCGCCCAACGGGGCAAGCCACCTGATCCTGGCTGACGGAATTTTCCGCGAGACCGAAGGGTTTGCCCGCGTGTTCCTGTTGTTCCCGCCGGCTGCGGCCCCCGCCGCGCGGGCCGCGTGGCGCGCACAGGACGGCCGCGCCGATATCGAGCGCGCCTATTTCGCGCAGGAAGGCGGGCGCTGGGTCAAGAAGGGCTGAGGGCTTGCGCTCAGGCCAGTGATAGGGGAATGCTGCCGTTCGGCAGTGATTGGGGGGAGACGGCAATGCGCAAGGTGGCTCTGGCGATGGCAGGGGGTGCGGCACTGACGCTCGCGGCTTGCGGTTCGGAAAGCTCTGGTGAATTCACCACCGCGAACGGCGAGCAGGCTGAATACACCATCGACAAGGGCTCGGGTGAGACCGCGATGACGATCAAGAGCAAGGACGGCACGGCCACCATGCGCTCGGGTGCGGATGTGCCGGTCAGCTTGCCTGCCGGGTTCAGCCTCTATCCCGGATCCAAGGTGGTCACCAACACCGTGGTCAAGCAGCCCGACGGGCAGGGGACTATGGTGATGTTCGAGACCGGGGCGGCGGCTGACGAGGTGATCGCCCACTTCCGGGAACAGGCCAAGGCGGCGGGGTTCGACATCCAGCTGGAGATGAACACCAACGGCACGCAGATGATCGGCGGCGAGCGCAAGGACGGATCGACCCTGTCGGTCACCGCCAGCCCCGGCGGCGATAGCGGCACCACCGGCCAGCTGATCATCGGCAGCAGCAAGGGCGGCTGAACGCGGTTTCAGGGGGCGTTCCGCCCACGCTCTGCGCGGGCCTTTCCCGGCGCCTGCGCAGGCTTGCCATTTTGCAGCGCAGCATCTAGTGGCGCGGCCACGATCTCCCCCCCGACAACAAAAGACGTTCACAGGAGCACTATCATGGCGGTCACCCGCACCTTCTCGATCATCAAGCCCGATGCCACCCGCCGCAACCTGACCGGCGCGGTCACCAAGATGCTGGAAGAGGCCGGCCTGCGCGTCGTTGCTTCCAAGCGCATCCGCATGACCCGCGAGCAGGCCGAGGGCTTCTACGCGGTGCACAAGGACCGCCCGTTCTTCGGTGAACTCGTCGAATTCATGACGAGCGAGCCGGTGGTGGTTCAGGTGCTCGAAGGCGAAGACGCCGTGGCCCGCAACCGCGAGATCATGGGCGCGACCAACCCGGCCGAGGCAGCGCCGGGCACGATCCGCAAGGAATTTGCGCTGTCGATCGGTGAGAACAGCGTCCACGGTTCGGACAGCGATGAAAACGCCGCGATCGAGATCGCCTTTTTCTTCAAGCCGGAAGAAATCGTCGGCTGATTTCGTCAAGCCAGACGATTTGCCAAGGGCCGTCCCGTTGGGGCGGCCCTTTTGCTACGCGCCGCGCCGTTCCGCCTCGGCAAACCGAGCGAGCTGGCCGGCGTGGGCGTGGTGTTGGCCGCCTTCGCTTGCCGCCATGGTTCGGCGCATCGCCGCCAGCGCCTGCGGCGTGAGGGTGAGGCCGAGTTCGGCGTAGACCCGGGCGATCGCGCTTTGCCAGTCGGCATTGAGATCGTCGAAAGACGCCCGGGCAACCGGGCCCCGCCAGCCTTGGAGCGCCGCCGCGATACGTTCCTCGCGCAGGGCAATCTTGTGCCGCCAGCGCGCTTCGATGGCGGCAAGGTCGCAAGCATCCGACTGCACCGCCATCTGGTTCGCCGCAAGGCTCACCGCGCTGCGCAGCACCGCCTCGTGTGCGCGCTCTGCCAGCACCAGCCGGGCATCGGGGAAGAGCCCAAGGATCGTGTCGAGATCCTCGGCGAAGGCCGGAACCTTCATCACCCTCGGGCGGTCGGCGATTGCGCGGGTGGCGGCATCGGTCTGGAGGATGCGACGGAATTCGCGGTAAATCGCCGCGGGATCGCGCGCTTCGCTCCACGCCGAATAGGACGGGATATGCCACTGGCTCTCGTATATCGAATGGTGGAGCGCGGCGGAGATCCACGCCAGTTCCTCCTCGACCGCGGTGGGCGCCATGGGGTGGATCGACTGCATCCAGGGATTGAGCAGGCCCAGCAGGCGCAGTTCGAAGGCGCTCACCAGCCGCTTGACGCCCAAGCGTGTCCGCAGGCCCTGAGGCACCGGATGGTAGGCATCGCAGTAACGCGTATGCGAGAAGGCCGGATCGGCGGCGAGCAGCTTGTGGAGGCGCGTGGTGCCGGAACGCATATGGCCGACGACGATGATCGGCGCCGGCAGCGGCGTTTCCAGCAGTCGCGGCTGCGCCTCCCACAGCGCACCGAGCGCCAGCCGGTTCTTCACCACACGCGCGAGTTGCCCCCAAGCCATTGCCCGCCCGAGCGGGTTGAGGTCGGCCTCGGCCGCGACACTGGCGATGATCCGGGTGAACCGCTCGCGGAAGTCGGCCACGTCCTCGCCCGTGCGCCCGCCGTGCTCTGCCGCTGCGGCGCGCGCGCCATAGGGCTTGGCCGCGAGCGCCCAAAGCGCGTCCGGATCAAGTTCGGGCGGCGGCAACCAGCCCTTGGCCCATGCCTTGCCGAGGAAATCGCTGGTCCGCTGCGCCAGCGCCCCGCGCGCCAGCGGGTGGGTGCGCACCGGTGCCATCAGAATTGATCCGCGATATTCATCAAGCGGGTCAGGCGCTTTGGCGCAACGCTGCGCCAGCTGCGCTGGAGCCACGTCTCGATGTCGCCCCAGTCGAGATCGGGCCGGTCGAGCACGATCCCGACCCAGCCACTCGCCCCATAGAAGGCGGGCTTGAAATAGATGTCCGGCTGATCTTCGATGAGAGCGTGAAGTTCGTCCATGCCGCTGGTCTTGACCAGAAGGGCGATGCGTTCGTGCCCGTGCGGACGTTCGGAGAAATAGGCGAAATACTTGCCCGACTTGCTCCCGCCGACCCGGAAGCCAGCGGAACCAAAGCTTTTCTGTTCGGATGTTTCGGGCAGGGCCAGCGCACGCGCGCGCAACTGCGCCAGCAGCCATGAGGGATTGCGCCAGCGCGACACGTAATCGGCCACGGCGCGCGGGTAGAGCTGGTGCTCGGCATGCTTCACCCGTTCGGCAAGGGTTGCGGGCGTATCGCCCGGAACAATCGGCACCGCGATCTGCGCCAGCACCTCGCCTGCGTCCAATTCCGGCGTCACCAGATGGACGCTCGTGCCCCCATGGCTTTCACCCGCAGCAATCGCGCGCGCATGGGTGTCGAGCCCCTTGTAGAGTGGCAGGAGTGAGGGATGGATATTGAGCATCCGCCCCGCCCAGCGCTGCACGAAGCCGTCCGACAGGATGCGCATATAACCCGCCAGCACGATATGATCCGCGCCTGCCGCAAGCACGGCGGCTTCCATCGCCGCGTCATGCGCCTCGCGGGTCATTCCCTTGTGCGGCAGGGCGAAGGTGGGGATGCCTTCGGCCTGCGCCAGCGCAAGGCCGCCGGCGGCAGGATCATTCGCGGCGACCAGCACCACTTCATAGGGGCAATCCGCGATCCGGCTGGCATAGACCAGCGCGGCCATGTTTGTCCCTGCGCCGGAAATGAGGATGGCGATGCGGGCCTTGTCAGCCAAGGTGGGTGGCGCTCCAATCGCTTTTGGCCGACCAGGTCTCGACGCTGCCGCGCACGGTGCAGCCCCTTTCGCCTGCTTCGATGCGGCCGACCGGGAAGACGGTCTCGCCGGCTGCATCGAGCCTTTCGGTCACCTGCGCAACCTTGTCCGGATGAACCGCCAGCACCATGCCCACTCCGCAATTGAAGGTGCGGGCCATTTCTTGCGGCTCGATATTTCCCTGCGCCTGAAGGAAGGCCATGAGCCGCGGCTGGGGCCACAGGTCGGCATCGACATGGGCATGGGCACCGTGCGGCAGGATGCGCGGGATGTTTTCGAGCAGTCCGCCGCCGGTGATATGCGCGAGGGCATTGATCAGGCCTGCACGGATCAGCGGCAACAGGCTTGCGACATAGATGCGGGTCGGGGCGATCAGCGCATCGATCAGCAACCGCTCCTGATCGAACAGGGCCGGACGATTGAGTTTCCAGCCCTTGTCCGCCGCCAGCCTGCGCACCAGCGAATATCCGTTGGAATGGACCCCGCTCGAAGCGAGGCCCAGCAGCACATCGCCGGGCGCAACCTTGTCGCCCGTCAGCTGCTCGCCGCGCTCGACCGCGCCGACACAAAAGCCGGCAAGGTCGTAGTCGCCGGGGGCATACATCCCTGGCATTTCCGCCGTCTCGCCGCCGATCAGCGCGCAGCCGGCCTGCTTGCAGCCCTCGGCAATTCCCGCGATCACCCTTTCGGCGACCCCGTTCTCCAGCTTCCCGGTGGCAAAATAATCGAGGAAGAAGAGCGGCTCTGCCCCCTGCACGATCAGATCGTTGACGCACATCGCAACCAGATCGATCCCGACGCTGTCATGCCGGTCATGCGCGATTGCGAGCTTGAGCTTGGTGCCGACGCCGTCATTGGCCGCAACCAGCAGCGGATCATTGTAGCCCGCCGCCTTGGGGTCGAAGAACCCGCCGAACCCACCCAGCTCGCTGGTCGCGCCCGGGCGCGCGGTGGCCTTGGCGAGCGGGGCGATGGCTTTCACCAGCGCGTTACCCGCAGCGATCGACACGCCCGCATCGGCATAGGTGTAGCCCGAGCCTTGCGGCTTGCTCTCGTTTGTCCCCGAAGTCATGCATAGGCCCATAGCCATTCGTGCTTGGAATTCCACCCGCCTTTGGGCAAAGGAAGCGGGCTTTCCCCATGCGTGCGACGCTTTACCTGTCCGGCCCCACGACGGCCCCTTCGCAAGCGCTCAAGCGCTCGCTTGGCGGCGCGGCGCTCGCGCTCGCGCTGCTCGGCGGTAGCTATGCGCTGCTGGCGCAGGTCGCGGGCGAGCGCGGGATTGCGCCCACCGCCGCGAGCGCGGATATCGAGGTCAAGGGCATCAGCGTCGATGTGACCGCCGATAGCGCCGAGGAAGCTCGCACCAAGGGCTGGCGCGAGGCGCAGCGCAAGGCCTGGGCGAAAGTGGGCGGCCCGAAGCTCGCCGACGGCCAGCTCGACGGCCTCGTCTCGGCCATCGTGATCGAGCGTGAGCAGCTTGGCCCCAGGCGCTACATCGCCACGCTCGGCGTGGTGTTCGATCGCCAGCGGGCCAGCGGCTATCTCGGCGGGGCGCAGCAGGCCGCGCGTTCGGCCCCGATGCTGCTTATCCCGGTCGAGGTGAGCGGCGGGGCCTATACCACCTTCGAACAGCGCAACGCCTGGCAGCGCGCCTGGGCCGAGTTCAACCCCGGCACCAGCCGCATCAACTATGTTCGCCCGAGCGGGGCGGGGGGCGATTCGCTGCTGATCAACTTCGGCCAGACCGCAAGGCATAGCCGGGTGTGGTGGCGCTCGACGCTTGATCAGTATGGTGCATCGGATGCGCTGATGGCCTTCGCGCGGCTCGATCACCAGTTTCCCGGTGGGCCGGTGAGCGGCACCTTCACGGCACGCTACGGCCCTGACAGCCGCCCGCTCGGACGTTTCACCCTCAAGGCTGCCGGCCCGGACGAACTGCCCGCCATGCTCGCCAAAGCGGTCGAGCGGATGGATGCAATCTTCACCGCTGCCCTCGAAAGCGGCAAGCTCAGACCCGATCCGACATTGCGGCTCGGCGGCAGCGGCGAGATCGATCCGGCCATCGCCCGCCTGATCGAGATTGGCCGTGCGGTGCGGGCGCGCTCGGCGGCGGCGGCAGCAGCAGCAGCAGCAGCGGCGGCTACGGCGCCGGGGATCGCGGTCCAGCCGGTGACCGGGGGTGCGCCGGGCGAGGTCGCGGTGCGCAACATCGTGGTCCAGTTCGCCACGCCCGACGCCGGCGCCTTCGACAGTGCGCTCGGCGCAGTGCGGGGGACTGCCGGCGTGCGCGGCGTGGGCGTCACCAGCACCGCAATCGGCGGCACCTCGGTCATGAGCGTGAGCTTTGCCGGATCCCTCGAAGAACTCGCCGCCGCGCTCGAAGCGCGCGGATTTGCGGTGCGGCGGGGGGCTAACGCGCTAGCCATCAGCCGTTGAGGGCCGCGCGCATGAGCCGCCCGTCGCCGTCCCAGATCGCCCTGCCGCTTGCGGTCCGCAGAACGTCTCAGGCGCAGCGGATCATCGTTGGCGCGGCCAATGCTCACGTGATCGAAGCCTTGCGGGATCCCTTGGGCTGGCCTTTCCATGTCGCCGTGCTTACCGGTCCGCCGCGTTCGGGCAAGTCGCTGCTGGGGCGCTGGGCGCAGGGTCTGGCCGGCGAGGACGCGCTGGAGGTGATCGACGATGCCGAGACGATCGATGAAACCGAACTGTTCCACCGCTGGAACGCGGTGCAGCAGGGCGGATCGCGGGAGGGCGCGGCCCTGCTGATCGTCGCCAATGCCGCCGAGGAGAGCGGCGGCTGGCGAATCGCGCTGCCCGATCTCGCCTCGCGCATCGGCGCTTCGCTCCATGTCGAAGTCGGCACGCCCGATGATTCCTTTGCCGCCGACCTGCTCCGCGCCCATGCCGAGGCGCGCGGCCTCAGTCTGCCCGAGGGGGCGGCCGAATATCTCATCCCCCGCACCACCCGCAGCTTTGCCGCGATCGAGACGCTGGTGGCGACAATCGACCGGATCTCCCTTGAACGTCAGACCCCTGCCACCATGTCAGTGTGGCGCGCCGCGCTCGAGGCCCTGCACGGGCCGGAGCAGAGCCGACTGTTCTGATTATCGTGAGTTGCATCGCGCAGGGTTTGGTGGGAATTTGAAGCCATGTTCGAGCGCCTGATCAGCTACCTTGACTCGGTTCGGGCGCGTGACCCCGCGCCGCGTTCGCGCTGGGAAATCCTGCTCTATCCGGGCGTGTGGGCGCTGGGCTTCCACCGCGTGGCGCACTGGCTGTTCGAGGCGAAGCTCTATTTCCTTGCGCGTTTCGTGAACCACTTCTCGCGGCTGCTGACCGCGATCGACATCCATCCCGGCGCAAGGATCGGGAAGAACTTCTTCATCGATCACGGCTTCACCGTGATCGGCGAGACTGCTGAGATCGGCGACAACGTGACGATCTACCAATGCGTCACGCTGGGCGGCGCCAATCCGACCAACGGCAAGGGCGGCAAGCGCCACCCGACGCTGAAGGACAATGTCATCATCGGTTCGGGCGCGCAGATCATCGGGCCGATTGTGGTGGGCGAGCGGGCGCGGGTCGGGGCCAATGCGGTTGTGACCGAGGACGTGCCGGCGGGGGCGACCATGATCGGGCTCAAGGCGCGCTCGACGCTGATGCCGGCGGAGCAGTGGCTGCGCGAATTCATCCCTTACGGAACGCCGTGCGACGATCCGCCCTGCGATGATCAGGGCCGTCCGCGCCGCGACTGCGTCGAAAAGCTCGAAGGCGAAGTGGCGGCCCTGCGCGAGGAACTGGAGGCGATGAAGGCGCTGCTGGCCGAGCGCGCGCCGCCGGTGCCCGCGGTGCGGCGGCGCAAGAGCGGAACCGAAGATTGAAGAATCCGGGACAAATCCCCGGAATTGCCGGACAGGTGGTGGCATTCCCTGGGCGCGGCGCAGATCAGGTCGGGTTCGAACGCGCCGAGCTGATGCGCATTCTCGACCTCTATGGCCGCATGGTCGCCGCCGGCGAATGGCGTGACTATGCGATGGATTTCACCCGCCACGCGGCCAGCTTCGCCGCTTTCCGGCGCACCGCCGAACGCCCGCAGGCGCGGCTGGAAAAACGCCCGGCGCTACGCGGCAAGCAGGGCATGTGGACACTTTTCGGTGAACACGGCCAGGTCTTGAAGCGCGGCCATGATCTCGCCGCGGTGCTCGCCCCGATGGAGCGGCGGCTGCTCAAGGCGGTGGAGGACTAGCGCGCTTGCCAAAGCAAGCGGCCCGCCCCCTTGCGGGGACGGGCCTTGCTCAAACCGCGCGCTAGGCGCGATTACCCGCGCGCGCTCGACGGGCCGGTGCCGGTGACCTTCTGCATCGCCTTGAGGATATTGGCCGACTGCTCGCTGCCCGATTGCGGGGCGAGGAGGTTGGTGAAGGAGCTGATTTCCTCCCAGTGCGCCGCGAAGCCTTCGACGGTGCGTTCGCTTTCCGGCAGCCATACGGCCTCGTTCATCACCGTCCAAGCGGAGTGGAACCCGCCCGCGCCCGCGCCCACGATCGCATTGGTCGGGGCGTCGTCGCTGACGAGGAACAGCGCGGCCGGCACGACGTTTTCCGGCGCGAAGAGCTTAAAGGCCTCTTCAGGGAAGAGGTCTTCGGTCATGCGGGTGCCCGCGACCGGCGAGAGGGTGTTGACGCGCACATTGTACTTTGCACCTTCGAGCGCCAGCGTCTTGGTGAGGCCGGCCAGACCCAGCTTGGCCGCGCCATAGTTGGCCTGGCCGAAATTGCCGAACAGCCCGGTCGACGATGCGGTCATCAGGACGCGGCCATAGCCCTGCTCGCGGAAGGTTTCCCAGGCAGCCTTGGTGGCAAAGGCCGAGCCGGTGAGATGCACCTTGACGACGAACTCAAAGTCAGCCGGCTCCATCTTGGCGAAGGTCTTGTCGCGCAGCACGCCGGCATTGTTGATCAGGATGTGCACGCCGCCCCATTTCTGCTTGGCATCGGCGACCATCTTTTCCATCTGTTCGAATTCGGTGACCGAAGCGCCGTTGGCCATCGCCTCGCCGCCCATCGCCTCGATTTCGGCGACAACCTGAGCGGCGGCATCCGATGTGCCCGTCCCGTCGCGCGCGCCGCCGAGGTCGTTGACCACGACCTTCGCCCCGCGGCGGGCGAGTTCGAGAGCGTAGGCCTTGCCGAGTCCGCCGCCGGCACCGGTGACGATGGCGACCTTGTCCTTGAAGCTGATGCTCATGCGTGTTCTCCTGTGGTTGCGACGCGGCGCGGTTTACGCCTGCGTAAAGCGGAATTGCGGGCGCTGCGTGGCACTTTCGCGCGGCCCATGCAACAGCCGAACTGACAGGGGCGCTTGCCGTAGGGTCAGACGGCGCGAGAAAGGCCTGCCAGCGCGGGAATGAGGGCATCGAACGAATCGATCTCGGCATCCGCGCCCAGATCATGGGCTGGAAGGTCGCAATAGCCATAGGCCGCTGCCACCACCGGAACCCCGGCGGCCCTGGCAGCGCGCACGTCATAGCTCGAATCGCCGACGAACACGAATCGCCCTGCTTCGGTTGCCTCGCGCGCCTTGAGCAAGGGGGCAGGGTGGGGCTTGGCGAGGAATTGCCCGTCCTCGCCCTTGCCCAGCGAATCCCCGCCGATCACGGTCTCGAAGGCATCGATCAGATCGAGCTGGGTAAGAACGGCGCGCGCGAAGGCTTCGAACTTGTTGGTGACCACCGCCATGCGCACACCCTGTGAGGCAAGCTCCGCCAAGGCCTCGCGCACGCCGGGGTAGGGGACGGTGTGAACCGCATTGTTCGCCTCGTAATAGCCGAGCATCGCCTTGTAGAGCCGCTTGAACTCGTCCTCCGGCAGACCCCCTTGTGCCTCGATCGCCCGGGCGAGCATGATCTTGGCCCCGCCGCCGATCAGGTCCTTGCTCGTTTCCACTGGCACCTCGGCAAAGCCGCCGAGCCGGAGGGCATGGTTCACCGCCGCCCCAAGATCGCGGAAGGTATCGAGCAAGGTGCCGTCGAGGTCGAAGCCGATAGCGTCGAATGGAATCTTGATCATGCTGGCGCGGTGGCGGAAGCTTCTTCAATCCGCAAGCATTTGCTGGCAGATGCGGCATCGCATAGAGGGTCCGATATGAACGACACCAGCCATCCCTTTGCCGCCATCATTCTTGCCGCCGGCAAGGGCACCCGCATGAAGAGCGACACCCATAAGGTGCTCCACAAGATTGCCGGCCGTCCGATGCTCGAACATCTGATGGCGAGCGTCGCGCAGCTCGGGCCGGAACGGCTCGCGGTCGTGGTCGGTGCGGGGCGTGAGCAGATCGAAGCCGCGGTGGCGACCCGCGCCGCCATCTGCCTGCAGGAACCCCAGCTCGGCACCGGCCATGCGGTGCAGCAGGCCGAGGCCGCGCTGGCAGAGTTCTCGGGCGATGTGCTCGTTCTCTACGGCGATGTGCCCTTCGTGAAGGCTTCGACCATGCGTGCGATGCTCGAACGGCTCCATGCACCCGATCGCCCCGCGGTCGTGGTGCTCGGTTTCGAGCCGACCGATCCGCTCGCCTATGGCCGCATCATCGCCGATGACGCGGGCACGATCATCAAGATGGTCGAATACAAGGATGCCGACCAGGGCGAGCGCGCCTGCCGCCTGTGCAATTCCGGCCTGCTGGCCGCACGCGCCGAGGATCTGTTCGCGCTGCTGCGCCGCGTCGGCAACGACAATGCCCAGGGCGAATACTATCTGCCCGACATCGTCAACATCGCGGTCGCCGATGGCTGCCCCTGCGCGGTGATCGTGGCGGACAGCGCGGACGAGGTGGCAGGCATCAACTCCCGTGCCGAGCTTGCCGCCGCGGAAGCCCGCTGGCAGGCGGCGCGACGGCTTCAGGCGATGGATGAAGGCGCAACCCTGATTGCCCCCGACACGGTGTTTTTCGCCTATGACACGGTGCTGGGCCGCGATGTCACGATCGAGCCCAACGTGTTCTTCGGCCCCGGTGTGATCGTCGCGGACAAGGTGCTGATCCGCGCCAACAGCCACATCGAGGGCGCAACCATCGGCACCGGCGTCAAGGTTGGCCCGTTTGCGCGCCTGCGCCCCGGCACGGTGCTGGAGGAAGGCAGCTTCATCGGCAATTTCGTTGAAGTGAAGAACGCGGTGATGGCGCCGGGAGCCAAGGCCAGCCACCTGACCTATCTGGGCGATGCCACCATCGGTGCCGGCGCGAATATCGGCGCGGGTACGATCACCTGCAATTACGATGGCTACTTCAAGTACAAGACCGTGATCGGCGAGCGCGCCTTCATCGGCTCGAACTCGGCGCTGGTCGCGCCGGTCACGATCGGTGCGGATGCGATCGTCGCGGCGGGCTCCACGGTCAGCCGCGATGTCGCCCCCGGAGAGCTGCGCATGGTGCGCGCCGAGCAGCTGGTGAAACCCGGCT
This sequence comes from Erythrobacter tepidarius, assembly GCF_002155695.1. Taxonomy (GTDB): domain Bacteria; phylum Pseudomonadota; class Alphaproteobacteria; order Sphingomonadales; family Sphingomonadaceae; genus Erythrobacter; species Erythrobacter tepidarius. Next base: position 324,445 of record NZ_MUYJ01000001.1, read on the forward strand.
GGGCCGACCGCTTCCACGACGCGATGAAGAAGAAGAAGGCGGCGGAGAAGAAGGGGTGAGCGAGGATCTCGCCCCGCTCACTTGCTGGCTGTGCGGCCGCACGCTGGGCAATATCGTCCAGTGGCATCACCCGGTTCCGAAATCCAAGAAAGGCAAGATCAAGGTGCCGGTGCACCCGATCTGTCACAAGACCATCCACGCCAACTTCACCAATAATGAACTGGCCCGGATCGGCGATGATGCGGGGGTGATCCGGGGCCACCCGGCGATCGCCAGATTCGTCAGCTGGATCGCGAACAAGCCCGCCGATTTCGATGCGCCGACGCGCTAGCACGCATCATGCGGAAAAGTGGGCACCGGTTTTCGGATCGACGTGATGCGGTAGCAGAAAGCGCGCTCAAGCCTCCTGTCGCGCCGCCTCGCCGCCGCCGGCGATGTAGTCGGCTTCCCACTGCTCAAACTCGCTGCGGCTCAGCAGGTAGCGTTTGCGCGCCTCGTGGAAGCTGATCGCCTGGTCGTGCACGGCGCGCACCACTTCGTCCTTGCGCGCCTTCGACCAGTGCACCCGATGATTGCGCGGCAGGTCATAGTAGCTCTTGATCGCATCGGCGATCGAAACATCTTTGGGATAAGCCATCGCTCGTGCTCCTCGTCATTCGTCACCGCCCCGATGAGCCAAGTCTTGACGGGCAGGCTTAACGAGTGGCTGCCGGGCGTGGTTAACCCGACGTTGACACCCTGCTGCGTGCCCCGCTTGCGACGAGCCGAGGGCAAAATGTCGGGATAATTGACACATGCCCGCGGTTACCTTTGTTATCTGACAAAAAAGGGCGACTCTCTTGTCGGAGCCGCCCCTTTCCTGCGCCTTGCGAGCGGCGGTCTATTCGCCGCCGCGCGCGTCCATCAGCCGCTGCATCAGATAAACGAACTGCAGCGCCTGGAGCTTGGCGCGCTGATCATTGTCGACCCCGCCCGAATGGCCGCCGGTGGTGTCCTCGAAGTAGTAATAGGGCTGACCAAGCTCCTTGAGCCGCGCCGCACCCTTGCGCGCGTGCGCCGGATGGGTGCGGTCGTCGGCGGTGGAGGCCCACAGGAAGGGCGCGGGGTAATCCACCCCCGGCACGATCTTCTGATAGGGCGAATAGCCCTCGATCCACTTGCGCTGTTCGGGGATGCGCGGATCGCCATATTCACCGATCCACGAGGCCCCGCGCCCGATCAGGTGATAGCGCAGCATGTCGAACAACGGGATCTGCACGATCGCCGCGCCGAACAGTTCGGGCCGCTGGGTGAAGGCCGTGCCGACCAGCAGCCCGCCTTGCGAGCCGCCCTGGATGCCGAGACGCCGGGGCGAAGTGAAGCCGCGCTTCACCAGATCCTCGGCCACGGCGATAAAGTCGTCCCAGGTGCGCTGCTTGTTCTCGCGGATCGCGCTCTGGTGCCACATCGGCCCGAATTCGCCGCCGCCGCGCAGGTTGGCGAGCACATAGGCGCCGCCCTTCTCGACCCACAGCTTGCCGGTCGAACCGAGATAGGCGGGCAGGCGCGGCACCTGAAAGCCGCCATAGCCGGTCAGCAGCGTGGCGGTGGAACCATCAGACTTCATCCCCTTGGGCTTGACGATGAAATAGGGGATCTTCGTCCCGTCCTTGCTTACCGCCTCGTGCTGTTCGACCACCATGCCGGCGGGATCGAAATAGGCCGGGCTGGTCTTGAGCACGGCAGGCGGGGCGGTGCCATCGGTGTAGTAGAGCATCGTTGGCTCAAGGAAGCCGGAGACGGTGAACATGATCTGATCGGTCTCGCTCGATGCGGCCGCGATGCCGAGTGTCGCCTTGCCGGGCAGCGGCACTTCACGGCTGCGCCACGCGCCATCCTCGAAGTTGAACTGGAGCACCTTGCCCACGACATTGTCGAGCAGCGCCACGTAAAGCGCGTTGGCCGTCACCGCGCCGCCCTGCTTGGTCTGGCGCGGGCCGGGGGCCCACACCAGCGTCTTTTTCGCGCCGTTGGGATCGGCCTTCCATTCTTCGAGATTGACGGCGATCAGGCTGTCGGCGGGGAAGGTCTGGCCGCCGGTGGTCCAGTCCTCGTCGATCGAGATCAGCAGGTGATCATCGACGATGCCGTACAGCCCGGCCTTCTTCGGAATGTCGAGCTGGAGCCACTTGCCATCCTTCCACACGTAATTGAGGCTCTCATGGAAGCTGATGCCCCGGAAGGCGGTGCGGGCGTGGATCGTGCCGGCATTGTCGCGCAGCAGGGTCGCCCCGGCCCACACGTCGTCCGGTTCGCCGCGGAAGATTTCTTCGGCATCCTCGATCCGCGTGCCGCGCTTCCAGACGCGGCTGGTGAAGGGATATTCGCTTTCGGTGAGCGTGCCTTCGCCGAAATCGCGGCCGACCAGCAGCGTATCCTCGTCGATCCACTGGATGCCGCCCTGGCTCTTCTGCTCGAGCACAAAGCCGCCTTCGACGAATTGCCTTGTCGCGGTGTCGAATTCGCGCATGATCGTGGCATCCTCGCCCCCGTCCGAGAGCGCGATCATGCACTTGTTCATCGCCGGGGGCAGGCAGGTCGAGCCCTGATAGACCCATTCCCTGCCTTCCGCCCTGGCCAGCGCATCGATGTCGAGAATGATCTCCCATTCGGGCTGGTCGGTGCGGTAGCTTTCCAGCGTGGTGCGCCGCAGCACACCCTTGGGGTTCGCCTTGTCCTGCCAGAAATTATAGAGGCCATCCGGGCGGAAGCTGACGAAGGGGATGCGATCATTGCTGTCGAAGATCGCCAGGGCTTCGGCCTTGAGCTGGGCATAGCGCGGATCGGCCTCGAAGGCGGCGAGCGTGCGTTCGTTCTCCTTGGCGACCCATTCGAGCGCCGCGGGGCTGCGGGCTTCCTCCAGCCAGATATAGGGATCCTGTTCGGGGCCGGGGACAGCGTCCGCCGGGGTTTCCTGCGCGGCTGCGCCGGTGGTGGAAGCCATGGTCATTGCGAGCGCCAGTGCGAAAGTGGAGACAAGTTTCAAGCGTCCTCTCCTTGGGGAAGTGCTGCGGCGTGTTGTGCCCAGCCAGCGGGGCAAAGGGAAGGGGATAGACGCAAAAAGGGGCGAGCCATCGGCCCGCCCCCGTTGTTCGTTCGTCGAATGAAGCGCCAGGCTATCCCTCGACGTGCTCCGCGAGCACGGTCAGACCCTTCTCGTTCACTTCGGCAAAGCCGCCGCGCACTTCGATCACCTCGGGCGCGGAGTTGGCTGTGGCATAGACCTGCACCGCGCCGTCGCGGATCGTGCTCATGAAGGGCGCGTGGCCCTCGAGCACGCCGAATTCGCCCTCGGTGCCGGGGACGACCACCATGTGGACGTCTTCCGAACGGACGAGCTTGGCCGGGGTGACGAGTTCGAAGTGGAGGGCCATGGTGCCTTACGCCTCTTCGGCCATCTTCTTGGCCTTCTCGACCGCCTGATCGATCCCGCCGACCATGTAGAAGGCCTGTTCGGGCAGGTGGTCGTATTCGCCGTCAACCAACGCCTTGAAGCTCTTCACCGTGTCTTCGATCTGCACGAACACGCCCGGGATGCCGGTGAAGACCTCGGCGACGTGGAAGGGCTGCGACAGGAACTTCTGGATCTTGCGCGCTCGGGCGACGGTGAGCTTGTCCTCTTCCGACAGCTCGTCCATCCCGAGGATCGCGATGATATCCTGCAGGCTCTTGTACTTCTGCAGGATCGCCTGAACGCGGCGGGCGGTGTCGTAGTGCTCCTGGCCGACGACGCGCGGTTCGAGCACGCGCGAGGTGGAATCCAGCGGGTCGACCGCCGGGTAGATGCCCAGCTCCGAAATCGCGCGCGAAAGCGTGGTGGTCGCGTCGAGGTGGGCGAAGCTGGTGGCGGGCGCGGGGTCGGTCAGGTCGTCCGCAGGCACGTAGATCGCCTGCACCGAGGTGATCGAGCCCTTGGTGGTCGAGGTGATGCGCTCTTGCAGCTTGCCCATGTCGGTCGCCAGGGTCGGCTGGTAGCCCACCGCCGAGGGAATGCGGCCGAGCAGCGCCGACACTTCCGAACCGGCCTGGGTGAAGCGGAAGATGTTATCGACGAAGAACAGCACGTCCTGACCTTCGACGTCGCGGAAATATTCCGCCATGGTCAGGCCCGACAGAGCGACGCGCGCGCGGGCGCCCGGGGGCTCGTTCATCTGGCCGAACACCAGCGCCACCTTGGAACCTTCCGAGATCGCATTGCCATCGGCGTCCTTGGCGATGACGCCCGCTTCGAGGAATTCGTGGTAGAGGTCGTTGCCCTCGCGGGTGCGTTCCCCCACGCCGGCGAAGACCGACACGCCGCCGTGGCCCTTGGCGATGTTGTTGATGAGCTCCTGGATCAGGACTGTCTTGCCGACGCCTGCGCCGCCGAACAGGCCGATCTTGCCACCCTTGGCGTAGGGGGCGAGCAGGTCGATCACCTTGATGCCGGTGACGAGGATGCTGGCCTCGGTCGACTGGTCGACGAAGGCCGGGGCCTCGGCGTGGATCGGGGCGGTCTGTTCGGCACCGATCGGTCCGCGTTCGTCGATCGCTTCACCGACGACGTTCATGATGCGCCCCAACACCTTGGGGCCGACCGGAACCGAGATCTGCGCGCCGGTGTTGATCACTTCGGCGCCGCGCACCAGGCCTTCGGTCGCGTCCATCGCGATGGTGCGCACGGTGTTTTCGCCAAGATGCTGGGCGACTTCGAGCACCAGCGTCTTGTCGCCGTTCTTGGTTTCGAGCGCGGTGAGAATTGGCGGCAGCTCGCCTTCGAACTGCACGTCGACGACGGCGCCGATCACTTGGCTGATGGTGCCGTTGGTGGTCTGGTTGAGAGCGGCGGTGGCCATTTTTCGTTCCTAGCCTTCGGTTAGAGCGCTTCTGCGCCCGCGTTTAAGTTGTTGCTACAGCGCTTCCGCGCCAGCAATGATTTCGATGAGTTCGGTGGTGATCGCGGCCTGGCGGCTGCGGTTGTACTGGATGGTGAGCTTCTGGATCAGCTCGCCCGCGTTGCGCGTGGCGTTGTCCATCGCGGTCATCGACGCGCCTTGTTCGGAGGCCTCACGCTCGAGCAGTGCGCCGAACAGCTGCGTGCGCACGTAACGCGGCAGCAACTCCTGAAGGATTTCCTCCTCGCCCGGCTCGTATTCGACCAAGGCCTCGCTCGCCGCGGCGTCGGCGGGCGAGGGGACGGGGATCAGCTGGGTGATGGTCGGTTCCTGCGCCAGCGCTGTCTTGAAGGTCGGGAAGATCAGATGCGCGACATCGAACTTGCCGGCGTCGAACAGCGCGATCAGCTCATCGGCCATGGCCTCGGCCTCGGCAAAGCCCGGGGCCTTGACCGTGCTGGTGTCGAAGCCAGCACCGATCAGCTTCGGGAACTCGCGCCTGAGCGGCGCGCGGCCCTTTTTGCCGACGAGGTAGAACTCGACGGCCTTGCCTTGCGCCAGCAGCGCGTGCGCCTTGGCCTTGGCGGCCTTGACGAGGTTCGCGTTCAAGCCGCCGCACAGGCCCTTGTCGGTGTTGACCACGACAAGCAGATGGCGCTGATCCGAGCCGGTGCCGGCCAGCAGCTTGGGTGCGTTATCGCCGGCGACCTTGCTCGCGAGGCTGGCCATCACCGCCGCAAGGCGCGTGGCATAGGGCCGCGCTGCTTCCGCCGCGCTCTGCGCGCGGCGCAGCTTGGCCGCCGCGACCATCTGCTTGGCCTTGGTGATCTTCTGGGTCGATTTGACCGAGTTGATCCGGCCTTTGAGTTCCTTGAGTGAGGCCACGTCGGGGTGTCCTTACGCGAACTGCTTGGCGAAAGCTTCGAGCGCAGCCTTGGTCTTCTCCGCGACTTCGCCCTCGAACTTCTTCGAGGTGCGGATCTCGGCCAGCACGTCAGCGTGTTCGCGGCGCATGTAGTCAAGCATCTGGCTCTCGTAATCGTTGACGCGCTCGACCGGGATCGGATCGAGGAAGCCGTTGGTGCCGGCGAAGATCGACACGGTCTGCTCTTCGAAGGGCATCGGGCTGAACTGTTTCTGCTTCAGCAGCTCGGTCAGACGCGCACCGCGGTTGAGCAGCTTTTGCGTCGCGGCGTCGAGGTCCGAGCCGAACTGGGCGAAGGCCGCCATTTCGCGGTATTGCGCAAGGTCGAGCTTCATCGAGCCAGAAACCTTCTTCATCGCCTTGGTCTGGGCGGCACCACCGACGCGGCTCACCGACAGGCCGACGTTGATGGCCGGACGGATACCCTGGTAGAACAGGCCGGTTTCGAGGAAGATCTGGCCATCGGTGATCGAGATCACGTTGGTCGGAATATAGGCCGACACGTCGCCGGCCTGGGTCTCGATGATCGGCAGCGCGGTGAGCGAACCATGCCCGTTTTCCGCGTTCATCTTGGCCGCGCGCTCGAGCAGGCGGCTGTGGAGATAGAACACGTCGCCGGGATAGGCTTCGCGGCCCGGAGGACGACGCAGCAGCAGCGACATCTGGCGATAGGCCACGGCCTGCTTGGACAGGTCGTCATAGACGATCAGCGCGTGCATGCCATTGTCGCGGAAATACTCGCCCATCGCGCAACCCGTGTAGGGTGCGAGGTACTGGAGCGGCGCAGGCTCCGACGCGGTCGCGGCAACCACGATCGAATATTCCATCGCGCCGTTTTCTTCGAGCTGCTTGACGATCTGGGCGACGGTCGAGCGCTTCTGACCGACCGCGACATAGACGCAGTAGAGCTTCTTCGTCTCGTCGTCCCCCGCGTTGGCTTCCTTCTGGTTGATGAAGGTGTCGATCGCGACCGCGGTCTTGCCGGTCTGGCGGTCACCGATGATCAGCTCGCGCTGGCCGCGTCCGATGGGCACGAGGGCGTCGATCGCCTTGAGCCCGGTCTGGACCGGCTCGGAGACGGATTCGCGCGGGATGATGCCCGGCGCCTTCACTTCGACGCGGCTGCGCTTTTCGGCGACGATCGGACCCTTGCCGTCGATCGGGTTGCCGAGCGCATCGACCACGCGGCCGAGCAGGCCCTTGCCGACCGGCACGTCCACGATCGTGCCGGTGCGCTTGACCACGTCACCTTCCCTGATCTCGTTATCCGAGCCGAAGATCACGACACCCACATTGTCGGCTTCGAGGTTCAAGGCCATGCCTTGCACCCCGTTGGCGAATTCCACCATCTCGCCGGCCTGCACCTTGTCGAGCCCGTGGATGCGGGCGATCCCGTCACCCACCGACAGCACGGTGCCGGTTTCGCTGATTTCGGCATCGGTGCCGAAATTGGCGATCTGGTCCTTGATGACCTTCGAGATTTCTGCGGCGCGGATTTCCATTTTTCGTGTCCTTTAAGCCTGCATGGCTTTGGCGAGCGAGTTGAGACGGGTGCGGATCGAGGCATCGATGCGCTGCGATCCGATGGTGACAACGAGGCCGCCCAGCAGTTCGGGGTCGACCGCGGCGGTAAGCATGACGGTGCGGCCTTCGCGCGCGGTCAGCTTCTTCTTGAGCGCGGCCAGCTGGGTGGCCGACAGCGGGTGGGCGCTGGTGACCGTGGCCGAAACCTCGCCGCGCTGGGCAGCAGCGATGGCCCTGAAGGCGGAAATGATCGCCGGTAGCCGCGCCAGACGGCGATTGGCCGCGAGCACGCCGAGGAAATTGGCGGTGAGCGGGGAAAGTTTGAGCGTCTTGGCGAGGGCGGCCATCGCCTTGCCCTGCGCGTCGCGCGAAAGCTCGGGATTGGTGGTGAGCGCCACCAGATCGGCCGATTCGTCGAGGGCAGCCGCGAGCGTTTCGAGATCGCTCTCGACCGCGGTCACCGTGCCGTTCTCGCTGGCGAGTTCGAACAGGGCCGAAGCATAGCGTCCAGCAAGGCTGGCCTTGATACCGGCGGAGATATCCACGCGCGTGCAGTCCTCTTGCGAAGCTTCGATAAAAAGTTGCTTGGGCCTCGGGAATGGGGGATGCGTGAGGAGCACCCCGCAAGGCTGGCGCGCGCCTAGCAACAGATTCGCGTTCCTGCAACCCGGCGCGCGGGATTCTCTGGACTGGGCCTCGCTTGATTGGCCAAAGGGAGGAGGCGGGCCTGCCATTGATGCCGATGTCTGTGCGCTGCGGGGTCGGGATCGCGAGGCCAATCGCTGGCGTCCTGCGGCCATGCCGCGCTGGCGGCGATCGGGCTGGCGCTCTGCGAATACGCGGTGGCGATGTTGCGCCAGCAGGACTTGGCGCCTGAGGAGCACATCGCCTTCGCGCAGGATTGGGGCGGGATTGATTTCGACAACGACTTCCCGCGCAATCCGCGTTGGCCGGAAGTCGCGGAGGTTGCCAAGGCGCCCAACCGACCGCCAAGTTCGGCGGGCCTGGCATACCGATCATTCCTGCGGCCTGATCCCGGCGATCGGCTCGTTTCCGGTCGCCCGCGTGATGCCGCTCTTGGCCCGGCAATCATAGACCAGCCGCTCGTTCGGAGCCTCGGGCAGCAGCGCGATGATCGCGGATTGCTGCTCGTCGAGCCTGCGCCCGGCATCGCTCACTCCGCACGCCGGCGGGGAATATTGCCCGCGAGCCTCCAGCACCTTGCCCATCGCCTCCTGGCCCAGCAGGTAGCGGTCGGTTCGGAAGGTGCGGGTGGCGGGATCATAGTGGTTGACCGCGACCGCTGCCTCGTCCTCCAGTACCAGCACCCGGCTCCATTCACCTCCAGCGGAGAGTCCGTATTGGGTGCGGGTGTTGACGCAGCCATCTGCGGCCCAGTCGAAGGCGACATCATCGGTGCGCGCGGTGGTGACGCGGCTGCGCTCCGGCACGAGCGTGCAGATCAGCGGCCCTTCGACGGCCGTGTCGCTGCCCGGCACGGCGTTGCCAAGGCTGTCGTGTCGGCCGAGCGCGGCGGCGAGCTTTTCCTCGATCGCCGCGAGACCGGGGCGGGTGAACCACAGGCTCAGCGCTCCGATCAGGGCGAGCACCGCGCAGCCGGCGGCCACGGCGGCGCGCTTGCGGGTGTCGGGATGGCGCTGCCATGCCAGCGCCGCATAGCCGCTGCCGATCGCCGCCAGCAGCGCAAGGAGCGCTAGCGCCATCGCGTTCTCGCGGCGCTCGATCACCTCCATCTGCGCGGCCAGCCGCGCCTGTTCGCGTGCCTCGCCATCGGCCCGCGCGCGAATCGCCAGCCGCTCGCGCGCGGCGGCCTGTTCGGCCTCGAGCCTCTGGCGCTCCGCGGCGTTCAATTCGGCGATCGAGCGGCAGGGCAGGGCGTTGACCACCGGTTCCACCCCGTTCGCCTTCAGGAACGGCAGCAATTCGCGCAAGCTGACCGCGAAGTAGAACTCGCCGTCACCGCTTTCGGCATCGGCGCTGAAGGAATTGACCCCGATCACCCGCCCGCACGGATCGAGCAGCGGCCCGCCCGAATTGCCGCGCGCGATGGGGGCGGTGTGAAGGATCGTGTCGAACTGCCGCGAGGGCCGCTCGCCCGACAGGAAGCCGCGTGATTTGACCGTCGGCTGTGGCTGGAAAATATCTTCTATATCAAGGCCCTGCGCCAGATCGACATTCATCGGATAGCCCACCGCAGAAACCTCGCTGCCGGTGCCGCCCGCGCCGGACGCGAGCGCCAGCGGCGGCAGGCGCAGCGAGCCCTTGGCGATTTCGAGCAGCGCCAGATCGTTGCGCGGGGAGATCGCGATCACCCGGGCAAAGGCCCCGCTTTTGCCTTCGGACGGGACAATGCCGATTCGCAGCGTATCGTCCTGGCTCGCCTCGCTCACCACATGCGCATTGGTGACGATCCGCGTGGGGCTGACGGCAAAGCCGGTGCCATGGCTGACGGGGACGGGCTGGCCGCCCTCCTCGCCGATCAGCAATACCCGCACCACGCCGCGCGCGGCGGCGTCGATATCGGCCGGGTCGGCCGCCGCGGGCGAGGCGAGGAGGGCAAGAAGCAGGGCAAGCGCACCGAAAAGCCGGGTCATTGGGCGCTTATAGCCGCTTTTGCGCCCGGCGCGAGATTGAACGCAAGACTTGGGGGTGCGGCAGAGGATGGGCTGTGGCACAGTGTTTCACGTGAAACATTTGGAGAACATATCTGACGAGGCGCGCTGGCAGGCGGTGCAGGACAAGGACCGCAGGTTCGACGGGGCCTTCGTTACCGGCGTCCATTCGACCGGAATCTATTGCCGCCCGTCCTGTCCGGCACGACTGCCGCTGCGGAAGAACGTGCGCTTTTATTCCAGCCCGGCCGAGGCCGAAGCGGCAGGGTTAAGGCCTTGTAAACGCTGCTCTCCTTGTGCGCAGAGCGCCGAGGAGGCGTGCGTGCTCGCCGCATTGCAAGCGATCCGCAGCGGGGAGGCAACGACCCTCGCACAACTCTCCCGCCTGACCGGCTACACGCCCACCCACTTCCAGCGCCTGTTCAAGCGCATGGTCGGAATCTCGCCCGCTGCCTATGCCCGGGCGTGCCGCGAACGGCGCGTGCAAGAAGCGTTGATGAGCGGGCAAGGGGTGGGCGATGCTCTGACAATGGCGGGCTATGCCGGGGCACGGCAATTCTATCACGAGACGAAAGGCAGGCTGGGCATGAAGCCGGGCGAATGGCGCAAGGGCGGAGCGGGCAAGCTGATCCATTGGGCGGTGCTGGGGACTTCGCTTGGGGATATGCTGGTCGCCGCGACCGACAAGGGGGTGTGCTGTCTGGCGTTCGGAGAGGGCGAGGCCGAATTGCGGGCACGTTTCCCAAAGGCCGAGCTTGTCCCGGCGGGCGAGGATTTTCGCGCGCTGTTCGCGCAGGTCGTGGCCGCGGTCGAACAGCCGGGGCCGGGCAATGCTGCGATCCCGCTCGACGTCCACGGCACCGCGTTCCAGCAGCGGGTATGGGAGGAGTTGCGCCGCATCCCGCATGGTGAGACGCGCAGCTATGGCGAACTCGCGGCGGCGCTCGGCAACCCCAAGGCCAGCCGCGCAGTTGGCGGGGCGAACGGGGCGAACAATGTCGCGGTGCTGATCCCGTGCCACCGCGTGATCGCGGCTGACGGGACGCTGGGGGGCTATGCCTATGGGCTGGCGATCAAGGCGGAGTTGCTGAAACGCGAAAGGCTCTGACGGCGGCTTTGGCCCAACCCGGCTGCTTGTTCAGACGGGCATTCCGGCAGCCGCGCGCGATCCTCAATCCAGCTTCGGCGGCATCCCCGGTTCGCACTTTGCCATCGCGCGCTGATAGGCCGGACGCTCGCCAATGCGCTTGAGGTAGGCCTTGAGGTTGGGCAGGTGGTCGATGCTCATCCCGCTCATCGCGCGGCTGGTGGTGAGCTGGAAGCCCATCATGATGTCCGCTGTGGTCAGCTGCGATCCGCCGAAATAGTCTGCCTCGCCCAGCCGCTTTTCGACGATGGCCCAGCCCTTCTGCACCCGGTCGGCGACGAAGGGGGGCAGCTCGGCTGCACCCATGAACTGCGCCACCAGCGCCATCATGCCGTTGGTCATGAAGGTCGCGTTGGCCCAGTGGTAGAAGAACAGATGGTCCGCGAAGTCGGGGTGGTCCGGGCCGAGCACGAGCGGCGTGTCGGGCGCATACTTGGCCACGATGTAGTCGATGATCGCCCCGCTTTCGCCCAGCACGAAGTCGCCGTCGGTGATGACGGGGGCAATGCCCATCGGGTGGAGCGCCTTGTATTCGTCGGGCGCGAGGCGGTTGTCCTCGCGGCGATTGTAGAGCTTGAGATCATAGTCCAGCCCCAGCTCCTCGGCGAGCCAGACGATTCGTTCGGATTGCGACAGGCGCAGGTGGTGGATGGTCAGCATTTCGGGTCCTCTCTCTATTCGTTTCGGGCCCATCCTTCACGCGCCGGCTCCAGACTGTCGAGAAATTTCTCGGCGCTGTCCAGATATTCGCGCTGCCTGGCCGCGCCCATCCTGTCCCAGGTGGCATAGATGCGCCCGATGCGGTGGTTGCCTTCGAGGCGGCTACGGTTCCTCGCCATGAAATGCCAGTAGAGCGGATTGAAGGGGCAGGCGTTCGGCCCGGTCTTCTGGCTGACCTTGTAACGGCACCTGCCGCAGTAATCGCTCATCTTGTTGATGTAGTTGCCGGAGGCCGCATAGGGCTTGGTCGCCAGCCTGCCGCCGTCGGCATAGAGCACCATGCCCGCGACATTGGGCAACTCCACCCATTCAAAGGCGTCGGCATAGACCGCGAGATACCAGTCGGCGACCGCTTGCGGATCGATCCCGGCGATCAGGCAGAAATTGCCGAGCACCATCAGCCGCTGGATGTGATGCGCGTGGGCATCCTCGCGGGTGGTGCGGATGCAGTCGGCAAGGCAGCGCATGTCGGTTGCGCCGGTCCAGAAGAATTCGGGCAGGGGCCGGTGGGCGGCGAGTTCGTTGGCTTTGGCCAGCCCCGGCATCTGGTGCCAGTAGAACCCGCGCACATATTCGCGCCAGCCGATGATCTGGCGGATGAAGCCCTCGACCGAATTGAGCGGCGCGCGGCCTGCGCGGTATTCGGCCTCGGCGCGGCGGCACAGTTCGAGCGGATCGAGCAGCCCGATATTGAGGCTGGTCGAGAGCAGCGAATGATAGAGATCGTCCTGCCCCGCGACCATCGCGTCCTGATAGGGGCCGAACAGCGCGAGGCGGCGGGCGAAAAAGGCCTCGGCGGCCTCCAGCGCCTCGGCGCGGGTGACGGGCCAGCCGAAAGGTTCGAGGTCCCCGAAGTGGTCGCCGAAGCGTTGGCCGACCAGCGCGATGACCTCCTGTGTGATGACATCGGGGGCGAACTTGGGGGCGAGGGGCGCCCTCAGGCCCGCCTTGGGCGGCGCGCGGTTTTCGGCGTCATAGTTCCAAGCGCCACCTTCGGGCTTGCCGTCAGGGCGCATCAGCAGCCCCGTCTTGCGCCGCATCTCGCGGTAGAAATGCTCCATCGTCAGATGCTTGCGGCCCTCGGCAAAGCGGCGGAAATCGGCGTGACTGGCAATGAAGCGCGTGTCGGGCAGGATTCTGACGGGACAGGCGAAGCGGCCCTCCCATTCGAGCATGGCCTCATGCACCCGCCATTCGCCGCTTTCGGTGACGCGGATTTCGCTCGGCCCGTGGCGTTCCACCGCGCGGGCGACTTCGCCGGTGAAGCTGCCGGTGTTGTCGGAATCGTCGAGCGGGACGTAATCGACTCGCCAGCCTTCGCTGCGAAGCGCCTCAGCGAAGTGGCGCATGGCCGACAAGACAAGCACGATCTTCTGCTTGTGGTGCTTTACGTAAGTCGCCTCGTCCCCCACCTCCATCATCAGGATGACGGCATCCTTCCGCGAGAGGCCGGCAAGGCTGGAGAGATTGCGCGAGAGCTGATCACCGAGGATCGGCACGAGAACGGGAGAGGTCATGGGGGCCATACGCGCCCGGCCCGGCTTTGGTTTCGTCAGACGAAGGAATAGGGGTCGATATCGATCCCCACGCGCACCCCCGGCGCGAATTGCACACCGCCGATCCAGTCGCGCAGCATCGCCTGGAGGTTCGCGCTGCGCCGCGCGTTCACCAGAAAGCGATAGCGATAGCGCCCGCGCAGCAGCGCCAGCGGGGCAGGGGCGGGGCCGAGGATCTGCACGTCGGCAAGCCGGGGCCGCACATCGCCTAGCCGCGTGGCCGCCTCGCGCGCTTCCTTCTCGTCTTCAGAGGAGAGGATGATCGCCGCCCAGCGCCCGAACGGGGGCGCGCCGGCATCGCGCCGGGCTGCGGTTTCGGCGGCGTAGAAGCCGTCGCGGTCGCCGCTCGCCAATGCGGCGATCACCGGCGCATCGGGGTGGCGGGTCTGGATCAGCACCTCGCCCGGCTTGGCCCCGCGCCCCGCACGGCCGGCGACCTGGGCGATCTGGCTGAAGGTGCGCTCGCCCGCGCGCAGATCGCCGCCTTCGAGGCCCAGATCGGCATCGACCACGCCCACCAGCGTGAGGTCGGGGAAGTGGAAGCCTTTGGTGACGAGCTGCGTGCCGATGATGATGTCGATCGCCTTGCCTTGCGCCATGGCGATAAATTCGGCGGCGCGTTCGGGGGTGTTGAGCGTGTCTGACGTCGCCAGTGCGATCCGCGCCGCGGGGAACAGCTCGCGCACTTCATCGGCGATGCGTTCGACACCCGGCCCGCAGGCGACGAGGCAGTCGCTCTCGCCGCATTCGGGGCAGGCCTCGGGCACCCTGGTCTCGAACCCGCAATGGTGGCAGGCGAGGCGCGCTGACAGGCGGTGCTCGACCAGCCAGGCGCTGCATGACGGGCATTTGAAGCGGTGCCCGCAATTGCGGCACAGCGTCAGCGGGGCATAGCCGCGGCGGTTCAAGAACAGCAGCGCTTGCTCACCCTTGTCCAGCCGGTCGCGCAGGGCATCGATCAGCGGTCTGGCGAGCCAGCGGCCGCTGCCCGGCTTTTCTTGCGTCAGGTTGACGAGCCGCACGCTCGGCAGGCTCGCGCCGCCGAAACGGGCGGGCAGATCGAGCTTCTCGTACACCCCTTGCGCGGCCATGTGCAGGCTTTCCAGCGCCGGGGTGGCGCTGGCGAGGATCACCGGCACGCTTTCGAACCGCGCCCGCATCACCGCCACGTCGCGGGCGTTGTAGCGCACCCCGTCATCCTGCTTGAAGCTCACCTCGTGTGCCTCGTCGACCACGATCAGCCCGAGATCGGCATAGGGCAGGAACAGCGCCGACCGCGCACCGACCACCACCTGTGCGCTTCCATCGGCAATCGCCCGCCAGGCGCGGCGGCGCGCGGTCGATCTGAGCGAGGAATGCCACAGCACCGGGGCCGCGCCGAAGCGGGCGGCGAAGCGTGCGAGAAAGTTCTCGGTCAGCGCGATTTCGGGGAGCAGGACGAGCACCTGCTTGCCGCTCCGGACCGCTTCGGCGACCGGTTCGAAATAGGTCTCGGTCTTGCCCGATCCGGTAACCCCGTCGAGCAGGAAGGGCGCGAAGGCGCGCGCCTGCACCGCCGCCACCAGCCTTCCGGCAACGGCGGCCTGCCCCGGCGAAAGGTCGGGCGGGGCAAAGTCCGGATCAGCGCGATCATAGGGCCGGTCGATGTTGACCCTCACCGGCTCGATTACCCCCTGATGCACCAGCCCGCGCAGTACCCCTTGCGAGACCCCGGCGAGCCCGGCCAGCTCGCGCATCGTGCCCTGTTCGCCCTCCAGCGCTGCGATCGCGGCGCGGCGCTGGGCGGTCATGCGTTCAGGCGTGCCGCCCGAGAGGCGGTATTCGGTCATCGTCGCGGGCCCGCCCAGCGCGCCGCCGCTGGCGAGCGCCATCCGCGCCACGCTGGCGAGCGGGGCGCAGTAGTAATCGGCAGTCCATTCGATCAGCCGCCGCAAGGGGGCCGGCAGCGGCGGGACCGGCACCACCTCGAGGATCGGACGCAGGCGTTCAAAGGCGATGGCTTCGCCCGGCAGGCGGCCCTTGTCCCACACGATTCCCGTCACTTTGCGCGGGCCGAGCGGCGCCACCACCACGCTCCCCGCAGGCGCGCTCATGCCTTCGGGCAGGCGGTAGTCGAGCGGGCCTAGGGCAGCATTGAGGACAAGGAGGCGGACCCGGTTCATCGTGCAGCTATATGGAGAGCGGCATCAGTATCGGGCAAGCATGGAGAACCTGCCAATGACCGAGATTCTTGGGCCGCGCGCGTCGCGTCGCGCCCTTCTGGCCGGGATTGCCGCCGCGGGCGCGCTGGTGGTGCTGCCGGGGTGCGCCAGCACTGGCCCGGCCTTCACCATGGAGGAGGCGGTGCGCCGGATGCTGCTGCTCGCGTCCGAAAACGCCTTCGCCCGTCTGACCGAACCCGGCGGTTTCTGGGACGAACAGGTCGCCCGCATCGGCCTCGACCGGTTCCTCGGCGCGCGGGGCAACACCCTGTCGCGCATCCTCACCTCGCAAATGTTCAAGGACCGGCTGGAGGAACGCTTCGCCAGTTTCGCGATCACGGCAAGCTTCCGCGCCGCGCCGGTGGTGACCGACGCGATCCGGGTGATCGGGTTCGAGAACGCTGACGATCTGGTGCGCGGCGGGCCTTCGGCGGCGAGCGCCTTCCTGCGCGGCGAACTCGGCACCGCGCTGGTCGATGCGATGGTGCCCGAACTGGGTGAGGCGATCCGGCTGGCCGAAGACCCGCTGGTGGGCGAGGCGCTGGGCGCGCTCACCGGGGTCAAGGTCGGCGAGGTCGCAGCGCGCATCGGGCGCGAGGTCGATGATGCGATCTGGGGCGAAATCGCGCGCGAGGAAGCGGCGATCCGCGCCAATCCGCAACGCACCCGCGATCCGGTGCTGATCGCGGTGTTCGGCGGGCTGGGGCGGGTCTAGAAGCGGTAAGTCACCACCGCCTGCGGGATGTGGCTCAGCCGTTCGGGTTGCTTGCCGCGCGGGAAGGACACCAGCCAGTAAATTGCCCCGACATCGAACCGTTTGTTGACGCGGTGGGTCAGCGCCGCCTGAAACCGCCACTGCTCGGTCGATCGGCCCTTGTCTGCGCGCCGCGATTGCATGATGCCGAACCATTCCACCCCGGCGCTGGCACGCCAGTTTTCGGCCAGAGGCTGAATATAAGCGACGCGCTGGCGCAGCCGCAGCTCCATCCGGTCCGCGCCATCGAAGAAGCGCTGCTCCAGCCGGGTCCGCGCCTCGATCCGGCCGATCGTGAAGGTGGCTTGCTGATGCGTGCGGATTTCGCTGAGCCCGGCGGTTTCAAGCAGCATGATCCCGCCGCCGATCCGGGTGTTGTCGGCGACCTGCTGCTCCACCGTCACCCGGATGCTCTGCTGGTCATCGCCTACCTTGTCATCGCGGCGCCAGCGCTGGGTCGCATCGAGCGTCAGGGTGGTGCCTTTGCTAATTTTGCCGGTGGCAATGGCGTTGAGCCAGAATTGCGTGTCTTCTTCACCCGCCCGTGCCGTGGACGGTTGCCAAGCGGCGAGCATGGCGGCAAGCAGCGCCAGAACGCGAAAGGTGTGGTTCATGCCTCGCGCCCCCTTCCTGCGCGCGATCGCGCCGCTACACCGAGTGTGAGGAGACACAAGTGAAATTCTTCGTCGACACCGCCGAAATCGAGCCGATTCGCGAACTCGCCGCCACCGGCCTGCTCGATGGGGTCACCACCAACCCCTCGCTGATCGCCAAGTCGGGGCGGGATTTCATCGAGGTGACGAAGGAAATCTGCGCGATTGTCGACGGGCCGGTCAGTGCAGAGGTGGTGGCGCTCGATCACGAAACGATGATGAAAGAGGCCGAAATTCTCAGGAAAATCGCGGACAATGTCTGCATCAAGGTGCCGCTGACGGTCGATGGTCTCAAGACCTGCAAGGCGCTCACCGGCGATGGCACCATGGTCAATGTGACGCTGTGCTTTTCTGCCAATCAGGCGCTGCTGGCGGCCAAGGCGGGGGCGACCTTCATTTCGCCCTTCGTCGGGCGGCATGACGACAACGGCTTCGACGGGATCGACCTGATCGAGGACATCCGCCTGAT
This sequence comes from Erythrobacter tepidarius, assembly GCF_002155695.1. Classification (GTDB taxonomy): domain Bacteria; phylum Pseudomonadota; class Alphaproteobacteria; order Sphingomonadales; family Sphingomonadaceae; genus Erythrobacter; species Erythrobacter tepidarius. The sequence goes on from NZ_MUYJ01000001.1 coordinate 341,940, forward strand.
CTACGACAATTATGATTTCGCCACCGAAATTCTGGTGGCGAGCGTGCGCCATACCAACCACGTGCTGCAAGCCGCCAGGATCGGCGCCGATGTGATGACCGCGCCGCCTGCGGTGATCCATGCGCTGTTCAAGCACGTGCTGACCGACAAGGGCATCGAGGGCTTCCTCGCCGACTGGGCCAAGACCGGGCAGAGCATCCTGTGATGCCGCGCCCGCGCGCCTGATGCTTTTGCGGCTATCGCGCTTTGATTTTGTTGTGATAGCAAACGGACAATGGCTGATCAGTCCCCGCTCGATCTGTTCAAGCACGCGCTCACCGGAGCGAGCCGGGCGATTGCCCGCGATCCCGAGGTCGAGGTCGCCTGGAGCGCCGATGTGCCGGGGGCGGCGGGCAACCGTTTCCGCGTGCCGCTGCCCGGGCGTGACCTGCCGGCAGAGCAAGTGCGCGAGGCGCGCGGCTTTGCCGACAGTTTTGCGCTCAAGCTGCGCCACCACAATCCCGCGCTCCATGCCCGCAGCGCCCCGCCCGAACCCATCGCGCGGGCCTGCTATGACGCGATCGAGCAGGTGCGCTACGAAGCGCTGGGGGCCAACCGCTTCGGCGGGATGAAGGCCAATCTCGATGCCGCGACCGAGCTGCGCACCGCCTCGGACAAGATCGTGCGCGCGCAGAATTCCTCCGAAGTGCCGCTCCAGACCGCGCTGGCGCTGCTGGTGCGCGAGGCGCTGACCGGCGAGCCGGTGCCGGTCAAGGCGCAGGGCGGAATCGAGCTGGTGCGCGATTTCCTCGAGGAGAAGGTCGGCGGCGATTTCGCCGCACTGGCCGAATCAATCGCCGATCAGGAAGCCTTCCAGAAACGCGCGCTCGACATGCTGCGCGAGCTCGATCTCACCCGGCCCACGGATGCGCCAGAGAACGGCGAATCCGACGAGCCTGACGCCGAGGACAACCCCGACGACAGCGAGGGCGAAGACGAGAACCAGGGCGAAGGCGATCCGCAGAGCGCGGAAATGGCCGGCGACATGGCCGAAGGCGAGGGCGAGGGGCAGGAATCCTCCGACACCCAGACCGACAGCGAGATGGCCGATGGCGAACCGGGCGAGGATGGCGATGCCGCCAATGCCCCCGTGCGCCCCAATCGTCCGCAGGGGGAAATCCCGGCGAGTGTCGATTACAAGGCCTACACCACCCGCTTCGACGAGGAAGTCGCCGCGTCTGACCTGTGCGATGACGAGGAATTGGATCGGCTGCGCGCCTATCTCGATAGCCAGCTGACGGGGCTTCAGGGCGTGGTGACGCGCCTTGCCAACCGCTTGCAGCGCCGGTTGATGGCGCAGCAGAACCGCAGCTGGGATTTCGATCAGGAAGAAGGCGTATTGGACGCAGCGCGCCTTGCCCGGGTGATCATCTCGCCCGGCACCGCCTTGAGCTACAAGGTCGAACGCGACGTCGAGTTCAAGGATACGGTCGTCACCTTGCTGATCGACAATTCCGGCTCGATGCGCGGGCGGCCGATCTCCATCGCCGCGATCAGCGCCGATATTCTGGCGCGCACGCTCGAACGCTGCGGGGTCAAGACCGAGATTTTGGGCTTCACCACCCGCGCGTGGAAGGGCGGGCAAAGCCGCGAGGCGTGGCTCGCCGATGGCAAGCCGCCAAACCCCGGCCGCCTGAACGATCTGCGCCATATCATCTACAAGCAGGCTGACGAGCCTTGGCGCCGCGCGCGCCGCAATCTCGGGCTGATGATGCGCGAGGGGCTGCTGAAAGAGAACATCGACGGCGAGGCGCTGATCTGGGCGCACAGCCGCCTTCTCGCCCGCCCCGAGGAACGCCGTATCCTTATGGTGATATCTGACGGCGCGCCGGTGGACGATTCGACACTGAGCGTGAACAGCGCCGGTTACCTTGAGGCGCACCTGCGTTCTGTGATCGAATGGATCGAGAAGGTCTCGCCCGTCCAGCTCGTCGCCATCGGCATCGGCCACGATGTCACGCGCTACTATCGCCGTGCGGTGACGATCATGGACGTCGAACAGCTCGGCGGCACGATCATGGAGCAGCTTGCCGAACTGTTCGAGGATGAAAAGGGCGTGAAGAGACGGTGATTGAAGGCGAAGGCTTGCTGCTCGGCCTCGGCGTCATGCTCGTCGCCGGGTCGCTCGGGGCGATTATTCGGCCGGACAAACTGGCAAAGCAATCTCGCCGCAACCGCGATTCCCGCTTGCGCGAGCTCGATGCTGGGCCACCCGAAGCATTTTTTTGAAGAACGCTGCAAACTGGAAGTCTACACGCCGCGCTTAAACCCCAATCATCAAACGCTGCGATGGTTTGGAGTGGCCGGATTTTCTTTGCGGATCATGTGTATTTTAGGGGCCTGAACTGATGAATGTCACCGAAGCCGTCACCACCCGCCGTTCCATCCGCCAGTTTCTCGACAAGCCGGTGCCTTTCGAGGTGATCCGCCGCGTGATGGACAAGGCACGCTGGGCGCCTTCGGGGTGCAATTACCAGCCGTGGCAGGCGACCATACTCACCGGCCAGCCGCTCGCCGATTTCCGTAGCAAGATTGTCGGCAAGCCGATGGGCCAGCTCGAATATTCATGGGACGCGCCTGCCGCGCACGAGGAATACAAGGAACGCCTCAACGGCATTTCAAAAGGCATGTTTGAAGCGCTCGGGATTGCGCGAGATGATAGCGCGGGCCGGATGGCGGCGATGGCGCGCAATGTCACCAGCTTCGATGCCCCCTGCCTGCTCTTGTGCTATTTCCCCAGGTTCATGCTGGAGCCGCAGTGGTCGGACACCGGCATGTGGCTGCAAACCATCGCACTGCTGCTGCGCGAGGAAGGGTTGGATTCTTGCTTTCAGGAATTCATGGCCTTCTATGCCAAGGAAATTCGCGACTTCCTCGGCCTCGACCATGACAGCACCATGTTCTTTTGTGGCATGGCGATCGGCTACCGTGACCCCGATGCCCCGGTGAACAATTTCGCGCGCGAACGCGTGCCGCTGGAGCAGCAGGTCAAGTTCCTCGGCTGGGATTGACCCACGCGGCATCCGCAAGCAAAGCGCGAGGCATGACCGATGCGCCGCTCAAGCTGTTCAATTCGCTCACCCGCTCGCTCGAGGTGTTCGAGCCTGTCCACGCCGGAGAGGCGCGCGTCTATACCTGCGGGCCGACGGTGTATAACTACCCGCATATCGGCAATATGCGCGCCTATGTGTTTGCCGATGTGCTGGGGCGCACCTTAAGCTGGAAGGGCTACAAGCTCACCCACGTCATCAACATCACCGATGTCGGCCACCTCACCGACGATGCCGACGCGGGCGAGGACAAGATGGAGAAGATGGCTGCGGAAAAAGCGCAGTCGATCTGGGACATCGCCGAGCATTACAAACAGGCCTATTGGGCGGACGTGAGGGCGCTCAACATCCGCCAGCCGGCGCAGTGGACGGTCGCGACCGATTACGTCCCGCAGATGATCGAATTTGCCAAAGGCATCGCGGACAAGCACTGCTACGAGCTGGAGAGCGGGCTCTATTTCGATGTCTCTACCGTTGCCGATTACGGGCGGTTGGCGCGTGCGAACACCGAGGAAGGCGAGGGACGGATCGAGGCGGTCGAGGGCAAGCGCAACCCGGCCGACTTCGCGATCTGGCGCAAGACCCCGCCGGGCGAGAAGCGCCAGATGGAATGGGATTCGCCCTGGGGCCGCGGCGCGCCGGGCTGGCACCTCGAATGCTCGGTGATGTCAGGTGCGGTGCTGGGCTTCCCGTTCGACATCCACACCGGCGGGATCGACCACCGCGAAATTCACCATCCCAATGAAATCGCGCAAAACCAGGCGCATTGCTGCACCAATGGCCTCGATGATCCGAAGAATTCGGGCGCGAAGATCTGGATGCACAACAATTTTTTGGTGGAACGCTCGGGGAAGATGTCGAAATCCTCGGGCGAGTTCCTGCGGCTGCAATTGCTGATCGACAAGGGCTACCACCCGCTCGCCTATCGGCTGATGTGCTTGCAGGCGCATTACCGCAGCGAGCTGGAGTTCAGCTGGGAAGGCCTCGCCGCGGCGCTGACACGGCTGAAGCGGATGGTGATGGCGGTCGGTGCGCTGGCCGATGTGTCGTCTCAACCCGAGGTCGTGCATCCCAAGTTCGCGCCCGCGCTGGCAAAGTTCGATGAGGCGATGGCGGATGATCTCAACACGCCCATTGCCCTCACAGCGCTGGAAGAGGCGCTCGCGGTCAAGAACGTCGCGCCGGGGATCAAGCGCGCGGTGATCGAGGACATGGATGCGGTGCTGGGTCTCGACCTGTTCAACCTCACCCGCACCGCCCTGCGCATTCGCCCGAGGTCAGCCACCATTACCGAAGCCGAAATCGAAGATGCGCTCGCCCGGCGCAAGCAAGCGCGCACGGCCAAGGATTTTGCCGCCGCGGACGCGATCCGCGATGAACTCTCAGCCCGGGGCGTTGAGGTGATGGACGGGGATCCGCTCGGGTGGGAGTGGCGGCTCACCTGATTGGTCGGATTGCTTCGCTTCCGGCGCGATGACGATGAAAGAGAGACCATGACCATCCTCGCCATTTCCGGCCTCATCCGACCGATGCTCGAACCCCGCCTGCCCGAGGGCCTTGATGTGCGCTGGTTCATGTCTGCCGAAGAGGCGCTCGCCGCGGTGGCCGAGGCTGAGATCGGCTGGTTCGACATGAACGACAAGGAGGCGATGGCCCAAACCCTGCGCGCGGCAAAGAAGCTTAAATGGCTCAACTCGATTTATGCCGGGCTCGATTTCCTGCCGATGGACGTGCTGATCGAGCGTGGCATTACCGTGACCAACGGGGCGGGGATCAACGCGATCACCATCGCCGAATATGTCGTGATGGGGATGCTCACCATCGCCAAGGGCTATCGCGAGGTCGTGCGCGCGCAGGACCGCCGCGAATGGCTGTTCGATTCGCCCGGCAAGCGCGAACTGGCAGGCTCGAAGGCGCTGCTCTTGGGCTATGGTGCGATCGGCAGGCTGATCAAGCCGCGGCTTGAAGCCTTCGATGTCGAGGTCAGCGTCGTGCGCCGTTCGGGCGGCGAGGGCACCTTGCGGCCCGACGAATGGCGCGCCCGGCTTGGCGCGTTCGACTGGGTGATCCTGGCCGTTCCCGCCACGCCCGAGACCGAAGGCATGATCGGGGCGGCAGAGCTGGCGGCGATGAAGTCCGACGCCGTCATCGTCAACATCGCGCGCGGCAGCGTGATCGACCAGCCGGCGCTGGTCGAGGCATTGGCGGACAAGCGGATCGGCGGGGCCTTCCTCGATGTCACCACGCCCGAACCGCTCCCCGCCGATCATCCGCTGTGGTCGTTGCCCAACGCGCACATAACGATGCACCTTTCGGGCCGCGCGCAGGACAAGATGTTCCAGCGATCCGGCGAGCGGTTCCTCGAAAACTTGCGCAGGTATCTGCGCGGAGAGCCGGTCGCGCCGGTGTTCGATCCGCGGCGCGGATACTGAACCGACCGCGCCGTTTGGTGGATTGGCGCTTTTCTGCAATACTGTCTGAGGGCCTTGCGCCATCACGGCGCGGCCATGGTGCTGGGCTATCCGCAAGGGGGCGGGTGGCCAGCGGCTGGCGGCGGCGCGCCTGCGCGTCCAGAAGGCAGTTGGGGGGAATTGCGCGACATGAGCCACACCAAGAAAGCGTCTGACGTGTTTGTCGAATGTCTCGAAGCGGAAGGCTGCGAGTATATTTTCGGCGTCCCGGGGGAAGAAAACCTCGATTTGCTCGACTCGCTCAGCCGGTCGAAACAGATCAAGCTGATCCTCACCCGGCACGAACAGGGCGCAGGCTTCATGGCCGCGACCTATGGCCGCCATACCGGCAAGACCGGCGTGTGCCTCGCCACGCTCGGGCCGGGCGCGACCAATTTCGTGACATCGGCGGCCTATGCCCAGCTTGGCGGGATGCCGGTGCTGATGATCACCGGCCAGAAGCCGATCAAGAAATCCAAGCAGGGCCGATTCCAGATCGTCGACATCGTTTCGCTGATGAAGCCGATCACCAAATATGCGATCCAGATCGCCGCCGGCGATAACATTCCCAGCCGCGTGCGCGAGGCCTATCGCCTTGCCGAGGAGGAAAAGCCCGGCGCCACCTTGATCGAACTGCCCGAGGATATCGCGGAAGAAGCCACCACCAACTGGAAGCCGCTGCCCAAGAGCATCGCGCGCCGTCCCAGCGCCGAGCCCAAGGCCGTGCGTGCCGCGGTCAAGGCGATCGAGAACGCCAAGAACCCGGTGCTCGTCATCGGCGCAGGCGCGAACCGCAAGCTGTGCGGGCGGATGCTTGAACAATTCGTCGAAAAAACCGGGATTCCCTTCCTCACCACCCAGATGGGCAAGGGGGTGATCGACGAGCGGCACCCCAAGTTCATCGGCTGCGCGGCGCTGTCGGCCGGGGATTTCGTCCATCGCGCGGTCGAAGCGGCGGACTGCATCATCAATGTCGGCCACGACGTGATCGAAAAGCCGCCCTTCTTCATGCAGGACAATGGCGTGACCGTGATCCACGTCTCGACCCGCACGGCAGAAGTCGATCCGGTCTATTTCCCGCAGATCGAGGTGATCGGCGATATCGCCAACGCTATCTGGCAGATGAAGGAAGACATCAGCCCCAACCGCAGCTGGGATTTCAGCCACATGCTGGCCTATCACCAGGCCGAGGTCGAACATACCAGCAAGCTTGCCGCCGATACCCGCTTTCCGATCTTCCCGCCGCACCTTGTCCAGCAGGTGCGCGACGCAATGCCCCACGACGGGATCATCTGCCTCGACAACGGGGTGTATAAAATCTGGTTCGCGCGCGGCTACACCGCCTACCTCCCCAACACCGTCCTGCTCGACAATGCGCTCGCGACGATGGGCGCGGGCCTGCCGAGCGCGATGATGAGCGCGATGCTCTACCCGGAGCGCAAGGTAATGGCGATCTGCGGCGATGGCGGGTTCATGATGAACAGCCAGGAGATGGAGACCGCGGTGCGCCTCGGGCTCAACCTCACCGTGCTGATCCTGCGCGATGATGCCTACGGGATGATTCGCTGGAAGCAGGCCAATATGGGGTTTGCCGATTTCGGGCTGACCTATGGCAATCCGGACTATGTCAAATATGCCGAAAGCTACGGCGCGATCGGCCACCGGGTGAGCTCGTCCGATCACCTGCGCGAACTGCTCGCCCACTGCCGCGACACGCCGGGAGTGCATCTGATCGACTGCCCGGTGGATTACAGCGAGAACGACCAGATCCTGAACAAGGACATCAAGCGGCTTTCGAGGGAGTTGTGATCGCCGGTCAGGGAAAGGACATGTGTCATGCATGAAGTGTGCAATCCCTTCGACCTGTCGGTGATCGGTTCTGTGCCGACGGATGACTGGGACGCGGTGGATGCGGCGCTTGACCGCGCCTATCGCCTCGCCCGCGACCGCAGCCAGTGGAAGAAGCCGCACCAGCGTGCCGCGATCCTGCACCGGGCTTGTGCGATCATGAAGGCGCGGCGCGATCATCTCGCCTTCCAGATCGCCAATGAAGGCGGCAAGCCGCTGATCGACGCGCGGGTCGAGGTCGACCGGGCGATCAACGGGATGGAACTGTGCATCCACGAGATCGGATCACAGCGAGGCACCGAGATCCCGATGGGGCTGACCGCGGCGGGTGATGGCCGGCTGGCCTGGACCACGCGCGAGCCGATTGGCGTGGTGGTGGCGGTTTCGGCCTTCAACCACCCGCTGAACCTGATCGTCCATCAGGTCGCTCCGGCCGTGGCGATGGGCTGTCCGGTGATCGTCAAGCCCTCGGCCGATACCCCGCTGTCGTGCTTCGAATTCGTCGCCATCCTGCACGAGGCGGGGCTGGAGCCGGGCTGGGCACGGGCGGTGCTGCCGCCGCGCGATGTCTCCGAACGTATGGTGAGCGATCCGCGGGTCGCCTTCTTCAGTTTTATCGGCTCGGCGGGCGTGGGCTGGTCGCTGCGCTCCAAACTGGCCCCCGGCACGCGCTGCGCGCTCGAGCATGGCGGGGTCGCGCCGGTGATCGTCGATCCCAGCGCCGATCTCGATCTCGCCGTGCCGGCCATCACCAAGGGCGGGTTCTACCATTCGGGGCAGGTCTGCGTCTCGGTGCAGCGGGTGTTCGCCGATGCCGCGATCGTCGACGAGCTGTCTGCGCGCCTGGCGGCGGCGGCGCGCGCCCTGAAAGTCGGCAATGCAATCCACGAGGATACCGATTGCGGGCCCCTTATCCGCCCCAGAGAGGTCGCGCGTGTTGCCCGATGGATCGACGAGGCGCGCGCCGGCGGCGCGCAGATCCTGTGCGGCGGGGAGAAGCTGTCGGATACCACCTATGCGCCGACCGTGCTGCTCAACCCGTCACCCGATGCGACGATTTCGCGCAACGAGGTGTTCGGCCCGGCAGTTTGCGTCTATTCCTATACCGATATCGACGCGGCGCTCGCGCAGGCCAACGCGCTCGATGTGGCGTTTCAGGCGGCGATCTTCACCAATGATCTGGGACGCGCGATGCACACCTTTCGCAACATCGATGCCTCCGCGGTGATGGTGAATGACCACACCGCCTTCCGCACTGACTGGATGCCCTTTGCGGGCCTGCGCACTTCGGGCCACGGGGTAGGGGGCATTCCTTATACTTGCCACGAGATGACCATCGAGAAGATGATCGTGATCAGAGGGTGAGGGGAGGTTCGGGCCGAAGGTCCGCAAGCGCGCCCGCAGCTGCACCGCAGCGAAGCGGAGGAGCTGCACCGGAGATGCAGGACCGCAGGGGCCTGCGGAAGCCCGGAAAACTCACCCCTCCTCCAGCAGCAGCAGGACGGCCGTGACTTCAAGCCGCTCCATCGCGCCGAAGCGATGATCGACCTTGGTGATGGTGGCATCGGCGACCAGCTGGCCGGGCAGGACGAATTCGTGATCGGGCAGGCGCTCGATCAGCTCTTCCCCGCCGGCCACTGCCTCGGGGCCGCAGAATTCCAGCACCACCTCGTGCCGCGTGCCGGAGAAGGTGATCGAGGCCCAGGCCTTTTCCTCATGAGCAAGCACGGTGCCATGGCCCTGCGCCAGCGCAGCGAGCGCAGCGCGCACGCGGTCGGCGGTGGTGCGGCGCGGGCGGAAGGTGGCGGCGAGCGATTTCACCTCGATCGCATCGAGATCGGCAAAGGCATGGGCGAAAGGATCGCGGTGGCTCTCGGTCAGCATCATGCGATCTCCTTCTGTTCAGCCGCAGCGCGATCGGCATAGCCCTGCATCCAGGCGCGGGTGCGCAGCTCGGTTTCGCGCCGGGGGGTGCGCCCCATGCGCAGGTCGAGCACAAAGCGCGGATCATGCGCGGCGAGCCGCCCGAACTTGGTGGCGGGCAGGTTGTACGTCCGCAAAAAGGTTTCGATTGTTCGCAGCAGCATGGTTTGACCTCCGTTTGGGCGTATTGGCGGTGGCATCGAAACCGGGCGAATCGCCCGATGTTCCTGATATGTTTCACTGCATTTCCTACTTGTCTAGGAAAAATCCTACGTGTAGGATATATTCATGGTTACCCCCTCTCAAAACCCCGCCCGAAACCTTGATGGACCGCGTGCGCGGCTGCTGGAATTGTCGCGTGACAGGGGGGTCAGCCTTGCCGCTCTATCTGAGATGCTTGGACGGAATCCATCCTATCTCCAGCAATTCATTCGCAAAGGTTCGCCCCGCAAGCTGGAGGAGCAGGACCGCGCGACGCTCGCGCGGTTCTTCGGAGTCAACGAGGACGAGCTGCGCGAGCCGCAGGAAAAATCCTATGAAAGGACCGCTGGGCGGGATGCCGGGGCGTGGTTGGAGGTGCCGCGGCTCGATGTCGGCGCCGCCGCCGGGGCAGGGCGCGTGGCAGGCGCCGAGGCTGCCTTCGACACCTTCCGTTTCTCGCGCCGCTGGCTGGCGGAGCAGGGGCTGGAAAACGCCCGGCTCTGCGCGATCCGGGTCGAGGGGGACTCAATGGAGCCGCTGCTCAACGACGGCGACGAAATCCTCGTCGATTGCAGCCCCCGTCCGTTCCGCGACGGCATCCATGTGGTGCGTGTGGATGATGCGCTGATGGTCAAGCGTGTCGCCAGCGCCGGGCCGGGGCGGATCGCGCTCTTGTCGCAGAACCTCGCCTATCCGCCGGTCGAAGTGGCTACGGACGCGGTGACGATCATCGGCCGGGTTGTGTGGAAGGGGGGGAAGATTTAAGCCCGCACCCATGACCGACCAAACCACGCCTCCAGCCAAGCTTCCCATGCGCGCCGCGATAATTCCGGTGACGCCGCTCCAGCAGAACTGCTCGCTGATCTGGTGCACCAGGACGATGAAAGGCGCGCTGGTCGATCCCGGCGGGGATCTCGATAATTTGAAGCAGGCCGTCGCCAAGGCGGGCGTTAGCCTCGAAAAGCTGCTCGTCACCCACGGGCACCTTGATCATTGCGGGCAGACCGGGATGCTGGCTGAAGAGCTGGGCCTGCCGATCGAGGGCCCGCATGAGGATGACCGGTTCTGGATCGACCGATTGGACGAAGACGGCCAGCGCTGGGGGATGGTCGCCAAGAGCTTCACGCCAACCCGCTGGCTCAAGCACGGCGACACGGTAAAGGTGGGCGAATTGACGCTCGACGTGATCCACTGCCCCGGTCACACCCCCGGCCACGTGGTGTTCTACCACGCACCCAGCCGCTTCGCGATTGTCGGCGACGTGCTGTTCCAAGGGAGCATCGGCCGCACCGACTTCCCGCGCGGCAATCATCAGGATCTGATCAATTCGATTACCCAGCGCCTCTGGCCGCTTGGCGAGGACGTGACGTTCATCCCCGGCCACGGCCCGACCAGCACCTTCGGGCGCGAGCGCAAGACCAATGCGTTTGTGAGCGATTACGCGCTTTCCTGATTGCGACCCCGCCTCGCACGGGGTCGTCCCTGGTGCCGTTCCTCCGCTGCGCTACGGGCACTTGCGGGCGGCCGGTCGGCCTTGCGGCCCTTGCTTCGGCCGATCACATCACCCCCGCGCTTGCCAGCGCCGCCACCACCGCGAGTCCCAGCAGGGTCAGCATCGTCACCAGCGTGCCGACCATTCGGCCCCAGCCCCAGTTGCCGCCGTCCATGCCGAAGCCGTGCAACACCCGGCCGATGAAATAGGCGGCCGCTACATAGGCCAGCCAGAAGCTGCCCGCGCCGGCCAGTTCGATCGCGGCGATCAGCACCAGCACGAAAGCGGTGTTCTCGACATAGTTGAGCTGGGCGCGCATCCGCCGCTGGAGCGCCTCGCTCCCACCGTCGCCGACGCTGATGCCGAGCGCGCGGCGTACTGCGCCGATGCGGATCGATAGCCAGAGGTTGAGCACGGCGGCCGCGGCAGCAGCAGCGAGGGTTACGGGAAGCACGGTCATTGACGAAATCCCCTTGATGGTCCGCGCCTCTGACTAGGCTGGCCCGAGTCGGGTTGCAACGCGCGATTTTTCCGCTATAGCGCGCGCCTTCCCGCCGCTGCTGGGCAAGGAAAACCCGCAACTGCTTGTTGCTTGTGCGCGCGCGCTCCTTGCCGTAAGGGCGGCCTTCGAGAATCGCAGGCGCACCCATTTGATCGGTGGTGGCGCGCACGTTGTTTATTTGAGGAATTGGTGCCGCCATGGCTGTCCCCAAGAGAAAAGTATCGCCTTCCCGTCGTGGCATGCGGCGTTCGCATGATGCTCTCAAGGTCGAGGCGTTTCACGAATGCCCGAACTGCGGTGAGCTGAAGCGCCCGCACAACATCTGCGGCCACTGCGGCTACTACAACGGTCGTCAGGTTATCGCCGTCGGCTGATTGCCGCTGGCCCCAAAGATAGACCGGAGAGGAACACCATGAGCCTGCCGCGTATCGCTGTCGATGCGATGGGCGGTGATGAAGGTGTGCGCGTGATGGTCGAAGGTGCGGCGCTCGCCCGCCGCCGGCACGACGAGTTCAAGTTCCTGCTGGTGGGTGACGAGCCGCGCATCGCCGCCGCGCTCGACAACCACCCGAACCTGCGCAGAGCATCCGAAATCCTCCACTGCGACGGCGTCGTGGGCGGCGACGAGCTGCCCAGCCGCGCGATCCGCCGCGCCAAGACCACCAGCATGGGGCTTGCCGTCAATGCCGTGAAGACCGGCGATGCTGGGGCTGCGGTCAGCGCAGGCAATACCGGGGCGCTGATGGCGATGAGCAAGATCGCGCTTCGCACCATGCCGGGGATCGATCGCCCGGCGCTCGCCGCGATCATGCCGACCTTGCAGGAGCATGACGTGGTGATGCTCGATCTCGGCGCCAATACCGAGGCCGATGCGCGCAACCTGGCCCAGTTCGCGGTGATGGGTGCGGCCTATTCGCGGATCGTCAACGGTTTCGACAAGCCGGTTGTGCGGCTGCTCAACATCGGCACCGAGGAAATCAAGGGCACCGAGGAACTGCGCGATGCGGCGGCCATGCTCACTGCGGCTTCGGCCGGTGGCGGTCTGGCGCTGCACTTCGACGGCTTCGTCGAAAGCGACAAGATCAACCGCGGCGAGACCCATGTGGTGGTGACTGACGGGTTTTCCGGCAATATCGCGCTCAAGGCGATCGAGGGTTCGGCGCGCTTCGTCACCGATCTGCTGCGGCAGGCCTTCACCTCCTCGCTGCGCTCGAAGATCGGCTTTCTGGTTTCGCGCCCGGCGACCGAGCTGCTCAGGCATCATCTCGATCCCAACAACCACAATGGCGCGGTGTTCCTCGGTCTGAACGGCGTGGTGGTCAAGAGCCACGGCAGCGCCAATGCCAAGGGCGTCGCCAATGCGGTTGCGGTGGCCGCACGCCTGCTCAAGAACAAGCTGACCGAGCGGATCGCGCATGACCTGGCCGAACTCGGACAGGAAGCCTTCGCCCACGGTGGCAATGGCCGCAGCACCAAGAGCAGTGAGGCCGAGGCGTGAGCGGATCGCGACTGCTCGGCACGGGCTCGGCGCTGCCGCGGCAGGTCGTGACCAACGCCCAGCTCGCGGAGCGGGTCGATACCTCGGACGAGTGGATCGTCACGCGAACCGGGATCCGCCAGCGCCATATCGCCGGCGAGGGCGAGACCACCGCGACGCTTGCCACCGCGGCAGCCCGCGCCGCTCTGGCGGATGCGGGGGTCGATGCCGCGAGTATCGGGCTGATCGTGCTCGCCACCGCAACGCCGGATAACACCTTTCCCGCCACCGCCACCAAGGTGCAAGCGGCGCTTGGCTGCAATGGCGGGATCGCCTTCGATGTCGCGGCGGTGTGCTCGGGCTTTCTCTACGCCCTTGCCACGGCGGATTCGTTGCTGCGCACCGGCATGGCCAAGCGCGCGCTGGTGATCGGCGCGGAAACCTTCAGCCGCATTCTCGACTGGGAAGACCGCACCACCTGCGTGCTGTTCGGCGACGGGGCCGGGGCGGTGGTGCTGGAAGCGCCTTCGGCCGAACATCCCGACCGGAATGCGCCGGGGATCATCGCCAGCAAACTCCACGCCGACGGGGCACAGCACGATCTGCTCTATGTCGATGGCGGCCCGTCGAGCACGCAGACTGTCGGCCACGTGCGTATGCGGGGCTCCGAAGTGTTTCGCCACGCGGTGGTCAATCTTTCCGATGTGCTCATGGAAGTTCTTGCCGAAACAGGATTTTCCGCGAGCGATATCGACTGGGTTGTGCCGCATCAGGCCAATGCCCGGATTCTTGATGCGACCGCGCGCAAGCTCGGGATCGCGCCCGAAAAGGTGATTGTCACGGTCGATCGCCACGCCAACACCTCGGCCGCCTCGGTGCCGCTCGCGCTCGATGTCGCGCGCAAGGACGGGCGAATCAAGTCCGGCGATCTCGTCATGCTCGAAGCGATGGGCGGCGGGTTCACTTGGGGGGCAAGCCTGATCCGCATGTGATCGGGCTGCGATTTGCGCAAGTTTTGGCTAACACAATTGCTGAAAACTCAAGCTTGCCCAGTCCATCGCATTGCAAAGGCGACGGAATATAGTAAGCTTTGGGTCTTCGATGGGTCGCGCCACGAAGGAGAAAGCGCATGATGCGTTCGGTAGGGACACTCACTCGCGCCGATCTGGCGGAAACGATCAACCGCAAGATGGGCTTGAGCCGGGCGGAGTCGCTTCAATTGGTAGAAGCGATCCTTGGCAAGATGAGCGACGCGCTCGCCCGCGGCGAAAACGTCAAGATCTCCGGTTTCGGCAGCTTCGTTCTGCGCGACAAGAACGAGCGGATCGGCCGCAATCCCAAGACTGGGGTCGAAGTGCCGATCACCCCGCGGCGGGTGATGACCTTCCGGGCCAGCCAGCTGCTCAAGGAACGCATCGCCAAGGGGTGATCGACAGCACGAAAGGTAAAGGCTGATGGCCTTGTTCGATGACGGGAAAGATGAGGGCGCGCTGCGCACCATCGGCGAAGTCAGCGAGGCGCTCGGCATCAAGCCCCATGTGCTGCGCTATTGGGAAGCGCAGTTCCCGCTGCTGCGCCCGCTGAAGCGCAGCGGCGGGCGGCGCTACTACCGCCCCAGCGACATCGCGATGGTCGAGACGATCGACCGGCTGGTCAACCGCGAGGGCTATACCCTGAAGGGGGCCGAAGCGGTGCTGCGCGCGGCGGCAAAGTCCGCCCATGATCCTCGCCAGGAAGACCGCCGCGCCGGCGATCGCCGCGCCGATGCCGAACAGGGCGACGCCCCCGGCGTGCGCCTGATGGTGAGCGAAGGGCCGGACATCGCCGAGGTGATTGCCGGTCTCAAGGCCGTGCGGGCCAGGCTGGCGGCAGCGCTGGAGGCCTAGGCCGCTCTACTCCGCCGCCATCAGCGCGGCCTCACCGAGGTCGACGCTGACGAGGCGCGACACGCCCTTTTCCGCCATCGTCACTCCGAACAGGCGGTGCATCCGGCTCATCGTCACCGCGTTGTGGGTGACGATCAGATAGCGCGTCGTGGTCGTGCGGACCATCGAGTCGAGCAGGTCGCAGAAGCGTTCCACATTGGCATCGTCAAGCGGCGCATCGACTTCGTCGAGTACGCAGATCGGCGCGGGGTTGGTGAGGAACAGCGCGAAGATCAGCGCGGTTGCCGTGAGCGCCTGCTCTCCACCCGATAGCAGCGAGAGGGATTGCAGCCGCTTGCCCGGCGGTTGGGCGTAGATCTCCAGCCCCGCCTCGAGCGGATCGTCGCTGTCAACCAGCGCGAGATGTGCCTGTCCGCCCTCGAACAGACGGGTGAAGAGGACGCGGAAATGACCGTCAACCTCGGCGAAGGCGGCGCGCAGCCGCTCGCGGCCTTCGCGGTTGAGGCTGCCGATCGATCCGCGCAGTCGCGCAATGGCTTCGACCAGTTCGGCCTGCTCCTGCGTGCTGGCGCTGTGTTCGCTCTCGATCCGCGCCAGCTCGTCGGCGGCGACAAGGTTGACCGGCCCGATCCGCTCGCGCTGAGCGGTGAGGCGTTCGAGTTCCTCGGATTCGCTGCTGGCGGCTTGGATATCTTCCTCGGCAAAGCCGAAGCGCTCGCCCAGCAGGGGTGGCGGGCACTGGAAGCGTTCACCGCAAATGCGGGCCAGTTCGGCACGGCGCGATTCCTCGTTCTCGGCGCGCGCGGCAAGGCTGGCGCGGCCCTCGCGCGCCTGAGCGAGCGCCTCGGTACGGGTCGCAAGTTCGCTGTCGGCAGCGCGGCTGCGCGCCTCGGCTTCGCGCATCGCGGCCTCTGCTTGTGCGAGTTGCGCGGTCAGCCGCGTGCGGGTGGCCTCGCCCGCCTCGATCTCCGCGGTGATTGCAGCCGGCTTGCCCGCATGGAGCGCGCGTTCCTCGGCGATTTCGGCCAAGCGGCGAGCGGCCTCGGCCACGCGGCGCTCGGCATCGCTCGCTCGCGCCTTCCACCCGCTCTGCTCGGCCTGCTGCGCGGCAAGCCGCTCGCGCGCGACGGCGAGGGCCTGATCCTGCGCAGCCAGCTGGGCCAGCGCGGCCTGTAGCGCGGCACGCGCGGCGGCGTTCCTGGCCTGCGCCGCTTCCAGCGCCGCGCGCCCGGCATCGCGCGCGGGCAGGCGCGCGCGCGCCGTCTCGGCAGCTTCGAGATCGGCCCTGGCGGCGGTGCGCTGGATGTTCAGCTCGCCCGCGCTTGCGGCCAGTTCGGCAAGCCGCGCGGCAAGGCGTTCCTTTGCCGCTTCGGCCTGATCGAGCCGCCGTAGCGCCTGACGCTCGGCCTCGACCGCCCCGGCGACAGCCCGCTCTTGTGCCACAAGTGCGGTCTGCAAGGACGAGAGCGCCTCGCGCACCGCGGTGTCCTCGGCTTCGGCGGCAGCGACAGCAGAACGCAGGGGCGCAAGGGCGGCTTCCAGCTCGGCGAAGCGGTTGGCGGCTTCGAGCTGGGCTGCTTCTGCCGCCCCCTCGCCACGGGCAATGAACCCGTCCCAGCGGCGCAAGTGCCCCGCGCGCGTCACCAGCCATTCGCCCGGCGCGAGCGAGCGGCCGTCGTCGGCCTCGACAAAATGGACCAGCGCCAGTCGCGCGGTCAGTTCCGCAGGACAATCCCTGAGGTGCGCGAGCAGGCTGTCGGGGACAGCGGTTGGGGCGGCGCTGGTGCCGGTCCAGAAGCGCCCATCCTGCGCGCTGGCGGGCGCACCGAGCGGCGATTTGCCGTCGCGCCCCAGCACCGCGGCGAGCGCGCGTTCATAGCCGGGTGAGACGCTGACCTTGTCGAGCGCGCAGGCCAGCCCCTGTCGTCCGGCCTCGCGCCTGGCACGTGCCTCGCGGTCACGGGCGAGCGCGGTATGCTCGCGCTCGATCCCGGCGAGTTCGGCGCGGGTGGTGGCGAGCCGGGCCGCTGCCTCGTCGCGCGCGGCCTGCAATTCGCCCTTGCGCGCCTGATCGGCCGCGAGCCTTTCGCGCAGCGCCGAAAGGTTGCTCGCCGCGCTCTCGGCAGCCTGCCGCGCGGCAAGAACTTCGGCCTCTGCATCACCGCTGGCAGCGAGTTCGGCGCGAATGCGGGCAAGCCGCGCGATCTCGGCCTCGATTTGGGCAAGCCGCGCGCTCGCCTGCTCCACCGCCGCTTCGGCGACGCGCCATTCGGCTTCGACCCCGGCGTGATCGGCGGTCGCCTTGGCGAGCGCAAGCTCGGCGGCGCGACTGGCGCGTTCGGCATCCTCGGCGCGGCTGGCCAGCGCAGGGCGGGCGGCCTCGGCCTCGGCCACCGCAGCGCGGCTGGCGGTGACTTCGGCATCGAGCCGCGCCAGCGCCTCGACCGCGCTGCTGGTCAGCCGGTCGGCATCGGCGCGATCTTCTTCCAGCCGGGTCTGCTGCCGGGTGAGATCGGCGAGGCGCGTCTCGGCCGCTTCGAGCTTTTCGGCGAGCGCGGCCATGCGGTGGCCGTGCGCGCTGGCATCGTCGCGCCGGTCTGCCAGTTCGTCGCGCGCTGCGGCGAGGGCCTGGGCGGCCTCGGCCTGGGCCTTCTGCGCCTCGGCCACGCGGGTCTGGGCTTCGGCCACGGCGGCCTCGGCGCCGTGCGCCGCGGCGCGCGCTTGCTTGGCGGCAAAGGCAGCCTCGCGCCAGCGGGCGAACAGCATGCGGGCCTCGGCGATCTGGATCTTGTGGGTGAGCTCGGTGTAGCGCTCGGCCTGCTTGGCCTGTCGCTTCAACGAGGCAATCTGCGCGTCAAGCCCGGCCATCAGGTCTTCGAGACGGGCGAGGTTGGCTTCCGCGCCGCGCAGCTTGCTTTCGGCATCCCTGCGGCGCACGTGAAGTCCGGCGATCCCGGCGGCTTCTTCGAGCATTGCGCGGCGCTCGGCGGGCTTGGCGGCGATCACGGCGGCGATCTTGCCCTGGCTGACAAGGGCAGGCGAGTGTGCGCCGGTCGCCGCATCGGCGAATGTCAGCGCGACGTCCCTGGCGCGCACGTCGCGGCCGTTGACGCGGTAGGCGCTGCCCGCACCGCGTTCGATCCGGCGGGTGACGACCAGCTCCTCGCCGCGGTCATCCTCGGCGTGGAGCACCACTTCGGCAAAGTCGCGCGGGGGGCGGGTGGAAGTGCCCGCGAAGATCACGTCTTCCATGCCGCCCGAGCGCAACGCCTTGGCCGAGGTTTCCCCCATCACCCAGCGGATCGCTTCGAGCAGATTGGACTTGCCGCAGCCATTGGGGCCGACCACGCCGGTCAGCCCCGGTTCGATGCGCAGTTCGGCCGGCTCGACGAAGCTCTTGAAGCCGCTGAGCCTGAGCCGGTGGATCTGCATCGGGCCGGTGCCTTGCCCCGCGCCCGTCAGCGCGCGCCGGCGCGCTGGAGGATCGGTTCGAGCATCTCCCAGGTGTTGACGTCGAGCTTTTTGCCGTTGAGCACGAAGGTCGGGGTGCCGGTCACGCCGAACTCCTTAGCCTGGGCTTCGGAGGCCTTGACCATCGCGTCGATCTTGGTCGTGTCGGTGAGGCAGGTGCGTGCCTGATCGGCACTGAGGCCGCGCGCGGCGAAAAATTCCAGCAGCCCGGTGACTTCGGCGACCTTGGCGAAGCGCTGCGCAGGCGGGAGAGCGCCCGCTGCCTGCACCGCCGCAGGGTTGCCCTGCAGGCCGGTGAATACCTGCTCGAGGTTCTGCCACACTTCGTCCGAGAGCGGTTGCATCTGCTCCTTGGCCCCGCACTGCGCCATGGTCGCAATCACGATGTCGAAGGGATTGAGGAAGATTTCACGCTGTTCGAAACTGACAACACCGCTGGCGACATATTTGCTCTTGAGCGGCTGTTTGCCCGTCACGGCGAAGTGCGCGCAATGGCTGCAGGTGTGCGAGGCGAATTCGACGAGCTTGAGCGGCGCATCGGGATTGCCGATCATGTAGCCGCCTTCCGGCGTGACGGTGACGATCTCGGTCCAGCTCTTTCCCGGCGGGGCGGTGATCGCCGGCAGGGCCTCGCCTTCGGCCACAGCGCCAGAGGTGGCGTCATCGCTGCACGCAGCCAGCGCCAACGGGGCAGCAGCCAGCAGGGCGAGCGCGAACGGACGGGAGAGTTTCATCGGCAGGCAATCCTCAAGGC
The DNA here is from genome assembly GCF_002155695.1 of Erythrobacter tepidarius. Taxonomy (GTDB): domain Bacteria; phylum Pseudomonadota; class Alphaproteobacteria; order Sphingomonadales; family Sphingomonadaceae; genus Erythrobacter; species Erythrobacter tepidarius. Next base: position 361,033 of record NZ_MUYJ01000001.1, read on the forward strand.
TAGGGCGGATGACATGGATAGTCGCGCGCCTGCCAGTGCATCAAGGGGCGGGCGCAAGAGTTGTGAACAAATCCGCAGTCAGGGCCTGGCCGCAGCGTCGCCATCTACGGCGGCAAAGCGCGCCGAGAGCACCGGGTAGAGCGCTTCCCAGCTGTGCACCTCGTCAAGCAGCTTGTTGTCGAGCGCGAAGCTGGGCGTGGCGTTGACCCCGAAATCGGCAAAATCCGCCTCGCCATTGTCGATCAGCTTCTTGGCCGCGGCATCGTTCATGATGCAGGCGTTGACCTCGCTGATCGACTGGCCGCGCTGCACCATCATGTCGGTCCACCCGAGCGCGCTGGCGGCGTTCATGCGGCTGGCCCTGTCGGCGCGCATCCAGATCTGCTGCTGGCTCTGCGGGGCGTTCTGCGCCTTGGCCATCCACTGGCGCTGGCCATACATGAAGGCGCGGTGGCGTTCCTTGAAGCCGGCGGGATCGCCGCACTGCACCAGCAGTGAAATGGTGAGATCGAGCGCGTTGCGGATCACCGGCCGCACCTCAACCGCCATTTTGCCGGGCAGCAGCAGCGTCATGTCCATCGCCGGCTCGCCCTGCATCGCGAAGTTCGCGCAATGGCCGCAGGTGTAGCTGACGAACTCGATCAGCCGCGTTTCGGCCTTGGGGTTGCCGATCAGGTGGCCGCGTTCGGTGCGCTGGACCGAGGCGCTCCAGTTGCCTTGCGGGTCGGCGCCATCGAAGGCGCTGCCGGGAGTGGCAAGATCCTGCTGTGCGCCCACCGGCGCGGTGATAGCCGCGAGCGCGGCACCAAGAAGGAATAGCGGACGCAAGGTCATGTCAGGTCCTGTGTCAGGTCTTGGATCGGTCTTGCTCGTCGAGGCTGCGCGCAAGGGATTCGAGCACCGTGCGCAGTTCGGGATCGCCGATGTCGCGCAAACTGTCACCCAGTTCAAGCGGGATTGGCTTCAGCGAGGGCGGCGGCTTGGCCGGCTTGTCAGCCTGCACCGGGTTGACCGCACCCTGCCGCAGCTTGACCCGCGCCACTGCCCTGTAGCCGAAGAAGCGGTTCACCCGCTCGATGATCTCAGGAACGACCTGCTGGATCAGCGGCGCGTGGGCCGGCGCCACCACCAGATGCAGGATGCCCTCGGCCTTTTCGCCCGGAGGAAAGCGGATCGCCTCGGGGCTGCAGACTTGGGCGTGCCGGGGGCCGACGATTTCGGGCCAGCGGGTGACCACAGAGGACTGCACGAAGCCGAAACGGCGAAAGGCGGTGCGGCCGATTTCCGGCATGAGATCGCCGATCGCGCGTACGCCTTGGCCGCGCGGGCGGGTGTATTGTTTGGGTTTCTTGTCGCTTTCCATCTGTCCGCCCGCCATGCCATAGGCGGGGCGTGACTGCCAGCATCTCCGAAACGCTGCTCGCCTGGTATGACGCCCATGCCCGCGATCTGCCCTGGCGCCTGCCGCCGCAGAGCGCGCTGCCCGACGACCCGGCATGGCCCTATCGCGTGTGGCTGTCCGAGGTGATGCTTCAGCAGACCACCGTGGCGGCAGTGAAGCCCTATTTCGCGAAGTTCACGTCGCTCTGGCCCTCGGTCGAAGCCCTTGCGGCCGCGCCCGAGGGCGACATCATGACGGCATGGGCGGGGCTGGGCTACTATTCGCGCGCCCGCAACCTTCTGAAATGCGCAAGGGTGGTGGCGGAGCGGGGCGGGTTTCCCGATAATGAGGCCGAGCTGCGCGCACTGCCCGGGCTTGGCGACTACACCGCCGCCGCGATTGCCGCGATCGCCTTCGGACGGCGCGCGGTGGTGGTCGATGCCAATGTCGAGCGGGTGGTGGCCCGCCTGTTCGCTATCGACACGCCGCTGCCGGGGGCGAGGAAGGCAATCCGTGACGCCGCCGATGCGATCACGCCAGAGCGTCGCGCGGGCGATTTCGCGCAAGCGATGATGGATCTTGGCAGTGACCTGTGCACCGCCAAGGCACCGCGCTGCCTGCTTTGCCCGCTGACCGATGTCTGCGCGGGCCGACAGCGAGGCGAACCCGAGCGCTTGCCCGTTAAGCCGCCCAAGCGGCCGGTTCCCGAACGTCGTGGCACCGCGTTCTGGATCACGCGCCGGCAAGGGATGGAGGTCTGGCTGGTCACGCGTCCGACCACGGGCATGCTCGGCGGGATGCGCGCACTGCCCGACGATGGTTGGACTGCGCGTCGCGATGGCTCGGGCACAGCGCCGATAGAAGGCGCATGGCGCAGTCTCGGCGCGGTGCGGCACGGGTTCACCCATGCCCGGCTGACGCTGGAGGTCAAAGCGCTGGAGACCGCTGCGGCTGTGCCGGGCGAGGGCCAGTGGTGGCCGGTCAGCCGGATTGCGGATGCGGGGCTGGCAAGCTTGTTCGCCAAGGCCGCAGCGCTCGCGCTGGTCTAGATGAACCCGCCGCCGATGCTCAGGCGCAGCGCCGCGAGCAGCAGCACGATGAGGCAAAAATTGCGCCCGCCGTCCCGCGACGAGAGCGCGCCGATGATCACCCCGATCACGATCAGCGGCAGCGCGAGCCAGTTGGCCTAGCCGAGCAAGGGGATCTGCGCCGGAATGACGATAATCAGGCTGACAAGGCCGACGACATAGGCCAAGACATTGAGCATGTGTCTTATATGCATAGAACACCGCCGCTTTGCAAGACCGCAGGGTCTGCCGGCGATTGACGCTTGCAGCGGCGTGCCGCAGACAGGCTGGTGCCAGCCTTCGGAGAATCTGCCCCATGTCGATCCCCGCCCTTGATCTGCCCGCCTTGTCGCGTCGCTCGCTCTTGCGGCAGAGCGCCCTGCTTGCCGGGGGCGCGGTGCTTTCGGGTCTGCCCTTCGGGCGTGCGCTGCTGGCGCATGACGGGGCCGAGGATTGGCCCAATGTCGCCGCGCTGGCGAGCCGTTATGTGTCCGAGCGCAAGGTTGCCAATCTGCTGGTGACTTTCGGCTGGCGGCAGGAGCATCACGTCCACACGGTTGGCGGCGGCACGCTTTCGTTTGCCAGACCGACGCCCGTTGATGAAAACGCGCTGTATCGGATCTATTCGATGTCCAAGCCGATCACCGGCATGGCGACCATGATCCTGATCGACGAAGGCAAGCTGGGGCTTGACCAGCCGTTGCACGAGATCCTGCCCGCCTTCCGCAACATGCGGGTGCTGGTCGATCCCGAAGGCCCGCTGGACAATACCGTTCCTGCCGAACGACCGATCACCATCCGCCAGCTGCTTACGCATACCGCCGGGCTGGGTTACCAGATCATCAGCAAGGGGCCATTGCTCAAGGCCTATAATGAGCTCGGTCTGGTCGGCGGTCGGGTCAGCCGGATGCCGATTCCCGGCTTTCCCGCTGTTACCCCCGCACCGGGGCTGGAGGCCTGGGCCGATCGTCTCGCGAGCCTGCCGCTGATGTATCAGCCGGCCACCAGATGGAGCTATTCGTGCAGCATCGACCTGCTCGGACGGGTGATCGAAGTGGTGAGCGGGATGGAATTCGAGGCGTTCCTGAAGGCGCGGATCTTCGAGCCGTGCGGGATGAACAGCACATGGATGCAGGTGCCGCAAAGCGAGGCCTATCGGCTGACCGACAATTGCGGGATTGTCGGTGGCAATCCCTTCCCGCTCGATCCGGGGCAGGCGTCGATCTATCTCGACCCGCCCGAAGTGCCCGCAGGCGGCGGCGGGCTGGTATCGAGCCCCAAGGACTATGACCGCTTCCTCCGGATGCTGCTCGGCTACGGGATGCTCGACGGCGTGCGCGTGATGAGCGAGGAGGCGGTGCGGGTGGGCACTTCCGATCTGCTGCCCGCCACGGTCGACACCAAGGGGAGCTGGATGGAGGGTCAGGGCCACGGCGCCGGCGGACGCTCGGTCGGCCAGACCTTCGGCTGGGGCGGGGCGGCAGGCACGCTTGCTGCGGTCGATTTCGGGCTTGGTCTGCGTTCGACCCTGTTCACCCAGTATATGCCCTCCGAGGCCTATCCGATCCGCGACGAATTTCTCGCGGCGATGCAAGCCGACCTGGCCGCCATGCGCATGGAGAAGGCGGCGTGATGCATCTGCCTGTGTCAGGCTCCGTGCCGATGGCTTTTGCCGGATCGCCGATCGAGCGTGCCGATCATATCCGCGTGGATGACAATGCCCTGGCTGGGCTGATGGACTGGCGCGCGAAGGTGCTGGTGATGGACGGCCTGCTGCCCGGCGTCGATGACATGGGCGGCCTCGTCTGGGGCAGTCTTGCCGATGTTGCGCCCGATGCGGAGCTGGTGTTTCTCGGGCTGCTCGACGGCAAGGCCTGTTTTGCCCCGGTTCCGGCCGAGGGTGCGGATGGCCCCGCTTATGCCATGCCACGCGCCTGGCAGATCATGCAGCAGCTCGCGCCGGCAGACCTCGCGATCTACGGCGGAGCGCGCAGCCTTGTCGACTGGCACGCGCGCCACCGCTTCTGCGCCCGCTGCGGCTCGGCGACGAAGCTCGTCAAGGGTGGTTGGCAGCGCCATTGCGACAATTGCGGCGCCGATCACTTCCCGCGCACCGACCCGGTGACGATCATGCTGGTCGAGCATGACGGCCGCCTGCTGCTGGGGCGCCAACCGCGCTTTCCGCCCAAGATGTATTCCGCGCTCGCCGGCTTCGTCGAGCCGGGCGAGACCATCGAAGAAGCCGTCGCGCGCGAAATCCGCGAGGAAGCGGGTGTGCAGGTGCGCGATGTTCGCTACATCGCCAGCCAGCCTTGGCCCTTCCCGAGCCAGCTTATGATCGGCTGCACCAGCGTGGCCGATGATCCGACGCTGAAGATCGACTCCACCGAGCTGGAGGACGCGCGCTGGTTCACCCGCGCCGAGCTGGAGGAAGCGCGCGCGGCAGGCGCGGCAGGGACAGACCTGCTCTATTTCCCGCGCCCCTTTGCCATCGCGCATCACCTGATCGCCTGGTGGCTCGACAAATGACCGACAGGCTGACGATCGATATCTATTCCGATGTCATGTGCCCGTGGTGCCTGATCGGCTATGGCCAGCTCAGCAGGGCGCTGGACCAGCTCAACGGCGAGATCGTCGCCGAGATTCGCTGGCGGCCGTTCGAGCTCAATCCCGACATGCCCCGCGAGGGCGAGGAGCAGGAGGCGCATCTTCAGCGGAAATATCGCCGCCCGGCAGAGGAAGGCGCAAGGATCCGCGAACAGATGAAGACGATTGCCGAAGAGGCAGGAGTATCGCTGTCATGGGAAGGGAAGGGCGAGACCCCGCCGGCGATGATGTGGAACACCCGCGATTGCCACAAGCTGCTGGCCGTGGCGCTCGAACAGGCCGGACCTGCGGTGCAGACGCAACTGAAGCTTGCGCTGTTCCGAGCGCACTTCAACCAGCGCCGCAACCTGTCTGACCGCGCGGTGCTGCTCGATCTCGCGGTCGGGGCGGGGCTGCACCGCAAAGCCGCCGAGGCCGCGCTCGACGATCCCGAGCTTGAGGCGCGAGTCATCGCCGAGGAGCAGCGGGCATGGGATCTCAACATTTTTGGGGTGCCGGCAATGATCATCAACAGCCGCTTCATCATTCCCGGTGCGCAGGCGCCCGAGGTTTACGTCAATGCCCTGCGACGGGTGGCAGCAAAAAGCCGGGAGGCGCATTGACGCCCCCGGCTCCTGCCGAGTCAGGCGCAGGCGGAGTTACATCGTCCAGCGCAGGCCGAGGAACACCGAGCGGCCGACCGGGCTGACCGGATAGGCCCGTTCGGTGATGAAGGGCTTCACGTTCGAGATGTTGTTGACCCCGCCGAACACTTTGATCCCGTAATCGGTGAAGTCATACGAAGCCGCAATGCTGTGCGTCCAAGTCTCGTCGGTGATGCCGGCAGGTCCGAATTGCGCTTCGAAGGTCTCGATCTCGACTGCACGGAGAGCCATCTTGCCGAGATAGGTGACGGTGTAGTCGATATTGAAATCGCCTATCCCGTAACTCGCCGTAGCCCGGCCCGACCATTCGGGGCGCTGCAACTCGCCCAGCTCAGGATCGATGCGCGACAGATCGGTGGGATCGAAGAAGAAATCGATCTTGTCGACCCACGATGCGGTAGCAGCAAGGCCCAGACGGTGATCGCCGATGGTGGTGGTGTAGGACAGCGAGGCATCGACACCAGCGGTCTCGATCCGCACGAAGTTGATGGTGGTCAGGTTGAGCGAGGTGAAGCCGAGGAACTGTGCCGATGTCGGATCGCGGTTACGGGTGAAGCTGTTGCAGAATTCGTTCGGGAAGGTCGCGCTGTCATAGCAGTTGTCGACCACGTCCTGCGCAGCGATAGTGCTGATCGCGTCGTCGATCCGGATATGGTAATAGTCCGCCGTGATCGCCAGCCCCGGAATGAAGCGCGGCTGGAGCACCATGCCGATGGTGTAGGTGTCGGCCGTTTCCTCGCGCAGATTGGGATTGCCCGAAATCGTTCCGGCAAAGCGGGCGCTGAGCGGATCTGTAAAGCCAGGCGGTATCCCGTCTGCTCGGCAGTTATTGATGCGGTTCTGGACATTCGGATCGCCGGCCGCCACCAATGCGTCGATCTCGGCCTGATCGCAGGGATCGAACGGGCGGAAGAAGGCGGCCTGCGGCGGGGCGAAGAGTTCCGAGATATTGGGCGCCCGCACCGCGCGCGAGTAGGTGCCGCGCACACGGATGTCCTCGATCGGCGACCAGAAGCCGTTGATCGCATAGGTGAACACGCTGCCAACGGTGCTGTAGTCAGAATAGCGGCCGGCAAGTTCCAGCCGCAGCTCGTCGATAAGCGGCACGTCCTCGATCAGCGTGGTGCCCAGCTCGGCGAACACTTCGACCACGTCATACCTCCCGCCCGAGTTCTGGAAGAATCCGTCCGGCGGGGTGGCTAGCGAGGTCTGGGAGAAGCCCTGGCCATTGAAGCCCGGCGCATCCCCGACGAACTGGCCGGCGGTGCCGTCGACCGTGGTCACCGGCAGGATACCGCGCACCAACGGATCGAAGATCGAACGGCTCTTCTCCTCGCGATACTCGGCACCCAAAGCGAACTGGATCGAGTCATAAGGCAAGTTGAAGAAGGCAGAGGTATCGCCGTCGATCACGCCGGTGATCTGCAGCTGTTCGGTACGGTAGGTGTTAATGGTGGTAGTGGTGATGAAGTCCACCGCTTCTTGGCTTATCGAACCGACTCCGAAGAGGTTGGCCGGGCGGCATTCGCCCCGGCCCGGAACGAAGGTGAGATAGCCGAAGTCGCCAGTCGGGATACCGAATACGGTGGCTGGCGAACGCACCGAGGGGTTAAGCTCGCTGCGGCAGACTGGGTTTCCGCGCGCATCGCTCGTCACGTCGATCGCGGCGAGGAAGCGATCATACAGCACATTGTTGCGGTTGATCGACTTCAGATCATACCGGCCCCAGTTGCCCGAAACGTCAAAGCTGATTTCGTCCGAAAGATTGCCTTTGAACCCGGCGACGAAGCGGAAGGTTTCGGAAATGTTGGTGTCGATGTTCGGGCCGAGGTCGGTCGGGTCGCGGGTGATATACAACCCGCCCGCTGCATCCGAGATTGGGCGCAGCACATCGGGAATGAAAGGATTGTCAGGGGCAATCGTGAGCAGATCGTAGAACGAGTTCTGGTTGGTGCCGAAGGTGGTTTCCTGACGGAAGTACTTGCCTTCGAAATAGGCATTCACGCTGTCGCTTATGTCGTAGTCGGCGAGCAGGTTGATCCCGTAGCGTTCGATCTTGGGGACCAGATAGCCGCCGTTGTCGAAGATGTTCCCCTCTCCGCCAAAGGCGTTGAAATTGCCTGCGATCAGGCCATCATCATCGAGCACCTCGATCCCGTTGGCGGTGGCTATGAAGCACCCGCCCAGCGCGCCGAAGCCATTGTAGTCGAACAGGCCGTTGAAGCCGGTGAAGCTTTCAAGGCAATCGCTGCGACCGTCTCGGTCGATGTCCGAATTGGGATCGGCGAAGTCGGCCGGGATGATGATGCCACCGGCCGAAGTGATCTGGAACCCATACCGCGGGCCGATCGCGCGGGTCGGGGCCGCGAGCGCGCGGTCGATCAGCGCCTGTTCGGCAGCTGTGGGTGTCGTGCCGCTGGGAAATATCTGGTTGTAGCGCGCGGTGCCAGGCAGCGGGATCACGAAGCCATAGGGATAGAAGCCGCGCGAGATATTGAAGAAGTTGCTGAAATTCGGGGTGTCCGGCCCAAGATCGCCGCGCTGGAAGCGCAGCGCCGGGTTGGGCCCGTCATCGGCGATGTTGCCGTTGCGGAACTGCGTGCGGTCGCCGAAGCGCAAGCCATTGTCGTAACTATAGTCCCCCACCAGCGTGATGTTGCCGCGCCCATCGGCGAAATTCTTGCCGAATTTGATGTAGCCGTCAAAATTGCCGGCGTCTCCTTCGGTCGAAAGGCCAGCGTTGGCACCAAGCTCGAGCCCGTCGAACTCGCGATCGAGCACGAAATTGACGACCCCGGTCACCGCGTCCGCGCCATAGACCGCCGAAGCGCCGCCGGTGAGGACTTCGACCTGCCTGATAAGCGAGGATGGGATCGAGTTGATGTCGACCACGGAGGTTTCGGCCACACCAGCGACGTGACGGCGGCCATTGACCAGCACCAGCGTGCGCTCCGCGCCGAGACCGCGCAGGTTGAGCGTTGCCGCGCCAACAGCGCCGCCACCACCAGTTTCGCTCGCGGCGACCGACTGGGCTGCGCTGGTCGAGGCGGACAGGGCCGGAATAGTGCGCAGCGCATCGGCCACTTCCTGCTCACCGCGGAAACCTTCGGCGGTGATGCTGACAACGGGTGAGGGCGATTCGAGATTGGAATCGCGGCGAAGTCGCGAGCCGGTGACGAGGATCGCTTCTTCGTCCGGCGCTTCGGCGGCTGCGACGGCGCTGGCGGTGAGTACCTCGGGTTCGGCATCCGGCACGGTTTCATCTGCCGCCATCGCCGCTGCGGGCGAAAAAGTGGCCAGGCCGGTCATCAGGGTCGTGGAAAGCAGGGTGCGTCGGATCGGTTTCTTTCTGGAGATGTTCATCAAAGCCCCCGGAAAATGGGTTTAATGTTCCTCTCCTGCGGTTGGCTGTCCCGCGTCTTACGCGCGGCTATATCCAGTTCGCCTGCACACTTCCCCTACGGTGCCGGCTGATGACATGAGTGATGTGGCTTTGATGAAAGGTGCACCATGCGCCATTTGACTTATATGCCCATCCCCGTGCGGAGGTGTTGATCGGGGCGCTACAGCATGACGAATTCTCCCCTTTTATAGGGGCTTGGGCAGATTTGCTGTTCTGGCGAGCGGCAATGCCGCGACGTCAGGATGTGCCTGAACAAAGCTCGGCTTGTGAACCAGCGTACGCCGAATCGGATGGGGCAGAAGCGAGGGCGGCGCGCAGGGTGCGCTTGAGCAGCCAGGGTTCGAGCACCCGGCCTACGATGAACAGCAAGAAGAACATGCCAGCTAGGACGTAGGCCGGAGTCGTCTCGAATTTTTCCTTGTCTTTGTTCTCATCCTTCTTCTTGGAGGGATCTTCTGGCTCTGGCGCGCCGAGCATCTTGTCGAGCGGATGGAGTTCCGCCTTTGGTTTCGCCTTGTCGTCATCCTTGAGCTTGCCAGCCGCTTTCGCTTCGGCCCTTTCGGCTTCCATCGCGGCCTTTTCCCAATCGTTCGCGGCACTCATGACCTGTGCAAAAGCGAGGAACAGCAGCGGGGCGAGGAACACCATCAGCAGCGCCTTGCTCCTGACGCTGAACACCAGTTTTGCGGCGCCATCCTCGCTTCGCGCGACACGCATGGTGCCGCTGGTGAAGGTGGCGAGTTTGTCCTGTGCAGCAGGATTGTGCTTCACATAGGTCAGGGTATCGCCCTTTACAGCGTAGGTCGTGTCGGGAGTCCGGAACAACGGGTCGAGCCGGGCAAAGGCCTCGGCCGCGGACAGCGGTGGGTCGATCGGCACTTCTCCCTCGGCGCGCCAGAGCCATTCGATATAGGTCAAAGCAGGCCTCATGCCGATCGCTCCGATCCGCCGAGCCGTTTCACTCTGCCGGTTCCGGCTGATGCGTTGAGCTGGCCGGCAGGGCAAAACGGCGACTCAGCCAGGCGCGGAAGGTTCGGTAGCCTTCGGTGAAGGGGTAGTGCATCGTTTCGGCAATATCCATCCGGCGCCCGCCCTCCATTCCCAGCAGTTCGGCTTCGCCATCGACGCAGGTGCCGAAGATGCGATCCCAGATGATCCACGTGCCGGCATAGTTGCTGCGGGTTGCCTCGTAGTCCTGCGAGTGATGGACCGAGTGATGCTCTACCGTGTTAAAGATGAAGCGCCACCAACGCGGCGTGTTGAAGCGCACGTTGATGTGCTGGTAGGTTGACACCGCCATTCCGATCGCCCCAGCCAGCAGGAAGGCTCGCGGGAGGAAATCGAAGAATCCGCCGATTCCCAGCCCGATCAGAAACAACTCGATCGGATTGCCAACCGCGCCCTTGTTGATGTTGAGCTGCGTGATGTAGTGATGCGGGGCGTGGGTCAGCCACAGCGGGTACCAGTTGTGCATCCCGCGATGCATCCAGTACTGGCCGAAATCGAAGATCATCGAGATCAGGATTGCCTGCAACAGCAGTGGCAGGCCGGTAAACCAGCTGAATTTCTCCCAGTCGAAGGCGTTTCGCACCGCCTCGATCATCACGTCATCGCCGATATAGCCATCAACCATGCGCAGGAAGGTGTAACCGAGGCCGACGTAGAACAGGTCGGTGCAGAATTCCTTCCAGGTCAGCTGCCAGCTGCGGTAGCGCGGATTGACCCATTCGAGCCCGAGTAGAAGCACCTTGAAACCGAGGCCGATGGCAATGCCGATCGAGGCCAGCGCCCATTCGTTGGGGGCGTAATACCAGAAGACGATCAGTCCGAAGAGGACCGCTGGCTGGAAATAGGTGAAAAAGAACTGGACACCTCGAAAAACCCTCGCCTTTGATGCGCTGATCTGATTCACTCTGCGCTGCGATGAGCGGAGGCGATGATGGTTGGTCAGCCGGGTTTCTTTGATTTGTCGGATCGGTATGCGGCGTTGAGCGCGGCGGGCGATCCGCTGGAGCGGTTGGCGGGGGTGGTGGATTTTGAAGTGTTCCGCGGGCCGCTGATCGTGGCGCTGAGGCGGAGCGATCGTGGCAAAGGCGGCCGGCCGCCGTTCGATCCGGTGATGATGTTCAAGATCCTGGTGCTGCAGGCGCTCTACTCGCTCTCGGACGAGGCGGCAGAGTTCCAGATCAAGGACCGGCTCTCGTTCCAGCGGTTCCTGGGGTTAGGGCTCGATGGCAAGGTGCCTGATGCCACCACGGTGTGGCTGTTTCGTGAGCAGCTTGTGAAGGCCAAGGCGATCGACAAGCTCTTTGCGCGCTTCGATGCCGTGCTGACCGATCGCGGCTATCTGGCGATGGGCGGGCAGATCATCGATGCGACCGTGGTGCCGGCGCCCAGGCAGCGCAATAGCGATGAGGAAAAGGCCGCGATAAAGGAGGGCAAGATCCCGGAGCGCTGGAAGGAGAAGCCCGCCAGGATCCGCCAGAAGGACCGCGATGCGCGCTGGACGGTCAAATACTCCAAGGCGAAGGTGAAGGAGGGTGCTGATCCTGCGGCGTTCAAGCCGGTCGATCTTGCCATCCCGATGTTCGGCTACAAGAACCACATCGGCATCGACCGGGCGCATGGGCTGATCAGGACCTGGGATGCCAGCGCGGCCAACGCCCATGACGGGGCGCGGCTGCCAGACCT